>CAWHGX010000024.1:0-157306 GCA_963828775.1 uncultured Bacteroidales bacterium | reverse complement strand
TAGAATCTATCAGATATAATAATATAGCCTAAACTCCATATTTCAGACTTCAGGCATATAACCAGCTTAAGCAAAATAACTTTGACTTTGGCCTGAAGTGGGCTTAACTTTGATATAGAATAAGAAAATCAGAACATTATGAAAAAAATAAATATTTCAAGACGAAAATTCATTGGTACAACTTCCACAGCAGCATTTGGTTCTGCTGCATTCGGATTAAATTTTATTTATGCTGAGGGTCTGCCCGGAAAATCGAAAACGGATTGTATGAAGTTATCGACATGAATAATGCTGTCAAAACAGGGCTTTCAGTAATTGATGCTTCTGCTGCAATGGAGGGAAATGGTCCAAGTGATGGCACACTGGTTGATATGGGATTAATTATAGCCGGTACATGCCCGCTTGCTACCGACATGATAGGTGCAGTTTTGATGGGATTTGAAACTGATGAAGTTCCTGCAATTGTATTAGCACAAAAGTCCGGTATGCTGCCTTTAACCTTTGATGAAATTGAAATACGTGGATTAAGAATAGATCAATGCAAACGCCAGTTTGTGAAACCTGAAATTGTGAAATGGACTGCTATAAATAAGTTCTGGGGAGTAAAAGAATTGTGAAAATTCAGTCCTGATGAAATCAGCAATACACGGGCTTGTTAATTAATAAAGAAGCCAGCACTCCGATTGTTAAGTTGTTAATCAGTATTTAATGTGCTAATTTCCAGAATAGGAAAGGCGATAGAGTGCTGGCCGGATTCAAAGATAAGGAAATAAACGAATAAAATACTAAAAGATAAGCCAATACCCCTGCTAACAAACAAAAGTGCGGCCAGCACCTATCTGATAACTTGATGGAGTATTGGCTCTATCAAAAGTAAAACTTAAATAGCTATGCTAATATGTTAATTATCAGGTTTTTGACAAACACTCAAAATAAGGGTGCAAACAGCTTGAATTTGAATGTCAATGCAATTCCACATTGTCAGTCGCCGGAGTTCAGCTTCGGGAGCTTTATTATTCTAATTACCTGACCTTCATTTGACTTTGGTATAAGGATATTGTAACTTTACTTGGGTATTTACCTGTAACATAAAAAAGGAATATTGTAATATCCTTAGTAAGAATAAATTGTATAAGCGCATGGCAATCTGGTCCTCTGAAATAAAAGAACTTGAGAAACTTTATGAATCAATCAAAGGTCAGTCACCAGCTCTGGAAAAGGAACTGGAGCGGTTAACTAAAGCCGATGACGAGAACATGATCCTGCTGTATTCCAGGCGATGCCTCGAAGTTATCATCACAGATCTTTGTGAGTGTGAATTAAAAAGGCCTCGGAAGACTGAACCTCTGAAAGGAATCATTGATAAGCTGCATAAGGAGGAAAAGGTACCATCCTATATTATAACTTCAATGCACGGTCTGAACGATTTGTCCACCTATGGGACACATCCAAAAGATTTTGTTACTGAACAGGTAAAACCAGTCCTAAATAATCTTGATATAATAATCAAATGGTATCTGAAATATAAGGAAGTCGGGGAAGGTATTAAAACGAAACCTGCTGAAGCGATTGCTAAGGACAATATGAGCAGGCCGGAGGCAAAAGAGAGCATTATAATCCGGGGGAAGAGGATGTCTGGCTTGCTTTCCGGAGCTATAGCAATTATTTTAGTTGTATTTGCAGTTCTGTTTTTCGCAAAGATCATTGGAGGTAACAATAAAATAGAAGAGCTTGAAAAATCAATAGCTGTACTACCATTTATTAATGACAGTCCGGGTGACAGTAATAATTACGTCATCAATGGCTTGTGGGCAGAAGTCATAAATAATCTTCAAACTATTAAGGATCTCAGGGTTCTTTCACGTACATCTACTGAACAGTATAAAGGTCCGAGCAAACCAACTATTCTTGAAATTGCAAAGAAGCTGGGAATCAATTATATTGTAGAGGCAAGCGGACAAAAGTTAGGGAATACATTCCGTCTTAGAGTAACATTAATAAAGGCAAAAGATAAAGAGACTACCATGTGGGCGAAACCATATGAACAGGAAATATATGAAGTAAAGGATTATATCAATATGCAAAGTAAAATTGCGCAAGCCATAGCCGCAGAGTTAAAAACAGTAATCACCCCTGATGAAAAACAACTTTTTGAGAAAACGCCTACAGCAAACCTTACCGCATATGATTTCTACCAGAGAGGGAGGGAAGAATATTTAAATTATTATTTTGACAGAACTAACAGAGAGGCATTGAAAAAAGCTGAAGACTTGTATCGCCAGGCTTTAATACACGATTCAACTTATGCCCTGGCATATACTGGATTAGCCTGGGCATATTGGGACAAGCATTATTTACAGGATTATCTATCAAAGAGTTTTATGGATTCGGTTCCCATTCTGTGTGATATTGCCCTTACCTATGATAACCAATTATCAGAAGCATTTACTTTAAAGGGTACATATTATAGTCAAACAGGTCAATGGGAACAAGCGGCTGAAGAATTTGACAAAGCCATAAAATTCAATCCAAACGACTGGATGGCTTACCGTGGAAAAGGAGAATTCTACCGTGAAACCGACTGGATTAGTTCTATTAAATACTATCACGAAGCAGCTTCAATAAATCGCGGACCTGAATTACCGGATTTGTTATCTAATCTTGGGTATGCGTATGCCTGTGCCGGATTTCCTGAAAAAGCCAAGCAGTTTTACGAGGACAAGTTGAAACTGGATGGCGATTCAGCGGATTATTATTCTGAATTACTCAGAAATGACCTCGATCCCGGGAATTTAGATAAATCCATCGGATTTTGTATAAAAAGTATAGAGAATGGTTCGACCAATATATTGATCCCGATACAATTAGCCGACTACTATGCAAATCTTGGATCGCACGAAGAATCACTTAATTATTATAAAAAATACATTGAAATATTAAAAAGTCATGGAGATAAATCGGTAATGCACCGGATGAACCGTATCGGGTATGCTTTCCGGCAAAATGGATATAAGGAAGAAGCTGAATATTATTTCAATGAACAAATAAAATACTGTGAAAGAAGCGCCGAAGAAGGACGACATTATGAACAAATGTTATATACATATTATGATCTTGCAGGTGTATATTGTTTCAAAGGAGAGAGGGAAAGAGCATACGAGAACTTGCGAATTTTTAATAAAAAACCAATGATGTCCTCATGGATGGTCTCATTAATAAAAAAGGATCCTCTCTTCAAAAGCATCAGAAATGAGCCCGAATTCAAGCAGATAGTCAGAGATGTTGAAGTAAAATACCAGGCAGAACATGACAGGGTGAAGAAATGGCTTGAAGAGCAGGGAATGCTTTAGAAGAGGACTAGGAGACTAAGAGACGTAGAGACTAAGAGAAGAAGAGATTGAGCGCAGCGAAATCGCGTGGAACGGGACGAAGAGACAGGGCCGAGCGTAAAGAAAATGCCCGATGTGCATTTTTAGCGAAGGAGCCAGGTTGCGGGTTGGGGATTTTAGGGACTAAAGGACTAAGAGACTGAGAGAATGGAAAAAGAGGGGAGTGGAGGAGTAAAAATGACTATAAAGTTCTGAAAACCTTATCTCTGGCAGTTTGCTCTGAAAGAGCATCGTTCATTTGGCAGACTTCTCTTAAGGAGAAGGATGTGAATAACCTCCGGTGCAACCGGAGGTTATTAACTTTCAGCCGCTGACGCGGCAGTTTTGTTAATCCCGTTCCGGGATTGAGCAGGGACGTTGCATGCAACAACCCTGCTCCTCCATCTGCTAATTTATTTGACTTGCATCACATTCTTTTCTAACTTTAGCATAATCAATATCTTCTCACATGCCAATCTGGTCGTCAGAAATAAAAGAACTTGAAAGGCTTTTTAAATCCTTCAAAGGTCAGTTCCCTGATCTGGAGAAAGAACTGGAACGGTTAGTTAAAGCTGATGATGAGAACATGATTCTTTTGTATTCAAGGAGATGTTTGGAAGTTATTATTACTGACCTATGCGAGTGTGAACTTAAAAGACCACGACAAACTGAGCCACTTAAAGGTATCATTGATAAGTTGCATAAGGAAGGGAAAATACCTCCTAACATAATTTCTTCCATGCATGGGCTGAATGAATTATCAACCTATGGCACCCATCCAAAAGACTTTGATCCTGAACAGGTAAAACCGGTTCTTAATAATCTTGATATTATCATCAAGTGGTATTTGAAATATAAGGAGCCCGGAATAGATATTAAGGCAAAGCCGGATGAAAAGATCAGTCATGAAATAAAAAGCACTGAAGATGTAAAAAAGAGTATAACTATCTCCAGGAAAAAGTTGGCTGGCTTAATCGGCGGATTGTTTGGTGCAATAGTGGCTGTGTTTGCAGTTTTGTATTTTTCAAGTATCATTGGTGGTGGCAAACAAATAAAAGAGCTTGATAAATCAATCGCAGTCCTGCCATTCGAAGTCTGGAACAGTGAAGCAGAGAATCAGTACCTGGGTGGTGCCATTGCAAATGAGATCAATACTCAATTGTCGCTGATAGAAAAATTCCATGTTATTTCCTATACATCTTCCTCCCGTTACAAAGGATCGGAGAAACCATCTATGCCCAGAATAGGAAAAGAACTTGGTGCCAATTTCATTATCGAAGGAACAATCGAACGTCAGGCTGACAATGTCATTATCCATGTTCAGGTGATCCGGGCAGAAAAGGATGATCATTTCTGGGCTCATAAATTCACAGGCAAATGGGTGGATCTTTATACTATCAGAGCTGACATAGCAAAAAAGGTGGCTGAAGAATTAAATACCTCCCTGACTGATGAAGAAAAACAACTGATTGACAGAATTCCGACCCGGAATCCAATAGCCTCTGATTATTACCAGAGAGGAAGAGAAGAACATATTAGTTACTGGTATGATAATAATAACAGGGAAGCTCTGGAAAGAGCGGAAGGCTATTACAGGAAAGCTCTGGAATTTGATCCGGGATATGCACAGGCGTATGCCGGACTGGCAGGAGTTTACTGGGACAAAAATGTAAGGAGAGAATACTTCTCGAAAAGTTACCTGGATTCTGCCCGGATACTTGCTGAAATTGCTTTGACATACGACAATGATGAGGCAGAAGCGAATGTTATTCTGGGTGATTATTACGGAGAAAAAGGTTATAAGGAAAGTGCTTTGGAGGAATATAACAAAGCACTAAAGGTTAATCCTAATTCCTGGGAAGCTTACAGGGGGAAAGCATATTTGAATATAAGTGATGACTATGTCGTCTTTTTAGAGAATGCACAGAAAGCCGCATCCCTGGTTCGCGGACAGGAACGGCAACTAATATTAAGAGACCTTTTTACCGGAATTGTAAGTGCAGGATTCACGGATTTAGCCAGGGAACTCCTTAAATTAAATACCGATTCACTAATGCATTATTTCGCCCTGGGTCACATTGAAGAGGTAACGGGGAATTATGTTAAATCAGTTGAATATTATAAAAAGGCATCATCAATAGATTCATCCCGTACTGGATTTTTACTCACCAACGAGATGTTGAATGCAATAGGAGCGGTTAATATGTTCGCGGGCTATTTTGAAGAATCGCTCAAATACTACAAGAAATATATAGCATTACTGGAAGCCAGAGGTCAGATTGACTTTAATAATATGCACAGGGTAGGATATGTCTACGAAAGAAACGGATATGGTAAAGAAGCGGAATATTACTTCAACTTACAGATGGAGCACTGCAACGATCTTATTAAATCAGACCGGCCTCATGCACAGAAATATTATACTTATTATGACCGTGCAGGTATATATGCATTTCGGGGAGAAAAGGAGAAAGCATATAAAGATTTAAGGATATTTAATCAACGGCAACAACAAGGATTATGGATGGTAACGCTGATAAAAAATGATCCGTTATTTGACAGCATAAGGAATGAGCCGGAATTTCAACAAATCGTAAGGGATGTGGAAGCAAAATACCAGACAGAGCATGAAAGGGTCAGAAAATGGCTTGAAGAGCAAGGGATGCTGTAAAATTAACTCAACAATTCGAAAATTACTCATATCGAAGCAGCAAAGACATGCTGTTGCCGGGCAAAATCAGGTTAAATAATAGTATCCAGGAAAAGTAATTTCAATAAAAAAGAAGGTTACCATGCAAAAAAAAGTATTACGAAGAGAATTTCTGCAACTGACATTAGCCGGAAGCGCATTATGTCTTTGTGGTTTAAGTGGTCTGGCATTTAGGTCTGTTCCAATTGGATCAAAACTCATAAGTCCGGGATGCAGAAGAACTAAGGTCAAAGTTGCACGGATTTACATGGGAACTTCAAGCGGACTTTGGCCTAAACCAAACCTGGATTTTCAAAAAGAGATCCAGACATATGAATCGGAGTTTAATAAATTGAAAGAGGAATTGTATGATGTTGAGTTTGTTATCAATGAATTGGTCACCACACCCGAAGAAGCAATTAATCTCAAAAACAGATTAAAAAATGTTGACGGGATCCTGGTAATCCATTTGAGCCTCGGAATTTCATCAATTCTCAACGAAATTCTCAGTACAGGTCTGCCTGCAATGGTTTTCGCTGTTCCGTATTCAGGCCATGAATGGGCTAATTTCAGCAGTTTGCGAAATCAGCCGCTCGGAAGTAAGATGGATTGCATTCTGACAAGCGATTATCAACAACTGGCAACTGCCATAAGACCTTTCCGTGCAATTCATCACATGAGAGAAGCCAAGATCCTCAATCTTACAACCGGGTCCTTTGTTGAGTATGCAGATAATATCAAAAATAAATTTGGCACAGAAATTAAACAAATTGAACTGAAACGAATGATTGATGTCTATAATTCAATAGACGATACTAAAGCAAAAGCTGAAACAAACCAATGGATAAAAGAAGCTGCTCAGATCGTTGAGCCTTCCAATGAGGATATCTTTAAATCATGCAAGCTCGCTCTGGCTTTTGAAAAGCTTATGGATGAAGAAGATGCAACTGTGATGACAGTTGACTGTTATGGCACCATGTTCAATCCGTTATGTCAGTCTTATGCTTTCCCCTGTCTGGGTTTTACAAGATTGAATAATATGGGATTAGGAGGTATATGTGAATCAGATTTGCAATCTGCCATTACTCATGTATTGTTCCAGGGATTGGTGGGAAGGCCTGGATTTATAAGTGATCCCACAGTGGATGAATCTATAAATAGCATCATTCTTGCACATTGTCTGGGAACGACAAAAATGGACGGACCGGATAAGCCTGCTGCTTCCTATAAACTGAGGACAATTATGGAGCGTCAGGAAGGAGTTGTCCCACAGGTAGAAATGCGTATCGGACAGAAAGTAACTCAGGCAATTTTGAAAGGCACCGATTTTTTACCATACTTTACAGGGGAGATTATTGCAACTCCGGTGGCGCTTAAAGATGACAGAGGCTGCCGGACAAAAATCACCGTCAAAGTAGACGGGGATGTAACAAAATTATGGAAAAACTGGACAAGTGGATTGCATCGGCAGACATGTTACGGAGATATCACAAAAGAACTTGCATTTTTCTGCAGATTCAAAGACATTAAAATGATCAATGAAGCCATATGAAATAATAGACTAAAGAAATTCTGTGATTCATTGGTATCAACAGGAATGATAATTTAGAAAGCTGATAACATTTAATTAAGCTTATGGCAATCTGGGCAGCAGAAATAAAAGAACTTGAGAAACTTTATGAATCACTTAAAGATCAGCTACCCGATCTGGAAAAGGAACTGGGACGGCTGATTAAAGCTGATGATGAGAACATGATTCTCCTGTATTCAAGAAGATGTCTGGAAGTTATCATTACCGATCTATGTGACTGTGAATTAAAAAGACCCCGAAAAACCGAGCCTTTGAAAGGGATCATTGATAAGTTGCATAAGGAAGAAAAAGTTCCTTCGCATATCATTTCTTCAATGCATGGTCTGAATGAGCTGTCCACATACGGTGCACATCCAAAGGATTTTGATCCCGAACAGGTAAAGCCTGTTCTTGTCAATCTTGATATAATAATCAAGTGGTATCTGAAATATAAGGTCGCAGGAACTGATGTAAAAGCAAAATATGGTGACGAAACCAAGCCTGACATTAAAGGATCAGAGGATGCAAAAAAGAATATTAAGATTTCAAAGAAAAGGTTGACAGGTTTAGTTTCAGGTTTGACCATGCTAATTGTGATTGTGGTCGCTGTCTTGTTCTTTACTAATATTATCAGCAGTGGCAGAAAATCCGGGGAGCTTGAAAAATCCATTGCAGTACTTCCTTTTAAACTGCTCAGTGATGAACCTGATAAACAATATCTTGCTGATGGCATGATGGATGCGATTACTCTTCATCTTTCAAAAATTAAGGATTTGCGTGTTATATCCAGAACATCGGTTGAACAATACAGGGGAACTACCAAAACAATTCATGCAATCGGACAGGAACTTGATGTGCAGTATCTGCTTGAAGGCAGTTTTCAGAAGTTTGGCGATAATACCAGGCTGATCGTTCAATTAATTAAAGTGAGTGAGGAGAATCATGTATGGGCAAATGAATATAACAGCAAATGGAGTGAGGTTTTTTCACTACAGAGCGAGGTGGCACAAAAAATTGCCTCAGAATTATTGGTTGTGCTGACTCCGGAGGAAATAGAAAAAATGGCTGAAAAACCTACGGAAAACCTGGATGCTTATCAAGCCTACCTGCGTGGACGTTATTATACAGGACAACCGCACTTTTCGATTCAGGATTGGACTCAGGCCTTGCAAGGCTATCAGGATGCAGTTGAGATCGATACAACATTCGCACTGGCGTATGGTGAACTGGCCCGTGCCCATGCCAGGCTTATTTTCCTGAGGCAGGATCTTTCTGAATTGCGCCTTGAAAAAGCAGATCAGGCAGCGGCGAAGGCATTAAGATTAGGATCTGATCAGCCAAGGGTACATCTTGCACTCGGGTATTACTATTTATATGCATACCGGGATGAGGACCAGGCGCTTAAGCATTTGGAGATCGCAGAGAAAAGCCTTCCCAATAATGTTGAAATTCTGGTCGAGAAGGCAGCAATTATTGTGACCAGGGGGCGATGGGAGGAGTACATTACTCTGCTTGAAAAAGCACTGCAACTGTGTCCGAATGATGTTTCTATCCTTACTGACCTGGCTGAGGGATATTGGGTGACACGTCGTTTCAGGAAGAATATTGATGCCTGCAATCAGGCTATTGCACTTTCCCCCAATAGCGCGTGGCCCTATATTTTTAAAGCATTTGGGTACTGGAGCTGGAAAGGTCCGTGTAAGGAGTCGCGCGACGCTTTAAAATATGTTGAAAATAAACATGAATGGTATCTTTTTTCATGGTGGTTCCAGGAAGCAGGCGAAGGCAATTTTCAGGCGGCACTGCAACTAATGTCTGATACATCAATTGTATGGGGCACAAATAACAAGATGTGGGCCATCCCCCGAACCATGTATAATGCCTTTATTTATGATTATCTGGATGAACCTGAACTTGCCCGTACCAATTATAAAATGGCTGCAGAAATTTTAGAGAAAAAAGTTGCTGACATTCCCAATGATCCCCGGTATCACAGTTCTTTGGGCATCGCCTTTGCAGGCCTGGGTAAAAAAGAAGAAGCCATAGAAGAAGGGCTTAAAGCTGAATCCCTGCTGCCGATTTCAAGAGATGCAATGTATGGATTAGGAATCTTACAGGATCTTGCTATTATTTATACAATGGTTGGTGAATATGACCTGGCTCTCAATCAGTTGGATCAACTTCTTTCCATACCTTCCTGGTTTACTCCGGTATGGACCGGATGGGAAATCCGTTTCACCCCTCTGAGAACTCATCCCGGGTATAAAAAATTGCTGACAAATCACGCGATTGACGAATAACCTGTTTTGATCCGGCAAGTCTCATCACCGGACTTAATCGGATGCAACGCTGCCAGCGGAATTAAAATCCCGCACTGTACAAGCTCCAGAGAGGCCCCTTCATCTCTTCCCATCTCTTCATAGCAGAATAAGCGAAGTTAATGGTATAGTTGGTCAGATATTGCTTTGCTGTTTCAGTTTTGCCTCCTTTAATCAGTTCCATTACCGTTTTTTCAACTATCGGCATCTCCTCAAATGCTTTATCTTCAAGCTCCTTAACCGCTGGTTCAATTAATGTTCTTCCCTTCGACCAGTTTATTGCTGCAAGCCTGTTGGTTTCCCTGAATGACCATATTGCTGCATCAGGTGTATATCTCTGCTGACCGCAGATACTGAAAGAATCCGGTAACTTCATAATACCTGAAAATATCGGGATCCTTGGGCTGAGAGCCGGATTATCAAATGAGAACCACGCAACAGCGCCGATTTCATCAGGGAGCCAGCTCCGGCACTGGATAACATGGGAGTAAGAACAAAAATTCTGCGCTATTGTGTAACGGTTTTCCACAATGCCCGGTTTAAGTTTGTTTAGCTGGAGAATAAGTTCCCGGTTCATCCAACCGCTTGCAAAAGAGGGTTTAACATTCGATTCTGTTACATTTCCATTTTCATCCCAGCGTTTAAGAGTGATCTCCAGGTTTTTTGTCATATCCCATTGAGTGCCCTCATAAGTCTCCCTGAAATATTTTATTACATCGCGCGTAGATAATTTCTTTTCCGGTTTTACCGAGAATGGAATTTCTGTTGTATCGTATGAGAGTTTAAGCGAAGGGGCCAGGGTACTCAGGATGTAAAATTCACGAATGCCAAAAGGCTTTCCGTAAGAACTGATCACCTTCCAGAACTTCAATGGTTCCCTGCCATCCCAATAACCCAGATCTTTTGCCACTTTCTGCAAGTTGGTGCTGTACATGAACCGATCGGGATTGTTGAAATCAATTGTTGATATCCTGGGCATGTTAGCTGATACACCAACGTGATCATCCGGGATCCTGGCTGCACACCATATAGCCGAAGGCTTACCTTTTCCCGAACCCGATATTTCAAGCTGCCATACCTCTTTCGGATCAGCAATTGTAATGCACTCCGCCCAGTCCCCATATCCGAACTCTTCTGCGAGCTTGCCGATAAGTGCTATTGCTTCCCTTGCAGTCCTGCAACGCTGTAAAGCAATCTTTTCAAGCTCCTCGATATAGAATATCCCATCTTTGTTCCTGAGTTCATTCCTTCCGACTATTGTTGTTTCACCTATTGCCAGCTGTTTCTCGTTCATGCAGGGATAGGCAGTATTAAGGAAGGCATAGGTCTCTTCTGCTTCCGGAATCTCTCCCGTTTTTGTCACATTCCTCATATCCCAGGATGTCTCTCTGCGGGATAAAGCATACCTGAATATACTGCATGAACAGTCCCCTTTTCAAATTTTGAATGAGGGAATATTTCAACCCAGGTTCTGTAAGTACCATCGCAGGTATGGGAAGTGATCACAGAACCATCGGTGGTAGCAAGACGTCCGACCATAATACTGGTACAGTTGCCTCTGGAATCCTGTATTGCTTCTTCATTCTCGTAAAACTGAGAATATGATAAAGCAGGAAGATACAGGAGCAGAATTGAGATGAGCCAACAAGAAGTCCAACCTGGTGTTTTCATATGAATCTGGATTATTATACAAAACTGATCCAAATTAGTCAATTAAGCGATTCAGTGAGTTTTTCAGGGACTTTTTAATCAGGATTTGCCGGCATCAATCATTTTCCGTTTGTAAATAATTAAACAATACTCGATAAATCATATAAAATATTTACTAATATTGCGCATTTAATTTGAAATATTAACGAAATACTTATATTTGCTTCAATTAATTAAGTTACATTATTAATTGTTCTTACGGGAATCTCTTCATGGACAACATTGAAGAAATTGTCGCATTAATCAGTAAACCAGTAAATTATGGATCCGGAAACCGCCCAGCCCGAAATAATAACAACCTCAGATATCCTTAAAACGGAAGAGAAGATATTTTTTATAAAGGAAAGATTCAGAAAAAGACTTTGTTCCAACCTGAACCTGGTAAATGTCTCTGCACCGATAGCTGTCCCTGACGGAACCGGAATAAACGATGATTTAAATGGTGTTGAAAAGCCGGTAAGCTTTGAAATGAAGGGATTAAAAGGCCAAAGGATATCCATTGTTCAGTCGCTGGCAAAATGGAAACGCCTCCGGCTGAAGGAATTCGAAATTGAACCGGGGAATGGTATACTGACAGATATGAGAGCCATAAGGCCTGATGAAGGTCTAAGCCCTATCCATTCTGTATATGTCGATCAGTGGGACTGGGAAAAACATATTCTGCCCGGGCAGAGAACTTTAAGTTACTTAAAAACTGTTGTGAACTCGATTTATGATGCCATAAAGGCAGCTGAAAATGATCTTTGCATCATATATCCGGAAATGACACCTTTCCTGCCCGACAAAATTCACTTCATCCATGCCGAGGAACTCCTCAGGCAATTTCCCAACCTGGATGCAAAAAAGAGAGAGGAGAAAATAGCCCGGAGGTACGGAGCTGTCTTCATTATTGGCATAGGTGCCAGTCTGAGCAACGGCGAGCCTCACGACGGACGTGCGCCTGATTATGATGACTGGAGCACCCTGAATGAAGACGGGTATTTAGGATTGAACGGAGACATAATACTCTGGTACCCTGTTTTACAAAGTGCATTCGAGATCTCTTCGATGGGTATCCGCGTTGATAAAGAATCTCTCGAAAGGCAACTTAAAATAAAAGGTTGTACTGACAGAAGAAAACTTATGTTTCACAGAATGCTGTTAAACGATGAATTGCCATTTTGCATCGGAGGGGGAATCGGTCAGTCCAGATTGTGCATGTTCCTTCTTAAAAAATCCCATATCGGCGAAGTACAATCAGGCATCTGGCCTGCTGCAATCCATGAACAGTCAAAATCAGCAGGTATCAGGTTGCTGTAAATCTTATCAATACCTGGTCTGGCATATTACATAGGTATTATTTCCAATCTTTTACCCTCGGTACTTTCATAAAGTTGTTTTGCCTTCAGGGCTTTTTCATAACTCCAGTCAGAGTCGATCATATAAGCCTTCATATAAGACTCATAAGCCTTCCGGTAATTCCTGATATTCATGTAAAAGTCTCCCTTGGAATCGTATACGTTTGGATTCTTTGGATCTAATTCAATGTACTTGTCAAAAGCGGCTTCCGCCTTATCATTTTGCTTAAGACTCATGTGAACATACCCCATCTGATTATAAATTGGTGCAGGATTCCCGGCAATTTTTAATGCTTTGTTTAAAGTCTCCAGTTCTCCATCTATGTCATTAATGAGTGACTGAAAATAAAAAAGGTTATTGTATGCATTTATATCCCCGGGATACATTTCAATAAGCTTCATTCCATACCCGGTGACGTCAGATTTCAGATCTCCTTTTAATCTGATCATTGCATTTTTAAGAAGTTCTTCGGCCTGGCTTAGCCTGGCCTTGCAGTTAATTGCAGCACCGGCATATTCCATAAATTTGTCAAAGTCGCCCATCCAACTGTAATACAACGACATCTGGTAATTAGCCATGAAAAAATCCGGATCTTCTTCAAGGGACTTAAAAAGCAGATCACGGCCTTTTGTCAGGCCGACATCTTCAAAATACTTCATCGCTTCATTATAAAATGCCAGAGCTGATTTGGAACTCGTTGTTACCGGCATTCTGTCTTTTGTAGTAGATTGGCTGTAAGACTGCAATCCCAGCGCACATATTAAAAATATAATATACAGTTTTTTCATAATTCTGAAAAGTAGTTGATGAACATCAATATATGAACAAAGTTACTCAGGTTATTGTTGAGATCAAATAATAAATTGAGCAGATAATAAACAATAGATCGCCTTGACCTGATAAAATAAAATTGACTTTGGCTTTAACATGTTTTAACTTAGCTTCTGGTTATTTAAAATGTATCAAATCCCCGGATGACATCAAAACCGGAAAATATCACTTATGAAGGCTTCAGGAGCAACTAAAATTTTCTTCATTATTCTTACCCTGGTTATTTTGATTTCAGGTTGCCCTGAGACTGTTTCAGCCAGTCAGGACGACAGCATGCCAGATCAGACCGACAACAGGATCCATGGAAAGGAATTTTCATCCTCAAATTTTGATCTGATAAAATTAAGCGAAGGTGTCTATGCATGCATTCACAAATCTGGAGGTACAGCAATCTGTAACTCAGGGATAGTCGATAATGGAGAATCTACAATAATCTTTGATACTTTCCTCTCGCCTGATGCGGCTGAAGAACTTTTAGGAGCAGTAAGGTATTTGAAATTGTCACCTGTAAAATATGTGATTAACAGCCATTACCATAACGATCATGTAAGAGGGAACCAGTCATTTTCACCTGAGGTAAAAATAATTTCGACAAAAAGAACTGCAGAATTAATTGAGCAGGAAGAGCCAAAAGCCATAGCCGCAGAAAAGACCTATGCAAAAGCTCAATATAATTATTTTGATTCTTTGAAAAAAGCTTTCAAAGGAGACACTTCCCTGAGAGAATACCAGGAATTTAAAATGATGAAACCCTATTTCGAAGAATTATCTAAAAGCCATGAAAAAATAAAGACCAGGTTACCTGATATTACTTTCGTAAATGAGATATCGCTTAACGGAACGGCGAAGAAAGTGAGTCTGATAGAAAAAGGCAAGGGGCATTCTGAGAGTGATATGATAATGTATTTGCCAGATGATGGGATATTGTTTTCAGGCGACCTGGTGTTTAACAAAAATCATCCGTACCTGGGTGATGGTTATCCCCACGATTGGGAAATTAAACTGGATGAAATGGAATCATTGGATATTAAGATAGTTATACCAGGGCATGGTGATCCGGGAGGGAAAGAAATAATAAGCACAATGAAGAACTATATTGAGAGCATTGAGAGTATTGTTGCAGAACTGAAAAACGAGGGGAAAGGGTTAGAAGATATTAAAAAGGTTCAGATGCCGGAGAGATACAAAGACTGGTGGCTGACAAATTATTTCTATTCGAATCTCAGGTTCGTGTTTAATACAAATTAAGCAAAATTCACCTGAAGCGAGAAAAAGATGGAGGCAATGGATAATCTGATAAGGGTCTGATTCCGGGAATTAAGTAACCGTTCATCTCCTGAACGACAGACTTTGGTATTGAGGGAATTCCGGCTACGATCCGGAATGACTCGCATGATGATTTCTTAAGAGGGGTTCCTGTTGCAGTTGATCTTTATATTCAGCAACCTGATCTGAAAAAAGCGGAAAAAATTATCCGTGAATTTATCAGGAAAAACAAAGCTTAGACTATTAATAAGTTATCAGATTGAGAAGCATCAATCACCTCCTTTTTGGATTAAGATACGTTCTGACAAACCAGGGAGCTTATTGGCTTCATGCATTTGAAGACTGGTTTTCAATTGATTTTATAAGTAATTTGTGGGGTAATTCCAAAAACGTGCCCTGGCCCGGGAAAATAGTATTGATAAGTGATAGAAACAGATCTGACCCATGAAAAAGAATAAAATTATAATTATTGCATTATCCCTGTTGATTTTAACGGGGTGCAATTATAACGCCCGTAAATACAGGTCAGGGACTGAAATTACAAAAGACTGGACTATAACTGGTTTTGTGAAAGCCGATAGCATAAATCCGATCCTGGAACCTTCGTCTGATCAGGTTTTTTTCTGCCCTCTTAATAAAAAAGAAATCAGGTGGGAAGAAAGGAATGTCCTTAATCCTTCGGCAGTGGTAAGGGAGAACAGGGTATATCTTGTATACCGTGCACAGGACAACCAGATGACTTCAAGACTGGGGTTAGCCATCAGTGACGATGGACTTCATTTTACGAAGGAGCCGGCTCCGGTACTCTATCCCGACAGTGACAGTATGCAGCAGTATGAATGGAAAGGAGGGGTTGAAGATCCCAGGATAGTGGAAGCAGAAAACGGGACCTACATCTTAACATATACAGCCTATGACGGGAAGACTGCAAGGCTCTGCATTGCAAGTTCTGAGGACTTGAGAAAGTGGACAAAACACGGACTGGTACTAAGTAATGAAAAATACAGGGACACATGGTCAAAATCAGGAGCCATAGTATCACGATTAGAGGGGAACAGGATTATTGCCACAAAGATCAAAGACAAGTATTGGATGTATTTTGGTGATACTGATTTGTTCATGGCGACCTCAGATGATCTTATTCATTGGGAAGCTATTGAGGATCCGGAAAGCAAAAAAATGATTTCTGTCCTGCATCCGCGGCCCGGTTATTTTGACAGCCGCCTGGTGGAGCCCGGACCCTGTGCTTTACTTCGTGATCAGGGAATTGTGCTGATCTATAACAGCAGCAATGCCTCAGACAATAATGACCCTGATCTTCCTGAATTTACATATACTGCAAGCCAGGCCTTATACGACAGAGTGAATCCCTTTAAGCTGATTGACCGGATGAATGACTATTTCATTTATCCGGAAAAACCATATGAAATAACAGGAGAGGTAAGTAATGTCTGCTTTGTTGAAGGCCTGGTATTTTTAGGGGATCAGAGGTTTCTCTACTATGGAACAGCCGATTCAAAAATCGCAGTTGCAGCAAATGCAGACCCCGATTAACCTCATGAAAAAATCAAATATGATCAAGTATATGTCCCATAATAAATCCGGTACTTTCCTTACTTTATCATCAGGATTTGTTAGTTAAAGAGTTAAATGTAATGCCTGGTTGGTTCATTAAAAAATCCCATGAGATGAAAAACATATCAATTAAAATAAGAAATAACAGATTGGCCCTGTATCGTTCGGTGCATTTTGCCATTGTGTCTTTATCGATAATCAATGCCTGTCCGGGACAGAATGTCAATGATCTGAAGTTAAAGGATTATCGCCCTGTATCAATATACAATATCCCTGTTACAAAAGTGACAAAGGCTATGTATCCGGCAGTTGATATGCATACACATGTTTATGGCAGGAACGATCAGGCTATTGCGCAATGGATTAAGGCAATGGATGCCTGCGGCATCGAGAAGTCTATTGTTTTTACAGGTGCCACAGGTGCCAGGTTTGATACCCTGGCAAAGATGTATGCCAGGTACGGTGACCGCTTTGAATTATGGTGCGGATTTGACTATACCGGGTATGATCAGCCCGGCTATGGACCTGCAGCTGTGAAGGAACTGGAAAGATGCTTTAAGAACGGTGCCAGAGGAGTTGGCGAAGTCATGTTCAAAGGGAAAGGAATTCCTCCGTCTTCTTCAAAACGGACAATAATGCTGCCGGATGATCCGCGTCTTGATATTCTCTTTGAGAAGTGTGCTGAGCTCAAATTGCCGGTAAACCTTCATATATCTGAAGATAAATGGATGTATGAAAAAATGGATTCGACAAATGATGGTCTGATGAATGCTTCAGAATGGGAGGTAAGGATCGAAAACGGAGCTAAAACGCATGAAGAGATGATTGAAAGGCTGGAAAATACATTGAAAAAACATCCGGGGACAACCTTTATAGCTGCTCATCTTGCCAATTGCTGCGCTGATCTGAATGTTCTGGGGAATTTCTTCGATAAATATCCAAACTTGTATGCTGATATTTCTGCCCGTTTTGGTGAGATCGCTCCGATCCCGGGATTCGTGCACAACTTCATTGAAAAATTCCAGGACAGGATTGTATACGGTACGGACATGTCATTCTCCGAAAGGATTTACAGGGTAACTTTCAGGATCCTGGAGACAACCGATGAGCATTTTTATGAAATTGATATGTTTGGTTATCACTGGCCACTTTACGGACTTTATCTGAGTGATGAAACGCTGAAGAAGTTATACAGGGGCAATGCGTTGAAAATCATAAACCGGAAATAGAAGAAGCAGTTTTTCAATACGTTTATTAATCGCTCTGATCTAAATTACAAATCATTAGTGTCTTGCCTCCATTTCATAAAGGCAACCCATAGAACTCATCTTTCCCAGAGACAATTACACATATCAGATGGAGATTCCTCGTTTCGCCTTTTTCCATCGCTCCAGCCCTTACTTAGGCTCATTCGGAATGACAAGGTAATTTAAATCAGGCGTGGGGAGGGAAGCAGGGGCGTTTCGTAGAAATTATTGATAACCCTGTCAAATCTTATTCGAAACGCCCCTGCTTCCCTCCCCAATGAATAAAAAAGACCTTGTCATCCCGAACGAAGTGAGGGATCTCATCATTCTATTAACCAATTGGTTATGAACTGTTGTTATTCATAACGAAGTGAGGAATTTTTATTAATTTATTGACAATCATGGATTTAATGACAATCTGAAAACTGCTTTGCCAATTAGATCAGAGCCTTTAATTAATACGTTTTTTAATACGTTTTTTAATACGTTGATTATTCAGATAAGTCAAAATCATTCTTGAAAGAGGATGCTGCAAATTCCGGGCAGTATTTTAAAAAAGGATAATTTTTACGATATTTGTTACCGGAATAAACAAAAACGGTATCCTGATATTCTGTTAATACTATTCATCTAAAATATTGTCATCATGAAAAAACTGAATATTCCGGTATGCATCATTCTTTTCACTGCAACAGTTCTGTTCGTAATTTCCTGTGCGGTCAATCCGGTAACCGGCAAAAAACAGATCATGCTGATGTCTGAAGCCCAGGAAATTCAGCTCGGAGCTTCATACCATCCCCAGGTTATGGCAACATTCGGGGAATACCCCGATAATAATCTTCAGAATTTTGTACAGACAAGGGGCACTGAAATGGGAAAGATATCTCATCGTCCCAATCTTGAATATCATGTGAAGGTTGTCGATTCGCCTGTGGTTAACGCATTTGCAGTGCCCGGCGGGTATATATATCTTACCCGCGGAATACTTGCACAGCTGAACAACGAAGCAGAGATGATGGGTGTGCTTGCACACGAAATGGGTCACATCGCAGCCCGCCATACTGTGAGCCAGCAAAGCAAACAACAGCTTGCCCAGCTTCTCCTGATCGGAGGCATGATCGCTTCTGAGAAATTTGCACAATATGCCCAGTATGCACTTCAGGGAATGCAGCTTCTGTTTCTGAGTTTCAGCCGCGACGATGAGCGGCAGGCCGATGCACTTGGTGTTGAATATTCATCCAAGATGGGTTATGATGCCCATAAAATGGCGGATTTTTTCAAGGTTCTTCAAAAGATGAGCCTGTCCGAAAGTGAAGGAGGAGTTCCCACCTTCCTGTCAACCCACCCCGATCCGGGCGACAGGTACAACGATGTAAACACACAGGCAACAGAATGGCAGAAAACTCTCAATCTTGCTGAATTTAAGGTTAATCAGGATGGTTATCTTCAGATGATCAACGGGATAATTTATGGAGAGGACCCGCGGCAGGGTTATGTTGAGGGAAATACATTCTATCATCCCGATCTTAAATTCCGGTTCTCATTTCCGACAGGATGGACACTGGTAAACTCTCCGCTTCAGGTAACAATGACTCCTTCGGACCAGAAAGCCCTTATGCTCTTCACACTGGCATCACAAAAGACTCTGGAAGCGGCCGTTGATAGCACCATAGCACAATACCAGCTTTCTCTTATGGGAAGCAAAAGGACCACTGTAAACGGATTGCAGGCTATTATGACCCAATCCAAACAGTCTGTCCAGGACCAGTCCACCGGTGCCACTCAAACCAATATGGTCCTGTCGTATTTCATCAGCTACAATAACCTGATCTATGTGTTCCATGGAGTAAGCACTGAAGCTGATTTCAATGCGTATGCCAATACTTTTAATTCCTCTATGACAACCTTTGCAAGACTCACAGATGCCTCAAAAATAAATGTGAAGCCTAAAAAAGTCCAGGTTGTTAAAGTACAGAGGACAGGAACACTTAATGATGCATTCGCCTATTACAGGGTTCCGCAGGCTCAATATAAGGAACTGTCTCTTCTTAATGATCTTGAGCTCACCGACCAGGTTCCGGTTGGGAAGCTGATAAAAATTATAGGGGAATAAATTATGCCCCTAAATCCCCTGAAGTGGACTTATTGCAAGTAGGTCGGCTAAGATCAAAAAAGACCTTTTCGATATTCAAATGGGGCTAAAAATATTAATATTTCGGCAGCTTATAGCCGTTGTAATAAACAGGAGTAATAAGCTTATTCGCTGTTTTGGTTTTGAACAGCTGTTTCGCATCATCCCAGACCACTTTCTCACCTGTGCGGTAGGCAATATTTCCCATCTGGGCAACAAGTGCAACACTGCGGCCTATGTCAATGCCGGCGTTAAGCTTCGCGGGAGTGTTGTTTTTAACGCAATCGAGGAAATTCCTCACATGCAGATCCAGTCCGCTACCGACATTTTTTTGAAGGGGAACTGCTTCGATCTTTTGTTTTTCAGGGAAGACCTCCCATCCGCTGCGGTCAAGGACAAGGGTGCCGTTTTCACCGATGTACGACATACCGTGAGGTCTCTTCCAGTTGCCCAGACCGATACCTATTGTATGTTCCCAGATCATTGTGAAATCATTAAAATCATAAACTGCGGTCATTGTGTCGGGTGTGACCATGTCATCCTCCGGGAAAGCATATTTCCCTCCGATAGCCATCACCGATGACGGGATTGTCTTGCCCATGCCGTACAGAATATAATCAATCAGGTGCACACCCCAGTCTGTCATAAGTCCGTTGCCATATTCCCAGTACCACCTCCAGGTAAAGTGAAACCGGTTCAGATTGAATGGACGTCTCGGGGCCGGACCAAGCCATGTGTTATAATCGACACCTTCAGGAACAGCTGAATCGGGCACTTTCGGCACTGCACCCTTCCAGTCGACATATGACCATGCCTTGCAGGTACGGATCCGTCCCAGCTTGCCGGATTTCAGATAATTTATCGCGTCGACAAAATGGGGCTGGCTTCTTTGCCACTGGCCGACCTGGACCATTTTCCCGTGTTTTTTGGCAGCTTTATGCATGATATTGATCTCGGCGATCGAATTGCCCAGGGGTTTTTCAACATAAACATGTTTCCCGGCTTCAAGCGAGTCGACGAACTGCAGGCAGTGCCAGTGATCGGGAGTGCCGATTATCACAATATCAATATCCTTGTTTTCAAGCATTTTCCGGTAATCTCCGTATAGTTTTGGCTTTGCAAACCCCAGCTTTTCAACGTCAGCGGAACGACTGGCCAGGAAGCTATTGTCAATATCGCTTATGGCAACACATTCTACTTCAGGATTCTTAAGGAACGATGCCAGATTGCTGTATCCCTGGCTCCTTGCCCCGATAAGTCCAACCTGTATCTTGTCGGCCGGAGAGACTCTTATCCCCGCTTTGGGAAGTGCATCAACCGGAAGTAATGATCCTGCAGCCAATACCGATGCTGTCTTGATAAAATTTCTGCGTGTCGCATTCATAATTATGAGATTTTATGATATGAGTGCCAAGGTAATATTTTATTGCAACAGGATCAATTTTTACAATACTAAAAAATCGTTAAAGGGCTTGTTGTTATATTAATTTCGGAAAATATCAAACAGCATGTCATCATTTATTTCCTAAATTTACTTTTTGCAGTTAACCACGGCTTTAAAGCCGTGGTTATCAAAGATCTATTAATCAAGTTATATTATGAAAAGCTTAAGAATTTTTCTCACCCTGATTTTCAGCCTGGTGTTTACAGGCCTCTATGCCCAAAACTTAAAGCTCGATGAGCCTATCCCTCCTGATCCGAATATAAAAATCGGCAAGCTCGAAAACGGACTAACCTATTACATTAAGTATAATAAGAAACCCGAACAGAGAATTGAGTTAAGACTTGCTGTTAATGCAGGATCTGTCTGTGAAACAGACGGTCAGCAGGGGCTGGCACATTTTGTTGAGCATATGTGCTTCAACGGTACAAAAAACTTCCCAAGCAACAGAATTATTGATATGCTTGAGGAAATGGGAGTCAAGTTTGGGGCTGAACTCAATGCCTATACAAGTTTTGATCAGACTATTTATATGCTGAAAGTTCCTGCTGATAAAGAGGAGTGGATCAACAGGGGATTTCAGGTTCTGGAAGACTGGGCCCATCAGGTAACCCTTGATGACAATGAAATTGATAAGGAGCGCGGGGTTATTGTTGAAGAATGGCGGCTGGGACTTGGGGCTGAGGACAGGATGCAAACCAAATATATACCTGTAATTTTGAAGGGTTCCAGATATGCAGACAGGCTTCCCATAGGCAAAATTGATGTTATCAAGAGCTTTCCCCATGATACATTGCGCAGTTTCTACAGCACATGGTACCGTCCTGACCTGATGGCAGTTGTAGTTGTCGGCGACATTGATCCGAAAATTGCTGAAGATAAAGTGAAAGAGTACTTCGGAAGGATCCCGAAAGCAGTCAATCCAAGACCCAGGGTCGAATTTCCCATTCCCGGCAATACTGAACCATTGATAAGCGTGGTTACTGATAAAGAAGCCTCAGGCTATTTCGCTACTGTATTCTTTAAGCATCCTAAATCTGACGATGGTACTTTTGGGGAGTATCGTGAACAAATTATGCAAATGTTATATACCGGCATGCTGAATAAACGGCTTCGGGAGATTGCACAGAAACCCGAATCTCCCTTCTTAGGTTCCGGAACCGGCTATGGTACTTTTATTGGCAGGAGCGTTGACGTTTACCAGCTTATGATCAGTGCAAAAGAGAACCAGATAGAAAAGAGCCTTGAAGTGATTCTTACTGAAAATGAAAGGGTGAGGCGATTTGGATTCCTTCCGGCCGAGCTTGAACGCGAAAAGAAAGATATGCTTGCGACATATGAAAAGATGGCAAAAGAGGCTGATAAGACTGAATCATCATCATATGCTGATGAGTTCATCAGGAACTATCTTGAAAAAGAGCCCATACCAGGCATTCAGAAAGAGTTTGAGATAATCAGTGAGTTCCTTCCGGGAATAACCCTTGATGAGCTCAATAAACTTGGAAAAGAATGGGTTACCGATAATAATATCGTTGCCCTGGTCAGAGCCCAGGAGAAAGAAGGGATCAATGTTCCGACTGAGCCACAGGTTCTTGATATAATCAAATCGGTGAAGGACCTGAAGATCGAAGCTTACACCGAAAAAGTATCTGATGCTCCGCTTCTTGCTGAAATGCCTGCGGCAACCAGTGTAACAAAAAAAACCGAAAACACACTTTATGGTTATACTGAACTGTTGTTCGGGAACGGTATCCGCATGATTCTAAAACCGACTGATTTCAAGAACGACCAGATCCTGATTTCGTCCTACAGTCCGGGAGGTACCTCGCTCTATCCCGATAACGATATCATGTCTGCAATGCTGGCTTCAACCATCGTGACTCAAAGCGGACTGGGTGATTATGATTATATCGGATTACAGAAAAAACTATCGGGTAATACGGCAAAACTAACGCCATATATCAACGAACTGCGCGAAGGAGTAAACGGAAACTGTTCACCTAAGGATCTTGAGACAATGCTGCAGCTGAATTTTCTGTATTTCACCAGCATCCGTAAAGATGAGGACGCCTTCAAGGCATATATCTCCAGGATGAAGAATATGATCAAGCCTCTGAGAGCAAATCCGCAGGTGATCTTTCAGGATACCCTGACAAAAATAGTATCGATGAACTCTCCAAGGGAAATTGCCATTCCAACCGAGGCTCAGTTTGACCAGGTGAACCATGACAGGCTTCTTGCCATTTACAAGGACCGTTTTGCAGATGCAAGTGATTTTACATATATCATGGTTGGCAACTTCAAAACCGATGAAGCGATCCCTCTTCTTGAGAAGTATATCGGCGGACTTCCGTCCACAAGAAGAAAGGAGACATGGAAAGATGTAACGCCGGGATTTCCAGCCGGAAAAGTTGTCGTGGATGTTCCAAAGAATTCTGAGCCCCAGAGCCTGGTGGCCATGGTGTGGAAAGGAGATTTTAAATGGAAGGACAAATACCGCCAGGGATTCACCATGTTAATGAATATTATTTCGATAAAGCTCAGGGAATCGATGCGGGAAGAACAGAGCGGCGTTTACGGTGTCAGTTTCAACGGAAGCCCTGTTAAATATCCTGAGCCGAAATTCACAATTACATCTACGTGGGGTTGTAATCCGGATAGTATCTCAAAACTTTCCCAGATAGTGATTGATGAAATGTCGAAAATCAAAAAGGCAGGACCGGCTGTGGAGGATTTGAACAAGGTGAAGGAGACTTTGATCAGGGAACGTGAGACCAGGCTGAAAGAAAACAATTTCTGGATTTCAGCTCTTCAGAACCTTTACCTCAACGGCGACCGGCTTCTGACGCTGGATGAATATAAGACTTTCGTCAACTCGTTTACCAGTAAGGACATAAAAAAGGTTGCCGGGAAATACCTGGATACTGAAAACTATGTAAAGGTTGCTTTAACTCCGGCTCCGAAAACGGAAACAAAAATCCCCTAAATCCCCATTAGCTACTTTTAGCTCGCCCCCTATCCCACGAGCTTAACAAGCAGATTTTTAAGCCCCTCCTCCAGGGATTTGGGGAGAGGTCTTTTCTTTGGGGAAGAGTTAAAACAATCCGTGCAGCTCCGCGTTGATCTTGTCGATCACTTCGCTGAGATGGTCGTTGTTATTCGGGAAGTTATAATGGTCCGCTTCGATTATCAGCATTTTCCCGAGCTTATAAGATTGGATCCATGCTTCATAACGTTCGTTGAGCCGTTTGAGATAATCTATACGGATTGAGCTCTCATATTCACGCCCTCTCTTCTGGATCTGGTTCACCAGTGTCGGGACCGATGCCCTGAGGTAAAGCAGTAAATCGGGGGGCTGGATGAGCGAACTCATCATCCTGAAAAGAGATGTGTAATTATCAAAGTCGCGGGTTGCCATCAGTCCCATAGAGTGAAGGTTCGGGGCAAAAATATAGGCATCCTCGTAGATGGTCCTGTCCTGGACAATTGTCTTGTCCGATTTCCTTATTTCGATAATCTGGCTGAACCTTGAGTTGAGAAAGTAGATCTGGAGGTTGAATGACCAGCGCTGCATATCATCATAAAAATCATTCAGATATGGATTATCATCAACATCCTCATAATGAGGTATCCATCCATAATGTTTGGCAAGCAGGCCTGCCAGAGTTGTTTTGCCCGATCCTATATTACCCGCTATAGCTATATGCATTGTTAGGTTTATTACTTTTTCAGATCATAAAATTATGAAAAATCAGCAAAGGTTTTCAGTTTCCAGTAAAAAAGTGCCTAAAGTTCAAAGTGCCTTAGGTTTTAAAAATGTATAAATCTCTTCAATCAGATCGCGGTTATTTGATAGTCTGGGCACCTTGTTTTGTCCACCCAGCTTGTTCTTTGATTTTAACCAGCTGTTGAAGGTTCCTGCAGGTACCGGTCTGATTACTGGCCTGACGAGGTTGATGTCCTTATAACGTTTGGCTTCATAATCGGAATTTATCGATTTAAGTGTATCGTCGAGCAGATCAGTGAACCTGCTGAGATCATCCGGCGCTTTCTCAAATTCGATTATCCATTCGTGCGTTCCCCGTGATGCCTCTCCCATATAAACCGGTCCGGCAGTATATTCGGAAATAATAGCACCTGTCCCCCTGCATGCTGCCTCAAGAGCCCTGTCGGCATTGTCAACAATGACCTCTTCACCGAAAGCATTAATAAAGTGCCTGGTCCTTCCCGAAATGCGGAATTTATACGGATTTGTATCTGTGAAAACAATCGTATCGCCAATCAGATATCTCCAGAGACCTCCATTGGTTGAAATGATGATCGCATAATTCACCCCTTTCTCAACTTCCCCTAAAGAATATGCCCGGGGAGATCCGGAGTTGAGCTGGTCAGAAGGTATAAACTCATAAAAGATCCCGTAATCGAGCATCAGGAGCATGTCTGATCTCGAGGGATCATCCTGGATCCCGAAGAAACCTTCAGAAGCATTGTATGTCTCCATATAGTGCATCTGGTCGCCCGGGATCAGCTTTTTATATATTTCACGGTATGGTGTAAAGCTGATTCCGCCGTGAAAAAATACTTCAAGATTGGGCCAGACATCAAGCAGGCTTGATTTCCCGGTATAGGTAAGAACGTATTTGATCAGGGTAAGATACCATGAAGGTACTCCGGAGAAGCTTGTAACTTTCTGGTGTATGGTCGCTTTAGTTATAAGGTCAAGCTTCTCCTCGAAGTCTTCGATAAGAGCGATCTTTTGCTTTGGTGTCCTGATAAACTCGGCATAGAATGGTGCATTCCAGATCAGCACTGCTGACAGATCTCCATAGATGGATTTGTTGCTGAGCTGGTTTATTTTATTGCTGCCCCCCAGGGTAAGTGCCTTTCCCGAAAAGACCTTTGTATCAGGATTATTGAGTGTATAGATCGCTAGAATGTCTTTTGCAGCCTGGTAATGGCATCCCCGGAGTGATTCTTTGCTGATTGGAATGAATTTGCTTTTAGCGGAAGTGGTTCCTGATGATTTTGCGAACCACCTGATATCGCCGGGCCAGGTCAGATTGCTTTCTCCCTTTCTAAGTCTTTCAATATAGGGAAGGTATTCGTCATAAGTTCTGACCGGGACCCGTGATTGAAACTCCCTGACTGACCGGATTGAGGAATAGTCATATTCCTTTCCCCATTCAGTTGATGCCGCACCTGCAATAATCTTTAGAAGTGACTCGTGTTGCGTCTCAACCGGATATTTTTTGAAATGTTCTATCTGTTTTATCCGATTTGCAGAAAAACCATCTGACAATTGAAGGTATAACAGCCATAGTACCTGAAAAGGTTTAAGGATTAAAGATAGGGAAAAATATTCCGGTGATTATTTTCGGTTCAGCAGAAAATCTCCTTCAGTCACATCAAGAGAATTTATTTTTTTCAATCCGGGAAGGTGTATCCTGAAATATCTGATAATTGTTTCGAGGACCTTATCCCTGAGAGATCCGGAGAGCGGAATACACTTCATCCGGTCAAAAGAAGTTGAAAAGAAGCAGGCAAGAATATCCGATACCTGCAGATCGGCATACGATGAATGCAAAGGTGGCAGAGAAACAAATGTTCCATTTATGAGATCGAAATACTTATTCTTCCGGATCAGTCCTGAGTCCGGGTTCAAAACCCAGAAAACTGCTGAGTCCTATCAGGAAAGCAATATGGAAATTAGCACAACCTGATTCGCAATTATCAAGATATTTTATGGAATCTTCAATAAAATCAAATAATTCATGATTGGGAGTCTCCTCTTTCAGCACAGTGGCCAGTATCTCTGCAATAAAGACGGCCATACAGCTTTTTTTTACATCAGCGTAAATATCCGATGGTGAATATGAAACGGAGAACTCTTTAAGCATCTGAATATTACGGGATTCCCTGTAATAAAATACAAGATCAAGAATGAACATTGGCTGAAACAGAACATTATGCTTCCCTGATTTTTTGCTCCTCATGCCTTTGATCAATATCGACTGCCTTCCGAATTCACGGGTATATACCTGGGCTATAATTCCTGAATCGGTATATTTAATCTGGTGCAGTATTATGCCTTTTGTCTTATAGAGCATCTCAGCCAATCATTTACTCAAATATAAAATTATTATAATTTACCGGTCAATCAACTGCATCATGATCTCAACAAATAATGAGGAGCTGGTTAAACGCATTGCCAAACTGGCCAGGCAGAACCAGGAACTTGAAGACCGGATAAAAAAACTGGTGAAGCAGAATGATAAGCTGGCTGATGATAATGAAAGGCTCAAAGCTCATCATCCGGAACTACCTCAGGAACTATTAAAATCCTTAAAATTCAATATGGCGACGGTTCTGTTCGCCGATATTCACGGATTGTCAAAAGTGATGGAGGGAATGGATTCAGGTTCAGTTATGGATGAGCTGGATGAAATCTTCTTTGAGTTTGAATCAATCGCTGAGAAATATAAAATACAAAAGATCAAGACTATAGGTGATACATTCATGTGTGCAGGGGGGATACCGGCGAAGAACATTACGAATCCTATTGATGTAGTTATGGCTGCAATGGAGATGCGCAATTTTCTGAAAAAATACGAACATGATAAAAGAAGCGGCAATAAAAGCATCTGGGATCTGAAGATAGGAATACACACCGGTCCGGTCACGGCTTCAGTATCGGGCAAAAAGAAAATCAACTATGATATCAAGGGAGACACTGTCCATAATGCGAGCCGCATGGAGGCTCTTTCTGAAGGCGGTTCAATATTGATTTCAGTTATGACCTATGAACTTGTCAAGGAATTCTTCGATTGCGAGTATTACGGTAAGCTTCCTGTCAAATATAAGGGCGATCTTCAGATTTACAGGGTTAAAGGATTGAAACCGGAGTTTTCGGTAAAAGGTCTGGGGATCATTCCGAATGAATCTTTCAAGATAAAATTCGGACTGATACAATTTACTGATATGCAGGAAGTAATTCTCGACAAACTTGAAAAGGAACTTCCTGACTTTGTATTCTATCATAATGTTAAGCATACTGTTGATGTGGTTACTGAGGTCGAACTTATAGGCTGGGCTGAAGGATGCAGTGATGAGGAAATACTTCTTCTGAAAACGGCAGGGCTTTTTCATGATACGGGGATCACTGTCTCGTTTGACAACCATGAATTTCATGGAGCTGAGTATGCAAAAAAGATGCTTCCGGATTACAATTATACCCCGAAACAAATTGATACCATTTGCTCCATAATACTGGCGACCAAGCTTCCCCCCAGGCCGGTAAACCTGCTCGAAGAGATAATCTGTGACTCCGATCTTGATTATCTTGGCAGAAGCGATTTTATTCCTGTTTCAAATACTCTTTTCGAAGAGCTGAAAGCCCAGAACAAGATGAAAGATCTGAACGAATGGAATAAGATGCAGGTGAAATTCATCTCCGGGCATCAGTACTTTACAAAAACTGCAAGGAGCCTGAGGGAAGTCAACAAACGGCTTCAGATAGAGAGAATACAGAGCCTTATCACAGACTGACTATCTTCCGAGTACCAGTATTTTTGTCACATACGATTTTGAGCCCTCATTGTTTGCGCAGAAAATAAGATACACTCCCGTTGATACCCTGCGCCCGTTATAAGTTGAAAGATCCCACGTTGCCTGACCTCCTTCAGACATCGTTTCAAATACCAGGTTCCCGCTGATATCAGTTATTTTAATCTGTGTGTCGGTTACCAGTCCGGTAATTGTAACATTGCCTGTATAATCTTCCATTACAGGATTAGGGAAAGAATACACATTATTGAAAGTCTCTTTCCCTGAAGTTGCGAGTTCGCGCACTGACAGAACTCCTTTGGAAGTACCGAACCAGACTTCTCCGGTGATATTATCAACTGCAACAGAGGCAATTGAATCGGAGAATAATTGACTGTTCCGTTCATTGTAATTTTTAAGCAGGGTTGTTCCGTCGGCTGAAAGGAGGTAGACACCGGAGCTTTTCGTTCCAAGCCACTTCCTGTTAGCCCCGTCAACGGCAATTGCCGTTATCGATTCTGTTCCCAGCATGTAATCTGCAAGGCCTGATCCGTCATTTCGTGGCACCTTTATCCTGTAACCTTTTACATCATCTTCAAAAATGTCATCTGAATTATGATAGATCACGGGTCCCTGGTCTGTACCGATCCATATATTTCCTTCAAGATCCTCGGCTGCGGTGAAAACGGAATTAATTGTTTTGCCATCGCTATCTGCTATTGTCATCTTCCGGGATCTGTCATCAGTAAACACAAAAGGTGTGTTTTTATCATCAATGATAAACAAACCATGGCCTTCTGGCAGAGTAATCCACTTCAGTCCGTTCTCTGTTGATATGATATCTCCGATTACAGGTGCATCGATAGTCAAAGGATAGACTGACCAGCTCACGTCAGGCTTAAGTATTTTCAGACTGCCCGGTGCGTCAGTCTGCGTAATCCATAGGTTTTTCGATCTGTCCATGGCCAGTCCGCAGATCTTTATCCCTGAACCCGGGACTGTGCCATTTGCCAAGGGGGGAATTTTCAGCATCGAATTTCCTGACGAGGGTATTGTCATTATACTCGAATAATCCATCGCCCCATGATGATACAAAAAAATGAGAGCTGTTACCGGGATCAACACAGGCTCGCATTGCATCGCTGGCGGTTCCGGCAACGATATTGGTAAACTGGTAATTTTCGTGAACGGAAACCATGAAAGGTCTTTTCAGACTGTTCCATGAACCATCAGTCCCGCCTCCGCAGATAATTATTTTCCCTGATCCGGATATTATGTTTGCTGCCTCATTTGAAGAAGGACCCGGTAGTGTGAGGTTGACAAAATCTGATGATCCGTCCGCCATGACAAGTCCGAAGTTCTTATCGGCAAGCCAGATATAATCTTTTTCAATAATGCCCTGCCAAAGATCCGGAGTTCCCCATCCGTATGAAAAAATAGTACGAATATGTGTTCCTTCATGGTTAAAGTACCTCAGCATACCAGGTGAGGTAATTGTAAATCCGCTGAACGCGGAATCGATTGAAGTGTTAGATACTCCGTCTGAGAAAGAAAAAAGATCGGCCCCGGTTCCCACCGCATAGACCTCGTCACCTGTTTCAGCGGGACGGGATACGTTTACATAAAGTTTATTTCCGGAAAATATCAGTTGGTTGCATTTTGAATAAGGATCCGGAAGCTCATTCAGGCGGCTCCAGTTTCCGAAATAAGCAAGTCCCTGACCGGTTTTCTCAGCAAACCATACACCCTGGGATGTAGCGGCATACACACGGCCGTTTCCGAAAGCTATATCAAAAACCCCGTTATAATCCGAATCAGGTCCAGGCCTCCAGGTGTCATGGACCTCCATTTTAACAAGGTCTATTACTGCAATGCCAAAGCTGCTGCACAGATAAGCATATCGGCCTGATGTTCTGATCCGGTTGATGATCTTGCTTACAGGTAAATATTTGTTTGCAATATCCGGCAGATTATAAATGGTGTTGTTATGAATCAGGTCAATGGTTCCTGTTAAATAAGCTATTATAAGGACCTCATTATCTTCTGACCAGGCAATTGAGCTAATGCCGGTTTCTGAAAGTCCGTTTATTTTTGACAGCTTGTTGAGCTCAGCATTCTTCTTATCGTAGACCAGTAAAGAAGAGCCAGTCGATGCATATGCTTTTTCAGGAGTGACAGCAAGGTTTTTCGCAGTATTATACCTCAGGTGATCGGTCCATGTTCCGACAGGTGACTGACCGTAAAGCCGGGAAAAAATGAGAAATAATCCTGATATAAGAAAAAGTTTTTTCATCAGGTCTGCCAGATAAATGGGGTTTCTAGTCCTTATGTTCCGATAAAAACAATCTCAGGCTTTCAAATGCTTTTGCCCTGTGAGAGATCTTGTTTTTTTCGTCCAGATCCATTTCTGCAAAAGTCAGAGTATTCCCTTCCGGAACAAAAACCGGATCATATCCGAATCCCTCTTTCCCTCTTCTTTTGCTTAATATTGTTCCTGCAACTGAGCCTTCAAAAAGATATTCCCGGCCATTTAGTATCAATGCTATTATTGTCCTGAATCTTGCTTTGCGGTTACTCTCATTTTCAAGCAGTGAAAGAAGCTTTTCAATATTGGAATCCGAATCCTTGTTTTCTCCGGCAAACCTGGCAGAATGAACACCGGGCTGGCCATTTAATGCCTCAACTTCAAGCCCGGTATCATCAGCAAAAACGTTCATCCCGGTTGCTTTAAAAATGTGCCTTGCTTTTAGAAGTGCATTGCCTTCAAGAGTCAGTTCATTTTCAGGAATATCTTCATCCATATCTATATCCTTCAAACTGAGAAGAATAAAGCTTGATCCCAGGACATTACTGATCTCCCGTATCTTGTTAACGTTATTTGAAGCAAAAATAATCTCCATTAAGCTTTAAATTCCTGACACGAAATTAGTAAAAGTGACGAAAGTTATATAATCCCACAATGGTGCTTAAAGTTTGGCGTTAATAAAGTTTATTGATATTTTTGACAATAGATCAGTCAATTCAAAAGTATATGCTGATAATGAGGAAGATATGTTTTTCATTTACAATAATTGTCTTTTCAGCATTACTTTGTCTGCCATTATCAGCCCAGCCTTCGGATGTCCCTGTCATAATTCCTCAAATTGCTGCCATTATTATTAATGGTGATTCTGACCTTCAGCCTGCAATATCAGTTCCTGACAGGGATGGTTCGGGGCAGAAAAAGCTGGTGCTCAGGTTCAGGGAAAATAATATCCTTATCAGGGTCACACCTGAATCGGGATATGAATATCAGTATTTCCTGTCAGGTTTTGACAAAAGGCCGTCATCATGGGAAAAGGTTTACCTTAAAGAATATACCAATCTTCCCGCGGGACACTATACATTTCAGGCAAGGTTCATGGATCCTCAAAACAAAACCGGTGAGATGGATCCCATATATCTGATCATAAAGCCAATGTGGTACTTTTCAAAGCTGGCTATTGCACTCTATGCGATCCTGTTTCTTTCAGCTGTCTGGGCGTTTTACGAGCATCTTGAATTCAGGTATGCCCGTAAACAATATCTTCTGGAACAGATAATCAATAAAAGAACTGAGGATCTTGTGATTGAAAAGGAGAAGACCGAGGCGCTGCTTGCGAATGTACTGCCGAAGAACACGGCTGACGAGATAATGGCAAAGGGAAAGGCCACCAAGGCAAAATATAATTTTGTTACAGTGTTATTTTCAGATATTCAGGGTTTTACACAGATTGCCGAAGAAATGAATCCTGAGGTTCTTATAGATGAGCTTGACAAGTTCTTTTTTCATTTCGATTCAGTTGTTGAGAAATACAGGATTGAAAAGATAAAGACAATCGGAGATGCATATATGTGTGCAGGAGGAATACCTGAAAAGAACAGGACCAATCCCGTTGAGGTGATCCTTGCAGCCCTTGAGATGCAGCAATATATGAACAGGCTCAAAGAAACTTCCCTTTTGCAGGGTATGAAATACTGGGATATCAGGATAGGTATCCATACGGGAACTGTGGTAGCAGGGGTTGTGGGCCAGAAAAAGTTATCGTATGATATCTGGGGTGATACTGTTAATACTGCAAGCCGGATGGAATCGTCGGGAGAAGCAGGGAAGATTAATATTTCAGGAACTACTTATGAGTTTGTAAAAGATTTTTTCATATGTGAGCATCGTGGAAAAATGCCTGTGAAATACAAAGGGGAGCTTGACATGTACTTTGTCAGAGGGATAATCCCTGAACTCTGTGATGAAAAAGGTTTGCCAAACGACAGGTTCCGGTTTAAGATGCAGATTATCAAGCTTGAGGATGTTGAGGAAGCAGTTAATAAGATCTTTGGTGATGAAGCACCTCCGGATCTCTATTTTCACAATGCCCCGCTGGCCAGGAGCATAACCTCTCAGGTTGAACTGATAGCAACTGCTGAACAATTGCCTGAAGAAATATATGTAAATCTGAAGCTGGCTTCAATTTTTCTGATAACAGGATATATGGCGGATTATGATAATCCCGCTGAAGCGGCTTTCAATCTGATGGGAGAGATTCTTCCCCGTTTCGGTTTTGATGAGAGTTACATTATTGCAACCAGGCATCTGATCACAAATGCCTTTACTGAGAAATATGAATCATTAGCTGATAAGATCCTGCATGATGCAAGGTATGATTACCTGGGTCGTATTGATTATATCAAGCTCACTGACAAGCTGATGAGGGAAAGAAATGAGCATGGGATCATAACCGGCACCTATGCATGGACAGATATCCAGAAAAAGCTGTTGAGAGATCATGATTTCCTTACGAAAACGGGGAAACTGCTCAGGAGCGTTTCAGTGGAAGAGCAGATAACAGCTCTTCAGGCGTGGTATAAATAATCGATTTTCTGATATGAATTCTGTCGGAGTTTAGTTATAAAAATGTACTTTTACCGGATACTTTAAATTTAGTTGATATGGAAAATCCTGACTGGAAAGATCTGCCTTTCGGCTATATTAAAACTGATTATAATCTGCGTTGTTTTTACAGGAATGGCAAATGGGGAGAATTTGAGGTATCTGATTCAGAGTATATTGATATTCATATAGCTGCAACGGGATTGCATTATGGACAGGAAGCCTTTGAGGGTCTGAAGGCATATATGGGAAAAGACGGGAAGATCAGATTATTCCGATGGGTAGAAAATGCCAGACGACTTGTATTTTCAGCAAGCGGGATTAAAATGGCAGAATTTCCTGTCGAAAAGTTCAAAGAGGCAGTTTTAAGGATTGTACAGCTTAATAAAAGATTCGTTCCCCCATATGGTTCCGGTGCCACCCTCTATATCCGTCCCCTTCTTTATGGGAGTGGGGCGGAAGTTGGAGTCAAACCTGCTTCAGAGTACACATTTATTATTTTTGTCACTCCTGTAGGACCTTATTTCAAGGGTGGAATTAAACCGGTCAATATGCTGATATGCAGGGATGTTGACAGAGCTGCTCCAAAGGGGACAGGGATCTTTAAGGTAGGCGGCAACTATGCAGCCAGTCTCAGAGCCGGTGTTGCGGCGAAAGAAGGAGGATATGCAAGTGCAATATTCCTTGATGCAAAAGAGAAAAAATATATTGATGAATGCGGACCGGCAAATTTCTTTGGAATAAAAAATAATACCTATATCACTCCGAAATCTGAATCAATCCTGAATTCGATTACTAATATGAGCCTGATCGAGGTGGCTGCAAGCCTGGGTATAAAGACTGAACGTCGTCAGGTTCCTGTTAAGGAGCTGTCGGAATTCAGTGAGGCCGGCGCCTGCGGAACAGCAGCAGTCATAAGCCCTATCGGCAAAATAGTCGATCCGGATGAGAACATGATCTATGAATATTGTAAGGATGGTAAACCTGGTCCGGTTACGATGAAGCTTTACAATAAGCTGGTCGGTATTCAATATGGTGATGAACCGGATGAATTCGGATGGATTACGATAGTCGAATAAAGTGAAAAACACGGAAGCAGGATTTTCGAAGGCAAAGCTAAGCGGTTCTTACCTGACACTTGTAATAAGTGTCTCGCTGGTGCTTTTCTTGCTCGGGATCCTGGGTCTTGTTATTATCAATACAAAGGAATTGTCAGATTATTTCAGGGAGAGTCTAACCTTTTCAGTTATACTGGATGATGATGCCAGGGAAGCAGATATCAGGATGTTACAGAAGGACCTCGATGCCAGGCAATTTGTGAAATCTACGGAGTATGTTTCCAAAGATGAGGCCGCAGTAAAAATGAAAAATGATCTGGGAGAGGATTTTATCAGTTTTCTCGGGGATAATCCGCTCCCTCCTTCAATTGATGTCTACCTTTATGCAAACTATGCAAACCGTGACAGCGTTGTTAAGTTTGAAAAATACATTCTGGAGTATCCCTTTGTAAAGGAGGTCTGGTATGAGGATTCCTTGCTTTTTCTGATAAATGAGAATGTGCGCAAGATCAGCCTTTTCCTGCTTATAATAAGTTCTTTTCTCTTCCTCATCGCCGTTACTATAATAAATAATACGATCAGGCTGGCGATCTATTCCAAGAGGTTCCTGATCAGAACAATGCAACTGGTAGGTGCAACAAGGTCATTTATTAGAAAACCTTTCCTGATAAGGAGTATTTATCATGGAGTACTGGCGGCTCTGATGGCAATGCTTCTTCTTATGGGACTTCTTTATCTTATTGAAAAAGAATTTCTTATGCTTTTTACCTTTGAGAGCACAAACCTGCTGATCCTTCTCGGTGTTCTTTTGATAATTGCAGGAGTTTTAATAAATCTGGTTTCAACGTATTTATCTGTTAACCGCTATCTTGTTATTTCTGAGGATAAATTATATAATTGAGTCATGGCAACAAAAAATGAAAATAAGGAAAAACTAAATTTTGCACTCGGCCGTGAAAATTACAAACTTCTTGCTATCGGCTTTGTAATAATTGTAATCGGATTCCTGCTGATGCTTGGAGGCAAATCGAAGGATCCCAATGAGTTCAGTGATAAAATATTCAGTTTCAGAAGAATAACTCTTGCTCCTCTGGTAGTCCTGGCTGGTTTTATCTTTGAAATCTGGGCTATTATGAAAAAGCCTAAAAACTCGGACAAATAAGGTCTAAATAATCCCGGATGAATTTATTAGAAGCTATCGTCCTTGGTCTGATACAGGGGCTTACAGAATTTTTACCGGTCAGCAGTTCGGGACATCTTGAGCTCGGCAAATACTTATTTGGTATTGACCATGAAGCAAATTTTTATTTTTCTATTGCTGTGCATGGAGCTACAGTTTTAAGCACTCTTTTTGTTCTCTGGAAAGAAATAGCAGTCTTAATAAAAGGTCTGTTTGCTTTTAAACTAAATGAGGAAACAAAATATATAATCAAGCTTTTTATTTCAATGATACCTGTAGGAATAGCAGGATTGTTCATGAGTGAGATAGCCGAAAAATATTTTGCAGGGAACATGATCTCACTGGGTATAGAATTTATGATCACAGCTGTTTTTCTATTATTGACTCTGATTATTAAACCCAGAGAACGGACAATGACCTATTTTGATTCATTTATCATAGGTTTATCCCAGGCGCTGGCAATATTGCCGGGAATCTCGAGATCGGGAGCTACAATTGCAACCGGTATGATGCTTGGGAATAGGAAATCAGATATCGCAAAATTCTCATTCCTGATGGTTCTTATCCCCATAATCGGAGCCAACTATTTTGAATTGACATCAGGTGAGTTTTCCAGGGAGGGTACCTCCTTTTTTATAATCCTGATTGGTTTCCTGACAGCTTTCGTTTCGGGTTACTTTGCATGCAAATGGATGATAAGTTTAGTAAAGAAAGGCAATCTTAAATGGTTTGCTGTATATTGCATCCTGGTGGGCATATATTCAATCTTATTAGGATTACATGTGTTCTGAAAAGATCTCATCATTCGAGGAAGGGCAGGTACTGTTGTTTGATAAGCCTCTCTACTGGACATCGTTTGACCTTGTGAATAAGGTCAGGATTATTATAAGAAGCAATCTGGGCATAAGGAAAATCAAAATAGGTCATGCCGGAACACTTGATCCTCTGGCAAGTGGCCTGATGATTATCTGTACTGGAAAAGCCACCAGGAGAATTGAGGAATTCCGTGACCTGGATAAGGAATATATTGCGACAATACATATGGGGGAGACAACCCCGTCATATGATCTTGAAACCGAGATAAACGGCAGATTTCCTGTTGAACAAATATCCGAAAATATTGTTATAGCAACGCTTAAAGGATTCCTGGGAGAACAGAAGCAAATACCCCCGGTCCATTCAGCCAAAATGATCGATGGCAGGAGAGCATATGAATTTGCGAGGAAAGGAATTAAGAAGGAAATGAATCCGGTGACAGTGTATTTCAGGGAGCTGGACCTGTTGTCATTTGGAATTCCTGACATAAGGATCAGGATTTTGTGCAGTAAAGGAACTTATATCCGGTCATTCGCCAGGGATCTGGGCAAAGCGTTGGGCAGCGGAGCTTATCTGGCGTCACTTGAAAGAACTGCTATTGGCCCATATTTATTGAAAGATGCATTTTCTTTGGAATTTTTTGAAAATTCTATTAAAGAATTGAAACAAATATGAATTTGCTGCGTATAAAGGGATTCAAAAAAATGTAATATCAATATTCTTAATATGAAATTATCACAATTCAGGTACAATTTGCCGCAGGAACTGATTGCCCTTTACCCTACTGAAAACAGGGATGAGTCGAGGTTAATGGTTATAAACAGGAAAAACGGAACCTTTGAACACAGGATATTTAAAGAAATAACTGATTATTTTCACGAACACGATGTTCTGGTTTTTAATAATACTAAAGTCTTTCCTGCACGTTTATACGGGAACAAAGAAAAAACAGGTGCTGAAATAGAAGTTTTCCTGCTCAGGGAACTGAACAGGGAACAGCGATTATGGGATGTACTGGTTGATCCTGCCAGAAAAATCAGGATCGGCAATAAACTATATTTCGGTGAAGATGACCTGCTGGTTGCTGAAGTAATTGATAATACGACTTCGAGAGGCAGGACCCTCAGATTCCTTTTTGACGGCACTTATGAAGAGTTTAAGCAAACCCTTTACAGTCTTGGTGAAACGCCTCTTCCAAAGTTCATTAACCGGCCTGTCGAACCTGAAGATAATGAGCGCTACCAGACAATCTTCGCAAAACACGAGGGAGCTGTTGCTGCTCCAACAGCCGGACTTCATTTCAGCCGGGAGTTGCTGAAGAAACTGGAAATTTTAGGAACCGAATTCGCGGAAATAACTCTGCATGTTGGCCTGGGAAATTTTAGGAGCGTTGATGTTGAGGATCTTACAAAGCATAAGGTGGATTCGGAAAGGATCAGGATAACAGAGGAGGCAGCGGAAATCGTGAACAAGGCAAAAGACAATAAGTACAAAATTTGCGCAGTGGGGACAACAGTCGTCCGGACCCTCGAAAGTTCGGTTTCCACCAGCGGATATCTGAAACCCTTTGACGGATGGACCAATAAGTTCATCTTCCCTCCATATGATTTTAAAGTACCAGATATGATGATCAGCAATTTTCATCTTCCCTATTCCACTCTCCTTATGATGGTTGCTGCATTTGCCGGATACGATCTCCTGTTCGAAGCATACAGAACTGCTGTTAAGGAAAAATACAGATTTGGCACATATGGCGATGCCATGCTGATAATATAAACCTGCCGGGCACGACGCAACACAAAACAACAGGTGGGAATACTAAGGCCGGATTGATCAGATTCATCCGGCTTTTTTGTAAGCCATTCCACTCAAAATTCAGCTCTTCCTTTTAATAGGTTAATGAGTTTATTTAGGACTTCTGTAACTACAGGAATTTTTCTGTTTTCGCAAAATTATGTTTATGCCATTTTTAATATGTTAATAAAGTGTTAGTAACGAATAAGAAAATCATAGGTATAAGCGTTTATTATGCTAGCATGAAGCCTTTAAACATGATGTACAGGTTTTAAGAAGTGAAGGATAATCCGGAGAATATTTTTTTGTTTTACCTAACCTGATAAATTGACGATTGAAAATAACCATATAATTTCAGGATTTAGTTCGACGATAAATGGGCTGATAATCAAGTGTATACATAGATTTTTACTGATTTCTGGTTGCTGGTTGCTGGTTACTGGTTCCGTACTCTTGGCACAAACCGGCCCCGGAGGAGTAGGGAGCCCTTCTGATAATCTCCTTTGGCTTAAAGCTGATGTTGGTACATCAACTACGACAAATGGCAATCCGATTTCCTTCTGGAATGACCAGTCTGGCAATATTATGAATGCCACGCAGGGAACTGCAAACCTTCAACCGAAATATTTAGCAGGTGCAATGAATGGAAGGCCTGCCATCCTTTTCAATAATGCCGATGGTGTTTATGATTACCTGAATCTTCCTTCCGGATTCAGCAACTTTACAGCAGGTCTTTCGGCATTTGTTGTAATCAGCCCTGTTGCTGCAGGTAACTGGGACAATTTTTTCAATTTAGGTGAAATAGCGGAAAATATAGGATTGATGCGCAACGGTATATCAACTAATATTTTCTATGAAGTGTACGCAGGAGGTTCAGTCAGATGGCAATATCAATTTTAACTCAATAACCAACGGTTCAGACCAGATCTTCAATATTCGCCATGATGGAGGTGCAGCAGGCACACAAAGTACAGCAAGATTATACAAGAATAATAATTATCTGACCAATGCCCAGGTGCTTATACCTAATAATGTATCCAGGAGTAGTAATTATATTGGTCATGACAGCTGGGGTTCAGGAGATATGAATTGTGAAATTGCAGAGATCATCATCTATAATTATACTATTAATACTGCTCAGAGACACATAATTGCAAATTCTTTAAGCTCAAAATATGGTATTGGAATCTCAAATGACCTTTTTTCATATGATGGAACTCATAGTTATGATGTTGCCGGAATTGGTATGGTTGATGCTTCGAACTATCATAATAATGCCACCTCCGCCGGAATCCTGAATATTTCAAATCCGGGCAGCTTAGGAGGCGGCGATTATCTGCTTTTTGGACATAACAACGGTTCTGCAGCTTCATGGACTTCAACAGAGGCACCCGCAGATGCTTTAAACCTGAGTTTTCAGAGAATAGCCAGAGAATGGAGAGTTGATGAAACTAATAATGTTGGTACTGTAAGTATTACCGGGAATTTCTCGCAATTACCGGGTTTAACACCAGGATTTACCAATAGGGTGCTGCTGGTTGACAGTGATGGTGACTTTTCCTCAGGGGCAGTTCCTTACACATTGACTGATATCGGATCAGGCAAGTTTCAAGTCACCGGTATCGACCTTGCCGATGGGGCTTATATGACATATGCCATTTACAGAATTGAAAATGATGACCCGTGTACAGCACAGTCAATTAATGTGGGAGTTACCTGTTCTTTTCAGATCTTCTCAAATGAAGGAGCAACTGGTTCAGCAATTGCCGATCCGGGTAATTGTGATGGTGCCGGAGGAAGCCAATATTCCGGTGGTGATGTCTGGTTCAGCTTAACAGTGCCCGCTTCAGGGGGTGTAATAATTAATACAGACACTGAATCGAGTTCCCAGTCGAACCTGGAATGGGCTTATAGGATCGGCATTGCAGTTTACAGCGGACCATGTACAGGACCCTTAACGAAAATCGATTGCCAGATATCCCCCACTTCTGAAGTCCCTCCTGGTAATGTTGATCTGACAATAACAGGAAGAACGCCCGGGGAGACATTATATATCAGAATGTGGGAAAGTTCCAACAATGATAATGGTAAATTTTACTTGTGTTCATATGATATCTGTGCTCTTACTTATAATGTTGGAGGAGGTGGATCTGTTTGCCCGGGGATTAATACGGGCACTGTTACACTGAGTGGTTCACAGTCAGGAGCTAACTACCAGTATCAGTTAAGACTCAACGGTAGTAATTATGGTGCACCTCTGACCGGAACAGGCAATCCCCTGACATGGACTAACCTGCCAGCCGGAGATTATACAGCTTTCGTTACAAATACTAGTTCAGGATGTACTTTGCAGATGTCAGGATCTGCAACCATTACCCAAAACCTTGCTCCTGCAGCTGCACTGGGTTATGCTTATCAAAAAACTATAACAATTGATCATAATCAGGTAAGCGGAGGATCGGATCTGTTTAATTTCCCTGTTCTTATAACAACAATTGATAATGATCTCAGGACTATTTCCAATGGAGGGCATGTTGCAAATCCAAATGGATATGATATAATTTTCACAGATGCGAATTACTTTAAACTCGATCACGAGGTTGAAACCTATACAGACAATACTGGAAATCTGATCGCATGGGTACGAATCCCGGTATTATCAACCTCAGTTAATACAGTCATCCGAATTCTTTATGGTAATCCCCAGATAACTGTTGATCCCTCTACATCAACTACCTGGAGTCCGGACTATTCAGGAGTGTGGCACATGGCCGGCTTTTCAGACGCTACAATGAATGGCAATAATGGAACAAACGGAGGATCAACAAGTGCTGCTAGGGAAAATTGGTTTTGTAAGGCAATTTAACGGGACAAGCAGAATTGATGTTCCCAGTAGTATCAGCATTGAACCAACAAATAACCTTACTGTTTCAATGTGGATAAGTAGGACCGGAGGACAAAATCAATGGGCAAAACCTCTCTGGTACGGACGAAATGATGTAAATCCATGGGGCCCTTACGGATTTGAATTTGATGATAATAGTGATAATTCATTATACTTTCATGTATCTAATGGCAGCACTCCAGGAAATGTTCTTTCGGGAGCTGTAATTAACGACGGACCATCATGGTATCTTCTTACAGGTACTTTTGATGGATCTACAGTCAGGTTTTACCTGAATAACAATATGATCGGTTCAACTCCACTTAGTGGTCCAATAGATCATTATAATTCTATTGGACTTACTCTGGGGAACCGAAGTACCGGAGGACAAGGGTTTACAGGATATATTGATGAAGTAAGAATTTCCACTGCAACAAAACCTATAGAGTGGATTCGAACCGAGTATAATAACCAGAATTCACCTTCAATATTTTATTCTATTAGTCCGGAAACAGGCTGCTCGGTATATAGCTTTACAAATCTATGTTCGGATTCCCCGATACCTTATAGCGTGCCAAATACCGGCGGTCATACTTATGACTGGACAGTATCAGGTGGAGTGCCTTCAGCCACAACGGGCAACAATATCACAGTCACATGGGGAGCAACCGGACCCTACACAATTAAGCTTCAGGAGACAGGAGGAGGATGTACCGCCAATTCACCTGTTTATATTGTGACAGTATCAGCTCAGCCGTCAGCACAGGCGATAACCAAAAATCCTGATGTAGCGGATGTATGTGTAAGCGCAGCAGTCTCAGCGACGTTCAGCGGTGGAAGCGGAGGAGTTAATCCGTCAGATGAATATGAGTCAAGCGTTGATGGAGGCTCGAGCTGGCAGTCGTACACACCGGGATCGCCGATAAGCAGCGCGACAGCGGGGCAAACAGGCTTCAGATAAGAACCAGGAGAGTCTCAGCGGGGACAGGGTGTACCAGCACAGGATGGACGACAGTAACATGGAATACCATATCTCAGCCGGCAGCACAGGCGATAACGAAAAATCCTGATGTAGCGGATGTATGTGTTAGCGCGGACAGTCTCAGCGACATTCAGCGGTGGAAGCGGAGGCGTTAATCCGTCAGATGAATATGAGTCAAGCGTTGATGGAGGCTCGAGCTGGCAGTCGTACACACCGGGATCGCCGATAAGCAGCGGGACAGCAGGGGCAAACAGGCTTCAGATAAGAACCAGGAGAGTCTCAGCGGGGACAGGGTGTACCAGTACAGGATGGACGACAGTAACATGGAATACCATATCGCAGCCGTCAGCACAGGCGATAACCAAAAATCCTGATGTAGCGGATGTATGTGTTAGCGGAGACAGTCTCAGCGACATTCAGCGGTGGAAGCGGAGGCGTTAATCCGTCAGATGAATATGAGTCAAGCGTTGATGGAGGCTCGAGCTGGCAGTCGTACACACCGGGATCGCCGATAAGCAGCGCGACAGCAGGGGCAAACAGGCTTCAGATAAGAACCAGGAGAGTCTCGGCGGGGACAGGGTGTACCAGCACAGGATGGACGACAGTAACATGGAATACCATATCGCAGCCGTCAGCACAGGCGATAACCAAAAATCCTGATGTAGCGGATGTATGTGTTAGCGGGACAGTCTCAGCGACGTTCAGCGGTGGAAGCGGAGGAGTTAATCCGTCAGATGAATATGAGTCAAGCGTTGATGGAGGCTCGAGCTGGCAGTCGTACACACCGGGATCGCCGATAAGCAGCGGGACAGCGGGGGCAAACAGGCTTCAGATAAGAACCAGGAGAGTCTCGGCGGGGACAGGGTGTACCAGCACAGGATGGACGACAGTAACATGGAATACCATATCGCAGCCGTCAGCACAGGCGATAACCAAGAATCCTGATGTAGCGGATGTATGTGTTAGCGGGACAGTCTCAGCGACATTCAGCGGTGGAAGCGGAGGCGTTAATCCGTCAGATGAATATGAGTCAAGCGTTGATGGAGGCTCGAGCTGGCAGTCGTACACACCGGGATCGCCGATAAGCAGCGGGACAGCAGGGGCAAACAGGCTTCAGATAAGAACCAGGAGAGTCTCAGCGGGGACAGGGTGTACCAGCACAGGATGGACGACAGTAACATGGAATACCATATCGCAGCCGTCAGCACAGGCGATAACCAAAAATCCTGATGTAGCGGATGTATGTGTTAGCGGGACAGTCTCAGCGACGTTCAGCGGTGGAAGCGGAGGAGTTAATCCGTCAGATGAATATGAGTCAAGCGTTGATGGAGGCTCGAGCTGGCAGTCGTACACACCGGGATCGCCGATAAGCAGCGCGACAGCAGGGGCAAACAGGCTTCAGATAAGAACCAGGAGAGTCTCAGCGGGGACAGGGTGTACCAGCACAGGATGGACGACAGTAACATGGAATACCATATCGCAGCCGTCAGCACAGGCGATAACCAAAAATCCTGATGTAGCGGATGTATGTGTTAGCGGAACAGTCTCAGCGACATTCAGCGGTGGAAGCGGAGGCGTTAATCCGTCAGATGAATATGAGTCAAGCGTTGATGGAGGCTCGAGCTGGCAGTCGTACACACCGGGATCGCCGATAAGCAGCGGGACAGCAGGGGCAAACAGGCTTCAGATAAGAACCAGGAGAGTCTCGGCGGGGACAGGGTGTACCAGTACAGGATGGACGACAGTAACATGGAATACCATATCGCAGCCGGCAGCACAGGCGATAACCAAAAATCCTGATGTAGCGGATGTATGTGTTAGCGGGACAGTCTCAGCGACATTCAGCGGTGGAAGCGGAGGAGTTAATCCGTCAGATGAATATGAGTCAAGCGTTGATGGAGGCTCGAGCTGGCAGTCGTACACACCGGGATCGCCGATAAGCAGCGCGACAGCAGGGGCAAACAGGCTTCAGATAAGAACCAGGAGAGTCTCGGCGGGGACAGGGTGTACCAGCACAGGATGGACGACAGTAACATGGAATACCATATCGCAGCCGTCAGCACAGGCGATAACCAAAAATCCTGATGTAGCGGATGTATGTGTAAGCGGGACAGTCTCAGCGACGTTCAGCGGTGGAAGCGGAGGCGTTAATCCGTCAGATGAATATGAGTCAAGCGTTGATGGAGGCTCGAGCTGGCAGTCGTACACACCGGGATCGCCGATAAGCAGCGGGACAGCAGGGGCAAACAGGCTTCAGATAAGAACCAGGAGAGTCTCGGCGGGGACAGGGTGTACCAGCACAGGATGGACGACAGTAACATGGAATACCATATCGCAGCCGTCAGCACAGGCGATAACCAAAAATCCTGATGTAGCGGATGTATGTGTTAGCGGAGACAGTCTCAGCGACATTCAGCGGTGGAAGCGGAGGAGTTAATCCGTCAGATGAATATGAGTCAAGCGTTGATGGAGGCTCGAGCTGGCAGTCGTACACACCGGGATCGCCGATAAGCAGCGGGACAGCAGGGGCAAACAGGCTTCAGATAAGAACCAGGAGAGTCTCAGCGGGGACAGGGTGTACCAGCACAGGATGGACGACAGTAACATGGAATACCATATCGCAGCCGTCAGCACAGGCGATAACCAAAAATCCTGATGTAGCGGATGTATGTGTAAGCGCGGACAGTCTCAGCGACGTTCAGCGGTGGAAGCGGAGGCGTTAATCCGGCAGATGAATATGAGTCAAGCGTTGATGGAGGCTCGAGCTGGCAGTCGTACACACCGGGATCGCCGATAAGCAGCGGGACAGCAGGGGCAAACAGGCTTCAGATAAGAACCAGGAGAGTCTCGGCGGGGACAGGGTGTACCAGCACAGGATGGACGACAGTAACATGGAATACCATATCGCAGCCGTCAGCACAGGCGATAACCAAAAATCCTGATGTAGCGGATGTATGTGTAAGCGCGAGCAGTCTCAGCGACGTTCAGCGGTGGAAGCGGAGGCGTTAATCCGGCAGATGAATATGAGTCAAGCGTTGACGGAGGCTCGAGCTGGCAGTCGTACACACCGGGATCGCCGATAAGCAGCGGGACAGCGGGGGCAAACAGGCTTCAGATAAGAACCAGGAGAGTCTCGGCGGGGACAGGGTGTACCAGCACAGGATGGACGACAGTAACATGGAATACCATATCGCAGCCGTCAGCACAGGCGATAACCAAAAATCCTGATGTAGCGGATGTATGTGTAAGCGCAGCAGTCTCAGCGACGTTCAGCGGTGGAAGCGGAGGAGTTAATCCGGCAGATGAATATGAGTCAAGCGTTGATGGAGGCTCGAGCTGGCAGTCGTACACACCGGGATCGCCGATAAGCAGCGGGACAGCAGGGGCAAACAGGCTTCAGATAAGAACCAGGAGAGTCTCGGCGGGGACAGGGTGTACCAGCACAGGATGGACGACAGTAACATGGAATACCATATCGCAGCCGTCAGCACAGGCGATAACCAAAAATCCTGATGTAGCGGATGTATGTGTAAGCGGAACAGTCTCAGCGACGTTCAGCGGTGGAAGCGGAGGCGTTAATCCGGCAGATGAATATGAGTCAAGCGTTGATGGAGGCTCGAGCTGGCAGTCGTACACACCGGGATCGCCGATAAGCAGCGGGACAGCAGGGGCAAACAGGCTTCAGATAAGAACCAGGAGAGTCTCGGCGGGGACAGGGTGTACCAGTACAGGATGGACGACAGTAACATGGAATACCATATCGCAGCCGTCAGCACAGGCGATAACCAAAAATCCTGATGTAGCGGATGTATGTGTAAGCGCAACAGTCTCAGCGACGTTCAGCGGTGGAAGCGGAGGAGTTAATCCGGCAGATGAATATGAGTCAAGCGTTGATGGAGGCTCGAGCTGGCAGTCGTACACACCGGGATCGCCGATAAGCAGCGGGACAGCGGGGGCAAACAGGCTTCAGATAAGAACCAGGAGAGTCTCGGCGGGGACAGGGTGTACCAGCACAGGATGGACGACAGTAACATGGAATACCATATCGCAGCCGTCAGCACAGGCGATAACCAAGAATCCTGATGTAGCGGATGTATGTGTAAGCGCAGCAGTGTCAGCGACGTTCAGCGGTGGAAGCGGAGGCGTTAATCCGGCAGATGAATATGAGTCAAGCGTTGACGGAGGCTCGAGCTGGCAGTCGTACACACCGGGATCGCCGATAAGCAGCGGGACAGCAGGGGCAAACAGGCTTCAGATAAGAACCAGGAGAGTCTCGGCGGGGACAGGGTGTACCAGCACAGGATGGACGACAGTAACATGGAATACCATATCGCAGCCGTCAGCACAGGCGATAACCAAGAATCCTGATGTAGCGGATGTATGTGTAAGCGCAGCAGTGTCAGCGACGTTCAGCGGTGGAAGCGGAGGAGTTAATCCGGCAGATGAATATGAGTCAAGCGTTGACGGAGGCTCGAGCTGGCAGTCGTACACACCGGGATCGCCGATAAGCAGCGGGACAGCGGGGGCAAACAGGCTTCAGATAAGAACCAGGAGAGTCTCGGCGGGGACAGGGTGTACCAGCACAGGATGGACGACAGTAACATGGAATACAATATCGCAGCCGTCAGCACAGGCGATAACCAAAAATCCTGATGTAGCGGATGTATGTGTAAGCGCAGCAGTGTCAGCGACGTTCAGCGGTGGAAGCGGAGGCGTTAATCCGGCAGATGAATATGAGTCAAGCGTTGACGGAGGCTCGAGCTGGCAGTCGTACACACCGGGATCGCCGATAAGCAGCGCGACAGCAGGGGCAAACAGGCTTCAGATAAGAACCAGGAGAGTCTCGGCGGGGACAGGGTGTACCAGCACAGGATGGACGACAGTAACATGGAATACCATATCGCAGCCGTCAGCACAGGCGATAACCAAGAATCCTGATGTAGCGGATGTATGTGTAAGCGGAACAGTCTCAGCGACGTTCAGCGGTGGAAGCGGAGGCGTTAATCCGGCAGATGAATATGAGTCAAGCGTTGACGGAGGCTCGAGCTGGCAGTCGTACACACCGGGATCGCCGATAAGCAGCGGGACAGCGGGGGCAAACAGGCTTCAGATAAGAACCAGGAGAGTCTCGGCGGGGACAGGGTGTACCAGCACAGGATGGACGACAGTAACATGGAATACCATATCGCAGCCGTCAGCACAGGCGATAACCAAAAATCCTGATGTAGCGGATGTATGTGTAAGCGCAGCAGTGTCAGCGACGTTCAGCGGTGGAAGCGGAGGCGTTAATCCGGCAGATGAATATGAGTCAAGCGTTGACGGAGGCTCGAGCTGGCAGTCGTACACACCGGGATCGCCGATAAGCAGCGGGACAGCGGGGGCAAACAGGCTTCAGATAAGAACCAGGAGAGTCTCGGCGGGGACAGGGTGTACCAGCACAGGATGGACGACAGTAACATGGAATACCATATCGCAGCCGTCAGCACAGGCGATAACCAAAAATCCTGATGTGGCGGATGTATGTGTAAGCGCAGCAGTGTCAGCGACGTTCAGCGGTGGAAGCGGAGGCGTTAATCCGGCAGATGAATATGAGTCAAGCGTTGACGGAGGCTCGAGCTGGCAGTCGTACACACCGGGATCGCCGATAAGCAGCGGGACAGCGGGGGCAAACAGGCTTCAGATAAGAACCAGGAGAGTCTCGGCGGGGACAGGGTGTACCAGCACAGGATGGACGACAGTAACATGGAATACCATATCGCAGCCGTCAGCACAGGCGATAACCAAAAATCCTGATGTAGCGGATGTATGTGTAAGCGCAGCAGTCTCAGCGACGTTCAGCGGTGGAAGCGGAGGCGTTAATCCGGCAGATGAATATGAGTCAAGCGTTGACGGAGGCTCGAGCTGGCAGTCGTACACACCGGGATCGCCGATAAGCAGCGGGACAGCGGGGGCAAACAGGCTTCAGATAAGAACCAGGAGAGTCTCGGCGGGGACAGGGTGTACCAGCACAGGATGGACGACAGTAACATGGAATACAGTTGATCAACCTCTGGGTCCGACATTGGATTCGAAAATCCCGAACCTTGCTACAGTATGCGATGGTCAGATGGTATCAGCTACATTTAATTCAGGTTCCGGAGGAGTTGGATGTACAGATGTATACCAATATCGTTTTGACGGGACTGGCGCATGGAACAGTTATATTCCCGGAAACAGCCTGAATACGACAGGTCATACACTTGTAGAGATTCAGGGACAGAGATCAGGATGCATAACTGAAACAGGATGTTCAGAATCATTATCGGTACCACTTGCATCATGGATTGTTAATCCATTTCCTGATTTAACCAGCTTACTTACACCATCGGCGATATGCAGCGGATCAGTGTTTAATTATACTCCGACAAGCGGGACATCGGGAACTAGCTTTGCATGGACACGTGCAAATATACCAGGTATAACACCTGCAGGACCGAAAACAGGGACAGATAATCCGAATGAAACTCTCACCAATACGACAACAACACCAATCACAGTAAGATATATTTATACTCTGACAGCTAACGGATGTACCAATCCGGTGACATTCAATGTGGATGTTGTTGTCAATCCAACAGCTGAGGTTGATCAGCCGGCCAGCGAAGTAGTATGCAACGGATCATCAACCACTGCAGTTACCTTTACAACACCTAATACCGGAGGCACAGTAACCTATACCTGGACAAATGACCAGCCATCGATAGGACTTGCAGGAACCGGAACAGGAGATATACCATCATTTACAGCAACGAATACAGGAACAGCACCTGTAGTGGCAACCATAGTTGTCACCCCTCATTTTGAGAACGGATCGGTGACATGCGACGGACCGACAAAGACATTTACGATAACAGTCAACCCGGCAGCTGAGGTTGATCAGCCGGCCAGCGAAGTAGTATGCAACGGATCATCAACCACTGCAGTTACCTTTACAACACCGAATACAGGAGGCACAGTAACCTATACCTGGACAAATGACCAGCCATCGATAGGACTTGCAGGAACCGGAACAGGAGATATACCATCATTTACAGCAACGAATACAGGAACAGCACCTGTAGTGGCAACCATAGTTGTCACCCCTCATTTTGAGAACGGATCGGTGACATGCGACGGACCGACAAAGACATTTACGATAACAGTCAATCCAACAGCTGAGGTTGATCAGCCAGCCAGCGAAGTAGTATGCAACGGATCATCAACCACTGCAGTTACCTTTACAACACCTAATACCGGAGGCACAGTAACCTATACCTGGACAAATGACCAGCCATCGATAGGACTTGCAGGAACCGGAACAGGAGATATACCATCATTTACAGCAACGAATACAGGAACAGCACCTGTAGTGGCAACCATAGTTGTCACCCCTCATTTTGAGAACGGATCGGTGACATGCGACGGACCGACAAAGACATTTACGATAACAGTCAATCCAACGGCAGAGGTTGATCAGCCGGCCAGCGAAGTAGTATGCAACGGATCATCAACCACTGCAGTTACCTTTACGACACCTAATACCGGAGGCACAGTAACCTATACCTGGACAAATGACCAGCCATCGATAGGACTTTCAGGAACCGGAACAGGAGATATACCATCATTTACAGCAACGAATACAGGAACAGCACCTGTAGTGGCAACCATAGTTGTCACCCCTCATTTTGAGAACGGATCGGTGACATGCGACGGACCGACAAAGACATTTACGATAACAGTCAACCCGGCAGCTGAGGTTGATCAGCCGGCCAGCGAAGTAGTATGCAACGGATCATCAACCACTGCAGTTACCTTTACAACACCGAATACCGGAGGCACAGTAACCTATACCTGGACAAATGACCAGCCATCGATAGGACTTGCAGGAACCGGAACAGGAGATATACCATCATTTACAGCAACGAATACAGGAACAGCACCTGTAGTGGCAACCATAGTTGTCACCCCTCATTTTGAGAACGGATCGGTGACATGCGACGGACCGACAAAGACATTTACGATAACAGTCAATCCAACGGCAGAGGTTGATCAGCCGGCCAGCGAAGTAGTATGCAACGGATCATCAACCACTGCAGTTACCTTTACAACACCTAATACCGGAGGCACAGTAACCTATACCTGGACAAATGACCAGCCATCGATAGGACTTTCAGGAACCGGAACAGGAGATATACCATCATTTACAGCAACGAATACAGGAACAGCACCTGTAGTGGCAACCATAGTTGTCACCCCTCATTTTGAGAACGGATCGGTGACATGCGACGGACCGACAAAGACATTTACGATAACAGTCAACCCGACAGCTGAGGTTGATCAGCCGGCCAGCGAAGTAGTATGCAACGGATCATCAACCACTGCAGTTACCTTTACAACACCGAATACCGGAGGCACAGTAACCTATACCTGGACAAATGACCAGCCATCGATAGGACTTGCAGGAACCGGAACAGGAGATATACCATCATTTACAGCAACGAATACAGGAACAGCACCTGTAGTGGCAACCATAGTTGTCACCCCTCATTTTGAGAACGGATCGGTGACATGCGACGGACCGACAAAGACATTTACGATAACAGTCAACCCGGCAGCTGAGGTTGATCAGCCAGCCAGCGAAGTAGTATGCAACGGATCATCAACCACTGCAGTTACCTTAACGACACCGAATACCGGAGGCACAGTAACCTATACCTGGACAAATGACCAGCCATCGATAGGTATTTTAGGAACCGGAACAGGAGATATACCATCATTTACAGCAACGAATACAGGAACAGCACCTGTAGTTGCAACCATAGTTGTCACCCCTCACTTTGAGAACGGATCGGTGACATGTGACGGAGCGACAAAAACATTTACGATAACTGTTAATCCTACAGCTCAGGTAGAACTGCCTGACAACCAGGTCGTCTGTAATGATGCTCCAACCCTGTCGGTAGTTTTCAATACAATAAATACAGACGGAGTTACTACTTATACCTGGACAAATGACCAGCCATCGATAGGACTTGCAGGAACCGGAACAGGAGATATACCGGTATTTACAGCCGTGAATACGGGCAATGCACCGGTAATTGCAACAATAACTGTTACTCCACATTTTACTTTTGGGGGATGGGACATGTGACGGCCCGGCTAAATATTTTACCATAACAGTCGATCCAACACCGCAGGTGGTTCCCAGCACACTTACACAAACAATTTGTAATAATGATATAACAAACATCATAATCGGCAGTCCAAGCACTTTCAGCAGTGGTGTAGTCACATTTAATTATACTGCAACTGCTACAGGCGGAGTGACCGGTTTTACTTCACCTGTGAACGGTTTGCCAAAAGACTATGTAATTGCCGATAATCTTTCCAACCCTACTGATGAACCACAGACCGTAACCTACACAATTATACCTGTAACCAGTACAGGGTGTGCTTCAGGTCCTGCAACCGTCATAATAACTGTAATTCCGACACCTAAGGTTAATCAGCCATCGGATCAGGTGCTTTGTAACGGGGAAAACTCGGCTGCAGTGAATTTGGGTACATTAACCATAGGAGCAGTAACCTTTACCTGGACCAATGACCAGCCTTCAATTGGATTGGCAGCAAGCGGAAGTGGAGATATACCTTCATTTACTGCCGTCAATTCAGGTGACAGTCCATTGATTGCAAGCATAAGTGTAATCCCGCATTTTACTTTTGGAAGTCTATATTGTGACGGTCAGCCAATAATATTTACGATTACAGCTAATCCCACACCAAGGATCTTCCCGGTACCTGAGAATGCGATACAATGTGATAATACGGCAACAAACATTACCCTTCAGAGCCCGAGCACCTTTACCAGCGGAGCTGTAACGTTCAGGTTTACGGCATCATCACCGGGAGGAGTGACAGGATTTACACCGTCGGCCACCGGTCTGCCGAATGGTTATGTTATAGCTGATATTCTCGTCAACCCGACCGATTCCCCGCAGGATGTTATCTATACTATCACGCCTGTAAGTCCGACTGGATGCAGTGATGGTCCGCCGGTAAATGTAACGGTAACAGTCAATCCCACACCGAGGGTATTTCCGGTGCCGTTAAATACAATACAGTGCGATAATACAGCAACAAACATTACCCTTCAGAGCCCGAGCACCTTTACCAGCGGAGCTGTAACGTTCAGGTTTACGGCATCATCACCTGGAGGAGTGACAGGATTTACACCGTCGGCCACCGGTCTGCCGAATGGTTATGTTATAGCTGATATTCTCGTCAACCCGACCGATTCGCCGCAGGATGTTATTTATACTATCACGCCTGTAAGTCCGACTGGATGCAGTGATGGTCCGCCGGTAAATGTAACGGTAACAGTCAATCCCACACCGAGGGTATTTCCGGTGCCGTTAAATACAATACAGTGCGATAATACAGCAACAAACATTACCCTTCAGAGCCCGAGCACCTTTACCAGCGGAGCTGTAACGTTCAGGTTTACGGCATCATCACCTGGAGGAGTGACAGGATTTACACCGTCTGCCACCGGTCTGCCAAATGGTTATGTTATAGCTGATATTCTCGTCAACCCGACCGATTCCCCACAGGATGTTATTTATACTATCACGCCTGTAAGTCCGACTGGATGCAGTGATGGTCCGCCGGTAAATGTAACGGTAACAGTCAATCCCACGCCGAGGGTATTTCCGGTGCCGTTAAATACAATACAGTGCGATAATACAGCAACAAACATTACCCTTCAGAGCCCGAGTACCTTTACCAGCGGAGCTGTAACGTTCAGGTTTACGGCATCATCACCTGGAGGAGTGACAGGATTTACACCGTCGGCCACCGGTCTGCCAAATGGTTATGTTATAGCTGATATTCTCGTCAACCCGACCGATTCCCCGCAGGATGTTATCTATACTATCACGCCTGTAAGTCCGACTGGATGCAGTGATGGTCCGCCGGTAAATGTAACGGTAACAGTCAATCCCACACCGAGGGTATTTCCGGTGCCGTTAAATACAATACAGTGCGATAATACAGCAACAAACATTACCCTTCAGAGCCCGAGTACCTTTACCAGCGGAGCTGTAACGTTCAGGTTTACGGCATCATCACCTGGAGGAGTGACAGGATTTACACCGTCGGCCACCGGTCTGCCGAATGGTTATGTTATAGCTGATATTCTCGTCAACCCGACCGATTCCCCGCAGGATGTTATCTATACTATCACGCCTGTAAGTCCGACTGGATGCAGTGATGGTCCGCCGGTAAATGTAACGGTAACAGTCAATCCCACACCGAGGGTATTTCCGGTGCCGTTAAATACAATACAGTGCGACAATACAGCAACAAACATTACCCTTCAGAGCCCGAGCACCTTTACCAGCGGAGCTGTAACGTTCAGGTTTACGGCATCATCACCGGGAGGAGTGACAGGATTTACACCGTCGGCCACCGGTCTGCCGAATGGTTATGTTATAGCTGATATTCTCGTCAACCCGACCGATTCCCCGCAGGATGTTATCTATACTATCACGCCTGTAAGTCCGACTGGATGCAGTGATGGTCCGCCGGTAAATGTAACGGTAACAGTCAATCCCACACCGAGGGTATTTCCGGTGCCGTTAAATACAATACAGTGCGATAATACAGCAACAAACATTACCCTTCAGAGCCCGAGCACCTTTACCAGCGGAGCTGTAACGTTCAGGTTTACGGCATCATCACCTGGAGGAGTGACAGGATTTACACCGTCAGCCACCGGTCTGCCGAATGGTTATGTTATAGCTGATATTCTCGTCAACCCGACCGATTCCCCGCAGGATGTTATCTATACTATCACGCCTGTAAGTCCGACGGGATGCAGTGATGGTCCGCCGGTAAATGTAACGGTAACAGTCAATCCCACACCGAGGGTATTTCCGGTGCCGTTAAATACAATACAGTGCGATAATACAGCAACAAACATTACCCTTCAGAGCCCGAGCACCTTTACCAGCGGAGCTGTAACGTTCAGGTTTACGGCATCATCACCTGGAGGAGTGACAGGATTTACACCGTCTGCCACCGGTCTGCCGAATGGTTATGTTATAGCTGATATTCTCGTCAACCCGACCGATTCCCCGCAGGATGTTATTTATACTATCACGCCTGTAAGTCCGACTGGATGCAGTGATGGTCCGCCGGTAAATGTAACGGTAACAGTCAATCCCACACCGAGGGTATTTCCGGTGCCGTTAAATACAATACAGTGCGACAATACAGCAACAAACATTACCCTTCAGAGCCCGAGCACCTTTACCAGCGGAGCTGTAACGTTCAGGTTTACGGCATCATCACCTGGAGGAGTGACAGGATTTACACCCTCGGCCACCGGTCTGCCAAATGGTTATGTTATAGCTGATATTCTCGTCAACCCGACCGATTCCCCGCAGGATGTTATTTATACTATCACGCCTGTAAGTCCGACTGGATGCAGTGATGGTCCGCCGGTAAATGTAACGGTAACAGTCAATCCCACACCGAGGGTATTTCCGGTGCCGTTAAATACAATACAGTGCGATAATACAGCAACAAACATTACCCTTCAGAGCCCGAGTACCTTTACCAGCGGAGCTGTAACGTTCAGGTTTACGGCATCATCACCTGGAGGAGTGACAGGATTTACACCCTCAGCCACCGGTCTGCCGAATGGTTATGTTATAGCTGATATTCTCGTCAACCCGACTGATTCCCCACAGGATGTTATTTATACTATCACGCCTGTAAGTCCGACTGGATGCAGTGATGGTCCGCCGGTAAATGTAACGGTAACAGTCAATCCAACACCAAGGATTTACCCGGTACCGGAGAATACAATACAATGTGATAATACGGCGACAAATATTGTTCTCCGGAGCCCGAGCACCTTTACCAGCGGAGTTGTAACCATCGATTTTACAGCCACAGCTCCGGCAGGCTTAAGCGGATACACGACAGATGCCAGTGGTTTGCCTGAAGGGTATTTGATAACTGATAATCTGATAAATGTTACCGATGCACCTTTGACTGTAACCTACAGAATAATTCCTGTAAGCGGTGTCATCTGCAACAATGGTCCGGCTGTAACCACAACTGTTACAGTCAATCCAACACCCCGGGCAACTCCTGTCAATGTTAAATCCGCAATCTGTTATGCCGATGATACCGAAATAATACTTGCGTCTCCGACAATAATGACTTCGGGAGAAATAAAATTTGATTACTCCATTTCAATTCCTTCCGGAGTTACTGGTAATTCCAGTCCTGATACGGATAAAAACCAGGGTGATATTTTATCCTTCCAGTACAGGAACTATAACGACACAGTTCAATCGGTTTATTTTTCAATTACACCAAAAGTAGTCGGATTAAACTGTCCTTCGGGAAATGTAAATATTCAGGAAGTACAGTTACATCCGAAGCCGGCCAGAGGAATTATAATTACAAAACCATTTACCTGTGAAACAAGTACAGGGCGCGCAGCTCTTGAGGCTGAGATTTCAAGAGGCGCTGGTCCCTATCACCTGATATGGACAGGTCCGGTAGGATATTATATGGAAGATTCGATTGAAATTACAAATCTTTATGCTGGCTTTTATACACTGGATGTAACTGATAATCTGGGATGTGCAGGTGATACTGCGATAAATATAGTTAATCTGAGTGCAGCTTTATATTTCTACCCACTCCCGGTATTGCCAAATATACATGTTTCCTGTCCGGGAGGGAATGATGGTACTGCCCGTATTTATGTCAGAGATGGAATTACACCGCCATATACATATTCACTTGTGTATAATGATTCAGAAATAGTGTACTCAGGAGTCTTTTCCAATATTTACGATCCGGCAGATCCGTCGACTTACAGGGTTTGTACAGGTCTGGTAGCAGGGCAATACAAACTGATAGTCCATGACATAAATGGTTGTGAGACCTTGAAGACTGCAGAGCTTAAGGAGCCGGCACCTATTCAGATATCATTTGATCTAAGTGACTTCAGCGGATCAAATATTTCATGCCTTGGTTACAGCGATGGGTCGGCAGCAGCAAGTGTGACAGGTGGTAACGGTAACTATTCATACCTATGGTATCCTGCCTCAGGATCTCTTTCTGTCAGTAACAATTCAAGTCTGCTCGACTCTATTCCGGCAGGGAAATACTATCTGCAGGTAACTGACCTCCTGGGTTGTACAAAGATTGATAGTGTAACCCTGATAGATCCACCCGGGATGATCCTTACAGGAAGCGAAATGTCTGAAAGCAATGACGGTATGTACCAGATCTCCTGCAATGGTGCAAGTGACGGATATATTAAAATAACTATTAGCGGAGGTTCAGGTATTTTCACTTATTTATGGATCGGTCCGGATGGTTACTCTGCGACAACAAAAGATATTTCAGGACTTAAAGCCGGGAATTACACCTGTACCGTGACTGATATAAATGGCTGCGTCCTGATGCCTCTACCTTCTTTCACCCTGATCCAGCCTGATGTACTGAACATTACTTCAGTTAGTTCAGTTTCGACGGATGGATCTCATAATATCAATTGTTTCGGAGGAACTGGTGGCATAGATATTACAGTAACAGGAGGAAGTTCCGGATCCTATTCATATAACTGGAGCACCACCGACGGAGACGGAATTGTAAACGGGGATCAGGATCAGAGCTCTTTAGGAGCAGGTACATACCACCTTATCGTTATGGATGCCAATGGATGTGTCTCAACCACGGATATTACTTTGACTCAGCCTCAGGCTTTGGTAACTGAGCTTATACCAACACATACAACCTGTCAGGTGTCTGGCTTTAATAATGGTTCAATAAATCTGAATGTAACCGGAGGTATAGGGGCCTATTCATATCTTTGGTCGACTGGTTCTACAACCCAGGACATTTCAGGTCTTACCGAGGGATATTATTCTGTTACTGTAACAGATGCCAACGGGTGTATAAAAATTGACTCAGCAAGAATAAATCTTCCTCCGCCGCTGACATATACACCGGTTCTGTCGGACTACAACGGATTTAATATAAGCTGTAACGGGAAAACAGATGGATCTATCCAGGTAAATCCAACAAGCGGAACACCACCCTATATATACAGCTGGCAGGGCCCCGGTGGTTATTCCGCAGCAACAAAGGATATTACTGACCTCAGGAGTGGTCAATATATATTACTAATTACCGACAATAATTTATGCACAGTTTTAGATACAATCAATTTAAATGAACCCGGCAAGTTAAATATGATCATTACGACCTCAGTAAGCAATACGGGTGAGCATAACATTAACTGCGCAGGTGGAAAAACAGGATCTGTTGCAGTTGAGGTTTTCAATAATGCCGGACTTGTTGAGTACCTGTGGTCTGATGGTGAGATAGGGAGCGAAAGGACTGAACTTATGGCGGGTGATTATAGAATAGTAATTACCGATTCCAACGGATGCACGGCAGATTCGGCAATAACACTTACAGCTCCGGGTCCGATCAACCTGTCATTTTCAGTGACCCAGCCTTTATGTACTGATATGCCTGATGGGGAAATCATATTATCTGTAACAGGTGGAACTAATTCAGGATATACCTATTTGTGGTCAGATAATTCTACAACACAGAATATAACTACTGCTGTCAGCGGAATGTACAGTGTAACTGTATCGGATGCCAACGGGTGCACAGCCGCAGATTCTGTAATGATGTATCCTGTCAATGAGGTGTGTCTCGTTATGCCAAATGCAATTTCGCCTAACGGTGACCTGATAAATGACGAATGGAACATAGGTCTTAAAGAACTGTATCCTGAAATGGAGGTTAAGATATTTAACAGGTGGGGTGAGCTGATCTGGAATTCCGACAGGGGTTATCCCATACCGTGGGACGGAAGAAGCAAGGGAGCGGTACTTCCGATCGACTCTTATCATTACATAATTGATTTACATAATGGTTCCAGACTTATAATAGGAAATGTAACTATTGTGAAATAGTTAACAATAATCAGTTGTTTTGAAGAAACCGGCTATAATATTGACATTAATAATCTGGAGCGCAACTGTTGCAGGGCAGCAGCTGCCTTTGTACAGCCAGTATCTTTATAATAAATTCCTTATTAATCCGGCCGTCGCGGGAAGTGACGGATTTACAAGCTTAAACCTTACTGCACGCGAGCAATGGATAGGATATTCAGGAGCACCCCGGACATTTTCATTCAGCGGACAGGCAAGGATCCTGAAGCGGAGTTACTTTCTTAAGAACAAGTCCAGCAGGAATATATACCGCCCAAAAACTGATGGAAAAATAGGATTTGGCGGATATATTTTCAGTGACAAAAACGGCCTTGTCCAAAGAACGGGATTCCAGGCCTCCTATTCATATCATATGTGGGTGCAGAACAATACCCAGCTCTCTATGGGTCTTGCTTTTACAGGATATCATTTTAAGATCAATGAAAAGGAGATAAATTTTGAGAATCCCAATGAACCCTGGCTCAACAATGAATTACGGAGAGGCATATTCGTTCCTGATGCTGATTTTGGAATATATATTCTGAATCCAAAGTACAATATAGGTTTCTCCACCGAGCAGTTATTTGGGGCTGCGGCAAAGATCGGCAATGAAGCCTACCAGAATTTCCAGATGGACCGGCACTATTATCTGTTCGGATCGTACGGCTTTGAACCGGCAAACAAAACTGAGCTTCAACCCTCAGTGCTGTTAATGATGTCGGAACAATTGAAGCCTCTTGCAGATATTGGCCTTACGTATATTTATGACCAGAGGTTCTGGGCAGGATTATCTTACCGGACAAGCAAGGCCATAATAGCAAATTTTGGTGTCACTTACACGAACATGTATTTTGGCTATGCATTCGATTTTACGTTGCAGGAGATCCAGAGAGTGACATACGGGACACATGAGCTTACAGTAGCAATCAGGTTCGGGGACAGCGCCAGGAAATACCGCTGGCTCGATCGCTATTAGTTCTTATATCGATCTGTACCAATCTGCGTGATCTGAGGGAGAAAATAAAAATAGATTTCCCGCAGTCCAGAGTACCCGGGATTGCAGATTTTAGTTTTTCAGGAAATAGATAAGCGAACTGCTTTTCCTTTTATCGAAAAGTGACCGGAAAGCAAATAACGATCCCTTTATTATCCCTTTAACAAATGGGAAATGCGATCCTTTATTTTTCTCACTAAGGATTGAAATATAAAAGACATCAAGAAGAAGAGACCTTATTCCAGTGATCCGGAAACCATTTTTTTCAGCAAAAACCCTGAAGGTTTTAGGTTTAAAATGCCATAGATGCCTTGGTACATCATATGCAGCCCATGATTCACCGTAATGTTTTGCATCGAACGAACTGCAATTTGGAAGTGCGGAGAGGCACAGACCGCCTGGTTTCAGGAGCCGCTTTATTTCAGCTGCATAACTGAATGGATCGTGAAAATGCTCAAGGACATGCCACATTGTAATACAATCAAAGCTTCCGGATGGCAACTCTGAAATCTGTTCAGGACTTTTTACATCAAGACCGAATTGACCGGATGCAAAATCGCGTGCTTTAATGTTAGGTTCAATGCCTGTAACATTCCACCCGCTTTTTTTCATAGTCGCGGCAAAGTAACCGGTCCCGCATCCGATATCAAGAATTTTGCCTTTTCTGAGCCCTGTGGCATTTTCAACAATTCTTCTTTTCCTTCGGACCATTATATACCTTGCCTGTAAATAGATCCGGTTTAGAAATCCTTTGGCATTATCATCATGCGAAATATAATCGTCAGATTCATAGTATCTGCCGATACTCTGCTCATCGGCATACTCCCGGGTAAAAACAAATCCGCAGGATGAACATGTGCAGATATCAAATTCCCTTTTGCTTACAAGATAATCGGTGCATTTCAGGTACAGGGTGATTCTGTCGCTGGAACACAGTGGACAAATGCTGTGACTGATCATCTATTCTGACTTTGACTTTCTTATGTAAGCTGAGATAAAATACCCGGCAATAAGAAGAAACAGAAGTATCGAACTGGCCAGCGAAACTTTATTTCCTGCGTAATACGATGAAGGCTTAAATGTAAATTTTACCTGGTGGCTTCCTTCAGGGAGTATCATTCCTCTAAGGATGTAGTTAGTCCTGAAGTAACTGCTTTCCCTGCCGTCAATATAGCATTCCCATCCTGCAGGATAAAATATCTCCGAAAAAACAGCAAGTTTTTCACCTTCGGCACTATATTTATATATCCAGTTCATTTGGCTGATACGAAACGAGTTCAATTGTATCATTACCTGTTACAGGGTATAATGTCCCGCTGATCTGATCTTTAAATCTGACGTCGATAGCGGCCTCATTTGACGGATCAATAGTATTCACAGCTGCCAGCTCCATATTGGCATCATCCACCATCACAGGCTTCTCTACAAACCACGCATTTCCCAGAGCATGCGGATTAACCAGTGGCGGAGCATCAGAGTTATAAATAACATATTTGGTATTCAGCATATTAAGCACGGATGTGTTTTCAAATACCGGCATCAGGTCATCAGCTGTGCTTGCTTTCTCTGCCACTGTTCTGAATAGTGCCAGTTCACGGCTTATTGATGAATCAATGAGTTCCTGATACCTCTTCATCTTAGCTCCGTGATAACCACCGATAGATTTATGAAAATATGATGTGGGCGAATTATCATTGAATGTTGATACTGACAGATTCAGTACCCGGTGATATGACTGATCCTTCAGAATTATCGCGTCGGCAACTGACGGGGTGAGTGATTTCTGAATCACTGAAAGCCTTTCAAACTGGTCTGCATTCAGGTATCTTTTACCAGCGCTCCAAAGATCGATTGTAATAAGGAATGCGATCAGCGCGATTGAATATTCCTTTTTCAATTTACCAGTTACAAATCCCAATATAATTCCTGCAGCAAGAAGAATGAATATCAGTGACCTGAAGCTGTCAGCCCTGAGCAGGCCTTTCCGGTCCGATACCAGGGCCGATGTGAGCCAGTCGGGATAGCCCGGTTTCATACGGACTGAGAAATGACCCGGCAATTCCGGGAATCAGAAGGATCAGGATTAACAGTCCGCCCGTTATTCCGGCAGCGATCCTGATCCCTTTCAACATCTCTTTTTTTGAGAGGCTTCCATTATAATAATTACGTAAAGCCAGGAATCCCAGGAGAGGGATGCAGAACTGGGCAATAACAAGTGTCATTGTTACAGCCCGGAATTTATTATAACCGGGAAAATAGTCAATAAACAGATTTGTAAGCGGCATAAAATTCTTACCCCATGCCAGCATTACTGACAGGACAGTAGCGATTAACAGCCACCATTTTTCCCTTCCTTTAAGTACCGCCAGTCCCAGAACAAAAAGAAATATCACTATTGCCCCAATGTAATGAGGACCATCAGTCCCGAGCTGGGTTCCCCAGTATTTCATGACCTGGTTTACTGCCGATCCGGCGTTGTTCTGTCTTAGGACCTTTACAGTTTCAGAATCATTGTCAAAAGGTTTGCTTGAACCGCCTTTAAAATTCGGTACCAGCAGGTTCAATGTCTCATCGATGCCATAGCTCCACAATGTAATGTAATCTCTGTCCAATCCGGCTGAAACGTTTTTATCATCAGTCTTCAGCTCTGATTTCCCCCTGATCGAGTACTTACCATATTCCTGGATCGTATAAAGGTTACCGAAATTGACCCCGATTGCAATAATAAACGGAAAAATCAGAATAGCTGAAGTCTTTAAAAACTTCAGGAAAGTCTTTTCTTTTATTGAATAAACAAATTCAGTGATAACGAATATAAGCAGGCAGATCATTGCATAATATGTTATCTGCGGATGATTTGCCGTTATCTCGAGTGATAACATAAAAGCGGTAAAAAGTGCTCCTTTTATGGCATCATACCTGTATGCATAGTATATCCCCCCGATCATCGGAGCCATATATGCAAGCGCTATTGCCTGAGTATTGTGGCCTGCAGCGAGAATCTGAAAGGTGAATGAAGAGAAACCATATGCCAGCGAACCTGCCACTGCAAGCCATGGATTTACCCTGAACATCAGTAAAAGGATATAAAATCCCAGCAAAGACAGGAATAGGACGGAAACCGGCATCCGGAATTGCCTCAGAATGGTATCCACGCTCTTCATGAGGTTGCCGGGATGCTTTATCAGGATCAGGTATGCAGGCATCCCGCTGAATATTGAATTGGTCCAGAGAGGCTCTTTACCATGTGCCTGACGGTAATCGCTTATCTCCCTTGAGTTGTACCGGGAAACAGAGGAATCGTTGGCTTTTATTGATTTGCCTTCAAGCACCGGGTAATAATAGACAAACGAAATGATGACAAACAACAATAATGCAATAAAGTGGGGAATGATTCTCTTTAATATTTTCTTGATTTCCATGATCCGGGATATTTGATTTTTCAGTATGTAAGAAATGTAATATTATTGAATTTTTAAATAATCCCTTAAAAGGAATTACTCAGAAATCATTTTTAATGCTTTTCAACGATCTGATATTTTCACCCATCCTTTTCAGATTTGACCATTTAATGATGAACCCCCTTATCGCCTTCAGTTCAACGGGTTCATAAAAATTAAACAGATAGAGTACAGTGGGAAATGCTGCCAGACACATTAGTTTGATCAAAAGCCTTGGGACCAGATCCATTTCATTTAGTAAAAGGCCGGCAAATGAGAAGATTGATCCGGTTATAAATATCAAAAGGATCTTACTGTTCTCGAACGGAATGTAATAGGCTTTTTGTGCAACAAAATGCATAGCTGACCAGTAAAAAAACTGTGAGATTAAAGTTGCCAGGGCAGCACCCATTGCGTTCCATACAGGGATGAGCCAGATATTTAAGAGCAGGTTAACCACTGTGGAGAGAATAACAATAATGCTAATCTTCTGTGTTTTTTTGGTTGCTATCAGTCCATATATTGATACCTCTCTCATATTTATGAAAAATGTTGAAAGAGACAGCACCGGGACAAGCAAATAAGCACTCCAGAGTTCAGGAGTTTTAGCCAGAAATTTAATTACCTCAAGTGAAAAAAGCGACACGCCAATAATGCCAAACATGACAACATATGATGAATACAGCATCGCCTTTAAATAGAACCTCTTGTTGTCGGGAGAATCGATTCTGCGTATCATCTGCGGGAAAACAGCCAGTTTAATAGTATCGACCAGCACCAGCTTAAGTGATGAGGAGATCTTATATGCAAGTGTGTAAATTGCCACATATTTAAGGAGGGCAAGGGAATTCAGGGCATACCTGTCGATCACGTTCAGCATCACTGTTGATAAGCTGGCAAGAACCAGGGGCAAACCATAAACCATCATGGATTTCCATGCAGAGAAGTCAAAACCTGCTGAAGAATTTTTAACAGTATATGGAATGAGAAATAAAATAATCAATGAATTGCCAATAACCTGAGCAAGGTATATCCCTTCAATACCCATATCCCTGTTAATAATAAAATAAAGTGTAAGAAGCAGTACTATAAGGAGTTTTACAAGGTTAGTGATCATGAACAGTAATGATCGGGCCTGAAGACGGAGAAGGGTATTTATGATATTGTTTATCCCCTGAAGCGAGGAAGAGATTATTATCAGTATGATCGCCCTGCTCCAGTCGGTATTACTGAAGATCAGACCGGAAAGTGTACCTGAAAATGGAATCAAAAGGCAACAAAAAAGAAGGCTCATTAAAACCTGCGAAACAACGCTCATAAAGAATATCTCCTTCTGGCTGCAGGTATTTTCTTTTGCCCAGTACCATCTTGTAAGCGATTGGGGGAATGAAGATGCAAAGATGGACATCAGCACAAGTCCTGATATATCCAGGAGCCCGATTATACCGAAGTCATCCACTGAAAAATACCTTGGATTGGTATAAAGTGGAATCAGGACAAATCCAATGATCTTTACGGCAAAATTCCCAAATCCAAAAATAAAAGTATCTCTGATAGATAGCCTGATGGAATTTAACATATCCCGATTTAGCTTTTGTTAAAATCAAAAGTACATGAAACTTATTAAATAAATATCCGGATACGGCAAAGGAATCACTCAGATTCCTTGATTATACAGAACATTAATATTTTATTATAGTCAAATTATCAATTATTTTGCATATAAATTTACAGCGACAAATAACCCTGGAAAATATTGGCTTCGGGTATGTTTATTAAATTCGGAAATCTAAGGCAGACCAGATACAAAGGCATTCAGGAGATGGCAGCATTCAGGCTGCACTCCGATGTGATGATCCTGTTGGAACCTTTTCTTAAGAATGGAATGGAGGTGCTTGATTTCGGCTGCGGGCAGGGAGCATTCTCCCAGCGGCTTATTGATTCAGGAGCGATTGTCGACGGTTGCGACCTTGATGCCGATCAGATTGAAGCCGGTATAAGGAACAGGTATGCCCTTGACCTGAACAAAGAATCCGTTACGGACTCAATCCCGGGGAAATATGATATGATAGTTGCCATGGAAATAATTGAACACCTTCAAAATCCGTGGAAATACCTGTCAGACTGTATCGCGCTTTTAAAAGATGGCGGCCTTATAGTTCTGAGTACGCCGAACATCTCGAATTTTGTTTCGAGGCTCAGATTTTTTATGAGAGGGTCGCTTACCGGCTATGAAAAAAATGATCTTGCACATGGTCATATTACGCCTTTGTCGTTTATCCAGCTCGAAAATATGTTTGAATTTTATAGACTTGAGATATTAAAAAAAGGCTATGCCGGTCCGGTTCCGGTTTTTCATTTCTATAATTTATCAAGGTTTACAGTGCTCAGAAATACTATCCTTCCGTTGCTTTATCCGCTGATGTCAGGCCCTAAAAAAGGACGTGCTCTTGTTTATATTCTGAAGAAAGCCTAAGAAATGGATTTTAAAAAATTTTATGACGAACAAAAAGATTACTCAGCTTTCAGGAATGATCACGGGAAACGTAATGATTATGAAATAAAAGTAAGATGGAAAAGTGAGCAACTGGTGAAACTTGTTCCTGCTGATCTGGTTTTTAACAATATTCTTGAAATAGGATGTGCAATAGGCATTCTTCTCAATAATATTGCTGAACACTACTCCATTAAGAATATTTTTGGGTTGGATATTTCCTCTGAAAATATTAAAGTTGCCAGGGATCTGTATCCTGGCAGCACATTTTTTCAGGGAACCATAGACGACTTCAGTACTGTTTTCAGAAATAAGGCATTTACAAAATTTGACCTGGTAATCCTTTCAGACATTATTGAACATGTGCCGGATGATTTAAGATTCCTCTCAGCAGTAAAGGAGATTTCTTCATATGTTCTAATTAATCTTCCTCTCGAGAAATGCTATAAAAACAGAAATCGAAAATATGGCATGGAAGATCCTTCAGGTCATCTGCGGTGCTATGACAAAAAAGAGGCATTGTCGCTGATAAGCAAGGCTGGCCTTAATATTATTAACAGCTTTACGGAGAACGCATTGAAAGATAAAGACATCTTCAAAATATATCTGAAGGAAAGAACGGAAAGGCTCCGGAATAAATCCTTGCCAAAAAGATTATTCTGGTCTCTTTTCTATTTTTCGGAAGATCGGGTAATTATTATGAATAACCGTCTCAATGAAAAGATCAACGGGACTAATTTATTCTGTCTGGTTAAAAGCTGAAACTAATATCAGGAATTGTCCGGATCAAAATAAACCAGCCTTTTACCCGGGATTTCAGCGTGGCCGGCTTTCTGTCAGATTCTTATAAGCTGAAGAAATTTTAGCAAGAAAAGCACTTTGTCCGAATGTGTCATTTGCGTATTTTCTGATTGCAGCGCTGTCATACATTTTCAGGTTTGATGACATGAAGAATATAGCTTCTGCGAGCTCCTCTGCATTATCTTTTGAAACCAGCAATCCTGTGGAAGGCGTAATTATTTCCTCCGGTCCCCCGCATTTTGTTGCGATGACAGGTAATCCGCAAGCCATTGCTTCAACCACAACAATTCCAAAAGTCTCATAGCGGCTTGATAAAACAAAAATATTCAGCTTTGAATAGAAATCTGTCACCTTCTCAGGCGGGATCTCTCCGTAAAACCGGCAATTTCCGGAAATGCCTATCTCTTCTGACATCTTATGATAGCTGTCCTGCAGAGTTCCCTTTCCTCCGATGTGCAGAACAATATCCTTGTTTTCAAGGATGGAAACCGCTTTGAGCAACAGGTCCAATCCCTTGTTTGGATTTGACAGACCACCAAGGAATCCAATATTTATTACCTTGTCCGGATCCGATTCTGCCAGTCTGAATTTATCAATATCGATAACATTGTGAATTACACTTATTTCCCGGTCAGTGACCGTTGATATCTCTTTTTTTAAGGCATTACTTACACAAGCCAGCCCGGGGGAATTCTTAAGTGTGTATTTTACACATGCTTTATGAATAAAGCTTCTGGAATACTTGCTGATGATTGAGTGTTCCGTAAGAATATTGGGAATACCTTTTCTTTTATAAATTATTGTCCCAAGGAAGCCAGCAGGATAAGACAGGTGACTGTGAATAATATCGATTTGGTTATTCCTCAGGATCTCCTTTTTAATGAAAGAATATGTATTTGACAGATATTTCAGCTGATTTAATACAGGAAAAGATCTGGCGGTTGTCAATTCATATTCCGTGATTTGATTATTCTTCCTTTTGATAAAAGTATATTTTGAGAATGGTGCAAGATGTGCATAATCAACTTTAAAATAGACGACTATTATTTTATGGATCTTGCTCAGGGCTCTTGCCTGTTCCTGTACAAACACCCCGCGCCACCTGTTAATGGTGTCGGGATATGAATGAGTCAGGATTAATATTGTCATCAGATATCTTATTTAATGACTTGACCGAATGATTAATTATCTTTATTTACCTGGCTGGCATTTTAATCTGTCTGTTCATTTACCGGATTGTATATTTTCAGCAGATTGTCTTTGAATATCCCGGTATTGTATTCATATATGATTGCCCTGTAACCGTTTTCACCCATGGTTTTTCTTTTCAGGGGATTGCTGTACAGCTCCTTCAAAACTTCCTTCAGATCATTCTGATCTGTAAAGACCATGCCGCAATTGTAATTCTCAATAAGTCTTTTTTGAGGAATACAATCAGAGACTATAACGGGTTTTTTCCCCAGCATGTAGTCAAAAACCTTATTTGCGACACCCGATTCATGCTGGGGATTTTTATGAAACGGGGCAATACATATGTCACAAATGTCCAGCCATGACCAGAACTGCGAAAAGTCAATCCACGGAATATGATGAATGCAGCATGCAATGTTCTTGTCGGATATCAGATTATTGAACAGCTTCCGGTCTTTTTTATCAACCGGACCTATAAGGAGAAAATTGATGGGAAATCCCTCCTCCGACAGCGTTTTAAACACACTTATAGTATCAAAAATACCTCGTCTTTCTGCTATGACACCATAATAAAACAGAACAGGGTAATCATTATTAAAGGGATTCTTTAATGGCTCTTTGGCTGAAGTATTAACATGCGTCAAATCGGGAACGTTAGGAAAGACAGCAAAGCTATTTACCGGTAAATCAGCATATCTGGTGATCAGAAGATCCCTGAAATCACTGCTCAGCACTATTATTTTATCAGCATAATGAAGATATTCCCTCTCCTTTTTCTTCCATTTTTCAGGTTGTGCGATAAGGTGTCTCAAAAATCCTTTCGTCCAGTTATAGGTTGTAACGGTAAAGGGATAATTCTCATGGAGATCGAGCACCATAAATATCTTTTTCAATGATTTCACAATTCCCATATGAGCGGCTTTTGCCATATAGAGATCGCTAACATGCAGGGCTTCAATCCCGTTGAGATTGATAAATTTTTTTATGGCATCCGACCAGATTAACTCATACACAGGCAGGAGGTTCATGAAAAAGAACAATAAATTCTTCATCCGTCTTTGCAACCTGATCCTCCTGATTATTACTCCTTCAACTGTTCTGTAGGGTCCATTCCTAAAGGCAAGGCATAAAACAAATATATCATGGCCATGATCCCTGAGTATTTTTATTTCCCTGAGAACACGGATATCATTATTCAATTCATTATCAACAATGACACCTATTTTCATAGCTGATGAAGATCTTTAGTTTTCATCTGCATTAATTATGCCTGCATATTTCGCGGTAAGATTCTTCCTCGAATACTGGTCAATCCCTTTCGGATCAGTTTCAAACAATCCCTTCCTGAAGTTCCTATGCAGTTCAAGGAGATAATCTCCAAGGTCACTGACCTCATTCTTGTCAAAGATCTTTCCTGCACCGGTTTCCCTGAGGATAATTCCGGCATCGCTCCCTTTCGGGCCGAGTGCTACAACCGGCCGCTTTGAAGCAAGATATTCGAAGAGTTTACCGGGGATCATTTCATTTGTCTTCCTGTCGGATGGGATTACGAGTAGTAATGCGGCTGACCGGGCAAGAAATTCCATAGCCTTCCGGTGATCAACATAGGGTATTAGTTCCGTTGAAACCTTCCCTTCTTCTCTTAGTCCGGCAATAACACTGTCGTCGGTTTTCCCAATAAAACGCAAGGTAATTTCCCTTTTTTCAACGGTATCAAAACGGTCAAGAGCTTTAACAAGAACCTCGATATCATAATTGCCGGCCAGAGTCCCAAGATAAGTGATTGTAAACCTCTCAGGAGTTATTTTCTCAAAACCAAAATCATCAGTGTCAAATCCATTAGTTATGGTGATTACTTTTTCGGGTGATTGTCCCCGGGATAATTTGGATCGGAAAACATCACGGGAAGTATTGCATGTGGCAATTATTCTGTCGGCATCATTCAGTACAAGGGATTCTATCTGTCGGTTGATCCACTTTGCCGGCAAAGTCTGGAAGATTTTATCAGAATAATAAATGTCAGTCCAGGGATCTCTTAAATCAGCAATCCATCTGATACCAAGATTCTTTTTCAATTTCCGGCCGATTAGCTGGGTTGAATGCGGCGGACTGGAGGTGACAACAACATGAATATGATTATTTTCAATGATCTTCACCGCAGCTTTAAAGGCGTGCCTGTTCCAGCCTTTCCGGGCATCGGGCAGAAAGAAATTTCCCCTTACGAACCTGAAGATCTTCTGAATAAATCCGGGATTACTTTCATTTGCAAAACCACCGTAAGGCAACTCATCCTTTCGGGTTACCTTTTTGTAAGCGGTAAAAATTCCGGTTGCGGATTTTGAATATACAATTTTACATTCGGGCGAAATTTCATTTAACAGGCTGACGTCCCTCTGAGGATAAGATGCAAATTCCGGATCTACGGTAAGTATAATCGGCTCAATTCCGTAATGTGGCAGATACTTCACGAATTTCAGCCACCTCTGTACTCCCGCACCTCCGCTGGGAGGCCAGTAATAAGTAATTATAAGGACTTTATCCATTTCAAAGCTTCTTAAGTAAGCCTGCAATGTTTACCTTTTCAGCAATATTATTTTTGAGTTGTGAAGTACTTACACGTTCCTGCTTCATGGAATCACGATACCTGATTGTTACTGTATTATCCTCAACGGTTTGATGATCGATGGTTATGCAATAAGGTGTGCCGATCGCATCCTGCCGCCGGTAGCGCCTGCCGATAGAGTCTTTATCATCATACTGGCAATTGAATTCAAATTTCAGCTGGTGAACGATTTTTTCGGCAATTTCAGGTAATCCGTCTTTTTTAACAAGAGGCATTACAGCCAGCTTCACAGGTGCCAGGAAAGAGGGCAGTCTCAAAACTACCCGCACATCTGAAGTTCCGTCCTCTTTCTTAAGTTCTTCTTCAAGGTATGCAGCAGAAATAACATGCAGGAACATCCTGTCAACACCGATCGATGTCTCAATAACATAAGGTATATATGATTCTCCTTTTTCCGGATCGAAATACTGCAACTTCTTACCACTGTATTGCTGATGCTGACGGAGATCATAATCAGTTCTTGAATGGATACCTTCAACCTCCTTGAAACCAAATGGAAACCTGTACTCAATATCTGTGGCGGCATTGGCATAATGAGCCAGCTTTGTATGATCATGAAAACGGTAATTATCATCGCCAAATCCAAGCGCTCTGAACCAATTCATTCTGGCCTCTTTCCAGTGCCTGAACCATTCGAGCTCTGTTCCGGGCTGAACGAAGAACTGCATCTCCATCTGCTCAAACTCCCTCATTCTGAAAATGAACTGCCTTGCAACAATTTCATTGCGGAAAGCTTTCCCGATCTGGGCAATTCCAAATGGTATCTTCATCCTGCCTGTCTTCTGGACATTCAGGAAATTGACAAATATTCCCTGCGCTGTCTCAGGGCGAAGATAGATTGTGCTTGATCCTTCAAGGGTAGATCCCATTTCCGTGGAAAACATCAGGTTGAATTGTCTCACATCGGTCCAGTTACGGCTCCCGGAAATAGGACAAACAATATCACAGTCAATAATTATCTGTCTGAGCTCAGGAAGGTCAGAATTATTCAGTGCTTTCGAATACCGGGCATTTAATTCATCAATCTTGATCTGGTTAGCTGTAACACGCGGATTTGTCTCCCTGAATTTCTTTTCATCAAATGATGTCCCGAACTTCTCTCTTGCTTTTTCAACTTCCCTGGTTATCTTTTCCTCGATCTTTGATATATGTTCCTCGATAAGAACATCAGCTCTGTATCTCTTTTTGGAATCCTTGTTGTCAATGAGCGGATCATTAAATGCATCGACGTGACCCGAAGCTTTCCAGATCGTGGGATGCATGAAGATAGCAGAGTCAATGCCCACAATATTATCATTTAGCAGGACCATACTGTCCCACCAGTATTTCTTGATATTGTTTTTCAGTTCAACACCATACTGGCCATAGTCATATACAGCGCTTAATCCGTCATAAATTTCGCTTGACTGGAAAACATAGCCATATTCCTTGCAGTGAGCAACCAGTTTTTTAAAAACATCCTCCTGTGCCATATAGTAAATTGTTTGAGGAGAGCAAAATTAGTTAAAAACATTAATTTGTATCTTTAGCCCTCAAATCTTTGGCCATGACAATGAGAAAAAGAACCGATTTTCTTGTTATCGGATCGGGAATTGCAGGTCTGACTTTCGCACTGAAGGCAGCCAGGTTTGGTAAAGTTTCTATTGTGACCAAATCATCAATTGATGATTCAAACACGCGTTATGCCCAGGGCGGCATTGCTGCAGTATTCAGTGAACCCGATAATTTTGAAAAACATATCAGGGATACTTTGATCGCCGGCGACGGGATCTGCAATGAAGAAGTTGTAAGGCTTGTTGTTCACGAGGCTCCTGAAAGAATAAAAGATCTTATTGATCTTGGAGTCCCGTTCGATAAGAAAAAAGACGGGACCTATGACCTGGCAAAGGAGGGTGGACATACGGAACACCGTATCCTGCATGCAAAGGACAGGACCGGTGAGGCCATTGAGAAGACACTGATTGACAAGGTAAAGAACGATCCGAATATTGAGATATTTGAACATCATTTCGCAATAGAGATCCTCACTCAGCATCATCTGGGGATTGAAGTGAAGAAGACCTATCCCGACATAAAGTGTTTCGGAGCTTATGTGGCTGATCTGGTCAACCAGAAAGTATATACTTTCCTTTCAAAGATCACAGTAATGGCAACAGGAGGATTGGGGAACGTCTATCTTACGACTACCAATCCCGAGATTGCGACAGGTGATGGTGTTGCCATGGTTTACAGGGCAAAGGGGACAATTGAAAACATGGAGTTCATCCAGTTTCATCCTACTTCATTGTATGATCCGGGGAGAAAGCCTTCCTTCCTGATAACTGAAGCATTGCGGGGATACGGGGCAATTCTTAAAAATATCGCAGGCGAAAAATTCATGAACAGGTACGACAGCCGGGGTTCTCTGGCACCGAGAGATATTGTTGCCAGGGCAATCGATAATGAACTGAAGATATGGGGAGATGACCATGCATGGCTCGATTGTACGCATCTTAATCCGACGGGGCTGAAGGATCATTTTCCTAATGTATATGAACATTGCCTTCAGCGAGGTATTGACATTACCAGGGATATGATACCTGTTGTTCCGTGTGTCCATTATTCATGCGGAGGGATTAAAGTTGATACAAACGGCCAGAGTAATATCAACCGGCTATATGCTCTTGGCGAAGTCTCTTCAACAGGCCTTCATGGTGCGAACAGACTCGCTTCAAATTCGCTCGTGGAGGCTGTTGTTTACTCACACAGGGCTGTAATGCACTCCAAGGACCGGTTAAAGGAGCTTGATTTTGAGGAAAAAGTTCCTGCCTGGGACTATAAGGGTACTACTCATCTGGAGGAAATGGTGCTTATTACTCAAAGCCTTAAGGAGGTTCAGATGATCATGAGCAATTATGTAGGTATTGTCAGGTCTGATCTCCGCCTTGAAAGAGCATTGGTCCGGCTTGAGATTCTTTACAGGGAAACAGAGAACCTTTACAAGAGATCCCTGATTTCCAAAAAAATCTGCGAGCTGCGTAACCTGATAAATGTCGGATACCTTATCATAAAAATGGCAATGAACCGGAAAGAGAGCATTGGACTCCACTATTCAATCGATTATCCAAAAAGAGTCAGCTCTCAACTGTAATTAATTATAAGCTTATGAATCATCTCGAATCATCATTTACAGGAAAGAACAGCCTGTGGAGGTATATTGTTATGTTTGCTGCGGTGCTGATAGCTTCAAATACTATAGGCGCCTTCCCGCTGCTGATTGCCTACATAACAAAGGCTGCCTCCAATCCGGATATAGTCTCGGAAATAGCGGAGAATCCTGATGACCTTGGAGTCCTGGGGCTTGAACCAAATATCGGACTCTTCATGATGCTCTTCCCTTTTCTGGTTGGGCTGTTAACTTTTGTTCTATTGGTTAAGCCATTGAATAACAGAACATTCAAGGCAACAATTAATGGAACGGGAGTGTTCAGATGGGATCGATTCTTCATTTCCGGACTTGTCTGGCTGGTACTTTCAGCCCTCTATTTGTTCTTTTATCTGAAGACGGATCCCTCTAACTTCACCCTGACAAACACCTCGGGAACGCTTATACTACTAATAATCATTTCATTTATGTTTGTACCTTTTCAGGCGGCTTTTGAGGAGGTTCTTTTCAGGGGTTACCTGATGCAGGGATTTGCTGCGCTTGTAAGGAACAGATGGTTTCCCTTGCTGATGACTTCATTGCTGTTCGGCCTGATGCACGCATTCAATCCTGAGGTTGAGGAATTCGGATTTTTCACCATGATGCCCCAGTATGTTCTTTTCGGATTGATTTTTGGGATAATAACAATACTTGACGACGGTATTGAGGCAGCCATGGGAGCCCATTCAGCCAACAATATTTTCCTGTGCATCATGGTGACGCATGAATCCTCTGCGTTACAAACGCCTGCAGTATATGAACAGCACAATGTTTACCCATGGACTGAATTTACAGCACTGCTTATAACCGGAATTATTTTCATCATGGTATTAAAAGCTATCTTTAAGTGGGATACTTATTCTCTTCTCCTGGGCAGAGTTGAACCAAAACCTCCAATCCATCAGAGTCCATACACCGACGTACTCTCTTCTGTCCGGTAATCACCCCATTTAGTGCGGATCTCATTAATGAGCTCCTTTATAATATCCGTGTCAAGTGATGTGAGCAGCCGGAGCCTGGTTTCCTTAAAATGAGGCAGCCCCTTGAAATAGTTTGAAAGATGCCTGCGCATCTCATATATTGCCCGTTTGCCTTCTTTGAATTCCAGCGATTTCTCAAGATGAAGAAGCGCAAGGTCCGCCTTTTCAGAAAGCGCAGGTTCGGGTAATAGTTCACCGGTATTTAAATAATGCTTTATATCACGGAATATCCATGGCCTTCCGACCGAGGCGCGGCCGATCATAATCCCGTCGACCCCATATTTGTTGAACATTTCTCTGGCTTTCACGGGCCCGTCTATATCTCCATTCCCGATTATCGGGATCTTCATCCTGGGATTGTTCCTGACCTCACCTATAAGGCTCCAGTCAGCTGAACCTTTATAGAGCTGCATTCTGGTCCTTCCATGAATGGTCAGGGCACTGATACCCGCATCCTGTAATCTCTCTGCAACGTCGACAATATTCCGGCTATCGTCATCCCATCCGATTCGTGTCTTGACGGTAACCGGCAGTCTGACCGCCCTGACTATTGCTTCAGTCATCCCGGTCATCAATGGAATATTTCGTAACATTCCGGCACCTGCTCCCCTGTTAGCAATTTTTTTTACAGGGCATCCAAAATTGATGTCTATAAGTTCAGGTCCTGCACTCTCAGCAATCAGGGCTGCTTCAACCATGGCAGCTGTCAGATGACCATACAACTGGATGCCTATGGGTCTTTCAAAATCGTATATATCAAGCTTCTTTATACACTTTTCACCATCGCGTATAAGGCCATCGGATGAAATAAATTCTGTGTACATGAAATCCGCACCGTTCATCTTGCATAAAAAACGAAAGGAGGGATCAGTTATATCCTCCATCGGTGCAAGGAATAAAGGATATTTCCCCAGCAGTATATTTCCTATAGTCAAACTATTTTTATTACGGCCAGATACTGCTTTGTGCCTCGGAAGGCACACCAGCTTTGTTCAATTCATTTTTTCTGTAGAAATAGACTATGCCATAATTTTCGCTTTCGGCCATCCTTTTATCTTCAGGAAGAGTGCTATGAGTGTCTTCCACCTCGTTCCATATCTGTATTATAATCTCATCTGCCTCTTTCCTGAGTTCATAGTTTTTCTCCGTATAGTCAAGTGTTCTTTTAGCGAGGGTTTTTTGAAAATTCCAGGCTTCAAGGAAGTTCTGGTATCTCACTTTCACCACAGCTATTGTTGGATTTGTTATCGGACAGCCGCCTTTCCTGATGCGGAATTCTTCACCTTCAATGATCCTTTTGCCCCAGCTGATAAGCTCATTCTCTGTATTTAATGAAGGAACCGTCGATTCGTTGGTTGCCAGACCGTAAAATGCCCTGGTCTCTACAGGCAGGTCACCTCTGAAGATTGCCATATTCATAACCCTTATGAAGTGAGTCAGGTATAATCTTGCTTTCCGGATGATCTCAGCATAATCCTTGTTCTTGCTGTTCTGTGAAGCATAACACTGGCGCTGAAGCTGGATCATGTTCTCAAACTGGGGCAGGAATCTCTGCAATCTCACAACCGTTTTTGGCGAGAACGCCATATGACTGGGATGAACTTCCCTTCCCTTTTCAAGAGCAATTCTCATGGCTCTGATACGGGCAGCATCAGTATTGGGCAATCTTCTGTAAGGCATGACGATCAGGTTAGTGTTAACAAAGTGTTGATAACTTTACTGCGAATATAATAACGTTTTGTTAATAACAAATAGTATTCGCAAATTAATTTATTTGATTATTAAAATGTTCTGAAAAGTGAAAAATTGTATTTGCATGTTAATAACTTTTGTCTCCGAAATTTTATTTGGATTATGCTAAAATATCTCAGGAACCAGAACCTGATTGACAATTATTCTCTCCTGCTTATAGGAATACTCCCTTATGAGTAGTATTTTAGTGGTTGTACAATTTATCCCAAATAATTAAAAACATGTTCAAAAGCGAAGTATATGTAAAAAGAAGAGCCAGGCTTCATCAGCAAATGAAATCAGGACTCGCATTATTTATTGGTAATGTTGATGCACCGATGAATTATCCTGCAAATAGTTACCACTTCAGGCAGGACAGCGATTTTCTTTATTATTTCGGACTTGACCTGCAGGGTTTCGCAGGCATTATGGATTTTGATTCAGGGAAAGACCGGATCTTCGGCAATGATGCCGATATGGATGATATAATCTGGATGGGTCCCCAGCCAACAGTCAGCGAGCTTGCATTAAAAAGCGGAGTGACCGGCACTGCCCCCTTAGCAAAACTTGAAGGAGTGATCAGGGAAGCTGTTGCAAAAAAGAGAACCATTCATTTTCTGCCTCCATACCGTGCCGAAACCAAAATGACCCTTGGGTCACTGCTCAGGGAGAATCCATGTCAGATGAAAACACTTTCATCCGAAAGTCTGATCAAAGCAGTGGTCTCCATACGTTCCATAAAGGAACAAGTTGAAATAGAGGAGATTGAAAGAGCAATTGCAATTGCTTATGAAATGCATACTACCGCAATGAAGATGTGCAGGCCGGGAATAAAGGAACAGGAGATCTTCGGTATTATTGAAGGTATCGCACTGGCAAAGGGCGGAGGCACCGCATTTCCGATAATTCTGAGTGTGAATGGACAAACCCTTCATAATCATGACCATGGGAACATTTTAAAGAAGGGACGAATGATGGTCACTGATGCAGGCGCTGAAACAAACCTGCACTATTCATCCGACATAACCCGGACCACACCCGTGGGAGGAAAATTCTCCCTGCGACAGAAAGATATATATGAAATAGTCCTCAAGGCGAATACAGAATCCATTAAGTCCGCCAAACCGGGAATGTCAAACCGTGATCTCCATTTAAATGCATGCAGGATAATTGCATCATCCCTCAAAGATCTTGAACTGATGAAAGGCGATACCGATGAGGCAGTCGAAGCAGGAGCCCATGCTCTGTTCATGCCCCATGGTCTTGGCCATATGATGGGGCTGGATGTCCACGACATGGAGGCACTTGGGGAGAACTATACAGGATATAATGATCAGGTAAAAAGAAGCAATCAGTTCGGTCTGGCATTCCTCCGGTTTGCCCTTCCTTTTAAATCCGGTCATGTCTTTACAGTGGAACCCGGGATCTATTTTATTCCACAATTGATCGACCAGTGGAAAGCGGAAGGGAAATTCAGGGAGTTTATCAACTATAAAAAAGTTGAAATCTGGAAAGATTTTGGCGGAATCCGCATTGAAGATAATGTCCTGATCACTGAAAAGGGGCATAAGCTTCTGGGTAAACCGATTCCGAAAACAGTCGCTGAAATAGAATCAACCTGCTCTTAATAAGCTTTATAATATTCCCTGTTGAGCCTGGCGATATTTATCAGTTTGATCTGTTTTGGGCATGCCGCTTCGCATGCACCGGTGTTTGAGCAGCTGCCGAAGCCGAGTTCATCCATTTTACTGACCATTGCCCTCACCCTTTCTTTTGCCTCGATCCGTCCCTGCGGAAGAAGTGCAAACTGTGAGATCTTTGCAGAAACAAACAACATTGCAGATGCATTTTTACATGCTGCCACACATGCCCCGCAGCCAATGCATATTGAAGAATCAAAAGCGCTGTCGGAGTTCTTTTTTTGTGCCAGTATTGAATTTGCCTCAGGAGCTGCACCGGCATTTACCGATATAAAACCGCCTGCTATCTGGATCTTGTCAAAGGCGCTTCTGTCGACAATCAGATCCCTGATTACAGGGAACGGTTTTGCTCTCCAGGGTTCAATCCAGATAGTATCTCCTTCATTAAAGTATCTCATCGAGAGGTGGCAGGTTGTTACTGCCGGCACCGGTCCATGGGGATGCCCGTTTATATACATCCCGCACGATCCACAGATCCCTTCACGGCAATCATGATCAAAGACAACGGGATCCTTATTATCCTCAACAAGCTTTTTATTGAGAGCATCAAGCATTTCAAGGAACGACATTTCAGGAGCGACATCTTCCATTTTGTAAGTGACAAATGTTCCCTTTGCCTTTGCATCCTTCTGACGCCAGATCTTTAACGTAAGGTTCATAGTATCTTGATTAATTCGTTGATAAAGTAAGTTCAGTAGTGTAGTAAAATGGTCTTGCAGTCTTGCAGTCTTGCAGTCGAAGCTTTAGCGAAGGCTGGCAGTCTTGCAGTCAACAGTCTTGATTTGCATATCCGACTGCATGACCGCACGACTGCACGACCGCATGACCTTATTTATAGCTTCGTACCTTCATTTCAACCTCCTCGAACTTAAGTTCCTCCTTATGAAGGATATGAGGCTTTCCTTCTCCTGTATATTCCCAGGCGGCAACATATGCGAATTTTTCATCGTTGCGTTGTGCTTCACCATCAGGTGTCTGGAATTCTTCCCTGAAATGAGCTCCGCACGATTCCTTCCTGTCGAGCGCATCATGGACAAGAAGCTCGGCGAGTTCAAAATAATCAGCTACCCTGCCAGCCTTCTCAAGCTCCGGATTAAGTTCCCTGATTGAACCAGTCACTATCAGATCGCTCCAGAATTCTTTCCTAAGGTCACTGATCAGGGTAAGTGCTTTTTTAAGCCCTTCCTCATTCCGGGTCATACCACAGTAATCCCACATTATCGTGCCCAGCCTTTTATGGAACGAAGAAGCAGTCTGTTTCCCTTTGATCGAAATAAGTTTGTCGAGGCGTTCAATGGCCGCTTTTTCAGACTCTTCAAATTCAGGCAGGTCAGTCGATATCCTGGCTATACGGATCTCCTCAGCCAGGTAGTTGCTGATTGTATTGGGCAGGATGAAATAACCGTCACCGGCTGCCTGCATGAGCGAGCTTGCACCAAGACGGTTAGCGCCATGATCTGAGAAATTCGCCTCCCCAATGGCATAAAGGCCGGGAATTGTTGTCATCAGCTCATAGTCGACCCACAAGCCTCCCATAGTATAGTGACCTGCAGGATATATCCTCATAGGTTCCTCATAAGGGTCGATCCCGGTTATCGTTTTATACATTTCAAACAGGTTCCCGTATTTGTTTTCAATTGCTTTCTTTCCCTGTTTTTTTATTGAATCCCTGAAATCGAGATTCACAGCCAGTCCTGTTTCTCCAACCCCATATCCGGCATCACATCTCTCTTTTGCCGCCCTCGAGGCAACATCCCTGGGGACCAGGTTCCCAAAAGTGGGATATCTGCGTTCGAGATAGTAATCCCTTTCTTCTTCAGGGATGGAATTGGCAGGCCTTTTATCATCTTTTGCTTTTGGCACCCAGATACGTCCATCGTTCCTTAGCGATTCCGACATTAGTGTCAGCTTCGACTGAAACTGGTTAAGCTGGGGAACGCTTGTGGGATGGATCTGAATGAAGCTTGGATTTGCAAAAAAGGCTCCTTTCTTATGGGCTTTCCAGGCAGCTGAAGCATTTGAGTTTACGGCAAGTGTGGAAAGATAATAGATCGTACCATATCCTCCTGTTGCAAGTACAACTGCATGAGCTGAATGCCGCTCAATCTCGCCTGTTATAAGGTTTCGTGCTATAATTCCCCTCGCCTTGCCGTCAATTACAACCAGGTCGAGCATCTCTCTCCTCGGGTACATCACCACGGTTCCCTTTTTAATCTGCCTGTTGAGCGATGAGTAGCAACCAAGCAGGCACTGCTGGCCTGTCTGGCCTTTTGCGTAGAAGGTCCTTGAGACCTGAACCCCTCCGAAAGAACGCGTATCAAGCGTCCCTCCGTAATCACGCGCAAAAGGTACTCCAAGAGCGGTGAAATGGTCAATAACCTGATTGCTTACTTCAGCCGCCCTGTAAACATTTGCTTCCCGCGCTCTGTAATCTCCGCCTTTGATCATGTCATAAAAGAGCCGGTAAGTACTGTCGCCGTCATTCTGATAGTTCTTTGCTGCATTGATACCGCCCTGGGCTGCCACTGAATGAGCTCTTCGGGGCGAATCCTGATAACAGAAGTTTTTAACGCTGTAACCAAGCTCTCCAAGGGCTGATGCAGCCCCCGCACCCGATAATCCTGTTCCAACCACAATGATATCCAGCTTCTTTTTGTTTGCAGGATTGACAAGCTTCTCAGAAGCTATGAACTTTTTCCATTTAAGTGAAAGAGGACCATCGGGTATCTTTGAATTTAGTTTTCCCATATTGTGTGTTTTTTCTATCTGAATTGCCAGATAGTAATTGAAATAAAGGCAAAGCCGAGAGGTAATGCGATTGAATATATCAATGCAAATACCTTTACCACGGGAGTCCAGATCCTGTGGTTAAGACCGAGAGTCTGGAAGGCAGAGGAAAAGGCATGGTAAAGATGAAGCCCCAGAAGCGCAAAACAAACGAGGTAAATATAATTGTATGCCGGGATTCTGAAGAGTTCATGCGCTACTGTATAAAAATCCTGTGGATTCCCCTCTACTAAACCCAGCCTGATAAAATAGAAATTAAAGAAATGAAGCACCAGAAAAGTCAGGACCGAGGCGCCTGTCCAGATCATAAACCTGGAGAAAAATGAAGTCTCTGTTTTATTGCCGCTTACATAACCTACAGGACGGGCCAGCCAATTCCGGATCTGCATTAATATACCGTAAGAAATATGTATAAGAAGAGCTGCAATCAGCAAAACTTCAACTATCTTAATTATGGGAAAAGTCGCCATAAAATGTGCAGCTCTGTTAAACGGTTCCGGATCACTTTTAAGAAGCATAAAGTTTATTGTCAGATGCACCGGCAGAAACAATAACAGAAACAATCCTGCCAGTGCCATAACAAACTTTTTGGTAATTGATGAAAAGATTACATTATCCATTGGTCATCAGGTGATTAGAGATTTTTTCAGGTAAGAAGTAACAGTTCTTAAAAATAAGATTATTTAACCAGATAAACAATTCAGGTGAACAACTATATTTATTAAAATGTTGCTTTGAGATCAGGAATTGCTTATATTTCCATATGGTTACCTTAATAAAAGAAACCATGAATTATTATATCCATTACAACGGCGGTAAAATTTACTATACTGATGCCGGAGAAGGAGATACGGTGGTTCTTATTCACGGATATCTCGAAACATCAGACGTATGGAAAGGATTTTCAAAAAAGCTCACCCCGAAGTTCCGTGTCATCTCCATCGATCTCCCGGGCCATGGACTCTCCAAAGTTTACGGTGAATGCCATACGATGGAATTTATGGCAGGAGCTGTCAAAGTACTGCTTGATAATCTGCATATTGGAAAAATCTTCCTGATTGGTCATTCGATGGGAGGATATGTTACGCTTGCCTTTCTTGAACTCTTCCCGGAGGCACTTAAAGGTTACTGCCTGTTCCACTCGCATCCGTTCGCAGATTCCCCTGAAATGATTCAGAAAAGGGAGAAAGATATAAAAGTTGTTAAAGCAGGTAAGAAATACCTTATGTACCCTGAAAATATTTCAGCAATGTATGCAGACGGAAATCTTGATAAATTCCGGGAAGCAATCCAACGTTCGAAAGATATTGCATCAACAATACGCGATGAGAGTTTGATAGCTTTGCTGAACGGCTTGATTATCAGACCTTCCAGACAATCAATTATGGAAAAAGGCAAGGTCCCGTGTTTATGGATACTGGGAAAAATGGATAAGCACATATCCTGCGCGACTGTGCAAAACAGATTAAACCTTCCTGCAAACACAAGGATTGTTGTACTGGAACACTCCGGGCATATGGGATTTGTGGAGGAAGAAGACCTTTCAGTCAGAATTGTTAAAGATTTTATCGAAGGATTAAAATAAGATATACCTCGCACCTCGTACCTCACACCAGTCTATTTTTCAAGATACTCAATCGCGTATTTGAGAGTGGAATCCAGCTCTTTCCAGATCGGATAGAATCCTTTGTTATCCAGAATATTCCGGGCAATATATGCTTTCAGCTGGGTATGAATTATTGAACCTGATATTTTAAGTCCTTCATTATCTTTCCTGACCCCGTTTTTTAATGCAAAACCGGTGAACTGGTCGAGCAATGCCTGCTTATCCAGATATTTTTCCATCTCATCGGCCTCGAGGTACATTTTAAGAGACTCCCTGTTACTTTCGGTATATTTCAGTGCAAACCTGTAAATAAGCGGCCTGACAGCCAGAAAGTATGGCGATCTGCCTGTTGTATCGACAGGAATAAATACATCGGGCATTATACCTCCGCCTCCATAGACGGTTTTGCCACCCGGTGTAGTAAATTTCAGCGAGTCTGAAAAATGAATAGAGTCAGAGACTTCAAATTCGCCCCGTTCATACCTCGAATTCAGGTCAGCAAAATATTCATCGAAACCGTTGTTATATGGTTTCTGGATCGATCGGCCGGTAGGGGTGTAATACCTGGCAATTGTCAGCCTCATACCTGAACCATCAGCAAAAGGTATTGGTTCCTGGACCAGCCCTTTTCCGAAAGAGCGTCTGCCGATTATCGTCCCGCGGTCATTATCCTGGATTGCCCCTGCAAGTATTTCACTGGCCGAAGCGCTCCACTCATCAATGAGCAGAACCAGCTCTCCATTTTCAAATTCACCGTTGCCTGTTGCTTTTGCTTCATTTCTTGGCTGCGAGCGACCCATTGTATAAACAATCATCTGACCCTCCTTCAGGAACTGGTCGGCTATTTTTATAGCCGATTCCATTACACCCCCTGAGTTCTCCCTCAGGTCAAGTACCAACTTGGTCATACCTTTGGCCTTGAGCTCCTGAAGGCTTTTCATGAAATCGTCAAAGGTCGTGATGGCAAAATTATTGATCTTTATATATCCAATCTTATCAGTGATCATATAACTTACATCAACGCTTGCAATCGGGATTTTATCACGTGTAATTTCAAACGGGATAAGATCTTTATACCCTTTCCTCAGAAGCTTTATCTTAACAACAGTTCCCCTGGGACCTTTAAGCATTCCCATCACCTTTTCGTCGCTGAACTGTTTTCCTGCTACAAGGGAATCGTTGACATAAATTATTTTATCTCCTGCCTGCAGACCGATCTTTTCAGAAGGACCGCCGGGGATGGTGCTGATAACCAGTATAGTATCCGTAAGCATATTGAATGAAATCCCGATCCCGTCAAAGTTCCCCTGCAATGGTTCGTTGGCACGGAGCAGATCTTTTGCCGGAATGTACACCGAATGCGGATCAAGCTTTTTCAGGATTGAAGGTATCGCTGACTCGATAAGTTCATTTCGGTTAACGGTATCCACATAGTCCGATTCTATTATGTTCAGGATAGTGTTTATTTTGTCATTTCTTATCCTGAATCCGGATTGTTGAGGTGCCTTGTTTTTCCCCGGAATATAAACACCGATAAGAATACCGGCCACCAGTGAAATGGCAAGCAGCAAAGGCAGAATAACACTTCTGTTTGTATTATTGTATTTCATAAATGTCATTTTCAAGGTCAATATATACCAGTTCAATCCCGGCGCGTTTCAGAAGATCAAGCCCGTCGGTTATGCGATACCTGTTGCAGTAGACAACTCTCCCTATTCCTGACTGTATTATAAGTTTGGCACACTCCATACAGGGAGAGGTTGTTACATACAACGTTGAGTCTTCACTGGAATTGTTTGATTTGGCAACTTTTGTGATGGCATTTGCTTCAGCATGAAGGACGTAAGGTTTGGTAAAGTTATTCTCATCTTCGCAGACATTTTCAAATCCTGCCGGAGTGCCGTTATAGCCGTCGGAAATTATCATTTTCCCTTTTACAATAAGTGCACCGACCTGCCGGCGTATGCAGTACGAGTTCCTGGCCCAGATAAGAGCCATTTCAAGGTATCTTTTGTCAAAAGCCTTCTGTTTATCTCCGTACGGTTTAAGTGTTTCTTTCACGTTTTCCTTGTAAGCTGACTTAAAAGCGCCCAAAGTTAAAAATTTTTGGATTAGTTTAAATACCCATACCATTATGAAATCCTTATTTTTACATAGAAAATCCAAAGAGCTTTATGCACTCTTTTGCCGAAAGGGTAATAACCTTCTGTCACAATCTGGAGTTTTCAGGGCGGTTGCCTGACGGGATTTCAATTATGAATCCTTTCAGGGAAAACCGGGACGTAATCTCAGTTATCTCGGCCTTCTACCGGAAGTATTATTCCGACGCCAGGACCAGACGCATTATTCTTGGGATAAATCCTGGCCGGTTTGGTGCAGGGGTAACAGGTTTACCCTTCACGGATACTGTAAGGCTGAAAGAAAAATGCGGATTATCGATACCAGGACTTAAAACTCATGAAACATCTTCAGTCTTTATGTATGAAATGATCGACAGATACGGAGGCCCTGAAAAGTTCTATGGCGATTATTTTATAAGCTCAGTCAGCCCGCTGGGCTTTACAAAAAAGGGATCAAAGGGGAAAGAGGTGAATTTCAACTACTACGACAGCAGGGAACTTTCGGATGCCATACTGGATTTTGTTGTTGATTCCATCACCAAACAAATTGCATTCGGGATTGAGAGGGATGTCTGTTTCTGTCTCGGTACCGGCAAAAACTACAAATTCCTTATTAAACTTAACGCGGAACATAACTTTTTTAAAAGGATAGTCCCGCTCGAACATCCAAGATTCATTATGCAATACAGATTAAGGCAAAAAGAATTGTATATCAATAGCTATATCGAAAAATTTAGTATTTTAACGGAGTAGATAATCAGGAGAGATTAACAGAAAATTGCTAATTCTTTTAACTTGCAACGGCTTTCGTAATTTTTACATAATAAAATAATACGTTTTTTAAAACGTATTTAAATACGTTGATTAATACGTTTTTTAATACGTTGGTAAATGAGTCAGGCTATGACGCTATCGAAGAAAGAGAAATTTGACAAGGACGATATCAGGCTCGCAAGGATTGGGAAAGCCCTTGCACATCCGGCCCGGGTTGCCATACTCCGTCATCTTGCCTCCATGAAAACATGCTGTTTCAACGAGATCTCAAAGGAATTGCCGCTGGCCGATTCAACAGTATCGCAGCATATGTCCGAACTGAAAAACGCAGGGTTGATCCAGGGAAGCTTTGAACCGCCAAAAATAAAATATTGTATCAACGTTGAAGAGTGGAAGCGGGCCAGAAAACTTCTCAAAGGATTTGCAAAAATCAAACCAGAAACAAAATGACTAAACAGCAAAAAGCAATAGAATACCACAGGAACAAGTTTAATTGTTCCCAGGCGGTATTTGCAGTTATGGGAACTGACTTTGGATTATCTGAAGATGACTGCCTTAAGGTCGCATGTGCATTCGGAGGGGGCATGGGACGACTGCAATATACCTGCGGAGCAGTTGCGGGTGCACTGATGGCTCTCGGATTGAAATATGGCATGGCACTAAATGATCCGGAAGAGAAAAAATTATTAACCTATGCAAAAACTAAAGAATTCTTCAATGAGTTTGAAAAACTGCATGGCTCAACAAACTGCATGGAACTGCTTAACGGACTTAACCTGAATGATCCTGATGATTTCAAAAAGATCAAGGATCAGAATCTCTTTGAAATCAGGTGTGAAAAATATATTGTTGATGCGGTAAATATTGTTGAAAAGCTCTGAAGGAAGTCTTACCTGTAGTACCCGGATTCCGTTGCAGCCCGGATCATAGCTTCAATGGTATCGGTTGAAACATCAGCCTGAAGTATATGTGCAGGGGCCAGGAGGTAGCCCCTGTTTTTACCAAGGATGCTGATCCTGCTCCTGATCTCTTCCCTGATCATTATGATGTCACCTGATGGTAACAGTGACTGTTGATCAATTCCCCCGAAAAAACAGATCTTATCTCCATACCGGTCCTTTAGTTCCTGCGGATCAGAGCCTGCGACATTTGGCTGGACAGGATTGTATACATCCACACCGATCTCAATAAAATCATTGATCAGCGGAGCAACTGCACCATCGGAATGCATAATCACAGTAAGATCGGGATTTTCCTTGCGCAGCCTTTCAATCATTCTTTTGTGGCGAGGTTTAAACCTGGTCCTCCAGTCATCGGGTGCGATCAGGGTTGAGGTTTGACTCCCCAGATCCTCTCCGAACCATATTGCGTCAACACCTGCCCTGACGAGCTGCAGTGCAAGCCCCGTACTCCATTCCTCGACACGGTCGTTCAGCAGCTCAAGCCAGGGCTCGTCACAAAGCATTCCGATCATATATTTTTCCAGGCCTGTGAGATGCCACGCCATCTCAAAAAGTGAGATCTCAACATCTCCGATCACAAAATACTCTTCACCATACCTGTCGATGTCTCTTCTGGCTTTGTCGAATCTGCCGCCGGCATAAGGATCAGGGAAAGAATAATTTTCAATATCATTTATTGTTGAAGCACTATCCAGCGGACATTTTACCACTTCCACATAAAGTGGTCCGGGTTTCATATGCATGCCAAATTCATTTTTTGTAACATTGCCGCTGACTGTTTCCGGCATGTATCCGGAAGGCACCGTGCCTCCGACAACAATAACATCGCTACCCATCACTGTTCTTATTGCATTGGCAGAGATCCTGTATGTAAGGTCCTCATAGTACGACAGCGAATAATCCGGAACAATCCGGAGCTTTTCCCCGAATGCTTCGGTAAGCTGCCTGCACAGATCAAACTGGAGGGGCACCCTGTCAGGATTGCCATCCATCTTTCTGAATGCCTTTAGTACTCTTTCTTTTGAATTCATTTTAATCTTAATAATGTAAGCGGATCTTAATAATCCGGTATTAACATATTGCTTTTAAAAATGACCCTGAGGTTAAGCTTAAAATTATTATTATTTCAGGGATATTTAATATTTAATAAGCAATTACATTTAGCAGCCCAAAGAATTGCATAAGCTGGGCAGAATCTGATTATGGATTTTTCTTCAAAGCTTAATACTATTTTTCGTTCGCTTCAGTACCGGAATTACCGGCTGTTTTTTGGCGGACAGAGTATATCGCTTATCGGAACCTGGATGCAGAGAATTGCCATGCCATGGCTGGTATATCATCTTACAGGATCAACATTCCTGCTGGGCCTGGTCAGCTTCGCAGGACAGATTCCAACCTTTCTGCTTGCCCCGCTTGCCGGGGTGGTTACCGACAAGTTCAGCAGGTACAGGGTATTGCTGATAACCCAGGTCATTTCACTTCTTCAGGCACTTATACTGGCATTGCTTTCTCTTTCAGGAGTGATTCAGATATGGCATATAGTCGTTTTAAGCATCGCATTGGGTTGTGTAAATGCATTTGATGTTCCCTCAAGGCATTCATTTGTAATAGAGATGGTTGAAAAGAAGGAACACCTTGGGAACGCAATCGCGCTGAACTCAATGATGTTTAATGGAGCCCGCCTGATCGGTCCTTCCATAGCAGGACTGATACTTGCCACTGCAGGAGAAGGGATATGTTTCCTCATCAATGCCGTCAGCTATATTTTTGTAGTGATATCGCTGTTGTCGATGAAAATACAAAAAAAGGAGATAACCCGAAAATCCGGCAACCTGCTGAATGACATGAAGGAAGGCTTCAGATATACTTTTGGCTTTGTCCCGATAAAGCATTTGCTTATCCTTCTTGGGATTGTGAGTCTTATGGGTTCATCTTACCAGGTTCTGATGCCTGTGTTTGCGAAGGAGATCCTGCATGGAAATTCAAGTACTTTTGGTTTTCTGATGGGGGCAGCGGGAGTTGGAGCTCTGGCCGGTGCCATCTTTCTGGCTTCGCGCGAGACTTTAATAAAACTCGGGAGGATCATACCGGCAGCATCGGCTATGTTTGGTGCCGGACTTGTTGTTTTGTCATTTACGAAATATTTTCCGGTTTCTCTTTTACTGATGATCATAATAGGTCTGGGACTGATGCTTCAAACAGCATCGAGCAATACAATCCTGCAGACAATAACTGATGATGATAAACGCGGCCGGGTAATGAGCTTTTACACAATTGCTATCATGGGAACCGCCCCGTTCGGGAGCCTCCTGGCAGGAAGCCTGGCAAAAGTAATAGGTACACCATACACAATCCTTATCGGTGGCATAAGCTGTATTGCCGGAGCATTCCTTTTCTATAAAAAACTACCCGAATTAAAGAAGATAGTACATCCTGTATATGTAAAAATGGGCCTGATACCGGAAATTGTCACCGGAATTCAGACAGCATCAGAGCCGGTGGTTGAATCCGTTCAATTGCCGGTATCCGGGCCTGTTGAAGGGAATGTTAAATAAGACTGACAGCCCGGAACAACATAATCAGCTTTTTTCCGTTAAAATATCAGGATGACAGATTGTGCAAAGTCAAAAATTTTATAACACATTTAATCTTTTTATTCATGAGATATATTTATATACTCTTCACCCTGTTAGTGATTATTTTCATTCAGGGTTGCAGGAAAGAGAGTGATCCGGTCCCTGAAACCGGGGATGGAATTATCATCGACCATTCGTCGACCAAACTGGCCTCAATACCCTCAGAATGGATCTCAGCAGCAAAGAATAATCTGCACATAGCCTACAGTCACACTTCCCATGGCAGTCAGCTTACTGATGGCATGTCAGGACTTATTTCCTTTAAAGGGACTTCGTATTCCTGGAATAATGGGGGCACCGATGGTGCTCTCGACCTTCACGATTATGCTGTCAGCGGGGACCTGGGAACTCCCGACAGAACTTCATGGGCATCAGGGACAAGAACATACCTGGCAGCTAATCATGACGTGAATGTTATTATCTGGTCATGGTGCGGCCAGGTTTCAACAGCTTCCGAAGCTGACATCAATACTTACCTGAATCTGATGAATGATCTGGAAAGTGATTTTCCGGATGTACATTTTGTCTACATGACCGGTCATCTCGACGGAACCGGATTGACTGGCAACCTTCATCTGAGAAATGAGCAGATAAGAAACTATTGCAGGGAGAATAAGAAGATACTTTATGATTTTGCAGATATAGAATGCTACAATCCCGACGGAACCTATTTTGGCGGCAGGAAACCCGACGATGCATGCGCTTACGACACTAACAATGATGGTTCACGTGACGGGAACTGGGCAACAGAGTGGCAAAACACTCATACCCAGGGAGTAGACTGGTTCAATTGTCCGGCAGCTCACACCCAGCCCCTGAATGCCAACCAGAAAGCATACGCGGCATGGTGGTTGTGGGCACGGCTCGCCGGATGGGATGGTAAATAATTATTCAGTTAACTCATACACCACACTTGTAAGCGGCGTTGCTGATCCTATATTCAGACCGACATTCATCAGGTATTCACCTGTATAGCTTCTGCCGCTTTCGGACATCCCGGGCCCCATTCCGGGTCCTCTTCTTCCTTCATTCGACACATTTATCTCCTGGACTTTGTAGGTTTTACTGCGATCGAGTCCCTGCAGTTTGACGCGATTGAAAGTCTCACCATACCTTGCATTCAGAGTGTACCCGAACAGCACAGCCTTGCTTCCTGAATCGTTCACATACATCAGCACCGCTCTGTTCTCATCGTAAGGTGAAACAAGCCTGTAAAGATCCCCGGCATAGATGATATCCTTTATCCTGTTGTAGTTTGCGATAGCATTCTGGCTGAATTTCAGTTCATTTTCTGTCATTTTCTCTACCTCAATATCATATCCCATTTTCCCCATCATTGCCACATCTGTCCTGAATTTCAGCGATTGTTTTCCCCATGAGGTAACATGGTTGCAAACAGATATCGCGGGAAAAAAGTGAGAGTAGCCCCACTGTATATAGATCCTTTCGAGGGCGTCAGTGTTGTCGCTTGCCCAGAATTCGGTAAAATACCTTAAAGCGCCATAATCAACCCGTCCTCCTCCCCCTGAACACAGCATAATTGGAAGATGGGGATATTTCTGGCGCAGACGGTCAAGGACGCTGTAAAGACTGTTAACATAATCGACATACAGATGCGATTGTTTGTCTTTTAAATAAACCGAATAGGCATTGGTCATCATCCTGTTGCAGTCCCACTTTATAAAGGCAATCCCGGGATTTGCAGCAAGCATCCCGTCGACAACATTATATACAAACTCCTGTACTTTCGGATTTGTCAGGTCGAGTACGAGCTGGTTCCTGTAATAATGTTCCGGACGGTTCGGGAGCTTCAGTATCCAGTCGGGATGGGTCTCATAGAGTTCACTTTTTGGATTGACCATTTCGGGTTCGATCCAGATTCCGAACTTAACTCCCTTATTACCAGCTTCCTTTACGAGATAACCCAGACCATTCGGAAGTTTTGACTTGTTTTCCTGCCAGTCACCCAATCCGGCACGGTCGTTATTTCTCGGATATTTATTGGCAAACCAGCCATCGTCGAGCAGGAAAACATCAAGCCCCAGTTTTTTTGTATCATCGAGAATGCCGGTAAGTTTTTTTTCATCGAAATTGAAACCCGTGGCTTCCCAGTTATTCAGAAGTGTCAGCCGTGAACCTGTTCCGTCAAGCACTCCGTATTTTATCGCCCACCGGTGGAGGTTGCGGCTTGCCTGGCCTTTACCTTTGGCTGAGTAGGTAAAAATCATGGAAGGGGTCTTGAAGACTTTTCCTGGTTCCAGGGAATACTCTGAAGCGAACGGATTTATCCCTGATATTACCCTTAAGGAACCCTTTTCGTCTATTTCAAAAAGAAATCTGAAGTTACCTGACCAGCCAATGGTTCCGGCAATAACCTCACCATTGTTTTCATCCGATTTTTCATTCAGGGATAACATAAAAACCGGTGTCTGATACATATGAGCGCGGGTTCCAAGTTTTGTGTCGAGTATCTTGATCCCTGCTGTGAGCCCGCTTTCCTGCAATTTCATTTCTTCTGCCCAGTCGCCGTGAAACTGGGTAAGCCAGTATTTTTCAGCGTCGAAATGGAGCATGGAGGAGGCGTAATTAAAAATTGTAACCGGCTTTTTTTCATCATGCTTTATTTCAGTCCACTGTTCAATAACATCCTCACTGACAAAAGTCTTTATAAACAGAGTCACTACAAAGGGATACTGGGGATCTTTCAGAAAGATCCTGGTCAGGGTGACATCCGGCCTTATATTTTCAACTTCATTGTTAATATATTTAAGTTCCAGCGAAGGATTTCCGTCGTTATGAGTTGCCCTGATGGCAGGTTCAAAGAGATTGTCGGTCCCGAATGTGGCATATGCAGAATGACCGGCATCCCTCGTCTGCCTGAGATTATCAATACTTCCCGGTTTCGGGCCGAACCAGGATTGGTATAATCTTCCGTCCCTGTTGTTTACCCTGAAAACCAGGCTGGTATTTTTAGTATCAAGTGGAATAAAAATATCAGGGGCTTGCTTCATCTGCTGACCTGCTGTCGGAGGCGGTCCGCCAGCTGGCGGATCCTGAGCAGATAATGATAATCCGAGTGTACAAATAATGATAAAGGAAAATAATTTTTTCATGGTGGTTATATTTAGAATTACAGTTTTGGGCTTTTAATTAAAGTTGCTGGTTACTAGTTCCTTGTTGCTTGTTGTTTTTTCCGTGCACCGGGTGCCGCATGCCGCGTACCGTATACCTTGATTTTTGACAACCTAAATTTACCAATTATTTCAAGCTTTGTCACAAGCTGAAGGCTTGCATGGTATGATTTTAGGATTTTTAGCCCGCAGCAGGACATACAGCATTGTAAATAATCAGTAATTCTTTTACTTTTGGGAACTTTGTTTTTCACTCTTCTGAAATGAACCTGAATTATATTAACCGAAAAGACCTTGTAGTCTTTATTACTTTCTTTTTTGCATTCTCAGCCGGATTCTCACCAACTTCTTTTGCTGTAAGCCAGATTCAGCAGGACACAATTCCCCGGCAGGGAGTTGTCCTGAAACAACCTGTATATATCACATCGCGTCTGGTTACCCCGAAACCAGTAATTGACGGGAAACTTGATGATGAATGCTGGAAAAAGGGGATCTGGGCTGGAGATTATCACCAGTTTATTCCGAATGAGGGTGCACCACCGACCTACCCGACAGAGCATAATATTCAGTATGATGACAAAAACATCTATGTTGCTTTCAGGGCATTTGATCCTGAACCAGATAAGGTTCATAAATATGCAGCTGTCAGGGATGAAATCGTAGGTGACATGGTAGGTATAAATTTCGACAGTTACCGCGATTACCGGACAGGTTTTGAGTTCACAATAACTGCCTGGGGTCAGAAGATCGATCTGGTATTATTTAATCCTATTAACTGGGACTTTAACTGGAATGCAGTGTGGAAAGGCAAAGTCGGATTCGAAGACTCGGCATGGGTGGCAGAAATTGAAATACCGTTGAGCCAGCTTCGATACAGCAATAATGATGAGCAGGTATGGGGTATGCATACGTGGAGGTGGATTGACAGGCTGCAGGAGGAAAGCAACTGGGAAAGACAGACAAAAACAGGTCCCGGAATGCTCTACAACTATGGTGAACTAAGGGGGATAAACGGATTAAAGAAATCCCGTCGCCTTGAGCTCCAGCCATTTGTCCTTGGTGATCTGAAAACTCTGAAGGAGGAACCGGGAAATCCGTATACAAAGAACGGGAGAGCCTGGAGCGGAAACCTGGGACTCGATGCCAAAATCGGAGTATCCAGCAACTTCACTGTCGACCTGACAGTTAATCCGGATTTCGGACAGGTGGAATCCGATCCCTCAGTCATGAATCTGACTGCATTTGAAACCTTTTATGAGGAGAAAAGGCCTTTCTTCCTGGAGGGGCTTACTATATTCGATTATAAGTTTGACGACCAGAATCTGTTTTATTCAAGACGTATCGGTCATGCCCCATCCCTGACTGTAGGATCTGATGATGAACATTTTGTGAAGTCTCCGGATAAGACCACCATTCTGAATGCCGCCAAATTCAGCGGTACGACATCCAGGGGTCTGTCGGTCGGACTAATTCAGAGTACTACTTCAAATGAGTTTGCACGTGTAAGCGATCTGAACGGAAATGAGACGAAACAAAAAGTTGAACCGCTGACCAATTACCTGGTAGCCAGGGTTCAGAAGGGATACAATGCAGGTAACACTATTATAGGCGGGATGATGACTTCGACCAACCGTTTTATTCAGGATGATGACCTGGCTTTCCTCAGCAGTGACGCATATACAGGGGGAATTGATCTTTTACATCACTGGAAAGACAAAGAGTTCTTTATAAATGCAAAGATTATCGGGAGTTATATTAAGGGGAGCGAGGAAGCCATTACAGCCCTTCAGGAATCCTCTGCCCGTTATTTTCAGAGACCCGGTGCAGATTATGTGAACTATGATATCACAAGAACCAATCTTAGCGGAATAGGAGGTAAAGTAGAGATCGGCAAAGGATCAAAAGGAAACTGGAAATATTCCACAGCTCTTTCAGTACTTACCCCTGGTCTCGAGCTGAATGATCTTGGCTATATGAGAACTGCAGACGAAATAGAAAACCAGAACGAGGTGGAGTACTTTATCACAAAACCTGTTTCAATATTCAGAACTCTCACGGTCGGATTTGAACAACGCAACTCATGGAATTTTAAGGGGACATCGCTGGGTTCCGATGGAGAATTATCATTCTCAACCGAGTTTAAAAACCAATGGAGTTTCAGGGCCGAAGCAGCCTATCATTCAAAGGATATTGACACAAGGTTATTGAGAGGTGGTTATGATATACGTATGCCGGCCGCCACTGAGTTTTCAGGAACCCTGAGAACTGACGCATCAAAAAAATTCATAGCCTCACTTTCTTCTCAATACAGTAAAGCCGGAAATAATTCTGCAACACAATGGTCAATCCGGCCAGCAATATCGGTCCGTCCGTTCAGTATGCTGAAAATAGCTGTAACGGCAGCTTATGAAAAAAACCGTGATGAGCTCCAGTATGTTGCTACAAGGGATACATGGCTTGACGGAAAGAGATATGTACTGGGGACAATTGATCAGAAAACGTTCGGACTTGTCTTCAGAGCCGATCTTAACCTGACCCCCGAGTTTTCAGTTCAATACTACGGCAGTCCATTCATTTCGACGGGCAGCTACTCAGAGCTCAAGCGGGTTGCAGATCCTGTGGCAAAGAATTACGGGGACCGGTTCGATATCTACGAGAATCCCGTATTTAATAACAACAACTATTATCTGACCGATTATGACGATGTATTACCAACGATGATAACAGTCGGCAATCCCGATTTCAACTTTCACCAGTTCCGCTCAAATCTTGTTGCAAAATGGGAGTACAGGCTGGGATCTTTCATCTACTTTGTCTGGTCAAGCGAACGGACAGGGAGCAACAGCTTCTCCGACGCTTCAATTGGCGATTCGTACAGGTATCTCGGGGATGAATATCCGAACAACATTTTCCTGATCAAAATAAGCTACTGGTTTTCCTTGTAGATATCACGCCATTTGTCGGTTTATAAATTGATTATGAGTTCCTAAAGAATCAGGAACTTATGAGGTCCGGACTGGGATGGACAATTATTAGTCTTCATTAATATACTTTTTGTCCAACTAATCAGTTATGTAATCAAAAAGTATTCGTTTTCTTTGGAAGCACTGATAAAAATATACATTTTTGTCTTCAATACCTGTTGTCAGATTAAACGATATGGTCCTGATTTAGATTTTCAACTTCTGGAACGCGAGAAATGAGAATATTGATTTGCGAAGATAATCCGATGGCAATGAAGACACTATCAGTAATCCTTGAAAGAGAGGGATTTGAAGCGGATTTGGCCGAGGATGGAAATGTAGCAATTGACCTGCTTCAGATGTATGATTATGACCTTCTGGTTGTTGATATTCATCTGCCATATCGCAGCGGACTTGAACTGGTTAAATTTGTCCGTTCTGACCAGGGGAAAGATACACCTGTGATAATACTTACTGCTTTCAGCGATCATCAGATGCAACGGCAGGCCGGCGAATTAGGAATCAGCGACTATATTGTAAAGCCTTTTAATCCGGGCGACCTTGTAACAAAGATCAAATCGATCCTCAACAAATAGCTCATGCACAAACTTATAATATTATTATTTGTTGGATTTTTTGTCCCCGGGCTGTTAAATGTTTCACAGCTTCTTTCTCAGGAAGGGATTGATCCTGAGGCTGAATTTTCAAGGATCAGAACCATGGCTTTTGATGGTGATTATGCCAACGCTGCTGCAGCTGCCCGTAAACTGGTGAATACCTTTCCGTCATACGGCGATGCCCGGATTCTGCTTGGCCGCATTCTTGCCTGGCAGAAAGATTATAAGCAGGCTGCAGCTGTAATTGACACACTTCTGAAAACTGACCCCGATAATGCTGATGCACTGGCTGCAAGGCGTGATATTTCACTATGGTCAAAAGAAAATACGGCTGTCGCATCAGACCTGCGGACAGGTTATTCATTTGACTATTTCACCGAACCATATACACGGTTCTGGCAGGTTTTTAGTGTAGGAACAGGTCACAGGTTTGCATGGGGTCCGGCATCGGCAAGCGTTAATGTCGGGAACCTGATTACTGATGAATTAACTGACCTTTATGCAACAGAACTGCAGTTTGAAGCAGATGCATATCCGCGATTTTCTGATCAGAATTATGCTTACCTTGCATATGCATACAGCCCCGGTTCTTATTTCCCGACGCACAGGGCAGCATTTGAATTCTGGCAGGTTTTACCGGCAGGATGGGCAGTATCGGCAGGCCTTAATTATTATTATTTTGACAGGAATATTTTTATTGCTCTTGCATCCGTTGAAAAATATCAGGGGAAATTCTGGTTCTCAGGAAAAACATATGTTTATTTTAAGGATGACGGACCAAGGATATCATTCTATCTGAATATAAGGCGTTACTTCAATGACTTCAACTATTTGCAGCTTACATTAGGGACAGGAACAGCTCCCGATGAACCATTCGATGTCCGGGAAGATATTAACCGGCTCAGCGCCAACAGCGTCAGGCTGGCTTATAATTTTAATGTGAAGGGCAGATTTTCTGTACGGCTGGGAGCGGGATATTCCCGGGAAGAATATGATGAATCAGGAGGATCAGCCATGAGAAACAGATTTGAAGGAGGTATAAACTTAATTTATGCAATTAAAATGAAGTGATGAAATACAGGATCCTGACAATATTATCACTTCTTATCTTCGCTGCTGCAGAGGCGGGGCCGGTAGCTAAGCCACCATATTCTGCCAACCATCCTTCACCGATCTATATAACCGATGGCATTGCCCTTATAACATCAGAGATGAATGTTTCGAGACTGGATAATCTTATAAGTCTTTCCAGGGACATCTATCCTATTCAGATCGCGGCATTCAGGCTGAAGACAAATGCTGAAAGGATGTTTTCAAAGGCTTCCGGACGTTCTGGGTAATGATGTTATGATGGTCGAGGAGGACGGTTTCTTCAAGATCCGCATCACCAGGCTGAATAAGGCCAGGATCAGAACTATCCTGGAGCCTGAGGACGATAACAATCCGGCTGATTCAATAATCAGTGCTCCAGTTCAGTCACAAGATACAATCATTGATATCACATCATCTGCTGATACAAGCCTCATTACGGAAACAGCCGCTGATACATTATCTGCTGTCACGCCTGTTGCTGAATCAGCACCTGTTGTCACACAGATAGAGAGCCAGCCACACAAAATATTACTTTTTGATATTAACAGTCCATGGCTGAAACGGATAAACTATTTCGGCAAATCATTTGCTCTTGTCAATGCGCTGATAATTACCATAATTATTTCCATTACGACGATGATCATTCTGCTTTTTGTAATTCTGCTGAACAGGACAAGGATGGAGAAGCAGGAGGATCTGAAGCAATACCTGGCCGAAACGTACCAGGGGATGATCATTGACTATTTATTTACCGGAAGCAGTCCGGACAGGTTCCGTGCGATAGCCTCCGATACCTACAGGAGGCAGGCTCTTATTGATCAGATGATCGATGTGAGCGTCAACCTGAAGGGAGATGCCGAGGAAAAACTGAGCGGCCTGTATCTTTATCTGGGACTTGACAGAGACTCAATCAAACGTGCAAATAACTTCCGCTGGCATAAGAAAATCAAGGGATTCCGTGAGCTTGCCTTTATGAATATAAAAGAGGCAAACGATGTTATTTATGAAGCTTTGAACTCAAAGAACGAGATCCTCAGGATGGAAGCCCAGATTGCTCTTGTAAGGCTGACTGATAACGATCCCTTCAGCTTTCTTTTCCAGCTTAAACGGCCTTTCTCCCTGTGGGAGCAGATAACCCTTCACGAGCTTATCATTCAGCATGATCTTCCTGTCCCTGAGTTTAAAAAATTCCTTAAGTCTTCCAATCCCACTGTTGTTATGTTCGCATTGAGAATGATACGGGAGTTCAAGCAGAAGGATGCTGAAGATGATTTAAGGGATACTCTTGAACATCCTTCACCAAAAGTAAGATGGCTTGCTGTTCAGGTTGCAGGAGATCTCGAAATGCGGTCAACCCTCGAGGTAATGAAGAGAATGTATAAAAGCCAGGATTATAACACCTGCCTTGAGATCATCAGATCTATGGCAAAAATGCCCGATCCTTCACTTATGGGATTTCTGAAACTGGTTCTCGACAAGGAGGATGATGTTCAACTGCAGATTGAAGCAACAAAGGCTATCGAAAACAACGGTGAGGAAGGTGTAAAAACCCTGGTAAAGCTTATGAAATCGGAATATAAAAACTACAATATTATCGTGCGGCATGTACTTGACCGCAGAATATTCTAAAGACAATGGGATATCTTTTTGCACATATTATCTTTTATCTCACCCTGATCCTCTTCGGATCATATCTTTTGCTTGGCATTTTCTCGGCAATTGCTTTACGCAAATACCTGAGGAAGAACAGTTATATAAACTACAATTCCCTGGTGCTGTCGCCGCTGAGCCCGAAGATATCAATAATTGCGCCTGCATTTAATGAAAGCAAGACCATTATTGACAATATCCGCACCTTGCTTTCCCTGTACTATAATAACTTCGAGGTTATTATTGTAAATGACGGATCAACCGACAATACTTTCGATCTGATGAAGGATGCCTATGATCTGATAAGGGTCAATTATTATTTCGACTACAGGATCCCGTGTGAAAGGATAAGAGGGGTCTACAGATCAAAAAATCCGTCATACAACCGGTTAACAATTATTGACAAGAACAACGGAGGAAAAGCTGATTCCCTGAATGCAGGGATCAATATCTGTCACAGCGACCTTTATGTATCAATTGATGCTGACTCAATAATTGAAGCCGACTCGATACTTAAGCTGGTCAAACCATTCCTGGAGGAGAAGGATAAGAAGGTAATAGGCACTGGCGGGGTTATCAGGATAGTGAACTCATGCGATATTGAACGTGGTCATATCAGGGAGATAAGAATCCCTGCCAAAATTTTGCCGCGTCTTCAGGTTCTTGAATATACCAGGGCATTCCTTTTGGGACGAATGGCATGGAGCCAGCTCGACGGATTAATGCTTATTTCGGGAGCGATGGGTATCTTCGACCGTGAAACGGTTATCAAGGCAGGCGGATACAGTATTAAGACCGTGGGGGAAGACATGGAGCTTGTACTCAGGATGCGGCGCTATATGGCTGAACATGATCAGAAATATGAGGTGACATACATACCTGATCCGCTTTGCTGGACTGAAGTACCTTCCGACCTCAAGTCAATGCGAAAACAGAGGACACGCTGGACCCGTGGACTTATTGAGTCGCTTCGCACCCACCGTAAGATGTTCTTTAACAGTAACTATGGACGTCTGGGCCTCCTGGGATACCCGTACTGGTTCTTCTTTGAATGGATGGCTCCGCTTATTGCATTTTCAGGATTTATATATACAATTTACCTCATTATAAGAGATGCGCTCAACTGGCCATTCTATCTTCTTCTTTTCCTTTTTGTCTATTCTTTTGCAGTATGCCTCTCTACATGGGCTATCCTTTTTGAAGAAATAACTTTTCACAAGTACAGAAAGAAGAGTGATGTGTTAAAGCTTATCGGGGTTGCACTGTTCGAACCTTTCTTTTATCCCGTTCATACATATTTTGCCATCAGGGGAAATCTTGAAGCCCTGAGGGGTAAGAAAGGGTGGGGTAGCGCAGAGCGGTCGGGCTTTGATAAGAAAAAGAAAGCCAGGAAAAAAGTTTTTGTGAACGAACCGGATCTCAATCAGTAAAACCGGGAATTAAAGATAATCCTGTCCTGACTACTTCCAGTGATTTTTTCTCCCTCGCCTCAGTTGAAGGAACTACCAGCCATAATGGCCATGTATACCTGCTTAGTGATGAGGTTACCACTCCATCGAAATATACCGACACTGCTATTCCGTCGGAATTTGAAACCATTATCTCGTAATTATATCCTCCGTCGTATGATTCTGCACCGTCGATAACCTTCATCTGGGTCGGATCGCGGAAATAAAGCAATGTCCATGGTATACGCACTTTTATCTTACTGCCGCTCCATGCGGCAGCTGTGCGCTGGCCAAAACTAAAGTCAGAAGCATTTTCAACCGGGAACCTGCCGATATCCTGTTTTTTCATTGTGAATCCGTCGTTTATCCATTGCATCAATTTCCATGGAGCACCATTGGAAACAGTACTGTAAAACTTCTGAACTGCATGATTTGTGAGATCAAACCTGGGTGTCAATCCGTTCATATCATATGCCTCCGTGACCTGATATAAAGCGGTGTCGTCCGACAAAACCATTTTAAGCAAAAATTCTGACCTGTTCCCGAGGTTTTTATTGTTGGGAAGCTTCGATTCCCCGAAGCTTGCCAGATATGTGTCAAAGGCGATCATAACGGTATCCCCGGAGGATAATGTCCTTCCGGTCTCTACCTCGAGGTAAAAATAGCTGTTGTCGTTGGTGGCGCTGATCTTTTCCAACGGACCTTCAGTTCTGTCGGTCTGATAATCGATGAACGGAAGTGTGCCTGTCTGGTCGAAAGTAATCAGACCGAAGTTTTGCTCAGGCGATGTAAGATTATGCCATAACTGTCTGGTTGGAATTGTAATTCCCCCTGAGATCATGCCAAATGCTTCAAGATAAGATACTATCCAGGTGGGCTTAAACCATTCGTCCATCCAGGAGAACATGAACCCCCCTGCACATCCTGAATTAACTATGTTATGCATAAGTCTCATATTCTTCTCGCCCTGCTGTTGTTCAGAGTATCCGCCGTGATGCATATCGCTGTACGCCTGGTGGGCACTTCCCCAGCTGGAAGGGACACCAAATTCGGCGATGACAAGAGGCATAGAGGAATAATGGGCTTTTAAAGCGTTCAAATAACCAAGATAGCTGTTGGGGCCGTAACTGTCGCTGTAGGTAAGGTATGATGGCTCCTCGCTGATAAAATTGGGATAGTAGGGATATGCATGATAGGATGCAAAAATTCCCGGTTCCCCGATTTTCAGGATTATTTTTGCCAGGTCATAGGCGGCTTTGTCTTCATCAGTAAATATTTCCGTGGGATGATTCAGCGGATCAAGAGTCGGCCAGCTCGATAAGCTTACGGGACGCCTTACCGAGTAGTTCATTGCTTCATAATTTATAGTCAGTTCGAGCATCTGTGTAGCAAATACCTCAGTTGCTTTAGCATCGCTTATACTGAGATAAGTCCCTGTATATGAGGTTGTAGAGGGATGACGGGTATCGGTGGTGTCAACCTCCTGAGGACTGATCTCCCTTCCGATAATATACCCTGCAGTCCATCTTGAAACATCAGTAATATACCTGCCATACGATTTCCCGTACCTGTAAGCAATATCCCCGTTCCCGTTAATGCAATCGATCACCTCACGTATCTCACCCGAAAACGAAGTTGTCCGGTTCAGCAGATCGTAGGATGAGGGATCAGTATAATCTTCAACTTCTTCAAGCCATATACCCTGGAACAGAAGAAGGGGATTATCAGGATGCCGTTGATTATAGTTGGCCAGTTTTTCATAAAATACAGGCGGATGAAGAGTGTAGATCCTTATACTGTTGAAACCAGCCTCTGCCATTCCTTCAATCCATTTTTCATATTCAGAGGGAGAAATGGCATATGCAATTTCACCTGGGAAATAACCGGGAGGCGAAGATCCCAGATTGATCCCTTTCAGTACAAGGGATCTGTACTCCGAACCTGTATGCATCGCAATATGATTGCCGGATGTTTTGAAAGGCACCTCCTGTTTCATCGTAAGTTCAAAATTGATAACAGTGTCCTTTCCGATAGTTATATCTGTCAACCGGACAGGATAGTAATTATCGCTGGTGACGGATGTAATAACCGGGAACCTGATCTGCCCTGTGAAAGGCATCGTTACAGGGGGCATCATATCAGGCTCGATTGCAGTTCCTGCTGAATAGAAGGAAAATCCTGAAGCTTTTACGAGTTTTCCCGAAACGGTCTTCCCTTTGAAAGTGATGGCATAGAAATAGAAACCGTTGCGTTGCGGGGCACCGTTCTGGTTGCAACCGTCCCAGACAATATGATAACTGCCGGCGTAAATGGAATCGAAAAAAGCTTCCATCACCTTGTGTCCGGAAATGTTGTAGATTGAAAAACGAATATCCCCCTGACTGTTAATGATAAATGGAATGTTTACGGAATAAGAGAAAGGATTGGGATAAGGCATACCCACCTCAATCAGGCCTGAAATGTTGTCATAAATATTGGAAATCCTGAGTGAATAAGTGCCATCCGGCCTTGTTTTGATTGCATATTCGGTGGTTCCTGCAATCATAGAGATTTTTGCATCCGGAATCATTACTCCGCCGGGATCAGTTACCTTTCCGGTTACATAATAATCGCGGGCAGATGAGTCAACAACCGGTAATGACGATAAAAAGAGAAGCAAAAGGCCGGATTTTATGCAGGCTCTGACGTATGATATCATATTGTCTGCTGAAGAGGCTAAGTTTAAATAAACCAGTTTTCTGATAAGAGACATTTATTTGTACATTAGTAAAATTGAATTCAAAACAGGCTTTATTATGGATATAAACGGAATTACATACCGGAATATTGAAGAAAAAGACAATAAAGAGTTGGCTGACCTGATCAGGAGTGTCTTCAGGGAATTTAAAATTGACCTTCCGGGAACTGTTTATTATGATCCGACCACCGACAACCTGTTTGAATTATTTAAAACACCAGGATCAGTGTACTGGATAGCCGTAGCAAACGGGAAACTTGCAGGGGGGTGCGGAATATACCCTACGCCTGGTTTGCCTGAAGGATGTGCAGAACTTGTCAAGCTTTACCTTTTATCAGCCTGGAGAGGAAAAGGTATCGGCAGGATGCTGATGGAGAAATGTTTTGAATCGGCACGGCAGCTGGGATACAGGCAGCTCTACCTCGAATCGCTCCCTGAACTTAAAAAAGCAGTCTCAATGTATTTAAAATCCGGATTCAGACATATCCCTCATGCTCTGGGGAATTCAGGCCACTTCGGCTGTAATATCTGGATGGTAAAGGAATTATAATACGTAATTACATTGTAATTACATTCTTATGAAAAACGAAAGTAACTCATTGCGGGCGGTACTGTTTGCCCTGGGTGCAAATTTGTCAATTGCAGCAATAAAATATATAGTATCGGTGATCTCCGGCAGTTCGGCGATGCTTGCCGAATCGATCCATTCACTTGCAGATACAACGAACCAGGTTTTTTTGCTTATCGGAAGAAAACGGTCGGTTAAAGGTGCTACAGAGATCCATTCATTCGGTTATGGGAAAGAAGAATATTTCTGGGGATTCCTTGTGGCTGTCCTTCTGTTCTTCCTCGGAGGATGTTTTTCAATTTATGAAGCCGTACACAAGCTTATGCATCCCGAGCCGATCGGCAGCTATCTGTATATTTTTATTGTTCTGGTTGCAGCATTGATCCTTGAATACAAATCGTTTTCAGTTGCTTTCAGGGAATTCAGGAAGGCATCGCCAAAGGGATTTATCAAACCGTTAAAGGATTCAACCGATACAAACCTGTTCGTAATCCTGGTTGAGGATTTCTCAGCGCTGGCGGGATTGACAATCGTTTTTATTTCGACCCTTCTCTCCCTTGTCAATCCATTCTTTGATGTTGTGGGAACATTTCTTGTTGGCTGCACTTCTGATAATCATGTCGTACCTTCTGGCCAACGAATTAAGAAAGCTCATGGTAGGAGAGAGCATCCCGCGTGAAGTCAGGAACGACATCAGGGCAATAGTCAATAAATATACAGTCGTAAAGCATATTAACAGTATACGCTCGATGTATATCGGGAATAATGATTTTATCCTGCTTATCTCAGTTGATGTCGAAGATTTTTGTTCCGGACACACCATCGAAACTGCCACTGAGCTGATAAAGTCAGGCATAGCCGCCAAATATCCTCACGCAAAATATATCTATATTGATGTGAAAGCAGGTAACTGATGAGGACGTTTCGTGTGAACCGCTCCGCGGTTCATTGATGGACAAGTGGTTATGACGTGCATACTAATGCTATATTGATGTAACCGCTCCGCGGTTAGGATAAATGGATAAATAAATCCCGGAGGGATTTCATCAATACTAGCGAAATGGATTGAAATATATTTCAAAATCCCGGAGGGGTTTCATAAATCTACACCTCTTCCGGTAACATATATGGCTTCCTGTATTCCTTCCTTGTGAGATAGCTGTTTGCCTCATCATCATTTACAAACCTCTCTGTCTTTCCATCAAATGTCAGCTTCCTTCCTGTTCTGTATGCAATATTCCCAAGATGCATCATAGCCGTCGACAGATGTCCTTCATTAACTTCTGCAAGTAAATCCTCTTTTTTCCGGCTCCTTACGCAATCGAGGAAATTCACAAAATGGTAATCAATCCTTGCTGTTGCATACTCATCACGCACTGTATCAGGTTCCAGGTCTTTTGCAGTCAGATTTAGTCCGGCCTCTTTTTTAGGACCCATGAAAGTCTTGAAACTGTTTCCAAGCACAGCATATCCCTGAGTTCCGAAGAAAACCAGTCCTTCTTCCTCAGGTGTAAAAAGACTTCTTACTTCGAGCTCCAGTATCTTCCCGCTGTCGTATTCAAATGTTGCCACCTGCAAATTCGGTACCTCCTGATCCGAATCCCATCCGTAAAATCCTCCGCAGCAGCTTATCTTTTTTGGATGTGTGTTTATTTTCATTGCCATCCTTATCCTGTCCATTGCATGAACACCGTTATTCCCAAACTCACCTGTAGCAGTATCCCAATACCAGTGCCAGTTATAATGGAAATGGTTCTGGTTGAACGGGATCATCGGTGCCGGCCCGCGGAAAAGATCCCAGTTGACTCCTGCCGGAACCGGGGAGTCAGCAACTCTTCCTATGCTCGGACGATGGCGGTAAACGGTACCGCGCCCCATGTAAATATCTCCTATCACTCCATCCATCAGTAATTGAATGCCCTTCTGCGATAACCTGTTGGCCCGGTGCTGCGTTCCGGTCTGAACAATCCTGTTGTATTTCCTTGCCGCCTGTACCATTTTTCTGCCTTCAACAACATTATACGACAGCGGTTTTTCACAATAGACATCCTTCCCTGCCTGGCATGCCCGGATCGTCATAAGTGCGTGCCAGTAATCGGGTGTTGCAATGGATATGACATCAATATCTTTATTATCAAGCAGTTCACGAAAATCGACAACTGTCTTTGGCTTTTCACCGCCCAGCGTCTCAATGTCAGTAATTGCCTTGGGGAAAAGATTCTCATCAGCATCGCAGATCGCAACCACTCTTGAATTCTTTATTTTCGTGAAATTCGCCGTATGCCCTGAACCTCCGTATAATCCTCCGCGGTCATGAATACCCGCTACGGCCACGTTGATCATATCACTTGGTTTGTTCTGAACAAAACCTTTTAAATAGGCAGGAGCTCCGAAAGAAAGTCCGGCCGATACAACAGCTGACTTTTTAATAAATCCGCGACGGGTTTCGTTTTTCATTTTGTATGTTATTATTTTGAATTAAAGATCAATTATTTACGATTATAAATATTTACTTCCCGGATCTCATTTAAAAACAATGTCCCGGGGGACTTATAGAAATTCATGAAATCATCGGGGAAAGGCTGGTTTGGATTACCACCCATGGCAAACCTTGGCCTGAATGCATGCCTCCATGTCAGAACATATCCAACAGGATATTTGCTTACGACAGGCAGGAGAACCGACGACCACCAGTTGCTCATGCCCCTCCTTCCGCCGGTTTCGCTCAACGCTGTCAGTTTGTTTCTTTTAATGGCTTCCTGTGTTACAAATCCCAGGGCATTGTCGAGCTCCCCGCCGAATTTTTCACCCCGGTCATACATATCGAGCGAAAGCATATCGATAACGTCGTCGCCCGGGTAGCCTCTCATATATTGTTCAAGGCTGGTTACCCTGTCGGTATTGTAAGCATAAAGTATGTTATGTATTTTCTTTATATCACGTAAATACCGGACTGTATAGCGCCACAGGTCAGAATATTGCTGATCGGTGCAGATATCTGTTCCCCACCAGAAGAATGAACCTGAATGTTCATGGTACGGTCTGAAGATAAACGGGATCGGAGTACCATCGTCATCTTTAAGTCCGGTGAAGAATGTTGCCAGGCGTTCCAGCCAGGCGTTGAACATCTCATGATTTTTTCCACCCGGGAGGATGGATGCAACAACCTCTTTCGAGCTGACATCCCAGGCTGTGCCACCCTGACGGCGCGTCTTACTTGCCGGATCCTGCATTGTTAAAGGATTATCCGCATGCCAGCTTATTGTTATAACTCCGCCGCGTTTATAATGAATCTTGATTTGCTCCGCTATCTGGGCGAAGCTGACAGAGTCGAGACTCCGTTCATGGCCAAGTTCAAGGTGACCAAGCTCAAAGCCTGCAACAGCCGGGTAATCTCCTGTAAAATCTTTTGTGTCGGAACGATCCTTTACATACCACCAGGTGCTTCCGTACATCAGGTCATCCTGGTGGCCGTACATGATTCCTTTGTTCTGAAGTTCATATAACGACCTGTATAAACTGATTGTCTCCTTCGTGGCTTTTTTATCGGCTGGTGAAATTTTTTTCCCAAACGAAGGATAAATTGTCAGACATGCAACCAGGAATAATGATAATAGTGATTTCATTTTTGAAGCTAATGAAATATAAATTAATTTACACCTAATATAATAATTTTCCGGTCCAATCCAAAACAATGAAGATTAGGGCATTTTAATTTTCTCTTAATGAAGGACTTTAGTAATTTTATTGAAAAATTGAACCAATAATTTTTTATTCGGATATTTTAAAATAATACTATGAGCAGAACAGATAATGACTATACAGAGAATGTCCATCAGCAGCACTGTCATTGCTGCGGCGGGAACCAGTCAATAGAATCTGATGAAATGACAAGGCGGAAGTTCATCAGGCTGACAGGAACCGGTGCACTGGGTACAGTTGCACTTTCGGGGATCTCATGGACTGAATTGATCATGACACAGACAGGAGGAAGAAATATTCCGCAGCGTCAGCCTCTTGTGGTCAAGCCGGTATTTACCTATGAGATACCACGACGGAGGGAACAGACCAGCTGGAGGAACTGGGGAGGCATTCAAACTGAAAATGATGCAATGGAAGAGATTGCCAGGATCCGGAAAGAGCTCGGGGCATTAAGTTCCAGGGCTGATTTCCCGGTAAGTTTTCTTCCGGTGTCAGCTGTCCGCTCAGTGGAAGAGCTTGGTAAAATAGAGGATCTGAATTCCCCGGATATGTTCCTCATATATCCTGCAGGAGGGGGGAGCAATATGTTCGACTTTCTTGCCAAGACAGGAAAAGATATAATTTTCTTCTGCCGTTACAAATCAGGGCCGGTCTATCTGTGGTATGAAATAATCAGTCCGCGCTATCTGAGGCAGCATACCGATTCTCTGAAAGTAACAGGGATTGACGAGGATGATGTTGTTGTCGATAGCAGTGAGGAGCTTCTCTGGCGCTTAAGGTCACTGTGCGGACTGAAAAACACCAGAAATTCAAGAATTCTGGCAATAGGAGGGCCCGGGGCCTGGTCCCAGCCTCTTGAAACAACAATCAAAACCGTTGTCGACAAATATAAACTTGATATACAGGATATTTCTTATGACGAGCTGGGAAGGCTGATTACAGAAGCAAGAGCAGATAAATCTGTAATCTCACGTTCAAAGGCCAGAGCTCAGAGAATATCTGAAGGATGCTGGTATTAAACTTGAAACTGACAAAAAATACGTTGAGAATTGTTTTGTACTTGAGGATATACTTGTAAGATTAATGGAAAAATTCAGTTGCAGGGCAGTTACCATTAATAACTGTATGGGAACCATTATGCCTCTGGCTGAAACATCGGCCTGCCTTACATTAAGCCTGCTTAACGATGCTGGTTACCTGGCTTACTGTGAATCGGATTTTATTGTGGTCCCTGCCGGTATATTGCTTGCCAATATTTCAGGCAAGCCTTCATTTTTAAATGATCCCACCTACCCGCATGATAAGATAATAACACTGGCTCATTGCACAGCCCCACGGAGAATGGATGGTAAAAACCTTGCACCGGCAAGGATCCTTACTCATTTTGAATCGGATTACGGTGCAGCACCAAAAGTTGAAATGCTCCTGGGACAAACTGTTACCAATGTAATGCCCGATTTCGCTTTTAAGCGGTATGCAGGGTTATCAGGAAAAATTGTTGATAATCCCTTTATGGACATCTGCCGTTCGCAGATAGATATCAGCTACGATTGTGACAGCAAAAAAGTCGCTGAAAAAATGCCGGGATTCCACTGGATAACCGTATATGGTGATTATATGAAAGAAACAGGATATGCCCTGAAAAAAATCGGGATCGGTTTTGAAAAACTTGCATAGAACTTTTATGATATTGGAAATCTGTTTTTAATCTTTGCTTTAATATTATGATAATCTTTGCATAATGGAAATAAAACGGACCTCTGATTTGTCTAATGGATGAATTGAATTAAAACCAGTCGTTTAAAAATGAAAAGGACACTTATTATTACTGGCATTGTTGCAGGTTTGATAATCATTGCAATGTTTGTCTTTAACAAATTAATATCAAAGAAGGATACTGACACTATTTATGCTGAAGCCCAAAAGGGCCAGTTTGAAATCACCGTCAGTAATTCAGGAGAACTCGAAGCTGAGAGATCAGTGGATGTCAAGGGACCTGACATCATGCAAAGCAGTCAGGGACAGGGTCGCGGAGGAGGTCCCGGAATGGGTGGCGGACACATGCGGATACAGAGCTTTGAGATTTCCGATATTGTTCCTGAAGGCACTATGGTCAAGGAAGGTGATTATATTGCCCAGCTCGACAGAACCGATTATGACAATACACTGAAGACTGCACTTGAAAACCTGAACACTTTGCAGGCAAATCTCGAGATGGCAATTCTTGACACCGCGGTAACACTTACTAACCTCAGGGATGCCATCAAGAATCAGGTAATTGCAGTTGAGGAAGCTGAGATCACACTTGCACAGTCAAAGTACGAACCACCAGCCACTATCCGCCAGGCTGAGATAAACCTGAATAAGCAGATACGGGCATTGGAACAGAGAAAAAAGGCATATTCACTAAGAAGGGCAAAAGCCCTTACAGATATCAGGAACAAGCAACGGCTCCTTCGCGAAGGAACCGAGCTGGCAAATAGCCTGCAGGATTTCCTGGCCCAGTTTACAATAAAGGCTCCATCCCCGGGAATGGTGATCTATAAAGAGGAGTTTAACGGAACAAAAAGAAAAGCCGGATCGCAGGTGAATCCTTTTGACCGCATTATTGCAACTCTTCCCGATCTTTCATCAATGATCTCGAAAACATTTGTCAGCGAAATTGAAGTGAACAAAATTAAAAATGGTCAGAAAGTCATTATGACTATTGACGCTATGCCCGGAAAATCATGGACAGGTGCCGTATTCAATATTGCCAATATCGGTGAACAACTGGGGAATTCTGATGCGAAAATGTTCGAGGTTCTTATCAAGGTCGATGGTGTTAATCCCGAATTAAGACCTGCCATGACAACCTATAACAAGATAATTATAAACGCTTACGAGGACGTCGTTTATATTCCGACTGAGTGTGTGCATACAGGTACGGATGGTATTACTTTTGTTTATAAGAAGAATAAAACCAGACAGGTTGTTGTACTTGGCGAAATGAACGAAAAGAATATTATAATAAAACAGGGACTGCAGCCGGGAACATCTGTTTACCTTATTACACCGGAAGAACCTGCGAAATTTAAGCTTGTCGGCAAAGATCTTGTAGCTGACCTGAAGTGATTAAAGGATAAATAGCTGCCATGTCTGGCCCAGGAGGTTAAGGCATGGCGGTACAGCGTAATTACTAAAAATCAGGAATCAGAAATTTGTACCCGGAGTGGGAATTGAACCCACACAGCATTGCTGCCACTGGTGTTTGAGACCAGCGCGTCTACCAATTCCGCCATCCGGGCTTTTTTTTCAGTTATGCGGTTATGCGGTTATGCGGTTATGCAGGTTGCGAAAATAGGAAAAATTTTTATCTTTTTACCCTGACACTCCGGTCAGGATCTTCGTTTCACTTCGACTTTTGTTTTTTATCTTTTGTCTTTGGGCTATTAACAATCTCACGAACTGCTCTGGCAATGCTTTCCATATCAAATCCGCACTCCCGTATCAGCTCTTCCTGCGTGCCATGCTCGACAAAATAATCGGGTATGCCCAGGCGCCTGATCTCGGCATTATATCCGTTATCGCACATGAATTCTATGACCGCGCTGCCCAGCCCACCCCTCAGCACCCCATCCTCAACAGTAATGATCCTTCGGAATTTCTTAAAAACAGAATGAAGTGCCTCCGAATCGAGCGGAGCAAGGAACCTCATATCATAGTGGGTGACAGAGATACCTTCACCTGCTAATTTTAAGACAGCCTCTGTTACAAAATTTCCAGGATGACCAATGCTCAGCACGGCGACATCTTTTCCTTCACTTAAAAGCCTGGCTTTCCCGATTTCAATTTCAGTGAAGGGCCTGTGCCAGTCATTGACCATGCCACAACCTTTTGCATATCGGATTGAAAATGGCCCCCGTATCTTGCCGAGCTGGGCTGTATATAAGAAATTTCTTAATTCCAGGCTGTCCATCGGAGCTGTGACTATCACATTCGGAATTGACCGCATAAAAGCCAGATCGAAAAACCCATGATGTGTAGCGCCATCAGTACCGACAAGGCCACCCCGGTCTATACAAAACACAACATGCAGGTTCTGAAGGGCGACATCGTGTATTACCTGGTCGTAAGCTCTCTGTATGAATGATGAATAAATATTGCAGTAAGGGATCATCCCCTGTGTGGCAAGTCCGGCTGAGAAAGTTACGGCATGCTGTTCCGCGATTCCAACGTCGAAAACCCTGTCAGGAATCTCTTTCATCATAATGCATAATGAACAACCTGTTGTCATTGCAGGGGTAATGCCTGCTATCTTATCATTGTTGCGTGCCAGTTCAAGGATGGTTTCCCCGAATACTTCCTGATATGTAGCAATTACCTTCCGCCCCGGACGGCTTTATAATTAAGCCGGTATTCCTGTCAAATTTACCGGGTGCATGAAAGGCTGTCTGATTCTCTTCTGCCTGCTTAAATCCTCTGCCCTTGACTGTCAGACAATGCAGCAGTTTTGGACCAGGTATCCTTTTAAGGTCCTGGAGGACGCTGGTAAGGTGCAGGATATCATGCCCGTCGATCGGACCGAAATACCTGAAATTCATACCTTCAAACAGGTTGCTCCTGCCGAGTATTGTGCTTTTAAAGCCAGCCTGTAACTGGCCGGCGAGAGTTCGTGCACTTGCCCCCTTTTTCCCGAACCTGCCCAGAAAATTCCAGACCCTGTTCCTGAAACGGTTATAGGTCCCGCTGGTTGTAATATCAATAAGATATTCCTTCAGGGCTCCGACATTGGGATCGATAGCAATGTTATTATCGTTGAGTATTACGAGAATATCGGATTTGGCGATGCCGGCGTTGTTAAGTCCTTCGAATGCCTGTCCTGCCGTCATGGCACCATCACCGATGACTGCAACGACATGCCTGCTCTCACCTTTGCGTTTGGAGGCAACAGCCATCCCGAGAGCGGCAGAGATAGATGTTGATGAGTGGCCTGTACCGAAAGCATCGTATTCGCTTTCAGTCATTTTGGGAAAACCGCTGATCCCCTTGTATTTCCTGTTTGTGGAGAACTTCTCTCTTCTGCCTGTCAGGATCTTGTGACCGTAAGCCTGATGACCCACATCCCAGATTATTTTATCATAAGGGGTATTAAAAACATAATGAAGAGCTACAGTAAGTTCAACAACTCCAAGACTAGCTCCGAGATGTCCGGGATTTTTGCTGACCATATCAATAATGAACTGTCTCAGCTCTGCACTTACTTTTACCAGATCTGACGGCTTTAATTTCCTGAGATCCTCAGGAGTGGAAATATTGAACAGAAGATTCTCCTCCTGGTTCATTACTAAATATATAATTGTAAAAAGAGTTGTGCAAATATAGCAATTATTATTCCCTGATGTTTGCTGAGGCTTCCCGTGGATTTTCTTATTTTTGTGCAGTAACAATATACTAAAGCCTTCTCCTGATCATGAATAAACCATTTACAGTTACTCTCATTGCTGTGCTGTTGGCAATCTCAGCCATAACGTGTGTTCCCGGTAAGAAATTCAGGGAACTCCAGTACACAAGCAGGCAGAACATGATGGACCGCGACAACTTCAAAACTGAAAATTTAGCCTTGTCCATGCAAAACCGTGAGATTGAAATGAAGATTGGGGATCTCGAAAATGAAATGGGGAAAATCAGGCAGGCTCTTTCACTTGCTGAAATTGAACGGAACAAAGCCAGGGAGGAATTAAATGTCATCACCGAAAGATATAATGATCTGCAGAATGCACAGGAAGACCTGATTCGGGGAAATGTCAGCGAAACAAAAAAGCTGCTTTCTGAACTCCAGGCTGCACAGGAAAACCTGAAGCAGAAAGAGGATATCATGCGCCAGCTTGAACAGTCAATGGATATTAAAAAGGTATCGCTCGACGAACTTACGCTTGAGCTCGAAAAGAAAAATGCAACTCTTGCTGAACTTGAAAAGATACTGGATGCACAGAAAAGGATTGTTCAGGATCTGAAGAATAAAGTATCTGAAGCTCTTCTGGGATTTGAAAACAATGGTCTCACAGTCACTAATAAAGACGGTAAAGTATATGTTTCGCTTGACGAAAAGCTCCTTTTTAAAACTGCAAGCTGGGAGATAGATGCCAACGGAAGGAATGCTTTAAGAAAGCTGGCGGTTGTCCTGGAGAAGAATCCGGATATTCAGGTCACAATAGAAGGTCATACGGATAATGTACCTTATTATCCCGGCACAGGTCAGATCAGGGATAACTGGGACCTCAGCGTAAAAAGAGCTACAACTGTCGTAAGAGTCCTTCTTGAAGGCTCGAAGATCAGGCAGGGAAGGCTTACAGCAGCCGGAAGAGGTGAATACCTGCCTGTTGAGGCAAACGATACACCAGAATCACGTCAAAAAAACAGAAGGACCGAAATAATTCTTACTCCCGACCTGACGGAACTGTACGATCTGATAAATAAGTATTAGAATTTGATTTAAGAACAAGGAAAATCCATTCTTTCCTGGTTATTCCGTGAATTCCTGAAGCTTTACTTTCATGTTCTTAAGAGCCTGCAGCAGATTTTCTTCAGGTTTGAGAAAATCCTGATTTTGCCAGAAGACAGGATCATAGTCTGTGATTGTTCTTGAGAAAACGGAATGGATGGGAGCAAGCTCCTCTCTTTCAAATCTGGTCACATCGTCAATCCTTATACTGGTGATCGCCATCTCAAGAAAAACATTGAAGCGGGTATTGAAAAGCCTTCTCTTTTGCTTTGATTCAAATTCAAGATCTCCTCTGACATGGCTGATGAAGTACCTGTCATCGATTTTACGGAAACTGACAGAATATTTCACTGATACCGGCCATGTTATAAAATCCCTTGACGGGCTTGAAATAAATGATCCTTTCATTTTTTGAAGATATCCGGGATTTATTTCAAAATCAGCCTTAAGAACGGCAAAATCTGTGGTATTTATAAATACAGACCCGCTGAACATGGGTATTTCAAATCCTGCTCTCGGCCCGAACTCAATTTCATATGCTGATTCCTCGTCAAATGAGACAATATCAGTCAGCCTGTAGCTATATTCCACGATATTTTCCCTTGAAATAAAGTCGAATTCGTTTTTAATTACGTCAAGCATAAGGCATGTGCTGAGCCCCGCTTTGAGCCTGACTGTAATAGAATCGCTGACATTGATATTTTCAATTTTCCTGCTCCTGGTTACCTTTATCTGATCGTTCAGAAGCGTTCCTGAATAGGCGCTCTTATAGATCTGTATGATTGCTTCGGTATATGTCTGAAGCTCGTTCTTCCTCATAACTCCTTCGCGATAAAAAGCGGTCATTCCGGCAGGTGTATTCCCGTAATTGCGGGGTATTTTAGCGAGAGTTTTATAAATTATTTCCTGAGGGATCTGATTTTTAATGATGATCTCGGGTATAGAGATAAACTCCCTTCTCATTGCAATCATAAAATTATTCCCAAGCGATTGCTGCACAGGTATTTCCCTGGCGAAATATCCCAGGTAAGATACTACAATGGTGTCGCTGTAATTCTCAGGTAAGATCTTTAAGCCGAATTCCCCGTTACTGTTAGAGACTGTCCCCCTTCCTTCATGTCTGAGCCCAATGGTTGCATAAGGCAAAGGTTCGGACGATTCGCCGTCGAGAATGACGCCGGTTATGTTCTTCAGCGGCTTTATGTCAGTTGTGTCACTGACAGGAGTCGGTGGAGGAGGTATTTCCCTCGATATTATTATGAATTCATCTATCACCGAGTAAACAAGGGAGTCACCTTTAAGAATGCTGTCAAGGATGGTTTCCAGCCTCGTGTCCCTGAAATTCATATCGGTCTTTCTTTCAGCGTCGATAAGGCGGCTGTCGTAAGTGAAATGATAACCAGTCTGCCTGGTAATAAGATTGAGGGCATTGCCTGTCTTTATTGTTCCGGCCCTGAATGTAAATGCGGAATCAAGGATGCCCTCCTGGCATTTTATATCCCGCGGAGGGATCAGAAATATCAACAATGCAACGGCTGATATATATCTGAGCAGATTGCCATTGTCAGCCAACATTTTTCAGCTTCTGAGTTACTTTTCTGCAAGATGGTAAACATTACCATCTTTTGTATAACTGAGGTTAAAGCTAGTACAAATTAAACGAATAATTGTTTCCTGGGGTTCATTATCTACCGGACCATTGGTTGTCCAGGTGTTTTCCAGGATTCCCGGATCGTCGGCGATAATATCCATCATTATAGACCTTCTTAAGATCCCTGATAACCACGTCGAGGGTTTGCCCATCATATATAAGCACACCATTGTTCCAGGCCATATAGTTCGGATCATTATTTAAAAATTTATCTGATGATCCGGAATTCATTGTACCGATATATCCCGGATCAAGTGTCAGGCTCCTCGTACCTTCATTATCTGAAACCAGTACTGTACCGGTTTTTACGAATACCTCCACAGCAGAATCAGCATTATTCGTGTTTACATTGAATGAGGTCCCAAGGACTTTTACCCTGGCTTTTCCTGCATCAATTATAAAAGGATTTTCCTTATCTGAAGTGATTTCAAAAAATGCTTCTCCTGAAAGAGCCACATTTCTTCCGCTCCTGCCGAAGTTTTCCCTGTAGGTCAGCCTTGTATTCCGGTTAAGGATTACATTGCTTCCATCGGGCAGAATAACCTGAAGATTCTTCTGATTTTCAGTTGTTGCCACTATGGTCTTCCGGCTAAGGATCCCTTTATCATTCAGATAGACCAGCACTGATCCGATGCCCAGCAGGAGAAGTACCAATGCTGCGATCCTGAAATATACGGTTCTTATGAAACTGCGCCTGACCACGGGTGCTTCTGCTATTAATCCGTTCTCTGTTAACCTGGAATACAGACTGTTCCAGGCTTTATCGACATCTATTTCTTTCTCGCTGTTCATCTCTTTTAGCTCTTTCCAGTATTTAATTGTATCATGGCTGTCTTCAGCCATAAACCGGCTGAGCAGATCTTTATTATCATTCTGTTCCTCTGAAAGAAGGGATGAAAGATCTTCCCACTCCTTGTCAGTATATTTTTCTATGTTATTCATTTCTTTCATTATTCTCTTTCAATATTCTGCCAGTGCTTTTCTGAATTCTTTAAGTGCCCTTCCCATATTTGCTTCGACTGTTTTTATGGAAACTGATAACCTTTCGGCGATCTCTGAGTATTTCAAGCCTTCAAACCTGCTCATACAAAATATCTTTCCGCACTTCTCCGGGAGCCTTTCAAGTACGTTTGCTATTTTGGCCTGAAGCTCCCTGTAATGCAATATGTCGGTTGGACTATCATTTCTTTCAGGCTCCATTACCGCCATTTCCCGGGCATACTTTTCGACAACCCTGTTATGTCCGATATAATGCAGGCAGCGGTTATGTACTGCCCTGAAAAGGTATCCGTTCAAAGAACTTTCAATGTGCAATCTCTCTTTATCTTTCCAGAGTCTGAAAAACAGATCCTGAACAATCTCTTCAGCTGTATCATGATCTCTGATCAGTGTTTTTGCATATCTCACCAGGGAAACATAGGAGGATCTGAAAAGCGACTCGAACTGTCCTGTATCACCTTGCCTGATCCTCCTTATTATTTCAGAATCCCTGAGCATGTATTAATATCCTGTATTACTCTTCTTTCCTGTCGCTGAACTTAAGTTTTCTGCTCAGGCGGCGTATCGCCGATTCAATACTCTGGTCGGGTTCGATAACGTTATAGTCTCCCCAGAATTCAGGATCGGCAAAAGCTTCAACCTGGTCAGTAAAAACATCGTTGTACCTGAGTTTCTCTTTTCCGGCAAATTTAATAACTTCTTCGTTTGTCCGGTCAGTAATTGCCATTTCTGACATTGTCGTATAGAAAGTATTGAAAACTCTCCTCTTCCAGTTCACCTTGAACCTGACCTCGGCTCTTGAATAGGCGAAATACCACTTTCCATCCTGTTCACGATATTTGACCCTGTAGGTAGCAACTTCGGGAGTCACCTGCATTCCAAGCGGTTTCTTCTTTATAAAGATCGATGATACAGCATCTTTGTCTTCCATATTGAATCCAAATTCGGCTTCGGTTATTGCATAAGTGCTGGTTTCGATGTAAAGATTTCCCAGGAATAATGGCATATCTACCGATGGTTTCTGCTTGAAGGTTATTACATAATGCGGCCGGTCATCTATTTCAATAACAGTCGACAGGGAATAGTCATAGTATTTCATGGCATCCATTGTCAGCACCGATTCGGTGTTTTTAACCAGATCAAGCTGCATGACACTTACGGGACCACCCTGCAGTTTGAAGAGGACAGTATCCATTTTTTCAACATCTGATCCTTTTCTTCCCTTATAGATTCTGGCACCGTCATAACGGAGATCATTATTATAAGGAGCTTTGAAAATCTCAACGACAGCCTCGCCGATAGAGACATAGGTCCTGTTCTTGCGGATTGTCTCCCTGTAAAATGCCGTCATCAGATTAGGTTCATCAATATAGTTTCTGCCTATCCGGCCGATGGCATTCCTGACTATTACCTCGGGATCGACAGGTTTGACAATAATCTCTCTGATCGGGATTGGAGCTGAAGTCATTGATATCACATTCTTATAACCTTCCACCCTGAGATCCGTAAGAGGAACAACCTTGTTCTTGTACCCGAGATAAGTCACCTCAAGGTTTCTGGATGTCTGGGTTTCGGCAATTTTGATTATGAACTCACCATCAATGTTTGTAATGGTGGCAACATTGGTTTCCTTAACTGCAACTGAAGCGAATACGAGAGGATTGCCCGTCTCAGCATCGACCACCTTCCCCCTGAATGTAAGCAGGGTTTGCTGGTCATTCTTTTTCCTTTCAGGAGCAGAAACTGCGTAAATAGTCTGAGCTGTAAAAGCTGACAATAAAAGCAGTGCAACAAGCGATAATTTTCTGACTGTTTTCATGGCATAAAATCATTTAGTTAACATTTATTTGAATCCTTTAATTAATACTTATTATTTCCATTTCAGCCTTATGACCTGATAAGTGCGGTCATTACCCTATGCTACCGGCAAAATATTTTTCTAACTTTCCGCTCTATTTCAGAAAAACACATGAGAAGGAGATTTGTCAGGCCGGCTAATGCAATAAAGTCAGGATATTCATTCCTGGTGAGCTCATTGACCGCTAAACCATTTATTTCAGGAATGCCGGTCTCAGTGAATGCTGAGCTGACAAATCACTGCAATCTCCGTTGTCCTGAATGTACATCAGGTTCCGGCCTGATGACAAGAGAACGAGGATTCATGGATATAGAACTGTATAAAAAGGTGATCTCGGAACTCAGCCCTTACCTCTATCTACATTAGTCTTTATTTTCAGGGTGAGCCAATGATGCACCCTCAATTTTTTTCGTTTCCGGAGTACTGACAAGGAACATAAAAACAATCGTTTCCACGAATGGTCATTTCCTGACTGTAGAAAATTCTGAAAAACTGGCTCAGATCCGGATTAACAAAGCTTATTGTATCACTTGACGGGATGAGACAGAAGATCTACTCGGTATACAGACAAATGGAGATTTCGCAAGAAGTAATTGCCGGGATAAGAAACATCAGGGCTGCCATTGATAAATGTAATTCCTCTCTGAAACTCGAATTACAATATCCTGTGAATAAATAAAATGAATCTCAGATACCGAAGCATACCGGTTTGCCAGGGAGATAAAAGCTGTACTTGAGACTGAAAACGATGCAGATAATCAATATTCAGGAGCCGAAAAATGGATGCCTTCAGACAGGAAATGTACAGACGATATGAAAAGATCAATGGAAAGTAGATTATTAAAAGTTCATTGCCGGACAGATGTTTGAGGCTTTGTTATAATCCGGTAATCACCTGGGACGGTAAGGTGCTTCCATGCTGTTTTGATAAGAATGCAGATTTTGTCATGGGAGATCTGAACAGGGAATCCTTCAGGTCAATATGGAACAGTCCGCGGTACTACGAATTCCGGAAGATGATCCTGTCCGGGCGAAATAAGATTAATATCTGCATGAATTGCACTTCAGGACTTAGAGGTGTCAGATTCTGATAAATTAAGGAGTGCTGATTTCAGGATTCGGCGGATCAGACGGTCATAACATCCTTCTCCTTCATTGCCATTACTTTATCGACCTTTGCCGAGTAGTTGTGTGTCATCTCCTGTATGGTCTCGACCGTATCCTTTTCAACATCTTCAGGGAGTCCGTCTTTCAGCATCCTCTTGAGTTCATCATTGGCCCATTTACGGGCGTTCCGGAGGCTTATCTTAGCGGTTTCACCCTCATTTCTCACCTGTTTGACAAGCTGATGCCTTCTCTCTTCAGTAAGGGGCGGAATGTTGATTCGTATGACTTCACCGTTATTAATTGGAGTAAGTCCGATATTGGCAGCCATGATTGCTTTTTCGATTGTACCCAGAATGTTCTTCTCCCAGGGTTGAATAAGAATTGTCTTGGGATCGGGAGTATTAATATTGGAAACCTGCGCTAAAGGAGAGTTAACTCCATAGTAATCAATAGTAATACCATCGAGGAGAACAGGGGTGGCTCTTCCGGCACGAAGCCTGGCAAGTTCATGTTCAAGATGTTCAAGGGCTTTTTGCATCCTGTCTTTGGTTTCTTCGATAACGAGTTCAACTTCTTCGTTCATATGTCAGGGCTTAGGTTTGATTTTCTTACTTATTATTTCCGGTCATACTACTGATAGAAATTCATAATGTTGGAGGATAACAAAAATAATAAAATAGACTGAAAACCAAAGCTGTTTCAGCTACAAATAAGTGTTCCTGTTTCAAATCCTTTTACAACTTTCATCAGGTTGCCGGGTTTGTTCATATCGAATACCACAATTGGCAGATTATTCTCGCGGCACATAGTGAAAGCTGTTGAGTCCATTACTTTAAGCCTCCTGTCGATTACCTCCTCGAAAGAGATATTATCAAATTTCCTGGCATCAGGATCTTTTTCAGGATCTGCAGTATAGACTCCATCCACCCTGGTTCCCTTCAGCAGCACGTCGGCCCCGATTTCCACAGCTCTGAGTGCAGCGGCAGTATCGGTTGTAAAAAACGGATTTCCGGTACCGCCTGAAAGTATACAAACAATACCTTCTTTCAATGCATCTGTCACTTTATCCCTGTTATACAGCTCTCCAACCGGTTCCATTCTTATTGATGTGAACACCTTTACTTTTACCCCCAGCTTCTTAAGTGCGCCCTCGAGAGCCAGACTGTTTATCACTGTTGCCAGCATTCCCATCTGGTCGCCTTTTACACGGTCGAAGCCTGATTCGGTTCCGCTGAGACCGCGGAAAATATTCCCGCCCCCGGTTACAATAGCGACTTCGCATCCTCCTGTTGCGACATCAGCGACCTGACGGGCATATTCTTCAAGGACCAGATTGCTGATACCGTTGTTCCCGTCGCCCGATAGCGATTCACCGCTAAGCTTAAGTAAAATCCTGGAGTACTTCATGGTAAAACTGGTTGTGTTCATTAATTACAAAAGACCTCAATTTTCAGGAATTAAAAGGATTGACTAAATTAATAAAAAAAATGGCGCCCTGAAGCGCCACTTTATTATTGAAATATGAACTCTGTTTTAAAGATTCAGGGTGTATCGTTTGAAAGCGGTCACAGTAATTTCCTTATCGGCAGATTGAAGATATTGCCTTATGTTCATTTTATTATCCTTGATAAACTCCTGGTTCAGCAGAGTACTCTCCTTGTAAAATTTCCCAAGTTTCCCCTGTGCTATCTTTTCGAGCATATTCTCAGGTTTGCCTTCACGCTTTGCCTGTTCTTTTCCGATCTCTATTTCCTGTGCAACTATTTTCTCAGGGACATCATCCTTATCGACAGCAACAGGATTCATGGCAGCAACCTGCATGGCAACATCCTTATAAACCTGGACATTGAGTCCGGTTTTTGAAAATCCGACAAGTGTGGCCAGCCGGTTACCGGGGTGAATATATGCCTGTACATAAGGTGCTTCAACCTTTTCATAATATGAGAGGTCGAGTTTTTCGCCGATTATTCCGACAAATTCAGTCACTTTTTCTGCGACTTTCGTATTATCAACAGGCAGAGCCTTGAGCTCATCAAGATTTGCAGGATTTTTCAAAAGGGCAAGATCGAGTATTTTGGTTGCGAGAGAAATGAATTCGGCATTTTTTGCAACGAAATCTGTCTCGCTGTTAAGAACAATCATAGCTCCGAGCCTGGCATCTGCAGTGACCTTTGAAAGAACAACACCCTCTGTAGCTTCCCTGTCGGCCCTTTTATTGGCAACAGCCTGTCCTTTTTTCCTGATTATTTCAATAGCCTTTTCAAAATCGCCGTTCGATTCTTCCAGGGCTTTTTTGCAGTCCATCATTCCGGCCAGGGTTACTTTCCTCAGCCTGGCAACATCTGCAGAACTTATATTAGCCATTGTAATTTGTTTATTTTTCTTTATTCTGTCAATTCTCTATTCTTCTTCATTTTCATCAACTTCGGCGGTAGTCTCTTCTTCCTCTTCAGTCTCTTCGGTTGCAGGCTCTTCTTCTACTTCAACCTCCTCTTCCTCTTCAACTATTGCTTCTATCACCGAATCGGGAAGATCTTTGATCTCGAGTTCCTTCCTGATAAATTTCTTGTCCTTTTGTGAAGGCTCCTTATCTTTTTCAAGCTTCCTCTCATCAAGGCCTTCCTCAATAGCCTGGCACAGTATGCCAATGATCAGGGAGATTGATTTTGATGCATCATCATTAGCCGGTATCGGAAATTCTATATCGGAAGGGTCGGAATTAGTATCAACCATTGCAAAAACAGGAATACCAAGTCTTTTTGCCTCTCTTACAGCGATATGTTCCTTACAGACGTCAACAACGAACAGGGCAGATGGGAGACGGGTAAGGTCCACAATACTGCCGAGTGTCTTTTCAAGTTTTGCCCTTTGCCTTGTAACCTGCAGTCTTTCGCGTTTTGACAGGTTGGTAAATGTGCCGTCGGTTGCCATCTTATCGATCGACCCCATCTTTTTTACAGCCTTGCGGATAGTCGGGAAATTTGTAAGCATACCACCCGGCCAGCGCTCTGTAACATAAGGCATATTTACCAGTTTGACCTTTTCGGCAACAATCTCCTTTGCCTGTTTTTTTGTTGCAACAAAGAGGATCTTCTTCCCCGACTTTGCAATATGCTTCACTGCTGAGGCTGCTTCATCGAGTTTGACAACAGTTTTTTCAAGATCGATTATATGAATTCCGTTCCGCTCCATGAAGATGTAAGGAGCCATTGCGGGATTCCATTTTCTTTTGAGGTGTCCGAAATGCACACCGGCATCAAGTAATTCCTGGAAATTTGTTCTTGGCATTTTTTGTGTTTTTTAAGTTTACATTCTGTTCAATCAATTGCAAAGTAGTCCCGCCAGCTGCGGAAGTCTCTGTAATTTAGATACTAAACCTGCATCTATGATATTAATATTTAACGTTTGCTGAACTGGAATCTCTTACGTGCCTTGGGCTGTCCCGGTTTTTTCCTTTCAACCTCGCGGGGATCGCGTGTAACAAATCCGTTTGCCTTCAGCACCGATTTATTCTCCGCATCAACCTGTATAAGAGCCCTGGTGATCCCAAGCCTGAGAGCTTCGGCCTGCCCTTTTACTCCGCCGCCGTCGAGATTTACATTAATATCATATTTATCAACGGCATTTAGCACTACAAGCGGCTGGGTAACAACGTACTGCAATGTCTCAGCACCAAAATACTCTTTATAATCCCTGTCGTTCACGGTTATTTTCCCCTTGCCATCACTTAACAATACTCTGGCAACGGCTGCTTTTCTTCTTCCTATGGCATTAACTGGCTCCATATATATTCCTTGTGTATTAAAGTTCTAATTTCTTGGGTTTCTGAGCTTCATGAGGATGTGAAGCTCCTGCATAAACATGCATATTTTTGAAGATAGCTCTTCCAAGACGGTTTTTAGGAAGCATCCCCCTGACAGCATTTTCTATCAGCGATATGGGATTCTTCTTCAGCATCTCTTCAGCTGTAGTAAACCTCTGACCTCCCGGATAACCTGTATGCCTGACATACTCTTTATCGGACCATTTTTTCCCTGATAAGGTAACTTTTTCAGCATTGATTATAACAACATTATCGCCACAATCGACATGCGGAGTAAAGTTTGTTTTTTGCTTTCCTCTTAAGGTCGCGGCCACCAGCGTCGCGAGACGCCCCAGGGCGGCTCCTTCAGCATCAACGATCACCCACTCCTTATTCACCGTCTCCTTATTTGCTGAAATTGTTTTATAGCTTAAGGTGTTCACTTTTACTTCTTTTTTATAATTGAAATACTTGAATTTAAAATAAAAACCCATTATTTTGGGACTGCAAAAATACAATATATTTCCTAAAAAAAAAGAATATTGACCGGAATTTATAAATGTCAATAAAAACCAGGATTATTTTTGCCTGCAGCAATATTTAGCAGAAAATATATATGTTTATGTGACCTATGTATGACGATAAGAAATTTCTCAGGAAAGCAATTGAAATTGCAAATTACGGGATAAAAAAAGGTTGCGGCCCTTTCGGGGCTGTGATCTCGAAAGATGGCAGAATTATTGCTGAATCGAACAACAAGGTAATCCTTAACTCTGATCCGACAGCGCATGCCGAGATTCTGGCAATAAGGGAAGCTGCAGGTTTTTTAAGGACACACGATCTGGACGGTTGTATCCTCTATACTTCGTGCGAACCATGCCCGATGTGCCTTGGAGCTATTTACTGGTCGGGTATAAAAAGAGTTGTTTATGCATCAGACCGGAGAGATGCGGCCATAGCCGGATTTGATGACGAAATGATCTATCATGAGATTTCGCTCGATCCTTCAAAGCGCCGGATAACATTTGAACAAATAAAAGATACTGAAGCTAAGGAAGTCTTCAGGGAATGGGATCAGTATGACGGTAAAACCCCATATTAAAACGGTACCTGACCTCAGAAGGCTGGAGCGGGAATTTTTTACCCGCGATGTACTTGATGTCGCTCCCGGGCTGTTGTCGAAGATGCTGGCAATCAAATCGATAAATGGCAATTTAAGGAGGTATTATATTTCAGAAACCGAAGCTTATCGCGGCTCAGACGACAAAGCCTGCCATGCCTGCAGGGGACGGACCCCGAGAACAGAAATAATGTACCATGAGGGAGGAAGGCTGTACGTTTATTTTGTTTACGGAATGTACTGGATGCTGAATATAGTCACAGGAGCCGAGAATAATCCTCAGGCTGTTCTGATCAGAAGCCTTGAAAACTGCACCGGACCCGGACGGATCACCAGATTACTTGGAATTGACAAATCGTTCTACGGGGAAGATCTGATTACTTCAGACAGGATCTGGATCGAAGATTCCGGTATCACACCTGTTTATAAGGCAGGTCCGAGGATCGGCGTTGACTACGCAGGTGAGGTTTGGAAAAACAAACCCTGGAGATACTATCTGCTTAGCCCCCAACCCCCTGCCTTGCTTCACCGAAGTCCCGAATACTCACGCCGAAGTCGAAGAAGGTGGGTTTGAAGTAAGAGTGAAGAACGAATGAATTAAGAATTCTGAATTCAACATTCTTTTGTTCTGATGTTCTTACTTCTTTTAAGTCCCTTTAGGGGATTTAGGGGCTTTTAATCGGGACTATCCTTATTAGCTTATCGAACCTCAGATGAAGGGTAACGGCATTGTCGAACCGCTTCAGGTCAGTATCATAATATCCGTCGAAAGCAAAATAAAACTCCAGGAAGTCTTTGTAAGGAAGGATTAAATCAGCGGAGAATGTAATAAGCTTTCTGTCGGAGATGACCAGATTATCGTGATGATCCGAGACCGAGCTGAATATAAAATTCCCGTTCGGAGCATAGAAATCATGTGAGCTCCAGAAGCCTGCTTCAAATCCTGCTTCTTTGAAAGAATAAAATAATTTATACCATCCGGCATATCCGTTCTTAATACCTGAAAATGCATTGCCGGTCAGTGAATTTCCGGTAAAAGCCAGACATTCGAAGCCAGCACTGCCATACCGCGATTGAGCAATATCCATGCCTGTTCTGACACCTGCAGCCACATTCAGATAAGTTTCAACCTGTTCAGGGTAATTGCTTATCTGGCCACCGTAGTGCTTAAACTGTACCTGAATGGGAATCTCAATCCTGAAAATGCCGGCAATAGGCTTTGTGGAATACCTGAATGATTCGCCGGCAGTGAAAATTTCCCTTTCCCCGTCGCCTTTGAAAATATAATTTTCCCAGCTTAACCAGGTATCACTGAAAAAATGATCGCTGGCAGTTCTGAACTGGAGCCCATCCTCCGAATAGGCATTATAGACCCTTTCCTTGTTAAAATGGGGATCAAACATCCTGTGCTCATCACTGCCTGCCAGTGAACCAATCGTAAAGCGGGTATTTTCTGAAAAATGCCAGATAGTGGAAAAGAGAGGTTTGATGAACGAGAATTTATTCGTTCCCGAATAACTGAGGAGATGTGTTCCAAGATGCAGACTTATTTTCTTATCCGGATAGTACACAAGTTCAGGGTGTAAGAAAAAGCCGATCAGCGTATAACCTTCTGTTATGGGATTTGAGTACTCGTTGTTCTTCAGAAAATTAATATTACTGAGATTAAGGCAGAGTACACCTTTTGAAGCAGTTGAATCGGGCTTGTCCTGACTTCTGGCAGGATAAAGATTTAAAATAAGGATCAGCGTTAATACTCCGGAGTATCTCATCAGGTCAGCTCTTTCAGACAAAAGTAACAAAATATGTCTCAAGTTAAAATGAAGTTAAATAGACATCAGGGTGTGTGCAAATAATATTTTTTTACGTTCTTTGTTTTGTCGATCATCAAATTATATCAGGTATGAATTCAATATGGGGCAATTTCCGCCGTCTTAATACAATCACCGGATGGTTACTCTTTGTTATTTCAACAGCAGTATACATGCTGACGCTTGAACCGACGGTAAGCTTCTGGGATTGCGGAGAATTCATTCTTTCATCATTCGGGCTTCAGGTCGGGCATCCTCCGGGAGCTCCGCTCTTCGTTATGATAGGCCGTATCGCTACACTATTCGCCGGAGGAGATACTTCAAAGGTTGCTTTAATGATGAATGCCCTGTCAGCATTATGCAGTGGCTTCGCCATAATGTTTCTTTTCTGGACAATTACCCATCTGGTAAGAAAAGCATATCCCGGCATTGATGAAACAGAATCGAAACATATTCCTGCAATTCTGGGCAGTGGAATAATTGGTGCCCTGGCTTATACTTTTTCAGACACCTTCTGGTTCTCGGCAGTTGAAGGAGAGCTTTATGCCCTTTCTTCGCTCGTTACCGGACTGGTCTTCTGGGGTATGCTTAAATGGGAGGAAGAAGCCGATAAACCTTATTCAGGCAGATGGATAATCCTCATTGCCTTTATCATGGGACTCGGTCTTGGAATTCACCGACTTAATCTCCTTGTTCTGCCTGTTCTTGTCTTTGTATTCTATTTCCGGAAATATGAAATAACAACAAAGGGAGTATTTAAAACACTAATCCTTGCTATTGTAATGTTGTGGCTCATAGTGTTTGTTCTGATACCGGGTGTCCCGAAAGTTGCCGGATGGTTCGAACTTCTTTTTGTCAATGGCATCGGACTGCCTTTTAACAGCGGACTTCTCTTTTTCCTGATCCTTCTGATTTCAGCTCTGGTATTCGGTATCAGATACTCAATAAAAAGCAGGAGGGTGATATTGAATTATGTGATGACAGCCATAACTGTAATAATGATAGGATATTCATCCTACGCTATGATCATGATCAGATCATCAGCGCGCCCGCCAATGAACCAGAATAATCCTTCGGATATCTTTTCTCTTTCTTATTATATAAATATGGAGCAGTATGGCAGGGCTCCTAAAATTTATGGCAACTACTACAGTGCTCCAATTGTTGATGTGAAAAGTGTGGTCGCGGGATATAACAAGATCAATGGGAAATATAAACCTTATTTCAGGCCTGATTATGTTTACAAAAAAGAATTCATGACAATTTTCCCAAGGATGTACGACTCTGAACCTGAATATGAGCCGGCTTACAAATACTGGGGAAATATTAAAGGCAGGAGATATACGGTAACCTCAGGCTCCGAAAAAGAAATCATCGTCTGCCCCACATTTGGCGAGAATCTGCGTTATTTCTTCAGGTATCAGACAGGATTTATGTACCTCAGGTATTTCATGTGGAATTTTGCCGGAAGGCAGAATGATAACCAGGGCAACGGTAATCCGCTACAGGGTAACTGGATAAGCGGGATAAAGCTCATTGATGAGGCCAGGCTTGGTGATCTCGACAAAATACCCGCAGATCTTAAGAATAATCAGGGCAGGAATACCTACTATTTTCTTCCTTTGTTATTAGGAATTGCAGGAATACTGTGGCAATATAAGAAAGACAGGAACGGTTTCTGGCTTGTTTTTGCCTTTTTCTTTATGACTGGTGTGGCAATAATCTTTTACCTGAACCAGCATCCAAATCAGCCAAGGGAAAGGGACTACGCCTATGCCGGCTCATTCTATGCTTTTGCAGTCTGGATTGGAATGGGATTCATGTTTGCTTATGAATATCTCAGGAAATTGATCAGGGAGCGATTATCAGCAGCAATTGTGTTCATCTGCCTTCTGTTTGCTGTTCCTGTCCTTATGGCTTCTCAGAACTGGGATGATCATAACCGGTCAGGACGATACACGGCCCGTGATATTGGTGCGAACTATCTTTTATCGTGTGCCCCTAACAGTGTCCTTTTTACCTATGGAGACAATGACTCATTTCCTGTATGGTATGTTCAGGATGTTGAACAGGTCAGAACTGATGTGCGTGTTGCCAACCTCAGCTACATACAGGCTGGCTGGTACATTGATATGATGCGCCAGAAAGCCTTTGAGTCTGATCCCCTGCCTCTCACTCTGGCCCCGGAAAAATACATTGAAGGAGTCAGGGACCAGCTTTTCGTGGATAACAGGGTTGATAAACCTGTTGATCTGGCCCAGATTGTACAGTTTGTCGGGCAGGATGATAAGAAGTTTATGATCGACATCAGCGGCAGAGGTGATTTTCTTAATTTTCTGCCTGCAGACAAGTATCTGATAGATGTCGATACGGCGAAAGTTGTGGCAAACGGAACAGTTAAAGAATATTTCAGGGACAGGATAGTGTCTCCCATGGTCTGGGAATACACTGAAGACAGGGCATTCAAAGGCGACCTTGCAATAATGGATCTCCTCACTACAAATAAATGGGAGAGGCCGGTATATATTTCGACCACCGTTCCTTCGGACCAGTATAAGGGGCTCGAAAAGTATTTTGTTCAGGAAGGGATAACCTACAGGATTGTACCTATAAAGACTGACAAATCGGAGGAGGGAGAATTCGGAATGATCGATCCTGTTGTTATGTACGACAACATGATGAATAAATACAAATGGGGCAATGCAGCCGATCCGGAAGTTTACCTGGATGAGAACAACAAGAGGATGCTGAGCAATTTCAGGCGGATTTTCGGAAATCTTGGGAAAGCGCTTCTGGTTGCCGGAGATACAACGAAAGCTGTTGAAGCTGCTCAAGAGAGGCCTCGAAATCGTGCCTGCTGAAAAACTCCCCAGCGACTTCTTCGTCCTTGGCCTTGCTGAAGTACTTATCAGGGCCGGTAAAGAGGAGGAAGGAAATAAGATCATTAACGATGTCATAAAATATTCCAAAGAATATCTTGACTATGCCATCGGCATGGATCGCGATAAGCAATTCGGAATGGATTATCCGATTGGTATAAATATGCAGTCACTTCTGGATATAAATAATATGGCTATTAACCTGAAGATGGATCAGCTGATAAGCACAATATCACCGGATGTGAACAGGTATTACAGCATATTGTATTCAGACAAATAAAAAATCATGCGGCTTTTCAGGCCATTTATCCTTTCGAGACTGCTTTACCCCGGGGCTCTCTTCCGGATAGATACAAAGGAAAAAGAATTATGCCTGACTTTTGATGACGGTCCCGATCCGGAATCCACACCGCGGATCCTTGATATTCTTGAAGCTCATAATGTCAAGGCGATATTTTTCTGTCTCGGACAGAAAGCCGGACAATATCCTCACCTGGTAAGCCTGATCATTTCAAAAGGACACGTAATTGGTAATCATGGGTATATTCACCTCAGCGGATGGAAGACCAATACTGTTGATTATATTGAAAATGTCTTAAAGGCTGCAAAGCTGACCTCGCCTTATCTGTTCCGGCCCCCTTATGGCAGAATCCGTCCGTCTCAGTACCATGAGCTGATCAAACGGTTCAGGATTATTTTCTGGGATCTGATGCCTTTTGACTTTGATGAACAAATGAGCAATGAAAATACATTGAATGTGCTGAAAAACAAAATCAGGCCCGGTTCTGTAATTGTCCTCCACGACAAAACTTCTTCAAAGGTTCTTACTTTTCTCGGTGAATTCATAAAATATGCAAAGAGTGAGGGTTATGAATTTGTAAATTCCATCACCTGCAGGTATTTTCCGGAAGCCTTCCAATGACGGGAATACCGGGACTACCGGCGCTACCGGTTTCCGGCACAATTTTTAAAGCGTTATCCCTGATTTTATTTATCGGAATGAAATACTACTTTTGAATAACCTTTACAAATTGTTATATGAATATTCTTATTCTTGGATCAGGAGGGAGGGAACATTCACTTGCATGGAAGCTGGCGCAAAGCAAAAGAATAAGCAGGATATTTATAGCTCCCGGCAACGCCGGAACAAGTGCCACGGGTACCAACCTTAAGGTTGATCCTGAAGATTTTGACGGGATCAGGAAAGCCGTAACTGAATTAAGGATAGGAATGGTGGTTGTTGGTCCTGAAGCTCCCCTGGTAGCAGGGATACATGATTTTTTCCTGCAGGATGATTTTTTGAAAAATATTCCGGTAATCGGTCCGGTGAAATCTGCTGCTCGTCTTGAAGGAAGCAAGGATTTTGCAAAAGCCTTTCTGACAAAGTATAAGATCCCCACGGCCAGGTACAGGAGTTTTGACAGGACAAGCCTGAATGATGCAGAAGCCTTTTTAAAAACTCTTGAGCCGCCCTATGTTATTAAAGCCGATGGCCTGGCAGCCGGCAAAGGTGTGATCATTCTTGATAATATTAATGATGCAAAAGCAGAAGTAAATGCAATAATCAGCGGCAAGTTCGGCTCGGCAGGGCAAAAAGTGGTAATAGAACAGTTTCTGAAAGGAACAGAATTATCAGTATTTATTATTACTGACGGGAAATCATACAAGCTCCTTCCTGAGGCAAAGGATTATAAAAGAGTCGGAGAAGGTGATTCAGGTCTGAATACAGGCGGGATGGGTGCAATATCGCCAGTCCCGTTTGCTGATGAACAATTCATGAAAAAAGTAAAGGGCAGGATTATTGACCCGACAATAAAGGGATTAAAAGAGGAGGGGATTGAATACAGGGGATTTATGTTCTTCGGACTGATTAGCGTGAAGGGCGATCCATTTGTTATTGAATACAATGCCAGGCTTGGAGACCCTGAATCAGAAGCAATAATCCCAAGGATAAAATCAGATCTGTTCGACCTGATTGAGGGTGTTGCAAACGGTGATCTTGATGAAAGAGATCTGGTTATCGATGAACAGTTTATTGCAACAGTGATGCTTGTTTCAGGAGGCTACCCGGGTCATTATCAGAAAGGATACGAAATCTCAGGACTCGACATGGCAAAAGATTGCATTGTATTTCATTCCGGGACAAAGATCACAGATGATAAGGTGGTTACATCAGGGGGACGTGTGCTTGCGGTAAGTTCATGGGGAAAAACACTGAAAGATGCTCTGGCAGGTTCATACAGGAATGCCGGATCAATATCTTTCAGGGATGTTTATTTCAGGAAAGATATTGGATTTGATCTATAGTATTTATGCTTCTTAGGAAACTCAGAGAAACAGGTCCGGATGTAATATTTCTGATCGTACTTGTCCTTGTATTGATCTGGATGGGAGCTTTTCTGCACCCTCATCTTCCTTCTGATTTAAGTTTTGACGTCAAACCGATGCCTCTTTTCAGCCTGTTACTGACTGTTGCCGGTTTCAACCCTGTTTTTAGTGTTATTTTTACTTTTCTGCTTGTGCTTCTGGTTTCCTTCCTGCTGGTAAATTTCAATACCAGTGTCTTCTTTATCAGCGAAAGAACATATCTGCCTGCATTTATTTATATACTGCTCACCGGGTTTTTCCCTCAGTACCAGGTTTTAAATCCTTTGCTTCCTGCAGCTGCTTTTCTGATTCTGGCAATACGGAGAGTAATGGATTCATATAAGATCCAGGGTACAGCTTTCCCTTTTTTCGATGCTGGTATGCTGATCAGCATCGGCAGTCTCTTCTATGCGAATTTAATCTGGTTCGGCCTTCTGCTTTTAATTGGTCTTGCAATTCTCCGGACAGGAAGCATAAAGGAGATAATTATCTCGGTTATAGGTCTGGCAACTCCAATATTTATTTTTTCAGGCTTTTTCTACCTGGCAGGAAATGACATGAACTCCCTGCTGTCGGCAGTGACTTATAATCTTTTTACAAAAGAGATGAATTACAACATCCCGGCTATTACGCTTGTGGCTTTACTTTTGTCAGCGCTCATAATTCTTATTGCTGTGGTGCATCTGTTATCAGTGATCAATTCAAAAAAGATCAAATCACGAAAAACCTTTATACTTCTTTTCTGGACCTTTTTAATTGCTGCAGCTGTTGCGGTTATATTTAAATCAGTGTCCGCTGAAATACATTACCTGACGGCTATTCCGGTCAGCTACTTTTTAACCCACTATTTTGTTTTTACAAAGAAAAAACTGTTGCCGGAAATAATGCTCGCGGCTCTCTTTGTCCTGGTCGCCATGGTGCAAATAGTAAATCTTATTAAATAACAGAGAGGGGCTTATAGATTAATGCCTGCTGCTTTTTTTAAGCGGTTTAACAAAATGTTTTTGAATCCAACCCGGCACTATTGAAGCACCAATGATCAGGTAGGGATAATAGCTGATAATCCTCCAGATTATTGCGATTGCAAGTGCGAGGCTTCCTACAGAAGCGGCATCTGCGGGAATAGTATCGGAGATATATCGCCCAAGGATCAGCTCAGCAAAGCCACTGCCGCCCGGTGTCGGGCTGATGATCATCATTATCCAGGTGACAAGCTGGCGGGCAAATATCAGTAAATGTTCGTTTATGGCAAAAAAAGCAACAAGAATTGCATTCACGACCCAGTAACGTGATGTCCACGACAGGAAAGTAGCTGTAAATGCCTTAATCCAGAAAACAAAAGGCTTTCTTTTTAATTCGTGTGAACTTTCGACAATATCGTCCCCTGCCTTAATGGCCGGCTCTCTCCATCGTCTTAAAAAAGGAAGTCTGAAAAACCAGATGAGGATCTGTTTGATCTTTACAGGATCAATGAAAAGGCCGTAACCTACAAGGAGAACCCATGCAAGGATTATCACATATCCTGCAACAGCAACAAAAACAAGGTTATTCAGTAATGCAATGCCGGTTCCCTGAAGAGAAGTCGTAAAAAGAATATCCCCTCCGACGATCAGAAGAATGACCGGGAACATTATCACGAAATAAAGCTCATCAAGAAATGATGTGGCAAGGACTATTGATGTACTGCGCCCTACGGATATTCCTTCCTTATGAACGAAGACCACTGCAACTGCAGTACCTCCAACAGTTGACGGAGTAATTGCCGAGGTGAATTCCCACAGCATTATTACCCTGAATGCCTGGCGCCAGTTAAGATCATTTTCGGAAAGGATCCTTATCCTTATCATATACCCCAGATCGCGTCCGATCATACAGCACCATGCTATAAAAAGCCAGATGACTGATCTCCAGGTAAAATTCAGCTGGCTGAGGGCATCAGTATCGATTTCTTTCAGTATGAACCAGGCAACCACTGAAAGCCCGATCAGAATTGGAACAATGATTTTACCCGGCTTTAACTTGCTTACAAGTTCATAGTGGCTCTTCTGGGTCATCAATCATTTATTTATCACATCTAAAGATGAGACAATTTTATTAAATTCCGTATTTTTAGATAATGGTTTTTAACTTATTGCTTCAAATCTGACCACAAAACAAGTTCTGCAATGAATATCATGAAATGCAATTATCAGATTATCTTCCTCCTGATTACTGCTTTTTATAAGCATTGATGTCAAGGGACAGCCGGAAGGAAGATCGGTTCAGAATTTTAATCCCGGCTGGAGATTTTTTAAGGGGGATGTTCCGGATGGCCAGAAAACAGAGCTGGACGATTCTCAATGGCGCCTTCTTGATCTGCCGCACGACTGGAGCATTGAAGGCCCCTTCAGTAAAAACAATTACAGCTGTACAGCTTATCTTCCTGGCGGGACAGGGTGGTACAGGAAGACTTTTGTTGTTCCGGAAAATGAATCGGGGAGGAAGATTTTTATATATTTTGGAGGGATATACAATAACAGTGAAGTCTGGATCAACGGAAATCATCTCGGTAAGCGTCCGAACGGATATATCTCATTTCAGTATGACCTGACTCCTTTCATAAATTTCGGGGGAGAAAACCTTATTGCTGTTAAAGTTGATCATTCGCTATATGGCGATTCCAGGTGGTATACAGGTTCCGGCATCTACAGGAATGTTCTCCTCATCAGCAAAGAACCGGTCCATATTGAACAATGGGGAATTTATTGCAAAACTGCTGAACTGACTTCTTCAAAAGCAGTGCTTTCTGCCGACATCACTGTGACAAACGAAACAAATCACAATGTAAATGTAAAGGTGATAAGTACGTTGAAGTATGGGAATGAAACCGTAGCGAAATCAACAAAAAAAATCACATTGGGTTCAAAGGAAGAAAATACAGTTAACCAGCTCTTTGATGTTGTTAATCCCAGATTATGGGATATTGAAGATCCCAACCTTTATTCGCTGGTTACAGAAATCAGGGGCAGGGAATTGTTGGATAATACAATAACAATGATCGGTTTCCGTGATCTGAAATTTGATCCCGACAAAGGATTTTCCCTTAATGGCAGAAACCTGAAGCTTAAGGGGATCTGCATGCATCATGATGCTGGCACCCTGGGTTCTGCAGTACCCGAAGAGGAGATCGCACGCCGCCTGGACCTTCTTAAGGAAATGGGATGCAACGCTATCCGTACAAGCCATAATCCGTTTTCATCAGAGTTTCTGGACCTGTGTGATTCCAAAGGAATTCTTGTGATCGATGAAGCTTTTGATGAATGGGAGCTTCCCAAGAAAAAATGGCTTTCCGGCTGGAATGTCGGCACTCCCGGGAAAGAGGGCTATGCCGCATATTTCAGGGAATGGGGGAAACGGGATCTCCGGGATCTGATCCTCCGCGACAGGAACCATCCTTCAATAATTATGTGGAGCATCGGCAATGAGGTTGATTATCCAAACGATCCATACACCCATCCGATCCTTAATACTGAGGCAAATCCCCAGACCTGGGCAAAGTTCAGCGAAACGTTACCGCATGCAGACAGGCTGGGGGAAGTTGCCCGGGAGCTTGTTACTGTCATTAAGAACCTGGACAAATCAAGGCCTGTAACGGCGGGGCTGGCCTCCGCCTTAATGTCGAATGAAACAGGATATGCTGACGCACTTGACGTTGCAGGATATAATTACCAGGAATCAAGGTATGAAGCCGATCATAAAAAATATCCCAAACGTCCCCTTTATGGGAGCGAAAATGGCATGACACTCGACATGTGGAACTATGTTGCTGATAACGATTATGTTATGGGGCAGTTCCTGTGGACAGGCTTTGAGTATCTTGGTGAAGCAGGCCGCTATCCGGTGCGTTCAAATACAGCTGGTATTATTGACCTGGCCGGCAATAAAAAACCGGAATTCTTTTTCCGGCAGAGCATCTGGAGCGCCAAACCCATGGTATTTATCGGAACATCCGACAGGATGGCAAAGAGCGGTCCCGATAACCTCTGGTCACATAAAAGGGTTGAACCACTGTGGAACTGGGAGGAGGGGAAAATGGTAAGCGTAAATGTCTTTTCAAACTGCGAGGAAGTTGAACTCTTCCTGAACGACCGCTACCTGGGAAGAAAAAAAATGACTGATTTTCAAAACAGGACAATTTCGTGGGATGTCCCGTTTGAAAAGGGAACACTCAAAGCTGTTGCAAGAAACAGTGGAAAGCCGGTGGCGGATCACGAGCTGAAAACAACAGGTTCACCTGCAAAAATAATTGCTCTATGCAATGAAAAATCAATAAAAGCTGATAAAATGGATCTTGCTTATATCTTCGTGACTCTCTGCGATGAAGCCGGCAATACAGTTTATTCAGCCGATAATGAAGTTACCTGTGAGATTGACGGTCCGGTCCGTCTGCTTGGCCTGGAAGATTCAAATCCTTCAAATACCGAAAATTACAAGGACAACAAACAGCATGCATACCATGGGAAATTGCTGATTTACCTGCAATCGCTTGATTCAAATCGGGAATGTGACAATCATCCTAACATCTCCGGGACTGGCAGGTACACAAATAATTCGAATGTAGTAAGAATAAATCTTCTATATAATATATATCCCGATACCATTGAATTTTGTAAATTGGCATTATCTCGCTGATGTTTGATTCAATGGTATTAAATTCATGTATAGGTATCGGATTGAATCTGCCAGATTAAAGGGGTATGATTATTCCAGGGATGGGGCATTATTTTATTACGATTTGTACAAAGAATGAAATTTCGGTTATTCGGTGAAATTAAAAATTATAATAATGATGAATGTGTAGAGACAGGTCTGAGACCTGTCTCTACACATTCACAACCAATCCCCAAATGATATTGTCAAATATTGGGCAAATCGTTTCCGATTGTTGGTATGATCTGCCAAATCATTATCCTAATATTACACTGGATGAATTTATTGTGATGCCGGATCATATTCACGGAATCATCATTATCCGCAACGGTTCAGATAACAAATTGAAACACGGCCTATCCGAATTCATCAGCGCTTTTAAATCATTTTCATCACGACGAATAAATGAATTAAATCAAAACAAAAATCAGCATTTGGCAACCACGTTTTCATGATCATATTATCCGTTCGGCATACATGAATTAAACCGTATCCGATTGTATATTAAAAATAATCCAACCAAATTCCATGATTGTATACAATAATGCGTTGATAATTTGTATGATACATTATATGTCAAATTGTAGAGACAGGTCTCAGACCTGTCTCTACAATTCCGTATATAAACAAAATTTTCGTTTCCGGTTCAACACCCCGTTTTCACCATTCAGCAACCCGTTTATACGGTTCTGCACATTTTGTTTTTATCGCGTATAATTATGGTTTTCCTTTGAACCGGATTCATTCTCAAACCATAAAAACAGAAAAAATGGGGAAAAAATTAATTTCAGCAATTGCAGGTATTTTAATTTGTTCAGGAATATTAATACCTGTTGTATGTTACAGCCAGAATCAGAAATCTGTAACAAGAAAATATCTGACAACGCTTCCATCAGGCAGGCCTGATAATGACGGCATCCTGATGAAGTACAGGATGACAGCTGTATATACAAACCTGGACCTGTATGGCAATTTCAGCTCAAAAACGCTGGTGAGAGGTGATTATGCCAGAGGTTCTGAAAATAATACGGTTTCATGGAATAATGTTTTCATTGCCGGATCAGGCAACAGGACAGAACCTTTTAATGAAGGAACAAAACAGGATTACATGGAAAACATTACATATGTTCCGTCATCCAAGATGCTGGAGGCGGAAACATTTAAGAATTTTCCTGCCAGTCGCGAAAATGTACTTTGCACGAAACCTGATCTGGGATATGATGACAATAGAAATGTTCGCCTGGGACTACTCTGATTCGCTGCAACTGAACCAGAAGTATATAATTCCGGAGATCACAGGGGAATTCAACATGGCTGATATAGGGACTTATGAGCATGCAGGAATACAACTTTGCTGGACAGGCATATCATTGATGAACAACGAAATGTGTGCCGTGATTGAATACAGGGCTATTGACAATAAGCTTAAAATTTCAATGGAACAGATTAATACCCGTGGAACAGAACAATACTGGGGAACAACCTGGATTTCGCTGAAAAGCAAACAGATTGAATATGCTGAAATGTATGGTGGCACAATCCAGGAAATTGAAGTGAAGGGTATGAATAACAAATTCCTGATAAAAACCATCAGGGAGCTGTGGGTGGAGAGAATTGACTAAATTGTTTTAGAACTCTTAACTTTGTCAGATATGAGAAAAATAACGCTTGAAAGTTTCCTCGATCAGAGAAAACCATTGTCACATATCCTTTACTTGCTTATTACACTGGTGGTTGTGACGTTCATTGCCCTTAATAAGAGGGATACTATGTCCTTTCCCAATATATTGTCTTTCGGTCTGCTCGGATTAATTCAGCTGGAGGTATTCATCTTTGTTGCCCGATTGATATTTAAAGAGTTGAATCCTAATCTAACCGGACGGGAATTTACAAGGATTGTACTTTCAAGGTTTTTTCTTTTTGTGATCATCTGCTTCTTTGCTGCACTTGTTATTATTCTGGTTTTCGAATATGCAGCCACATTAATAAAAGGCGGTGATATGTCGTTGGTACTTGACAACTTCATTGATTATGAGTTCAGCACCTGGATTAAATCAACCATCGGCGGACTGTCGTTCGGTGCAATTATATTTATTGTTATACAGTGGCAGGATGCCCTGAAAAGGGAGCAGAAACTCAGGGAGGAAAACCTGGTTTTTCAGAACGAGACACTTAAGAGCCAGGTGAATCCGCATTTCCTTTTCAACAGCCTGAATACAGTTTCATCATTGATCCAGACACACCCCGATAAAGCTGAACAATTCATAAATAATCTCTCGTCAGTTTACAGGTATATACTTGAAAATGGTCAGAAAGATAAGGTCCCGATCCAGTCAGAGCTCGATCTGTTAAACAGGTATTTTGATCTTCACCGTGTGAGGGATGAAGAAAAAATATCGTTGAGTATCGATTACTCCGGTGCAGACAACTATCAGATCCTGCCCGTTTCACTGCAGATACTGCTTGAGAATGCGATAAAGCATAATTCAGCTACCAGGGAAAATCCCCTGAAGATCTCGGTCTGTTTCGAAGATCAGTATATTGTTGTAAAGAACAATTTACAGAAGAAAGCCACTCAGCTGAAATCGACCGGGATAGGGCTTAAGAATCTGGCTGAACGTGTCAGGCTTGTTACAGGAAAAGCTCTGATAATTGAAGAGAACAATAATTTCTTTATTGCAAAAATACCTTTGTTAAAATGAATATCCTTGTTATTGAAAATGAGCATCCTGCAGCGGATAAGATCATCAGGCTTTTAAAAAAGATAGATAAATCGATTGCTGTAATGGATGTTATTGAAACTGTCGGGGAAGCAATAAACAGGCTCCAGGAGAGTCCTCAGCCCGACCTTATCCTTATGGACATTCAGCTCGATGACGGACTCTGCTTTGAGATTTTCGATACCATAGATGTTGATATCCCCGTAATTTTCACAACTGCTTATGATGAGTACACCCTCAGGGCTTTCAAGGTGAACAGCATTGATTATCTTCTGAAACCGGTTGATGAGGAGTCTCTTGGATCAGCATTGGCCAAGTTTAAAAAACTGAACGCCGACAAGGATCCGTTCAGGAGAGATTTCAGGCAGTTGCTTCATGAATTCAGGAACCAGTACAAATCAAGGTTTCTCATCAGGATTGGTGATAAGTTCAGATCAGTGCCGGCCGGGGAGATAAGTCATTTCCATATAACAGAACGAAGCGTTTTTCTGAGCGATTATCATGGCAAGGATTATGGCATTGATTATTCCCTTGACCAGTTGCAGGAGATGCTTGATCCGCGTAAATTCTTCAGGATAAACCGGGAATGTATCGTCAATATTGATTCAATCTCACTTATGTACAGCTATTCATCGAGCAGGCTGCAGCTCACCTTAAAGGGCCGGGAGCAAAACGATCTTTTCGTCGTAAGCCGCGATAAGGTTGCGGAATTCAAAAAATGGATTGACCGGTGATTGACCGCAAGACAAATAATGAACTTCGATAACTTTATTTATTTACAATTGTTATAACAAATAAATATCTCCATGAAAAATCCAGTAAACATTAATACATGACGAATATATAGCAGTTTGTCCTCCTGATATCAGGAGAATTCTTGTCGAATTGAGAAATACAGTCAAAAAAGCTGCACCAAAGGCTGAAGAGAAAATAAGCTACCAGATGCCTGCTTTTTTCCAGAAGGGGATACTTGTCTATTTTGCAGCTCAGAAGAACCATATAGGATTTTACCCGACATCATCGGGGATTGAGGCTTTCAAAAAAGAGTTGTCAGAATATGGGTTTTCAAAGGGATCTGTAAGGTTTCCCCTCGACAAACCGTTGCCTCTCAACCTTATTTCCCAGATTGTGAAATTCAAGGTGATGGAGAACCTTGAGAAAGACGAGCTTAAAAAGAAGAAAAAGAAATAATGATCCGGGAAGACTGATATTATTGTTCTAAAGTCTGGTTCATCATCGCATTCCGGTATTTTTCCATCAGTTCCCTGTTGAGATCGAGAGGAGGCCTGGCTCCTTCAGGCAGGAAAGATTTATAGGGATGATTCGCTGAATACTCTGCAAACTCGGCCCTGATCTCCACCAGCAATTTTGGCTTTGTCATCAGATCGAGCGCTGTTGCTGCGATAATTTTTGCACCTGTATTAAGTCCTTTCCAGGCAGCGTTGCCATAAGTAGAAGTTACTGTTGACCAATGATGCCCGATAACTCCCGGAACAATCCCGGGGAAATTCAAAGTTGCTGTCGGGGCTATCAGCGATACTTCTCCAACATCGGTTGAGGCGCCTCCTGTCTGAGAATCCGAAGGTTGACGCAGAGGATCTATTTTAACTTCATAACCAACCTCTTTAGCCCCCATCTCTTTCTGCAGCGATTTTGCAAAGGTATTTTCAGCTTCTGTCCATTCAGGCATTCCGATAAGTTCGATATTCCTTTGTATCGTTTCGGCCAATCCCTTGTTTGAGTGTTTCTGATGGATTGCGGACAGGACCGTTACAGTATCAAGGATTGAACCGGATGCTAAGGCTGCCCCCCTGGCACAGTCAACAATCCGTTTGTATGTCTCTTCCAGTCTTTCGTCGGTATTCCTGACATAATACCATACTGAGGCCTTGTCGGGCACAATATTGGGGGCTTCCCCGCCTTGCGTAATAACATAATGCAGCCTGTGCGTATAGAACAGATGCTCCCGGAGATAATTTGTCGCGACATTCATCAGCTCCACTCCGTCAAGTGCGCTTATTCCGCTCCAGGGCGCACTGGCGGCATGCGCTGTTCTGCCTTTAAATGAAAAGAGTACTGACATAACAGCATTTCCGCTCACTCCGTAACCGGTTTCAAGTCTTGAAGAAGCATGATTATCGATTACGGCATCAACATCTTTGAATACTCCGTCCCTGACCATATAAGGCCGGCTGATCAGAGTCTCTTCGGCAGGTGATCCAAAGAACTTGATCGTACCTGCAATATTATTCAGTTCCATGCTCCTCCTGACCGCGATAGCTGCCGCAATACCTGCTGTGCCCATCATGTTATGTCCGCATCCGTGACCCGGAGCGCCAGTAATTACTGGATCCTGAAAAGGAGAAAGCGCTTTTTGCGAAAGCATGGGAAGTGCATCAAATTCTCCAAGGATCCCGATAACAGGTTTTCCGCTGCCCCATGTTGCAACAAAACAGGTGGGCATTCCTGCAACACCCTTTTCTACTTTAAATCCTTCATCCTCCAGCGCCCTGATGAGAATAGCTGATGACTTGAATTCCTGCATCCCAAGCTCTGAGAAACTCCAGATAGAATCGGATATGATACCAAACTTTGTGACTATCATGCTCTCTCCAAGATATTCCAGTGCATATTTCTTGGCTTTGTAGAGATCTGCTTTCCCGAGAAAATCATTTTCACTTTTTTTCTGGCTGAAAATCAGGATCAGCGGAAGGAAGAAAAAAATAACAGTCGTTACAAGGTACTTATGCAGGAAAGATCTTTTCATCAGGTTAAAGTTAGAAATACGATGTTAAAGAATTAATCACAAATTTAACGCTTATTCGGAAAAAAGATTGTTGATCCGCAAGCTGCAATTAATGCAATTGACTATAAACAATCCCAGCCTGAATTCAATTTTTAGCCGGTGTTGAAAAAGCCGGTGGAACAATCTTTATTTCACCCTGCTGTTCAATTAATTTCAATGCTTCCCTGACAGCTCTCTCCAATTGAGGATCAATTCCTTTCGAAAGAGAGACTGCATCCTGGCGGACTTCAATATCAGGAGGGATTCCCTCATTTTCGGCTATCCATTTATTATTGACCGGATCAAAAACTGCATTATCAGGAGCAGTAAGCCCTCCTCCGTCGACCAGTGCATAATGGACTGACGATTTTACCAGACCTCCCCAGGTCCGGGTTCCGATAAGCGGACCTGTCTTTTGCTGACGGAACACCCATGGGAAAAAATCACCTCCCGACCCGGATAATTCATTGATCAAAAGCACTTTTGGTCCAAGAATTCCTGCGGGCAAGCGGAATGGGATACCCCGGGGTGCTTCATTTGTAATGGCTGCCCTTAATTTACGATTCATCAGGTCAACCATATAGTCATCGAGAAGACCGCCACCATTAAAGCGTTCGTCAATTACAGCACCTTTTTTATCCTGCTGTGCAAAAAAATACCTGTTGAAGGATACAAAACCGCCACCACCTGTATTTGGCACCCAAACATAAGCCAGTTTTCCACCCGACAATTTATCCACCATGCGCCGGTTATCCTCAACCCATGCTCTCTGTCTTAAGTTGAATTCACTTCCGATCGGCTTCACTACCTCCTGCCATGATCCTGTGAAATCGGGAGTTTTGTTTATATGAAGGGTAGTCTGAACATCAAGTGTTCCATCAAGATATTGATAAGGATCATCTGCTGCAGTTAATTCTCTTCCGTTGATTCCGACAAGGTAATACCCTTCCATGATTTTTGCACCCGGCCTGTCAAGAGGACTCGATAACTCAGGATTCCAGCTTTCAGTTGTGTAAATTCTTCTGACCTTCCAGCGATTATTTTCAGCTATAAGATCTGCTCCCAGCAATCCGCACGAGGATCTGTCCACTTCCGGGTAATCGCCTCCGAAAACAAAGCTGTGTCCGACCGAAAGTTCTCCATTCATCTGGTCGAGGATATATGTAAGGTCTGTCCGGTGTTTTACATAAGGTATCAGTGGAATATATTTCTGATAGACTTCGTTCCAGTCCCTGCCATGCATACCCGGATCATAGAAATAATCACGTTCATACCGCCATGCTTCTTCAAAGATCTGTTTCCATTCGGCCGACCTGTCAAGCTGTGTCTTAAGTGCTATTTTAACAGATTTGCCATCACTTCCTGAAGCTGAAGTTGTATTCATGATCTTCCAATCACTGCCTATTCTTGCAAGCATCTTATTACCGTCGCTCGAGACGGAAACCTGGCTGGCTCCGCTCATAAATTCCTTGGCTTCGCGTTTTTCAAGCGTGTATTTCTGGATCACAAGACCGGTTACACCCTCTTTCTGTTCTCCGATAAACACTGTTCCGGCAGGGCCGCTGATTGTCAGCCGGTAATTGCCCCTTGGTAATGGCATTGCAATCGTCCTCCGTTCAATATTGCCAAAGTCAATCACAACTGCAACCGGCTCTTTAGCTGCGGTTTTCGTAGTATCTTTTTCCTCTTTTTTCTCCGGAGCTTTAGCCTTTGATGCTTTTGTTGCATCTGTTGCGGGCTTTTTCTCTTCAGCTACAGTTTCTTCATCACTTTTAGGCTTGAAAGGTGAAGAATCATCCTTTTTGAGGTTAATAATGTATACCCCATAGTTCGGATCGGAAGTTATAGCACTCGTATTGGCCCAGCCTGATCCAAGTGCAAGGTTTGTACTTGCAAGAAAATACAGATGATGACCGTCTCTGTCCCAGGCAGGCGAAAAAGAATCTGCGAATGAGTTGGTCAGAGCATAAATACTGTCATTTTTTGCCGACCATACCTTGATTTGCCTGAATTGGTTCGTCCCTGTCTTCGTATATGCCAGCCATTTGGAATCGTGCGACCAGGTGAGCCCCATATTACCCCTCTCGGTGTTAACTCCTCCCACATCGGCAGTTTTAATCGTGCCTTTTTCTGTATCCACGATCCTTACCCTGACTTTATCATCGACAAATGCAATGAGTTTTCCATCAGGTGACCAGCAGGTTCCCATGCCATCTTTGATTCACCGATCGGAATGCTTCTTGGTTTGGTACAGACCATCCTGTGAGGCAATAAGCAAGGCAGTATCCCTTCCCTCCTGCATCGGAGAACCAGGCAATCTCATTTCCTTTGGGAGACCATACCGGTGCGTGATCGGCAGCACCGGAGGTTTGAGTCATGTTTCTTGCATCTCCGTTTTCCGCCGGAATTGTAAATACTTCACCTCGTGCTTCCATTATTATTCTCTTGCCGGTTGGTGAAATAGAAACAGATGATGCGTCTCTGGTTACATCTTCCCACTTTGTTTCAGCCCACGGGAAATCAGCACTTATTGTAATGGTCAGTTGCTTTGATTCGGTTGAGGCAAGATCAAGCAGGTGAAGATAACCATCCCGTTCAAAAGCAAGTTTGTCACCGTATCCGCCAAGCCATTTAATATCCGATCCTGTGAATCGGGTGACCTGTTTCAGCTCTCCCGATGCAGGAGTGAACGACCAGATGTTGGAGGTCCGGTCGCGGTCTGACAGAAAGTAGATTTTTTCACCTAACCATAGGGGCTGGATATCCACTGTTGATTCATTTGGTAATAGTTTTTCCGAATTGTCAGTCAGATCCAGGATGATCAAAGGAGTATTCTGACCTCCCCGGTAATGGCGCCACTCCACATCCCACCGGGTTGCTCTGTCAATTATGATCTTTTTGCCATCGGGAGAAAAAGACCCGTCAGTTGCCCATTGAGTACTAAGAGGCTGTGGATGGTCCTCCGTCGGCTGATACAGTCCACAAACGGTCAAATCCGGAAGGCGCATTATCCCTCGAGGTTGAATAAAGCACACGTTTGCCATCTGCAGACCATCCCCGGGCCGCAGAAGAAGCCGGATGCCAGGTCAGCCTTCTCGGGGAACCTCCGTCGACAGGAACGATATAAACAGCCTGGTTACCTGACCGGTTGGAGTTGAACGCGATCCATTTCCCGTCGGGTGAAAAATGAGGATTGGCTTCCACAGCCGGGGTACTGGTAAGCCTGAGGATTTTTTGATTACCCAAATCTGTTACCCAGATATCACCCCCATATGCAAAGGTGATATGTGTTGAACTTATTGAAGGCTGACGCAAGAGCCGTGTGCCTTGAGAAAAAGCAGCAGTGACAGAAACAAGAAAACAGACAGTGATAAATACAATGTGCAGATGTCTGTTGTTTTTAAATGTATTACTGTAAAATTTCAGCTCTGATGAGCCGGTGTTGATGTTTGTATTCATTTGGTTAAGTATATGATGAGATTGAATATATCCACACCGGAATGGTGTTTAAAATAGTTAAACCTTTTCATCGCTTAAATCAAAGGTACATTTTAAGTAAGAATAAGTCAAATCAAATTCCTGATTTTCATTCGTGCCGGATCTTTTTCGAACAGCGGCCATGAGAAAAATACTACTCCCCTTGATGATCCATTCAAAGCCCTGTCAACACATTTTCTGAAGTCTTCAACTGTGAAGGGATCGTTAATATAATAGGGATATACCTGAATGCTTGGTAAAACTTTACCCGGCGCTTTCATGTCCATTTCCGCCACCACCGATGCGATCCAGTCTGCATCACGTTTGAGCATCTGTGAATAACACATGGGGGATATGTAATCAGTGTATGGAGCTATTTTTTGCAGGTCCTGGGCGGCCACTCTTATATTTGCGCCATCAAAGTCTGAATCCCTCCATGGTACAATATGGACATTGATCTTTATATCAGGTTTGTATACTCCGTACTTTGTCTGCAATTCCCTGAACCATTGATGCAATCAGATCACACCGGTAATTGTTCCACTCTTCTGAGCATATGACTCAATAAATAATTGGCTTTTTGTGGTACAGTAAGACAAGTATCAGGAAGCGTAATATTTTTCAGCCTGCAGAAATTCTCCGGTACAGCTGTCGCAAAAGCATGCCATATCGATACTTTCTGCACTCCTGTCGGGATAAATCATTTCCCAGAATACGAACTGACGGATAAAGTCAATGCTCAGTCCGTCCGGTCTCAATCGTCTGACCAGTTCTGCGGCTTCGTTGATTTTCATGTTCCGGTAAGAAGTACGTGACGGGCAGACAAACTCCACCCAGTCATCTTTGGCAGGTCTGCCCTTATCGGTGATAGCATACAGAGTGCTGTCGCTTTGCAGGGCCTCAGGATTATAGAATACCGGGAAGATGATGAAAACCTTTATATTATTATCCTTCAGTATCTGTCTGAAAGACATATTCTCTGCAAGGTCAATGCTGAGAAATGCTGTGTTGATGCCCATATCATTCCATTTGCCGACAAGGGAGTTAAAGTCCTTGTCATACTCATAGATCTTGACCCCGATGATTTTCTCGTGATTGCGGTTACAGCATAAGAATACCGGTATAACCAGCAATAATAAAAAAACAACAGTCAGCTTTTTCATTTAATTAAAGGATGATTATTATAAGTCGTTGATAATTATAGTAAAGATAGTAAAGAGAGAGCAGCAGGCAAAGTGAAAATAATTGCCACCAGCTTTTCTCCAGGAGTCGGGCAGGAAGCTGATAGTGAATAAGTTTGATCAATCTTGATTTCTTCAATTGCCGTCAGCTTCAGCTGACGGTAAGAGATGTTCCCTAAAAATTGGGACTTCAGTCCCTCAGTCTTTTGGGCTGAAGCCCGCATTGTATTATGTCGCCTGTCTACGGCCTGAAGGCCGTAGTTAAAGGAAGTCATTGATATTTTCATTATCTCAGTTCTGAGCCTCTCAATAATCTTCATAACTCCGCCTTTCAAGGCGGAGATTAGAGACCTCCCACACCTCCTTCGGGGCTTTAGCCCCAAACAATTATGTAGTATTCATGTATCATGGAATGTTCCTATAAATGAGCTGTGACCTACGGCACATTTGATTTTGGCCTTACAGGACCGAAATACTTGTCACACCAGGCCAACACCTCTTTGATCATTTCATTTTTGGGGACATAATGATCTGTGTCATAAATGATCAATTTTTTATCCTGTTCTCCGGAGTGCCAAGAAAATCATAGAATGGTAAAACTGATTGATTCTAAAGGGAAAGTAGATCATATTTGCCATTTAACATAAGTGTTGGTATTTTTATCCTTGAAACATAACTTACCATTCGTATCATTTCCATAGAATCCTCCAACAATCAGAATATTTACTTTAAGACGATCTTCAATGGCTGGAATTATTCCACCCATTGCACCTCCCCAGCTGTATCCGTAGTATCCAATATTATTTATAGTCAATATCTGTCCGGTTTCAAGGTAATCAACTGATCTGCTGAAATCCTTTACCCATTTGATAATCCAATCAGTTAATTGCCGTCCTGCTCAAACAACACGCTCCTTATCATTGATTCTGTCAAATGTTCCTTTATAAACCGGACACATCACTGCTCGTCCATCTTTTACAAGATAATCTGTCAACCATTTTGTCTCAATACTTTTAAGAAGGTTTGTTTCCGCAAGTGGCGTTCAGTCCGGGAAAAAAATAAGAGTCTGAAAAGGAGGAGATGAATTATCTGGTAAAAAAAGATATGCGATCACTCTATCGTTCCCGTAAGCAGCATTAAAAGTAATTTTCTCAATGGTCTAGTCCTGATTAGCTCTTGATCAGTTTCTTCAATTTTAGAAGTCAAGTGCTGTCTTATCGTAAAGGAAACTGGTTCTTTATAAATTTTGAAGATGTTATCATCAACAGGTTTTACTTTTGAATAATCAGTATTTTCACTATAATCTATTACTTCAAATGTCCTTTCAGGAATTTTTTCCTTATCAATATACTGCACACAGCGGAAACCATTCTTTTCTGACCGGTCAAAGGATGGGAGTCTGACTTATCTCATAGAACAAATAACTTGCATCATTCCATGCACCTCCACGAATTATATGTCCGGCAGGTGTTTCATTCCAGCACCACTCCCTTATGTTTCCCGCCATATCATAGGCGCCAAAACTGGTCACCCCCTTATATTTCCCTACTGGTTCCGGACCTTTATTATTAAAGTTACTGTTTAACATAAGTTTAGAACTAAATGTAAGGTTTAAAAAATCATTTCCGGCTGCACTGTACCAATGTGCTGAAGTAGGCAGACTTTTACCGGCATATTCTGCATAAGCAGCTGCTTCATACCAGCTTATGCCGGATACCGGATAATCGTCCTGCCCTTCCGGATATTCTCCTGCAACCCAGGTTTATGGTCCTGGTCTTCCAGTTTCATCTATAAATAATTTCATCGCTTCCTCCCAGCTGATAACCTTTCCATCTTTCTTGAATTCATGTTTCCAGAAGTCCGGATTCCTGTAACCGCCCTTATCGATAAATTCTTTATACTGTTTATTTGTCACTTCATAACGGTCGATGAAAAATCCGAGTTTTTCTTTATAAAAATTGCTAAGGACCTCTCTCCCTAATCCTTCCACATAGACCATACCCGGTGGTATTGCTCCCTGCCTGAATAATTTTCTGTATAAAGTATCTTTTGTAACAGATTCTGAATGAGCCGGGAAGAGTTGATGTCATTGCAAGAATATCTTCAAATCCCGGTTTCACCAATCTTATCAGATAGAATGAGTTTGCACCCCAGAATGAAGAACCACCGGGAATTCTTATACTGTCCATAGGTGTTTTTCCAAGCTTTTTCCATTTCCCTTCAATATCCAGAATATTCCCGTATATAAATATCAGCTCCGGGAGGATCAGTGAGAATGGTAAGATCAGAGGTAACCAATAGACGACAATTCCTTGAATTTCGGTTCATCTGAAATATATTTTTTTGCCTTTTGAACCAGATTGAATGCAGCTGCAACATTTTCTTCATTTATGAGCTGCTCAATCTCTGTCAGAGCTTCCTCTTTTGCCCATTTTTTTCTGGAGTTGCGGTTCTGAAGAAACAATAATGCTCCGAGTAAAATAATGGCGGCCAGAATATATGGTCTCAAAATGAGAGTCCTTCTTGCAGGCGGAGCTGCTTTTGCTTTTTCAGGTTTAATGTCGATAGTTTTAACTTCCTGCTCTGGTTTAACAACCACCTTGAAACCCTTATACTTCAGATACCACTTGAGAATTATGTCAAGGTTAATAAGAACAGGCTTTACCTGTTCGGGATCAAAGTCCTTGGGATGGGTGCCGTAGGTCGACAGATCATTCAATCCATGCATTGAAGTCGCTATGTGATCCGGCACTTTATGCTCCTTATGAAGCTTGTCGATGATCCCTTTGAGAGGTTCAGTCCCACTGGGTCTTTTGAGCTCACATTCACACAGGTCGGTCAATATCACTTCGAGGCATCTCCTTGAATAGAGCAGGATAACATTAGGATCATCGAATTTGACCAGTTGTTCAAGCTCTTTCTCAAGTTCCGGGAAGCTGACCTTTAAAAGATTCATAGAGCTTCTCCAGTTCTTTTATTTCGGCTGACCAGATTGGCATTGTACGCTGTAATTAATTATGATAAATTTAGGAAAGAATGGGATACAAGTCAAATAAATCAGGCCTCCCATATAATTAGAATAGAATATCATGTCATTCCAAATGACTTCCACCGTCAGTCGTGACGAGTGAGGAATCCCTTTCTCATATCTTCGCATACTATAGGAAATTGGCAAGCCACCATCCGCTATCGCGGAGTAGGCCTACGGAGTTCAACAACATTACTGTATTTTCTCTATTCTGCAAACATATCGTTCCTACGGAGCTCTGTAGGAGCGACATGTTCTCTCTTTCTCTCTGTCTCCCTGTCAAGCTAATTTCCATAATTGATTAACACTGGTGAAACTTCTGGTTCTATATAGGTAGAAAACTTTTTGTAAAAGATTGTATGCTTCCTGGTCGGTGGTTGGAATTTTTTGAATGCATTGTCTCTCCGAAACGGAAATGAATACTTTTATGTTGTCAGCAATCGAGGGAATTTATTTGTCAGTTCTTTAATAAGTTAGTACAGAACTTAAAGAAATAATCCTGTCAAAAGACTTTATTTTATATAAATGGTTAATAATCTCATCTGTTAAGCCATCGCTCATATATTCCCGGCAGGGATCTGCACCTTCATACCTGCTCATCCTGAAAACCTCTGCCACTTTAAGGGGCAGCCCGGCAACTGCAATATCGATTTGATCTTTAAGCTCAGACCATAAGCGGTAGTCTTCAGTCACGGAAACTAACTCCAGTTCCAGGTGCGGCCTGAAAAGGAATGTTTTCAGGCCGCCAAACCAGATCCTGGTTCTTACTGTTATCAATCCGGTATCACCGCACGTGCCTCCCGGTCAGGATCATTTTTAACCTCGCATACGTCATCAAGTATCATCGTCTCGCCATTATCAACGGTGTAAGCAGGCCATTGAGTCAGACCGCCTCCGTTGGGATCGCCTGTACGCATGAATTGCAGCAGGGCTCCCGACATCTTTTCGGAAAGAGCACGGGGCCTCGAACCTCCGCCGGTATGAGTAAGCATCACATCGGTGTTGTAGAACCAGAAACAGATATCAAGACAGTGGAACGCCCTCATCCTGTTGTTGAACAGCGGAGGCTCCCAGCCGAACCATGCAACATAAACCGGTGCCTTCTGCACTGTCTTTGCATTGGCGGTGGCAACAACGCTCTTGCGGTTGCTACCTATCAGAGTTACCAATTCAATTGGGGTTGCCTCCGGGAATACCTTTGCATACGCATCATATATCTCAGCTGCCTTGTCTCCATACCCTCCCCTCATGCCTGACCTGCGTGCAAGCATGGCTTTTGCGCTGTCGGCTGTAATGTTCTCGAGTTCGGGACTTGTCCGGCTCATCGACCACTCATGGAAGGTGGTGCTTATCATCATCGGTACTCCGGCCGACAATCCCTCAGGATCGGCAAAGAACTTGCCCTTAGGAAGGTTCACCCCGTCAGCTACCGGACCGAAGCCGCCTCTCATCATCCCCGGCCGGGGGTTGTCCTGGGAATACTTCTGGGCAGCCCTGTTGGCAATGATTATGTAATCCTTCCAGGGTATCTCCTGAAGCTTGTCAACTTCGGATGGCTTTAATCCGGCTTCCTTCAGGACATACGCTCCCAGACCTCTTGAGTATTCCTGGTCGAGGGCTTCTATCGTGGAGCCGCTCAGCGGCACGCCCTTATGCACCAGGCCGGCTGCCTGGGGCATGTTCAATACAACGCACACCTTGGCCCCACCGCCCGACTGACCTATAATGGTGACATTCCCGGGATCTCCTCCAAAGTTTGAAATATTGCGGTTTACCCATTCAAGTGCAGCTACCATGTCGAGCGCTCCGGCATTGCCAGAGCTGGCATATTTCTCACTTCCCACCCCTGAAAGATCAGTGAATCCGATCGGGCCGAGCCTGTGGTTTATTGAAACAAATACGATATCGCCCTTCCGGCTGAGGTTCTCACCCATGTATCCGTCCTGTTCGATTCCGTTGCCGTTGGTATAGCCGCCTCCGTGGAGCCAGACAAGAACCGGCCTCTTAGCATTATCAGTAATCGACGGTGTCCAGATGTTGAGCTTCAGACAATCCTCACTGACATCATCGTAGTTCCAGTGATCAGCAAACGACGACCATACATTGGCATAACGGTTGTCCATTATCTGAGGAGCGCTGTTCCCCCACCATACAGCCGGATAAACATTATCCCATGGTTCAGGCTTCTGCGGTGGCATAAAGCGGTTCTTTCCAGCTGTACTGGCCCCGTACGGAATTCCTCTGAACTGAAAAATATCGTTGAGGATAAAACCCTGCACCTTACCGTACTCGGTCTGCGCGATGGCAATATCATCCCCTACTTTGAGAACCTGGTCGTCAACTGCTTCAGGTCTGGCAGTGGGCTGACTGCATGAGCTGAAAAGAAGGATCACCGCCAGGAATGATCCTGCCGCAATCCATTTCATCCTGAAATGCCTTGAGGTTTTTTTCATGTCTGATAGTTTTGATTTTGATGTCATAGTAAGTTATAAGGAGCCGGTGTAAAGAATGTCTTCCTCCCCGGTAAATTTAATTATTATCCCTGACTTTTAAGAGGGAAGTTTGAGGCGTGCGGTGTGCGGCGCGCGGCGTGAGTTGTCTGCCAACTGCATACTGCCAACTGCCAACTTCTTGAGGCGTGAGCCCTGAGTCCTGCGCCTTTGCCCTACCTGTTCAGCCCGGCGGTCGAATACATCCACCTGCCTTCTATCTGGACGATGGCCTTGTGCAATCCGTACTGGCAAAGCATCTGGTTATGATGACCCTTGCAGGTAAGGCCTTCCGGATCATCCTTGTAGTAGCCCTTCAGGATGGGCAGGGCTTTCGTTGATTTCAACATGCCGAGGGTCCACACCGCCACATGCGTCCTGTCATTGTATGAATTGCCGTTATCCTGAAGAAATGATATAAGGGCATCCTCTGCATTTCCCGGGTATTTCTGCCGGGCAATTGCGATGTTCTCCCTTACATCATGCCTGATCCAGATATCCATTGCCAATATGCCGGTAAGCATTACTGCCAGAAGAATGCCGGCTATAATTCCTGCCAATCCAATCCTCAACCTTTTCATGTGTCTGTATTGATTTTACTTCTGCAAAGTTATACATGGAAGTAACTTAAGTCAATTATATTTTTACTCTGTCCTTTTTCCATATTTAGAAGCTTCCTATTCCTCATTCCTCATTCCTCCTCCCTTATCCTTTCAAGAACCATGTCAGCCAGTTCGTGCCCTTGATCAGAACTGACATCCGGAAAATAGACCGACTTAATTATGAGTTGATTCTTATCTTCAGTCATTAAATATGTGTTTTTCATCCTGTTTTCCGTGAAGAGACCGATCTTGCTCTTTCTGTCAGTGGTTTCCGTAAAGGAGGTGCCGTCCGGCGAGACTGAACAAATTACGGTTATTTCCATGTTATCAAATGGTTCAGTCTCTATCCTTTTAACCGTGTTGAAAGCTAATCCTGATTCAGATTTATATTCCCTGCCATTTTCGGCAATCCTCGACTGCCGGATCAAAACAGAATCCGAACCATACTGGCGGATATCATAAATGATCTCAAATGCACCGCCAGGTAATCCATACATTTCTTTGTATTTCCATCTGCCTGAAAAATCAACGGCCAGATGACCGTCACTGTCCAGGTTCAAATCCGGTTCACTGCTATTGTCGAGGGTTATCTTGAGATCGAGGGTAAAAATAGCCCTGAAATACAATGGTTCGCATCCTTCCCCGGTCACTGTGACCACTGCACCCTTCTCCTATATCCTCGAGAAGGAAGTGCCCATCCTTGTCCGATGTTGCGATGAACTGATTTCCCGTGGAGCTTACCTTTACTCCGGGAAAGGGAGTCACCATTTTTCCTGATAACCTTTCCCTTTATCTGGTAATAGTCCCTGGTCATTATATCCACTATCCTCCAGCGTCTGATCCGGTCCTGTTCCGGAAAGACCGGATAGGTCCACAGACTCAGGGAACGGAGGTTGGAAACAGGGATACTGACCAGCCCTTTCGGAACCCTGTTGTTAACAGTCCAGGTTGGCTTGAAGTAGTTTGAATCAGGATCAGACTTAAGGTCGCTCTGATAGGTTGTTATCTCCACTGCTCCGCCTTTCGCATCCCTCCCGTGCTTGCGGATTGCGTCGCGTCCCTGCCTTACGGAGATGGTCTTCACCTGCCCCGGATCAAATACGACAGTGTCGCTGAATGAAAACAGCTTGCCGTCAATGACCATCAGGGCTTTCTCCGGCTTGAAATCAGAACCCCTGAAATATACGTCTTCAATAACAATATCCTCTGCCCTTAACAATTTCTTCCTGTTCCTGTCATCCTGGGTGCCCGGATATGCCGGCCGAAGGCTGAGCAGGGTAAGCAGGAGGACTGACAGGACTGAAACAAGGGTCATCCTGATCTTCCTGCCCTGAACTGAAGTGACCGTGTTGAGCATCAGCAATCGGTCCTTTATCATTGAAGAGTTGAGTCCGCATGTGAAAGGCACTCTTGCCCTTTTGCGAATGAAGCTGATCAGTTCGCCCTCATAGGTCTCAGGATCCCGGGAATCCCTTACCACAGCCTCGTCGGCAAGATATTCGTGGTTGATCCTTGCCGCCCTCCCGAAAAGGTAAATCATGGGATTGAACCAGAAGATCATATTCATAATCTCAAAGAAAATGACATCGTGCGAATGTGCCTGCCTTATGTGCTCAAGCTCATGCCTGAGGACATTCGCAGGGATCCTGTTTTTAAGGTAATCCTGCCTGTCGAGAAACACTGTCCTCAGAAAGCTGAAAGGGCTGGTCAGATGGTCGAGCAGGGCTATCCTGTACCAGCTCTGATCGATCTTCTCCGATTTCAGCAACATCCGTCTGACGATTATTATATTTCTAACAAACCTGGATAACATCAGTGCAAGTCCTGCCAGGTAGATCATCAGCAGTATTATCCCGATGCCGGCATGACCTGCCTGCTCCTGCACAGGCACGGGCAATGCATTGGTCACGTCAGTTTCCGTGAAAACAGTCTCTTCAGCGATGGAGTTTTCCGGAACAATAACTTCGGGATTTTCTCCGGCATTAAAAAGCTGAACAGAGTTCAGGGCCTTGGCTATTTCACCCGCTGCCAGTCCGGAGCCAAATTCCACAGGTATCGAAACGAAAGGAACGGCAAGGGAGAAAACTACCGCAAAGATCAGATAGAACCTGTTGAAGCTGAAAAGCTTCTCCTTTCTGAGGATCAGGTGGTAAAGCCCGAACAGCAGGACCATGCAGACACCCGACCTGATAAGGTAAACTGTCATTTTTTTCCCTTTTTATAAGCTATTTTCTTTTCAACGATCTGCCGGAGTTCTTCAAGTTCCTCTTTCGTCATGTCGGTTTCATCGGCAAAGAACGATGCAAACTGGGCTGAAGAATTGTTGAAGAAATCCTTTATTATACCGCTTATCTCCCTGGAGAAATAGTCGCGCTTGCTTACAAGTGGGTAGTACTCCCTTGAATTCCCGTACTGCCTGAAACTGACAAAACCCTTGTCGATCATTCGTTTCAGCAGGGTAAAGACGGTGGTTTGGGCCGGTCTGGGATCGGGAAACCTGTTCATCAGGTCCCTAATGAAGGCTTTTTCGAGATCCCACAACACCTTCATAACCTGTTCTTCTGCGTTTGTAAGATACATAAAGTCTACATTTTTTGACATCTGTCTACAAATGTAGACAATAGTTTAATACGATGCAAATTTTTTTGCCCTGGAGTAAAATCTTAACTAAGTCAACGGGAAAAGCTTATCAGATCTTGGCGCCCCGCATCCAACGCATTCAGCGTCGTACCAGCTCATCGGCAGTCCGCACCGGGGACAACGCCAGCGTTCTTCTTCGTATTTAACCCATTCCTGAACGCCCATCTCACGGATTTTTTCCAGGTTTGGCAGGTATTCAGCACGGTGCAGCAAGCCGGTATTAATCATATTCATAATACGATAGCAGGGTAATTCTTTACAGTCAGAACAACGAGTCACATTCTGTTTGTCAGCTGCGCATAACTTCATAGCGCACCTTTGACAATGTAAGGCAATCTGGCCGCCGCTGAGACAGCCGTCGCAAAGAATGCCATCCATCCAACCCGGATCCGGAATCGTCTTCAGTGCTTTATAGACTGACTTCCGACTTCTTAATATGTAAATTTAGGAAAGAATTAGATGCAAGTCAAATAAACTCACAGTTGGAAGAATCATGTCAATCCCCGAATAGGATTAACAGAACAGCCGCGTTAAGGGCTTAATAAAAATAATCCGGTGCGACCGGGGGCAGGGATAAACAATGACCCCAAACCTTGCAGGGGCGCAATATTCAGCACCTTCGGAGCTGACACCAGAGGGAGGAGCTCTGGCCTCCGGTTGGCACCGGAGGTTATTCATATCCTTCTCCTTCAGAGAAGGTGCCTCTTGAAGGATGCTCTTTCAGAGCATAGTTTAAAACTTTGTATTTTGCAATGATTGTTCCGTCCCGTACGGGCCGGAATAAAAGAATCCGGGAAAACATCCCTGAAAACATCATGTGCCTCCGGCACTAAAATTTTCCATAGCAGGAATCTCCTTTTCTCCCATTCCCCTCTTCCCCCTTTCTCTGTCTCTCCGTCCCTAAGTCTCTTAGTCCTCTTCCAAAGCATCCCGTGCTCCTCAATTCTATTTATAAGGCAGTTTCATCCTTTTGCAAAGATCCTGAAATCTTGGATCATCACGTAAATTGTCATATACGGGGAGTAGAAGATAAGGCAAATTGGGTTCATGTATTTGATAACCTGCCTCTAACCAATATAGAGCTTTATCATTATCGCCAACCAAGGCATAGTCAATTGCAATATCAGTAGGGTTCCAGTATGAATTTTTGTATCGCAATTCGGCAACTTTATTATATGAAAGTAAAGCACCCTTGTAACCTCCTTCATTAAAACCCTTTTCTAATGCATTAACAAGCTCAGTATCACCAGCATTACATAATTTCCATTGTTCCACAGCGTCTTTATGCCTGCCACTCAATGCCAGGGCATATCCGAAATTCCCCTGGGCAAAAGGATAATTTGGCTCTATTTTCAAAGCATCCTGAAACGCTTTGACTGCCTCATCATATTTACGAACGAAAGTCAAAACCACACCATAGAATGCCTTTATGAATTCATTTAGCGGATCGAGATTTAATGCAATCTCTATCTGCTTTAATGCTTCTTCATTTCGGCCCAAAATGATCAAAAGGTGTGAATAAGTTGCCCTGTTTTGTGCATCATTGGTATTGAGTTTAATAGCTCTTATAAACTCTTTTTCACCTTTTTCCCAGTCCCACATAGTCCATGTATAATATCCTGCAAGGTTTACTGCCGTACTATCAAGGTCATACGCTTTCATGAGAGCTTCTTTAGCCCGGGGAAGAGCCTCTGCAGGGGAAACCAATCCCATTTGCTGTCGCCCAAGCCATACACTTCCAATTCCTGTATAAGCAGGAGCATATTTTGGATCCTTTTCCTTTGCCAGTTCATAATATTTCAAAGCAGTCTCAAGATCATTTGCACTTAGTTTGTTCCAGTAGAAGTTACCCTTCTTAACTGCTTCGTAAGCTTCAAGATTCATAGTGGAAATTTTCTCAATGCGTTGTTTCTCCTGAGGTGTCACAATAGCTTTTAATTCTGAAGTTATTGAATTTGCTATCTGGCTCTGTATATCAAGAATGTTTCTGACCTCATTTAGTTCCTTTTCATAGGATTTCCCCCATAGATGGACCTCTTTTACAACTCTTATTAAATTTACACTCAAACGCATTTTATTACCGGACTTTTGCCCGCTGCCTTCAACTATATAATTAACTCCCAGTTCTTTTGCGATCTCAGGAACCGATTTTGTTGTGTTCCTGTATTTTTCAGCCGATGTTCGTGAAATTACCCTCAGATCCTTAACTGTCTGCAGATTATTCAATATATCCGCCATTATGCCATCAATGAAGTACCTGTTACTGTCACTGGGACTGTCATTGATGAAAGGCAATACTGCGATTGATTTTTCAAGCCCTTTCATCAATCTGCCTCTAAAATGGATGTTCGTAAAGTACAAAACTGCAATAACTATAAGTGATAACAGGATAATTCCTGAAAGTATGAGAGAAATTTTATTCTTTTGAATCAGGGTTTTCTTTTCTTCCTCCCGGACGGTACCTGATTCCTGAAGAGGTTCTTCAATGCAGGAGCTGAAATTTCTGCTGCCAGCCTTTATATCTCAGATACCACTTGATTATTACATCCAGATTAACAAGAACAGGTTTCACCTGCTCAGGATCAAAGTCCTTTGGATGGGTGCCGAATGTTGAAAGCCCGTTCAGATGATCCATTGAAGTGATAATATTCAACGGCACCCTATCCTCCTTGCGCAGCTTATCTATGATTCCTTTGAGAGGCTCAGTTCCTCTTGGTTTTTTGAGCTCACATTCACACAGGTCAGTAATTATGACCTCAAGACATCTCCTTGAATAGAGAAGGATGACATTCGGATCATCAGTTTTGATAAGCTGTGCAAGTTCCTTATTAAGTTCAGGTAACTGACCCTTAAGAGATTCATAGAGCCTCTCCAGCTCTTTTATTTCGGCTGACCAGATTGCCATTGTACCCGTAATTAATTATGATAAATTTAGGAAAGAAAGGGATTCATGTCAAATAAAATTCATAATTGGGTATCAACGTA
>CAWHGX010000023.1:0-118986 GCA_963828775.1 uncultured Bacteroidales bacterium | reverse complement strand
GTTTTCTTATATGGTGTCATTTTTAAGTCGCTTATCAGATTTTTTTTAAAACAAAGAGGAAGACCTACGTGATCTTCCAGTTAAATCCATTAACCTTAGTTATGAGATTATCCACATTATCGATGTTTATTAACCTTTTAAGGTTATATGCTGTTGCATAAAGATCAACCTCAATTTGCGTTTTGTACTTCTTCCTTAAAAGAAAGCAAAACTTTCCCATCATCATTTTTATAGTGCCAAAGGGATGTTCAACTATAGTTTTTCGTTGTTTGACTTTCTCTAAGTTTTCCTTTCTATCTATCCATTCCCGATAGCCTTCGATCCATTGATGGTTTACATTTACTTTTATCGCCCTTCCTGTTTTGGATCTTGTACACTTATCCTTCATTGGGCATCCGCAACAGTCATGGCATTTATAAATATTATAGGTTTGACCATCTTGTTTAAAATTTCTTGAGTACAATGATAATTTTTCATTGTTTGGGCATGTAAAATTATCATTATCTGCATCATATATAAACTTAATACCATTCCCTCTATCCTGGCTCTTTGTTGGTGGTTCCTGCATCGGAATGTAACAAGTTATGCCTGATGTCTCCACTAACTCATGGATTTGACTTACATTTCCATATCCTTTATCGGCTTCAATCTCCCCAGGTTTATACCCCAACTGTTCTGTTAAACTTTCATAGTCGGGTTTTAATAAATTGATGTCACATTCATCAGTGGTAACTTGTGACATTGCAATCATATGGTATTTAGCATCTACCCCTGTTTGGACATTATAACAAGCCATTTTACCATCTCTGGATTTCATCAGATTAGCATCAGGATCAGTAGGAGATATATATTTTTTCCCAGATCCCTGCAATTGCGTTTTTAACCGTTCTAATTTCTCTTTCTCACTTTCAAGCTTCCTGATCTTTTTCTGCAAATCGTCTTTATCCTTTGATTCATTCTCCAGTCTGTCTTCGAGCTCATCTATCTCTTCCATGTTGTCAAGATATTTCTCAAGAGATTGCTCTATATTTTCTATCCGGCTTTTTAACTTTTTCTCTGAATACATATCCCGCCCGGCGTAAGCTTTCATCTTGCTGCCATCAAACACAACTGTTTTTCCTTCTATGTATCCCTCTGCCATTAAGAACTTCCTGAACTCTATTCCCACCGAGTGAATAAGTCCATTGTTCTCCCGGCGGAACTTACAGATGGTCCAGTGATCTGGTTTTAAATCTCCAAGCAACCATATCACCTCAATGTTCCTGTAGGTCTCTTTTTCCATACGGCGACTTCCCGGGATCCAGTTGAAGTAACAATACATCAATAATTTGAGCATCGTTGCTGGGGAATAGCTTGTACATCCCTGATCGCTGTGGCCACCCCAGGAACAAGCATCAGGATTTTCGCTGACAAACTTCTCAACCACAAGATCTATTAATCTGACAGGATTGTCCGGTTCTACCCATAGATCAATATTATTATACAGGAGCAACTCGTTTCTGTCTCTGGGTTTTTTGTAGTGCATTATCATAAAGGTATAATTAACCAAATCAAGTTTATCTTATTGTAAGATAATTACTTAAGGTCAATTATGCAACTTTTTTAAAGCTATTTTTCTAACAATTTATTAAGTTATTAACCATCCCATTTTCACACAGCCTCTGAAGCCGACGGCAATTGAAAATAACTCTATTCAGACTTTCAATTTCTTCCTGAGAGTATTTAACTCGGTTTCAAGACCTGCAATAATATCATTCTTCTTTGAGATCTCTACTTCTCTCTCCGAGACATCTTTATCAAGATCATCCACTTTTTTATTCAGATCTTCAATTTTGCTTTTTAGTTTGCTGATATCATCCTTCAACCCTGCAATTTCGCGGTTGAGCTGTACCTTTTCATCTTCAAGCTTTTTAATGACAGGTGTATAAACCGATCTGGCATAGTACCAGGCTGTAAGGTATCCGATCAATCCTGCCACAAGAAGCAATACAATAATCAATATGACTGCACCTGCGACTGACATAACCTGTAATATTAGCAATGTGTTCATGATATTATTTTTTAATTGAGATTACTGTTCTTCTGTTTTTTGCTCTGTCATCAGCAGTGATATACCCGGCTGCAGGTTCTTGCTCCCCTTTGGAGCCGACAATCATTCTTGCGGCCGGGAATCCTTTGCTTTCAAGGAATTTCAGGGCTGCCTGTGCCCTTTCAAGTCCAAGAGCCTGGTTGTATTCAGGTGTGCCGACAAGATCGGTGTGCCCGGTAACCAGGAGCATTGATTCAGGATATTTATCAAGCCAGGCTTTAAATTCGGCCAGGCTTGTTTCCATCTGGGGATCAGGAACTAATCGGGCTTTATCAAAATCGTGCCAGATCGCAAGGTCTTTCGGCATCAGCGCATATATTTTCGCCAATGAATCGGCCACATTATCTGTGGTTTCAGGAACTGTCACTATCTCAACAGGCTTTTTCAACGCCGGCTTAAGAACATCTACAAAGAGCCATGTGGAGAAAAACGCCCATATTATAAACGCGACACTCCCGATTGTAAGGATTCTCATTTTCTAACTTGTTAATTTACAGATCAGGTAATTATCTTTACAAGTTAGCAAATTCTATTAAATCCGGTGCAACAAAATCCTGAAATATTTTAATCCTTGAAGAGAATCTCTTTCTTAAACCTGTGAAACAGCTTATCTTCATCTTCACCCTTTTTTATGCCGTCAAGGAGCAGTTCAGTCAATTTTGGAATAGCCTTGTCGCTGAACCCGGCTTCAATTGCAAAACGTTTGATCAGTTTTCTCTCACCTTCAGTAATGACTTCATCAGCGAGGATCATTTCAGCAATGTTATAGAGGTGTTCGAACTTATCAGCGAGGCTGTAAGGCGGATTATAGTGATGATGAGATTCGTGCTCAATAAGCTTGTCAATTTCCGGATCGGTAAGGCCAAATTTCCTGCCTTCCCTGTGAAGCAGATCAAGTTCTGAGGGATTTATTTTCCCGTCGGCTTTCGAGACCTGGACAAGATGAATATAGTGTTCCTTGCTGATCCTCTTGCCGGTACTCATAATAAAATCTGAGAAATTCATATTTATAAATTTAATTAATCTGCATATATTTAATTTAATCCGGGAAAACCTCCCGGTTTGAAAGAATAAACCCAAAATTAATTAAAAATGTTCAACCCGGGCAGAACATTCTGTTAATAGTTTTGTCTTTTCCTGCTGCTTGTTTCATTATACTCCGGTTCCGCTTTTATCCTTATTGCCCAGAACTCATTAAAACTGCCTGCCGGATCTTCACACAGCCAGACGGTAGTTCCGAATTCACGTGCATCACGATTTGAAATACTCCCGACTTTTGTGATCTTCCTGAAAAGCAGACGTACATCGTCTCCCATTTCATCATTTATGTAAACCATTGAAGTAATATCCGGATCAAACTTGTCCGGAATCCAGTATCTGAAGCTTTCCGAAAAACAGATTGCTTCAGGAAGTCCGTATTTTTTACCAATTACTGTTATTGCCCCTGCCTGGCCATAATTTTCGCAATAAATAAAAGCTGATTTTTTATCCGTGACCTTCTGCCACGCTTCTTCTGTGATCAGGGTCAACTCCTCCCAGCCAAGCATGTCAGCATAATCCTGCGGAAGAGAATGAATCTGACCGTCTTCAAACCGGCACACAAAATCCATCCCGTAATCAGTTGCGAGATTACTGAAATAACTGACAAGCTTCTCTGTTTTATAAACCGGGATCCCAATCGGCACCATAGGTATTGTAAGAATTATAATCAAAAGAAGCAATACTATCCTAAGCCATGTTTTCCTGAGCAAATTCTCCCATGATACAGCTCCTGCTGCAATCAAAAACGGGAAAATCCCCTGAGTATAATAACTCTTTCCATGCAATAACATAAGTATAACAATTACACTTATTACAACAAGTCCAAGAAATCTGAATTTCCTTACCTTTTTATTGACTAATAAAAATATGATGCCTGCAACTGTAAGGACCGATGCAGCACCAGGTATTACAAGCTGCTCAATTAAAAAGGCAGCCTGGTCAACATTGACAAGCTGAGTCCTCTTCAGTTCACCCAGATGTTGAATTACCGGCAATCCGTTTGCAATCTGCCAGATTAAATTAGGTGAAAAAACAAGAATTCCTGCCAGGATACCATGCCATAGTTTCTTGTTTCTGAAAAGAGTCCGGTATTGTGTAAATGGGATTATGAGGAGAAATGAAAATATTAAGATTCCAATAAGGTATTTATTTAAAAAAGCCAGACCTGCCGTTATCCCAAACAGGATAAGATATTTACCCGAAGAGGTGTTAATGTATTTTACTGCCAGGTAAAAAGAGAGTGTCCATAAGATCAGGTCGATATGGACAGGCTGAAATAAAAGGAATGTCCTTAATCCGAAAATTGAAATAATGATACCGATAGCTGCCAGGAGCCTTGAATAACCTGTTCCTCCAAGGTCTTTAGCGAGGGCTGAGATCAGGAAAACCATCAGTCCGCTTAACAGGGCAGGAAAAAACCTGACAGCAAAAAGAGAATTTCCAAATATATTCTGCATTATCCAGGCTACCCATCCTATCATGGGCGGGACTGTTGCATAACCAAATGCGGGGTGCCGTCCAAGAGAAAAGTAGAGAAGCTCATCCCTGTGAAATTCAAGATTATATGAAAAAATCAGGTGAATAGCTGCTGTGAAGAGAGCCAGTATGCCAATAATAATATTTATATGATTGATTTTTAGCCAGTTTTTCATCCGCTACAATGATGAGATTAATTTGTGATATATATTACATATGGAAAGTTATGAAAAGAATTGTAATTGATTTATAAAATGAAAGTGATATATTTCAGGCAATAAAATTTAACTAATTGAATGATATTGTATTTTTGTTGTCCGGCCAATAATTAAATATCGGGACCATGAAAAAGAAATTTTGGACAGTGTTTATGACATTCTCAGTTTTAAGTATAGCCTCCTGGATGAATACCCTGACAGCTCAATCCGGGACAGCAAATAATGCACTTGATGAAAAAGTCAGGAAATTCCTTAACGATCATTCGCATTCCTGGTATGATATGAATATTCCAAAGGTTGACGGGGAATTGCTGTACTCCCTGATTATCAAAGGCAACTACAAATCAGCCCTTGAAATAGGAACCTCAACCGGTCATTCAGGGATCTGGATCGCCTGGGCACTCAGCAAAACCGGCGGGAAGCTGATAACAATAGAAATTGATGAAGAACGGCATAAAACTGCACTTGAGAATTTCAGACAGGCCGGATTGTCGGATTACATCGATGCAAGGATGGCAGATGCGCATAAGCTCGTAAAGGAGCTTAGAGGTCCTTTTGATTTTGTATTCAGCGACGCAGACAAGGAATGGTATAAAAATTATTTTATCGACGTGGATCCTAAATTAAAAGTAGGAGGGTGTTTTACGGCACACAATATATCAGCCAGGGGTCGCGGAGGGTATGGAAGTTACGGAGGTCCGGGAGCCTTTTATGAATATGTCAGAAGCCTGAAAAATTATGAAACAACTGTTAACAGTGCCGGAGGGGGGATATCAATAAGTTATAAACGGGCTGAAAGTAATTAATCAAATCATGGCTGAAGAAAAACTTGAGAGAAAGCTGGGCCTTTTTCCTGCTACCAACATTGTTGTAGCCAATATGATCGGTGCCGGGATATTCACAACTTCCGGCCTTTTGATGTCTGGACTCAATGATCCTGTTCTTATGCTGATTTTATGGGCTGTAGGCGGGATCATTGCACTTTGCGGAGCCCTTTCTTACGGAGAATTGGGAGCCGCAATGCCGGGTGCCGGAGGTGAATACCTGTTCCTTTCAAAATTGTATCATCCTATTTTCGGTTTTCTGAGCGGCTGGGTCTCATTTATCGTAGGTTTTTCAGCTCCCATTGCGGCCTCTGCGCTTGGATTCAGCGAATATTTCACAAGAGCTGTCCCGGGTTTCTCAATCTGGATTCAGAATAATGGATTGATGGGACCCGAACTGACTAAAAAAGTACTCGCAGTTTCTGTAATACTTATATTTACCTTTATCCATTATCGCGGCATAAAATATGGAGCCAGGATCCAAAATGCTCTTACGCTGCTGAAAATCCTGCTAATTGTTATTTTATTAACAGCCGGCTTTTCGTCAGGGAATGGGGATCTTTCAAACTTTGCTGAGAGTGGCACCCTCCAGTCAGGTCTGGCGGGCTGGAAAACGATCGGACTTTCCCTGATGTGGATAATGTTCGCCTATAGCGGCTGGAATGCCTCAACCTACCTGGGAGCAGAAATCAAGAATCCATCCAGGAATCTTCCGGGCTCTCTTATTGTCGGAACTGTAATTGTCCTGATCCTTTATCTGGGCATCAATATATTATATGTCTACGGCATTAATCCGGAAGAAATGAAAGGAGTGATATCTGTCGGCGGTCTCGCAATGGGCAACCTTTTTGGAAAATCAGCTGAGATATTGTTCTCTATTCTCATTTCTTTTGCATTGTTTTCATCCCTGAGCGCATTTATTATTATTGGTCCCAGGGTTTATTATTCAATGGCAAAAGACGGGCTTTTTTTCAAATCGGTAGCAAATATCCATAAAAAATTCCAGGTCCCATCCAATTCCATTCTTCTTCAATGCCTGATAGCAGTTATACTGGTTCTTTCCGGGACATTTGAACAGGTTCTCACGTATATGGGGTTTGCACTGGGGATTTTTCCTGTTCTCACTGTGCTGGGTGTCTGGAGGTTAAGAAAGAAGAACCCCGGAGCTATGCGAATAATGGGCTTCCCGATCACACAGGTGGTATATATTTCAGCAGGGATTCTTATTCTTTTCCTGTCATTTCTTGAAAGGCCTTTTGAATCTTCAATTGCATTGCTTACAGTTCTGATCGGGATTCCATTTTACTTCATCTTTAAAAAGACAAATACCTCTCCCCATCCCGATAGCTAATCGGGGATAGAGGGTGAGGTCATCTTTCTATTCCGGTAAGGTCGCGGATGACCACAGAGGCGCATACAATTCCGAAAGCTGCAGGCATATATGAAATCGTCCCTACGATTGAAGCTTTGTTCCTCTCGCCAACGGCAGGTATAACTTTATTCTTATCAATTAATTCAGGGGACCAGACTGCTGTAACTCCCTCTCTGATCCCGAGCCTGTGAAGGCGTTTTCTTAAATTCCTTGCCAATGTACACCCGGTAGTTTCCGAAATATCACTCACTGATATCTGCAAGGGATCATATTTCCCTCCTGATCCCATCGAACTTACTATCGGTATTCTCTTCATCACCGCATGGTAGATGAGAAACACTTTGGGAGAGATTGTATCAATGGCATCAACTGCATAGCTGAAGTCAGAATCGAGAATTTCAGTCATTCTTTCGTCCCTGATATACTCGTTGATCACTGTAAGATCGAGCGCCGGATTGATATCTTTCAGCCTTTCGGCCATTATAAGGGCTTTGGGTGATCGTTCGGTGCTTTTGAGAGCAAGCAGCTGTCTGTTCCTGTTACTTGCCTGTACAGAATCGCCATCTGCAATTGTCATTTTGCCCACACCTGCCCTGCAGATCATCTCCGCTGCAAAGGCTCCGACTCCTCCCAGACCGACCACAAGTACATTGGAAGCCTGAAGCTTGTTCAATCCGTCCGCCCCCAGCAGTAATTCCGTACGTGAAAGCCAGTCTGACATAATCTGTTGATTTGAAATAATAATATTTCTATCTAAATAATGGAATTACGCAGATGTAATTACAATGTAATTACATTATTAAATAATGCGTTAAAATTGTTTATAAATATTCTTTTTAACTCATCAACATCCATTCCCAGATCAATTGATACTTTCCTGTAGATATCCCTGATATCCACATCAGCGCCGTCGGTTTCAAGAAAAATTCTGTCATTTGGAAGGAACCTTAGCAATTCTGCTGATTCAGGTCGCATTACAAAATCAAACCAGAACGAAAGATACATTCCCCTCTTTATAAGCTGCAGCGCAAGCTCCTTTTTCCCCCTGAATCCATGAACCAGCCAGGGTGTTAATGGTTTCATGTTCCTGTGAGCTGCCAGCAATTCTTCCCATGCCCTTACACAATGAATTACCAATGGCTTATTGTATTCGCCGGCTATTTTTACCTGTTCTGCAAATGTTGATGTCTGAAGTTCAACTGAAGGCCCTCTCAGCTTGTCAAAACCTGCTTCACCAAAGGCTATCAGGTTGGGATCGCCGGCAACATTGCTTACATATTCCAGAAGCTGATCACGGTTGAATTCATTCAGATGCCATGGATGAATTCCTGCTGTAAAGGCTTTTGCAGTAATTGTTCCAGGCATCAGGTTCTCATGGGCCATTAAATTTTCGACAGCAAAAATGCCTTTTGCAGGCTTTGCATTATGGGTATGAATATCTATACAATCATCCGGTTCAGGAAGGTTCATTGCTGTCTGGCGCCTATTACTGAAAGTCCTTTTTCAATCCGTTTAATAGTCTCTTCCTTGCCTATCCAGCTTATGATATCGAACATATGCGGGCCCCGGAGTGTGCCGACAATAACAAGACGAAAGGCGTTCATTACGGTACCTGTGTTATATCCTTTACTCTCAATCCAGGCTTTGACGGCTGATTCTGCAGCCTGTGGCGTAAAATCAGGCACCTCCAGCAGAACATGAATCAGCTCTTTTAACAATCCGGGAGTGTTCTCCTGCCATCTTTTTATTACAACCTCACGGTCATAATTATCAGGAGCCTTAAAGAAGAAATCGGTTTGCTCCCATATGTCCCTGACAAAACTTACCCTTTCTTTTACCAGTGCGACAAGGATTTCAAGGCGCACTATGTCAACATGATAACCTTGAGGCCTGAGGAATTCCCTGAACTCAATGGCAAGCTGATTATTTGTTCTTTTCTGCAGATACTGATGGTTGAACCATTTTGCTTTTTCGGGATCAAACCGGGAGCCTGATTTTCCTACTCTGTCGATCGAAAAAGCACTTATAAGCTCATCCATCGAAAAGATCTCCTGTTCAGTACCGGGATTCCATCCAAGCAGGGCCAGCATATTAATAAATGCCTCGGGGTAGTACCCGTCTTCACGGTAGCCTCTTGCTGTATCGCCGTATGGCCAGTACAAAGGGAACACAGGAAATCCCATTTTATCACCATCGCGCTTGCTTAATTTGCCTTTCCCGTCGGGTTTCAGAAGTAGTGGCAGGTGTGCAAATTCAGGTGGATCCCAGCCAAAAGCCCTGTAAATCATAAAATGAAGAGGGAGCGACGGGAGCCATTCTTCACCGCGGATTACATGGCTTATCTCCATCAGATGATCATCGACTATATTTGCCAGATGGTATGTTGGCATGCCGTCGGACTTGAACAACACCTTATCGTCAAGGGTGCTGGTGTTGACAACGATATGCCCCCTGATTATGTCATCAATATGGACATCCTCATCGGGAGGCATTCTGAAGCGGATTACATATGGCTCTCCCCTGTCAAGCCTGGCATTCCACTCGACGTCGGTTAAAGAGATCGAGTTGGTAAGCTTTTCCCGTACTTCTGCGTTATAGATGAACGTCTTTCCTTCTTTCTCTGATCTTATTCTCATCGATTCGAGCTCCTCAGGAGTATCAAAAGCATAATATGCATGACCTCTGTCGAACAGCATATCGGCATACTGCTTATAGAGATGCTTCCGGTCGCTCTGCCTGTAGGGCCCGTGTTTTCCTCCTTCATTGATCCCCTCATCTACAATTATTCCGCACCATCTCAGCGAATCCATAATGTATTCTTCAGCTCCATCAATAAATCTGGCCTGATCAGTGTCTTCGATTCTGAGAATAAAAGTTCCTTTATGTTTCCTGGCGAAAAGGTAATTGTAAAGAGCGGTCCTGACACCACCGATATGCAAAGGACCAGTCGGACTTGGTGCAAATCGTACTCTTACCTGCGACATAATCTGATTAATGTGTAATTAATTCATGTAAAGATAGCTAAACCTACAATATCTTTTTACCTCTATTCCGATAGTTATCGGACCCCCGGCTTTGCTTCGCTGAAGCTTCGCGAAAGCGAAGGGGGGACTTTTTGAAGTTCTTAAAGTAAAAAGCCCCCACCTGGGGTGGTGGGGGGTGAATAACACATATTTGTATTAATTTAGCATTTAAAATTGATCCTAATGAAGAAAATGAAAGCTCTCGTAAAAGCCAGGCCTGAACGAGGGATCTGGATGGAAGATATGCCTGTTCCGGAACCAGGACTTAATGACGTAATAATCAGAATTAAGAAATCAGCAATATGCGGCACCGATCTTCATATCTATGAATGGGATCCATGGGCTCAGCGGACCATCAAAACTCCGATGATCATCGGTCATGAATATATGGGCTATATTGAGAGGACGGGTGCAGGTGTAGTAAACCTTAAACCGGGCGACAGGGTAACCGGCGAAGGACACCTGGCATGCGGCCATTGCCGGAATTGCCGGAGGGGAAAAGAACATGTATGTGAGAATAGTATCGGTGTCGGTGTAAATGTTGATGGTTCATTTGCTGAATATGTCAGGATCCCTTCGGTGAATATTGTACCGCTCGACCCGAGGATATCTGATGAATGGGCTGCTATCATGGATCCATTTGGTAATGCAACTCATACTGCATTATCATTTCCGCTCCTGGGGGAGGACGTGTTAATAACCGGAGCCGGCCTGATAGGCAGTATGGCCGTGGCAATAGCCCGGTATGCAGGGGCAAGATTCATTGTTGCCAGCGATCTGAGCGATTACCGCCTTGACATCGCAAAAAAAATGGGAGCAACACTTACTGTAAATCCTTCAAAGGGTGAGAAAATTTCTGACGCTGTGAAAAAACTTGGTATGAGGGGATTTGATATTGGACTGGAAATGTCGGGTTCGCCGAAGGCTTTCATTGAAATGATAAGCAATATGTACAATGGATCAAGCATCTCATTGCTTGGTTTCCTGCCTTCCGAGTTTGAAGTGCCCTGGAGTGATATTATTTTTAAAGCAATCACCCTGAAAGGTATCTACGGAAGAGAAATGTGGGAAACCTGGTATAAGATGGAGCAGATGATCATTGGCGGGATTGACCTGAATCCGGTTATTACCCATCGCTTCCATATTGACGATTTTCAGAAGGGTTTTGATATCATGGAGAGTGGTAATTGCGGTAAAGTCATTCTAAACTGGGACTGAATTCATATCGGAAACAACTGAATATTTAAAAATTTGCATATCTTAGGTATGATTGTAAGTTGGTAAAATCAATTTCATCCATGCAGGATTTAGATACTTTTGAGGAGAGGCTGAAAAATTTCAGTTGGTCTTTGGCTGAAAACGAACTCGAATACAAGAAGGGGAATGTTATAAATATTGGATGGTATTGTTCCGACCGTATATGCCTGAAAGGAAAAGCTGATAAAATTGCTCTTTATTATGAAGGCTTTGGTGGTGTTGAGAAGAAGTACACCTTTAATGATATTCGTCTTGCCGGAAATACAATCGGAACCTTCCTTCGAAAACTTGGGGTAAGAAATGAAGACAGGGTCTGTCTCTTCATGGACAGGATACCGGAATTATATCTTTCGTTCCTGGGAGTACTCAAGACAGGAGCGATAGTACAACCTCTTTTTTCTGCGTTTGGAGAAGAATCACTCTTTGTAAGACTTGAAAATGCTCAGACACGAGCAATCATTACACAAAGAAAACATCTGCCAAAAATCAGGAAAATTATTGATAGACTTCCGCACCTTGAGTTTATAATCATAGTAGATCATAATAAGATGAAATCTCTTGAAAATAAAGAGGTTGCATTTAGTCTGGAAGAATCCATACCAGTTGAGAATATTGAGGTCTTTCCTACTGTTGCTGAATCACCATCAGTATTGCACTATACATCAGGAACAACAGGTCAGCCCAAAGGAGTAAAACATGTTCATTATTCTCTTATATCACAATACCTTACAACTAAATGTATCCTCGATCTCCAGGATGATGATATTTACTGGTGTACTGCTGACCCGGGATGGGTTACCGGCACATCCTACGGAATAATCGGACCTTGGAGTCTTGGCATCACTCAGTGTGTCCTCGATACAGGTTTCTCAGCTCATGCATGGTATAAGTTTATTGAGAAGTACAGGATCACGATGTGGTATTCGGCGCCGACTGCCATCAGGTCCCTTATGAAAGCTGGTGATGAAATAATCAAAGAATTTGATCTTTCCAGTTTACGTCATCTTGCAAGCGTCGGGGAACCATTGAATTCCGAAGCTGTTATCTGGTCTGAAAAAATATTCGGGAAACCGTTTCTTGATACTTTCTGGCAGACAGAAACAGGATCGATTATGATCACTAACTTCCCGGGAATGAAAATAAAGCCTGGATCGATGGGAAAACCATTCCCGGGTATCATAGGTGTTGTGCTTGATCCTGAGACATTCCAGCCTATAATAGAGCCAGGAAAAATCGGACTTATTGCATTTAAGCCGGGCTGGCCTTCGATGATGCGTAGTTACTGGAATAATGAAGAAAAATACAGAGAAAAGTTCGTAAACGGATGGTATTTATCAGGAGACAAAGCAAGCATTGATACTGAAGGTTATTTCTGGTTTGTTGGAAGAGATGATGATGTTATTAATACAGGGGGGCATCTTGTAAGTCCTTTTGAAGTCGAGTCAGCGCTTCTTGAACACCCGGCTGTTGGTGAATCAGCTGTTGTCGCAAAACCTGATGAGGTAAATATGGAGGTTGTGAAAGCATTTATCACCCTTAAGCCAGGATTTACTCCAGGTCCAGATCTTGAACTTGAGATTATGAACTTCATAAGGAAAAAGTTGTCTCCTTTGGCAATGCCTCAGGATATAGAGTATATGGAAAAACTGCCAAAAACAAGAAGCGGCAAGATAATGAGAAGACTACTCCATGCAAAAGAGTGGGGTGAGGATATTGGTGATATTTCTACCCTTGAAAATGACTGAAATTTTAAGAATGAAAAATCTCATACATTTAATCTAAATAATAACTCAATGGAAGAAATAAATTTAAAGGAAATGAAAGATCTCGTTCTGAATTATGTGATCAATGAGTATATAGAGGATGAAGATGAAACAATAACCTATGATACACCTTTGATTTCAAGCGGATACGTAGATTCGTTTTCTATGGTCTCTTTACTTGTCTTTCTTGAAAATAAATTCAAGATAAAAATTCCACCAAATAAAGCTACTCCTGAGGCCTTTGACAGTGTAAACAGCATAGTATCCCTCGTGAGTCAGCACTTGAAATAAACCCTGATAATTGCCAGTTTCAAATCTCCTTTAATTATTGAATTAGCAATTAAAATTATAAGGTAGTGCCTTCCTAATAATTTGAATATAAATTAATTACTTTTAAAATGAGTTACACCGATAAAATCAGGAATATGTACCAGGCCCAGCTTGGAGATATCCGTAATGCCGGGATCTATAAAGAGGAGCGATTCATTCATTCCACTCAGGCTGCTGATATTGAAGTAGAATTTCCTTCAGGAGCAGATGTTATGAAAGTCATTAATATGTGCGCTAATAATTATCTTGGTCTGTCAAGTCATCCCGAAGTAATTAAAGCTGCACATGATGGACTTGAGAGAAGAGGTTATGGTATGTCATCGGTCCGTTTTATCTGTGGGACACAGGATATTCACAGGGAACTTGAGAATAGGATTACAGAATTCCTGGGAACTGAGGATACCATTCTTTTCCCCTCCTGTATGGATGCTAATGCCGGTGTTTTTGAAGCAATTCTTACAAGCGACGATATTATGATCTCTGACAGACTCGTCCATGCTTCTATAATCGATGGCATGAGACTTTGCAGTGCCCAGCATGATACTTTCAAGCATTCAAATATGGAACATCTTGAAGAAAAACTTTTACTTCACTCAGACAAAAGGATTAAGGTAGTCATTACAGATGGGGTCTTTTCGATGGATGGCGATATCGCCAGACTTGATGAAATGGTGAAGCTGTGTGAAAAATATGATGCAATGATTCTTGTGGATGATTCTCACTCCACAGGATTTATCGGGAGGACCGGACGGGGTACACATGAGCTTTGCAATGTTGTGGGCAAAATAGATGTTATCACTACTACTTTCGGTAAAGCTCTTGGAGGAGCATCAGGAGGATGTGTTTCAGGGAGAAGAGAAATTGTGGAAATGTGCAGACAGAGAGCCCGGCCATATCTTTTTTCAAATACTATAGCTCCGGTGATTGTTTCCGGTGTTTTAAAGGTTTTTGAAATATTGTCTTTAAGCACGGAACGGCGCGATAAGCTTGAAAAGAATACAGTATACTGGAGAAAAGGTTTAAAAGATGCAGGATTCATTTTGAAAGAGGGTGAGAGCCCGATTGTACCTGTAATGTTCTTCAATGCAAAATTGTCACAGGACTTTTCAAAAGATCTTTACAATGAAGGTATTTATGCAATTGGATTCTTCTTTCCTGTTGTGCCAAATGGACAGGCAAGAATCAGAACCCAGATTTCAGCCGGACATGAGTTACAGCACCTGGATAAAGCTTTATCAGCCTTCTATAAAGTCGGTACCAGATACGGAATTCTCGGGCTTTCCAAAGAAGAGATTGTGGCAAAATATGGATTGTAATTAAGACCCCTTTTAGCCTTCAATGATTATCATCATAATTTATCATTTGTAAAACCCCCATTTTTGCATTTTCTTTGAAAGGCAAAAAGACATAAATGTATAATTTCTATCAGAATCATCTCATAAATCAGCTGAATGAGATAAAAGAAGCCGGACTATATAAAAATGAACGAATAATTGTTTCACCACAGGGAGCTGAAATTGAACTTGAATACCGGTCAAAAGGTACTGAATTTCTGTGCAAATAATTATCTGGGATTATCGAACAATGATCAGCTTATTGAGGCAGCGAAGGCTTCGCTTGATGATCATGGTTATGGAATGTCGTCTGTCAGATTTATCTGCGGAACCACTGATCTTCATAAAAAGCTCGAAGAAAAACATTGCAGATTTCTTCGGAACCGAAGATACGATTCTTTATGCTGCATGCTTTGACGCTAATGGAGGAGTTTTTGAACCATCTACTGACTAGCGAAGATGCGATTATATCCGATGCACTTGAATCACGCTTCAATTATTGATGGAGTAAGGCTCTGCAAAGCACAACGGTACAGGTATGAAAATGCCGATATGGAGGATCTTGAGACACAGCTTCAGCTTGCACAGGAACAAAGATACCGTCTGATTGTCACCGATGGTGTTTTCTCAATGGATGGGAATGTTGCTCCTCTTGACCGGATAGTACTGCTGGCAGAAAAATACGATGCCATGGTAATGGTCGATGAGTCTCACTCCGCCGGAGTGGTAGGGAAAACAGGCAGGGGGGTCACAGAACTCTTTGATCTGAAGGGCAAGGTCGAGATAATTACAGGGACACTCGGAAAAGCATTCGGAGGAGCTATCGGAGGTTTTACGACCGGGAAAAAAGAGATAATTGAACTGCTCAGACAACGGTCGCGACCATACCTGTTCTCAAACTCAATTCCTCCTTTAGTAGCTGCCGCGGGAATAAGAATGGTCGATATGATGACTGAAACAAATGAACTCCAGGATAAACTTCACCGTAATTCAGAGTACTTTATTAAAAAGATGACAGATAGAGGTTTTGATATAAAACCAACCCGATCAGCGATCTGTGCCGTTATGCTATATGATGCAAAACTTTCTCAGGACTTTGCTGTAAAACTTCTTGAGGAAGGTATTTATGTTACTGGATTTTATTATCCGGTTGTTCCAAAGGGTCAGGCAAGAATAAGGGTTCAGCTTTCAGCTGCCCATGAGATGGAGCACCTTGATAAAGCTGTGAAGGCGTTTGAAAAAATCGGGAGAGAATTAGAAGTGATCATAAAGGTAAGTTGATCTGCATTTATCATATTAACCGCATTTTGATGATCCGCAATCTTTACAGATAAGACATCCCTCCTCATATACCAGGTTATCGGAACCGCACTCTCTGCATTTGCCTTTTGCTTTTGTACCGTTTGGAATATATTTCTTGAGTGCCCGCTCAACACCATTCTTCCAGTTGTTTATCGATTCGCTGTCGAGCTTCAAAGACTGTACAAGGTTGACTACATCCTGAATAGGCATTTCATGCCTCAGTACTCCGGAGATGAGTTTAGCATAGTTCCAGAACTCTGGTTTAAACATATGAGAAAGTCCTTCGATGGTCTTTTTATATCCGTATTTATCGGTATACTGGAAATCGTAACGGGTTTTGCCATCATCCATTTTAACCTTAATTATCTTCCCTTTGATGATAGTCTTTGGAATGGGGAAGATCTCTTCATCTGCCAGTCCTGTGAAAATTTCGTACGGTCTTCCTTCTTTAAGGCCTACAAACGCCACCCATTTTTCTTCGTTGAAATTGAATCGTATTACGTCGCAATCCAGCACTTTAGGGCGTTTTGGTCTTTCAGCCCTGATATCATTTTTGCCTGCTATCAGAACTCCGTTTCTTGAACCGTCGCGATATACCGTTGCTCCCTTGCAGCCCGATTTCCATGCTGTGAGGTACAGTTCGCTAACGAGTTCTTCTTTAACATCGGCCGGAAGATTTATTGTTACACTGATCGAATGGTCGACCCATTTCTGTATCGCCCCCTGCATGCGTACTTTTGCAACCCAGTCGACATCATTGGCAGTGGCTTTATAATAAGGCGATCTGGCAATTATTGATTCTATCTCTTCATCTTTCATCCTGGTAACCTCATTAGGATCGTAACCGTTCAGGTTCAGCCAGTCAACGAACTTGTGATGGAACACATTGAATTCTTCCCATGAATCGCCTACTTCATCCTTAAATGTTACTGTCACATCCTTGTCGTTTGGATTGACTTTCCTCCGGCGTTTGTAGAATACTGAAAAAATGGGTTCAATCCCGGAAGTGGTCTGGGTCATCAGGCTGGTCGTACCTGTTGGCGCAATTGTAAGCAGAGCAATATTACGGCGACCGAATTTTACCATGTTATTATACATTACCGGATCGGCCTCTTTCATTCTGAGGACAAATGGATTATTTTTTTCTCTCTCCGAATCATAGATTGAAAAGGCTCCTCTCTCCTTTGCAAGGTATGTTGATGATTTATAAGCTTCAAGAGCGAGTGTCTTATGAACTTCTACTGAGAAATCTGTTGCCTCCTCGCTGCCATATCTGAGTCCGAGACCTGCAAGCATGTCTCCTTCAGCTGTAATACCTATACCTGTCCTTCTTCCTTCTTCCGATTTCTTCCTTATGTTTTTCCACATATTTTTTTCTACCCGCTTGAGTTCTTCTGATTCAGGATCTGCCTCAATCTTTGCCAGTATTGTATCAATCTTTTCAATTTCAAGGTCGATTATATCATCCATCATCCTCTGAGCAAGCCCGACATGCTCTTTATAAAGATCAAAATTGAATGTTGCTTTCTTTGTGAAAGGATCAACAACATAACTGAAAAGGTTGATAGCCAATAATCTGCAGCTGTCGTACGGGCACAGTGGTATTTCGCCGCAGGGATTGGTCGACATAGTGGCAAAACCAAGATCCTTATAGCAATCAGGAACGCTTTCACGTATAATTGTATCCCAGAAAAGTACTCCGGGCTCAGCTGACTTCCAGGCATTATGGATTATCTTGCTCCAGAGCTGGACAGCATCAATATCTTTTACGAACTTCGGATTATCAGAAACAATTGGATACTGCTGTCTGAATTGTCCCCTGGATTCAACTGCCGCCATAAATTCATCTGTAAGTTTGACCGAGACATTTGCCCCGGTAACTTTCCCGCTTTCCAGCTTGGCGTCAATAAATTTTCCGCTGTCGGGGTGTTTAATTGAAATTGAAAGCATTAAAGCACCTCTCCTCCCGTCCTGTGCCACTTCGCGGGTAGAGTTTGAATATCTCTCCATAAAAGGGACTACTCCTGTTGAAGTAAGAGCGCTGTTCAGGACAGGTGTCCCCTGCGGTCTTATGTGCGACAGATCATGACCAACGCCACCCCGCCGTTTCATGAGCTGAACCTGTTCCTGATCGATCTTCATTATGCCACCGTATGAATCGGACTGTCCGTCGTTACCTATAACAAAGCAATTTGATAATGAAGCAATCTGGTAATCATTTCCTATTCCTGTCATCGGCCCGCCCTGGGGAACTATATATCTGAAATCTTTAAGAACGTTATAAATGAGTTCCTCCGGAAGAGGATTTTTATATTTCATCTCAACTCTGTGGATCTCTCTGGCCAGCCTGTGGTGCATATCATCAGGTGTCTTTTCATAAAGGTTTCCGAAAGAGTCTTTCAGTGCATATTTATTTGCCCAAACCCTTGCGGCCAGCTCATCTCCGTTGAAGTATGCAATACTGGCTTCAACAGCTTCATCATGCGAATACGTGGCTTTTTCAGTTTTATTCTCCATCTGCTTGTCACTATCCTTCACATTCACCTTTTTTCTGTTGTCAGATGACGATACATTATTTTCTTTTTCGGATGTAACGGCTGACTCCTGGACAAATAATTCTCCCATGTTAATTGTATAATTCTGTTAACCTCTGATAATGTTGTGATTAAACGACCGTTGATTTTTATAGCGGGTAATTGCTAAAATAGACAAGCATATATCTGAATGCAAGACAAAATTTTTAAGTTTATTAACATTTGGCAAGGGAGTTATTAACTAAAGCGTTATTCTCTGTTTATCAATAACTTACATGCTTTTATCGTACAATTGCAGCACCGGTTTTCAGCAAAGCACTTAATACTCTGAAAGTTAAAAAAAGAATAGATGGTTTCCTTCCTCAGGCATAAAAAGGAGGGTGACTCAAAAGCCCATTCTTTATCCCCTACCCCTAAATCCCCCAGGGGGGACTTACAGTTATTTCTAAAAGCCCCCCGTGGGGGGTTTGGGGGTAAAACCTAGCTTTTGAGACACCCTCCTCTTAAGAATATCAGAAATCTATCCGATTAAAAAATCAGCCTGATCCCAAGAAGACAACCCCATGTACTTGATGTACTTACGTTTTTACTGATGGTGGTCTTTTTACCAAAATCCTCAAGGGAGGTTGCATTCAGGGTATATACCGGGGCAGCTGTTGCCGTACCTTTGTTATTTACTCTCAAAGGACGGACATTTTCATAGCTGGCAAGCGGATTATATGGATAAGTTCCCCATGCGTCGTTTAAGAGATTACCCACATTAAGGAAGTCAACGCTGAATTGCAGGGTGTATTTCTTATCGGTTCCAAAGTTGGTAAAGATATCCTGAAGAAGTTTTGCATCAAATCTGTGGATCCAGGGCTGCACGTGCCCGTATCTTTCTGCATACTGACCTTTATGTTCGCTGAGGTATTCATTATCGTTGACATATTCCCAGAAGGCATTTCTTTGTTCTTCAGGTGTCATGCCATTATATGTTGCGAACGCTATTTCGTCAGCCGAAGAAGGTATGTACATCAGGTCCGAGGAGATCCCGTCTCCGTTAAGATCGTTAGAGTACGTGTAAGACCATCGTCCGGTCTGGAATCCCTGATAAACAAGTGAGATCGAAGTTGCAAAATGCTGGGCATACTCTATTCTGTACGAGATATTGCCAATCAGTTTATGAGGTGTGGCAAAATTCGAATAGCTGAGACCCGGGTCATTCAGGCTTCCCACGGCAGTATTGGATGAGAACGCCGAATAAGCTGCAGAGCCCGGATTGGCGGTGATGTCCTTGGCCATTGTATAGGTATAGGCGAACATACCAGCCAGCCCGTTCCTGAAGTTCCTGGTCAGCTGTGCAGTCAACGACATCTGGTAACCCTCTTTACTGTTTGTAAGTTCCATAGCGCTTCCAACCGAACTGTTGACTTTACTTGTTGTCCAGTACGTGCGGTTGTCGGGTCCCATCATAATACCAGCAGGCGGTGCCTCGTTAATATTTATCTGTTTGACAGCGTTTATATCTTTTGAGAATATTGCTTCACCTGTGAATACAAAATTCCATGGAAGTTCAACATCAACTCCCAGATTTGAACGCCATATCTGCGGGAATTTGAAGTCTTTTGCGACCTGGGCAAGAGCAGAGCCAACTGGCAATGTGCTGGGACTCTGTGGGAAGAGGTCGGGCCTGCTGGCAATAAATGCCTTGTAATCGGGATCGAATTCAAGCCCGACGAGGTTTGCGTTCCCCGGACCCCATCCTATCTCAGGAACCTGGATCAGCCCTGAGTTCGTTGGCTGGTTAGTGAACCACACAAACGGCAGCATACCTGTAAAGAGTCCTGATCCCCCGCGGATCTGAAGTGACCGGTCACCGAGCACATCATAGTTGAAGCCTAAACGGGGAGATACCAGTAACTGGCTTTTAGGCCAGGAACTGACATCCATCTTTTTACCATTGGCAAATGTCAGAGCAGAAATAGCCGGATTGTTTTCCATTTTATCGAGGTAAATTGGAAGTTCAAGGCGAATGCCATAAGTTGCTCTCAATTTAGGGCTTACCTGCCATTCATCCTGTGCATAAACAGCTGCCATTCCAAAATTCAGCTCAGCACCCGGAGCATCATTCCCTTCATAACCGTAAGTCACACCAAATCCTGAAGGATCCGCACCGTTTATAAAATCGTCAACAGCATGCATATCTGTAGTATGATGTACCCTCCCTGATATAGGAGTTGTAGAAATAAAGATGATCGAATGCTACACCACCTGTAAGAGTATGTTTGTTCAGGTTTATTGTAAGGTTGTCAGTGATACTTAAAGTCTTGTTTGTTACATTATTGTTGTAGCTGAAAAGCTCATAACCGAATGACATGTACTGATCCCCGTCCTTCCAGATATCAACAAAAGGGAAGAAGTCGGAATTGCTGGTTCTTGCGTCTTCGATGAATGTATAGCTTGCCAGGAATTTGTTTGATAATTTTGATCCGAAATTGCTGTTTAATTCACCAGTAATTGAACGGACAGTATTTTTAAATCCGTAGAATGCATTTGAAAAAGCAAGTGACTGGTTGCTTATCCTGCCTGAATTACGTAAGTTATTAGGTGGTCCGCTGGTTGCATTTGTCTCCTGATCGGAAGTACCCACGACATCATTATAACGCAGAGTAAACTTATGGTTTTTACTAATGTTCCAGTCTATGCGGGCAAGAATTTTAGTATTCTTATTCTGGAAAGGATCAAAATCCTTGTATTTTCCCGCATCATAATTGTAATTAGACATAAGAAAATTCTTTACCAGGATCATATCTGACTCCAGGGTCCGTGATATTTTCAGGTCAGAATTAGCTACACCGTCTGTGCTTGGCTTCCAGTCAACACCCGGGATAATTTCCTTTTCATATTCCCCGCTCACAAAGAAAAACAGTTTGTTTTTGATTATTGGTCCGCCTAACCGGAAACCATAATTTTGTGAATGTCTGCTATTGGCGTTGACAACGTCAATTCCATCAACAGTATTTCCCGTAAATGATTTTGGACGCTGATATGTATAAATCGATCCTTTAAATGTGTTGTCACCGCTTCGGGTCACAGCATTTATACTTGCTCCGGTAAACTGAGACATACGAACATCATAAGGTGCAATGCTAACCGAGACCTCTTCGATTGCATCAAGGGCAATGGGCTGTGCATTACCTCCGGGCAGAGGATTGCTGCTCAGTCCGAAGTTATTGTTGAATGCCGCTCCGTCGATAGTGATGGTATTAAAACGGCCGTCACGGCCTCCGAATGAGTTACCCTGCGACTGGGGTGTCAGCTTGGTGAAGTCAGTGATACTGCGGCTGATTGTCGGCAGGCTGGCTAAATCGCGGCTGCTGACATTGGTTTGGGTACCTGAACGCTCAGAACTCAGAATGGAGTAGTTTCTGGTCCCGGAGGAGACAATAACCTCCTGCAGAGTGGTTGTTGATTCAGAAAGTACTGCGTCCTGGACATAACTCTCACCCAGTTTCAGTATGACATCCGTGTAACTGCTGGACAAATACCCTATAAACGTAATTTTAATGGTATAAGGGCCTCCAACACGCATGTTCTGAATACGATAATTCCCTTTGGCATCTGTCGTTGTGACATACTGCGTACCTGAGGGAACATGCAATGCAACAACAGATGATCCGGGCATTGGCTGTCCGGCACTGTCAAGTACTCTTCCGTTTATCCCTGATGTAGTTGCTCCCTGCCCGAATATCATCAGCGAAACAGGCAGGAAAAGTAACATCATGAATAATCTTTTAAATTGTTTTATCATAAAATTCAGGATTAAGGTTAAATAATTTCTGGTAGCAAGATTATCATAATTAAATGATATAATGAACTTACAAAGATTAAATTCTTTTCAAATATGGAGCGGCAATTTACCTTTCTTTAAAAGAAGCCTTTTACACGTGCCGGCTTTAGTTGTTAACAACTTATGAAAAGGGATTGTTAATATCTTTTAAATTGATTTTTGTCAGGATTTTTTTGGTTGCGCCCGCATTTTTCTCCACATACTCAGTGGCATTAACTGATGATCTCAGGTAACTTTCGCTGTCCGACAGCCAGTTGTCAACTATCCGGGAAAACTCATCAAAGGTATTGAAACTGCTGGCTGCTTTAAGATTTATTAATTCGACAGCCTCCCTGAATTTTTTATGGTTCGGTCCGAAAATAACCGGAATGCCCCAGCATGCTGCTTCAAGGACATTATGTATACCTTTGCCGAAACCTCCTCCCACTTCGGCAATATATGCATACCTGTAAGCTGATGACAGCATTCCCATGTTATCCATAATAAGTACACGGGCACCGGCCGATTTTTCAGTTAATTCAGAAAATCTGACAACGTCCGTCGAGAATAGCTTTTCAAGTCTGTCGATATTCGCCTGGCCAATTTCATGGGGGGCAAAAATCCATTTCATACTATCCGGATGGGTGTTGATATATTTTGCCATTATCTCTTCGTCCTGCCACCAGCTGCTGCCTGCCAGAAACAGTTTCTCGCTGCCTTTGAACAGGTCAATCTGCGGTATGCTCTTTGCAGAATGGGCAATCTGGATAACTCTGTCAAACCTCGTATCTCCTGCCACAGAAACATTTTCAATACCGATTCCCGTCAACTGATCCATCGATAGATTGTCCTGTACGAATATGTGACTGAACCTGAAAAGCATTTTCCTGAAAAAGCCGCCATACCATTTAAAAAAATGCTGATCCGGTCTGAAAATTCCTGAGATAAGATAAAGCGGGATTTTATTCTTTTTTAATAACGAAGTATAATTGTTCCAGAATTCATATTTAACAAAGATGACGGCAGCCGGATTGACAAGTGAAATAAATCTGAATGCATTACCAGGTGTATCAGCAGGCAGATAAAATACATTATCGGCCTGACCATAATTCTTCCTGATCTCGTATCCTGAAGGGGAAAAGAATGTCAGTATTATCTTATATTCAGGTTTGGCCTTTTTAATCGCTTCAATCAGCGGTCTGCCCTGCTCAAATTCTCCGAGCGAGGCACAATGGATCCATATATTGGTATTACCAGGGTTGATCTTGTCATGTAACAAAGATTCCCAGTCCTTCCTGCCCTCTGACCATAATTTCGCCTTTGAATTAAAAGGAGATAAGAGCTTTGCAGCCAGAACATAAATGAAAATACCAAGATTATATAAATATTTCATTGAGGATATTTGAAAGTGACAAAAGTAGTAAAAAGGCATAAAGGCACAAAGGCGGGAAGGCGTTAAGGCATTAAGAGGTTATGCCGTCAAGCCGTTATGCGGTTAAATAAATTACTTCTATTTTTGTATATAATAATACCTGAAAGCCATGGTAAGGTTAATTGCACTGATCATTTCAATTGTTTTACAAATACTCGCTGCATCTGTTGCGCTCAGGTTCATGAAGCTGACAAAATACCGGCTTTCATGGATCCTCCTTTCATTGTCGTTTGTTTTTATGGCAGTCCGTAAGATCATTCAGCTTTTTGAATATTTCCGGGGGACACCTTCCTTAACATGGCAAATGATAGATGACTGGACAGATGTGTTGATTTCATGCCTGATAATCGTGGGGGTGATACTGATCCGCGAACTGTTTTCTTCTCTTAAGCGTGCAGATATTGACCGTCTGAGAGCTGAAAAAAGAGTAATAAATGCAATTATCAATACTGAAGAAAATGAAAGGAAAAGATTTGCCAAAGATCTTCATGACGGTCTGGGGCCGCTGATGTCGACTGTCAAGATGTCTCTTTCTGCTTTAGGTGAAAGGATAACGGATAACACCGGCACCGTTATACTGAATAATACAAATCACCTTGTTAATGAGGCAATAAACACTCTCAAGGATATTTCAAACAACCTGAGTCCGCATGTGCTGTCCAATTTCGGGCTTTCAAGCGCATTGTCGGCATTTACGGCAAAAATAAATCAGACAAAAGCTATTGAAATTGACTTCAAGTCGAACATGGAGGATCTGAGGCTTGAAACTGAAAAGGAGGTTGTCGTGTACCGTGCTGCATGCGAGCTGATCAATAATTCCATCCGCCATTCAGGTGCTTCAAGAATTGAAATTGATTTAAATAAACACGAAAAATTCATTACCTTGCAGTTTTATGATAATGGCCGTGGTTTCGACACTTCTTCGCTCGGCAGTGAGGATACCAAAGGTATGGGGCTGTCAAATATTGAAACCCGGGTCAAATCTGTTGACGGTGTGTTTATCCTTGAAAGTACCCCGGGAAAAGGGACCAGCGCTCTTATCAAAATCATCGAATAATCCTGTCTATGGAAAAGATCAGAATCATAATTGCAGATGATCATCAGCTTTTTCGCAACGGCCTGAAAATACTGCTTAATGCATTCCCCGACTTTGAAGTCACAGGTGAAGCCTCGAACGGTGAAGAATTCCTTAAGATACTCCGGAACACTAAAGCTGAAATTGCACTTATGGACATAAATATGCCCGAAATGGATGGCATTGAGGCAACAAGAAAAGGGCTCAGGCTTTGTCCTGATATAAATATTATTGCATTGTCCATGTACGGTGAGGAGGAGTACTACTATAAAATGGTTGATGCGGGAGCAAAGGGATTTGTTCTGAAGGATTCTGATATCTCGGAGGTCAAGGAGGCAATTCTTACTGTCAGGAAAGGCGGTAGTTATTTCTCCCAGGAATTGTTATATCATGTAATTCAGAAAATCAAGCACAGGGAAAATGAAAACAAAATTGCAAATCTTTCAAAAAGGGAGAAGGAAATTCTGATGAAAATATGCGAGGGGCTTTCAAATCAGGAAATCGCTGATAATCTTTTTATAAGTAAGAGGACCGTTGACAAGCACAGAGCTAATCTTCTGGGAAAGACAAACTCGAAAAATACTGCAAGCCTTATTCTTTTCGCCATTAAAAACAAACTAATAGAGATATAATACCGTTTTCTCTGTAAATTAACCTGATATGAGCGAATCACAATCTCTGGGACAAATAGGTGAACAAAAGGCTGGAGCGTTCCTGGAAAATGCAGGTTATAAGATCAGGCACAGGAACTGGAAATCAGGTAAAAAAGAAATTGATATTGTTGCTGAAAACAAGGATTTTATTGTATTTGTCGAAGTTAAAACACGTACCGACGACCGATGGATGGACCCGAGAGATACGGTCACTCCTAAAAAGCAAAAATTAATTATATATGCAGCCGAAGCATACATAAATAAATATAACATTAACAAAGAGAGCAGGTTTGATTTAATAATTGTGATGGGAAAAGAAGAACCATTCAAGATTGATCATATCGAGAATGCTTACTATCCGACCCTGAGATAACACATGAAGCATGGTTTTGGCATAATCGGAGCAGGAGCAATAGCTGAAGTCCACGCAAGGGCTATTGATACTATCATGGAGGCTGAACTGATAGGAGTTTATGATCATAATCCTGATAAGACAACTTCTTTCAGCATGAAGTATAACTGCAAGGCGTTTGACTCCGCCGAGGAACTATGCAAAGATGAGAAGATAGATATAATATGTGTCTGCACCCCATCCGGCAGGCATCTGGAACCAGCGCTTGCGGTAATCAATGCCGGCAGGCACTGCGTGATTGAAAAACCTCTTGAAGTTACACTTGCCCGGTGTGATAAGATCATCAGTGCGGGCATACAGAATAAAGTGATGGTTTCAGGGATATTCCCCATGCGGTTCAGCAGGGTGAATATTGAACTTAAAAAGGCAATAGATGAAGGACGCTTCGGCAGGCTGGTCATGGGTGACGCCTATATAAAGTGGTACAGGAGTCCTGATTACTATAAAGATGTAAAATGGAGATCAAATTTCAACTCAAGCGGCGGCGGAGCTGTTATGAACCAGGGTATACATTCTGTTGACCTTCTTCGCTGGTTTATGGGCAAAGTGGAAGCAGTATGTGCATTTGCAGGTCTGGTAGGTCACGAAAATCTGGAAGTGGAAGATGTTGCTGCAGCCACCCTTAAATTTGAGAACGGTGCCATGGGCGTGATAGAAGCATCAACAGCCGTTAATCCGGGATTCTACCGGAAAATAGAAATTCTTGGGACGCATGGATCTGTGGTGATTGAGGAGGAGAAAATATTAACCTGGAAATTCGATGAGGAAAGGGACACAGACCACATTTTAAGAGAGAAATATTCGGGCAGTAATCAATCGGGAGGTGGAGTATCCGATCCAAAAGCTATCAGCGATATTGGTCACCTGCGACAGCTTCTTGATATACTTAAGGCTCTTGATAACAATCATCCTCCGGCCGTTGATGCCCTGGAAGCAAGAAAGGCTGTAGAACTGGTACTTGCTATTTATGCAAGTGCCAGGAATAAAAGGATCGTTTATTTTGTAATATTGATCGGCTGATATTCATTCTGCCATAAGATTACAGCCGCGGATATCGCTGTTATCTAATCTGCCTGAAATTTCGAATCCCCCGTTTTTATTCAGTCTCCCGTAATCATCTGAAGCAATGAATGAACAGGAGTAAATATTAGCGAGATCAATAATGTTTAATCCTCCTGCTTTGTCCGATTCATTTGTAATTGAAAGAGGATCCTGAGGATCTCTTATCAAAATCTTCATCCAGGGCGGACAGAAGAAGATCCCATTGCCTTTCGAATAGGACTGACTCATCAGTTCAGTCATACCATATTCGCTGTGTATGACCGGTACATTAAATTTTTTCCTGAGCATCTCATGCAGTTCTTCCCTGGTAATCTCTTTCCTGCGACCTTTCATACCACCTGTCTCCATGACAATGGTCCCTGAGAGATCAGGCGAAAATCTGTCGGCCAGATCAAGAAGTGCAAAACTGACACCAAGAAGGAGCGTCTTTTGCCCTGAGGATCTGGCTTTCTGAATATTTCTGATCAGCTCTTCCGGATTGCTCTCATAAAAACCGCTGTTGCTGTTCAGGCTTTTTCTTATCAGACCTTTCATCATGTAAACAAGCGAAGAATTCTGACGGCTGGTATATGAAGGAAGAAGTGCGGCAATAAAATATCCGGACGGATCCCCGTAGAAATATCTGAATGATTCAAAAAAACTTGTTTCATATATTTTCAGATCATGGACATAATGACGGCTGGGGGCATCCCCTGTTGTCCTGCTGCTTTCAAAGACAGTTTTTACCGGCAGATTTTCGACAATCACCTTTTGACTCCTGAAAAAACCTGCAGGGAGAAAAGGAATATCATCGATATTTTTTACGTTGTTTGAGGTCCTTCCAAGGCTGGTTATGAAACAGCTGTAAACAGGATTCCTGACTGCCTGAAATTTGAAAATGCTTAAGGCCTTCTCAGAAAAAGATTCAGTATTCTCCAGATTAAAAATAGAATCGGATAGGTCGTCTGTCATTTACCAGGGAAAGTTAATGTTCCATCGGGCTGGTATTCCCATTCAAAGGTACATTCAGCATAAGGATTACCTGATCGTATTTCGGCGATTACCGAAATTATGCGGAATTTTGCGTAATGGATGGTCCCCGATCTGTATATCCAGATCTGGTTTTCTTTTATCGGACTGGCCAGACCTTCCCATTCCGACTGCTGAATTGTTGCTGACTTCAGGTTATCAAATGCAACCTCGGCAGAAGCTGCATCATTATATTCCCCTGCTTTATAAAAGGAATAATTCAGATTGTCAGCCTGCAGTAATAAATTGGTTCCGTCACTGTCAATAGTAATATCGGGAGGCGGATTCTCAAGCGTTGATACTTTTTTTGCCTCAGAGAACAGGAAGCCATAAACATAATAGGTCTGACCAAGGGTCCTGGTATTATCAATAGTAGCTATTCCTGAGGTTTCCGGGATATCATCCTTCTTACAGGATACCAGCATAAACAATATCAAAATCAATATTAAAAACAGGTTGTTCCTCATAACTGACAGCAAAGATAGTTGAATTTTGTCCTGCTTCTATTCACCCCGGATCGCCGTGATACCCGGAAGCTTCTTGCCTTCCATATATTCGAGCATGGCACCTCCGCCTGTAGAAACATAGCTGACCTTTTCAGCAAGTCCGTTCTTGTTTATTGCGGCAACAGAGTCACCTCCTCCGATGAGGCTGTAAGCTCCTTTTGCCGTAGCTTCTGCAATGGCTTTGGCGATAACTGTGGTCCCTTTTGAGAATTTCTCCATCTCAAAAACACCCATCGGCCCATTCCAGAGAATTGTTTTTGATTTTTCGATAACATCCGAGAAAATCTTAATTGAATTATCGGCAATATCAAGTCCCATCCACCCGTCATCTACTGCATCAACTGCAGTAACTTTAGTATTTGCATCATTTTCAAACTTGTCGGCATTCAGGCTGTCAACAGGAAGATAAAGATTTACTTTCTTCTCCCTTGCTTTTTCTATGATTTGCAATGCAAGATCGAGTTTGTCCTCTTCACAAAGTGATTTTCCTATCCTGCCACCCCCTGCCTTTATGAAAGTATATGTCATGCCACCTCCTATAATCAGGTTATCAACCCGGTTAAGCAGGTTTTCGATAAGCATTATTTTATCAGAGACCTTTGCACCTCCCATAATCGCGGTAAAAGGATGCTGTGCATTATTCAGGACCTTATCCATGGCTGCCAGTTCGCTGTTTATAAGAAATCCGAACATGATCTTATCTTTCGGAAAATAATCGGCAATAACTGCAGTGGTGCCGTGTGCCCGGTGAGCTGTTCCAAATGCATCATTTACATAGACTTCGGCATAACCTGCCAGTTTTTTAGCAAACTCTTTCTGCTTTACTTTCAGCGCTGCCTTGGCTGTTTTCTTTTCTTCATCAGTTGCAGTTTCAGGCAAGATGGGTTTTCCTTCTTCCTCGGGATAGAACCTGACATTCTCAAGAAGAAGAACTTCCGCGGGCTTAAGGGCCGCCGACATTGTAACAGCTGATTCACCAAGACAATCATCAGCAAATAGCACTTTCTGACCAAGATATTTTTCAAGGACCGGGAGAACTGGTTTAAGCGAGTATTTTTCCATTCTTCCTTCCGGACGTCCAAGGTGCGACATGAGTATTACAGAACCACCATCAGTGATTATCTTCCTTATAGTCGGCAAGGCTCCCCTGATACGTGTATCATCGGTAACCTCAAGAGTTTTTTTATCAAGGGGTACATTGAAATCTACCCGTACAATGGTCTTAATACCTCTAAAATTGAAATCCTGAATCATTTTCATAGATCATGTATTTTTATTTAACAGAACAATTTTTCTTATACAAACCTACATTTTTTTTGGAAATAACAATTTGCAGGCAGTCAACTTTATTATTCTGTCGTCTGTATCAATTTGTAAGTAATGATTTTGCCCTCAGAGGCTGTCTCAAAAGGTGATTTAACCACCTCTCCTTTACAACTACCCTTTGTACACAAATGTGTCGATGAGTCCAGAAGACATTTTTGAACCTAATAGTTTAATTTGTAATTGTATATAAATCAGTGAGATCCCTCGCTTCGCTGCTAATGACAAGTTTCTATTTAATTGGTGGATAATAGATTAAGATCCTTCACTTCGCTGGCGCTCCGTTCAGGATGACAGGTCGCTTTTAGGGTCATCTGGGGAGTGAAGCGGCGCGTTTTGCAGCTTAATTTCTTTCCTGAGGAATCTCTCCTGCAAAACGCGCCGCTTCACTCCCGTTATTTACCACAAGAGCCCTGTCATTCTGAAGGAGAAAACCTGAACCTGTGAAGGTTTTCGACTGAAGAATCTTATACTATTATAAATATCACATTCATATAAAAATCCTGGAATTAATATCGTATTACAACAAAATATATACCTGACACGATAAATAAATGACCCATATCAATAAATGATTTAACCGTATATGGTACAGGAGTTTTAAAATGGGAGATGTGTATAAAGGGTAGCAGGGGGGACAGGAGGCCTATCCTTAAATGAACCAACCATCATTTTAAAATGTTTTCTCTTCTTAAAAGAATAACTAATTTTGAGAAAAAAGCTATGGCAAAAATTACATTGAAAGGAAATCCCGTCAATACATCCGGGAATCTTCCGGCAATAGGAACCGATGCTCCTGATTTCTTACTTGTTAAATCGGATCTCGGGAATCTGACACTATCTGAACTTAAAGGGAAAAAACTGGTACTGAGTATATCTCCCAGTCTCGATACTTCTGTCTGCGCCACTTCAGTCCGTAAATTCAACCAGCTTGCAGCAGGAAAAGCCAATGTAATGGTCCTGGCAATAACAAAGGATCTTCCTTTTGCCCATAACCGTTTCTGCACAACGGAAGGGATAACCAACGTTGTTACCCTTTCGGGATTCCGTAATAAGGATTTTGGGAAGTCCTACGGGATCGACATTACAGATGGTTCGTTTGAAGGTCTGTATGCTCGCAGTATAGTTATAATCAACGAACTGGGCAAAGTGGTGTACACACAGCTTGTTCCTGAGATTGCTACTGAAGCAGATTATGATTCAGCCCTTGCAGCATTGTAAGTACAATAATAAGCTGTCAGATGAAGTTTTCGGAAATCCCGGGTCAGAAGGATATTATTGGCAAGCTTATCAGTTCGGTGACAGCTGAACGGGTAAGTCATGCACAACTATTTACAGGTCCTGAGGGCTGCGGGAGCCTTGCTCTTGCATTAGCTTATGCACAGTATGTAAGCTGTGAGAACAGGTCGCCCCGTGACTCATGCGGAAGCTGCAAGTCGTGTGTCAAATACGAAAAGATGATCCACCCTGATCTTCATTTCGTTTTTCCCGTTATCAGGAATAAGACTTCAGGAGAACCTGTAAGCGATAATTACATAGCGGAGTGGCGGGAATTTGTCAGGAATACACCCTACTTTAACCTGAATAAGTGGCTCGATTCCATAGAGGTAGGGAATGCACAAGGACTTATTTTTGCAGCAGAAGCATCAGAGATACTGAAAAAGCTGAGTCTGAAAGCTTTTGAATCGGATTTTAAGATAATGGTCATCTGGCTTCCTGAAAAAATGCATCTTTCAACAGCAAACAAGCTTTTGAAGCTTATTGAAGAGCCTCCCGAGAAAACTCTGTTTCTTCTGGTCTCCGATGAGCCTGATAAGGTTGTGCCTACGATACTGTCGAGATGCCAGCTTATAAAAATACCTTCATTCAGGACGGGTGACATAACAGATTACCTTATCGAAAGATTCCGCATTCATAAAGCAAAGGCCGACGATGTTTCAAAGGTAGCCAACGGGAATATTATCAGGGCAATTGATCTGTGTGAGCAGGAAGATTCTTCCCTTCTGAACCTCGATCGCTTCAAGAATCTGATGAGATTCGCATGGAAGCGTGATGTTGTTTCACTAATCAACTGGTCAGAAGAGATGGCGGCGATCGGGAGGGAACCACAAAAGAGCTTTCTTTCGTTTACACATCGTATAATCAGGGAGAACCTTATGCTTACCCTTGATCAGATGAAAAACAAGCTGGTATTCATGACCGGAGAAGAAGCGGAGTTTTCATCAAAATTTCACCCATATATTAACCAGGAAAATATTTATTACTTTGCAGATGAGCTCAATAAATCATATTCTCATATTGAGGCTAACGGGAATGCCAAAATAATTTTCCTGGATCTTGCACTCAAAATAACCCGGCTTATAATCCGCTGACAAGTTCGGGGATTATTGAAAATGATGCATTTATTCACTACTTTTGCGCGATTAATTCTGGACAACGACTTGACATGACAGAGAACGAAGAATTATCAGGGCAGCATGCTGATGAGATCCGGATGCCTGATGTAATATATAAACCCGGATTAAACAAACTTGACTCTTTTAACTGGCTAAAGGATATTTCCTGTATGCCGGGAGAAAATGATATAGTTGAGATCCGTTTTAAAAATACCAGAAAAGGATTTTTCAGAAACGTCAACAGCCTCAGGCTTGAAACAGGAGATATTGTTGCTGTTGAAGCATCTCCCGGTCATGATATCGGAAGAGTTTCAATGGTGGGGCCTTTACTGAACGAACAGCTTAAGAGACTTAAGGTGCATCCGTCTACGGATGATCTGAAAAAAGTCTACCGGAAGGCTAAAGCGGTTGATATTATTAAATGGGAGGAAGCAAAAAAGCTTGAGACGCCCACAATGCTCAGATCGAGACAGATCGCCGAGGAGCTTAAACTCAATATGAAGATAGGAGATGTTGAATACCAGGGAGATAAGACAAAGGCTATCTTTTACTATATTGCTGACGAAAGGGTGGATTTCAGACAGCTGATAAAAGTTCTGGCTGACGAATTCAGGGTACGAATTGAAATGCGGCAGATAGGGGCACGCCAGGAAGCCGGCAGAATAGGAGGAATCGGTTCTTGCGGCCGTGAATTATGCTGTTCAACCCATATCTCCAATTTTATTTCAGTCACCACAACTCATGCCAAATACCAGGAGTTATCATTAAATCCGCAGAAACTTGCAGGTCAATGCAGCAAATTAAAATGCTGCCTGAACTTTGAATTTGATTGTTATGTTGACGCTCAGCGCTCTTTCCCACCTAGAGATATTCCTCTTGAACTTTCAGATTCAACAGCCTATTTTCAGAAGATGGAGGTCCATAAAAGTCTGTACTGGTACAGCTCCGATCCAAATTCGCCTGCTAACCTTATCGCAGTTCCGGTTGAAAGGGTAAAAGAGATTCAGGCTTTAAACAGGAAGGGATTGAAACCGGATAAACTCATAGTTTTAAGTGAATCATTGGAAATGGACCATGTGTCTCATGACCTGCTTAAAAATAACAGTCTTACACGATTTGATCCGCCTGAATCAAAAAATCCTCAACCCCGGCATTCACATAAAAGAAAAAACAGAAGATATTATGATAAAAGGAACAAATAGATATATCTCAATACTCTTAATGATCATTCTGACAGCATCATGTGGCAAAAATGTAGTGTATACCGATTCTGCGGAAATGACAGGCAAAACATGGGAAATTGATAATATATCTGTTTTTAAGTTCCCTGTAAAAGATACTGTCAATAACAACAACATTAATTTTATCATCCGGACCGGATCATCTTACCCTTACAGGAACATATATCTTTTTGTCACGACAACTGCTCCTGACGGTAAAAGCATAACTGACACCCTGCAATATAATCTGGCAGACGAAAAAGGAAACTGGTACGGGAAAGGATTTGGTGATATACACGAATTGACACTTCCTTATAAATCAAATGTCTTTTTCCCTGTTTCGGGGACCTATCAGATAAGTGTACAGCATGGAATGCGCATAGAAGACCTTAAAGGAGTTTATGATTTTGGACTCCGGGTGGAAAAAACGCCTAAATAAAATTCCTGAGGTGGGAAAAAACAAGCTTGCCCGGTGGGCTGAACTGGAAACCTTTATTAACGTAATCCAGCCAGGACCAGCAGTCCCGGTCCTGAAAGACCATATATTAAAAGGCAAATGGAATCAGGAGATCTTCAGGAATAATAATCCGGTAATCCTTGAGCTTGGCTGCGGAAAAGGGGAATATACACTGGGATTATCAGGGCTCCTCCCTGAGTGTAATTTCATTGGCGTCGACATAAAGGGAGCCCGGTTATGGCGCGGAGCTAAGACAGCCATTGAGAAGCAACGGAAAAACACTGCTTTCCTGAGGACAAGAATAGAATTTATAAACTTTTTTTTTGGTCCTGATGAGGTTGATGAGATATGGATCACTTTCCCTGATCCGCATCCGGGTAAGAAAAACTCCAATAAAAGACTTACCTGCCCATGGTTTCTTAACACATATCGTAATTTTTTGAAAGACAGAGGCATAATCCATCTTAAAACGGACAATGAAGAGCTTTATAACTATACTGATAAACTTGCCAGGGATAATGCTCTTGAAATTCTTCTTTCTGCAGAAGATATGGATTCATTGCGCCAAAATGGGATGACAGTACCCGGTGATTATTATTCTTTTCCTGACGATCCTGACTACATGGAGCGTATTTCGAACGGGATTCTCTCTATAAGAACCCATTATGAATTAAAATTCATGGAAAAAGGCCTAAAGATAAATTATTTTGCATTCCGGCTTGAGAAAGATAAATTCATTTATCATGGTTGGGAAAAAACAAAACAGCAATGATTTTTTCAGCAGAGTGTACGAAGTTACAAAGCTGATCCCTTATGGCAGGGTCACCTCTTACGGAGCTATTTCCCGTTATCTTGGAACAGGCAGATCTGCCCGAATGGTGGGCTGGGCATTAAATATCTGCCATAATGACCCTGAATTTATTCCTGCACACAGGGTTGTCAACCGCAACGGTATACTTACAGGGAAACATCATTTCGGCAATTCCACTACCATGCAGCAACTTCTTGAAAATGAAGGCCTTGTTATCGATGACGACAAAATATTGAACTTCAGGGAAAAATTCTGGGATCCATCTTCAGAATTGCCCTGATTTTTTGGTATCCCAAAAAAAAATATTAAAATTGCACCTTGTTTAAATTTAATTTAAATAAAAATAAGATGCTGCCCTAAGGGGTTCAAAATCATTTGTTTTTCCCCCCTTCGGGGGAAGGGGGCGGGAAAATTAAAGTAACACATGTTCACTAAGGATCAGATATTAAAAGCCCTTACAAAAGTAATTCATCCTGAAAAAGGTAAAGACATTGTCACTCTGGGTCTTATTTCTGAAGTTGAGACCGGGGAAGAAGGGATTACAGTTACCATAACACCCGAAAAGTCGAATGATCCCTTTATCTCATCAGTTAAAAGCTCAGTCGCCAGAACATTAAAAGAGGTACTTGGAACAGATGCTGTGATAAAAGAAATAATAGTACAGCCGAGAATGAAAGTATCAGGACAGCAGGAAATAGAAAATAAGATTTTACCGGGTGTAAAAAATATTATCGCTGTTTCTTCAGGGAAAGGAGGAGTAGGAAAAACCACGATAGCTGTAAATCTGGCAATTGCACTGGCCAGAAAAGGAATGGCTGTCGGACTTCTTGACGCTGATGTTTTCGGGCCATCGGTACCCAGGATGTTTGCTGCCGAAGATTTCCATCCTGAAGTGATCCGCAGAAACAATACCGATTTCATTCAGCCTCTGACAAAATATGGAGTCAAGGTACTTTCAACCGGATTTTTTGTTAATCCGGCTGAAGCAGTGGTCTGGAGAGGTCCCATGGCTTCGGGTTTTCTGAAACAGCTGATCACACAGGGTGACTGGGGAGAACTTGACTATCTTCTGTTTGATCTTCCCCCCGGCACCAGTGACGTTCATCTGACTCTTGTACAGGAGGTTCCGGTAACGGGAGCAATTGTTGTAAGCACTCCCCAGGAGGTGGCTCTGGCAGATGCAATAAAGGGAATATCAATGTTCAGAAGTGAAAAGATCAATGTCCCGGTACTTGGCCTTGTTGAAAATATGTCATGGTTTACGCCTGCCGAACTCCCTGAAAGCAAATATTTTATCTTCGGGAGAGAAGGATGCAGATCACTTGCAAAAAAAATGAATGTCCCGCTGCTGGGTCAGATCCCTCTGGTTCAGAGCATTTGTGAAGGTAGTGATAACGGTCATCCGGTTGTTCTCGATGATTCAGTTACTGGAAAAGCATTCATGGAACTTGCCGGCGAGGTAATTGATAGAGTTAACAAAAGGAATAAAGAACTGCGGCCAACAGTAAAAGTGGAAATCAACAAATGAAATAATCATATAAAAAATGACAGATCAGAAAAGTATTAAAGAACGGGTAATTAAGGCGCTGAACAGAGTGAGACCTTATCTTCAGAACGACGGCGGTGACATAGACCTTATAGAAATAACCGAGGATTTGACGGTAAAAGTCAAGCTGACAGGCGCTTGTCATGGATGTCCCTTCAGCATGCAGACTCTTAAAGCCGGTGTTGAACAGGCTATCATGCAGGAAGTCCCGGAGGTCAAAAGAGTGATTTCTGCCTGACCTGCAGCACTGTTCCAATTTTACTTACCTTTGAAATACTATACTCAGTTTAAGTCAGTTTATAGTATTAAAAAGTATCTATTGTTTTTTCGAAGAGTATCATATAAATTTCTGATAATTCCGGGGCTCCTTCTGATGCTGACCACCTGCTCAGTGGAAAAGAACACGGGCACAACCAGGTTTTATCATGGCCTCACTTCGAGATTTAATATTTATTTCAATGGCTATGAGAGTTTTAAGGAAGGCCTGCTAAAAATAAACAAAGGATACAGGGATGACTATTCGGAGATGCTGAGAGTTTTTGAAAACAGCGATCCTTCAACTGTTTCCCTCTGTTCTTCCGATATGGAAAAAGCAATCCAAAAAGCATCTAAACTGATCTCCCTGAAATCGATTACGGCCAAACCTGATTTCAATTCAAAGAAAGATCTTTCTGAAAATGAAAAAGCACTCCTTGAACAAAAGGAATTCAACGAATGGGTCGATGACAGTTATTTTCTGATTGGCAAAGCGAGGTTTTACAAGCAGGAGTTCAGTGATGCTGCCTCCGTTTTCAGTTATTGCGTTGCCGAAGCCAATGATCCGGAAATCAGGACCGAATCTTCAATCTGGCTTGCAAGGATCAATAGTGAAAGAGGAAGCTACGCAGAAGCAAACAGGCTTTTAAACGAGATTGAAATAACTTCATCATCACCAAGAACACTTAAAACTATTTATTATACAACCCTGGCCGACATGTTCATAAAACAAAAGAGGTACCAGGAAGCCATAGAACCTCTTACTAATTCCCTTGAATTCATTTCGGGGAAAAGAGCAAGATACAGGCTTACCTATCTCCTTGCTCAACTGTATGAACAAACCGGCAATTCAGAAAAGGCTGTTTCTTTATACGGTGATGTCGTAAAAATGAATCCACCATATGACGTGGAATTCAACGCAAGGATAAACATTGCAGGAGTTTTTGATGTCAACTCGGGAAATCCCGTGGAAATCAGGAAAGAGCTTGAGAGAATGCTGAAAGACTCGAAAAACAAAGATTTTCAGGACCAGATCTATTATGCCCTCGGGAACATGATGAAAAAGGAAGGGAAAGAGAATGAGGCACTTGATTATTATAAAAAATCAGCATCATCAAGTTCGGTTAACCAGAACCAGAAAGGTAAATCTTATCTTGCACTGGCTGAATACTATTACAGTAAGCCTGATTATATGAATGCTGGAAAATATTATGACAGCACGGTATATTTTCTTGATCAGAAATTTCCTGACTACAAAGATCTGAAAACAAAATCACTGAATCTTAATTCCCTCATTGAGCATCTGACTGTCATAGAGGTTGAAGACAGTCTTCAAAGGATTGCGGCGATGCCGGAGAATGAAAGGAATGCACTGATCTCAGGTATAATTGATAAAATCATTAAAGCTGAAAGTGAAGGAAAAACTTCAGAATATGCCGACAGGGCCAATGTAGGGCAATACTATGAAAATGAAAGAAGATTTGAGGATAATATTGCACAGGAAGGCAAGTGGTATTTTTATAATCAGACAGCTTTAACCTTTGGGCGAACCGAATTCCGCAGGAGATGGGGTGAAAGAAGACTTGAGGATAACTGGAGAAGATCAAACAGGAACAGAGTAAATGTACAGCAGGCTTCTGCCGGCCAGGATGAAAATGGTACGGGTCAGGCCGATACTGGCAAAGCTGTAATGGACTACAAGAAGCCGGAATTCTACCTGAAAAACCTTCCGATGAACGATACATTGCTTTCTCTTTCGAACGAAAAAATAGCTATTGCATATTTTAATGCAGGCAAGGTATTTTCAGAAAAGATATCCGACCCGCAAAAAGCAGCTGAATCATATGAAACATTATTGTCACGTTTCCCTGATAACGAACTGGCGCCTGAAGCACTTTATGATCTGTATAAATTGTACAAGGAAGGGAACAATCAGAAATCCGAGATCATCCGTCAGCGTCTTCTTGAAAGATATCCCGGCAGTGAGTTTACAAGAATAATCTCAGACCCGGATTATTATAATAAAAAGATTGCTGAGATCAAGCTTTCAGAAAAACTCTACCAGGATGCTTATAATCTTTACACCCTAAAGAATTTTAAAGAATCTGTTGCTGTCAGTGATAGTGCTATTAAAAACAATCCTTCAGGTATTCTTGCTCCAAAGTTCATGTTGTTGCGTGCATATTCTGTTGCAGGAATCAGCGATGAAAGAAGTTTCAGGGAAGAGCTGAGCCGCCTTATCAAAGTCTGGCCTCAGACTGCCGAAGGGAAAAAAGCTGCTGAACTAATTGCGTATCTCGATCAGAAACTTCCTGAACTCAAAATTGAAGAGGACAAAGTGATCGCTGCAGAACTCTATGTTGCCGATACAATTGCATTATATTCCTACGCAGTGATTATCATGAATCCTTCTTTTAATATAAACCAGGCTTCATTTGATGTCATAAGCTATAATATCGATAATTACACAAATAAGAACTATCGGACCGAAGGCATCCTGGTTGATAATAAATACATAAAAATAACTGTTTCAGGTTTTACAGACAATAACCAGGCATGGGAGTATTATAATTCATTCAATCCGGGAAAGTATATAAGAAACACCGCAGGATCAGAAATGATGACCTTCCTGATCACAAATGAAAATCTGAAAAAACTTGAAGAGGATAAAAATCCCCAACGTTACAATCTTTTCTTTAATGAAAATTACCTAACTGGGAAAAAGAATAGGTAATTTTACATCCTGAATTCGTACTGGCAGCAATGAGAAAAATCAGAATATTATGGACCGATGACGAGATCGAGGTCCTGAAGGCGCATGTATTATTCCTGAGAGACAAAGGTTACGAAATTGATACCTGCACCAATGGTATAGATACTGTTGACCTCGTTCGCCACAATCCCTATGACCTGATATTTCTTGATGAAACCATGCCCGGGCTGAGCGGCCTGGAGACTCTCCGCCTCATAAAGGAGGTAAGGAGTGATATTCCGGTGGTTATGATAACCAAGAATGAAGAGGAAGGAATAATGGAAGCTGCGATCGGATCGGAGATGGCTGATTATCTCATAAAACCTGTAAAACCAAATCAGATCCTGCTTGTGATAAAAAGAATTACTGAACAGCGCCGGCTTATCACTGAAAAGACCACTACCAATTACAGGCAGGAGTTCAGCAGTATTGGAAACCTGATCTCATCAGCAAGAAATCATACTGACTGGGCAGAGCTTTACAGAAAAATTACTTTCTGGGAGACGGAGCTTGAGAAATCTACCGATCCGGGAATGAGCGAAGTCCTTAAAATGCAGGAGAATGACGCTAATAACGCCTTTGTCAAATACCTGATTAATCACTATCTGACCTGGCTTGATCCTGATGCTACTGAAAAGCCTGTTCTGTCACCATCGCTTTTCTCAAAGAAAATTTTTCCCAACGTCCAGCAGGGAAGACCTCTTTTTTTCATACTGATTGATAATCTCAGATTTGATCAGTGGAAACTGATAGCTTCCGAACTTGCAGGAATATACAGAGTGACCGAAGAAGATATTTACTTCAGTATCCTTCCTACTGCCACCCAGTACAGCAGGAATGCAATTTTTTCAGGTCTTATGCCTTCAGCTATTGCTGCCATACTGCCAGAACTATGGGTGGAGGATGATGAAGAGGAAGGAAAAAACAACTTCGAAGAGGAACTTTTTAAATATCAGCTTGCCCGTAAGGGACTCAAATATAAATGGTCATATAATAAAATCATCAGCAATCAGGAGGGGCGGAAAGTAAATGATAAAATCAGGCAGTTGCTCGATAATGACATCAATATTCTTGTTTATAATTTTGTCGACATGCTTTCGCATGCAAGGACCGAGATTGGCCTTATCAGGGATCTTGCCAACGATGAACGGGCTTACAAAAGCCTTACCCGGTCGTGGTTTGTTCATTCACCCTTATATGAATTGTTAATTGCACTATCGACTCAACCGGTAAAGATCATTTTCAGCACTGATCATGGCACTATAAGGGTACAGAATCCCATAAAAGTTATCGGCGACAGAAAAACATCAGCCAATCTCAGGTACAAAATGGGCAGAAATCTCGATTATAATCCAAAACAGGTTTTTGAACTCAGATATCCCGAAAAAGCCGGTCTGCCAAAAACTAACATAACTTCAAAATATATTTTCGCCCTTAACAAGGATTTCCTGGTCTACCAGAACAACTTTAATTATTATGCAGGCTTTTACAAGGATACATTTCAGCATGGAGGCATTTCGATGCAGGAAATAATGCTTCCGGTTGCCTGTCTCGAACCTGTTTTATAATTAACCTGCCGGTAATGCTGAGGATCGTTATCAAACACAAAAAATATCTTCCAGTCGCAGCCAGGAGAATACTTGAGTATACATCCGGCAAGAAATTACTTGCATTTTACGGATCAATGGGGGCCGGGAAAACGACCATTATTAAAGCTGTCTGCAAGATTCTGGGAGCTGAAGATATTGTTACCAGCCCTACATTTACTCTTGTGAATGAGTACAGGACAACAACCGGAGAAGTACTTTATCATATTGATTTTTACAGGATTAAAAAGAAAGAAGAAGTACTTGACCTTGGGATTGAAGAATATTTCAACAGTGGTTCTTATTGCCTGATGGAATGGCCTGAACTTATCGGTGAAATACTTCCTCCCGAGACTGTTATAATTAAAATCACTGTCGACAAAAAAGAACACAGGGTTCTTGAAATTTCGTAACCTTACCTTATTTTGTACCTGTGATGCAATTTTTTTACCTTTGAGGAACTAACCACATTTGCAACATGAATGAAAAAGGCAAAAATGGAAATTTAAGTTTTGGCAACGCTGCTTTCATGCCAAAAGAAGAACAGCTTGAAACAGCTGTCCGGCACAGGAAGATCTCAATAGGAATTCCAAGCGACAAAAAGAATGATGAGAAAAGAGTAGCCCTTACTCCTGAGTCGGTAAACCTGCTTGTTGAAAATGATAATGAGGTTATTGTACAGAAAGGAGCTGGTGCCGGTGCCAATTATTCTGACAAAGATTATTCTGAAAACGGAGCTGTAATCACTGAATCCACGGCAAGGGTTTTCAGTGCTGATGCCGTGATCAAGGTTGCACCCTTTACATCCCAGGAAGTTGAATATCTCAAAGGCAACCAGATTGTTATGTCTTTTCTAAATGTTCTTAAACTAAGTGAAGAGACTCTTGGAAAGCTTATCAGGAAAAAGGTGACAGCAATTGCTCTCGAAAAAATGCGGGACATTAACGGAGTTATGCCAGTCATGGAATCTATGAGCGAGATCAGCGGAGTGACATCTATCCTTATTGCATCCGATTATTTAAGCAACCACCATGGTGGTAAGGGTGTTCTCCTTGGCGGAATTACCGGTGTCACTCCGACAGAGGTCGTGATAATTGGTGCTAATACAGCCGGGGAATACGCTGCCCGTGCAGCCCTGGGACTTGGCTCGGTGGTTAAGATATTCGACCCGTCACTACATAACCTGCGACGATTTCAAAACCTGATAAACCAACGGCTCCAGACATCGGTTTTTCACCCCCAGGTGTTAAAAAAGGCACTCAAATCAGCTGACGTTCTGATAGGTGCAATCGAGCTTGAGGATCTTCGTCCATGGTACTATATTACAGAGGATATGATCAAAAGCATGAAAAAAGGAGCAGTTGTTATTGACCTCAGCATCGACCGCGGCGGCTGTATTGAAACAACCGAATGCCGCCCCCTCAGGGATCCTGTCTATGAAAAGCATGGCGTGATACATTTCTCAGCCTGGAATCTGCCCTCGAGGGTGGCACGTACTGCTTCAATTGCCCTTAGTAATATTTTCAATCCGCTTTTTCAGAATATTGCAGAGGCCGGAGGAATAATCCAGCTGCTTAAGAATGACAGGGGGCTGCGCAATGGAGTTTACGTTTTTAACGGAATTCTAACCAATGAGACATTGGGTCAGAAATTTGGCATAATATCAAAAGATCTTGACCTCCTTATTTCAGCTTTCTAAACTAATCTTTGTTGCTGAGTTTATTATAAGTATATAAGAACTGCCTTTCCCCCATCCGGGATAATCCTTGCAGTCTTGCCAATGTAGAAAGCTCTGTTATCATTTATATGGCCAGCCGGAAAATCAAAGAAGACAGGATATTTATAATCTGACACTGTTTCCGCAATCGTCATTTCCGCACTCCTGCCCCATGGTATTTTAGTGTTCTCCATTTTTGTCATCCCTCCGACAACCAATGCAGCCAGTCCTTTTAGCTTCCCCGCAAGCTTTAGTGATGTCATCATCCTGTCAAGATGGTAATAGTACTCCCCCACCTCTTCAATAAAAAGTATCCTCCGTTGAGTTTTAGGTTCAGCTTTTGTCCCTATCAGGCTGTAAATTAACGACAGATTGCCCCCTGTCACTTCACCTGAGATTTCATCAGGCCGGATAAAAGTCCCATTCCATTGCAATGGCCTGTAATCTCCGATAAGTGCATTATGGAGAGTATCAAATGTCTCTTTTGATTTGTCAATGTCTGAATAATTGAGAGGCATCTCACCGTGTATGGAAATGATGCCGCAGACCTCATTAAGCCACAGATGCAGGACAGTTATATCACTGAATCCTATGTACCATTTTGGTGTTTCTTTCAACGCTGAAAATCTGATTCTGCTGATGATTTTCAGTGTGCCGTAACCTCCTCTCGAACAGAAAATTGCTTTAATACCAGGATCATCAGTCATCTTTTGAAGGTCATAAATACGCTCATTATCTGTACCGGCAAATGGTCCTGAACGTTTCAAAACATTCTTTCCCAGTCTTACCTTTAATCCCCAGCTTTCAAGGAGTACAACAGCAGCATTTATTTTATCCTCCTCAATGTTCCATGAAGGAGAGACGATCGCGACTTCATCACCGTTTTTAAGGAATGGCGGCTGGATTTTTCTCAGAGACATTTTTTAATATTATCCTGCAAAAATAATCCTAATTGACAAGCCTTCCAACTGCACGAATAAACATTATCTTTGTGCAATTTTAAAAATAGCTGACCATTCGTATAAAATTATGAAGAATTTTAAGAGATATCTTATAACCTCTGCTCTTCCCTATGCCAACGGGCCATTACATATCGGCCACCTGGCAGGAGTTTATATTCCCTCTGATATTTACACAAGATACCTCAGGATGAAAGGTGCAGATGTAATATCAATCTGCGGATCGGATGAACATGGAGTGCCTATAACGCTGAAAGCACGCAATGAGGGAATAACACCACAGGAAGTTGTTGACAGGTATCATTACCTGAACAAAAAGGCTTTTGAGGATTTCGGAATAGCTTTTGATATTTATTCACGTACTTCAAATAAGGTCCATTATGAGACTGCGTCTGAGTTTTTCCTTAATCTATATAACAAAGGTGAATTCACTGAAAAAACAGCAGAGCAGTATTATGACGAAGAGGCCGGCTGTTTTCTTGCCGACAGGTACATAATGGGCACCTGTCCTCATTGCGGCAATGAAAATGCATACGGTGACCAGTGCGAGAAATGCGGCACTTCATTGAGTCCCAACGAGCTTATCAATCCCCATTCTACAATAAGCGGAAGTAAACCGGTTTTGCGGGAGACCCGCCACTGGTATCTTCCGCTGGATAAATACGAGGGATGGCTTAAAAAATGGATACTTGAAGATCATAAGGAGTGGAAAACAAATGTATATGGCCAATGCAAGTCGTGGATTGATCAGGGCCTTCAGCCCAGGGCTGTAAGCCGTGATCTCGACTGGGGTATTCCTGTTCCAGTCGAGGGGGCAAAGGGGAAAGTGCTTTATGTCTGGTTCGATGCCCCTATCGGTTATATTTCTGCTACAAAAGAGCTTACACCTGACTGGGAGAAATACTGGAAAGATCCTGAAACAAGAATGATCCACTTTATAGGAAAAGATAATATAGTTTTTCATTGCATCATTTTTCCTGCAATGCTTAAAGCGGAAGGTTCATTTATCCTTCCTGATAATGTCCCGGCCAATGAATTTCTTAATCTTGAGAATGATAAGATCTCAACTTCCCGCAACTGGGCAGTCTGGCTGGATGAATACCTTAAAGAGTTTCCGGGGAAACAGGATGTCCTGAGGTATACTCTATGTTCAAATGCTCCTGAAACAAAAGATAATGACTTCACCTGGAAAGATTTTCAGGCGCGCAACAATAATGAGCTTGTTGCCATTCTGGGTAATTTTGTTAACCGTACCCTGGTTCTGACCAATAACTATTATGGAGGACTGGTTCCGGTAAGAGGGGCAACTGATGAAAATGATAATTCAGTACTGGCAGAAATACCGCAGATCAGGCAGAAAGTTGAAAACAGTCTTGAAGCATTCAGGTTCCGCGAAGCTCTGAAAGAGGCAATGAATCTGGCAAGACTGGGCAACAAATATCTTGCTGACGCCGAGCCATGGAAAGTCATTAAAACTGATCCTGAAAGGGTAAAGACAATTATGAGTATTGCTCTTCAGATAACTGCCAGTTTAACAATTGTACTTGAACCATTTATCCCATTTTCAATGGAAAAGCTCAGAAAGTGGCTTAACACTGATATGCTGAAATGGGAAGAGGGAGGAAGAGATCATTTATTAAAACCAGGTCATCTGATAAACAAACCTGGTCTGCTTTTTGAGAAAATTGAAAAAGAAGAAATCGACAGGCAGATAGACAAGCTGGTGTCAGCAAAGAAATCAAATGATGCTTCCTCAGCAAATGTTTTACCTTCAAAAGATCCGGTAACATTTGATGACTTTACAAAAGTTGATATCCGGACAGCCACTATTCTTGAAGCGGAGAAAGTTCCCAGAACCACTAAACTCCTCAGACTAAAAATTGACACTGGTCTGGATGTCCGGACAATAGTATCGGGCATTGCCGAGTATTATGAACCCGGATCGATTATCGGGAAACAGATCTCAATTGTTGCCAACCTTGAACCAAGGACGATAAAGGGGATCGAGTCAAAAGGAATGATCCTGATGGCTGAGGATAAGGATGGCAGGCTGGTAATGGTTACACCTGTCGAAAAGGTAAGTGACGGGAGTGCAATCAAATAGGTGATTGCTTCGAAACCCAGGTACCAGGGAATTTTTTTGATATACTGTCTCTTGTGAAGATTGCAGTTTCCAGATCCCTGCATGTTTTGGCTGTGACCCTGAAAAAACCGTTTGGAGCCTGTTTTAATTCCGGATTGAAGCCTTCGGCCTTAAGATCATTTACATGCGAAATAGCATTTTGTTCCGACTTAAAACTTCCTGTAATGACGCAATATTGGTTTTCTGGAACAGAAGCCGGAGCAAGCGCAGGTGACGGAACCGGAGATTCAGTTTCCGGGTAACTGCTGGTGTCAGGTATAATGACAACAGCCTCATCAACTGCTTTCCTGTTACTTTCAATCTCAGCTGTGACAAGTGGGTTCATTGATGTAGCTTCAACTTTGGCTTTAAACAGATCCGTTTTCAGGGGAACAGCGATGAGGAGTGCCAGAATGGGGATCATTACTGCAGCTCTCCAGAGGTTTTTCCGTGTTGAAGCCTGCAGTAAGGGATCCTTATCGATATGCCTGGTTATCCTCTTTCTGACATCATAATCTCTAACAGGGACGCATTGAAAAGATTCAAGTCCGAACGAGCCGGCATAATAATTAATTCTCGCCTCAGGTTCAAACTGGACATTATTCTCGCGATTGTAGACAAAGGTTCCAATATGGTCAAACACAACTTTTTCTCCTCTTGCCAGCCTGCCTGTAAGCTCTTTAACAAATTCTTCGACCAGATGCCTTGCATCACCATAATTGACGCCCATTGACCGGGAAATTTTGCTTATAAGAAGTCCGTCGTTGTGATTCAGGTTCCTGTTAAAGGAAATTTGCTTGAGAGGAGGATAAAAAGTACCTGTTGTTTTGTTTATACGGGCAGGAGAAAAGTTACCGATAAACCCTCCAAAACCCGGAATAATGACACAATCGTGCCCAAATAATAATTCGCGTATAAAAGCTTTTGTATCCAAGAAATGCTGATATGTTTTGAAACAAAATAAGATCATCCGGGGTGCTTTCCCTAAAAAAACAGAGTTATATTATGAACATTTTAACAACACCTTGTCAGCATGAATACTGACATGTTTTGAATGAAATGGGCTATTGATGGTTACATAAATTTCAGCCGAAAAATACTATCTTCGTAGCTTTAATAATTTCTTTCGCATGAGAGAGATCCAGATGGTTGACCTGAAATCCCAGTATGAAAAAATCAGGAATGAAATTGATAATGCAATTTTTTCGGTAATAAATTCAACAGCTTTTATTAAGGGACCCGAGGTAAAACTCTTCGAAGAAGAATTGCAGGCATATCTGGGCGTAAAACATGTTATATCGTGTGCCAACGGCACCGATGCTCTGCAGATCTCAATGATGTCGCTTGGATTGAAACCCGGAGATGAGGTCATTACTACCGATTTTACTTTTATTGCAACTGTTGAAGCTGTTGCCCTGCTGGGATTAAAGCCTGTTATAGTCGATCCCGATCAGGGGAATTATAATATTTCCATAAAAGAAATTCAAAGAGCCATTACTCCAAAGACCAGGGCGATAGTTCCTGTACATCTTTTTGGACAATGTGCTGATATGGAAGGTATCATGGAGATAGCCCGGATACATAATCTTCTGGTAATTGAAGATGCTGCCCAGGCTACAGGATCTGACTATTTTTTTTCAGGGGGTAAAGTTAAAAAAGCAGGAACAATCGGGAATGCCGGTACAACCTCTTTCTTCCCCTCCAAGAATCTTGGTTGCTATGGTGACGGAGGAGCAGTATATACAAATGATGATGACCTGGCGAAAAAGCTCCGGAGCATTGCTAATCATGGAATGAAAATTCGTTACCACTATAATGATATTGGCGTCAATTCAAGACTTGACACATTGCAGGCAGCTATACTGAGGGTCAAGCTGAAGTACCTCGACCGGTACAATAGTGCAAGAAAAGCAGTTGCGGATTATTATGATAAAGCATTTGCAGGATGCAGTGGCATTACTGTTCCGGTAAGAGAAAAATATTCATCTCACATATTTCATCAGTATACAATCAGGATCAAAAACGGCATGAGAGATGATCTTATAAAGTATCTTGACGAACATAAAATCCCGTCGATGATTTACTATCCGGTGCCACTTCATTTGCAGGAGGCTTACCGGTATCTCGGATATAAAGAATCAGATTTTCCTGTTTCAGGTACTCTGTGCAGGGAGGTGCTGTCGCTGCCGGTACATACCGAAATGGAACAGGATCAGCTTGAATTTATTACTCAGAAAATACTCAGCTTTTTTGAAAGATAACAGCAATGGATAAAGAATATTTTGCACATGAGACAGCAGTCATAGATGAAGGCTGTAAAATAGGCAGGGGAACCAAAATATGGCATTTCAGTCATATTATGTCCGGTTCTGAAATCGGGGAAATGTGCAATATAGGTCAGAATGTGGTGATCTCACCCGGTGTTAAGCTCGGCAGTAATGTAAAAGTCCAGAACAATGTATCAATATATACGGGCGTTATCTGTGAGGATGATGTATTTCTTGGCCCGTCGATGGTTTTTACAAATATTATTAATCCCAGAAGCGCTGTCGTCCGAAAGGACAGGTACGTATCAACGATTGTTGAGAAAGGAGCATCTGTCGGGGCCAATTCAACAATTGTCTGCGGAAACAGGATCGGCGCATATTCTTTTATCGGGGCCGGAGCTGTTGTAACAAAGGATGTAAAACCTTATGCCCTGGTGGTGGGGAATCCCGCAAGGCAAACCGGATGGATGAGCGAATACGGACACAAGCTTATTTTCAATGAACAGGGTTATGCCACCTGCCCTGAAAGCGGGGAGAATTACAGAATTCAGGACGGGATTGTATTAAAGGTAATTTAGTTGTATTAAAACTCTTTCTTAATTGAAATGATAATGGAAGTGAATCCAAAGAACTTTGGTCTGATCGGTGTGGCAGGTTATGTTGCTATCCGCCATCTCAGGGCAATAAAAGACACAGGGAATAATCTTCTTGCAAGTCTTGACAAGTTTGATTGTGTCGGATTGCTTGACGGATTTTTTCCACAGAGTGATTTCTTTGTTGAATTTGAAAGATTCGACAGACACTTTGATAAGCTTAAAAGGACAGGCACAAAAATTGACTATGTCAGCATATGTTCCCCTAATTATTTACACGATTCCCATATCCGGTTCGCATTAAGGCACCAGGCTGAGGCAATTTGCGAAAAGCCTATTGTTCTTAATCCCTGGAACGTTGATGCCCTGCAGGAAATTGAAAATGAGACCGGGCGGAAGATATATACGATCCTCCAGCTACGGCTGCATCCTAAAATCATGGAACTGAAGGAGAAAATTAAGAACGGCCCTAAAGACAAGATTTACGATATTGATCTCTCATATATAACAAGCAGGGGAAACTGGTACTTTATTTCCTGGAAGGGAGATATCCAGAAATCTGGCGGAGTGGCGACCAATATTGGCATACATTTTTTTGATATGCTCGGCTGGATTTTTGGTGACGCCACAAAAAATATTGTTCACGTTTCACAGCCAAACAGGGCGGCAGGATATCTTGAGCTCGAAAACGCCAGGGTAAGATGGTTCCTCAGCATTGACTCCAACGATCTTCCGGAGTCTGCAAAAAGCTCTGGAAAGAGAACATTCAGGTCAATTGTAATCGAAGGTGAGGAAATAGAGTTCAGTGAAGGTTTCGGAGAACTTCATACAACGTCGTATAAGGAGATCCTTGATGGGAAAGGGTTTGGACTCAACGATGCCCGTCAGTCAGTAATAACAGCCTTTACAATCAGAAATTCCAGGCCGGCGGGACTTGTGGGGGATTATCATCCATTTTTAAAAACTTAATAATTCTCAACTTGCAGAATAAATTGTATAGTTGTAACATTATCGATAAGGAAAAACAAATAGATACCTAGTTTAGTCTTTGATGAAAACGAAAATCCTTGTGACCGGAGGAACCGGCTATATAGGTTCCCATACTGCAGTCGAGCTGATAGAAGACGGATATGATGTAGTCATAATTGACAATCTTTATAACTCAGAAGCTGAAGTGATCGACCGGATATACCAGATTACCGGAATTAAGCCTGCCCTCTCGGTGTTTGATATCTGTGACACTGAAAAACTGAACTCATTCTTTCAAAACCAGACAGAGATTGCCGGCATAATTCATTTTGCAGCATACAAGGCAGTAGGTGAATCCGTCAATAAGCCGCTGGAGTATTACAGGAATAACCTTTTATCTTTAATCAACCTGCTGGAAGCCATGAAGAGATATGGCATTCCGCATTTTGTTTTTTCTTCTTCGTGCACCGTTTACGGTCAGCCTGAAAAACTGCCTGTATCCGAAGCTGCCCCGATCCAGCCCGCTGTTTCACCCTATGGCAACACAAAACAGATCGGTGAAGAGATCATACGGGATACTGCCGCAGCAGATGAGAAAATCAAAGCAATCTCCCTGAGATATTTCAATCCTATAGGAGCTCATTCATCTGCACTTATCGGCGAGCTTCCCATAGGGGTGCCGGAGAACCTTGTCCCTTATATTACGCAGACCGCATACGGCCTCAGAGAGGAACTGAAAGTATTCGGAAATGATTATGATACTCCCGACGGTTCATGCATCAGGGACTATCTGCATGTCGTCGACCTGGCAAAAGCCCATGTAACAGCAGTTAAAAGGCTTATTGAAAATAAGAATAAATCAAACTATGAGGTCTATAATCTGGGTACCGGGAAAGGGGTATCAGTCCTTGAGGCAATAAGATCATTTGAGCGTGTTACCGGGATAAAGCTGAAGTATAAAATAACAGGACGCAGAGCCGGGGATATAGAGAAGATATGGGCGGATCCTTCATTGGCTAACAGGGAGCTGGGATGGAGAACGGTAAGCACGCTTGACGAATCAATGAGAACTGCCTGGGAGTGGGAAAAATATATCAGAAAGAATAAATAGATATGAAAACAGTAAAAACCATACTTATTACAGGAGGTGCGGGGTTTATAGGATCACATGTGGTCAGATTGTTTGTAAATAAATATCCGCACTACAAAATCATAAATGCCGATAAGCTTACTTACGCCGGAAACCTTGAAAATCTGACTGATATTGAAACAAAGGAGAATTACCTCTTTGAAAAGAAAGATATTGTTGACAAACAGGCTGTAGTGGATCTTTTTAAAAAATACAATATTGATGGAGTAATTCATCTGGCTGCAGAATCACATGTCGACCGTTCGATTTCAGCCCCTGATGAATTCGTTCATACAAACATTGTTGGAACTGTTAATCTGCTGAATGCAGTTTTACATGCCTGGAGCAACGACAAAGAGGGGAAGAGGTTCTATCACATTTCAACCGACGAAGTGTACGGATCACTTGGGAAAGACGGCAAGTTCACCGAAGAGACTGCATATGATCCCAAAAGTCCTTATTCTGCCTCAAAAGCAAGTTCTGATCACATGGTAAGAGCCTATGGGCATACTTTCGGGATCCCGAATATAATATCAAATTGCTCAAATAACTATGGTCCGAATCAGTTCCCTGAAAAACTTATTCCACTGGCAATAAATAATATAAAGAATAATAAGCCTATTCCTGTTTATGGCAAAGGAGAAAATGTACGCGACTGGTTATATGTTGAAGATCATGCCTCTGCAATTGATCTGATATTCCATAAGGGAAGGACAGGGGAAACATACAATATAGGCGGAAATAATGAATGGAAGAATATCGACCTTATTAAACTCCTTTGCAGGATCATGGACAGGAAGCTTGGCCGAAATGAAGGAACTTCCGAAAAGCTGATCACCTATGTGAAGGACCGGCCGGGGCATGACCTCCGGTATGCTATCGATTCATCAAAGCTTCAGCGTGAGCTTGAATGGGCTCCCATACCTGAATTTGCCGCCGGACTTGAAAAAACTGTCGACTGGTACCTATCGAATACCCAATGGCTCGAAAGAGTAATCACGGGAGACTATGAGAAATATTATGATAAGATGTATTCAGGAAGATAGCAGAACTTAGTTCTTTATCCCTTTCATACGTTCAATCAGTTCGTTTCCAAGGGCACTCTTCTGCTCAATATGATCCTGAATTGCAGATACAACACCGTTTGATTCAAAAGCTCCCCTGACCTGTTCAAAATCGAGTCTTTTGATTTCTTCTCCACCGTCAATTCCGAAACCGGTCATCGATGATAGCGTAAATTCCTTCCTTGCATCTTCATAAAGCAATTTATCGAGGTCAATAACGCTTTTTTTCCATCGTTCAACGATACTGATAACATCCGCTGCCGTGAATTCTTTTACAGATTTGCCTTCTTCCTCCTCAATTCTTTCACATGCCCATGTCCACTCCCACTTATAGTATGACTCATGCATCTTCCTGAACGCCTCTGCTACTGCTTCAATTGAATTTATCTTTTCCGACTCTATATCATCAAGGAGTTTGCTGACAACCTTTTTGGGTACTATCAGTCCTGCAAGGTCAACCCACTCACCTTTTCCTGTTGACTGATCGGGAGCGAGCCTTTTTTGTAATTCGATGTCCGATTTGAAATTTGTATTTTCCAGACGTTTTATCAGGGAGTTACCCAGGAATTTATTAATCCCGGTCTGATATAACAGTATTCCCCTTTCAAGCGAAGCTCCCCTGATTATCATATTATTATAAGAATATGACCCTGAAACCGGGCCTGATACAGATTTCAGCCTTTGAAGGAGTTCCCGGCCTTCAAACATTTTTCGGATAGTGTAGGGACTTAGAAGGTTGAAGTTTACATGGTCGAGCTTTTCAGGATCCTTCCTTCTGTCGCGTACCGGCCATTTTTGTGCATCCCGTATTGTGCCTACACTTCTCAGATTAATTGCAGGAACAAGTATGCTTTCATCATTGCTCTCGATAAGGTAGGAGAAAGGAAGCGATGAAGTATCCATATTCTTGTAATGGCGTCCCATAACAAGTGTGTATGGCCCGATGCGGGCCGGCCACAGGACATAGGAATCGCTTGTAGTTTTGGATCCCCGTTCCATGATCCCCTGGTGGATCGGACCAAGTTTATACATGTGATTGCTCTGGTTCGATCCGCTGCCTGCATTCATGAAGGAAAAGATGCCTGCAATAAGCAATGTTGACTTGTGATGAGTAACAGTATAGGGTCCCGCAAATATCGAACAAGCTTCCCCGTGATAACCACCGCAGTTTGCAAAGAACAACGAATTCTCAGCTGAATAGTGCTTTCCGAGAACACAGCCCTGTCCGATAAAGCATTTATCGACAAGTGTTGATTCAGTAACAATTGAACCTGAACAGACAATAAAATGCTCCATAATTACGCCCGGGCCTATCAGTACAGGATCCTCTTTGCAGCTGTTAATCGAACCTTCATCCAGGTTGATTGCACCTTCAATTTTACTGAAGGGACCTATTCTGACATTTCTTATATTCCGGCAGCTTAAAATATGTGAACCAGTACTGATTGTTCCTGAGTTTGAGCTTATTGATTCTGAATAATCAGTTACCATCTTTTCAATATTCTGAATTGCCTTGTAACGATGCCTGTAAAGGGCAATTATATATGCCTGATGAGCCGATAGCTTATCCCAGATCCTGACTGACCGGCCACCTGTTTCATTTAAAACAGCGACCTTTGTCCCGTTTCCAAAAGTTGAGATACCCTCAGTGCAGATCTTTCCGCAGTTTTTGATAATCACATCATCCTCAATCGTATAATTAGCTATATAATCCCCTATATTACTTATCAGGACGTCCGAGCCAATATCACAATTATGGATATGAGCATTTGAGATACCGTAGCGGATGTTTACCCCTGACTCATCTGTATGTGATTTGCTGAATCTTCCAAGTTTGATATCGCCTGAAAAGAAAACATTCAGGCATCTTGAGGGATCAAATCCATCTCTTACCTTAACCCTGGCCCAGTCATCACACCCGCATCCATTGGATGTCAGTTTATTAATTTCGTTTAATGTGAGTTCCCTGAATTTGTTTGCGGATTTCATATCAGACAAATTTATTACTTTCTATTCAACAGTCACTGATTTGGCAAGGTTCCTTGGCTGATCAACATTACATCCCCTAAGAACGGCAATATGGTAGGATAACAGCTGAAGCGGTATCACTGCCAGTATGGCCGAGAATGCCGGCAGTGTTTCAGGTACTTCCAGTACAAAGTCTGCCATTTTCCTGATTAATTCATCCCCCTCCGTGACAATGGCTATTACATTTCCCCTTCTGGCTTTGATTTCCTGGATGTTGCTTACTATTTTATCGTAGGTATCGTCTTTAGTAGCTACAACTACAACCGGCATATTTTCATCTATTAAAGCAATGGGACCATGTTTCATCTCAGCTGCCGGATAGCCTTCAGCATGGATATAAGAGATCTCTTTAAGTTTTAATGCTCCTTCAAGTGCAACAGGGAAAAGATATCCCCTGCCCAGATAAAGAGCATTTCGGGTATCCTGGTATTTTTTTGCAAGATCAAGGGCCTGGTCATTTACATTAAGTGCTTTTTCGATTTTTGCCGGTATGGAAACCAGCTCATTTATAAGTTCCTTATAGGTTTCCTGCGAGATTATTCCTTTCAGAAACCCGATTTCAAAAGCCATCATTGCCAGAACAGTAACCTGGGTTGTAAATGCCTTTGTTGATGCAACTCCTATTTCAGGACCGGCATGGGTGTAGACTCCGGCATCGGTTTCACGGGGTATGCTGGAACCTACAACATTGCATATCCCAAGCACCTTTGCACCTTTTTCTTTTGCCAGTTTCACTGCTGCCAGAGTATCAGCTGTTTCACCGCTCTGGCTTATGGCAATTACTATATCACCTTTTTTTATTATCGGATTCCTGTAGCGGAATTCGGAGGCATATTCCACTTCCACAGGGATCCTGGTGTATTCTTCGAAGATATATTCACCAAGCAAACCGGCATGCCATGATGTTCCGCATGCCACAATGATGATTTTTTCCGATTGAGATATGGTCTCCAGCACTTCATGAAGACCTCCCAGCATTATACCACTGTGATCGGGCAATACTCTGCCTCTGAAAGTGTCATGAATAGCTCTGGGCTGTTCATAAATCTCCTTCAGCATAAAATGAGCAAATCCTTCCTTGTCGATCTCTCCGATCTTAAGCTCAACCTGTTTTACTTCAGGTTCTATTTTACCTGGTCGTACAGTCTTAAGGACAAGTTCATCCCTTTTTATTATGGCAATATCATCATCTTTCAGGTAGATCACCCTTTGGGTGTACTCAACTATCGGGGTTGCGTCGGAAGCAATGAAGTTTTCACCCTCTCCGACACCAATTACCAGGGGACTGCCTTTCCGGGCTGCAAAAAGCCTGTCAGTCTCCTTTGTACATATAATTACCAGACCATAAGCTCCCTCAACCCTGTTCAATGCAAGTGTAATTGCTTGTTCTGCAGTAAGATCCCCCTCCAGATAGAGGTGTTCGATCAGATTGGCAAGAACCTCTGTATCAGTCTGACTTGTAAATTCGATACCCCGGCTTTGCAAATGTTTCTTGATAATGGCATAATTCTCAATAATCCCGTTATGGACCACAATAAAATTGCCTTTGCAGGAAACCTGCGGATGAGCATTTAATTCATTTGGCTCACCGTGTGTTGCCCATCTTGTATGCCCCATTCCTACTGTCCCGTTAAAATCTGTCTGGTTTACCATTGCTTCCAGATCTGCTACTCTTCCCTTGCACTTGAAGACTTTTGTTTCTCCATTGACGATGGCAAGACCGGCTGAATCATATCCACGATATTCCAGACGTTTTAATCCGTTAATAATAATTTCACGGGCAGGCTTTGATCCTATATAACCAACTATTCCACACATACGCGGTAATTTTTAAATCAGAATCGAATCTGACTGATTTTAGTTCATTTTAACTAAAAAAAACGGAGAAGTGAAATCAAATATTGCAGCAGAATAAGAAGAAGATGATCAGGAAAGCATTTTGTCATAAAAATCGTTATAGGCATCAATGTACTGTGACTCATCCTGAAATGCCAGTACAGGTTTATTTATTGTCTTGATGTATTTTAATAATTCTTCATTAACATCTTCACTGCCTATTATTACAGCATCTGAATATTTAATTGCCAACTTTGAAACATTAATAAAATCGGGATTCTTGACCAGCTTAAGGCTTTCACCATCTATTCCGTCGTATCTTAGTTTATCGGCAAATGTAGGTCTGAACGGAGTTTTGAAATCGTTGCTATAAACCGAATAGATTATTTTGTAATTGTGAAACAGCGGATCATCGCTGTAAATACTGCGAAGATAAACAGGAATCAGCGATGCCATCCACCCATGACAATGAACTATGTCAGGAGCCCATCGCAGCTTTTTTACGGTTTCAATTACCCCCCTCGCAAAGAAGAGAGCACGCTCATCATTATCTTCAAACTCCTTCCCTGTTCCGTCAGATACAGTATGTTTCCTCTGGAAATAGTCATCATTATCAATAAAGTAAACCTGCATTCGAGCTGATTGAATGGAGGCAACCTTAATAATGAGAGGATGATCGGTGTCGTCAATAATGAGATTCATTCCTGAGAGCCTTATCACCTCATGAAGCTGGTTTCTTCTTTCATTTATACTTCCATATCTCGGCATAAAGGTACGTATCTCCTTTCCCCTTTCCTGGATACCCTGAGGGAGAAATCTTCCTATCTTTGATAATTTCGTTTCCCCTAAATATGGAGTGATCTCCTGTGAAATGAACAATACTTTTTTGCTTTCCATCTACATGCCTGGATATACCATTCCGTACCAATTTGCAAAGATAATAATAAAAAATGACAATATTATCAATACATACTTATTGGTATTTCAGTTTGAGTCTCCGTTTATTTTATTTCTGTCAGATATGAACTCAAATTTTTTAATTTCGCTTAGGTTTGCATAAAAATCAAGAATTATGAAAGTAGTCAGTACAGTAAAAAGTCTGCAAAAAGCTATTAAAAGCTCTGAACTTTCTCCTCTGGGACTTGTACCGACTATGGGTGCCCTGCACAAGGGTCACCTGTCGCTTGTAAGGAATGCAATGGCACTCTGTCCTCAGGTTGTGGTTAGTATTTTTGTAAATCCCACCCAGTTCAATGATAAAAAGGATCTGAAGAATTATCCCCGGTGCCTGAATGATGACCTTAATATGCTTCAGGAGGCTCTCAGGGGAGATGACCTCGTCTTCACTCCTGACGAAAAAGAGATTTACCCTGTTGAGGACAGGAGAGTATTTCTTTTCGGGAATCTGGATAATGTAATGGAGGCATTGCGCAGACCCGGACATTTTAACGGTGTTGGCCAGGTGGTCAGCAGGTTGTTTGATATAGTGAAACCAGATATGGCATTTTTCGGACAGAAAGATTTTCAGCAGCTTGCTGTAATTAAAGAACTTGTAAGACAAACCGGAAGCAAGGTTAAGATAATAGGGAATCCGATTATCCGCGAAGATGATGGTCTGGCAATGAGCAGCAGGAACAGGCTTCTTGATCCCGAAATAAGAAAAAAAGCCGGGAGAATCTATTCAACGATTTCAGCCGCGGCAAATATGATAAATGATCATGATATCCCCTATCTGGTTGCTTATGTTGTAAAGAACATTGAAAAATCGGAAGGATTCAAGGTGGAGTATTTCGAAATCGTTGATGATTTGGAATTAAGACCGGTTGCTGCACGATGTGAAATGAAAAAAGAGAAGAGATATTACGGCTGCATTGCAGTAAAAGCCGGAAACGTAAGGCTTATAGATAATATCGAAATTCCTTTGTAATCAATCAAAAGGATACTTAAATTTGCGCAATAAAAATTCATTTATCCAAAATGTTCATAGAAGTATTAAAATCAAAGATCCACAGAGTTACCGTTACAGAGGCAAATCTTAATTATGTTGGGAGTGTCTCAATTGATGAGGATCTGATGGATGCATCCAATATAATTGAAAATGAAAAAGTTCAGGTCCTGAATATAAATAACGGTGAACGTCTCGAAACCTATGTGATCAAAGGGAGGAGGGGATCAGGTGAAATATGTCTGAACGGCCCGGCAGCCAGGAAGGTAGCTATAGGAGATGTTGTTATAATTATGTCCTTTGCCACAATTGATTTTCAGGAAGCAAAATCATTCAGGCCGGTTATTATTTTCCCTGATACAAAAACAAATAAACTGATCTGAATTTGAGGAAAGGTTTAATACAGGCCGGAAAGTTTATTGCTTTTCTTGCTGTAGGGATCCTGCTGCTGTGGCTTGCTTTCCGCACAGTTAATTTTGAAGCGCTGGCAAACAGTCTTACAGGTGCAAATTATTCCTGGCTGCTTCTATCTTCACTCTTTGGCCTGCTTGCTTACTTCAGCCGCGCCCGGCGGTGGATAATCCTTATTAATCCCCTGGGATATCACCCGAAATACTGGAACACTTTTCATTCATTAATGTCGGGGTATCTGGCAAATCTTGCCCTCCCGCGATTAGGAGAGATCACAAGATGCATTGCCCTGGGCAGGAAGGAAAAGATCCCTGTCGATCAGCTGGTTGGGACAGTAGTGCTTGAACGCACCATAGATTTCATATGTCTGCTTGTGATCATGTTCGTACTCTTCTTTACCAGTGGATCAGATATCAGGGAATACCTGAATAAAACCATTATCTTTCCCTTCAGGGAAAAAGTGCTGTCAGCATTTGGTGTAACATGGATACCATGGGTTATTCTCACAGCATTGGCAGTCATCTCTCTTTTCCTGCTGATCCGGTATAAAAAGGAACTCCGGAAGGTCAGATTCTTTTCAAAAATGTTTGACCTTGGCCGTGGTGTAATAAACGGACTTAAAACTATTTTAAAGCTTAAAAGGAACTGGGAGTTTATCTTCCACACCTATATTTATCTGGTTCAATTATGCCCTGATGACGTGGATTGTTGTTTTCTGCCTGGAGAGTACTTCTCATCTGTCGTTCGGGAATTCAATCTTCATTCTTGTTATAGGCGGCCTTGCAATGTCGGCCCCTGTACAGGGAGGAATGGGTGCGTTCCACTATTTCGTTTCCAGGGGAATAGCATTCGTTGAAGGGGTCAGTATCGAGGATGCTTCGGCGTATGCTATCCTTACTCATGAATCCCAGCTGGTTCTTGTGCTGATACTCGGAGCGCTGGCATTCTATATGCTTTACAGGAAGCCGAAAGGGCATGAAGTAAATACCTGACCTTTTCATATATTTGTTAATTAATTATTTACCTGAGTTTAAGAAAGACCCCCTTCCTGACCTTCCCCCAAGGGGGAAGGAATCATAGCTTTTCCCCCCTGGGGGAAACGGGAAAGGGGGTGTTAAAAAGCTAATAATAAATAAGATTCTTGATAGATTAACCTTCATGCCTAAAACAAAAACAGTATTTGTCTGTCAGAATTGTGGAGCTGAATCTCCGAAATGGATAGGCAGGTGTCCTTCCTGCAAGGAATGGAATACCTATCATGAAGAGATCATTGCAACCTCTTCGCCCCGTGAAAGCATTTATGCATCAGGACGTGAAAAGAGAAAACCTGAACTTCTCAATGAAATAAAGTCAGACGAACATGACAGACAAAAAACAGGCATTCCTGAACTCGACAGGATACTGGGCGGAGGCATGGTTGCCGGATCATTAATATTGCTCGGAGGTGAGCCGGGTGTGGGGAAATCGACTCTTGCTCTGCAGCTGGCCCTTGCCCTGAGCGGGAAATGCGTATTGTATGTATCGGGAGAAGAGAGTGAGGAGCAAATAAGCCTCCGGGCAAAAAGACTTAAAAAATCCAATCCCTTATGTTACATCTACAGTGAAACCGATCTTGAAAACATACTTGTACAGGCCGAAAACCTTAAGCCCGGTTTAATAATAATTGATTCTATTCAGACAATACGTACAGGAATTCTTGAATCTTCAGCAGGTTCGGTCTCACAGGTTAGAGAGAGCGCGGCTCAGCTTCTGAAGTTCTCAAAAATAACGGGAGTACCGGTCTTCCTGATAGGACATATAACCAAGGATGGAACCCTGGCCGGACCAAAGGTACTTGAGCATATTGTCGACATAGTACTTTATTTTGAAGGTGATAATAACTACGTATACCGCCTTCTAAGATCTGTAAAGAACAGGTTCGGGTCAACCTCCGAACTTGCTATTTTCGAAATGATTGAAAGCGGACTGAGGGAAGTGGCAAATCCTTCTGAAATGTTTATTAATCAGCACGATGAACCCATCAGCGGAATATCCATTGCTGCAACTGTCGATGGCCTGAGACCTTTTCTTATTGAGACCCAGGCACTTGTAAGCAGTGCTGTTTATGGAACACCCCAGAGAAGCTCAACCGGATTTGATATAAGACGTCTCAACATGCTCCTGGCGGTTCTTGAAAAAAGAGCCGGATTCAGATTAGGAATAAAAGATGTTTTTCTGAATATTGCCGGTGGTATCAAGGTAGATGATCCGGCTATTGACCTTGCAATAATTGCTGCGGTCTTATCCTCAAATCTTGATATCCCGGTTGGCAGGGATATTTGTTTTTCAGGGGAAGTCGGCCTGTCAGGCGAGATCAGACCAGTTTCAAGGATAGAACAACGAATTAAAGAGGCTTCTAAAATGGGTTTCAAAAGAATTTACATCTCCAAATTCCACAGAAATATTATAAATAAAGGAACTGACATCGAAGTGATTCAGGTTGGCAAAGTAGAAGCTCTGGTACGTTCGCTTTTCAGCTGAAAAATCAGTCTTGCAGACTTGCTGTCCTGCAGTCTGAAATCTACCTGCAGCTGCAACTGCAACCTGTTACGATCTTAATATTTCTCCCTGATATACCCTCCCCTTCTGGAATTTTCTTTTTTTGCCTTGTCGCAATCCATTTCAATATTGAAATTAGAGGGACGTTCAAATTCATCCGATTCCATTATTCCGAACTGAGGATCGTCGTAAACCTTTCTGAGAAACATTGCAAATATCGGAAGCGCCAGGGCAGCTCCCTGCCCTTCACTGAGAGTCTCAAAGTGAATCGACTGATCCTCCCCACCGGTCCAGACACCGCCAACCAGATTGGGTGTGACACCCATAAACCAGCCATTAGCATTATTCTGAGTTGTTCCGGTCTTGCCTCCGATCTGGTTAAGAAGCATATAGGGTTCTCTTCTTAATCTGTTTCCCGATCCGATAAGCACAACCCCCTGAAGAAGGTCAAGCATCAGGTGTGCCTGATCCTCACTGAGCACCTCCTCAATCTGCTGGGTGAATTTGGAAATCACATTGCCGTTTTTATCTTCGATCCGTGTGACATACATAGGTCTTGTATATACTCCCCTGTTTGCATAGGTCGAGTAAGATCCGACCATTTCTTCAAGCTTTATATCCGAAGTACCCAGGAATATTGATGGCACCGGATCAATAAAGCTCCTGAAGCCCATTTTTTTCATAAGGTCGGTCACCGCTGAAGGTCTGAATTGCTGCATCAGCCAGGCTGAAATATAGTTTTCTGACTGTGCCAGTCCCCACTTAAGCGTAACCATCTTCCCGTGATATTCCTTTGGCCCTGAGCTTCTGGGTATCCAGGGAACAGAGTCACCGGGCAGATCAAATGACCTGGGTATATTCTCCACTTCATCGCACGGAGTATACCCGTTCTGCATCGCCACGGTGTAGAGAAAGGGCTTGATTGTACTGCCAACCTGTTTCCTTTGCTGAGTTACTGCATCCCATTTGAAATACCTGAAATCAGGACCTCCGACATATGCCTTAATGTACCCGGTATGAGGGTCCTCGACAAGAAATGCTGAACGCAAGAAGTATTTATAATACCTTACTGAATCATACGGTGTCATAATAGTATCCCTCTCTCCCTTCCAGGAGAAAACCTTCATGGGAACTTTTGTATTGAATGCAAGCATTATTGAATCCAGGGGAACACCCCGGGCTCTCATCATAATGTACCTTTCGCTGTCCTTTACTGATCTCATTATCAAATCCTCAACCTCTCTTTTTGACAGGTCGTTCGAATAGGGAGGATTCCTGAATCCCTTTGCACGCTTATAAAAATCAGGCTGAACTTCCTTTGAAAGGTGCTCTGCCACAGCCTCCTCGGCATATTGCTGCATTCTTGAATTGACCGTTGTATAAATTTTAAGTCCGTCCTTGTGAATATCATAATTGGATCCGTCCGGTTTTTTGTTTTTGTTGCACCATCCATACAACGGATTATTCTCCCATTCCCAAAGCGCATCCTCATATGATGATTCCCTTTCATATCTGTTCCGGTCAGGTTCCGGTCTTCGCATAATATTTCTCAGGTATTCCCTTAGATATGTTGCCAGTCCTGTATTATGGTCTTCCATCGTGAAATCAAGATCAATCGGAAGCAATTTTACTGAATCGGCAATATCGGGATGAAGATACCCGTACTTGGCCATCTGTGAAAGGACAATATTCCTCCTCTGAATCATCCGGTCGGGGTACTTTTTAGGATTATAAGCACTTGAATTCTTAAGCATCCCGACAAGGACAGCAGCATCCTCAATCTTAAGCGAATCGGGAGTAGTATTGAAATAGACCCGGGCGGCCGACCTTATACCAATTGCCTGGTAGAGGAAATCATACTTATTCAGGTACATAGCTATTATCTCTTCCTTGGTATAGCTCTTTTCGAGTTTCACAGCTGTCTGCCATTCCTTGAATTTTGAAACGCCAAGCCTCATCTTTCTGGTAAATTTAGAAATGCGTGCAGTATCTCTTGGATATAATTGTTTTGCCAGCTGTTGTGTAATTGTGCTTCCTCCCCCTGTTTTTTGTCCAAGAACAATTGTACGGACAACAGCTCTGCCCAGACCTCTGATATCAATACCCGAGTGTCTGTAATATCTGATATCCTCTGTCGCAATCAGCGCATCAATAAGATAAGGAGAGAGATCCTTGTATTCTGTCCATGTCCGGTTTTCGAAACTTATCTTGCCGAGGAGCACTCCGTCTTCAGAATATACTTCAGCAGCCAGGTTGTATTCAGGATTTTCGAGTTCCCTGAACGAGGGCATAGGCCCAAGCTTTCCTTTTGAGATCAGAATGAACAGAATAACCACTGTTACAAATGGTAAAGTGAACAATGTCCAGAATCCGATAAGGTACTTCCTGTTTGATGAATTGCCTTTCATGAGCTTCGGGAGTTTGGTTCAAAAATAGTAATTAATAAAGAATCTTGACCGTTTATTTTGAAGTTTGGAACCTAAATGATTTACTTTGTCGTGTTTTTTAGAAGTGTAAAACCATCCGATATGACCGAAAATCTAGTAATTGTTGAGTCGCCTGCAAAAGCAAAAACCATTGAGAAGTACCTGGGAAAAGATTTCCGTGTAGTATCAAGTTTCGGTCATATCCGTGATCTGGCAAAAAAGAATCTTGGTATTGATATTAAGAATAATTTCTCTCCCGAATATGAAATCCCTAAAGAAAAAGCAAAAGTTGTAGCTGAGCTGAGGAAAGCTGCCGCTGAATCTAAAAACGTATGGATAGCTTCTGATGAGGACCGTGAGGGAGAGGCAATAGCATGGCATCTTGTGAGTGTTTTGAAACTCGACCTGCCCACAACCAAAAGGATAGTTTTCCATGAAATAACCCAGGATGCTTTGGCGAAAGCAATCCTGAATCCGAGACAGGTCGACATGAATCTTGTCAACTCGCAGCAGGCACGACGTATTCTTGACCGGATTGTCGGCTTTGAAATATCACCTGTACTATGGAAAAAGGTTCAGCCGGCATTATCAGCAGGAAGAGTTCAGTCGGTTGCCGTAAGGCTGATTGTTGAAAGGGAAAGGGAAATAATAGCATTTAAACCAGAATCATCGTTCCGCATAAACGGGATTTTCAGGACAGATCCGGATAATACAGAGAACAACCTGATAAGGGCTGAGGCTGGCAAGAGGTTTTCTGACGAGAATGATGCGGCAAGATTTCTTGAGGTTTGCAGTAATTCTGAATTCAGGGTGGCCGGTATTTCAGTTAAACCGGGGACCAGATCGCCCGCACCACCTTTTACTACTTCCACTCTTCAGCAGGAAGCTTACAGAAAGCTTGGCTTTTCGGTGTCACAGACTATGACGGTTGCTCAAAAACTTTATGAAGCAGGAAAAATAACCTACATGAGGACCGACTCGACCAACCTGTCGAAACTTGCTCTGGCAAAATCGAGAGAAGTAATTCTTTCGGAATTCGGCGAAAAATATTCAAGAACGCGTCAGTTTAAAACGAAATCAAAAGGAGCCCAGGAGGCTCATGAGGCTATCAGGCCGGCATACCTCAACTCATTGACAATAACCGGCAGTCAGAATGAGAAAAAACTATATGAACTTATCTGGAAAAGGACTATAGCCTCACAAATGGCCGACGCCGAAGTAGAAAGAACAACAATATCCATTGCCATGAATAATTCTCCCGTAATATTCTCGGCTACCGGAGAAGTAATAAAATTTGACGGATTTCTTAAAGTATACACTGAATCAACTGATTATGAAAATGGTGACGAAGAGAAGTATATTCTTCCATCCGTAAAAAAAGGTATGCTCCTTCATTATGTCACTATTTCGGCTTTTCAGAAATATACAATGCCTCCGCCACGATATACTGAAGCCAGTCTCGTTAAAAAACTCGAAGAATTGGGTATCGGAAGACCTTCAACCTATGCTCCTACCATATCAACTATCCAGAACCGGGGTTACGTGCTTAAGGAAGACCGGCCGGGAGAAAAACGGCAGTTAAAGATCATTACTCTCTCGAAAGGCACTATTTCCAACTCTTCTAAGACTGAAGCAGCAGGAAAAGAAAAGGCAAAGTTATTTCCGCAGGATATAGGCATGATCGTTAATGATTTCCTTCTGGAGAATTTTTCGGAAATAGTCGATTACAACTTTACTGCTGAAGTGGAAGAACAGTTTGATGAGATCGCTGAAGGTAAATTGAAATGGACAGGAATGCTTGATAAGTTTTATTCCGCTTTTCATAAAACTGTTACAGATACTCTCGAGAAAAAAAACAGGAAAACCGGGATCAGAATTCTCGGAGTTCATCCTGAAACCGGCGAACAGGTTTCCGTAAAAATGGGCCGGTTCGGACCTGTTGCACAGATAGGCGATTCAGGACAGGAAGGCAAGCCCCGGTTTGCGAGCCTGAACAGGAACCAGTTGCTTGAAACGATAACACTCCCGGAAGCCCTGAATCTGTTTCGCCTTCCCCGGTCGCTTGGCATTTACGAAGGTGATGAAATGGTAGTGGGGATCGGGAAATTCGGTCCTTATGTCAGATACAGGAACAAGTTCTATTCTTTGAAGAAAGGAGTCGATGATCCATATTCTGTGACTGTTGAAAGAGCCGCAGCAATAATTAAGGAGAAGGGTGAAAGTGATAAAAAGAAGGTAATGAAGGATTTTGGCGAGATCCTGCTGCTGAATGGAAGGTATGGACCTTATCTTTCAAAGGACAAGAAAAACTACCGGCTCCCTAAAGGTATTCAGGCAGATAAGCTGACGAAGGAGGATTGTATCAGAATCATTAAAGAGAGTGAAAAAACCAAAAAAAGTACCGATTAATATATGCTTGACCTTAATGATTATTTCAACCCTGTAAGCATCGAAAGGCCTGGTTTTGAGAATCTTGCCGGCAATGCCGGTTTTCCTCACAATATCAGGATCCATACTGAAAATGATCCTGTGAAAGATATCAGCGGATTTAAGGTGGCTCTTCTTGGAGTGCCCGATGGAAGGAACTCTGCGAATCAGGGATCATCTGATGCTCCGGATGCTGTAAGGAGACAGCTTTACAGCCTGGCCAGGGTCCCCGGAAAGACAAAGATTATCGATCTGGGAAATATGAAACAAGGTATCGCTTTCAACGATACTCTTGCAGGACTGACAGATGTGCTTTGTACACTACTGAAAGAAAATATTTTCCCGGTAATAATCGGAGGAAGCAGTGCACTTGTTTCTGCTATCGACCGGTCGTTCTCAAACTTAAAAACCAGATATACAATGATTGCTGTCGATCCAAGGATAGATTACAGCAATTCTTCTGATATCCCCGGTTCGTATAATTACCTTAACAATATCATCGGCAGTCACAGGAGCACTTTAGGACACTATATTAATATAGGATATCAAACCTACCTTAATGATCAGCAGGTACTAAACCGGTTTGTCAGACGTCATTCGGAACTGATCAGAATAGGTGATGTCAGACAGGGAATTAATCTCACCGAACCACTGTTCAGAGATGCTGATTGCGCAATATTCGATATTTCTGCAGTAAGGCAGTCTGATGCCCCTGGCACTGCAATTCCGTCACCGAATGGTTTCTATGGTGAAGAGATCTGCCTGCTTTCGAGATATGCCGGGATTTCAGATAACCTTAAGATTTTCGGGCTTTTTGACATAAATCCGGGATTAGACATCAGGTCTCAGACATCAGGTCTTGCGGCTCAGATTCTCTGGTTCTTTCTTGAAGGATTTTCACAGAGGCAGTATGAATCTCCATCCCTAAGCAGAGGCAATTCAGGACGCTTTATAAAATATCATGTAAGGGTAACCGATCTTGAGGATGACCTTATCTTTGTCAAAAGCAATCTCACGGAGAGGTGGTGGATCGAGCTTTATGATGAGAATAATGCAAGTATTTATGTAGCTTGTTCACACGACGATTATCTGAAAGCTAACAGGAATGAAGTTCCCGACAAATGGGTCAAGGCTTCAAACAGATTAAAGTCCTGATCCTTCAAATATTTTCAATTTATTTACGTTTAATTAAGTGTTTGGAATATTCTTTGTGGATAATTGAGCAGGAATGTTCAAAAGTTTTAATTAATAGGGTTTCCGTTTGTATACTTTTAAGTTTTTTATTTACTTTAGAAGTTCGATAAATGGGCTTATTCCTGTATAGAAAAGAAGTGAAAAAACTATATACTGCATCTCTTATTTTTGTATTATCTTTTTATGCCTGCTTCTCCCAGCAGGATCCCATAACAAGTAATTATATGTTCAACACCCTGAGTTACAATCCGGGAATTGCCGGTACCTCAGGAATGATATGTGCAACTGCAATTAACAGGCAGCAGTGGATTGGATTCAAAGGAGCCCCCTCAACAACTATTTTCAATATCAGTACGCCCTTTTCTCCCTTTAAAATTAACAGCGGGATAGGATTGATGGTCGAAAATGACAATATAGGTTTCAATAAAGACATAAACCTTACTCTGATATATTCCTATATTGCTGAGATCGGACAGGGGAAGCTTGGAATAGGCATAAATGCAGGAATGTTCAATATGACTCTTGATCCTGAGTGGGTGATACCATCGGGTGATGCTTTTACCCCTCCCTCAGGAGATCCCCTGATCCCTGAAAGCAAAGAGAGTTCAATAACTTTTGATGCAGGTCTTGGTGTTTATTACCGTACCGATAAATACTATGCCGGCATATCAGTCACCCACATTAATCAACCTAAGGTAAAATTCACTAAAGGAGTCTCATTTATAAGCCGACATTATTATATTACAGCTGGTTATATTCTTCAGCTGCCCAGTCCCTCCCTCGAATTGTTGCCTTCCCTGTTTGCTATAAGCGACGGGAGGACATTACAATTTTCAGCAACTTCTTTAATAAGATACAATAAAAAGGCATGGGGGGGCGTTTCTTACAGACCCGGTGATGCACTGGCAGGAATTGTTGGGATAGAATTGTTTAATGGTATCAGGATCGGATACGCTTATGATTTCCCGATTTCAGATATCAGAAAAAACACCAGCGGGTCACACGAGTTCATGGTTAATTATTGTTTCAGTCTCAGCATGGGCAGGAGTCCGATGAGATATAAAAGCATACGGTTTTTATAAAATGATTTGAAAATATCTTACTTGCAATACAAAATTCTAAAGAATTATGAAAAAGGTAATCCTTTCAGCTCTGGTAATAATAATTTTGTTTAGTGGTTGTAAGTCTTCTAATAACGGAGAATTGACAGGGGTTGCCGGGAGAAGAAATTTCTTTGAACCGGAACCGTTTGAAATGGCTTTCATCCCTGCAGGAAGTTTCACAATGGGACCCAGCGATCAGGATGCTGTTTTTGCACAGAACAGTATCTCCAAAGTGGTCACGGTTGAAGCATTTTGGATGGACCAGACAGAAATCACCAACAACAAGTATCGTCAGTTTGTATATTATGTACGCGATTCAATCCTGAGGACAAAGCTTGGTGAAGCCCAGATCCCTGATCGTGAATACTTTGTTGTAGATGACGAAGGAAATCCAATCGAACCCTATGTGATCAACTGGGAAGAAAGAATTGATCCTGAAGAGGAAACAACTGCAGCAGTATTGGAAGAAATGTACTATCCTCCTGAAGAGAGATTCAACGGTAAGAAACAGATTGATATCAGAAAACTTAATTATACCTATTTCTGGGTTGATTATCAGCAGGCTGCAAAGTCGAAATATGTTTTTGACTATGCCAATAATACAGGGAGATATGTTGGCCAGGTAATTGACCGTAACGGCAACCGGACCGATGTAAAAGACCGTTCTTCATATATCAGGCATGATACAATTAATATATATCCCGATACCCTGTGCTGGATACGAGATTTTACATATTCATTCAATGATCCTCAGGCTGACCTTTATTTCTGGCATCCGTCTTTTGACGATTATCCGGTCGTAGGTGTTTCATGGCCTCAGGCAACCGCCTTCAGCAGATGGAGAACTGATTATATGAATACCGCTCTCAGAAAGAATGGTATTGCAGATGTTCAGGCTTACAGATTACCTCTCGAAACCGAGTGGGAATATGCATCAAGAGGTGGTCTCGATCTTTCTATGTACCCATGGGGAGGACCTTATACCCGTAACTACCAGGGATGTTTCCTCGCAAACTTTAAGCCGTTACGCGGTAATTATATTGATGATGGTACGGTATATACAGCAAAAGTCGGTTCATACGAACCAAATGAGTACGGACTGTTTGATATGTCCGGGAACGTAGCAGAATGGACATGCTGTGCCTACCACCCGTCCGCTTATATCTTTCAGCACGACCTCAATCCAAATTATGAGTATAATGCACGGCCGCAGGACCCGCCGGTACTGAAGCGCAAAGTTATCAGGGGAGGTTCCTGGAAAGATATTGCATATTTTCTTCAGACAAGCGCAAGGGATTATGAATATCAGGATTCAACAAAAGCTTATATAGGATTCCGTAACGTAAGATCTTATATCGGAGTTAATCAATAATAATAGTTAATAACCTTTAAACAACCAGATATATGAGCCTAGCAGAAATAGTACAAAGCAGCGGATGGAAGAATTTCATGGCCAAGCTTTATGGTATTGGTGCTTCTGTCGTAATTGTTGGTGCATTGTTTAAAATACAACACTGGACAGGCGCGGGAACTATGCTTGCTATTGGTCTTTTCACAGAAGCAATAATCTTTTTCTTCTCAGCCTTTGAGCCCCTGCACGAAGAAGTTGACTGGACACTGGTATATCCCGAACTCGCCGGGATACAGGAAGAAGAACCAGGTACAGCAACTGGCATAAGTGGTGGCCAATATTCAGGAGCAATATCAGGAGGCGGTGGCGGTGGTGCAGGAAGCGGTTCCTATGCACTTTCAAAATTCGACGAGATGCTTGAAAAGGCGGATATCACTCCCGATCTCTTCCAGAAACTTGGCGTCGGAATGAAAAGATTCAGCGAAGCAACTGCTAATGTTAATGTCATGGGTGATATTTCATCAGCCTCAACAAAATACATGAACACAATCCACTCCGCAAATGATGCTCTTGGACGATTAACCGATACCTATCAGTCGACAGCCAAAATAATAAATGAAACAAATTCGAATTATGGTAAAATAGCTGATTCACTATCGGTTATTGAATCAGGTGGTAAATCTTATCAGCAGCAGCTGGAAACACTGAATAAAAACCTTTCAGCACTTAACAGTATATATGAACTGCAGCGTAAGGGAGCTGATAATAATATGAAAGAATCTGAAACCCTGTTTAAAGGAATTCAAACTCTGGTTAAAGACCTTTCCGAGTCAGCAGGTGACACCAAAAAATATCGTGAACAGGTTACTAAACTCAACGACAATCTGACAGCATTGAATAATGTATATGGCAACATGCTTGCTGCAATGAATGTTAAATAACGTGACATTTTAATAAAAAACTAAACTACCTGAAAAATGGCTCACGAGAAGCTATCACCACGGCAAAGGATGATCGGTATGATGTACCTGATACTTACCGCCATGCTTGCACTTAACGTGTCAAAGGAAGCCGTTGAAGCATTTAAAAAAGTTGATAAGAGTCTGACCACTACACTGGCAAACTACGTTATTAAAAATAACCTTATTTACGCTGAATTTGACAGGGCAGCAGCTGAAAATCCAACTAAAGCAGGTAAGTACAAAACAACCGCTTATGAGGTAAAAAGCCGTGCTGATGAAATCTATAACTTCATTCAGGATCTTAAAATTGAGATAATAACAACTTCCGAAGGAAAAGACACTAAGGCTGTTCAGGGAAATCAGATCATAATTGATGAAGTAAAGAAAAAAATTGATGATAATAATGTTCCTTCACAGATCCTTATTGGTTCCAATGAAAAAGGCAAGGCCAATACTCTTAAAGCCCTGATGAACGACTATCGTGAATTTCTTATTTCAACGCTTGACGGGAAAAATCCATCGGCTGAAGAGGCACTTCGTATTAGTCTGAATACTGATGATGGCCATGATCCTGACGGACAGCCTTCAATCAGTGGGAAAACCTGACATTTCAGACTCTTGCCTCTGGTAGCTGTTGAGACCATATTGTCAAAAATGCAGGTTGACGTCAGAAACGGTGAAACAGAAGTATTGAATCATCTTTATTCACAGATTGATGCCGGTGCATTTAAGGTTAACAAGATCGTACCAAATGTTGTTCCGGTATCAAGTTATGTGACCCAGGGAAGCGATTATGAAGCAAGAGTATTTATCTCTGCCATTGATTCAACCCAGACCCCTGTTGTTACCGTCAACGGCTCAACAACTCCGCTTCCTGTCGATGAATCAGGAAAGGGAATCTACAGGATACGGGCCTCCTCTACCGGTACACACAGGTGGGGCGGTGTAATTTCGCTTAAAAATCCATCCGGAGTTACAGTAGATTATCCTTTTGAATCATCTTACTTTGTTGCGGAACCCAATGTTGTAGTCTCCCCCACAGCTGTGAATATAATGTATAAAGGAATTCTGAACCCCATCGATGTCTCTGTACCCGGTGTGAGCCCTGACAAAATAAAGCTTAGAGTGGTTAATGGAAACCTGACAACCGAAAAGGTCAAAAACTCAAAAGGAGTAGTCTTCAAAGGGAACTGGTCAGTAAATCCAACAACTGTAGGAAAAAATGTCCAGGTATTTGTTTCAACGACAGACGCCTCCGGAAAAGCAACTACTTATCCTCCTGTTGAATTCAGGGTTAAAGCAGTTCCTCCGCCTACAGCTGTGTTTGCCGGAAAAAATACCGGGACTGTACCCAAGAATACTGCTGCGGCTCAGACAGGTGTTTATGCATCTCTTCCGGAATTTGAATTTGACCTCGTATATAAAATCACAAGTTTTACTGTACTGTACACTGACAACCGGGGTGATTTTGAGGAAGCAAGCAATTCCAATACTCTGACCCAAAAACAGAAAGACCTGATTGCCAGGCTTCAGAGAGGCAAGAACCTCTTCATAAAGGATATCAAATGTCTGGCCCCTGATGGCAGAACTCTGGATCTGAGTCCAATAATATTAAAAATAGATTAGTTAAATAAACTGTTATAAAATGAATAAGAAAGTCTTTTTTGGAATTATCGTCCTTGCTGTTGGTAGTATGGCAAATGCCCAGTCGTTTGGCGATATTTACCAGAAATCAATTACCGGACAATAAGAAAATCAACTATCCCTACCTGAGGGAGGCCGATGTAATATGGTCGAAAAAAATATGGCGTCTGATCGACCTGAGGGAAAAGATGAACCAGCCTTTGTACTATCCCACAAAAATTACACAGGATGGAAGGAAGAGTTTTATAACAATACTTCTTGAGGAAATCAGGGCCGGACGCCTGGATGCTTATTCAGCTCTGGATTCGAATCTCCCGACTACTTATGGCGATATTGAAACAAATATGGGAGCCACTACAAAAACCCAGTCGATTCAGGTAAATGCAGAAGGACTGACAAGAGATACTGTAATAACCGAATCTGCCAAACCTGAAGAGGTAAAACAACTGCTTGTTTATGAAGAATGGTATTTTGATAAGAAACTGTCAAGACTCGATGTCAGAATAATCGGTATCATGCCCTATTGGATGGGATTTGATCAGGATGCAGGACGGGCACTCAGAAAACCACTGTTCTGGATCAAGTTTGACGATATCAGGGATGTTCTCGCTAAAAATGAAGCATTCTTAGCCAATAACGACGCCCAGAGGCTCTCTTTTGATGACCTGTTTATGCAGAGACGGTTCGGTAGTATTGTCTTCGGAGAATCCAATGTATTCGACGACAGGCAGATAAATGACTATACCGTAGGGAAATACACACTTTTCGAAGCTGAACGTATCAAGAATGAACTGTTCGATATTGAACATGACCTTTGGGAATTTTAACAGTTAAAAAGAAAGAGGCTGCCGCAGCAGCCTCTTTCTTTTTACTGATATTTTTCCCCGGTAGCGTTTTTTACATCATCCAGATAGTTTTTTATATTCTGCTCTTCTGCTTTTTTAACTATCAACAGGACATCATCCGAATCAACAACAATGTAATCTTTTAAACCCTGGACAACAGCAATCTTACCCGGACATATATTAAATATGTTCCCCCTGCTGTCGTAGGAATATATTTCACCGCTTACCTTCGAATTGCCCTTAGTGTCAACTGCCGAATGTTCATGAAGGGAACTCCAGGTCCCGAGATCTGACCACCCTATATCAGTGCACATCACAAAAACATTATCAGCTTTTTCCATAATACCGTAATCAATCGAAATATTCCTGCATTCAGTATATGTCTTACCAATGAATTTACTTTCCTGCTTTGTCCCATAAAACTCCTTTCCTTCCTCAAAAGCTGAAAACATTTCGGGAAGGTGTTTTTCAAAAGCATTCAGTATCGATTTTATATTCCAGATAAATATCCCTGAATTCCAGTAGAAATCACCGCTTTCAAGAAACACTTTGGCAAGTTCAATATCAGGTTTTTCCGTAAACGTTTTAACCTTTAGCAGGTTATTATAACCGCTGACCGATTTCTTCCGGTCAGCCTGAATATATCCGTAACCGGTTTCAGGACGGTCAGGCTTGATCCCGAGTGTCAGAAGAGCATCGTTCTTTTCAGCAAATTCAAATCCTTTTCTTATTACCTCACCGAATTTATCCTCTTTGATGATGAGGTGATCGGCCGGAGTAACCGTGACAACAGCATCGGGATTCTCCTTCATGATCCGGAATGTGCCGTAAGCAAGACATGGGGCAGTATTACGCCTGAAAGGTTCGGCAAGAATATTGACCGGATCAATATCAAGTTGATCTGATACGAGTTTCTTATGCCTGGCACTGGTGACAATATAAATATTTTCCTTCCTGCAGATCGCACTGAACCTCCTGTAGGTCAGTTGTAAAAGAGTCTCTCCTTTGCCGAGTATATCGAGGAACTGTTTAGGTCGTTCAAGACGGCTCAGCGGCCAGAAACGGCTTCCAACACCACCCGCCATGATAATAACATACCTGTTGTCCATAGGAAATATATTTGTTCCGATTAAAGTTACGCAAATATATAATTAATTTGTCCATTCCCTATTCACACCTTTGTGCATGTAATACCATAAATATTTGTAATTTTAGAACCGGTAAAATTTCGGCATGATTAAGTTTTTAACACAGTTTGGACGCTATTTTCTGCTTCTCAAGAAAGTATTTTCCAAACCTGAAAAACCATATGTCTATTATAAGCAGACAATGCATGAATTGGTTTTTCTCGGCCTGAATTCTGTCGGAATAATCACTGTAATTTCCTTTTTCATGGGTGCCGTTATTACCCTCCAGACCGCCTATAACACTGAAAATCCGATCTATCCTACTTACCTGATAGGACTTGGTTGCCGTGATTCAATCTTACTCGAATTCTCATCTACAATCACGGCTCTGATACTCGCGGGGAAAGTCGGATCAAATATTGCATCAGAATTAGGGACCATGAGGGTGACTGAACAAATTGACGCTCTTGAAACTATGGGTGTCAACTCAGCTTCATACCTTATACTTCCCAAAATAATTGCAACCCTTCTATTTAATCCGGTACTTACCCTGATAAGCATTTCAGTCGGGATTTTTGGTGGATGGATAGCAGGTACTTCAGCCGGAGTTATTACATCCGAGGATTTTGTTTACGGGATCCAATACGCATTTATACCATATTATGTTACCTACGCCATAATAAAAACCCTGGTTTTTGCATTTGTTATCACAAGTGTCTCTGCCTTTGAGGGCTATTTCGTTGAGGGAGGATCACTTGAGGTCGGACAGGCAAGTACAAGAGCAGTCGTTTACAGCAGTGTCATTATTCTGCTTCTCAATGTAATTCTAACCCAACTTCTGCTGTCATGATCAGGGTCATTGATCTGGATAAGTCATTTAATAACCAGCTCGTTCTGAGCAATATTTCGGTTTCGTTTGAACCGGGCAAAACCAACCTTATTATCGGCAGAAGCGGTTCGGGCAAGACTGTGCTTCTTAAATCGATTGTCGGCCTCCATGATATAGACAGAGGAGAGATCTGGTATGATGATAAACACTTCAATAAGCTTGATTTCGAAGCAAAGAAAGAAATCAGAAAAGAGATCGGCATGTTGTTCCAGGGAAGTGCGTTGTTCGATTCACTCACCGTGGAGCAAAATGTGAAGTTTCCTCTCGATATGTTCACTGACAAAAATGAAGAGGAAAAAACAGATCGTGTTAATTTCTGCCTGAAAAGAGTAAATATCATTAATGCAAATAAAATGTTACCATCGGAATTGTCCGGAGGAATGAAGAAAAGGGTAGCTATTGCAAGGGCAATTTCATTGAATCCAAAATACCTGTTTTGCGATGAACCCAATTCAGGTCTCGATCCGATAACCGCTATACTGATAGATGAGCTTATAAAGGAGCTCACTGAGGAGTACTGTATGACTACGATTGTAAATACTCATGATATGAATTCCGTGATGAAGATCGGAGAGAAAATAATTTTCTTAAGCGATGGAGTTAAATGCTGGGAAGGAAGCAATAAAGAAATCCTTTACTCCGATTGTACCATTCTGAATGATTTTGTATTCGCAAATGCGCTGGCTAAACAGCTCAAATCTTCGTTAAAATAGGCCCTGTTCTCACTATCTATTCGATCTCCTCGTAATCAACATATTCTCCCACATCCTTCGAAACATTTTTCGATTTTTCACTATTTTCCCGGTCATGTTCCTGCTTCCGGGCCGAAGCGCCTTTCTCTTCAAAAAACCTTGCAAACGAACGGATCAGAAGATAGATTATAATACTAATTAATATAAAACGGATCAGCAGTGTCATTATCAAAAATAGATTTAAACTGTTATTATTCTGTTTGCTTAATAATTACTCCTTGCTTTGTTGCCGAAAACAAGATTCAATCCAACGCGGGTATGCAGGGTATTCCAGTTTGCGGGTAATGGGAAGGACCCATTGCTGCTTCCGGTTTTTTTCCAGCTTAACGGTATCCTGTCGAGCAGAAAATAGAACTGTACAACTGATGCCCTGAATCCAAGTCCGAGACCCAGATTACTGTAACTATGATTGCAGACCGTATAAGCCAGGCTTGTGGAGACCTTATTTCCAATATTCATGTTCGCCGACAGTGTCAGTGCTTCCCTTATCTGTTGTCCTGTTATTTTGCTGTAAGACAGGATCCCGACTGAAAATTTGTCATTCAGGTTATATTTGCCGCCCACGACAAATCCTGCGGGAAGTTTTGTGGTAAAAGGTTTCTCGGGACTGGCAAGATGAAATGCATTTTGAAGCGAATCGATCAAACCTTCAGAAAGGTCGTCAATGGTTGTTCTGCCTTCATAAATATCTTCAAAATCCAATCCTTGTAACTCCAAAGTGTCCACGGCTTCATAGTTGGAAAGATTGGATTTCCATCTTATAAATCCAACATCAATGATAGCTGCTGAAAGCACAATTTTATCATTTACCGAGAATTCAGCCCCAAGGTCCAGCCCAAAACCTGCATTTTTCATGTTGGTAAGGAACTTGTTAATGCCGTTATCTGAATCTATAAATTCACTGTCAAAGTCATTCTTATCGAATTTATTGTCGGAATTGAAATGTACAGGGCCGCTGATATCATAAGCCATATTTGCCTCAAGAGTATTGACGGCTTCATTGCTCACCTTCAGATTGAGTGCATAGTTTTGGAATGATCCGGCTGTAATTCCGAACAGCAGTCTGGCTTTTGCCCCGAAACGAAGTCTTGAAGTAATGTTCTTTGAGGCACCTATCCCTATTTCACGATAGTAATTGAAATCAGCATCCACCGATGACAGGTCAACTGTCTGACCTGCAAATTCCTCGTTGCCAAGGAAAGCCAGTCTTACAAGATCCCGCGGGAAAATAACATTAACTTCAGCAATGTCAGTTATATCCATAAAAACATAAAGATCTTCGCCTGATTTGAATCCTACTCCAAGAAGCTGAACTGCAACTTTTGGATTAATATAGTTCAGGTCCTTTATTTTACCCAGGAATTTATCCCTGTCAAAATCCGGATCGAGAAATGCAATTGTCGATTCTGAGATCTCCAGGCCTCTGGATAATACATCCGAAAAATTGATAAAGTTATTGGTAATATTGAGGTTTATCCCTGTTAAACCAGGCAGGCCGATATAAATTGAATTTGTCGGCCGGAGGACCGGATTAAGAAGATGATTCTGAGGAAGATTCATAAAATATAGTACCTGGCTGTTCTGAGCTGCTCCTGCTGTGAGGATCAATGAAAAAAACAGCGTCAAAATAAATCTCGGTTTCATGGCTCTGTTTTCATTTAAGTGATGTATCCAATTTGTAATTATATAAAAACCTGTCGGTTCCTCCGACAATCAGATTCCAGCCGGATCCTGAAGAAAGCTTCCCTATCGAAAACATTGATGCTCCTCTGAGCGGAAATCCTGTCATTATTTCTCCTTTGCTGTTAATAAGGTAAATAAGGTTTTTGTTTACGTCAAAAACACCTATCTTCCTGTCTGTTGATGAAAAGGTAAAATTGATAGGTCCTCCAAGATTGTCTGAGCTGAAATCTTTCAAAAACATTTCTTTCATGTTATGATCATAAAGATACAGGATGCCTTTGTCAATGAAAACATATTCGCCAAAACCGTCGCCATCTACGTCAAAAAAATCGAATGAATGGTCAAAAGAAAACTTTCTGAAGCTGAATTTCTGCACATTCCTGTTGAAATAAACGTTCTGAACCGTGCCGTCGGGAGAAGTGAATACGAGGGCAGGTTCCGACCCTGGTGTCAGCCTTAGTGCGGATCCGCGGGCTTTAGTGACAGCTTCATCAAGCATGAGCCTTGTTTTTCCTGAACGATCCAGAAAATATAAGGAAGATTCATCAGCAACAATAATATAATCTTTCCCCGAGACCTTATAATAACCAGCTTCAGCAGTTACATAGCCGGCAGTCCTGAATGGTTCCCATCCCTTTACTACACTGCCTGTCCGGTCATAAGTGTAAACAAGCTTATCTTCCCCGGCAATCACGAGTCTGTAATTGCTGTTATTATCATAATCAAACAGAGCCAGGGAATTTGTTGCCGGGGATCTTAATCTCACCGGATACCTTTCTACATAGTTGCCGTTGCGGTCGAGGAGATGAAGATTATTCCGGCCTGAAAACAATAATTGATTTTTACCGTTCCTGTAATAGTCGATCATATACACTGTACCATTGATTTTTTCTTTCAATGGAACCTTCCACAGAACGCGTCCCGCAGCATTGATAAGATATGCATTGTTTTTTATATCCTGGATGAATATCTCTTTTGCTCCCGTATTATGATTTGTAAAAAAGAATGGTTTTATTCCGGCAGTCGTGTCAAGCAGAGTTTCCCACTCAGTTGTTGACTCTTCCCTGACCACTTCCTTATAGCTGACCGACAGGTTGTTATAAATCATCCCATTAATGGAGGCAAGCTGAAATCCCACCGACTGAATCTTATCGAGTGAATTTTTACCTGACCTGAGCCCGGCAGAAATATCCTGATTAAAGTATCCCGAAAAGTAATCTATACAACGCGACGGAATGCAATAGAACAGATATCCTGCCCTGCTTGGTGCCATCTTCTCAAATTCGCGGTACTCCATATCATTTGCCAGTGTTTTATTCAGTATGTTGTCATATAAGAACCTGGAAATAGTAATGTATGAATTACCGGTTATCATATAATTGTCATAAAAGGCAAAGCAGGAATCGGGGAATCCCGGTGCAAAATCGGGCTGGAGAGCCGACAGAAGCCCGGCAGGTCCTTCGGTGTAAACCGGTATTCTGATCAATTCATCTGGCCTGAAAAAAGTGACCTCTGTCTCACCAGCAAGGTACTTAAGAAAGATATTCTCACATTGAACCCGGTTTCTTAATTCATATATAACGAGAGAGTTCTGACTTACATTATTGTCTTTAATTTCAATATAAGCCCTTGTTATTTCATCACCCAGAAATGGCTCAAGTTCCTCAGCCAGATCTGAAATCTTACGTGAAGGGTAGATCCCGGTTCTTTTACCATATTCCCCGGGAATGAATATAGTAGACTCAAACATGGATGTTCCGGATGGCAGGATTTTATAAGTCTGAAACTCGGCAGGCTCGATTGAATTGTACCGGAACAAATATTCTGATGAGTCAGTGCTTTCAGTGTAGCCGCTTATCGAAATACCATTCTCATTTATAAAGATATCACCTCCGGCAATCCCACCCAGTTTTATTATTTTGTCTGCCAGGGATGACCTATCCCGGGCAAATATCTTCGAAATTGTGTTTTTCAGGTTCCCGAATACAATAAATAATTTATCTTCATTTTTACCGGTCGAAAGAAGGATCCTGGAAAATCCAGGTATATCTCTTATATCTGTTTCAGGAGCACTTTGTAATGTGGCCTTCTCTATCAGATCGCTTGATGTACTGCAGATTATTAATCCGGAATTTATCGTGGCAAAGAGTGTATCTTTTCTGTTATTTACCGTGTAAGGAAGCCCGATAAGCTTTCTTCCTCCTGATTTTTGTTCATTAATTTCGCTTATCCCTGAATTCACGAATGCATCCCTCAACTGCCTGTACCCCAGATCTGCCGGTATGGCTTTTGAAAAAAAAGGTATAAGCTCACCGTTACCGGCGGCATGAAGAGATATCAGGGCAGTTCCTTCCTGCATGATTCTTTTGAATCCCGGTTTATTAATCTGGTCTGCTATGAATTTCAGCTTTGTACTGAAACTGTTAAACTCCTTTACATTTTCAATCTCTGAAAAAAGCCCTTTACCTGTAGTCATTGAGTTGATCAGACTTCGGATATCATAAGTCTCAATAATTACACAAGCATCGGAACTGATGACCTTATAAGGATCGGTGAACAGATTCTTTCTGCTCTGGTTAAGAAAATACCCGAGCACCACAACACCTGAGATCAGTACAAGAAGGAAAATAATTGCTATGCGTTTACTCACTTTAGATCAATTATGATTTATGATCCTCAAAATTAAGAACAAAAAGGTAATGATATAGTTTTGGCACGTATTTTGATCTTATCCTGTTACACAGGCAATCTCTAATATATACTTGATCCTTCAAGGTCAGCCAGGTCAAAAGCCTGGCTTTTATTTTATATATCAGAATGTTTTATATCCGATTATCTCCCGCACCTCCCTGATGGTCTTCGAAGCGCTCGCCCTGTGCTTTTTCGCTGCCTTCCTTAACGACCCGCGACAGATATCTGTTGTCTGTAAGAATATCATTTATCCTGATCCTGATCGGTTCAGTTGCTTTAATAATATCTTCTGCCAGCTGTTTTTTAAGTTCGCCATACCGGATCTCGCACGAAGCATACTTATCTGTGAAATATTTTACAACTGACCGATCCGAAACCACATTCATCATGGTAAACAGATTACTGACAGGTTCTGACATTTCCTGTCCCATTTTCGTAGGTCCGGCATCGGTTACTGCGCTCATCACTTTTTTTCTTATCACATCGGGAGGATCGGCCAGAAATATACCGTTCCCTTCACTTTTTCCCATTTTGCCTGTACCGTCAAGACCAGGGATTTTAATAAGCTCCTGCCCGAAATTATAAGCATCGGGTTCGGGGAAATAATCAACTTCATATATCATATTGAATCTTCTGGCAAACCTTCTTGTCATCTCAAGATGTTGATCCTGGTCCTTTCCTACAGGCACTTTATTCGCCTTATGAATGATGATATCAGCCGCCATGAGAACCGGATATGTCAGGAGTCCTGCGTTGATATTGTCAGGATGTTTCCTGATCTTCTCCTTAAATGAGGTTGTCCTTTCAAGTTCCCCGACATATGCATTCATATTCAGAAGGAGGTACAATTCGGTTACCTCGGGTACGTCGCTCTGTATGAAAACAGTGGCAATTTCAGGATTGATTCCGCAGGCAAGATACTCTGCCAAAACCTGTCTTATATTGCCATGAAGATCATCAGGTTTTGGATGTGTTGTCAGTGCATGATAATCAGCAATAAAAAAATAGCAATTATTCTCTGTCTGCATTTTCAGAAAGTTCCTTATTGCTCCGTAATAATTTCCCAGATGCAGATTTCCCGTCGGTCGTATGCCACTCACTACAGTTTCCATGGTATCCTTTAATAAAATTCACCGCAAAATTAATTCTTTTTCCTAAAATCGTACCTTTGCCTGATTATAATACGACAGGCCATGGAATCAACGCGACAGAAAAAAGTATCAAGACTAATCCAGAAGGAGGTGGCCGACATCTTTCTTAAAAAAGGGGGTGAGCTGGCACACGGGAAAATGATCTCAATTACAAAAGTAAGAGTCAGCCCTGATCTCTCATTTGCTAAAATTTATGTAAGCGTTTATCCTTCTGTTGGGCAAAATGATATACTCAAGGCTATACAAGACCATTCTTCGAAAATCAGATTCGAGATGGGACAGAAAGTAAGAAGACAGCTCCGGATCGTGCCGGAAATTGCATTTTTTATTGACGACAGTCTTGATTATATTGATAAGATCGACAAGCTGCTGAAATCCTGATACAGATGCAGTACGACCCGATCAAAAAGAAAGTGGGCCGGATTTTTTCAGGTCCCGTTTTCATGAGAAAAGCACTTTATTTTTTTCTCGACCTGCTCCTGCTGCGGGCATGGCATGTGAAGAAAGCCCTGAGAAAAATTGCAGGGAAATACACGGGTCAGGCCTGCATCCTTGATGCAGGAACAGGATTCGGGCAATATACATGGAGAATGAGCAGGATGAATATTAACTGGAAAATAAAAGCCGTGGATATCGATCCTGAACATATTGCCGGTAACACCAGGTTTTTTAAAGCTGCTGGCTTGTCAGAAAGAGTTACGTGCGGGATATGTGACCTTACCGTACTGGATGAAAAAGAAAATTATGATCTTATTCTATCGGTAGACGTAATGGAGCATATCAGGGAAGATGAACTTGTCTTCAGGAATTTCTGCCGGGCATTGAAGCCAGGCGGATCAATACTTATTTCGACACCCTCCGATCAGGGAGGCTCTGATGTCCATGAAGCAAACGAGCATTCGTTCATTGATGAACATGTCAGGGATGGATACGGAATTAAAGAGATCTCAGGAAAACTTGAGAGAGCAGGATTTAAGAATATTCAGGCATCATTCACCTATGGGAAGCCGGGCGCCATATCCTGGCAGCTGTCAATGAAATATCCGGTTAAGATGCTTAATATGTCCGGACTGTTCATCCTGATTCTTCCTTTGTATTATCTGATATTTTTCCCTGTTGCAGTAATTCTCAATTTTTTTGATATCTTTTTGACTCATAAATCAGGAACCGGATTACTGGTCACGGCAAGCAAATAAAAGTGAAACTCTCGCTATATATTGCAAAAAGGTACCTCTTCGCCAAAAAGTCGAGGAATGCAATAAATGTAATCTCTTCAATTTCGGTTGCCGGTGTTACAGTCGGCACTATGGCACTTATAATTGTACTTTCGGTGTTTAACGGATTGGAAACCCTTGTACATTCCATTTTCAACACTTTTGATCCTGACCTGAAAATCACTCCTGCGGCAGGCAAGACATTCATACCTGATTCTTCAAGCCTTTCCCTCCTTTCAAATGTAAACGGGATTGCCTGCTATTCACTCTGTCTTGAGGAAAATGCGCTTCTTAAATATGATGAAAAGCAGTACATAGCTACAATAAAAGGGGTGGATGAAAACTATGCTCAGGTTACCGGAATTGACAGCTCAATGTGGGACGGTGAATTTATACTGAAGTCAGAACAGGGAAGGAGCTATGCAATACCAGGTATCGGGATAGCCAATTACCTGGGAATGAGAGTTAATTTTATATCACCCCTGAATATTTATGTCCCTAAAAGATCAGGAAGTACTGATCTGAATCCCGAAGATGCATTTGTAAGAAATTTCATTTTCCCTTCAGGCATCTACCAGGTTGAACAGGAATATGATTCAAAATATGTTTTCATTCCGATCGATTTTGCACGGGAATTGCTGCAATTTGATTCAGAAGTTACATCACTGGAAATAAAGTTTAAAGATGAGTCGAGGGAATCTGCAATTCAGAAAGATGTTACCAGGATTTTCGGAAACGGTTTTATTGTCCGGAACAAGTACCAACAGCAGGAGATCTTTTACAAGGTGATGAAGTCGGAACGTCTGGCTATCTTTTTTATACTTACACTGATCCTCATTATTGCATCTTTCAGTATAATAGGGTCGCTGACCATGCTTATCATAGAAAAGGAAAGAGATATCGAGATACTGAGAAGCCTTGGGGCTGATAACAACCTTATAAGGAAGATTTTCATTTTTGAAGGATGGCTCATTTCGATAATTGGCGCTTTAGCCGGGATTCTGCTTGGATTTGCGATATGCTGGATCCAGAAGACATTCGGAATAGTGAGACTCCAGAGCGATTCCCTGATTATGGATGCTTATCCGGTTGTGATGAAGGTCAAAGACTTCATTATTGTTCCGGTAACGGTTCTGTTGATCGGATACTGGGCTGCCTGGTATCCTGTAAGGTTCCTCACAAAAAAATATCTGACAAGAAACTAAGATCAAAATCAAAAAATGAATTCTATGACCCGATATATCCTTTCAGTCATTATTGCTTTCTCAATTGTGGCAGGTTCATGCACCGGCCGGAAAAACAAAGCAGTGCATAAGGATATCATTCCGGAAAAAGATCTGATTTCAATTCTTACTGATGTACATTTAGCCAACGGTCTCCTCTCAATTCCTGAAATCAAATATAAGTTTTACAGGGGCGATTCACTGTCGTCATATATTGAAATTATTGAGCAATATGGTTACACAAAGCCACAGATGGACAGGACAATCCGGTACTATTTCATTAAAAAACCAAAAAAGCTTGTAAAAATCTATGATAAAGTCCTTGGGGGACTAAGTGAGTTGGAATCAATGGTAGAGAAGGAATATTCAGCTTTCATAAAAGAAGGACTGAATATATGGCCGGGAAAATCATATTATTTATATCCCTGTCCTGACTGTGAAGATTCGACATGGTTTGATTTTCCGCTGAACTATAATGGTCTGTGTTACCTTAAATTCACTATTACAGTTTTTCCTGATGATCAATCAGTTAATCCGCGCCTGGATCTGTTTTTATCTCATTCCGATACTGCCGGCAATGAAAAGAGGGGCTACTTTTCAGCGCTGCCTTATTTAAAAGACGGACAGCCTCATACTTATGTTATTCGTTTAATTCCGGCTCTTCCCCCTCCCGTCAGATTAAAAGGATGGTTCATGAACCAGGAAGAAACATCTCCTTATAAAGAGAAGCATTTCAGAGTAGAAAACATTATTCTCTCACGTAACAGGCCGGAATAATGAAACACTTTTCAGCACAATATATTTTCACTAATACAGGCCCTCCTATAAAAAGAGGTATTGTCTCTGCGGGTGAAGATGGCATGATTATCGGTGTTGATGACACCGGAGGTAACCTTGTGGAAAAAGACTCAGTTGAGTTTCATAATGGGATAATCATTCCGGGATTTGTCAACTGTCATTGCCATCTGGAACTTTCGCATATGAAGGATCTGATCCCGCCTAAAAGCGGATTAGCTGAATTCCTGAGGCTTTTCCGGACAGGCAGGGAAGCCGCTGCTGACGAGATCATCTCTTCCGCTTATTCAGCCGATAACGAAATGTTCAGGGACGGGACTGTACTCTGCGCTGATATCTGCAACACAGCCTTCACCTTTGCTGTAAAAAAGAGCAGCAAAATAAAATATATCAGCCTCCTCGAAGTATTCGGAATTGATCCTGAGAAGGCTGCCCGCCGGATGAATGAAATTAAGCAGCTCTCTGATAATGCAAAATCTCTTGAGCTCTGTTATTCCATTGTACCTCACGCAGTATATTCGATATCCCTGACCCTTTTCCGCCTTATTTTTGAAGCAACACGTTCAAATAAGATAACATCAATGCACTTTATGGAGACAGGGACGGAAAAGTCGTTTCTTGAAAAGCACAAAGGTCCCCTTATGGATTCCTATATTGAATCTGAACTGACTGACGGTAAACTCAAAACAGTTAAAGATCATGCAGCTGCAGTCCTCGATGAAGTAACTCCTTCCGGCAGCCTGATCCTTGTGCACAATACATTTGCCGACAGGACAACAGTCAGGAAGGTTAAGAAGAGGAAGAACCTTTTCTGGTGCCTGTGTCCGAATGCAAATCTGTATATAGAGGATCGCCTGCCGCCGCTTGATCTCCTTATTGAAGAGGACTGCCTGATCGTTATCGGAACCGACAGCCTTGCTTCAAATAAAAGGTTAAGCATTCTTGAAGAGCTAAAAACACTGCAAAGATTTTTCCCGTCTGTACCTCTCACGGATCTCATCCAGTGGTCAACCTGGAATGGAGCCAGTGCGCTTGGACAGGAAGACCGGTTCGGGACCATTCAGCCCGGGAAAAAACCAGGATTGATTTTGCTTCAGGATATCGATCTTCAAAATATGAGATTGCTGCCCGAAAGTTACGCCACAAGGTTACTCTGACCCTTTTAACAAATAAACCGTATTTATGCTAATTTTGCCATGTTTCTGACAGGTAAAGTATGCCGACATTTTTATTTGATAGGATAATCTTCGGACCGGTAAAAAGCAGAAGGCTCGGTGTATCACTGGGAATAAATCTCTTGCCGGCAACTAAAAAACTGTGCAATTTCAACTGTATTTATTGTGAATGCGGCTGGACATTTGATACCAGTAAAGAGAGGAGCAATCTCCCGGAACGTGATGATATATTCAAGGCACTTGAACAGAAGCTGTCGGATTTGAAAGAAAAGAACCGGCCGCCTGACGTGATAACATTTGCAGGCAACGGGGAACCAACGCTTCATCCCGATTTTCCAGGAATCGTTGATGATTGCATCGAACTGAGAAACAAATACTTTCCAAAGGCAAGGATTGCCGTATTATCAAACTCATCAACAATTACAATACCCCGGGTAAAGGAGGCGCTGCTAAAAGTTGATCAGAACATACTTAAACTCGATTCCGGATTCGACCTGACCGTCAGGGTGCATAATCAACCGAGGGTGAATATTAAAGTTGCAGAGCTTATCAGTAACCTGAAGAGTTTTAACGGACAGCTGATTATCCAGACTCTCTTTCTCCGGGGATCATTTAATGGGAAAGTCATAAATAATACCACCCCCGGGGAGATCGAGGCATGGTTAAAAGCCATTGATATGATAAAACCATATGAAGTGATGATTTATACGATCTCACGTGATACGCCCGAAGAAGGACAGCTTGCAAAAGTCCCTCTGGCAGAATTGAAGCGAATTGCCGCATTGGTTAAAAGACTGGGAATAAAGACAAGCGTATCGGGCTGACTTTGAAAAAAAAATACAATATACTCGTCTGCCCTCTGGAATGGGGGCTCGGGCATACGGGAAGGATGATCCCACTGGTTAAAAGGCTGCAGGAGAGGCAAAACAATATTTTCATAGGTGCCGGAAAAGAACACCAGTCACTTTTCCGGAATGAATTGCAGGGATTAACGTATATTGATTTTCAGGGTTTCAAACCGGGTTATTCACGCTTTTTGCCGCAATATCTTGCACTTCTGCTGAAAACACCGCTTCTCTTTTACCATATGCTGACTGAACACATCAGATTAAAGCATATTATTCATGATAATGAAATTGATATCGTGATAAGCGATAACCGGTTCGGACTCTGGAACAAAAAGATAAAAAGTGTCTATGTAACACATCTTCCCGTAATTCCTTTGCCGGAAAAGCTTAAATGCCTTGAATGGATAGGTGTCCGCTTTCACCGTTTCTTTATCAGTAAATACTCGTTTTGCTTTATTCCCGATCTCCCGGGTGAATTGAATGTTTCAGGCCGGTTAACCCATGAGGTCAGGCTAACTGAGAATATAAGGTTTATTGGTATCCTGTCAAGATTTGAAAACAAACTCTCTTCACGGGAGAATAATGCGGGATTTAAACATAATACGTTGATCCTTTCAGGGCCCGAGCCCCAGAGAGGAATCTTCAGGCAAAAAATTGTTGAAATCCTCAGACACAGCGGGATTCCCATAGTGATTCTGGAAGGTAAGCCCGGCAATCCGACCGGGGTAACAACATCAGGAAATATCATCTCATATAATCATCTGCCGTCAAATGAGATGCAGAATATTATTTCAGAAAGCGAGAGTATTATTACCCGTTCGGGCTATACATCCATAATGGAACTTATCAGTCTGAACTGCAGTGCTTTAATTGTTCCAACCCCTGGCCAGACTGAGCAGGAATACCTTGCCGGGTATCTTTCAGCAAAAGGCTGGTTTGCTACTGTTTCGCAGAAAAAACTTAAAGCCGGCCTGACTCTGCCGGAGAAAAAAGCACTATGGACAGGTGAAATAATTGATGAGAGCAGAAAATTGCTCGAGAAGGCCCTGGATGAGCTTCTAAATCAATAAAATAAATGAACTTATTACAAGAAATCCAGTCAGGAATCCTACCCAGACCTGAGCTGGATTATGGGAATTCAGCTTTAAACGTGATGTAAGTACAAGACCTCCTGCCAGGATAACTGCACTCAGATACCCTGTAAGAGGTGTGTGCATTTTCCATGAAAGAACAAATACGGTTGCTGTCAATGCACCTGCTCCCACTGAATGAATTGATATCTTCCACCAGAAATTGATCATCGACACTATAATCGCCAGAACAGATGTGGCAAAAATAAATGATTTCAGGAAAAAAGGGATTTGAAATTTAAAGACTATAAAAGAGGTTGTACAATAAAGTATTGAGGTTGTAAGAAGCGGTATTATTCTTTCACTTTTTTCTTCGATATTATAAGAACTTATTACGTTCCTGTATCTGAAAAACGGAAGTAATGCCAGAGGAACGAGAACATTATTTATAAGTACAACAAGGAAAAGGATATTCTTGGCATTTGCTGGCAGGTAGCGGAGAAAGGTAGGAGCTGACAGTAAAATTATCAGTCCGTACAAAGGCATAAATAAAGGATGAAAAAGGGCAGAAGCAATTTTTGCCAGCTTTTCAGGGATACTTGTATAGCTTCCGGTATTCATTCAGGGTGTGTAATAATCATTATTAATATACGTAACGGCCTGGGGACTGTCATATTACACACCTTAAATCTCCCTTCTTAATCTGGCAACAGGAATATTCAGCTGTTCACGGTATTTTGCAACGGTCCTGCGGGCAATCTGATACCCCTTTTCCTGCAATATTTCTGTCAGCCGCTCATCGGTAAGCGGTCTTCTTTTTTCTTCATTTTCAATGCAATCCTGCAGAATTCTTTTGATCTCTCTTGTCGATACCTCTTCACCGGTGTCTGTCTGCAGTCCTTCAGAAAAGAAAAACTTGAGAGGCATTATTCCGAAATGAGTCTGGATATACTTGCTGTTAGCCACTCTTGAAACAGTAGAAATATCCAGGCCGGTCATTTCAGCAACATCTTTCAGGATCATTGGTTTTAGTTTTGTCTCATCACCATCAATGAAATACTCTTCCTGGTATTCCAGGATGGCATTCATGGTCAGCAGCAGGGTATTCTGTCTCTGTCTGATGGCATCTATGAACCATTTGGCTGAATCAATTTTCTGTTTGACGAACATGATGGCCTCTTTCATCTCCTTCTTCTGACCCTTATCCCTGATGTATGAATGAAGCATCTCGTTGTATGCCGAACTGAGCCGTAGCTCGGGAAGGTTCCGTGAATTCAGGTGAAGATCAAATCCGTCCTCAGTCAGATCAAGAATAAAATCAGGAATTATAGGCTGGGATGTTTTGGTAAAAGTATCACTGAAATAACTTCCGGGTTTGGGATTTAATTTAAGGATCTCATCAATTGCTGATTTAAGCTCATTTTCAGCTATCCCGAGCCGGGAAGTTATTTTATCGTAATGCCGCTTTGAGAATTCTTCAAAATAAAGATCGATTACAGTATATGCAGTTTTTATGGATGATTGAGTACGGTCTTTTATGGCAAGCTGGATTAAAAGAGATTCCCTGAGCGTTCTGGCTCCTACTCCGGGAGGATCGAGATCCTGAATAATATGGAGCACTTCTTCCAGCTCCTTTTCAGTGGTCGTTACATTCTGCAGAAAAGCAAGATCATCTACTATGTTTGTCAACTCTCTTCTCAGGTAGCCATCTTCATCGATGTTCCCGAGAATATATTCACCCAAAATTTTTTGCTTATCAGTAAGGTCTCTCAGATTAAGTTGAGATTCAAGATGTTCATGAAATGAAGATCCTACCGAAAAAGGTATCTCGCTTTTCTTTTCATCCTCCCTGCTATAGTTGTTGGTCTGAAGACGGTAGTCAGGTATTTCGTCTTCCTCAATATAATCATCCAGGGTGAATTCCTCCTGGTCCTTGTCATTCTCTTCAAACTGTTCTTCTTCAGGTTCTGTATTGCCTGCCTCTTCGTCTTCTTCAGATCCTTCTTCGAGTGCAGGGTTCTCTTCAAGTTCCTTCTTAATACGCTGTTCAATCTGCAATGTCGGAACCTCCAGCAGTTTGATCATCTGGATCTGCTGTGGTGAGAGTTTCTGAAGCAGTTTCTGCTGTAACTTTTGCTTTAACATCCTGAGCAGCTAGAAGTTGAACATTAAATAATTTCGTTAAAATTCAGCGTTTTTGGGTGTCCTTGGAAACGGGATCACATCCCTGATATTCGACATCCCCGTCATAAATACTATCAGCCGTTCGAAACCCAGACCGAATCCGCTGTGAGGAGCGGTTCCGAACTTCCTGGTTTCAAGGTACCACCAGAGATCTTTTTCAGGAAGTTTTAACTCGTTGATCCGGTTCAACAGCCTGTCATAATTCTCCTCTCTTTGCGATCCGCCGATTATTTCTCCGATTCCCGGGAAGAGCACATCCATTGCTCCTACTGTTTTACCATCGTCGTTCTGCTTCATGTAAAATGCCTTGATCTCCTTTGGATAATCAATAATAATGACTGGACGCTTAAAATGCTCTTCAACCAGGTATCTTTCATGCTCTGCCTGCAGATCCCTTCCCCATCCCACCGGGTATTCCCACTTCCTGTCCGATTCAGTTAAGATTTTTACTGCTTCGGTATATGTCATTCTTACAAATTTATTTTCGACAACAAATCTTAATCTGTCCAGCAGCCCCTTGTCGATCATACTGTTAAGAAAATTCAGATCATCCTTGCAGTTGTCAAGAGCATACCTGATAAGATATTTTACAAAGTCCTCGGCAAGATCCATATTGTCATCGAGATCGTAGAAAGCCATTTCAGGTTCAATCATCCAGAATTCGGCCAGATGCCTTGGTGTATTTGAGTTTTCAGCCCTGAATGTCGGACCGAAAGTGTAGATCTCTCCCAGGGCAAGAGCACCCAGTTCCCCTTCAAGCTGACCCGATACGGTCAGATTGGTCTCTTTCCCGAAAAAATCATTCCGGAAATCAATAGTCCCCTCTTCAGTTAAAGGCAGATTTTTAAGATCCAGCGTTGTGACATGGAACATTTCACCGGCACCTTCGGCATCACTGCCTGTTATTATAGGTGTATGGAGATAATAGAATCCCTTATCATTAAAATACTTATGTATCGCATAAGCCATTGAATGCCTGATCCTGAAAACAGATCCGAATGTATTTGTCCTGAACCGGAGATGGGCATTCTCTCTCAGAAACTCCATCGAATGACCTTTCTTCTGCAGGGGATATGATTCAGCATCGCTTTTTCCGTACAACTCTATTTTCTCTGCATTGATCTCAACATTCTGTCCCTGGCCCTGCGATTCAACGAGCTTTCCGGTGACAGCAATGCATGCACCGGTGGTTATATCCTTCAGGAGATTTTCATCAAAAGAGGATGTATCAGCCACAATCTGGATATTGTTGATTGTCGATCCGTCATTGAGAGCAATAAATGACAATATTCTTATTTCCCCTTTTGGTTCTGACCCAGCCCTTGACAAGAACATCTGTTCCAAAGACAGGTGCAATTAAAAGCTCCTTAACCTTTGTCCTTTTCATCATCAAAAATAATTGTCATAAAAATTTCCCCCGCAAAAGTAATAAATTGTTAACCGTGAATTTCTATCAAATAACTAATATTTTTATAAAGTGACTACCTGTTAATGAGATAATTTGATGAATGTAATAATATTTTTCTTTTTATATAGTTTTAATATTGGCTGAAATCTTCTTGTTTTCGCCCCCTTCCCCCTAAAGGGGGTTTATAAGTCCCCTTCTGCGCCTTCGCGAAGCCGCTACGGCGTAGCAAGGCAGGGATTTAGGGGCGTATAGGATATAATGAATGAGTAATGCTTATATTACCTGCTGATTTGACAATTGACAAAATCTGAATAACTTTGGATATATAACCGTAAACTGATAACCAATATGGAAGAAAACAAAAAAATGATAGTCGTGCCATGGGATTTTACACATGTTGCTGAATCTGCTTTGGCTCATGCTGTTAAGATCGCCCGGATGGTTGGTAACGATATTTGCCTCTTGCATATAATTGAATCCGGTACCAGGGGCAAAGCTGAAGGAGAGAAAAAGACCCTTTTACGACATGTGGCTGATGATAACAGTAAAAAATACAATCTGAAAATAACCTCTCAGGTAGCTAAGGGTACTATTTTCACTTCAATAGCGGAATTTGTAAATTCAGCAGAAGCCAGTCTTGTAGTAATGGGAACTCACGGGATGAAGGGAATGCAGAAACTCACAGGAAGCTGGGCGCTGAAAGTAATAGTCAAATCCAAAGCCCCGTTTATTGTTGTTCAGGAACCTCCGGCCGATCAGAACAGATACCATAATATTGTCTTCCCGATTGATTTCAGGATTGAAAACAAGGAGAAAATGGGTATGGCTATTTATATGGGGAAATATTTTGAATCAAAAATTCATATTCTCAAAACAGATACTGCTGACAGAAGTCTTAAGACTAAAATAAACAGAAATCTGAATTTTGCTGTTAAATACCTGATCCAAAACAATATAGAATACGAGATTCACGAGGTGCCTCATGGAAAAATGGCACAGCATACAATTGATTTTGCACAGAAGATCAATGCCGACCTTATACTTATTGTGACCACCAAAAACATTTCATTTGCTGATTATATGCTGGGAGCATCTGAGCAGTACATTATTGCAAACAGCTCCAAAATACCTGTATGTTGTGTAAATCCGAAATCATCATTTGCAAACACTGCCCAGTTTATGGGTGGCTGGGGAGCATAAAATAGTGCAGGGGCGCAGAATGTTGCGCCCCGGTCATCTGATGATGCATCTCTGTTGCAATCGTATCCTATTCCTTTTTGGCCTCATTTGTTTTTGCCAGTGCAACTAATCCACCTATCACACCAAGGTTCATAGAGTCGAGTGCAGAGCTTGGAACAATCACCATTGAACCTTTTTCCCTCAGGCCTTCATACAGCATATTCATTCCCCTTAAATGCAGGGCAATAGGATTATCAGCGTATTGCTCGCTTGCTTTTGCAAATTTTTCTGCAATCTCGGTTTCCGCAGTTCCCAGGATTACCCTTGCTTTTCTTTCCCGTTCAGCCTGTGCCTGTTTGCTCATGGCATCTGCAAGAGCCTGCGGTATGATTATATCCCTGATTCCTACTGTCTGGCATGTTATTCCCCAGGGATTTGTATTTGCATCGAGGGTTTTCTGAAGATCTTCCGCGATTTTTTCCCTTTCCTGAAGCAGATCAGCCAGCTCATGCTTCCCTATTATATCCCTGAGGTCAGTCTGGGCAATAAAGGAAATTGCCTTTACATATTCCTGAACTTCAAGAGCTGCTTTCTCCACATCCCAGACGGTCCAGTATACAACTGCGTCGACATTTACAGGGACCGTGTCTTTTGTGAGTGTCTGCTCAGCCCTGAATTCGGTGACCCTGACCCGTTGATCGATGTAAGAACTGATCTGATCGACTATGGGAATAATGAAAAAAAGTCCCGGCCCTTTCAGTCCGCTGAATTTCCCCATCCTCAGCACAACTGCCTTTTCCCACTGGTCGGCAATTTTTATTGAGCTCCCGATCAGAAGAGCTATGATTACCAGAATAACCAGGACCGGTACGCCAATTACCTTAAGATAATAAAGACCTGCCGATGCTGCAAGAAGAATTACTGTTACTGTCAGTGCAACAGCATTTGACGAACTGTTTGTACTACCTGTTGTTCTCATTTTTTATCATTTTTTTGAATTTCATTTATTATTTCTTCTGTTGAAAATCCGTAACTGAATGCTATCGTCAGGAATTCGTTACAGATACTGCGAAGCTTTTTTTCTTTTTCTTTTGCGGGGATCGAGATATTTGTTTTGTTTATAAATGTCCCTGTTCCCTGCTGGGTTTCAAGGATCTTCTGAATTTCAAGCTCATTATAAGCCTTCGTGACAGTATTGAGGTTTACCGCCAGTTCAACTGCAAGGGCGCGGACAGTCGGTAGCTGTTCCCCTGCCTTCAGGTTTCCGGAGGCAATCCCGAATTTTATCTGGTCAATTATCTGCCGGTAATAGGGAATGCCTGCTTTAGGGTCCAGTACAAATTTAATCATTGGTATATTGTATTAGTTGATTGGTTTAATGGTTTAATAGTATTATGTTGTATTATTGTATTGTTGTTATAGTATTATAGTACAATAATACAATTTAATTTTATATAATGCAAATATTTTTAAAGAATTTTTACCCCGGAGTTTCAGTGTTTGGATTTGTAACCACTCCGTGTGACTCCGTGGACACTTCGAGAATCTCCGTGGTTAAAGGATTTTCCTGGTAAAATCCGTTTCGGTTTACTCCATGGTAAATACCTTTGTCTTGTAAAACCCATCCCGATATGCTATCTTCGTACTCACTGATTTTAACTGACTATTTGATCTATGTCAATTGTAGCGCAGGGTGTTACAAAACTTTACGGAGAACAGAAGGCTCTGGATAATGTCTCCTTTGAAATAAAGACAGGCGAAATTGTAGGATTCCTTGGCCCTAATGGAGCCGGCAAATCGACAATGATGAAGATCATTACCGGTTTTATACCGCCTTCATCCGGAAATGTCTTTGTTAACGGCATTGCAACCGGTGACGGTTCGCTCGAAATCAGGAAGAGGATCGGATATCTCCCGGAAAATAATCCGCTGTACCCCGAAATGTACGTAAGGGAATATCTTCGTTTTACGGCATCATTATATAAATCAAATATCCCTGTTAAAAAGCAGATTGACGATATAATAGAAATGACCGGCCTTGCGCCCGAACAGAAAAAAAAGATAGGATCACTCTCAAAAGGATTCAGGCAGAGGGTTGGCCTGGCACAGGCCCTTATCCATAATCCCGATGTGCTGATACTTGATGAGGCAACAACAGGTCTTGATCCGAACCAGATAGTTGAGATCAGGAATCTCATCCGTGATGCCGGCAGGGAAAAAACAGTGATGCTTTCAACTCATATCATGCAGGAAGTTGAAGCAATATGCAACAGGGTGATAATAATCGACAAAGGGATCATTGTTGCAGACGAAGAGAAGAAGAATATATATTCAAAGATCAGCCAGGCAAAACAGGTTATTCTGATCGAGTTTGACCGGGATCCTGATGAAACCCTGTTGAACTCGATACAGTTTGCCGATTCAGTTAAAAGGGTGAAAGCTAATACGTGGATCTTCGAAGCTTCTGGTGAAGAGGATGTCCGCCCTGCAATATTTGCGTTTGCCGTCAGTAACAACCTCACTGTCCTCTCCCTTCAAAAGCAGGAAAATAATCTTGAGGATGTCTTCCGGATACTGACTAATGGATAATTTCCTTGTATTTATTGTTTATTATTGTTTTCTTTGCAGATCAAAATCTGGTGGAGAAATTTGAGCTGATTGCAACCACAGGAAAAAATGCTAAAATGCCAATTATTCCGTTATACAATCAACCAAATTTACTGATGTTTATTTATTGTTAAATATATAATTTAGATAATGGGCTATTTATTCACTTCCGAGTCAGTTTCAGAAGGGCACCCCGATAAGGTTGCCGATCAGATATCAGATGCTTTGCTTGATGAATTCCTGAGGTGGGATCCTGAATCAAAAGTGGCATGCGAAACTTTTGTAACAACCGGACTTGTCCTTTGTGGCGGGGAAGTCCGTACCGAAGGCTGGGTGGATGTACAGGAGACAGCGCGGAGGGTTATAAGGAATATCGGCTACACAAAAGCCGAATATCGTTTCGACTGCGACTCCTGCGGCGTTATCTCCACCATCCATGAGCAGTCGGCTGACATACGTCAGGGTGTTGTCCGCGATAAACCTGAAGAACAGGGAGCAGGCGACCAGGGAATGATGTTCGGCTACGCCTGCCGTGAAATGGAGAATTTCATGCCATTGAGCATCGAGCTTGCACATATTCTTCTGCAGGAACTGGCAGCAATAAGACGCGAAGGAAAACAGATGAAATACCTCCGGCCCGACAGTAAATCGCAGGTGACAATAGAATATGATGATAATAAAAAACCCCTCCGTATCGATACTATAGTCATCAGCACCCAGCATGATGAGTTTGTCCTTCCAAAAGATAAGTCGCATAAGGCTGAGAAAATGGCTGAGAAAGAAATGCAAAACAGGATCACTGACGATCTTCATAAAGTATTGATCCCGAGAGTAAAGAAAACCCTTCCTGCCTCAATCCGGAAACTTTTCAAAAGTGATCTGAAATTGCTGGTAAATCCAACAGGTAAGTTTGTGATAGGCGGACCTCACGGAGATACAGGCCTTACAGGGAGAAAGATAATTGTTGATACCTACGGCGGACATGGAGCTCACGGAGGAGGAGCATTCTCCGGTAAAGACTCGTCAAAAGTTGACCGGTCGGCAGCCTATGCGGCACGCCATATTGCAAAAAATCTTGTTGCGGCAGGAGTATGCGATGAGGCACTGATCCAGATAGCCTATGCAATAGGAGTAGCCGAGCCTGTCGGATTATCAGTCAACACTTACGGTTCAGCGAAAGTGAAAGACAAGAAGGGGAATATCCTTCACGACAGTGAGATCTCATCGAGGATCAGAGATCTTTTTGATCTGCGTCCATATTCGATAGTTAAGCGGTTCGGCCTGAAAAATCCTGTGTTCTTCCCTACATCTTCATACGGTCATTTCGGACGCGACTATGAGGTAAAGGATGTCGAAGTATATTACGAGGTGCCTGGCAGCAAGTCTGGAATCGTAAATGGCAACGGGAAAAAAGTCTATACCAAAAAGGTCGAGTTCTTTGCCTGGGAAAAACTGGATTATGTAGATAAAATAAAGAAGGCTTTCAATTTATGAAACGGTACGCGGTACGCGATGCGGGGTGCGAGGAAATCCAAATAATTAAATCTTCTTCCCCGTACCCTGAACCTCGGACCTCGGACTATTTTCTAAGGGATTAAAATGCTGCATTGACAATCCTTGCAACATTATCCGACCTCCCGAGCGTGTAGTAATGTATCCCGGGAACTCCTTCTTTTATCAGCTGTTTCGACTGCATCGCAGCCCATTCTATGCCAACTTCCCTTGCATCCTTGTCGGTCTGGCATTTCTTCAGAGCCATAACAAGTTCGTGAGGCATATCTATATGAAAAGTCTGTGGAAGCAAATTAATGTCGTTTAGTGCCGAAACAGGTTTTATGCCGGCAATTACGGGCACATTTATACCGATATTTCTGCACTCTTCCCTGAACCCGAAGAACTTTTGGTTATCGAAAAACATCTGCGTTACAATATAGCTTGCTCCCGAGTCAACCTTACGCTTAAGGTTTTCCATATCAACCTGTCTGTTAGGGGCTTCAAAGTGCTTTTCCGGATACCCTGCCACCCCGATGCAGAATGAAGTCGGAGCCGTATCTTCAAGAGACTCTTCAAGGTATTTGCCGTTGTTCATATTAACAATCTGCCTCACCAGTTCCCAGGTATGAGAATGTCCATCCTTTTCAGGAATAAACGTACGGCTCCCTTTCTGAGGATCGCCCCTGAGGGCAAGTACATCATCAATACCCAGGAAATTCATTTCTATAAGCACATTTTCAGTCTCTTCTTTAGTAAATCCGCCGCACAAAACATGAGGAACGACCGGAATATTATATTTGTATTTTACTGCCGCTGCAAGTGCAATTGTCCCTGGCCGTTTCCTTACGACTCTCTTCTCCAGCAATCCGTCGGGCCTTTCACGGTAGATTGTTTCATTTCGGTGCGAGGTAAAATTTATATATGCAGGATTAAACTCTATCAGCTTTTCGATTGTTGAATAGATCCTTTCGATGCTGTGCCCCTTGAGAGGCGGCAATAGTTCAAATGTAAATAACGTACTTTTCGCGTTTCTGATCTTATCTATAACACTCATAAAATTCTTATCATAAATTGGGAGCCAGCCACCGGCTCGTTTCTTCGACTGTCATTTTCTTGCGTGATGCATAGTCCTTTAACTGGTCCTCTCCTATTTTCCCGATATTGAAATAGACCGAGGCAGGGTGCGAGAAAATATACCCGCTGACTGCCGCAGGAGGTGTCATTGCAAAATTCTCTGTCAATCCTGCTCCGGCCAGTCTTTCTGCATCCAGAAGGTCAAAGATAGCACGCTTTTCGGTATGATCGGGACAGGCCGGATAACCCGGAGCCGGTCTGATTCCTTTGTACCTGATCTTGAGAAGATCTTCAATTCCAAGATCTTCATCAGCTGCATAACCCCAGAACTTCTTACGGATAAGTTCATGAAGATATTCTGCAGCGGCCTCGGCAATACGGTCACTGAGAATTCTGATCATTATAGTTGCATAATCATCATCTTTATAACTTCCCATTGCTTCATTATCGGGATTTGCAGTCACAACAAAAGCTCCTATATAGTCCGGAATACCGGTGGATTCCGGGGCAATAAAATCTGAAAGAGATAAATTGGGAATTCCTTTTTCCTTTGGCTCCTGATTTCTAAGGAATCTGAAGACAGTCCTTATTTCATTCCTGTTCCTTTCTGAAAAAACCCTGACATCGTCTCCCACAGATGCCGCGGGATAAAGACCAAAAACACCATTGGCTTTTAAAAGCTTCCTTTCAATTATCTCCCGGAGGTATTTCTGGGCATCATTAAACAGCTTTTTTGCTTCCTCTCCTTTTACCGGATCTTCGAAGATCGCAGGATATTTGCCATTCAGCTTCCATGCAAAAAAGAAGAATGTCCAGTCGATGTATTTTGCCAGTATTTCGATATCAAATTCTTCAATTAAATGAAGTCCGGGTTTTTCAGGAGTATGAATTCTGACTGAATTCCAGTCGGTAAAATATTTGTTTTGCCTCGCAATATCAATGGTCAGTAATTTTTTCTCTCCCTTCCTCGCGTTATGATCATCCAGCATCTTCCTGTATTTCTCCCTGACAGCATTAATATATACCGACCTGTCTTCGCGCAGAAGGGAGGAGAGAACGCCTGCCGCCTTTGAAGCATCCTTCACATGAACAACTGTGTGCGAATATGCAGGTGCTATTTTTACAGCAGCATGGATCTCCGATGTGGTGGCTCCTCCGATCAGAAGTGGAATTTCCGCTTTTCTCCTCTCCATTTCCGAGGCAACATGAACCATCTCTTCAAGCGATGGTGTAATTAATCCGCTGAGACCAATAAAATCAGCCTTTTCATTTATTGCAGTGGTGATTATCTTATCGGCAGTGGCCATGACACCAAGGTCGATGACCTGGTAGTTATTGCATGAGAGTACAACACCCACAATATTCTTACCTATATCATGAACATCTCCCTTGACTGTTGCAAGAATTATCGTGCCTGCAGATTTCTTTACTGCTCCCTCACTCTCCTTTTCAATATATGGGGCAAGAACCGCGACAGCCTTTTTCATCACCCTGGCACTTTTTACAACCTGCGGAAGGAACATTTTGCCCGCTCCGAAGAGGTCACCTACTTCATTCATTCCTCCCATAAGGGGTCCTTCGATCATATCAATCGATCGCGCAAAGAGCGGACGTGCCTCTTCGATATCATGCTCGATAAATTCATCCTGTCCCCGCTTCAGGGAATACCTTATGCGGTCCATAACCGGAAGCAAGCGCCACTCATCGGCCTTTTCCTCCTTCTTACCTTCATTCTTCAATCCCTCAGCAAATTTTACCAGCCTTTCAGTGGCATCTTTCCGGCGGTTCAGCACTACATCTTCAGTGAGATGAAGAAGGTCCGGCTCAATCTCGCTGTACACCTGCAGCATGCCAGGATTAACGATCCCCATGTCGAGACCTGCTTTTATTGAATGGTAAAGGAATACCGAATGCATTGCTTCGCGCACCTTGTCAATACCACGGAACGAAAATGAAAGATTGCTTATACCTCCGCTTACCTTTGCATAAGGAAGGTTCTGTTTGATCCACTCTGTAGCTTTGATGAAATTGACTGCATAGTTATTATGTTCTTCAATGCCCGTGGCAACAGCCAGCACATTGGGATCAAAAATTATATCTTCCGGAGCGAATCCGGCCTTTTCACAGAGAAGACGGTAGGATCTTTCAGCTACTGCAATTCTTTTTTCAAAGGTATCAGCCTGTCCTTTTTCATCAAACAGCATCACAACCGCTGCTGCACCATATTTCCTTATCTTATGGGCATGATCCAGAAACACTTCTTCTCCTTCCTTCAGACTGATTGAATTGACAACCGATTTTCCCTGGATACACTTCAACGCTGATTCAATGACGCTCCATTTCGAGGAATCGATCATAAGAGGCAGTTTTGATATATCCGGTTCGGACATGACAAGGTTTACAAACCTGACCATTGCTTTCTCAGAGTCAAGCATTGCCTCGTCCATGCAGATATCTATTACCTGTGCACCTCCTTCAACCTGGTTCCGGGCAATTGCCAGTGCCTCATCATATTTCTCCTCCCTGATAAGACGGGCAAACTTGATTGAACCCGAGACATTTGTACGCTCTCCTATATTAACAAAATTTGTCTGGGGTGTTATTGTCAATGCCTCAAGTCCGCTGAGCCTGGTGTACCTGGTAATCCCGGGTCGGATGCGTGGTTTGTATTGCTTCGCCTTCTCTGCAATTCTGCGGATATGTTCAGGCGTGGTGCCGCAGCATCCGCCTATGATGTTCACCCATCCTTCCTTCATGAAGTCTTCTGCCACAGAAGCCATGAACTCAGCAGACTGGTCATATTCCCCGAATTGATTGGGTAATCCTGCGTTCGGGTGAGCGGAAACATAGAATCCTGCCTTTGCAGACAGCTCCTCAACAAATGGTCTAAGCTGTTCTGCTCCAAGGGCACAGTTCAATCCCACACTGAACATGGGGAAATGTGAAACAGAGATAAGGAATGCTTCCAGGGTCTGACCTGTCAGAGTTCTTCCGCTGGCATCCGTGATGGTGCCTGAAACCATTACCGGAAGACGGATTCCCTTTTCCTCAAATACTGTCTCAATTGCAAAAAGGGCAGCTTTGCAGTTCAGGACATCAAATATCGTTTCAACCAAAAGGATATGGACACCTCCGTCGATCAGGCCCCTGGCTTGTTCTGAGTAAGCTTCAGCCAGCTGATCGAATGTAACGGACCGGGCACCAGGATCATTTACATCCGACGACATTGAAGCGGTACGGTTTGTCGGACCGAGGGTGCCAACTATAAAATGGTTTTCGGACCTGCCGGAATTTTCAAAAAGCACAATAGCCTTCTCAGCGAGCCTTGCCGATTGAAAGTTCATTTCGTAAACCTGGTTTTCCATCCCATAATCAGCCATTGAGATCCTGTTGGCGTTGAAAGTATTTGTGGTGATCAGGTCTGCGCCTGCCTCCAGATACTCTTTGTGAATATTTAGTATTACTTCAGGTTTTGTAAGTGATAACAAGTCATTATTTCCCTTTAACGGCTTTGGGTGATCACTGAACTGCTCACCGCGGAAATCCGCTTCCTGAAGCTTGTGCTTCTGGATCATGGTCCCCATAGCCCCGTCGAGGACAAGAATGCGTTGCTGGATAATATCTGTCTAAAGAAATTCTCACAATTAAAGTATTTTTCAATTTGTCGAAATCTTACATCTTCGTCCGCTTATTTTTCACCCCCTACCCCCCAGGGGGGGTTTTATTAGCCCCCCCACCGGGGGGGTTGGGGGGTTGACTTTCCTTCCGGTATTCACTATAAAAACATCCATTTCCGGCAATTGTTGTCTTAGACTGTAAAGAGTCTCAAGGTTTACAACTCCGATAACATACTTGTATAATTTACTACTAAAGTACTCCGCTACATCCTTTAATCCAAACAATTTCCTGTCCTTTTCATTCCTGTATCTCAGGTAAATTTCAATTTTAAAGTTCCTGGTATAGTTTGAAACGGTCCCCTGCTGATATTTTTTATATTCATATTTATAACCGTATGAATTTGCCGAAATATCCGAAAGAACTGCGCTTCCTGTGGCATGGCCTCCGGCTCCCTTGCCGCTGAAAAACTGCTTGTCGGCAAATGCAGCTTCAGTTATTACTCCGTTATATTCATTATCAACATTATACAGGTATTTGTCGGATGAAATAAAACGGGGAAGGACAAAGCTTGTAATTGTATTCTCGTTTGTTTTACCAACATAAGGGACCAGCTTGATCTTAATACCTTTCTCCCTGGCGTATCTTATATCAAAGGATGAAATCTTGTTTATGCCATAGTGGAAAACTTCTCCCGGATCAAGGAACAGGCCGTAGGCATGACCTGTAATAATGCATAACTTGAATTTTGCATCCCATCCCTCAACATCAAGAGTGGGATCTGATTCTGCAAAGCCTTTTTCCTGTGCCTCCTTTAAAGCTACATTATAATCTATTCCCTCATTGTGCATTTTGGTAAGGACATAATTTGTTGTCCCGTTCAGGATGCCGCGAAGCGAGTGAAGCAGTTCATTATCATAATATTCTTCAAGATTCCTTATTATCGGTATGCTTGCCCCTGCCGAAGCTTCGTAAAGAAGTGAAACATGGTATTTTTGCTGAAGATCGACAAGTTCCCTGAAGTGATTTGCCACCATTACCTTATTTGCAGTGACCACATTTTTCCCGCTCTTCATTGCGGTGGTCACAATCCTGAATGCCTCATCAGCATCATCAATGAGTTCAACCACCAGGTTAATTGAAGGATCATTCAGGATATCATTCTTGTCGAATGTGAAGTTCGACATCGGTATTCTTCTTTTCTTATTTCGATCCTTTACGCAGATCCTTACGATATCGGCCCTGAATCCGCTGCTGCTGTTCAGAACATCATGCAATCCCTGTCCGACGCATCCGTATCCGAACAAACCTATTCTTAATTTTTCTCTTGTCATAAAACTTTTTTAAATGCCTGTTCAAAATCATAAATAATATCATCGATATGCTCTATCCCTACAGAAACCCTGAAAAGACCCGGCTCAATTCCGGCTGCTCCTTTGTTCTTCAGCGGAAAGCTGAGCATGAGTGGTTGTTGCAGGCTGAATAATAAGAGTCTTTGCATCTCCAACATTTGCCAGATGGCTTACAAGTTCAAGATGTTCAACAAGTTTTGCAGCCTTTGTCCTTTTCGGCTTTCAGAATGAAGCTCAGGACACCACCGGCGCCTTTCGGAAGATATTTTTTTGCAAGCTCATGATAAGGATTTCCCGGAAGACCCGGATAATTTACCCTTTCAACCCCCGGATGAGCCTCAAGCCACTGAGCAAGAGCAAGAGTATTCTGTACATGCCTCTCCATCCTCAATGATAAGGTTTCAAGTCCCTGAAGAAGAAGGAATGAATTGAACGGGCTTATTGCGGGACCGAGGTCCCTTAATCCTTCAACACGGGCTTTTACAATAAATGCAATATTACCTGATGGAGAAGACTGGGAGAATTTATCCCCAAAAACAAATCCCGTGATAACCTTCTGAAGGTTCTGTAAAAACCGGAAATCTGCCATTGTTCCAGTTGAAATTGCCTGCATCGATTATTACTCCTCCGATACTTGTTCCATGTCCGCCTATCCATTTTGTTGCAGATTCTGTAACAATATTTGCCCCGTAATCAATCGGACGGAACAAATAACCGCAGGCACCAAAGGTGTTGTCTACAATAAGAGGAAGACCATGTCTTCGCTGCAAGTTTTGCAAATGCCTCAAAATCAGGAATATTAAAACCCGGATTACCTATTGTTTCAACATAAAGTGCTTTGGTATTGTCATCAATTAAGTTTTTCAAACGATTCAGGATTAAGATCCTTTGCGAATCTTGCTTCAATCCCGAAGCCGGCTAAAGTTACTTTGAACTGGTTATGAGTACCGCCGTAAAGAAAAGGTGAAGTGACAAAATTATCTCCTTTTCTCATTATGGTTGTAAGAGCAATAAACTGTGCGGCATGTCCTGATGAAACTGCCAGAGCTGCTACTCCGCCTTCAAGAGCTGCTACTCTTTTTTCAAATACATCGGTAGTCGGATTCATTTATCCGGGTATAAATATTACCCGGTTCAGACAAGATCAAAAAGATCTGCTGCATGTTTTGCACTCCTGAAAACGTATGATGATGTCTGGTACAGGGGAACTGCTCTTGAAAGAGTCTCTTTATCCGGCTGATGACCTGCATGTACCTGGAGTGTCTCAAATTTTGATTTTCTTGTATTCATTATGTTAAGTTTGAATTATTAATTTCTTAACTCATAATCCCTTTTTGTCCCCTATCCCCCCTGAAGGGGAGCTTATACATCAGGATTTCGAAGCCCCCTTTAGGGGGATGGGGGCAAATCTTTATGATCCGGTGATTTAGCATTAAATGCTGATTAATTCCAATCAGGACTCCCTACCGGCCACATGCACATAGGCATGAGCAGCATCATTAAGTTGTTTTGAATCGAATGAGATGTTTTCATTGTTTCCGTGTTTATTTTTATCATCTCCCGGTTTTCCGGGATTAGGTTTTGGCACCTTTCTCCCGATCAGTTCGACGGATTGGTTGCCAGGGTTTCGCTGAGCCTAATCTCTCCACCCTTCTTAATAAAAATCAAACACCCTTTACTGGAAGGAATATTTGATTTGTGACTGCAAATGTATGAATGATTTTGAAAAATGCAAAAAAATAAAGATTTAACTTACTTTTGCTTAATTAATTCGCTTCTTCATGCAAAATAATTTTACAGTCTATAATAGTCTATCAAGGCAGAAAGAACTTTTCGTACCCCTTCACCCGCCATTTGTCGGGCTTTATGTTTGCGGACCAACAGTTTACAGCAACGCACATCTCGGCCATGCCAGGCCGGCAATTACTTTTGACCTGCTGTACCGGTATCTTTTACATCTCGGATATAAGGTCAGGTATGTCCGGAATATTACTGATGTCGGACATCTCGAAAATGATGCCGATGAGGGTGAGGATAAGATTGAAAAAGCTGCCCGGCTCGAACATCTTGAACCAATGGAGGTGGTACAGAATTATATGAACACATTCCACAGGAATATGGATCAGCTGAATACCCTTAAGCCTTCCATTGAGCCAAGAGCTTCCGGACATATTATTGAACAACAGGAATTTATTAAGCGTCTGATTGAGAATGATTATGCTTATGAGGTTAACGGTTCGGTCTATTTTGACGTAATAAAGTACAGCAAAAAATACAAATACGGGAAACTCTCGGGACGGGTCCTTGAGGAACTTCAGACCAGTACGAGGGAGCTTGAGAGACAGGAAGAGAAACGTAATCCGGTTGATTTCGCTCTCTGGAAAAAAGCAACGGCTGAACATCTTATGAAATGGCCCTCCCTCTGGAGTGAGGGATATCCCGGATGGCATCTCGAATGTTCAACGATGAGCGTTAAATACCTGGGAGAGGTTTTTGACATACATGGGGGAGGGATGGATCTTCAGTTCCCTCACCATGAATGCGAAATCGCCCAGTCTGCTGCAGCCCTTGGAAAGGAGTCGGTAAGGTACTGGATGCATAACAATATGATCACGATCAAGGGACAGAAGATGGCGCGTTCGCTGGGTAATTTCATAACCCTCGATCAGTTTTTCAGCGGCGATCATCCCATGCTTGACCAGCCATACAGCCCGATGACCGTGCGATTCTTTATACTCCAGGCTCATTACCGCGGAACCATTGATTTTTCGAACGAAGCCCTTCAGGCCGCAGAAAAAGGTCTTCAAAAACTGATCAAGGGTATTGAAACACTTAAAAAGCTTAAGCCTGCAGACCGGTCAACAGTTGACATTAACGGACTGAGAGATAAATGCCATGAAGCCCTTAATGATGACATGAACAGTCCGGTTCTGCTCTCCCATCTGTTCGAAGGAGTGAAATATATCAACTCTGTTAACGACGGAACGGAAAAGCTGAACGGTGATGACCTGGATTTACTGAAAAAACTCTATAATACGTTTGTTTTTGATATTCTCGGATTGAAGGATGAGACTGAAGACAAAGGTAATGAAAAGCTGACAGATGAGCTGATGAAGATTATCATCGACCTCCGGCAGGATGCAAAAGCCCGGAAGGATTTCGGGACCTCTGACAGAATAAGAAAAGATCTGAAAAACGCAGGTGTGAATCTGAAGGATAAAAAGGATGGAGTTGAATGGGAAATAGAGTAGTATCCTATATATCTTCAGTGGTTTGGATTGGCTCCGTCCCCCTCGGCGGTTCATACCCGGTCCGTACCCAGTCGATGACCAGCACTGATACTCTGGATACCCGGGCTTCGGTGGCCCAGTGCATCAGAATAATTGAAGCAGGGGCTGACTTTGTGAGGCTGACAGCTCAGAGTATAAAGGAGGCCGAAAATCTGGCTGACATAAGATCAGAACTTCGAAAAGCAGGATTTGACACACCGTTAATAGCCGATATTCATTTCAATCCTTCTGCCGCTGAAACAGCTGCCCGGATTGTTGAAAAGGTGAGGATCAATCCTGGTAACTATGCCGATAAAAGAGCATCATTCACAAAATTGAGTTTTCCGAAAAGGAGTATGAAGCAGAGCTTGAAAAGATCCATTCGAAGCTTCTTCCTCTGATAAATATTTGTCATGAAAACCATACTGCAGTCCGTATAGGGGTCAATCATGGCTCACTATCCGACAGGATCATGACACGTTACGGAAATACTCCGGAAGGGATGGCTGTATCAGCTATGGAATTCATAAGGATCTTCAGGGCAGAGAATTTCCACCGGCTGGTCCTTTCAATGAAATCATCAGATACCGGTGTCATGATCAAAGCAACAAGAAAACTGGTTCAGATGATGACTGATGAAGGATTTGCTTATCCCCTTCATCTTGGTGTAACCGAAGCAGGCGAAGGTGAAGACGGAAGAATAAGATCAGCAGCAGGTATCGGGGCTCTTCTTTCAGAAGGTATCGGCGACACGATCAGAGTATCTCTGTCCGAAGCACCCGAACATGAAATACCTGTTGCCAGAGAGATATTGAATTTTCTGGCCGGACCTGCCGGACGTGTCTCCCGTCAGACTGAAATACTCAGTTTCAAATCACACGAGAAACTTTACAGACCGGAAGTGCTGACATTTGAAAATGGTATTTTCAAAACAGAAAGCGGAAATCAGTGTAATTACAATGTAATTACATTCACTCCTGACATACATCCATCAATACAAGATCATCAGGATGAGAATATTATCCTTAATCCGGTATTTGACGAGGATGATCCTGAAAAACTTGCGATCGATTCAGCATCACTGCTTGGTAAATATTTTATTACAAAACAGGCCGGCGGAATATGCATCTCGAACAAGGGAAAAGTCCGGGGCGAAAAGCTGAAGGAGCTTTCCTTCTCCATCCTGCAGGCAACAGGAGCAAGGATAACCAGGGTGGTTTATCTCTCCTGTCCCACCTGCGGACGTACAAAATTTGACCTTCAGGAAGCAGTAAAAAAAGTAAAAGAGGTGACAGGTCATCTGAAAGGTCTTAAAATAGCCATAATGGGTTGCATTGTGAACGGCCCGGGAGAGATGGCAGATGCAGATTACGGATACGTCGGTGCTGCAAACGGCAGGGTCCACATTTACAGGGGAACTGTTCCGGTATTGAAGAATATTCCGCAGGAATCAGCTGCAGAGGAGTTGCTTAAATTAATAGAAACGGATCAAAAAATTCTTTGAGAACCTTTGTGCAATCCTTGGTGTAACCTCCTATATAACTCTTTCGTTTTTTCCTGCGAATTTCGGCCTCTCCCCCTAAATCCCCCTCTCCCAGGAGAGGGGACTTGCCAACAGGTTTATAAGCCCCTCCCACTCCGGGGAGGGGTTTGGGGAGAGGTTCTTTTCACGCAAACCTGTAATCAAGCTGCTTCTTCTGCAGGTCAGCTTTTACGACCTCTACTTTAACCCTGTCGCCCAATGTATAGAGTTTCCCTGTTGTTCTGCCCCTCAGGCAGTAGTTCTCCTCATCATATTCATAGAAATCATCAGCAAGGTCCCTGACACTGACCATTCCCTCGCACTGATTCTCAATGATCTCCACATAAATGCCCCATTCGGTCACTCCCGAGATCACACCATCAAAAACCTGTCCTGTCTTGTCGCTCATGAATTCCACCTGCTTATACTTAACCGAAGCTCTTTCGGCTTCATTGGCAAGTCTTTCCATCTTTGAGGAGTGATCGCACAGTTTTTCATATTTTTCCCTGCTGCCCGGATTTTGATCATCCAGGTAAGCCGTAAGAAGCCGGTGTACCATCATATCCGGATAGCGGCGGATAGGTGAGGTGAAATGGGTATAGTGTTTGAACGCAAGTCCGTAATGCCCGATATTATCAGTTGAATAGACAGCCTTGGCCATCGACCTCAGGGCGATCGTTTCAATAATATTCTGTTCACTTCTGCCGGCAACCTCCTTCATAAGCCTGTTCATTGCCTTTGGAAGGTTGTTCTCATCAGCAGGAAGCTTATACCCGAACCTGGTGATGAAATGCCTGAAGTTGCTGATCTTTTCAGGGTCAGGCTTGTCATGGACCCTGTAAACAAATGTCTTTCCTCTGAGCTTTTTGCCCACATATTCTGCTACTCTCCTGTTTGCCAGAAGCATAAACTCCTCGATAAGCTGATTTGCGGTGCCCATGTCGCGAAACTTTACTCCAAGCGGTCTTCCTTCATCATCCAGATCGAACTGCACTTCAACTCTTTCAAAAGAGAAAGCTCCGTAAGCAAATCTTTTTGATCTTAACTGCTGGGCCAGCCTGTGAAGAGGCAGGATCTGATCTTTCATGTCTCCTTCCCCTGTGTCTATTATCTCCTGAGCTTCGGCATATGAAAACCTCCTGTCGGAATTGATGATTGTCCTTCCAAACCATTCATTCAGGACTTCTGATCGGTCATTAAGCTCAAAGACAGCTGAATATGTGAGTTTGTCTTCTGATGGATTTAATGAACATATATTGTTTGAAAGTCTTTCGGGAAGCATCGGGACCACCCTGTCGACCAGGTAAACGGAAGTTGCCCGTTGTTTTGCCTCCTCTTCTGTAAGCGAATCCGGCTTTACATAATGTGTTACATCGGCAATATGAACTCCCACTTCCCAGTTACCGTTTTCAAGCTGCCTCAACGAGAGGGCATCATCAAAATCACGTGCATCTTCCGGATCGACTGTGAATGTCGGAATATCCCTGAAATCTCTCCGCTCCATAATATCAGCGTCAGTAATTTCACTGCGGATTCTCCCGGCATCATTTTCGACTTCTTCTGTAAAACCATAAGGCAGTTCAAATTCTGCCAGAATGGCGTGCATCTCTGTTTCGTGCAAACCCGGGTCGCCAAGGACATTTATTATTTCGGCTACCGGATTTTTTGATTTCGGATTCCATTCGGTAACCCTGGCAACAGCTTTTTGCCCCTGTTTTGCTCCGTTGAGCTTTGATACCGGTATAAAAAGATCGAACGGCATATTTTTATTGTCGGGGATGAGGAAAGCAAAATTGGGCATTATCTCAACCGTCCCCACAAACGATGTACGCCATCGCTCTATGATCTCAACGACTTCACCTTCGGGTCTGGCTCCTTTTCTTTTAGCATAAAGCAATACTTTTACCCTGTCGCCATGAAGAGCCGTATTAAGATTTTTAGCCGATACAAATACATCATCTTCAATATCATCCGATGTAATAAAGCCATAACCCATTCTGGTCATATCGACCGTTCCCGTAACATGAACCCTCGGGCTGGTTTTTGATCTGTATTTTCCCTGGTAAACCTCAAGTATGCTTCCCCCGCCTGCAAGCTCTCTCAGAATCTCAGATACCATCTGCTTTTCTGAGGTTTCAGTGATATTCAGCTTTTTGGAAATCTGCCGGAAGTTAAATGCCTGATTGGAATTTCCGGCTAATATTGATTGAATCTGGGTTGTGATTGTTTCTCTTGAAATGCCTGATCTTTTCTTCCTCTTACCCTTCGTACTCATAAATTTTGGTTTCTGCGAAGGTAGAAAAAGGAACTATAAATTTCAGTATATTTGATATATAATTGAAATTCAATGGCAGACCTGAAATCAGTCTTTTCCCATTCCCCCGGCATAGTTACAAGGAAAACAGGAGATGAATATGTGCTTATTCCTGTCGCAAATAATATAGCCGATATGAACAGTGTCTACACGCTCAACGAGACCGGGGCATTTATCTGGGAGCTGATAGACGGGAAAAGAAATGTTGAAGTGATAATCAATGCAATGACTGAAGAATATGACATCGACTATGACTCAGCTTCGAAAGATGTCTTTTCATTTATAAATAATATGAGTAATTATCTCATCATCAATATTTAAAATAATATTCTAACGAAAAGTACGTTAATCTTCAGAGTAACCTCTTTATTCGATTTTAATAACTCCGAAGATTGCAAAATACTTTCACTTATAAGGAGACAAGCCTGGGTTTTTATACGCTTTGGAAGCAACATCAGCAAGATTTAAGAATGAGAAGCTATAATCTTAATATTGCCGGCTACAATATAAGGATCGAATCAGCAGATGACGGACCAGACCTTGTTCCTTCGTTCAGGTTCAGAAGGAACATTGTTCAGAATACTGAATATGATGTTCGCATAAGGGTCCATCATGGAAGCCGGAAGCCCAATGAAGATGCCGAGAGATTATTTGTTGCTCCCTATGTCGTTGAGGTAAAAGGTTATAAGATAACCAAAAGTGACAATTTCTGGAGTGTATATAAGCAGAATGGAGATATGTTGCTGATAACAAATTTCCCTGACTCTTCATCCGGAAAGAAAGCAATGCTTAAGTTCTCTCTTGGCCTGAGGGAATGGGATCTGTGGATTGAAAATGCAGGCTCTGAAACCGATCCGCTGGAATATCCTCTCGACGGTCTTGTTCTTTACTACCTTACCTCAGTTAACGCCGACATCATGATCCATGCATCCGGAGTATACTATAACGGCCGTGGATACCTGTTCAGCGGAGTTGCAGGAAGAGGCAAGACCACGATGGCCAGCCTCTGGGACAATATAGGTGCTCATGTCATTCATGATGACAGGCTTGTCATAAGAAATGTTGACGGTCAGTTCCGGATGTACAATACTCCTGTGTATAATGATGACGTGCCACGAAATGCCCCGGTCGACAAAATCTTCCTGATTGAACATGGTGATGAAAACAAAATGGACATCCTCAGGGAAGCATCTTCAGTCAGCCATGTAATTTCAAATTGCATACAGCATAACTATAGTCAGGATATGATTGCCCGCTTTCTGGGGTCAGTGTCAATGATGTGTTCAAAGATCCAGGTAGCAACACTCTCTTTTAAACCCGACAGGAGCATAATAGAATATATCCTCCGGAATGACTAAAAACCGCCTGGCTCACACAGCCCTGAAAGATATTGGATTCAGTCTCCTGACCGAAGGAAAAACGATCAGGGTGAAGGCTGATGGCTTCAGTATGTTTCCTTCCATAAAACCAGGCTCAGTGGTTTTTATCGAACCATTTAAACAGGGAGATGAGCCTGTCCCGGGCGAGATCATTGCCTGTAAAAAAGATCCGGGATTTGTCGTTCACAGGTTAGTAAGGTGTTTTGAACAAGATGACCATAAGTATTTTATTACAAGAGGCGACAGCCTCATGGCTGAAGATGATCCGGTTCTGCATGATCAGATCGCCGGGAAAGTAGTCAGGGTTGAAAGTCCTGATGGGAAAAAAGTGCCTGAAGGTTCTTTCCTCAATAAAAAACCAAATTATTCCTTCAACAGATTTTTAGTAAGGATTATTTCGCAATTTTACAGGATAAAAAGAATTTTTAACCACGGATTCACCCTGGAGTTGGCTCGGAGTAATGCTGATTCTTAACTCCGTGAAAACTCTGTGAAACTTTGGGGGTTGAAGGAAACACATGTTGAATTGTATGAAAGGAAAAATCAAGCTCTTCAGAAAAGCCCTTAACCTTGTCTGGGAAAGTGCCCCGGGATGGGCAACAATTAATATTGTGATCTCTGTTCTCCAGAGCTTCCTTCCGCTGGTTCTTCTTTATCTTCTAAAGCTTCTTATTGATGAAATAACACTAGCAGTATCTTCGGGAACCTCTTCAGCAAATATAATACCGATGATTGTTGTAGTGGTGGTTATATTCTTTCTTGATGAGATCTCTTCCGACTTTGGAAATTTTGTCCGTAAGAAACAATCCGTGAAACTTGAAGAGCACATGTATGGCCTTCTGCATTCCAAGGCTGTCAGGCTCGACCTGATCAACTTTGAGCATCCCGGATATTTTGATTGTCTTGCAAGGGCAACTTCTGAAGCGCCATGGAGACCCAACAGCATTTTGAACAATATCATTTCAATGTTCCACGGACTTCTCTCGCTTGTGCTTATGGCAGGACTTCTCTTAACGCTTCACTGGGGAGTCGCTCTTCTTCTGGTTGCAGTTAATATCCCGTCTATATGGCTCAGGCTTCATTATGCAGATATACTTTATAATTTCCAGAGGGACCAGACACCCGAAGCCCGGAAATCAGTCTATTTCAACTGGCTGCTGACTGGCGACAGGCCATCGAGAGAGATCAGGCTGTTCGGACTTGGCAATTACTTTATGTCACTTTTCAGAAGATCTTTTAATAAGCAGAATGAAGAAGAACTGAATATACTGAGAAAAAGAACAAGCATCGAGCTTATCTCAGATGTAATTAAAGCATCCGCATTTCTTGTTCTCCTCATTGTTATTGTCCGCCAGACCATAGGCGGAAAGCTTACTCTTGGCCAGATGGCAATGTTTCTTCTGGCTTTCAGGCAGGGAATGACATATATTAAAGACCTGTTCAGTTCCCTTGCCGGTCTTTATGAAGACGGATTATTTATCGGCGATACCTTTGAGTTCCTCGATCTTAAAGAAAATGTTGTTGCCCTTGATCCTGTTACAGTTCCGGCTGATCTGAAGTCAGAGATCGTTATTGAGGACCTGTCATTTACATATCCCGGAAATCAGTATCCTTCAGTTGACAGGGTCTCTTTCGCTATAAAGAAAGGTGATATAGTTGCTCTCGTCGGTCCAAATGGTGCGGGAAAGAGCACACTTGTGAGACTTCTTACGCGTCTTTATGATCCCGATTCAGGAGCTGTCAATTGGGACGGGAAGGACATCAGGACCATGGATCCGGATGAATACAGAAAATATTTTTCAGTTGTCTTCCAGGATTTTATGTTGTACAACCTTACAGCAGGCGAAAACATAAGGATGGGCAATATTGAAACGGGTGATGGTGATGGAAAGATAAGGCAGGCGGCATCGTCAGCAGGTGTGCATGATTTACTAAACAATCTTGTCAGAGGTTATGACACAGTCATTGGGAATCTTTTTGACGACAGCCGTGAACTCAGCTGGGGTGAGTGGCAGAAAATAGCTCTTGCAAGAGCCCTTTTCCGTGAGGCGCCTGTCCTGATCCTCGATGAACCTTCAAGTGCCCTTGATGCAGACACTGAGTTTGAGATTTTCAGCAGGTTCAGGGAGATAGTAAAGGGGCGTACTTCCATTCTTATCACACATCGGTTTACCAACGTAACCCTGGCTGACAAGATCATCGTTCTTGAAAACGGGAGCCATTGCCGAATCCGGTACTCATGATGAGCTGATGAAAAAGAGGGGAAAGTACTTCAATATGTACACAAAGCAGAGCAAAAGGTTTGAATAATGTATTATGTATTATAGACGATAGGCGAAGGGCAGGGGGCAGGGAGCAGGGGCAAAAACAGGGAAACTCCGTATTTCTCGTGGTAAAAATGCTTTTTACTCAGTATTTGTGCTTTTTTAGCCTCATTTTAAAAATTTCAACTTCCGAAAATCGGTGCAAAAAATTACCAGTCGGAGCAAGATTTTATTAATACAAAAAAGATCAGGAATTATTCTAAAAATACCTGAAAAAATTAACTAAATCATTTGGAAGTTAGTATGAAAATTATTATATTTAAAGTACTTAAGTCAATGTCTACTTTCTAAGTTTTTAAATTATGTCCAGGATTAACAGAGAATATCTGAAAGTCAGGATCCTAAAACTGGCTGACTTAAAAAGTACAGGTTCTCCGGACGAATTAGCATTCAGGTTCGGCATAAGCAAGAGATCCGTAAAAAGGATCGTAAGTGAGATCAGGGATGAAGGACAGAAGATAAGATATTGTCCATTAAGGAGATCGTATGTAACTGAGAAAGAATATTGTTAAGATGTCAAGGTTTTCGATTTCAACCCGGTCAGGCACTTCTCGCTGCAAAGTTCCAAGTGCTTGATTTTCTTCCGTGCCAACGGATGGGTCGCCCTGGCCCCGTCCCCGGTAGTTCGCTGATTTCTGCCGGGGACAATTTTTATGTATGGATGTGTGGTTTGGGTATGGGGTACGGGGCCAAACCGTGCAACTTCGTGACAACTGAGTGTAACTCGTGGTTAAACAGAAGCTATATCAGGATTCCTGATTATGGAAATGCACGATCGTGATTTTCAAGGAAAATATCAAAGTACCCGTCGGTGATCATGACTGAATCGGAAGGCATTAACAATGTTTTTTGCTTTAAAGTTAAAGTCGCCCCTGAGATTTCCATTATCTTCACCAAGGATACGGAAGAGTCCCGATACAGCCTGATAGGTTTTGGACTGGCCGCCATTAAGCTCGACAATGTATTGGGCACTGAATTCAGGAAACGGGAAAATGACTTTTGTGAATGTATTGTCGTAGGCTTCTATGAGGAATGAATGCCTGTCGTGATTATAAACCTGGTATTCGTATCCTGTTTTCTGGTCGTTTATATAATCGGTATATTTTTCTGCAAAACCATTGAATGAGAAGTACTGCCCGTCGATCTTTGAGTCCAGGAGCTGGTTTTTTGTGGATTCCCTGTCGCAGGAAAGGATGATGAAAAGAATACGAACCATAAAAAGATCAGCTTTTTCATCGGATATGGTTTTATATATAACTGAATTCTGACTTAATAATATTATGAAGCCTGTGATGTAAAAGTATAAGGGATAAAGCCCATATTGAAATAGGCTCTTAAGTCCGAGTAGTGCTGCCATAACTCCGGCTTTTAAGGCGGAGTATCGATCTGATACACTGTCCGGGCTTCAGCCCTTATACTGGGAAAATCCATAATGCTCTAATGAACTCATCACACTCTTCCTCCCAGGACTTATTTCTATGATGCTCCTCCTGGTTTTTTATATACTCCCTGACTTTGTTAACATGTGATTCGCTTACAGACGCACCATAATATTCGTCAGCCCACTCAAACTTACTCTTGATCAGTTTATTCTTATTGATCCAATAAGAGGACTCGCCTTTTATCAGTTGTATTACTTTTGATAAAGTCTGGTCACAGTTCAGCAGAATAAGACAGTGAAGATGCTCTGAATAACCATTCAGAAAATCTATATATATTCCTTTTACACCTGCGTTTGTACGGATATGACTTATTACCTCATATTTCTTTCCGTCCGGGAGAAAGTGTACACGGTTTTTTGTGCCCCATACGCAATGGAGCCAGTTTCTGACATATGGCATTTTTATAAGTTTAGTGGGCTAAAGCCCGGTTAATATATGTTTTGGTATCTCTCCGGCTTAAAAGCCGGAGTTATGGCAATTATCATCGATGATTGGTTAATCATATCTGATCAGGACATTATAAACATGTATGTTGTATCTAGCCTGGTTTCTATTATTATCTCGCAGATTGCTCAACTCTGCTGTTCAACTCCGCTGCTCAACTCCGCCTTTTAAGGCGGACTGTGGCGGAGTGTATCCCACCCCTAAAATCGAAAACCGAATAGCGGTGAAACAGTGAGCCCTTCAAAACCGACAGCCCAGATAATGTTGGTATCTGCCCTCAAACCCAGATAAAAGCTACTGTGTAAACTGATAATAATAATCCAGACAGATGTCAAATCCAATCTCATAAAATATTTTACTGTACCTTGTATACACATAGGTTTGCTCATCGATAATCTGAATTGTCAGATCGGGATAGAAATTATACTCGCGTTTAAGTTTAAATCCCAATCCTGGTTCGAGGTAATGCTGACCTTTAAGTTTAACAGGTCTTGAGAAAGTTATATCGGCCATTTGCCTGACTGCCATAGTTTTATAACTCTCGAAGAAACCTTCAGCCATGGTCCAGTCAACAGAAGCAACTGATAACCCGGCCATTCAGATAAAAGCCGGTATTGAATTTATATCCGCCTTCCAGCCAGATTGCCGGACCATCATACATTGCCATAACATCAGTATAATAACCAGCACCTGTACGGATTGTGAATTTCTTTTCCTGTGAAAAGCTATTGAAACTGGAAATACACAAAACGAATTATTAAAAAAATAATATATCTCATAGCTACTGTTTATTAAAGTCTGAAACATAAACCTCCGCCAACAAAAAAGAAAGTACCGCCATTGCTTAAATCTTGTATCCTTGAACTTAGTTGTAATCCGATTTTTGGTAAAACGTAAAATGAAATATTGAGTCCGACCTGATAACCAAAATGAGTTCTTTTAACCAGCTTATAATCTTTATAGAGATATGTAAACTTGTCCTGAGCTAAATTATAACTATAATCCACATTGTTGAATTGTGAACTGGTAGCTTTATTCAGCGCTGCACCAAAAGCTAGATCACAGTTGAAACCAATTATTTTGAATTGGTATAGCTAACAAAGAAATGGCACTACTTTGCATTATTGATACTTCATCAAATTGGATTTCAATAGTTTTATCTATTTCTTCAACTAATAATTTTATAAATGAATGTTGATTGTGCTTGAAAGTACCCAAAATCTAGGCTTGCTCCATACCAAGATTTGTTAATGCTAAATTCCCCTGATAATAGACTTCCTTTACCATAAGTATCTGATAAATCTCTGTAGATGTTTAATGAGGAATTAAATTTTAGAGGTTCTTGCCCAGAAACATTTAAATTTATGCAAAGATAGATGGTTAATACTAAAACGCATTTTGATAGGTGAGTCTTCATATTTCTTTTTTAAATCCATCCCTTTGGATCTGCCAAAGGGATGGATTGATTATAAATTAATAAATTGTTCTTGCCGGAGTAGTCAATTTCAGAGCAGCACATGTTTTTCTAACTGTCCATCCATCTTTACGTTCATCATATGGCCCTGGATTTGTATTTGTTGCATAAAACCAATCCCTATCCCATTCACTGATACCTAAAAAATCTCCACTATAAGTTGTTTTTGCTGTAGCTGTTATTGTTCCTGTTATATTATCTGGTTTATATCCAACAGTCGCACTTGTTGATACTTCTTTTACTGTATCATACTCATATACTAATATACATTGCTGTGCCTTAGCTGGTTTCCAGTTTGAATCCCATAAGATATTTTGCAAAAACCAACCACCTTCGCAGTAAACAGTCCAATTATTTATAGCTGCTTTTGCATAATCCCTTGGGTAATCTATTGGAATTACATTAGTAAAAGTACCTTTAGTAACTCTCATTAGATGATTCAAATGTCAGGATATCCTCTTGATACTCTTAATTCTAAAGTCCCCTCAAATATTCCTCCACAATAATCAGCACATCTTACTTTTCCAATCCTGACTTCATAAACAGGATCCCCTTTCGATCCGGGAATATCAGTGATATTTAATCCCTTAATATCATCATTATCTTCATCCCTGGGCATTATCAGCAGAACCTGGTACTTATCGGCATACTCCTCATTGACTGTCACTTCGATCATCCTTCTGCCTTCAAACCGGTAACCAATATTCTCCATATCATTATCGATCGGATGGGCTGCCACCGTGAATGAATTAGTCCCTTTCGGGTAAAAACTTGAGGGATACGGACAGTAAATATAACAGTCGTTCTTTGCCAGGTAGCTTGCAAGGTCTCCCCAATCTCCTTTGGTCTCAGCTGATGCACATCCGTTCAGAAATTTCTCCCTGAGATTCTTAAATGAGCCGTCGGCTCCCTTGGCTTCATCAAACAGATCCTTAAATGACAGACTGTAAAATGTTCTGTTTTCTTCGGAAAGCAAAACTAACTCGCTCATAACGGCCTCATCCTGAATAACGTCTGTCAATATCTTTGCTGCCTGATCGAGGTTGCTTTTAAGTAATGTTTCAGATCCGGTAAGCACTCTTGTACCAACCGGATTCTGATTTATGGGCCCGGATTCATATTTTTCACAACTTGCCGCCAGCAGGCAAATCGTTAAAGCATAAATTAGGTTTTTCATTTTTAATTGTAATTTTTAAATTGAACATACGGGTTATAAGCCCTCAGATATTTTATTTCGTTGCAGTCCGGGTTTGATTGTCCGGGGAATGGACTGCTTTATTCCCCGGACGCTGGTGTCAGTTTTGTTCCATAGGCACGAGGTATTAAATGCAGTTAGACATTATGTTTATTCCACGAAAAACAAAATTTCACGTTTGATCCGTCTTCACAAACTCCCTAAAAACTGTATTGCAATAGCAATATTAAAAACTCCCGGGGCCAGAAAAAAGAAAAAAGTCAATTATTTTTAAAAAAATTTGATTTTTTTTTGATTACAGGTTGATATATAATAAAAAGGTATGGTTTGGCATGCGGCTGGTATCGAAATATTGCTTTTTTACCACAGTGTTGCACGGGTTTGCAGGTCTGAGTGTTCGGGATCACAGAGTGTTTAAAATAAAACAGTGGCCCCGTGTAACTCGTGTTACTCCGTGGTTATGGATTTAAGCCTCCCGGAAAAGAAAAGCCCGTCTCGTCAACGGGCTTCTGTTAATCTGATAAAAGTATATTTTCCTGCTGTTAAGTCTTTTAACCTACCCCCTCGCCCCTCTTCGAAAGGGGAGCCTTTCAGCATAGCCTCCCTTTACAGAGACAGGGCTTCGGTGCCGACTGCATGACGCCTGCAGCCTGACGCATGACCTTAATGCCGTCATTGCAGTAACGTCACATTCCCGACCATCTTGAAAGGCTTGCCGTCGGCAAACTTGCCTTCAACATACCATACATATACTCCCTGCTGGCACAGATTACCCTTGTAGTATCCGTTCCATGGCACATTAATATCATGGCTTTCGAAGATCAAAACTCCCCATCTGTTGAAGATCTGAAGCTTGTAGTTCAGAACCTTCTGACGGATCGGCGGATAGAAGAACTGGTCAACTTCAGTGCCTCCTGTGGGCAGATCGGATCTTTCAATCGGACCTGTCTTGTTGGGAGTAAAGACTGATGCGAATCTCAGCTCTCCTACCGGTTCGACGGTTACTGCCGGCGAAAGAACGTACATATCGGTACAGCCGTTCTCTGAATATGCCCATAATGTGATATCATATGTTCCTTCATCCATATACCTGTGGTAAGGCTCTTTGACTTTTGAAGTATCTCCGTCACCAAAGTCCCACAGATATGAAGTTGCACCCTGGCTCAGATTGAAGCACCTTACCCTTTCATCATTCACGTAAACCATTGGTGGTGTGGTCTCAAAATAAGCCCTGGGTGAAGCATATGCATTGACAACCTGTGTCTTCATTGAAGTACCACCAGGACCTGTTACAACAAGCTCGATCCTGTATGTGCCGGCCGTGAAGTAGGTGTATGTAGGATTCTTTGCAACTGAAGTGCCTCCATCACCGAAATCCCACCTGTAAGTTGTTCCCGGAACATCAGTGTTCAGCGAAGTATTGTTAATATTGACATACAGCGGCGCACATCCCGACGGAATAGTATCAAAGCCGGCAACCGGTGCAGGCGGTACTACACTGACACTGTGTTTGACGCTGTCGGAGCAGTTTGCATTGCTGGCGACAAGAGTGACAGAATAGGTGCCGACATCTGTGTAGGAATGAACCGGATGCATCTCCGTTGATGTGGTATTGTCACCAAACTTCCAGAGCCAGTTCCATGTACCTGCATTTGTGGTATTTGTAAATGTTACCGGATTGCCGGCAGCATTGA
>CAWHGX010000022.1:0-67617 GCA_963828775.1 uncultured Bacteroidales bacterium | reverse complement strand
CTGAGAAATATTCTTTGAATTTTGGACCCTCCATGGGATTCCTTGTTAATATCCGTCTCACTTCAAATTCTTCATTCCGTACCGGTCTGTCAATTGATCGCACAGGTTATTCCCTGAAAGATTCAAGTGACTCATTTCACAGATATTATGTAGATGATGATGCCTATTATTATGTGGATACCAAAACCAGTGTTGATTATCTGACCATACCTTTGCTGATTAATTTCCAGATTGGGGATCATGGCAGGTTCTTTGTAAATACCGGACCTTTCGTTGGGATAAAATTGAATGCAAGATCGAAGGGAACAGTTTTTTATAACACAGCGAACCAGGGATCATACAGCCTGTACAAGAGAGTGATATATGACGATCTGGCGGCTGCAGTAAGGGACAACAATTTCGGATGGATAATCGGGGGAGGAATAACCATTCCGGTATTCAAACGGCTTGCAATTGAGTCCGGATTACAGTACCGCAGAGGTTTCGGAGAGGTTTTTGACAAGTCGTATTTACCGGAAAACGATGCATTCTTAAGCGGAAAGACAGTTTTTGAGAATAGCTCTCTTTCATTGCAGATCGGATTGAGAGTACCGGTATTCCAGGTAATCACAGAGATGCTTAAATAGCAATAAATTAATAGAAAATGCTGTTTCCGGGATTTAAAAATATAACTAAAGCAAAAAGAATTAACGGATTCCTGATTTTTATCCTGACCGGACTTTTCTTTTTAATCCCTTCCTGTAGTCCCGATCCATCCGTTGAATTACTTGAAAGTTATTCATTCAGCTTTGAAAATGAACAGGGAAAGAGATTAGAGCCCGGAGCATCAATTAATATTGTCTTAACGATTTATAATAACAAGGAGCCAGTCCCGGAGCCTTTCAGAATTGTTTTCAATGTCATTGAAGGTGGCGGTTCTGTATCCCAGGAAACATTTTTCACCAATGATGAATCAAGCGTGACCACTACCTGGACACTGGGAACCAACTCCCTGGATCACAAACTAAGAGCTTCGGTCTTTAAGCGCAATGGAGATTACCTGACATCGACTGACCTTACGGCAATCACCTTCAGAGAAAATGCGTGGGATGCTGTTTCAACTGATCCTGACGGGCATATAACAGGAATGGTTGCGGACACTATAGCCGGAATCACCCTGATGGTAACAAACGGGAAGGTTTACAAACAGGGAAGCAGGTATTTTTTATGGGAACAGGTGGTCCATCAGGTTTTAGATTCACCGCGAACAATCGAAATGGACAGCAATGGAACAATATATGTCAGCACCTGGAATGGTGAAGTATTAAAAAGCACTGATCATGGGGAATCCTGGAAAAAATGTACTAAACCTTATCCCGATCATCCTTATTATATCTATATGCATGTTTCAAATGACAATTATATCTGGGTATTTAAATTTGACTATCCGACAAAATTTTCCGGTGATGGCGGAATTACATGGCAGACTGCGGGATCAGGTTTATCATCCTATGGATTCGGGGATGTTTTTCGTCTGAAAAATGGTACGCTTTTATTCCATGGATCCAACTGCTGCAGCCTTAGCCGTTCGGATGACAACGGACTTACCTGGAGTCATATTGAAACTCCCGGGAACTCCCACAAACTATATGTCAACGACAGGGAGGAGATCTTTATCTGCAACCAGGAAAGCGGTTTTACGATACTAAAGTCGACCGATATGGGTGCTACCTACAGGAGGCTATTCAGTTGCTCGCCTCAGTTCGGAACGACTATGGATAACATTTTCAACAGATGGGGGAGTACCTACTATATACTTGTCCCGGGTTTTGGCATTCTTAAATCAGATGATCTGGAACATTATGAGACCTACTGGTTAAACCGCGAACTTAACAACCTGTTCATTGATCATAACGGTGTTCTTATCGCTAAGGACTGGAATAACAATACCGTTTATTACAGGAAGAATTCCAAATAAAAACCAGGTATTTTAACCTTATCTGACGATCCCTTTCATCATATTTTATTACTTTTAGATAGGAATAAAGTGAATACTTATTAAATATTCAGATTTATGAGAAATAAATTCATCCTCCTTATCATGTGTGTTTTTACGGGAGGGTCAGTTCATGCACAAACGGCAATTAAAGCGCTTCCTCAGTTAGGGAAAGATCCGTTAAGCAAGGTGATTGCTGCCATGACTTTAGAAGAAAAAGTCAATCTGGTCGTTGGTCAGGGTATGCGCATGCCCGGAGCACCGTCGGAAATCTCAAAGAATACAGAACAAATGAGCCCTGTAGTGGGACAAACTCAGGACCAGGTATCCGGAGCTGCCGGAACAACTTATCCAATCCCGCGGCTGGGGATCCCTTCCATCGTGGTTGCTGATGGTCCCGCGGGATTAAGGATCAGTCCAACCCGCCAGAATGACAAAGCAACATACTATTGCACTGCTTTCCCGGTTGCCACCCTTCTTGCTTCAACATGGGATGTTGATCTGGTATATAAAGCTGGACAGGCAATGGGCAATGAAGTGCTTGAATATGGGGTCGATGTTATTCTTGGTCCCGGGATGAATATTCACAGGAATCCGCTCTGCGGAAGGAATTTCGAGTATTATTCCGAAGATCCGTATGTTACCGGTAAAATTGGCAGCTGCAATGGTTAACGGTATTGAATCAAATGGTGTTGGTACCTCAGCAAAGCATTTTGCGGCAAATAATGCAGAGACAAACCGTAACTCCCTGAACACAATTGTAAGCGAGCGTGCCCTTCGCGAGATTTATCTTAAAGGATTCGGACTAATGGTGGAGGAAGCCCAGCCATGGACAATTATGTCATCCTATAACCTGATAAACGGCACCTATGCGCCGGAGAGCTATGATTTGCTGACCAGGGTTCTCCGCAATGACTGGGGATTTAAGGGTTTTGTAATGACCGACTGGTTTGGAGGCAGGGATGCAGTAGCTATGATGAATGCCGGAAATGATCTTCTGATGCCGGGAAATCCGAACCAGAACAAGGCAATTCTTGAAGCAGCAAAAGCAGGAAAGCTTGATATAAAAGTCCTGGATAAAAATGTGGAAAGGATACTGAACATAATACTCCAGTCTCCGAAGTTCAGGGGATATAAAATCTCAAATAAGCCTGACCTGAAAGCACATGCAGAAGTCTCGCGCCAGGTGGCGTCGGAAGGCATGGTTCTTTTAAAGAATGATAACTCGGCACTGCCTGTATCAGACAATATAAAGAAGATCGCTGCATTCGGAAATACTTCATATGAGATAATTACGGGCGGGACCGGCAGTGGTGATGTAAACGAGGCATATAGTGTCGCCCTTGTTGAAGGTCTGCAGAACGCAGGGTTATCGGTTGATGAAAATCTAAGATTTTTGTATGAGGCATATCTGAAAGCTGCCAAAGCAGGCAGGCAAAGGAGCCGCGGGTTTATGATGGGGTCGGTCCCGATAGCTGAATTATCAATTAATTCTGACATAATCAACAGCATTGTTAATCTCACCGACGCTGCAATAATAACGATCGGCAGAAACTCAGGAGAAGGGTATGACCGCAGGGATGGGGAGGGAGATTTCCTGCTCGCTCCTGTTGAAAAGGAGCTTATTAATTCAGTCACTTCAGTCTTTCATTCAAAAGGGAAAAAAGCTATTGTGATCCTTAATGTGGGAGGTGTTATTGAAACTGCCAGCTGGAAAGAGATCCCGGATGCTATCCTGCTTGCATGGCAGGCTGGTCAGGAAACCGGGAATTCAATAGCCGATATATTAGTCGGTAAGGTGAATCCTTCCGGTAAGCTTGCCACAACTTTTCCTGTAAATTACAAGGATGTACCCTCGGCCTCTAATTTCCCGGGTAAAGTTATTGGACAAACTCAACCTAAGGCAGATAAAGAACCAGACATGGCGGCTTCATTTATGCGTCCGCAGCCTGCTGAGGTGACTTATGAAGAGGGCATCTATGCAGGATACAGGTATTTCACTACTTTCAATGTTCCGGTTTCCTATGAGTTTGGCTATGGCCTGTCATATACTGCCTTTGAGTATTCAAACCTTAAGCTCAGCTCAACAAAATTCAGCAATAAGCTGACAGCCACGGTTGAAGTAAGAAATACAGGCAGGAGTGAAGGGAAGGAAGTTGTTCAGCTTTACCTGACAGCCCCGGGGAAAAAGCTTGATAAACCTGCAATGGAACTGAGGGGATTTAAGAAGTCAAAGCTTCTTAAACCCGGCGAATCACAGGTTCTCAGCTTTGATATTTCAAAAAAAGATCTTGCATCTTTTGATCCGGTATTATCCGCATGGACAGCCGAAAAAGGGCTTTATACTGTGAAGGCAGGGGCATCGTCAAAGAACCTAAGCCAGACAGCAACATTTAATCTCGGGAATGATATCATTGTAAAGAAGGAATCGCCTGCCCTGTTGCTGAAAGATAAAATTAATGAACTGAAACCAAGATAAAACTATCAAATGAAGACGTCAAAACAAGATATTTTAATATCTGCAATTACAGTAGTGCTTATTCACTTCACAACCGGGTGCAGCCAGAAATGGAGCGAAGAGAATAAAGGAGAATATAAACTGATTTATAATCAGGATGGTCAGACACTGGGTTATTCACCTGCTTCAGGTGTGAAATTATTAACAGTAAACCGATTGGCTTTTAAGGATTTAAATAGAAATGGTGTGCTTGATGTCTATGAGGACTGGCGGTTACCGGTAAATGATCGTGCCCTTGATCTGGCATCAAGGATGTCGGTTGACCAGATAGCCGGTCTGATGTTATACAGCAGTCATCAGTCAATACCTTCAGGAGGTCCGGGTTTTGGGAGAGCCGGGACATATGGGGGGAAACCATTTGCTGAAAGCGGTGCCAAAGCAAGCGATCTGTCAGATCAGCAGATTAAGTTCCTGACTGATGATAACCTCAGGCATGTTCTTGTCACGTCACTTGAAAGTCCTGAGACGGCAGCCATCTGGAACAATAATATTCAGGCATTTGTTGAGGGGACCGGGCTTGGAATTCCTGTCAACATCAGCTCAGATCCGCGTCACGGAAGTGATTCTTATGCAGAATACAATGCAGGTGCCGGAGGCAGGATATCAATGTGGCCCGGCACTCTGGGAATAGCCGCGACATTTGACCCTGCACTAATGAGGAAATTCGGTGAGGTAGCTTCGGCTGAATATCGTGCCCTTGGAATAACGACAGCACTTTCGCCGCAGATTGACCTGTCAACTGAGCCGCGCTGGAGCCGCTTTGACGGAACAATGGGGGAGGACCCTGGCCTTGCCGCAGATATGGCACGGGCCTATGTTGATGGTTTTCAGACATCGGAGGGAGCTGATCATATTTCCGGTGGTTGGGGATACCACAGTGTCAATGCTATGGTTAAACACTGGCCCGGAGGAGGACCTGAAGAAGGAGGCAGGGATGGTCATTACGGATACGGTGCATATGCTGTATACCCCGGCAATAACCTGAAAGATCACCTGAAACCGTTTACCGAAGGGGCTTTTAAGCTTCAGGGTCCAACAGGAATGGCTTCCGCTGTTATGCCATATTATACGATTTCCTACAATCAGGATACAATCTATGGAGAGAATGTCGGAAACAGCTACAGCAATTATATAATCAATGATTTGCTGAGGGGAGAATACAAATACGATGGAGTCGTTTGTACCGACTGGGGGATAACATCAGATGTAACCGCTGTAGACAAGTTTGAAGGCAAGTGCTGGGGAGTCGAAAAACTCTCTGTTGCAGAAAGACACTATAAAATCATAATGGCTGGTGTTGACCAGTTCGGAGGGAACAATGATAAAGGACCTGTTCTGGAGGCTTATGCATTGGGTGTTAAGGAGCATGGAGAGGAACTTATGAGAAAAAGGTTTGAGGAATCTGCCGTACGTCTTCTGAAAAATATCTTCAGGGTAGGATTGTTTGATAATCCATACCTCGATATTGAAAAGACAAAAAATACTGTTGGAAATGCTGAATTCATGAAAGATGGTTATGATGCCCAACTCCATTCTGTTATTATGCTCAAGAACAGCACCAACACCCTTCCTTTGAAGAAGCAGCTTAAAGTATATATCCCAAAACGTTTTACACCGGCTGGCCGTGACTGGTTTGGCCGGGAAACACCTGAAAGCTGGGCAGATCCTGTTAATGTTGCCATGGTTTCGAAGTATTTTGAAATTGTTGAACAGCCCGGAGAGGCTGATTTTGCACTGGTATGCATTGCGAGTCCGACAGGCATGACAGGTTATGACCAGGGAGATATTAAAGCGAGGGGCAATGGTTATGTGCCAATAAGCCTTCAATATGACAGATATAAGGCTGATCATGCCCGGGAGAAAAGCATTGCTGGCGGCAGCCCTCTTGAAAGTTTTACGGACCGGTCATTTAAAGGCAAGAGTGTGATTTCACGTAATTCATTTGATATGAGAATGGTAAATGAAACCAGGACTAAAATGGGCAAGAAGCCAGTAGTTGTTCTGGTTGATGTTTCGAATCCATTGGTTTTCTCTGAGATCGAGAAAAATGCCTCAGCCATTCTTGTGCACTTTGGAGTGCAGGATCAGGCTTTAATGGATATAATAACAGGGGTGAGTGAACCCTCGGGGCTTCTTCCGTTCCAGATGCCTGCTGATATGAAAACCGTTGAAGAACAATTTGAAGATGTCCCCCGCGATATGAACTGCTATACTGACACAGACGGAAACATGTATGACTTTGGATTTGGATTGAACTGGCAAGGTGTCATAAACGACGGGAGAGCAGCAAAATATCAAAATTAGAATACACTGTTACAGGCTGATATCCGGATAACATAAAATGATCCATTCACGGACGATTTCCTTCAATTGGTCAAATTAAATGCCTGTTGATCATATTATTATTTAAATTAGCCAGTAGTATTAAAATGCACTTCTGAGTTCAATGGGATGCTGTTTCCTGATAATCCGCTTTTATGGGAAGAATGGTTTTTTTAAGTATTCTAATCGGGAAACCTGAAGTTACTGTACGATTTTTGTTATGTAATTTTTTTAATGGATCAATGAAAAAGCGTAAATTAGATTGTTTAATCAGTAATAAAAAATCAAAAACAGGCTCTAAACAATAACATCTGATGAGATATTTAAAAAGTATTTTTTCCTTCATAATTCTTTTCCTTTCTGGTAGTATCGCGCAAGCACAGATCTGCATAACACTTGATCCTCCGGGTACTATTCCGCAAACGGTATGCATTAATTCACCAATCAACAATATCACATACACAGTTGTGCCTGCTGTAACCAGTGTAACATCCACAGGATTCCCAACCGGTGTAACCGGAGTTTTGAGCGGAAATAAATATACTATTAGTGGTACACCTGTTGTATCCGGTACCTTTGAGTATGAACTGACCACTGTTGGTTGTGTTGAAAAAACCAAGGGGACAATTACAGTAAAAGCCAGGCCTGCACCACCGACAGGTACTACGCCTCAGAATTTCTGTGCCATCAATAATCCTACGGTAGCCAATCTTGTCGCAACGGGAACGGGAATTTTATGGTATCTTGATCCCACAGGAGGTACGGCACTGGCAACAACCACAGCTTTGTCTACAAGAAGCTATCATGCAAGTCAGACAGTTGACGGTTGTGAATCGGCCACACGATTGGCAGTATTTGCAGTAGTGAATAATCCTGCTGCACCCGAAGGTCCGACCTCACAGTCTTTCTGTGCAATAAATAATCCGACAGTTGCCAACCTGGTTGTATCAGGTACCGGAATAAAATGGTATCTGTCACCAACAGGAGGCACTGCATTGGCATCCTCAACTCCTTTATCGTCAAATATTTATTATGCAAGCCAGACAATCAGCGGTTGCGAATCATCTTCGCGTCTTGCAGTTACTGTAACAGTAAATAATCCGGCAGCGCCTACAGGTTCTGCAACTCAGAACTTTTGTATTGCAGATAATCCTACAGTTGCCAGTCTCACAGCCACAGGCTCCGGTATAAAATGGTATCTGGTACCCTCGGGAGGAACGGCCCTGGCAACGACAACTCCCCTGGTAACAGGGAAATACTATGCAAGCCAGACTATCGGTAGTTGCGAATCTGCTTTGCGTCTTGAAGTATCGGTAACAGTGAGTAATCCTCCAGCACCTGCGGGTGTTTCACCTCAAAATTTTTGTCAGATCAATAATCCCACGGTAGCCAGCCTGGTTGCCATAGGGTCCGGCATAAAATGGTACCTGGCACCCACAGGAGGAACAGCACTTGCGACAACAACTCCACTGGTTACAGATATTTATTATGCAAGCCAGACCTTTGGCAGCTGTGAATCGACCTTGCGTCTTGCAGTGACCGTGACGGTTAGTAATCCGGCGGCGCCAACAGGCATCTCGCCCCAGATCTTTTGTTCGGCAGTCAACCCTACAGTAGCAAACCTTACTGCAGCAGGTACAGGAATATTATGGTATCTGACATCCACAGGAGGTCTGCCGCTGGCTCCGGCAACACCGCTTGTTGCTGGTAATTATTATGCAAGCCAGACAATTGGAGGATGTGAGTCAGTCTCACGCCTTGCTGTTGCAGTGACAATTATACAAACGCCTGTTTCCATTGCAGGAACGGGAGGTAGTTCATGCAGTCTGAGCTTCACTCTTAATGCGGTGGCTCCAACTATTGGAACAGGTCTCTGGACACAGACTTCCGGACCGGGAACATCGGTTTTCACCCCAAATGCCAGCACACCAAATGCCGTTGTTACAGTTACGGTATATGGCACTTATGTTTTTACATGGACAGTGGTAAATAATAATTGTTCCAGTACTTCGACTGTTACAGTTAACTTCTTCCAGCAACCTGTTGCCAATGCAGGTACCGGAGGCACTGAATGCGATCTGAATTTTGTTATGAATGCTGTTCCAAGTATCGGAACCGGATTATGGACAATTGATTCAGGACCCGGTACAGCCATATTTGTACCAGTCGCAAGCTCTCCCACAGCAAATGTCACTGTATCGGCATATGGAACTTATTCTTTCAGATGGACCGAAACAAATGGTACCTGTGTCAGCAGTGCTGTCGTAACAGTGAGCTTTTACCAGCGGCCTGTGGCAAACGCCGGCACAGGCGGCAATTCATGCAACCTGAACTATCCATTGAGTGCTGTCCCAAGTCTGGGAACCGGGACATGGACAATGACCGGCGGTTCAGGAACGGCAACTTTTACGCCGAATGCCAATTCTCCATCCGCTACTGTTGCAGTTTCTGAATACGGAGCAAAAGAATTCACCTGGATCGAAATTAACGGCTTATGTTCGGACACTTCAAAAATAACTGTTAATTTCTACCAGCAACCATCTGCAAATGCTGGTTCAGGAGGTAATAACTGCGGATTGGAGTTCAATCTTAGAGCCACCCCCAGCTTTGGTGTGGGAACATGGACCAGGGACAGCGGCCCCGGGAGTGCTTCCTTTAGTCCTGATGCAAATACTCCTGCAACAAAGGTTACAGTTTCTGCTTACGGAAATTATGTATTCAGGTGGACAGAGGTTAATGGTACATGCACAAGCAGTGCTACTGTTCCGGTGACTTTTATTCAGCAACCATCAGCAATTGCCGGAAACGGCGGAGAGGAGTGTGATCTGGATTTTGCCCTGAATGCAGTTCCCGGGACAGGAACAGGAACATGGTCGAAAGTTGGCGGTCCGGGAAATGCTGTTTTCACTCCCAATCCAAATCAATACAATGCTGTTGTTACTGTCAGCCAGTTCGGAACTTATGATTTTGCATGGACTGAAGTAAACAGCTTATGTACCTCAAACGATATAATAAGGGTAGGATTTCATGATATTCCGCCGGTTGATGCAGGAGATGATGTGTTATTATGCAAGGGTAAGGGTATTCAGCTTAATGCTTCCGGAACGGGATCTTTCCTATGGTCGCCTGCCAGCCCGCTTAGCAATCCCAACATTAATAACCCCGTTGCTTCGCCTGATGCAACCACTGCATTCACGGTTACTTTGACAGATCAATGGGGTTGTAAGAACAGTGACCAGGTAAATGTTGAAGTAAGGGAACAACCTGTTGCCGATGCCGGCCCCGACCAGATTCTGCAATTTATATTTGAAACTTATCTGCAGGCTGTTCCACCTGGCAGTAATCAAACCGGAGAGTGGACACTGCTTACGGGAGACGGTGATATCTCAGATGTACATGATCCTTCTGCTTCGGTCACCGATCTTTCACTCGAAGTCAACAGTTTTATATGGACAGTCTCAAATCAAGCTTGCCCGGTATCTTCGGATACTGTTGAGATTGCAGTTCAGAATCTGCTGATACCATCATTAATAACCCCAAATCTTGACGGGAATAATGAATATTTCATAATAGAGGGGATAGAATCTCTTGGCAAGACTTCTCTCGTTGTTTTTAGCCGCTGGGGAGCCAGAGTGTATGAAAACAATGAATACGACAATAGCTGGAATGGAGTGGATGACAAAGAAAATCCTCTGCCTGATGACACATACTTTTATATTCTGAGACCTGAGGTTACTAAAACTATTAAAGGATATGTGGTGATAAGACGATAAGATGATTGCTGAATGAATGGATTAATCAAAATAATGGTCATATTTTCACTGGCATTGTTACCGGTATCAGAAACCTTTGCACAACCGGTATGGGTTACAGGTACTCCATCGGTTGCATCCACCGATGCATGGTCCATTACAGTGAATTATGGCCTGGACAGGGAAGGCACAGTATATGTTATTGTCTTTAATTTTAATAACACTGCCGTTTTAACTTCTTCTTATGTAAGAACGCGGGCACTTTCAAGCCCAAGCGGGACTGTCGTTGCAACAGCAGTTCTTTCAGTGAAGAAAGGAGATGCTGGTAAAACGCTTAAAGCTGTACTTAACGTTTCTAATCCTAATCAGATCCACACTATTTATATCGTTGCTGCTGACAACAGGGGAAGGCTTCAGTCTTCTCCTGTAAGACTTAATGCAACAACTCTTCCGTGTCCGGAGTCAAATGCCGGCTCAGGAGGGAATATATGTGGACTTAGTTTTATTCTTAATGCTGTACCGGTTTTTGGAACAGGCGTCTGGACCAAAGTCTCAGGACCCGGCAATGCTACGTTTTCGCCTAATGCAAATACAGCCACTGCCACTGTAAGGGTGACCGCTTACGGTTCTTACACTTTCAGATGGACTGAAACCAGAGGTGCATGCCGGTCAAGTGATGACATTATAGTTGACTTTTATCAGCTATCTCTGGCAAATGCGGGCACCGGGGGCAATGAATGTGATCTTGATTTTGTCCTTGGGGCTATATCAGGTTCAACAGCCGGTTCAGGTACATGGACAATGACAAGCGGAACAGGCAATGCAACATTCTCCCCAAATGCAAACACTCCTGCCGCAACTGTTACTGTCACAGAATACGGAACGAAGGTTTTTACCTGGACAGTGACAAACGGTCCCTGTTCAAGTAGTTCAAACGTAACTGTGAATTTTTACCAGTCTCCGGTAGCAAATGCCGGGCCGGGAGGGAATAACTGCGGACTCGAATTTTATCTTCAGGCGGTACCAAGCATCGGGACCGGAACATGGACAAGGGTAAGCGGACCCGGTACAGCCGTTTTCAGTCCTAACAACCATGATCCCAGGGCAAAAGTTACTGTCAATGCCTTTGGGACATACGTTTTCAGATGGACTGAAGTTAATGGACCATGTACCAGCAGATCTTCAGTCACGGTAGTTTTTGCTGAACAGGGCTCAGCAAATGCAGGAAATGGAGGGGATGAATGCGACAGAGATTTCTTACTGAATGCCGATCCCGGGATCAGGAACGGGAACATGGTCAAAAGTGAGTGGTCCGGGAAACGCAACATTCAATCCGAATCCAAATCAATATAATGCTACAGTTACTGTAACCCAATCTGGTGAATATGATTTCGCCTGGACAGAAGTCAGCTACAGTTGCTCATCAGTTGACATAATCCGTGTGGTTTTTCATCCTGCTCCTTCAATTTACGCCGGACCGGATGCATCCCTGTGCAAAGACGGCAGCATAAGGCTTCAGGCTGAAGGCTCAGGAGCATTTTTGTGGAGTCCGGCCGGAGTACTTAATAATCCGGCTATCCCTGACCCGATCGCCACACCTGTTGTAACAACCCTCTTTACAGTTACGCTGACCGATCAATGGAACTGCACAAATACTGATCAGGTAACTGTTGAAGTGAGAGAGAAACCGGTAGCAGATGCAGGTCCGGATCAGACTCTTGATTTTCTTTTTGAGACTGTAGTGGAAGCATCTGCCTTAAATATTTATGAAACAGGAGAATGGAAAATCCTTACGGGTAACGGTATATTTTCAGATAAAAACAGTAATAAAACAAGTGTTACGGAGCTCTCACTGGGGGAAAATAATCTTCTTTGGAGTGTGACGAATGGTATATGCGCTGTATCATCTGATACGGTCCTGATTAAGATCAATGATCTGATTGTCCCTTCCCTGATCACCCCCAATCTTGATGGCAATAATGATTTCTTTATAATAAGAGGAATTGAGACACTTGGCAGGACAAATCTGGATATTTTCAACAGATGGGGAGCGAAAGTGTACACCAATGATAATTATGCTAACGACTGGGACGGAAAGGATGGAAATGGGAATCACCTCCCTGCGGATACTTACTATTATGTTCTGAAGCCAGAAAAAATCAAACCAATTAAAGGTTATATTGTAATAAAACGATGAAATGAAAAGGATAATTAAATTACTTTTTTCTCTGATGATCCCTTTAAGTCTTTCGGGACAGTTAACTCCTTTCACAAATCAATATGTGCTTAATCCGTTGACGATTAATCCTGCATATGCCGGAAACAGGGGAGTACTGAACATTGCGGCATTCTACCGGAAACAGTGGGTTGGAATAAAGGGATCGCCTGAGACAATGTCGCTTACTGTTGATGCTCCTTTCCACGATCAGAAAATGGGATTGGGTATCAATGTTATCAATGACAAAATAGGAGTTACCAAAGAGAATCAGTTCACAGCCAATTATTCTTATAAAATTGACATGGACAAAGGAAGTCTTGCATTTGGACTCGGAGCAGGTGTAATTGTAACAAACACCGCATGGTCCGACCTGATTGTCCTGGATCCTGGAGATGAATATCTTTTAATTGATTCAAAGGTATTTGTGGTTCCGGCTTTCAGTTTCGGCACCTATTATTCAGGTGAAAAATATTTTGCCGGATTTTCAATACCGAAACTGGTAGGATACAAGTTCGATTTTGACAAGAATAAATATGTTCTTCATAATAATATGAGCGATTATTATTATTTATTTAACACCGGGTATCTGTTTGATTTATCGCCAAATCTGAAATTTCTCCCATCTGCGCTTGTCGCTTTTTCGCCGGGGGATAAGATCCTCTACGACATAAATGCTCATTTCAGGCTGATGGATCGTTTTTGGCTTGGTGCCTCCTACAGAAATAACCGTTCAATCACTGGATTGTTCCAGTTTCAGGTGACAGGTCAAATAAAATTTGCCTATTCGTATGACTTCGATTTTGCTAAATTAAGGACGTACAGTTCTGGTTCTCATGAGGTAATGCTCAGATACGAATTCCGTTACAAAGTAGAAGCTATCAGTCCTTTGAATTTCTAATTCCCTATCATGAAAATAAAACAAATCTCTGTAATTCTGACTTCATTGTTTCTCCCGTTGGTTGTATTGGGCCAGTCGGAAACCTATTCAATTGATATTGCCAGATTCAGTTCCAAGAAAAGTGATGAATTTTCCCCCGTCTATTACAAAAAGGGAATAGTGTTCTGCTCAAACAGGAACAGGCGACTTTTTAAAAACTATCTGACTTCTGAAGACGAGGGACTTTTAAAGATCAACTTTGCTGACACAGTTTCGGGCAAAGTGAAGCTTTTTTCGAAAAGTCTAAGGACAAGATATAATGACGGACCGGCATCGTTCAGCCGTGGAGGTGATACAATTTATTTCTCCAGGAATCTGAAAGTAGACGGAAATATTGATGAAGAATCACAACCCAGAAATAAACTCGGAATTTTCACTGCGGTTCTTGAGGATTATGATTGGGTAAAGATTCTTGACATACGGTTTAATAATGAGTATTACAACATAACAACTCCCTATATATCTCCTGATGGGAGGAGACTCTTTTTTGCATCAGATAATCCGGCGGGTAACGGAGGCACTGATCTGTATTTCTGTAACTGGAGAGGTGATTATTGGGAGGATCCTGTTAATATGGGTCCGGAAATCAATACACCCGGTAATGAATCGTATCCCTTCGTAAACAGTGAGGGTGGTCTGTTTTTCTCTTCTGACGGACATCCCGGACTTGGAGGCAAGGATATCTTCTATACGAAACAATCAAAAGATAAATGGCTGCCTCCGGTCCATATTGATCCTCCTATCAATTCAAGGTTTGATGATTTTGCGCTTATTGCGGATCCTGTTATGAATCAGGGTTTTTTCTCGTCTAAGAGAGGCAATTCAGTTGATATTTATCAATATAAGACCAATATCCACCAGCTTTTTTATTGCGAACCCCAGAGAGTCAATCAGTATTGTTTCAAATTTTCCGATGAAGGCAAAATTCCTGTTGACGAACGATTCCTTCAGCTGGTATGGGATTTTGGAGATGGAAGCACTGCCACCGGCAAAGATGTTGAACATTGTTTTAAAGGACCCGGGAAGTACACCATAAAACTGGATGCGATAGATATTAAATCAAAAAGGGTTTTCTTTTCAAAACTGTCGTATAATCTTGAACTTAAGGATATAGAACAGCCTGTAATTATTTCCGCAGCTTCAGGTCTGGTTGGAGATCCCGTGAATTTTGACGGCATGTCATCGCATTTTCCGGGATCTGAAATCCTGAATTACACCTGGTATTACGGAGACGGGAACAGATCGAGAGGAGAAAGGACAAGTCATGCTTATAATGCGAGAGGAGACTATGAAGTCAAGTTTGGCCTGATTGTAAGAAATGAAAAGACAGGAGTAATTCGTGAAGCATGTGTTACAAAGCCGGTAAAGATCTTCAGCGACAAACAGGAAAAAGCTGAATATGACAAAAGGATTGTTCCGGCGGCTCCGCTTATCAATATTCTCGATTATGAATATGCCACAGCTGATAATGTATATTCCGCCGAAAAAAATAACAATCCGGATTTAGTCTATCGTCTTGAAGTAGTTAATTCAAAAACAAAGCTGGCTCCCAATGATAAGATCTTTAGAAATGTGCCGGTTAAATTCCGCGTGAAGGAAGTATACTTGCCCGGTGAGAAGGTTTACAGTTATATAATTGATGAAGAGATGAGCCTTATGGCAACATATCCCGCGTATAATGAAATTACTGCTCTGGGTTATGCGAATGCCAGGATTATTCCTTACACTCTGGAGGATCCGGCAGCCACGGAAATTAATAATATAAAGAGAGTGTTCGGAGTATCATCGGATAACTTTTTCAGGAGAAATACATATAGCCTGACATCCCAGGGAACCCAGCTGTTTGACCTGGTTCTTGGTTTCATGTCGAAGTATCCTGCACTGAAACTTGAAATTTCCTGTCACACAGATAACCAGGGATTGGCATCTTCGAACCAGTATTTGTCACAGAAACGGGCAGAAGCTATGGTTAATTATCTTGTTATTAACGGGATTAGCAGGCTGAGATTAACTGCGAAAGGATTTGGTGGCACACGGCCGGTTGCTCCGAATTCCCAGGAGACCGACAGAAAACTGAACAGAAGAATTGATCTTACTATTTTAGAAAATAATCAGTGATCATCTTGAATCCCGGCAGAGCTTAAATCACCCCGGGTCAGTTGGTCACGATTAATTTTTGGGTAAACATAGTGATGCCGGAAGTTCCCATTTGCACGATATAGATGCCTTTTTCGAAGTCGACCGGGATTTGTAATTGCCTTATACCAGGATCAATTTTAATATCATGAATCACTTTCCCTGTTAAGCTCACAATCTTAATGAAATCGGGATTAAAAGTCTGTTCATCAATCAGAATATTGAAAAATTTGCGGGCTGGATTGGGATAGATCTTTACCAGCAATTCTTCGTAATCAGCAGGATTTTTATGCTTGTATCCAAAGATCCGGAATTCTCCAATATAATTCCATTTATCAGTTGAATTACCCTGTCCGACAAGTTTCACATACTTGTATTCTCTTTCTGTTTTTGATGCGGGAAATTCAAATACTTGTAAGTCGCCCGAGAAAGAACATGACCTGGTTTTGATCAGGATCGGCTCCCATTTTTCCTTGTCGTTTGAACCCAGGATATCAAAATAGAATTCTCTCTTTTGCCCGGGTTGGAATGCCAGTTCTACGTGCTGAATACTAAAAGGCCTGCTCAGTTCAAGTATAATCCACTGGTCATTTCCGTTTACCGACCACATTGTACCAATGTTGCCATCCATAATATTATACGGATGATAAGGTAGCTGGAAATCAACAGCCTCAATTGAGATAATCTGGGCTTTTTCGAGTCCGGGCTGATATGGAACTATTGCAATGGGAATTGTTCTTGTCTGGGGATCTTTGCCATCACTGACTGTCACACTAAAATCATAAGTCTGATTTGCATCAACGATTGGGGCGAGAAATTCAATTACAGGACCATTTGTGGCAGACACAGGTATTGTACCCGGTACATTCCACGAGTAAGTAAGATCATCCTTGTTTGTATCATAGCTTCCGCTTGCATTCAGTTTCCCGACAAATCCGGAATAAGTCTCCTCCATGAAATTAACCACAACCACAGGAGGTGTGTTTACAACCACAGGAGGTGTGCTTATGACTACAGGAGGTGTGCTTATAACCACAGGAGGAGTAGTAGTTTCCGGAGGCAGACTCACTGCGTTGACATTGTTTGTTACTGACTGGGCCGAAACAGATTCAGCCTGACCACCTGAAGAGGTTTGCAAATTATTTGCAGAAGGCTTTGTGTATGATACTGTTACAACGTTACCATATACAACCGGGGTAGCAAGGGTCAGAGTGACCTTCGTTCCGGATACAGCAACGGCATTGACCGTTTGTGCGACGGAATTTATACTTACCGAAAATGCAGATGCAGCAGGTACAATATTAGCAAGTGACAGGCTAAAGGTAATCTCAACAACTGAAGGTGTCGCATTACTGACAGAAGAACTGACATAAGCAGGTGCCGGAGGCGGATTTACTTTGTTTGTAACAGATTTAGCCGAGATTGCATCAGCTTTACCTCCGGCAGTGGTCTGCAGAGGATTGGATGAAGGAACAATGTAAGATACGGTTACAACATCTCCATAAGCAGCAGGACTTGCCAGTGTAAGTCTGACCCTGGCCCCGGAAACAGATACAGCAGTCACGTTTCTCGCAGCTGTGTTAACCTGGACAGAAAAAGCAGATACTGAAGGAACAATGTTTGCGAGTGTAAGATTGTAAGTCATCTCAATTACGGAGGCAGCTGCATTTTCAATTGCCGAGCTTACGTAGACAGGAATTGCCGGTGGAGGATTTACTCCGTTTGTTACACTTTTACCAGAAACCGATTCAGCTTTACCTCCGGCAGGTGTCTGTAATGGATTGGACGAAGGAACAGTGTAAGATACAGTTACAATATTGCCATATGCAACAGGACTTGCCAGAGTCAGCTGGACTTTTGTTCCGGATACAGTAACCGAGTTCACGGTTCTGGCAACTGAATTAACCTGGACAGAAAACGCGGATATGGCAGGAACTATATTTGCCAGGGAAAGATTATAAGTGATTTCAAGTACTGAAGGGGAGGCATTTTCAATCGCTGAACTTACATACACCGGGCTTGCTGGCGGAGGATTTACCCTGTTTGTTACAGACCTGGCAGTGATTGTTTCAGCTTTACCTCCTGCAGGTGTCTGCAAGGGGTTGGAGGAAGGAGCGGCGTAAGATACTGTTACAATGTTGCCATACACAACAGGACCGGCGAGGCTCAGCAGTACTTTTGAGCCTGAAACAGATACAGATGTCACGTTTCTTGCAACAGCATTGACCTGAACAGAAAAAGCGGAGGTGGCCGGAACAATATTAGCCAAAGCAAGGCTATAATTCATTTCCAGTAGTGATGGTGTTGCATTTTCAACAGAAGAATTCAGGTAGGATGGATAAGGAGTTCCAACGACCTTTGCATAGCAGCCTATATTTGGAGGATTTGGTACTGGTAACCCTTCAAAATCAGTAGTTATTCTGGATATTGGTATTCCAGTACCAACTGCCGGGGATTCAGCCAGTAAATGAAAATCTGCTGCAGAAACGAAGTCAGGATTATCAACTATATTATTACGAAAGGCTACATTTGAGGGTATAATGTTCACATATTCAGGGGCATTGTTATTACCGTTCCTGTAAAAGAGGTTATTCTCAATCGATAATGTGCTGATTGTTCCGGAAGATGCATTTAATTCAGCATAAACAGGAGCATCGGAAAAACCGGTAATTATATTATTTCTGATACTTATATTAGTCACTCTCCTGCTCGAAGGGATCCAAATACCATAATCTGTAGGATTAGAAGGATCAGCTACAATTGTATTATTCCAGATATTTATGTTATCCTCGTAAATTGGAGGTATTGGACCTGATTCAAAAAAAATTGCGGACCCGTAATTTGAGCCGGTCATTCCGACATTGATCAGGAGATTATTGAATATATAAATATCCTTTACATAGTCATCGGTGTAGTTATACTGGCAAAAGTATATCGGCGTTTCCAGATTTTTAAATATGTTATTCCTGATTATTACTGATTCAATCGTCTGTTCAAACTGGATGCCATAGGTGTGCTCATCTTGCAGCCCATCCCATCCAACAGTATTATGATGAAAATCAAGGCCATATTCATAATTACCCTTATATACATCTTTCCCAAAGTCGATAAATCCTGAAATACTATTATTATAAATTTCAATTCCTCCTTCAGTTTTCCAGAACTCAAAAGCAAAGGACCAGTTATTTAAACTAGAAACAGATCCAATTACATTATTGTCATAAATCTTACAGGCTTTCAAACCCTGCCAGCTTTCAATGCATATCCCGTTCTGGCCGTCCGGCCTGCTGTTTTGTTTTATATAATTACCGTAAACAAGCATCCCTGTATTATCATTTATCGACAGGCAGGCATGTTCGTCGGATGTTCTACCAGCACAGTTTGTTATGATATTATTGTATACCCTGTTTCCGGTCTGCGTGCCACCTCCAAATTTTATTCCCTGCACAAGAAAATCAACAATTACGCAATCATGAATACTGACATTATCTCTGTCAAAAACGCATATTGCCTGGGAACCAATTAAATCATCACCGTCTATCTTTAAGTTGCTTATATGTTGACTGGTATTTGTGCCGCTTATCAACTGGATTATTCCTTCATAGTTATTTTTTGATTGGGAATGAGATATTATTACTGATTTTTTGCCTTCTCCTTCAATGCTTACATTAACAGCCAAAACACTCGGATGTTGTTTCAACATATGTACCGGCATTGACATGAATTATATCACCTGGTGTTTTTACTGAGCTGCAGGCTTTATAAAGGGATCTCCACGGATTACTTGCTGATCCGTTGCCGGTATTATCGTTACCGGTAGGAGCAATATAATATGTTGACGCTGAAAGCGAAAAGCTTAAAAGTGAAAAAAATAGCAGCAGTACCTCTTTCATATTTCAATCAGAAAGAATAATAAAAACTTGTAAAATAGGTGTCGCACAATGTAATAACTGGGGCAATTATATGAATTTTTATTGGTTATACAAAATTATGTAGTGTTAATCTAAAGTATATTCATAAGCTCCGATGCTAGGCGGATCACTAAATGGCTTATCATCATAATCCTTTTCTATTCCAACCTTAATACCTGCACCTATTGCAGGAGATCTGGCCTTAAGATGAAAATCTGCCTCCGAAACAAACATCGGATTTTTACCTTTTTTGTTTTTTGAACAGGCCATGTTCATAAGTTTAATTTTTTCAAACTTTGGTGCATTCCTGTAACCATTCTCATAAAAGAGGTTATTTTCAATTGATAGATTATTTATTGAACCAATTGTCGTTTTTTCTGATGCCAAAACAGGTGCGTTAAGAAATCCGGTTATTATGTTGTTCCTGATACTTATATTAGAAACCTCATGGCTTGTCGGCAGATAGATCCCATTTTGAGGGTGATAAGTATTGTTACCCACAATTGTATTATTCCAAATGTTTATATTGGTTTCAAATCTGGGTGGTATAGGGCCCGATTCAAAATAAATCCCGGTTCCGGCTTTTGCACCATCCTACCTACACCTATTATTAAATTACCATAAATATAAATGTCTTTCACATAATCATCCGAATAATTATACTGACAAAAATAAATAGGTCGTTCCAGGTTCTTGAATAAGTTGTTTCTGATAATTACCGATTCTATTGTTTGCTCCAATTGGATACCATCAGTATAGGTATTTTTTAATATATCATAACCAACAACATTGTGGTGGAAGTCCAAACCATATTTATAATCTCCCTTGTATACATCCTTCCCAAAATCTACACAACCTGAGATTCTGTTATTAAATATCTCAATGCCTCCTTCAGTAAGCCAGAATTCAAAAGCAAACGACCAATTACCTTCGGTATAGGGTATTGCCGAAACAGTATTATTGTAGAATTTGAAATCCCTCAGTCCTTTCCAGCTCTCGACGCAGGTCCCATTCCGGCCGTTGGGTCTGCTGGTCTGCGTAATAGTATTATTATAGATACGCATTCCGGTGTTATCACTGATCGATAAACATGCATGCTGATCATTAGTTACACCGGCACAATTTCTAATGATATTATTAAATACTGAATTCCCGGATTGTAAACCACCTCCAAACCGGATACCCTGAATATCAAAATCAATAATTGTACAATGATTGATGCTGATATTGCTTCTGTTGAACACAGCGATTGCCTTATCTCCTGTCATATTATCGCCATCAATTTTTAAATTGCTTACCTGCTGGTTTCCGTTAGTTACAGATTCTGAAATCAGTTGTATCAAAGCATCAAAGTTGTCGGATAGCTTTCCATCATAGTGTGATTTTATAACAGTATTTATCCCTTCCCCCTCAATGCTTACTCCGGACGACACCTTGCATGCCTTAGTCTCAAAATAAGTTCCCGGATAAATATGAATAATATCTCCTGCAGCAGTTACCTTCATGCATGAATAAGAAAGGGTTGCCCATGGTTTATACCTTGTGCCCACTCCATTTGTGTCACTTCCTGTCGGACCTATATAATAAGTAGCAGCATTTGCTGATATGGTTATTGCAAACAGTATGACTTTGAATATTTCTCTCATAAATGCCTTTTGGTGTATTGAAAAGAATTGGCTAACACATTTATACAACGGATCCAATTTAAATTTGGTATGCAAATAAAATCATTTTGGCAGATATTTTTAAAATTTACTTTTTTCCGGACCTGTTAAAATTATTGACTACAATTTCCGTTGATTATTCAAATTGTTTTTTCAGCCCGGTATTGAGTTAATTTAATTAATTCAAAACGAAGAGATTGTCGGTTTATTCATGTGACTGACGATGCGAAGCTTTAGACAGAAGCTTAAAATAACTAATTTGCGTTACCAAAAATTTCCGAATAAAACGGCCGATGAATATTTTGTTATTAAACTACAATAATCCATTCAAGGAATCAGGAATAGTTGTTCTCGATTTATTTAATGAATTCAAAAAGAAAGGTCATGATGTCCGGGTGCTGGTCAATACTTATAGTAAGGATTATCCGGAGGGTATAATAAGTATGGAAACATTCTTCTCATCCTTGAAAAGAAGAATGTGGTATAAGGTACAATACAGATTTAAGATCGATCGTAATTTTCTTACCAGAACAGACCCCAGGTATTGTATTTTTGAATTAGATGAGCAAAGAGAGTTTTATAAAACAAGCAAGCTCTTAAAAAAATCTGGTTTTATTCCACAGGTAATCATGATCCTTTTTGCCAAGGACTTTATAAATACGAAAAATATTTATGAACTCTATAGTTATACCAATGCTCCGGTTTTGTGGATAATGTTTGACATGGCTCCATTTACAGGTGGTTGCCATTACGCCTGGGATTGTGAAGGGTATAAAAAAAGTTGTGGAAATTGTCCGGGTCTGTTCTCTGCAAATTCTTTTGATATCACTTTTAAGAACCTGGTCTATAAAAAGAATTTCATCGACAAAACCAATGTTCAGATCATTGCTGGTTCAGAATGGCAATACAGACAGGCGAGAGAAAGTTCCTTATTTAAAGACAAAATAATTCACAAAATATTGATCTCGGTCGATCCGGCCATTTTCAAACCGGTTGACAAGCCGGAAATAAGAACGAAACTGGGGATTCCTCGCGATAAGAAAATCATCTTTTTTGGTGCTCTTGGGCTTGATTCAGACAGGAAAGGCATGAAATACTTATTAGAATCATTGACCAAATTAAAAGCGATGATAAAGGAAGACTCTGAGTTTACGCAGCAAGTCTTTTTATTGACAGCAGGTAATGGATTTGACAGAATCAGAGACTATCTGCCATTTGAATATAAAAGTATGGGTTTGCTTGACAATACCTATGGAATTGCATCTTGCTACCAGGCGGCTGATATCTTCATATGTCCCTCTGTTGAGGATTCCGGACCAACCATGATAAATCAATCTCTCATGTGCGGAACACCTGTTGTCTCTTTTGAAATGGGAGTTGCTACTGATTTAGTCAAGACCGGTGAAACAGGATATCTGGCCAGGATAAAAGACAGCAAAGACCTTGCTCAGGGAGTTTTCAATACTTTAATGTTGGACAGGGCAGATTTCGACAAGTTATCGGAGAATTGCAGAAACCTTGCACTTAAGTTATACTCTCCTGAGGTTCAAATAAATAAGTTTGAGAATATAATCAAAAGCATAACAACTGATTAAATATTTTGGTTTAAAGAAAGGTCAGTTAATAAACAAAGACTTAATTTACCATGTCAATTGAAAACAGCTTATCAATGTTCATAGTAAAAATTAAAATGATAGTCTAAGATATGAATATTCAGGTGATCTTAGATGACCTTTATCCGAACGGGATGGCTTTGGCGGCAAGAATTCATTTATATGCCAGGGGATTTATTCAAAGCGGCCATAAAGTTTTTATTCTGATACCGCGACCTTATGAGAAATATGGTAAAGTTCCGAAAAACGCCGATCCCCATGGTTTTGTTGATAACGTTGAATTTAAGTATTCAGCATTAACGACTGTCAGAAGCAAGTACTTTATAATAAGGCAGGTGGTTGACATTTTTTCATTATTAAATGCAGCTGTAATTACATTTCGGAAAAGAAAACAAACAGATGTATTATTGGTGGTAAGCAATAATGCAGTTCAAATTCTTCTTTTCAAATTAATTGCAATAATAACAAATAAGGTCATTATACTGGAAAAGAGCGAATTCCCCTTTATTTTTGAGAAGAAGAATCAGCTAACGTCGATCTACCAGAAGTTTTATATAAGACATATTTACAAATTGTTTGATGGGATTATTGTCATCTCAAAAAGTCTGGAAGCCTATTTCATGACAAAAAAGAAGCCTGGTGCTAAACTTCTCCTTGTGCCCATTATTGTTGATCCTCAGGTTTTTATTGATACCCAGAACCCGCCAAAATTATCTGATGAGGTTGTCTATGCCGGAATCTTAAATCAATCGAAGGATGGAATCCTGGATATTATTGATGCATTTTGCAGATTGAATCAGATATATAAAGACAAGAAGCTTGTATTAATGGGTGATATCGAAGCGTCAGAATGTAAAGAAGAGATTTATGATCTTATTTCAAAGAATAATATCAGGGGTAATGTAATTATTACAGGTTATGTCGCACGCTCAGTAGTGGTGGACAGATTAAAGAAAGCTGAAGTTCTTATACTTGCAAAGCCGGCAAGTCTCCAGTCGGAACATAGTTTCCCGACCAAAGTTGGAGAGTATTTAGCTACCGGGAAGCCGGTAGTGCTGACTAATGTCGGTTGTATAAATCAATATCTGACCGACGGGATAAATGCATTTATAGCTGAACCAAACAACATCGAATCACTTTACGGGAAACTTTTGGAAGTATACAGCGATTATAAAAGATCGCTGGAAATTGGGCAAAGAGGTCAGCAGGTAGCTATTAACCAGTTTGATTACCGAAGCCAGTCAAAAGTTATAACAGACTTCTTCACGGAAAGGATTAATAATAAAAGAGGAGATGCTTAAGATAATTATTACAGGAGATTTCTGTCCGGTCTTTAGCACCTTCGACAGGATCGGGGAGAATTTTTATTCCGGAATATTTAAAGGATTTCTCGATTCCATCGCAGATAAAGACCTGCATATAACCAACCTTGAGTGTCCTTTAACCCGGAACAATAAAAAAATACTAAAGGATGGGCCCTGCATTAAAGCTGATCCTGAAATGATTGAAGCATTAAAGTATGCACAGGTAGATGTAGCTTGTCTGGCAAATAATCATATATTGGATTTTGGAGCCCGGGGACTCATGGATACGATTGCACTGTGTAACAAAGCCGGTATTAAGACTGTTGGAGCAGGTAACGATCTCAATGAAGCTTCTGAACCACTATATTTATCAGTAAAGAACAGGAATATTGCAATTATCAATATCACGCAGCATGAATTTTCGTCTGCATTAACAGATAAGGCCGGAGCAAATCCATTAAATATTATTCAGAACTTTTATTCAATTAAAGAGGCCAGAAAGCATTCATCGATCGTACTGGTAATTATCCATGGCGGGAACGAGGACTATAATTTGCCTTCGGAAAGAATTGTCGAAGCTTATCGTTTCTTCGCCGATATCGGTGCAAGTGCCGTTATCAGTCATCACTCGCATTGTTTTAGCGGATATGAAGTATATAAGGATGTTCCGATATTTTATGGCCTGGGAAATTTTATATTTGAATGTCCTTTCACAGAGGTGCCAGATTCCTGGTATACAGGAATGATGCTAACGTTGAATATTAATTCTGAAGAAAGGATATCATTCGAATTGAAACCATTTTCCCAATTTAAGGAAGGACCTGGTATTAAGTTCCTGGAGGGATCAGAAAAAAACGCAGTAATGAAAGAGATTGACCTGTATTCAGAGATCATTAAAGATAAAAGAAAGCTGCGGCAAAAATGGGATGAATTCTCGGAAAAAAGCAGACACTACTACTATACTGAATTAACAGGTTTAGGAAAGATCAGACGCAAATTATACAGATTCCCGTTTATTCGAAAATTGATCTTTCCATTAAAAAGAAAGATTGTTCTGTACGATCTGATCAAGTGTGAAGCACATAATGATGTAGTATCGGATCTGCTGTTTAAGGACATAAACAACCAATAATGACACTCAAAAAGATATCTGTTGGAACCGGGTTGAGTTTTCATCCTGTTATCATTGATTAATAAGGAATTACGTGACCTGAAATTTTAAAGTGAACATATGAAGGAAATGTTGAAGAGATTTTACAAAAATACCTGGCTGGGGCAGGCGGTCCTTCGGCCGATCAAAAGACTATATGATTTTATCTATTATCATTATGTTCCCGAAGAGACTGTTACAAAATTGGATTTTAAAAGATTCCAGGGATATAAGCTGGACCTCAAAAATCCGGTGACGCTTAATGAAAAGATACAATGGCTTAAACTCAATGACAGGACACCTCTTCACACGAAATGCGCAGACAAATATGCCGTAAGAGGATACATTAAAGAGGTGATTGGAGAAGAGTACCTTGTCCCTTTATCATATCAGACTCTAAATCCCCGGGATATAATTCCCGGGAATCTGCCTGACTTCCCTGTCATAATCAAAACCAACCATGATAGTTCAGGCGGTATTGTCATAAAAGATAAAGCAGCAGTGGATTGGAGACAGGTCCGGAAAAAATTAAAGAAACGGTTAAGGGAAAATTATTATTATACTACCAAAGAATGGCCTTATAAAAATATAAAACCATGTATAATAGTTGAACAATTGCTGATTGACAAAAGAGGAGATATCCCATATGACTACAAGGTTCACTGCTTTCATCAAAAAGTTGAAATGATACAGGTTGATATGGACAGAGGTACTTCACATCATTGCAGGAATTGGTATAATTCGAGATGGGAAAGAGAGCCATACAAATGGTCCTCCAAGAAGGATGGAAGAATGACCGATCCAAAAGATTCGGATGTTGAAAAGCCAAAATCACTGGACAAAATGATTACCTTATCCGAGAGACTATCAAAAGAATTTGCATATGTCAGAGTTGATTGGTACAATATCAATGAGAAATTATTTTTCGGAGAATTGACATTCTCCCATGATGGAGGATTTAGTCCGATTATTCCGAGTGAATGGGATAAGCACTTTGGGGATAAGCTTATTCTTCCCCGTAAGTCAAATTACTGAACTCAGTCCAAAAGGATGAACTGAATTCCATATGAATACCCCTCATTGACCGGATCCGCCTGGTTGGACACCAATAGTTTATCTGACCTGTTTTCGGATACCTGATGATATATTAATTTCTGATTGATAGTGACGAGGTTATTTAATTCAAGTTTTTTATGAATATATTGATGTTCAACACATATAATCCTGACCAGCATCGGGAATTGTTGCTCTAGATTTATTCAACAATTGAAAGGAAGAGGTCATAAAGTAAAATTACTGGTAAACCGATATGATCGCGCATATCCTGAAGATATTGTAAGCATGGAAAATTACCTACGGATTCTTGAAGCGGACAATGCTATATAAATTTCAATGGAGGTATGATAAGTTAAAATCGAAATTAAAATCAGGTAAAAAAGATAAGACAAATCCGGATTATCGCTTTTTCCAGTTGAGTGAAAAGAAACAAATTTACAAAACAGAGAGACTTATCAGGAAAAGTGATTTTAAACCAGACGCGATCATTGTTTTATTTGCAAATAAATTTATCAATGCTAAAAACATTTATGAATTGCATAAAAAGACAAATGCGCCAATATTCTGGTTAATGTACGACATGGCCCCTTTTACAGGAGGATGTCATTATGCCTGGGAGTGTACAGGGTATCAAAATCAATGTGGTAATTGTCCTGGACTTTATTCTTCTGATCCTTATGATTTTAGTTATGAAAACATCTTATTTAAAAAGGAATACATAAGCAAAACAAAAATAGAGATACTGGCAGCATCAGAATGGCAGACAGAACAGGCAAAAAGGAGTTCATTGTTTAGAAATAATACTGTCCATAAAGTCTTGCTTTCAGTGAATTCAGATATTTTCAAACCTGCCGACAAGAAAACCATAAGAATGAAATTAAATATCCCGGGAAACAGGAAAATCATATTTTTTGGCTCTGTCGGACTTACTGAAAAACGCAAAGGGATGTACTATCTAATTGAAAGTCTGAAGTTACTAAGGCAAAAAACCGATAACAACGGAGTACGTTTTACTGATGAAATAATGTTACTGATTGCCGGAAGGGAAATTGAACAGGTTGCTTTATTCTTTGCCCTTTGAATATCATTATCTTGGTATGGTAAATAATACATATGGTATTGCATCGGCTTATCAGGCAGCTGATGTCTATGTTTGTCCTTCCATTGAGGATTCCGGACCCATGATGATAAATCAGTCAATAATGTGCGGAACTCCAGTGGTTTCATTTGAGATGGGAGTCGCTTTGGATCTGGTTGTGACCGGTAAAACCGGATACAGGGCAAAACTAAAAGATACCGGCGACATGGCTAAAGGGATCCTTGATATTTTGACGCTCGATGAAGATAATTACAAAATAATGTCAGATAATTGCAGGGAACTTGCTTTGAAACTTTGCTCACCCGATGTTCAATCCGAAAAGATTGAAAACATTCTGAGGAACAGAATAATAGTAAATTGATTTTTATACAGGATAAAATGAATACCAGATATCCAAAAGTGCTCATATTTGGGCAGCCTTTTAATAACTATTGCGGAGGAGGGATAACATTAACCAATCTTTTCAGAGGGTGGCCAAAAGATAAGATCGCTGTCGCATATATGGGACATGGATTATACAATGTCACTACTGACGTTTGTGACACTTATTACCAGCTTGGAAGAGAAGAACATAAGTGGAAATTCCCGTTTAATCTGTTTCAGAAATCTTTTCCCTCCGGACTAAAATCAATAGTGGTAAAAACTGAATCCCCTGGTAATCAACGCAAAACCGGAGTCAGAACAGAATTTGTCGACAGGTTTTTTTACCCATTGCTTAGATGGCTTGGATTGTTTCATTCGCTGTCAAAAATTTCATTATCGCAAAAATTCATGGATTGGTTATCCGGATTTAAGCCTGATGTTCTGTATGTACAGATATCTTCAAGGGAAACCCTTTTGTTCGCCTGTGAGCTCATCGATTACCTGAAAATACCATCCGTGAATCACGTAATGGACGACTGGCCCTCTTCGTTGACCAGTAACGGTTTATCCGGAAATTACTGGATAAAGAAAATAGATAATGAATTAAGGCAATTCAATGATAGAATTGATCTTCATTTAAGTATTAGTGAGGCTATGTCGGATGAATATCTCAAACGATATAATAAAGAGTTCATTCCTTTTCATAATCCTATTGAAAGTGAATGTCTGGCTCCCTCACATAAAAAAAGGATACGGTCTTGACAGGAAAAATGTAACCATTCTTTATTCCGGCCGGATTGGAATAGGAATTTCCGAATCCTTAACGGATATTGCTTCTGCAATTGATTCGATCAGGGATGAGACCGTCGCTGTCAAGCTGCATATCCAGACATTCACGAAAGACCCGGCAATTTTAAACAAACTTCAAAAGTATAATTGTGTTGTTTTCAATCCTTTTTCTTCTTATGAACAATTGCCTGAAATATTTGCTGCTGCTGATATTTTGCTTTTGGCAAATGATTTCAGCGAAAAAGGACTTGCATACCTGAAATTCTCAATGCCAACCAAAGCATCGGAATATATGATTTCAGGAACACCTGTTCTATTGTATGCCCCGGGAGAAACTGCAATTTCAAAGTTCTTTGTACAAAATGATTGTGGCTGCTGCGTTAATGAAAGGAGTCCGGTTAAGATCATTAACGCTTTGAACCTATTAATTAATGATGAAAATTATCGAAAAAAGATAAGTCAGAATGCTGTAAACCTGGCAACAGAAAAATTTGATCAGGAAAAAGTCCGGAAAGAATTTCAGCGGTTATTAATGGACATTTCCCGAAAATGAACAGGATAAACCGGTTATGGACAATATCCGTTCACTAATTCAAGTTATTAGTCATAATATATTACTCCTTGGTAATTTTTCTCCTTAGTTTTGTGTAATTAAAGATAAATTTTGAGGAGTTTTGAAAGCTGATTTTCTCCCGGGAATCAGGAGGAGTAAATCCGGCTTTAAATTATCCTTTTAATATTGTTGGTTACAAAGCTGGGACTGACGGGGCGAAGCTGTAAATTGTCAGGATCTTCAAAGTGGGACAGACTTAACTCCTGTAAATAAAATCTAAAGCTGTTTTAAGAAATCATAACAGATGAATTCTTCTAAAATCCCAATCATAAGTTTTTTTACCGGGCTTTTCACCAGGGGCCATGAACGCAGCGTAAAAGCAAAGAAGAACATTCTCTACTCAGCTATAATAAGAGGTTGCAGTATAGCTATTAGTCTGCTTTTAGTGCCATTAACCATAAATTATGTGAATCCAACGCGATACGGTGTATGGCTTACTCTGAGTTCGATAATTGGCTGGTTTGGCTTTTTTGATATCGGATTCGGCAACGGCATGCGTAATAAATTTGCTGAAGCTATGGCTAAGGGTGAACACGAGTTAGCTCGTATTTATGTAAGTACAACATATGGTATATTAAGTATTATTATAGGCAGCGTATTAGTAATTTTCTTGTGTATTAATCCATTCCTGAACTGGTCAAGAATACTAAATACGCCTGCTGATATGGCAGGTGAGCTTAGCGTGCTGGCCTTGATTGTTTTTTCTTTCTTTTGCATTCAATTTGTTCTGCAGCTGATAACCACTATATTAACAGCAAACCAGGAACCTGCAAAGGCTTCTTTCTTTAACCTTCTTGGAAGTCTCATCTCATTATTGATTATCTATATACTTACCAGAACAACAAGTGGAAATCTGATCTATCTGGGAACTACCTTAGGCCTTGCACCGGTTTTGGTTCTTGCAGCTTCCAGCCTGTGGTTCTATAACCATGAATACAGGAAATATGCACCCTCTGTCAGGTATGTAAAGTTCAGCTACGCACGTGATTTGATGACCCTTGGATTTAAATTTTTTTTTATCCAGATAGCTTCGATAGTTATATATCAGACAAGTAACATAATCATAGCCCAGCTTTTTGGCCCGGAACAGGTAACTCCTTTCAACATTGCATATAAGTATTTTAATGTAATTTCAATGGGTTTTGGAATTATTGTAATGCCGTTCTGGAGCGCTTTCACCGAAGCATGGACCAAAAAAGATGTTCCATGGATAAAGAATGCGGTGAAAAGACTGGTTCAGCTGTGGACACTGTTGAGCATTGTAACACTGATAATGCTTGTTTTTTCAAATATTATTTACAGAGTATGGGTTAAGGAAATAGTGGTTCCTTTAAGCATATCGATCGTTATGGCCCTTTACGTAATTCTTAATGCCTGGTGTGGAATATTTTCACATTTTCTTAACGGAGTCGGGAAAATCAAACTGCAATTGTACAGCGGAGCATTTGGTGCAATAATCAATATCCCGTTAAGCATATTTTTAGGTAAACACCTTGGAATTTACGGAGTGATATTGTCCACAACATTTTTAGCAGTTATAAGTGCAATCTGGTCACCGATACAGTATTTGAAACTTAATAAATAATAAAGCCACCGGAATCTGGAATAAATAAGATATACAATGATCTATCATCAGTTGGATTGGGATTCTCAGTTTTTCGGATATAAAATAGCTGCCATCCGGGCACAGAATCTGGAATTTAACGCGTTAAAAAACACTATCGTGGAGCTTGGTGAACAGGATTATAAACTTGCTTATTGTTTTGCCGTTCCTGATGATGTAATATCCAATTCCTCCTTACAAAGAGCCTCCGGACTTCTGGTTGACGAAAAAATCACATTTTTTATGAGAATCAATGAAGCAGATAATTTTACTACTCCTCCATTTGATAATATTAAATCCTATAAACTTGATTCTGCTTCAGAAAAACTAAAGTCATTAGCGTTACAAAGCGGGATTTATTCAAGATTCAAGACTGATCCTAATTTTCATAATGCCGAGTATGAAAAACTATATATTGAATGGATTGAAAAATCCGTACAAAGAAAAATTGCGGATGAGGTTTTAGTATACAGTGAGAATGAAGACGAAAAAGGTTTAATTACATTAGGTTTCAAGGGAAATTCCGGATCTATAGGATTGCTTGCAGTAGATGAAAATGAAAGAGGGAAGTCTATAGGCAGGAAATTAGTTTGGTCAGCCCTGGTATGTTTCAGAGAAAAAAAAGTTAATATTGTTGAAGTCGTTACACAGAATGACAACGAAGGTGCCTGTGGATTTTATAAATCAATGGGCTTTGAAGTTAAAAGTATTGTGAATATTTATCATTTATGGATAAGCTGAAAATCCCGTTTAACAAACCCTACCTTACAGGTAAGGAGATGCATTATATGTACCAGGCCATATACTCGGGTAAAATATCAGGCAATGGCATGTTTACTCAAAAGTGCCAGAAATTCTTTGAGGAAAAATTTGGTTTCAGGAAGGTTTTGCTTACCACTTCATGTACTGACGCTCTTGAAATGTGTGCCATCCTTGCTGATGTTCATCCTGGTGATGAAGTCATTATACCATCATATACTTTTGTTTCGACAGCTCTGGCATTTGTCAGACAGGGAGCCAAAATCGTGTTTGCTGACAGCAACAGTCAAAATCCAAATTTAGATGCCAGTCGCATTGAAGAATTAATTACTCCACGGACTAAAGTAATTGTTCCGGTGCATTATGCAGGTATTGCATGCGATATGGATCCTATAATGGATCTGGCAGCGAAATATGAATTACTGGTAGTTGAAGATGCTGCACAGGCATTAGATTCTTACTACAAGGGAAGATCTTTGGGTTCAATAGGTCATTTGGCGGCATTCTCCTTTCACGAAACAAAAAATATCAACTCAGGTGAGGGCGGTATGATTGTAATCAACGATGAACGGTTCATCAGACGATCTGAAATAATCTGGGAAAAGGGGACAAACAGATCAGAGTTTTTCAGGGGCGAAGTAAATAAATATGGCTGGATTGATATTGGCTCTTCATTCCTTCCTTCCGAAATAATTGCTGCATACCTTTATGCGCAGCTTGAAAATATTGATAATATTCAATCGAAGAGGAAAAGCATCTGGGAAGCTTATTTTCAGGGATTGGAAACCTTCTGTAATCAAAATGATGTGAAACTGCCATTTATACCGGAATACGCAACCAATAACGGACATATGTTTTATCTTGTTTGTCCTGACCTCCAGACCCGGACTTCATTGATTGAATATTTAAAAATAAATGGGATTTATGCGGTTTTTCACTATTTAAGCCTCCATAAAAGTCCGTATTATCAGCCATACCATGATGGACGGATGCCCTGATCAACAGCGACAGGTATACTGATCAGTTAATCAGGCTTCCCTTGTATTATGAATTGACTATTCCGGATGTTAGCAGTATTATTGACTCCGTTAAAACATTCCTCTCTTAAGAATGGATAAGTTTGTACAATATGTCCTCCTTGCACTAATCCCTTTCTATCCTCTGTGGGCATGGTTGTCTACATCTTTAACAAAGATATATATCGACAAAATAGTAATCCTGATATTACTGCCGATAGCTGTTTATTACGTTTTTATTCAAAGAATAAAATTTTCAAAGTTTTTAATTTTCTTTCTCATTTTCACGGTTTATCATCTGGTTTTAGTGTATGTCAAAGATTTAATACCTGCAAACACTAATTGGCTCTTTTTATATTCTTTCAGATACTAATGTACTTGCATGCGTTGCATTTTTCATCATCGAAAATACTCACTTTGATGAAAAATTCATTCGCAAAATGAATAGATGTATTTTAGCAATTATTATTATTTCATTGATTGTAAGTGTAATACAAATTAAGTTCCCATACTTTTTTTTAAGTCCAAAATTAACTGGTGATCCAACAAACTATTTATATGTTGAACAAAACAGGAAATTCTCTATATATAGTTGGATGAATCTGAACTCCGTGGGAATAAGCTTTCCGATATTAATTTCAATATTGCTAAGTTTTAATAGTGCTGAGAAAATAACCTTTCCGGCAACTATTGTTAGTGGAATAGTTGTATCTTTTTTGACTAAGGCAAGGTATGTTATGTTATCAGCCATTATCGTCTTTTCGCAGTTATTTTTCGTTTCAAAAATTGATTTCAGAAAGAAGGTATATATTATGCTGATTTTCATCTTTAGTATAATAGCCATAACAGCAGTGGCTAAGGTTTATAACTATGACATTGGCAAGGTCATTGACGAGAGGATACTGGAAAGAGGAACAAATCTGGCTTCTGCAAGAACCAGAGTAACATCTTTTGAGGTATTTTTGATAAAGTTCCCCGAACATCCATGGTTTGGAGTCGGACCAGCGACAGGATTGGATGTGGTTCAGTTACTGAGAGGCCAGGCAACTATAATACATATTGGATACTTATCATATTTATACTTTTATGGAATTTTTGGCTCAGTATTATTTTTTCTCTCCGTGTTTTTCCTGTTAAGGAATTCCTGGCTTATCGGTAAGAAACATATGTTCTGGGGCAGTTTTTATGGTTTGTTATCTTTCTGTGTAGCAAATGCAACGCTTGTTTATTTCAATTTAAGTGAAATGGGCATTCTGCTGGCAGTAATATATATGAAGTATTTCACTGATAAATCCCCCCTGGAATTACCGGGATATAAAAAACCTCAGGAGATTATTGAAGCAACAGAGAATGATTAATAGTGAAACAGATAGTACCGGGCAGTTTTATTAAAGAACTATTTTGATGATATTAATATGATGAACCATGTTCAAAGATAAGGTGTTATTGATAACAGGAGGTACAGGATCGTTCGGGAATGCAGTTCTGCGTCGTTTTTTAAAAAGTGATATAAAGGAAATACGTATTTTCAGCCGTGATGAAAAAAAACAGGATGACATGCGGCAATATTACAAAAATGCAAAAGTAAAATATTACATCGGGGATGTACGGAATTTTGAGAGTATAAACAGTGCCATTAAAGGAGTTGACTATGTTTTTCATGCGGCGGCATTGAAACAAGTCCCTTCGTGCGAATTTTTCCCGATCGAAGCTGTCCGTACAAACGTTCTGGGATGTGAAAATGTTTTAAACGCGGCAATAGAAAATCATGTCTCTCGTGTAATAGTACTTAGTACCGATAAAGCTGTTTACCCTATCAATGCTATGGGGATGTCAAAAGCTCTAAGTGAAAAAGTAATGATAGCCAAATCCAGAAATTTAAATCATCTGGGAATGGTGTTTTGCGGTACCAGGTATGGTAATGTAATGGCTTCAAGAGGTTCAGTGATACCTCTCTTTGTGGAACAGATTAAAAAAGGAGAATGCAATTACTATTACTGATCCGAATATGACCCGTTTTATGATGACACTCGATGGTGCTGTTGATCTGGTCATTTTTGCTTTTCAAAATGGCAATCCTGGTGACATATTTGTTCAGAAATCTCCTGCGGCCACGATTGATGTGCTGGTAAAAGCATTGCTTAAATTATATAATTCAAACAAGTACGATAAAAATCATTGGAACACGGCATGGCGAAAAACTCTATGAAACGCTTGTTAACCGTGAAGAAATGGCAAAAGCTGAGGATCTGGGACTCTATTACAGGATACCTGCCGATACACGTGACCTGAATTATAACAGATACTTTATTGAAGGGGAAACCCAAATTGCCCAGATGGAAGAATATACTTCCCATAATACTCATCGGTCTGAACGATTGAAGAGACCAAACAATTGCTTTTAAAACTCGATTTTATACGAGAAGATATCGGTCAGAAACCATAAAAGCTATTGTGTTTACTCTTAAAGGATGAAATATTGTTTTAGAATTTCAATTTACCTCCCCTTTGTTATTGCAACAATAATACGTGGAAGTCTCCGAAGTTTTGTTGAAAAACTGGGATTCTTGATTAATCCACTGGTGTTGAAAATAATAGGAGAAAATAATCAGTTATTGGTATTCTATTTTCACGGACTGTATAAATCATTAGAGCAGAGGGATTTAAATCATATTGATCCTCAAAGCAATATGACGGTTAATCAATTTAGTGATTTCTTAGATTATTTTCTTAATCATAATTATAATTTTATTAATCCAGAAGAATTACTGGCAGGTCCCAAGTTGGATCGCCGTTATGCAATGATAACTTTTGATGATGGCTATTTCAATAATCTGCTTGCCATTGATGTACTCAGAAAATATAAAACTCCGGCAGTATTCTTTATAACTCCAAAAAATATCATTGAAAACCGATCTTTTTGGTGGGACATAATATTATAAATACAGATTTAACAAGGGGAATAGTCTGAAGAAAATTCAGAATGAACAAGCTTATCTTAAACAGTTTAAAAATGCATATATAGACGATTATATCATTAAAAACTTTGGAATAAAATCTTTTATACCCTGGTCAGATATTGACAGACCCTTGACTGTACGGGAAGTGAAAACCTTGAAAGAATTTCCTTTAGCAGAAATTGGCAATCATACTTATAATCATTCTATTTTAACAAACTGCAGCAGAATTGAGATAGAAGAAGAATATATGACATCCAATAAATTTCTGGCATCTCTGACTGGCTCAATCCCAATTTCTACAGCATTCCCCAATGGTTATTATAACCAGCTCGTATTAAACGTTACCGAAGAAGCAGGATTTAGATTGGCTTTTAGTGTAGTACCACAGAAAAATCATCTGCCCATCGCGAACAGAAATTTAATTTGTTTAAGCAGATTTATGGCCAATGACAATATCATCGGATATTATGGAACATTCTACAGACTTGGCTATACACCGGGCTCTTTGTTATATGATTTTAAAAGAAAAGATAAGTCCTTTTAACCTATAAAAATGTCTGAATATTTAAATGATTCAACGATTAATCATGATTACTGAATTAAGAAGGACAATGTATTTGAGTCTGCCTTTTCAACAACATCTATTATTTTGTAAGAATATCAAGTTCAGTTTAGGATATCACGCTGGTGAAAATTTTATTTGTCATAGAATCTCTGACTGAAGGTGGTAAGGAGCGTCGTTTAGTTGAGTTAATGAAAGCATTGAAACCAGAATCAGATTTGGAAATCAATCTTGTAGTTATGAGTTACGATGTTCATTACAAGGAAGTATTTGATCTTGGGATTGATATCAACTTTTTAATTAGAAAAAGAAGGAAAGACCTGACTATTTATAAGAATCTTTATAGACTCTGCAAAAACAATAAACCTGATATCATTCATTGCTGGGATACCATGACAGCTGTTTATATTGCGCCGGTTTGTAAGTTATCTCAAAATAAAATTTGTAAACGGAATAGTGATGGATGCTCCTGAAAGAAGAAATATCTTTAATAAATACTGGTTACGGGCAAAATTAACCTTTCCTTTTGCAGATGCTATCGTTGCGAACTCAAAAGCTGGTATAAAGGCATATAGTGCACCCAAAGGCAAAAGCCATGTCATTTACAATGGTTTTAATTTTAAGAGAATAAGCCGTTTAATTCCTAAAGAAATCATTAGGAATCAACTAAATATAAGTACAAAATATATAATTGGCATGGTGGCAACTTTTTCTGATTTTAAAGATTACCCAACCTATTTCAGTGCAGCAAAATTATTACTGAATAAAAGGAATGATATAACTTTCTTAGCTATTGGAAAAAATACTGACTCTGTCTCATCAAAAAAGCTTATTGATAATATCTTTGCCAGCCATTTCAGGTTATTGGGGGAAAAATCCGATGTTGAATCTTTTATAAACGCAATGGATATTTGTATTTTGTCCACTTTCACTGAAGGTATTTCAAACTCAATTCTTGAATATATGGCTTTGGAAAAACCTGTAATAGCAACATCCGGAGGCGGCACTTGTGAGATTCTTGAAGATAACGTAACCGGATTTCTGGTGAGTAAGTCAAACCCAATTGAAATTGCAGATAAAGTGGAATTCTTCTTAAACGATCCGGAATTAATGTCGGAAATGGGTAATAATGGGAAAGAACGAATATTGAAAGTTTTCTCAATTGATAAAATGGCAAGTGAATTCATATCTGTTTATAAACTTCTATTATCGGCATAATTAACAGGTGTATCAGTCATTAATAATCTGGTTAATGTAATTTTATGAGAATCTTATTAATCAATTCCTGTCACTATAACAGGGGAGGCTCTGAAATGGTATATTTTAATACCTCCCATCTTCTAAAAAATCACGGACATGAGGTATTTCACTTTAGCACGGCAGATTGCCGTAATGGCAGATCGGAATATGATGAATATTTTATTTCAAACAGCGATATAAGAGAGCTGTCCTTTGCCGGAAAAATTAAAAGATCTCCATCTTATTTATATAACAGGAAAGCTAAGAAAAATCTGGAACTGCTGGTCAGGGACTTCCAACCAGATATTGCGCATGTTCACATTTTTTATGCAGAGCTAAGTGTTTCAATATTAAGAGCATTGAAAAAACTTAATATTCCTGTTGTACACACTGTCCATGATTACAGATTGTTATGTCCCGTGACTAATTTTATTGATAAGAATGGGAATATCTGTGAATTATGCAAGGATAGACATTTTATACATTGTCTCAACAAAAAGTGTTCTGAAGGAAATCTTGGACAGAGTGCAATGGTGATGTTAGAAGCTTATTTCTGGAAATATTTTGTTAATCCGATAGACTATATTGATCATTTTATTTTTGTAAGTAATTATAGTAAAAACAAACATTTAGCATTCAATGAGGATTTCAGATCAAAATGTTCACAAATCTATAATTTTACAAATCTCAGTTTACCTGATGAATTTAGTAAATAAGGGTGACTACTTTTTGTTTTTTGGAAGACTTTCGGCTGAAAAAGGTATAGAAAATTTGCTTATGGCTTTTTCCAGGGTAAAAAGCCACAAGCTCAAGATTGCAGGTACGGGAACATTAAAAGGTGTTGTGGAAAAAGCCTCAAGTGATAATCCTAATATAGAATATGTGGGATTTAAGACAGAAAAAGAACTTGAATTGTTAATAAGCAACTCTTCATTTATTATTGTACCTTCCATATGTTATGAAAATAATCCGATGACAATTATTGAAGCTTTTTGTTCTGGAAAACCGGTAATAGGAGCAGATATAGGGGGGATATCTGAATTAATTATCCATGGTGAAAACGGATACTTGTTTAAGCCTAATGACCCGGAATCCTTAATAAGCATGATTAAAAAGGCAGCATTACTAAGTGACTCAGAGTACAGGCAATATTCAGTTGCGTCAAAGAAGTTTGCACAGGACAAATTTGATTCAGAAAAACACTATCGGAAGTTATTGAGTTTATATCAGAACATTATTAAGAAATATTTCAAGATAAGAGTTACTTTCTTCCCTGACATTAAAAAATTGGAATTGTTTTGAAATGGATTCAAAGTAAATTTTAGGATTGAAACGAAAAAAAAGCGCTAATAGCCACAATGATCTTAATAAACCGTAGTTTATTTTTCAGAAAGCTTAAGCCTCAAATTCAGGCTTAAATGTTGAATGATTATAGCTGGAGTTTACGATTTATTATTTTAAGGAGGGACTACATTATAATGAATACTATATGAAGAAAATATATGTTGCCGGATGCGGAGGGATGCTTGGTGAGGCTTTTTATACACAATTCAGAGACGAATACATCTTAAAATGTACTGACAAAGATGTCAATGAATCATGGCTCAGTTATCTGGATTTCAGAGATTTTGATGCTTATAAGAAGGATGTTACGGATTTCAAGCCTGACTATTTGTTCCACCTGGGTGCGTATACCGATCTTGAATTTTGCGAGCTTAATGCTGATGAAACCTACAACACAAATACTTTAACGGTGGAAAATGCAGTTTATATAGCAAATGAACTGGATATTCCATTACTCTATATAAGTACTGCAGGTATTTTCGACGGGAAAAAGGAAGTTTATGATGATTGGGATCAGCCTAATCCGCTTGGGGTTTATGCACGGGCAAAATATATGGGCGAACGTTTCGTTGTTGAGAATGCAAAACGTTATCTGGTATGCCGGGCAGGATGGATGATGGGAGCCGGTCCTAAAAAGGATAAAAAATTCATTCAGAAGCTGATGAAGCAGTTGAAAGAAGGGAAAAAAGAACTTTTTATTGTTGATGATAAAGACGGAACTCCTACCTTTACTCACGATTTCGCAAAAAATGTTAAAGCGCTTATACGGAAAGAGTATTGGGGTTTGTATAACATGGTATGCGGAGGTCAAACCAGCCGGTTTGAAGTTGCACAGGAGCTCCTGAAAATTCTCCGGTTGACTGATAAGGTAAAGCTGACTCCTGTCGGATCTGATTATTTCAAGGACACTTACTTCGCAGAAAGACCACCATGTGAGAGATTGGTAAACCGTAAACTGAAAATAAGGAATATTAACCTGATGCGCGACTGGAAAGTTGCATTGAAGGAATATATTGCAACCTATTATAATGGTTATCTGGAATAATGGATAGACTCAGGATAGCGGCATTTGGCGGATTCCGGTCATTACCTCCCAAAGAAGGCGGCGGAGGTGCTGATAAGCTGGCCTTTGAACTATATCCCAGAATTGTAAAAAAGGGACATGAGGTCATAGCTTACGGTCGTATTTATCCGGGAGAAGAGGAAATCCCAAAATTCAGTGAATTTGAGGGAGTTAAGATAATTTCTTTTCACACTGTCAATAAAGCCGGTTTCGATACACTGGTCCACTCTTTCAAGGCAACAGCAGACATTATTTTAAGGAACAGGGCAGATATAATACATCTTCAGAGCGGAGCAAACAGTATATGGGCGCTTATCCTGAGACTTTTTGGGAAGAAAGTGTTTGTAAGCCAGTTCGCAATGGACTGGAAAAGAGCAATCTGGCCGTGGTACGCAAAACTGTTCTATCATTTTTCAAATTACCTGACAGCTTACATTCCCAATAAGGTCATTTTCGATAATATATACACAAAAGAATATTTTGAGAAAAAATTTCATCGCCACTTTGACTTTGTGCCCTATGGAGCTGAAGTAAAAGTAGCATCCGAGGGTAGTACAATCTTTGAAGAGATCGGAATAAAACCTGGTGATTATTTCTTATTTGTGGGCAGATTCATTCCTGATAAGGGTGTACACATACTTGTTAAGGCATTCCAGAAAATCAATACAGATAAGAAACTTGTTCTGATTGGTGGTTCGCCAACACCGAACGATTATGAAAAAGAGATCCGGAGTGTGGTTGATAAGCGTATTATCTTCGCAGGATATATTTACGGCGATGACACCAACATTCTGATTGAGAATGCTTTCGTTTATATCCAACCATCTCTGATTGAAGGATTATCCCCTGTTATTCTGACTGTAATGGGATTAGGAACACCTCTTATTTGTTCAGATATTGTTGAAAATAAATTCATCACAGGCGCTAATGCGACTCATTTCAGATCGGGAAGCATTGATGATTTGTCAGAAAAAATCAATTATGCCCTGAATAATCCGGACAAAATTGTCCGGATGGCTGAAAATGGCCGGCAGGACATACTTGCTCGTTTTAATTGGGAAAAAATTACAGATCAGTATATTAAAATATTTACTAATAAGTAATAATATGTTGAAAGCCGGAATTATAGGTTTGGGTAAAATGGGGATCTCACATGCTGCGATTGTTGGCCCTCATCGTGATGCAGAGCTTGTGGCAGTATGTGATACCTCATCATTAATCCTGGATGCATTTAAGAAATTCACCAGTATAAATGCCTACAATGACTATAAAAAAATGATGGATGATGAGAAGCTTGATTGTGTTGTTGTTGCAACACCTACCCGTTTCCATTATCCAATAGTGAAATACTCTCTGGAAAAAGGGATCCACACCTTTTGCGAAAAGCCTTTTAGTCTTACGACCAAACAGGGTGAAGAGCTGGTAAGACTGGCAAATCAAAAATGGCTTGTCAATCAGGTTGGTTATCATAATCATTTTATTGGCACTTTCATAGAACTAAAAAGACTTTTAAAGGCAGGTGTTATAGGAGAACTGGTACATTTTACAGGTGAAGCATACGGCCCTGTGGTCACCAAGGAAAAAGGAGGGACATGGCGTTCTGCTCCTGAAGAAGGAGGAGGCTGCCTTTTTGACTATGCATCACATGTAATTAATTTAATCCAGGAGATTATTGGTCGTCCGGTAAAAGTAAAAGGAACACTTTTCAAAAGGATCTACTCAAAAGAAGTTGAAGATGCGGTATATTCCATGCTTACGCTTGAAAGCGGGCTGAGCGGCGTACTTTCAGTCAACTGGAGCGATGAAACATACCGTAAAATGTCGACATCACTTACGCTGTTTGGTAAAAAAGGCAAAATAATCTGCGATGCTACAGAAATCAAGATATATCTTAAAGAAGCAGCCTCGAAGGAAAATCTGAATAAGGGATGGACCATAAAATACAACACTGAATTTGCCATTCCGGTCAACTTTTACCTGCGGGGGGAAGAGTACAGTGCACAAATTGACAATTTCATCAGCTGTATCCTGAATAAGAAACAGACTGAGATCAACTCTTTTGATCAGGCATTGTATACTGATAAAGTAATTGAATTAATTATCTCGGATTCAAAAAGTTAAAAACGATTAATATGGACAAGGTATTATTTGGCGACAACCAGTTCTTTGCTGTAAACCATCTGTCAGATGAAAAATCCCGGGAGCAGGCTATCCGGTTTAAAGACGATGAAGCAATAATAAGGGTTCTGGATAGCGCAAGGGAGACCGGGATAAATACATTTATGTGCACCACTCATGACCGGATCGCCAGTATTTGTGATCACATGAGGAGTAATCGTGAAAAGTACAGGGATTTCAACATGTTCCCATGCATGCCTTATGCACATAAATATGCGAATGCAGTAACAGATCTTGGAATTGTCGGAACTATAAAACAATATGTCCCCGGTAATATTTTCAGCACATTTACCAGGGGAGGCGTTGCATATCTGAGAAAAGATTTTATCGGCTTGATGGAATTGCTCATCGATGCCGAACTTAAAATGTTCAAAGGGATCAATACTCCGGTGATCTTTATTCAAAATGTTGTGGTGGACATGATCCTGGGACTTAAAATGATGGAGGTTTTTAAAGCATATGATTCATATATCCGGGAAAAATATAATTCAGAACCGGGTTATATAACGATGAATATGCCGGCGTTGCTTGATGCCCTGAACTCCATAGGTATTGAAAATCCGATAATATGCAGTTCAATTAATAAGCTTGGCTTCAGGATGTCGGGGGGGAAAGAAATCTATGAAAAATACCTGAACGAAAAAACTTTCCGGCCGATAGCCATGCAGGTTCTGGCAGCAGGAGCTTTGAGACCGAAGGAAGCTGTTGAATATTTAAGCAGATTCCCCAAAATAGAATCTGTACTGTTTGGCGCTTCTTCAAAAAACCATATTCAGGAAACAAAGGAACTGATTGAGAAATCAATGATAGGCAGTAGTGGAAACTAAATTAAAACAGGATTATATTTTGATTACTTCCCAGAATTTCCCTGAAGGAGGAGCCGGGGCTACCTATCTTAACCTGTTCTGTCATGGTTTACAGTTAAATGGGTGCCTGATCCGGGTTCTGCTGCTTAAGGGTTTTGCTTTTGGTGGTTATACTTACAAGGGGCCGAGAAAGAATTTCACCGATTACGGGGTTGCATATACTTATCTGGGTTTTACGCAAAGACCACGAAGACAGGCTTTTAAACTGGTCGAAGAGTTCGTCAGCATACTGCGTGTAATGATCTTTCTCTTTTCATTGTCGGGAAAGCGAAAATCAACAACCCTGCTGGTCTTCAACAGTGAAATACAATCAAATCTCCCGATTCATTTTATTGGCCGCCTGTTAAGGATAAGAACTGTAAGATTTGTTGCAGAATTTATTGATAAATCACAATTCAAAGGTTCGTTTTTCAGGAAATTAAAATGGTACGGATTCCTTTTAAATTATAAGTATCTGAATAAGAATTCCGACAAGCTGATAGTCTTCAGCTTTTTCCTGAAGGAGGAATACATTAAAATGGGTTATAATGAACATAATATTATTGTACAGCCTAATTTGACCGATTTTGAATTCTGGTTATCCGAAAATACAGATATTCAATATACAATTGGGTACAGCGGAGCCCCATACCTTAAGGATGGACTATCGGATTTGTTTACTGCTTTGAGTCTCCTCCGGAATGAAGGGATGAGTGTAACCCTTCTGGTAATAGGTGACTCTACCTTTGGGAAAAGCCTCATCCCGGCTCTTAAGGATGAATGCCGAAAATTAAATATCACTGAAAATGTGACTTTTACCGGATTGGTAGATTCATCAATGGTAAGGAAATACTTGTCAGAATGCAGATTCCTGGCGATAACACGTCCTTCAACCGTTCAGACAAAAGCAGGTTTTCCAACCAAACTGGGAGAATATTTCGCTACCACAAGACCGATCCTGTCAACTGATTTTGGTGATATTGAAAGATACTTTGATAATGGTTCTGACCTCATTATAGCCAAAACAGGAAATCCTGAATCCATAGCATCGGGAATAAAATGGATTCTTGAAAATGGCGAAGCTGTGGAACAAATTTCCCGTACAGGGTATATTAAAGCAAAGAAGCTTCTGGATTATCAGACTGCTATAAAAAGAATTATTGAATTCATAAATTAAATATGTCATGCCAATATTAAAAATATATCAAAACAATATTAAAATGATATCAGAAAGATATCAGAATGATATCAAAATGATATCAAAATGATATCAAAATGATATCAAAATGATAACAACTGAACTTCAGACTTTAAGAAAAAAAGGTGTCATTGAAAAAGTTAATAATACTTGTAGATAATAAATCAGATTTTCAGATTTCCAAGCCTGATTTTAAAAACTTCAGATCGATGGATGTTGATAGAATAAAGAATTACTTTATCACAAAGGGATTTATCGTAGATGTGAAGAAGTTCTATGAACTGGATCTGGCCGAAGATTTTAAAGGAATCTATATATTATATCAGACGTCTGAAGCTCCTGGTTCCTTTTATAAGCGATATATTGAAGATCTGATTTTCCACCTGGAAAAAGAAGGAGCGGTTGTCCTGCCATGTTACGAGTATTTAAAAGCTCATCATAATAAAGTCTATATGGAGCTTCTGAGGACCCGGTTCAAGGATAATTCATTGAAAACAGTAAAAAGCAGGTGTTTTGGCTCCTGGGAGGATGCCCTGAATTTTCAGCCCGGCTTTCCGGTTGTGATCAAACAGGCTTCAAGCTCGGGAGGGGCAGGAGTTTTTTTTGCCAGGAATGGCAACGATTACAGGAAATATATAAAACGTGCCGGCCGCATAATCACTTCGCGAAATGCTGCAGATCTGTTTATAAGTTATTTAAAGATCATCGCAAAGAAGTTCATTAAATTCTTGTACCCTTCAAAATCAGGATTTGTTGAATATGATACTACGCCAATAAGCAATCCATTGATTGTACAGGAGTTCATTGATGGTCTGAACGGCGATTTTAAGGTACTGGTTTTTGACAGTAAGTTTTACACGATGTTCCGGAAGAACAGAGATAATGATTTCAGGGCAAGCGGAAGCGGAAGATTTTATGAAGTCTTACAGGAGGAGCAGGAGGGACTTCTTGATTTTGCGAGGAGAATTACATTCGAGATAGATTTCCCGATTATCGGAATGGATATCGGATTTGACGGGAAACGATATCATCTGCTGGAGTACCAGATGATACATTACGGCACATCAGCGCTTCAGAGATCAAAATTCTGGTATGAATATCATGAAGGGAAATGGGTAAGATTTGACGGGGAATCGAATTTAGAAGAAGAATTTTCACGGTCTATTTATAATTTTCTCAAATCGACCGGCTAAAAGAAATGAACAATTATTCAATCATTAATTTGAAATGACTTCATCTATGGCAGAAAGGATATTAGTAACAGGTGCTGCTGGATTTATTGGTTCAAACCTGGTTGAGACTTTGCTGAAAGCAGGGAAACTGGTTACCGGTGTGGATAATTTTGATCCTTTTTACAGCCGTACTATCAAAGAACACAATATCGAAAATGCTCTGAAGGATCCCGGATATCATTTTGAGGAAGGGGATATCAGGGATACTGAATTTATTAATAACTGCTTCAAAACATACAGACCCGATATTATTGTACATCTTGCTGCCAGGGCCGGTGTTCGCCCATCCCTGATCGATCCGCGCGGATACTATGATGTGAATGTGATGGGAACCCTGAACCTGCTGGAGGAGATGAGGAACAATCATATCGGGAAAATGATATTCGCTTCATCATCATCGGTGTATGGAAATAATGCAAAAGTTCCTTTTTGTGAGACGGATACCGTTGATTACCCGATTTCGCCATATGCCGCATCAAAAAAGGCAGGTGAATTGCTATGTCATACCTATTCATCACCTGTATAAATTTGATGTATTCTGTTTGCGCTTTTTTACTGTTTATGGTAAAAGGCAAAGGCCTGACCTGGCAATACACAAATTTACCAGAGCATTATTAAAAGATGGTTTTATTTCCCTGTACGGAGACGGTTCATCCCGGCGCGATTATACACATATTGATGATATAATCCAGGGACTTATGGGAGCGATCAGGGAATTGAAAGGTTTTGAGATTTTTAATCTGGGGGAATCTGCCACCATATCTCTGATCAATCTTGTGTCAGTATTGGAGAAATACACAAATAAGAAAGCAAAGATTAAGTATCTGCCGATGCAGAAAGGTGATGTTATTCAGACATTTGCAGATATCAGTAAGGCCAGGGATAAACTTAATTATAATCCGGTGATGGATATCGAAACAGGAATAAAAATGTATGTGAAGGATTTTATCACATCGGATGTTTTACAAGACTGAAGAATGATGAATATCGCAATACTTAATAAGACATTATTAAAAGGCGGAACGGAGAAACAAGCTTTGATCCTGTCAAAATTGCTGACAGAACAGAAAGCAAATGTATTCCTTATTAATTGGTGTTGCGGGAAAGCTGACCCGGAATATCTTGATTATATAAAAAACAATTCCATCAGGTATTTTGCTTTAAAAGGGAATCCGATAAGAAAATTCTTCCGTTTTATTAATATAGTCAGGAGCGAAAAAGCATATTTCATTTTGTCCTATTTAACCCTGCCAAATTTTGTATCAGGTTTCAGCAAATTATTTTTAAAAAATGTCATAAGGATCGGTGGCATCAGAAACGAAAAACTGCCGTATTACAAGTTCTTTTTTGAAAAATGGATCCATAACAGCCTGAATGATGCGACAGTTTTCAATAATTATTCTGCCAAAGATAAATTCACAAAGAGAGGATTTAAATCAGAAAAGATATTTGTGATACAGAATGCTATAATGGCAGATCAGATAAATGGTGCGAAAAGGGAACCCAGGTCAGATATAAGGATTGTAACCGTATCCCGTTTTGTAAGGCAAAAAGATTTCCGGACAGCACTCTATTCATTTAATGAATTAATTAAAAGGAACAAGGATAAAGCTACTGACTTACTATTTATTGGGATATGGTCCCGGGGAAAAGAAAATAAGGGCATTATCAGAAGATCTGAAGATTACCGACAGGGTTAAAATGTTTATCAGTCCGTCGAATATCCCGGATATTCTGACAGACTGTGATATATATCTGAGTACTTCCCTTTTTGAAGGTCTGTCCAATTCCATTATGGAAGCGATGGTTGCTGGCCTGCCTATCGTAGCCACTGATGTCGGGGATAACAGATATCTGGTCAATGAGGGATTCAATGGCTTTTTAATACCTTGCAAAGACGTGAACAAGATAGTTGACAAATTAGAGACGTTATCAGAATCTGAGGATCTGAGGCATGATTTTGGAAAGGAAAGCCGGATCTTAATAAAAAACAAGTTTTCGCAGGAGAAACTGTTAGAGAATTATTTGAAGCTGTTTTCGGATTTTCAACATAACAGGCAATAACTTTTTCCAAAAGAGAAAGAATCAGGATATGAAAATCGGAGTAATTGGGACAAGGGGATTTCCTGAAATCCAGGGTGGGATCGAGACACACTGTATGGAACTATATACACGTATCGCTTCCCTGGGTGATAATGAAATTACCATATACAGAAGGAAGCCATATGTAAATTCAAAAAACAAAAATGCAGAATTTAAAAATATCAGGTTTGTAGATTTTTATGTTCCGAAGAATAAATATTTTGAGACTTTCCTGCATTCACTCTTCTCAACAGTACATGCATTATTCCAGGGATATGATATAGTCCATTATCATAATACCGGTCCCGGATTTTTTATTCCAATCTTAAAACTATCAAAGGCAAAAATTGTTTTTTCATATCATAATATCAGCTACACACAAAAAAAATGGAATAAATTCGCAAAACGATTTTTGCACTCCTCAGAAATTATAAGTATCGCAAATTCTGATTTCATCATTTTTGTTTCAGAAATAGTGAAACTCGAAATTGAGAAACTTTATATAGTAAATAAATATAAAGTTCTTTTTAACGGAGTTAGCATACCCAGGAAATCTGAAAAATCAGATTTCCTTGATTCTCTGGGACTGAAGAAGCAAAAATACTTAATAGGTGTTGGCAGGTTCCTGGAGGAGAAAGGATTTGATTACTTAATAAGGGCCTTCAAAAAGGCCAATCTGCAGGATTATAAATTAGTGCTGGTTGGCGATTCGGATTATCCTACAAGCTATTCCAAAAGACTGAAATCATTCGCCAGAGAAAATGGAGTTGTTCTTACAGGATATATTAAGGGTGATAAATTAAATCAGATATTTACATTCGCAAAAATATTTATACTCTCTTCTTTTGAGGAAGGATTACCAATTTCATTACTTGAAGCGATGAGCTTTAATATTGATGTCCTGGCCAGTGATATTCCGGCTAACCTGCAGGTCGGATTAAACAAGGATGATTACTTCAGGGTCGGAGATGCAGATGACCTTGCGAAGAATATCGTCTATAAAATATCTCTCAATAAAGAACGCGACTACAGGGAAATCCTTATCAGGAAATTCAACTGGGACAATATTGCCCTGGAAACAGTAAATATTTATAAAAACCTCTTTGCGAAGGATGCGATCAATACCGGGAAAAACAGGCTCAGGTAGGACAATCCCTTTCAATGCTCAGATTGAAGCCAGCTGGTTTTCTGTCAGTTACCTGTCGGTTCTCCTGGTGTGTTTATTATTTATTAGCTGTGAATCAAATCAAAAAGATATGAAGAAGATCATTTTTCTCCATCACAGTACAGGCAAAAATATCTGGATGGGAGAAACAAATAAGTACATCAACAAGCTGACACAAAAAAGTGATGTCCGCGACTATTTTAATAATTACAACAAGAAAAATAAGTCGGACTTTTTGATTGAAGAACAAATTTTCCCTAAAGAAAATCCTTATGGGTGGAAAAATTATCCATATGATTATTATAATATCTGGGTCAAAAATGCAGGAGGGGAACCTTATATGACGGAGCCTACTTTGGAAATCCTTTCAAAGGAATATGAAGTTATCATTTTCAAACACTGTTACCCTGTTAGCAAAATTCTGGCAGATACCGGTTTCCCTGACATTAATTCGGAGGAGAAGAGGATTGAAAATTACAAGCTGCAATACATTGCAATAAGAAATAAGCTGCATCAGTTTCCCAATAATAAATTTATTGTCTGGACACCTGCTGTATGCATTAAAAATCAGCTGACTGAGGATGAAGCAAAACGGACTCAGGAATTCCACAGATGGATGACAGATGAATGGGATGAAACCGGTGACAATATATTTATCTGGGACTTTTACAGATATGAAACAGAAGGTGGATTATATCTGCTTGACAAATATGCAGTTGGACCATCCAATTCTCATCCGAACAGAGAGTTTTCCGGGAAAGTAGCTCCGCTGTTCTGCAAGTTTATTATTGATGTGATAAACGGCGCGGTTAAATAATATCTACATAAATGCGGGAAATATGAGATCTGTTATAAATATTTTCAGTACCATTTATAAGCTGGTGCTCCTGAAACTAAGCGATGAAAGAAGGAATAAATACCTGCGAAGGCAGGGAGTAAAAATTGGAAAGGATTGCAAGATCCACACAGTTTCTTTTTCAACAGAGCCTTACCTGGTAGAAATTGGCGACCACGCAAGGATAGCAAGCGGCACCATGTTTATAACCCATGATGGCGCAGTTAACTGTTTCCCGGGCGAAATAGACGGAGGTATTTTTGGAAAGATCAAGCTGGGCAATAATGTTTTTATCGGCAATAACAGCATCATCCTTTTAAATACCACGATCGGCAACAATTGCATAATCGGGGCAGGAAGCGTAGTAAGGGGGCAATTCCCTGATGATTCAGTAATTGTGGGTAATCCGGCCCAGGTAATGATGAAAACAAGTGTTCAAAAATTGCTGTTCCGCCAGAGTCCCGGCCTGGTCAAGACCAATAATCTGCCCAAAGCAGAATGCACGCGACTGATCAAGAAGCATTTTGGTATTTCCTAGAACAGAAAGGCGTTAGAGAAGTCCGGCCTTCTCATCGGTATCGATCAATTCAATATTGAGGCCGTATTTTGCCAGCAAAAACGCAATTTTGTTGTTATTAAAGGCTTCACCCGGCTGGGGAGGGACAAGAGTCAATAATCCTTTTTCCCTTAGATCCGTAACTCCGGCGTCAATATTATCACATTTAAAGCAAATGTGATGAAAACCTCCTCCTCTGCTTACAAAGTTCAGCAGTGACTGATTATCATCAAGAGGTTCGATTAGTTTGACAGTAAGGCTTTTTTCTTTGCTTAGAAAGGTGACTTTCACTTTCTGAAGAGTGTTTGTTATAATCTCAGTCATTTGGCTGTAACCAAATATTTTTTCCCAGTAAGTTATCCCCTCCCGGAGATCCTTTACTGCAAAACAGATATGATCAATTATCATTTCAGAGTTTTCCTTTGATTTTTTTCCCTGTCGCACTAATTACGAGCTGTTCTTTTAATTCAAATAACTGTGGCACCTTATAGAGTGCCAGATGCCTGGCGCAGTGCTGTTTAATCCTGTCAGTCATTGATTCTTTCCCGTTCTCACCCCTGACTACTATTGTAGCCTTAAGTGCTTCACCCAGAAGCTCATCTTCAACTCCCTCAATCGTACAGTCCACCACCTCAGGCAATTCAAGAATAACTGCTTCAATTTCCTTTGGACTGATCCTTTTCCCCCCGACTTTAATAATCTCCTTTTTCCTGGCTGTCAGGAATATATATCCATCCTGGTCAACAGTACCAAGATCACCGGTATAAAGCCATCCGTTCCGGATTGTATTTCTGGTGCCCTCTTCGTCAGCAAAGTACCCCAGCATAATATTATCCCCTCGTGCAATAACCTCACCAACCTCTCCGGGCTTGATATTTTTACCGTTTTCATTAACCACTCTCAGTTCTACTCCCGGAATTCCCTTACCCATAGAGCCCTTTTTCGCTTCATATAAATCCGGCGGGAGATAAGATAACCGGGCAGTAGCCTCGGTCTGTCCGTACATGACAATAAAAGTAATCTCAGGATGACTGTTCCGGAACTCGTCAATGAAAATCGGGGCGAGTTTTCCTCCGGCCTGGGTTACATATTTAAGGTCAGGAAATTTTGTGGTCTTAAAATTATCTGATTTTCTGAGCAATATCTGGAAATGGCTTGGAACACCGGCAAATCCGGTACACTTATACTCGAGGAGGTTGTTAATAATGCTTCCCAGAAAAATAAAAGAGTTATTAAATACAATCGATCCGCCTACCCGAAGATGAGTATGCAAAAGAGACAATCCATAACAATAATAAAATGGTAAAACGACCAGCATTCTGTCGTTTGGAGTCAGCTTAAGATAGCTGATTATGGATTCAGTATTGGCAATCAGATTCTTATGCGAAACCATTACCCCTTTGGGTTCACCCGTGGAACCGGAAGTAAATATTATTTCAGCACATGCCTCTTTATCAAAATCTTCTTTGTCCTCAATATAGGGCAATTTGTATTCAGCATTATTAATTGTATCAGGGAAAATGAATTTCCCTGAACTTAATGCCAGTCTTCGTTCTATATCCCTGGTCATGAAGATCATGACAGGTTTTGTCAGTCCGGAAATATACCTGAAATTCTCCTTCTCAATATTCGGATCGAGAGGGATGCAAACATTGCCTGATTTTATAATTCCAAAATAGGCTGTCAGAAAGAATTGATTATTTACCGACAGGAGCAGAATATTCCTATTCCGTCCAAATTCTTTTTTCAGGAAGGAAGCAAGAAGGAGCGAAGAACTGTAAAGATCTTTGAAAGAAATGTTTTCCTTGCCGGCCAGGAAAGGTTTTTCCAGTTCTGAAGTTTTCTCAAAAAAATAATCAAATGCATTCATAAACAAAATATTAGAAACTAAGATATGGGAAATCCCATATGGTTAATAATATAAATAAGAATACTAATGTCTGACAATAAACTTATTCACAATTGTTCTGCCTCCGACGGCTGTTTTTAATAAATACAGACCATCTTTAAGGTCACTTGTTACTAACGTGTAAGTTAGACTTCTAGTACTCAATCTTAGTTCCTTTTGCATGATTATTTCTCCGGATAAATTACTTACTGTTAACCGGATCGATAAATTATCAATTTCGGAAGGGATTATTACATTTAAAAATTCGTCACATGGATTTGGATAAATCTTACTTATTCCAGGGTCACTTTTATAGGGATCATTTAAAATATTTTCTGAGCCCGGATCCCTCGATATTATTGTTCCGCTGTCACCAACGGCAAGATATTTATTTCCGGTAATAACTGCTCCGTTCAAATTTTGAGTGGTCATTATTTTTTCCTTACTCCACACATTATCCGTGCAGGTCAGGATTGTACCTCCGTACCCGACACCGATTCCTTTATTTTCCTTTGAAAAGAAAACAGAATTAAGTGAGGAGAAATCGTTGTTAATGCCGGCCTTTTCCCATTGCCGGCCATCAAAATGAAGGAGGGTGCCTGGACTTCCTGCTGCCCATCCATCTTCGGGACTTGAAAAGATTATGCTCCTGATGGTTGCATTTGGATCAACTGAATTAATTAAAAAGTTTTCATTTTTGGTTATTCCCATTTTCAATATTGGAACATTAACACACTCAAGTCCACCCCCGATCCACGCTTCATCCTCCCCGAAAAACACTGAATAGAAGTTACCGCGGATTCCGCTTTCCGATAAATTCCAGGATCCGTTCCTGTAAACCAGAATAGTCCCGAAATCACCCACAGCAATTCCATTTTCAGAATCCCGGAAACTGACCGAAAACAGATCACATCTTGTCGGACTATTATAAGATTCCCAGTCTTTGCCGTTAAAGTGAATTATTGTACCGTTACTTCCGACAACCCACGCGTCATTTCGGTTTAACATAAAAACAGAATTCAGATCCTCATTGGTAAATTTCTGATACTCTTTCCATTCTCCCTCTGACCTGTACAATATGGTTCCTTTGTCTCCAACGATCCATCCTGAACCGGTATCAGTCAGGGAAACAGAGTTCAGGTTGTTTTTTGTCGGGCATTTTTCCTGACTCCATTGAGCCTGAATTGTTACTGAACTAATGATCCCGGTGAATAGTAAGATTAAATATTTATTTTTGCTCATGATTGAATGCATATTTCTTTATTTCGAAACAGTCACCTCATTATTCCCGTTTACCCGGGGGAGTACAACAAAACGGTAATTTATCTGGCCACTCTGTTCAGTAAACAGATAACACTTTGTATCCATATCATTACTGCCGGTATATGAAATTTCAACATTACCGGAATTGTCAGTAACATCAGTAATCCTGATATTGCTTTTTGCCCGGATATATTGAACCGCATAATCCATCGATCTGTATTCAGGATCATATTCAGATATTGAGGTTGTTATCTGCCTTAGTATTTCTCTCCAGTTTGCTGTACTTATCGGATTAAAGTAATGTTCATGAGTAAAGAGGGTTGCAAGCACCATGCTGTTCAAAGCCCGTCTTAAATGTCTGATCCCCCTGGCAGTTGTTGTTGCAACGTCATTATCGGGATACCATTCATATCCGCCATCATCCCTTATTTCTGTCAGACAGTTAAAAAACTCCATTCCATTCAGATAGAGATAACCGCCGTAATACACCGGTAATCTGCTGTCAGACATGCCATCCCTGTCTATCCTGTATGGGCCACAATTTATCCATGGAGTTGGGTAATAATAAAAATTATCGGGAAGCATATGAATTCCGAGGAATTCTACACCCATTGCATGAATTTCAGGCAAAGCTTCAGAACTGACTTCATAATAATGTGGAACTACGTATTTTGAAATTTTAAGTCCATTCCGGACAAAGTAATCCCTGGCTACCCTCGTATTGGCTGCGGCATCAAACGATGAGAGTTTGTTATGGTTGAAATAAATGAAATTATCACTAAATGCATGTGGTGAGGCAGTTGCCTTATTGTTATCAATCAAAGTCTTCAATGTTGGAATGGTGTGTGGCAATACCCAATCAGTGAAAATACCGCACCAGGGAATAAGTCCAAATTCATTACTTATTTTAATCCATTCAAAATTGCCTTCTATACCTCCTCCGCCATCGACGTCATCGACTCTCATCGTAATCATTGGCGGCAATCCCTGCATCACAAAGGGTTTCCTGGCAGCCCAAACGATGCCTCTCCATAACAAATCGTCCATCCCGTGTACAGGTCCCAGTATACTCTCAAAAACCCAGTCGTATCCGCACCATTTTACTACTTTACCGCTGCCATAATTGGTGACTTGCAGTAAAGGGATTGTCTGACCGCCTGAAGTCATTGTAGCCAGGTTAGTACCCCCGATCAGATTGCTTCTTTGAGTGACGGTCCACGAACTCTGCAGACTCACTACGTTATTTGACGGGCTATAACTATCAGTAGCATGATACTGAGTAATATAATGTGATGTATTTGAAATACTTATCTGATTAGAACTTACTGATCGCTGGGAAATTGTAGAATTGAATCCGCTTGCATAATCAAAGAGATGAGGATCCAGGCCACAAAGCCCTGAACCATTTGAAACAGCTTCCTCCAACTGGGCAATCGGATATCCTGAAGAATAAACATTTTTGTGGCCAAAAATAATTACTGCATAGTCGCTCAGAGCAGGCAGGCCTGTTGAATTTATATTGCAAACATCATAAGGGATCCCAAAATTATCCAGATATGGCTTTATATAACTGACATATTCATAATAATATGTTGATGAAGAGTTTACAACTATGAGCGCTTTATTTGTTAAATCGGTCTGTTCAGAAATGGCCGTTATGGTAATATTGGTCCCGAGGCTTTGTGCGTTGCAGTCGTTTGCATCTGTTACCGATGTTAATGAATATCTATAGGTACCTGCTGTCAGAACACCTGTTGACAAATCAGTTCCGCTTATGTAATCTGTAATTGCCGGCCGGCTGGTTCCATTAATCGTGTAGCGGACAGTATATGGCGGAGTTCCTCCGGAGATGATTATATTGAAAGTTGTTGAATTATTTTCATAGATGGTCTTGTCATCATGAAGCTGAGCTGAATTTACACGCGGGTACAGATCGATTCTGACCGAATTACTGCTTTGTGTACAGCCGCTGATAACGTTGCGCCTGTACCACGATCCTGAAGTAAGAGAGGGGGGAGAGTAGTAAGAAAGATTAGCATTGCTTATATTGGTCCATGACGTGTTGTTAGTTGAAATCTGCCACTGGTAACTGTACTCACCGCTTCCTCCCGAAGGTGCTGCAGTCTGTACCAGACCGGCAGGCACCGAATTATAGCATATCGTCTGATCAGCTCCAATGGCGCCGGCATTAAGGTTCGGATAAGCAGTTATTGAAATTACATTGCTTGTTACAGTGCCGCAATTGCCGCTTGTTACATTACGTCTGTACCATCTGCTGGAGCTCAGGGAAGGAGGGGAATAGGTTGTGGAATTACCTCCCGGGATATTTGTCCAATTGATATTATCAGAGGAGGTCTGCCATTGATAGGTATAAGATCCGGTTCCTCCTGAAGCCGGCGAAACCTGGGTAAGAGCAGCAGGAGTATTATTATAGCATACTGACTGGTTGGCACCTATTGTACCAGCTCCAAGGTTTGCATTAACGATTATTTGCAGGGCATTACTGGATTCTGTATTGCATGATCCGCTTGTAACATTCCGTCTGTACCATGTACTTGCATTCAAAACCGGCGGTGAATAGGAAGCCTGATTTGCATTCGGAATATCAGACCAGGAGTTGTTATCACGTGAACTCTGCCACTGATAGGTGTATGTACCTGTACCCCCTGAAGCCGCTGTAAGCTGGTTTAAACTGGCGGGAGCTGTATTATAGCAAATAGTCTGACCTGTTCCTATTGTACCGGCAGCCAAATCGGGGTAAACGGTAATCTGAACAGAATTACTGCTTTTGGTTTCGCAATTACCGCTGGAAATATTACGTCTGTACCAGGAACTGGTATTAAGCGCCGGAGGTGAATAAGTCAAAGAATTCGCCCCTGGAATATTTGTCCAGTTTAAGTTATCCGTGGATATCTGCCATTGATAATTATAAATGCCGCTACCTCCGCTGGCGGATGTTATCTGGGTTAAAGCGGACGGGATTGAACTATAGCATACTGACTGATCTGCAGAGATTGTTCCGGCAGTCAGGGCCGGGATTACTGTAACAGCCACAGAATTACTGTATACGATACCGCAGGACCCGCTGATTACATTTCTTCTGTACCATTTGTTCTCGGTTAAGCCCGGTGGTGTGTATTCATTCTGGTTTGCTCCGGGAATATCAGTCCATGAAGTGTTGTCGGATGAGCTCTGCCATTGATATAAATATGACCCGGATCCTCCTGAGGGAGGATTGATCTGTTTTAGTGCAGCCGGTATTGTATTGTTACAAACAGTTTGCGATGTTCCAATAGTACCGGCAGAAAGGACCGGATTTACTGATATCAGTATTGGTTTACTCTTAAGATCTTTATCGTTTCCGCTCGACACCAGGCGCCTGTACCATATACTGCTTCTTAATGAGGGTGGTGAATATGAAGCCAGATTTGCCCCCGGAATGCTAGTCCAGCTTATAGTATCAGGAGAACTTTGCCATTGATAGGTATATGTTCCTGTTCCTCCGGAGGGTGGGGTAACATTTCTTAATGGTTCCGGGATTGAATTATAACAGATTGTCTGATCGTTACCTATAACACCAGGAGTTAGTCTTAAGCTCACAATTACATTTATTCTCGGGGAATTGACAATATACCAGTTTGATAAAATTGCTGAACCCCGGGTGTCTGAAGACTGCTCCTTCACAACTCTGTCATTACCGTTGCTATTTTCATTGAGCAAGGATGTTCTGACAGCAGAATTGGAATTGGTGCTGGCACCAATAGAGATCAGATATATTTTATTTCTTGTTAACGGAATGGGATAGGGAAATTCGAACTCCTGCCAGCCGGAATTTCCTGATGGGATATTCCAGACATATGGACCTGATAACAGAGTATTCCGGCTTCCGTCATATTCCCAGAGTTTTATTAATATTTCGCCAGGTTCATCATCATTCATGAGGAGCTTGATTTTCAGTAAATAACCATTATCAAGCGTTTTGAAAGCTGTGCCCAGTTTACACTGATTATAGAAATCATATTGCACCTTGATTTCCGGAACAGGTATTATAACATCCTGGCTCTGGGTGTAATTACAATGAAAGAAGGTAAATAAAATTATACTGATTAACAATTTCCTCATCTGGCCATGTTTTCCGGAAAATTTCAGATAAAGTTACTAAATAGGTCCAATAGACTGGTGTCTTTTGGTGTCAAAACTGCCCGGAGAATTGACCTTTTTGACCAAATGAATTATTTCTTATATGAACAGAGAATTTTGTAGGGTTAAATATCAAATCCCATTATAATGAAAACAGATCAACAGTGGAGATTTGCTATCGGATGAATAAAAAAACCTCAGTCGTAATCAGATTATCCCTGAAAGTAATCTCTGAGGGGTGGCATTCTGAGGTATTCAGTGGTCTTGCGTTTTCTTTCAAAATTCCTGAAAAGAGCTTCGATCCGTTCTTCAGTTTCCTCCATTACTTTTGCCACCTCTTTTGAGGAATAACCGTTCTCATATCCGTACCAGTAAATATCCATAAGTCTGAAGGGGAGCTGGTAAAAGAACTCTTCCTGGGTTTGTGTGGCAGAATAGGTATCAGTTGTCGGAGTCCTTTCAATGATCCTGTCAGGGATGCCAAGGTATTCAGCCAGCTGATATACCTGTGTTTTAAACAGGTTGCCTATTGGCATCACATCAGCGCCGCCGTCGCCGTATTTTACAAAAAATCCCTGTTCCTGTTCGTGCTTGTTCGGAGTTCCTATTACTGCATAATGACGGGCTTCTGCATGATAATATAATATTGACATTCTGGATCGCTGCTTGAAGTTTGAAGCAGCAACTATCTGAAGGTATTCCCGGGCATGAAGGATTTTATCCTGCTGATTTCCTTTTTCATCAATTATACTGAGAGCAAAGAGCGGGGGGAGATTATTATATAATCCGCTCTGTCCGATCCCGATCTTCATCTTGTAATGCTTCGGATCATATTCAGGGAATACTCTTTTAACGGCTTCGTCTCTCCTGTCATAGCATTTGAGTCCGGAGAGGGCATCAGTAATTTCTTCCTTTATTGTTTCTACTCCAAACTTTCCGGCAAGTTCAAGTGCCAGCTCTTCGCTTTCGGGGCTTGAGTCTTTTTCCGGCATAATTATTCCAAGGATTTTGTCAGCTCCAAATGCTCTGACCGAGAGGGCCAGACAAACTGAGGAGTCGATTCCGCCGCTAATGCCAACTACTGCTCCTGTCCGCTTGAAATTGTGCAGTACATCCTGCTGAAGCTTAATAACTATCTCATTAACTGCCGTTTCGACATTTTCAAGTAATACTATCTCTTTTGAAAAAGGTTTCCTTGCTTTCATGGAATTCTATTATAAGTTGTCTATTATTTTCAGTTTGTTTAATTCCCCTGTCAGTAAATTCTTATCATTTCTTTCAATGAACTGATTATAAAGAATATGTGTGGAGATCACTGATGCAAGCACCATGTCTTCAACCTCCGATGAGTTGCCGGTTTTTTCTATCTTCTGAAGTAAATTTGATATGGAACTGTAGGAGAAGATCCCTGCTTTTTCAAAAAATTCAGGAGCAAGCATTTCTTTTACATATTCAGGAGGCTTATTCAGGAAAAAGGCGCTTTTTACAGGGGCTCTGTAAGCCTGTTTTGAACGCTTAATGATCGATTCAGGAATCTTATTCTTCATTAATTTCTTCAGCAGATACTTTTCATTTAGACTATTCAGTTTGAAATCGGATGGTAATTTGCTGCAAAACTCAATCACACGATAGTCAAGGAACGGATAGCGTCCTTCAACCGAATTTGCCATTGCCATCCTGTCGCCCTGGGAAGAGAGAAGATAACCCGACATAAATATGGATGTCTCAAGCCATTGTGATTTTTCAAGATAATCCCACCTGTTAAATCCTTCGGGAAGTATCTCCCCGAGGTGATCTAATGGGGAATATCCGTTCAATTCCGATTTTATCTGATCAGAAAAGTGTTTCTTAATATGGTTGGAATTATTCCATCTTAGCAAATGTGAATAAAACGGATTTTCAACCTCTTCAAGCTTATATCCGTAAAACATCTTCAGGATAGCAGGATTAGCCTGTTTCATCTGTGGAAGGTAAGGATAAAGCTTGGTAAGCAGGCGCGGACGAATTGCCGAACCAGGTTGATTGGCCCAGAATCTTCTGATCTTGGCCTCCTTGAAAATATCGTATCCGGCTAACATTTCATCAGCTCCTTCGCCGGTGATAACTACTTTTATATTGTTTTCCCTTACCAGCTTTGATAACAGGAACATCGGGGCAGGAGCGGTTCTTGTGACAGGTGTTTCGCTGTGCCAGATCACTTTCGGGAAGCTTTCGGATATCTCTTCAGATGTACAGATTATCGACCGGTGTCTTGTATCAAGATAGCGTACTGCCTCGTTCTGATATGAGGATTCGTCAAAATCCCTGTCGTCAAAGCCTATTGAAAAAGTATTAAGTATTCCCGGCTCAATATCTTTAATATATGCAACGGTTGAGGTTGAGTCAATTCCGCCGCTCAGGTATGCAGCAACTTCAACATCTGCCCGCAACCTTATCTTTACGGCATCGTAGAAGACTTCGTGAAACTTTTCCAGTGCTTTATTAAATGGGATATCCTTAATTCCATCATTAAACTGCAGTTCCCAGTATTTTTGGATTTTTATTCCTTCCCTGTTATAAATAAGGTAATGACCCGGCGACAGCTCAAAGATATTCTTAAATGCAGTGTTTGGTGTAATAGCGGTCCAGAAAGTGTAGATCTGAGACAGGTTCTTATATGAGAACTCAGGAGTGATTTCTTTCTGGACAAAAAGAGATTTGATCTCGGAGGCAAAAGAAAATCCTTTTTCAGAAGAATGATAGAAAAGCGGACGGATACCGATCCTGTCGCGTGCAATAAACAGCTCTTCCCTGAGCTTATCCCAGATCGCAAAGGCAAACTGACCATTCAACATCGCAAGGCATTCCTTACCGTAAGCAGCGAAGAGCTGCACGAGAACTTCTGTATCGGAATGGGTTTGAAAGGAGTAGCCCTTTTTTATTAGCAGTTCCCTGAGTTCCGGATAATTGAATATCTCACCGTTGAAAACAATCCAGAAACGTCCTGACGGATCAGACAATGGCTGTTGTCCGGTAGAAAGATCGATGATGCTTAGTCGTACATTCCCGATTGCCGCAAAAGGTGAAAGGTAAATGCCGCTTTCATCCGGGCCACGATAATTTATGGCGCGGAGCATCGCCTCGATTACAGGTTTGCTTACGGCCTTGCTCCTGTAGTCTATTATGCCCGCGATTCCGCACATGATTAATTGCTGTTTTTGCGAACAATGAAATCAGTAATGGCATTTATTGATTCAAAATTTTCCTCAATCAGGTCTGCATCTGAGGTTTTGATTCCGAAGTTTTCTTCCAGATAGGTGATCAGTACAACAAAACCCATGGAATCAAAGTACCCTTCCTTAAATATCATAGAATCATCTTTGATCTTATCCTTTTCAACAAAGGTCGCCTGTTGAATATATTCCTTGACTTTCTCTTTAACTGCAACTGGGTCAATACTCATGACTAAATGAATGTATTATAGGAAAATATAATTAAATGAAGATGAGATAAATGTTAGTTCTTGATGTAATAATTGCTGTAATGCCGGTACGAGCTTTTATGCAGATTCAGGTCGTTGTAGACAATGTCATAGTTATTTAACTTGTTCGATTTAAGATTATTAAGGACATTGACGAAAATATCTTTTCTTGTATAGTTATTCCTTATAACCATTAGTACCTTCGAGGCGTATTTCATCATTAAGATGGCATCGGCAACAATTCCTACAGGAGTTGTATCAATAAGTATATAATCATATTTTGTCTTCAGATAGTTAATCAGGTTATCAAGCACTCCCGATTCGAGTAATTCGGAAGGATTTGGGATCACAGGACCGGCCGAAATAAAGTCAAGATTTGCAATTGACGTTTTTCTGATAATCTCCTCGGCTGAAACCTTTTTCATCATAAAATTGGTAAGTCCGCTTGAATTATCTTCTTTAAGCTTGATATGAAGAGTTGGCCTTCTCAGGTCGCAGTCAACAAGTATTGTCTTATACCCGACAGAAGCAATCGAACATGCCAGGTTAAGTGAAACGAAGCTTTTGCCGTCCTGAGGCTGAGATGAGGTTACAAGAATGACTTTTGATTTCTCATGGTCCGATTTCAGGAAAAGACTGCTCCTGAGATTCCTGAATGATTCAGAAATTGCTGATTTCGGGAACTCGGCAACCACGGCTTCACTCTTCAGGTTATTGCTGTAAATTACACTCATAACAGAACGGTGAAGCATATATTCTGCATCGTTTATACTCCTTATCTTGTCATCAAAGAAGTCCCTGATGAACAGATAAAGGGTAGGCAGCAGCAATCCAAAGAATATGGCCATAAAATAGTTGACGGATTTCTTTGGTGCAATGATCCGTGAAGTAATGTTTCTGGCAGGTTCAACAATTTCATAATCAGGATAGTTGGATGCCAGGGCAATAGCTGCTTCTGATCTTTTCTGAAGAAGAAAAGTATATATTGCATCATTCAGGTCGAACTTTCTCTGCATTCCCACCATGTTCATTTCAGTTCTTGGCAGCCGGGAGATCTCCCTGGAGAGCTTTTCCTGCCTGTAGTCAAGCTCATTCAGCGACAGGGTGAGAGTATTTAAATTATTGGTGAAGTTTTCAAGAATTGTCTGCTTCTGAACCGATATTTGAGTGTCAATCTGCTTTATGTAAATGTTTTTATCGGGATTGCTATCTGATAAAAGAGTGGATCTCCTGTAATTCAGATCATTGAGGGTTGAGATAAGCTGATTTATGATCGGATCTGAAACATTCATGGAAGAAGGCGGCACCAGGCCTGAGCCTCTATCATTTGTCCTGAAATAATTAATAACATAGTTATAATATCTTTCCTGAACCTGGAGGTTGGCACGCTCCGTTTCAATCTGGGCCATCTGTTCAAAAGTCTGCTGGCCCTGAAAGCTCAGATCCATAACCTGATTTGATGACCGGTAGTTTCTCAGGGTTGATTCTGACCTTAAAAGAGAGTCAGATATATCGGATATCTGGGTATCGATAAAATTTACAGTGCTTCTGGCTACATTGTTCTTTTTATCGAGATTCTGATTAAGGAATGAATTGAGATACCTGTTAAGAAAAGTTATTGTTTTATCCAGATTACTTTCGGAGAATTTAATATTAATTATTGATGCCAGCGGAGATGCTTTTTCAACTTTCATCTGTCTGAGGTAAGCCTTGGCAAGCTGGTCAAGATGATTGAATTTAAAGTAGAATTTATAATCAATCTTTGCATTTGGTTTCAGATAATTCCTGTTTAAGGAAACAGAAAAACGGAATGCTCTGTTGTTGATAGTCTCGTTGAATTTGCAAATAGTGTCGACATCCACGACATTATCTTTACTTACAATCTGATTATCAACATAATTGTATAATGAGACCTTCTTTTCCGAGATAGTAAGCCTGAAAGATGACTCATCCAGAATTGCGATGTAGAATTTCGCATCAATAGGCTGGATATGCGACTTATCCAGACTTACCGTAAAAGGAGGTACACTGAATAATTCACTTGTCTGCCTGATAATCTTCTTATATTCACTGAAATAGCTGGTTTCAAGATTCATACTGGTTACAGTTGAATAAACCAGGGCAAACGAGCTGAGATTGGTTATGTCGTTTTCAATATTATTCAATGATTCAAGCGATTGCAAACTATTGAAAAGCTCATTTGAAGTCAGGATTGACGAAGTTTTATTCTGAACCGGACTTAATGAGGCTGATGCTTCAAACACCTTTTGCGATAAATGATTATACAGGAAAGCGATGGCAATACATAGTGCTAAAAGGGCTATGTACAAATATTTCAATGAAGCGACCTTTAAAATGAAGTATTTAAAAGGGGCAATTGATGAATCCGGTTCTATTGTCTTTAACATTGTCTGTATATTTTACTCCAACCTTAAACCTGCAAAGAGCAACACTGCTATCAACGTGGAAATCGAGCTTAATATTGTCGTGTACGTTATGTTTGAATAACTTGATGATATTGAATTCAATGGTTCAACAACAATAACATCATTTGGCAATATATAGTAGTAATCCTTGCTGGCAATTTTTGAATCCGACAGGTTTAGCTTATGATGCATGATCCTGTCGCCCTCCTGTCTTATCAGGATTATGTTTTTCCGGTTCCCGTAACGGGTCAGTCCACCGCCCAGTGCTAACGCTTCGTAAATAGTCAATTTATCCTGGGTGAAAGCATAAACGCCCTGCTGCATGACTTCACCCAATATGGAAACCTGGTTATCGATAAATTTCACTATTACTGTCGTATTGGCTATATATTCATTAAGGGCACTCTGAATTTTTGTGGCGGCATCCTTAAGTGTAAGTGATCCCACATTTATTTTTCCCACAAAAGGGAAGTCAATATTCCCGGCCTCATCAACCAGATAGCCGATTACGCTGTTGGAAGTACTTGAATAACGAACTTCGTCAGGTATATCAAATATCAATCTTGTCTCAGGATCAATACTTAATATTCTTATGTATATTCTGTCGAACGGCAGGATAAGTTTTTGGATCTTAGGATTGACCACTGGTCTTTCCAGTTCATCAATATCATTAAAATAGCTCAGCTGGCTTGTCGGGACACATGAACTTATGAATACCATAATTAGCATTGCAATACATAACTTGCGGTAAGAAAAGATTTCTTTTTTCATAAATAGGTTAAATAAGATTTTCAAATTCCTGTTCTTTGAAAAACAGTTTTTATTGTTTTGAACAAAATTATAAAATCTAATCGAAGTGACCAATTATCTATATATGCCAAATCCATTTCCATCCATTTTTCAAACCTTACACTGTTGCGGTCGGGTATAATCTGCCAGAAACATGACAATCCGGGTTTTACGGAGAGACGTCTTAATTGCCACCTCTTATATTTTTCTGTTTCACTTTTCAAAGGCGGACGTGGTCCTATCAGCGACATTTCTCCTTTGAGTACATTAATCAGCTGAGGCAGTTCGTCAAATCCTGTTCTGCGAAGAAATTTTCCGACCGGGGTTATTCTCGGATCATTTTTTATCTTGAAAACCGGTCCGTCCATCTCATTTTTTGATTCAAGATTTACACGGATCTTATCTGCATCAGCGACCATGGTTCTGAATTTGTACAGGTCGAACTGCCGGCCCCGTAAACCGACCCTGGCCTGCCGGTAGATCAATGGTCCTTTTGATGTCAGTTCTATCAATAATGCTATGATCAGCATCAGGGGAGACAGAATAAGAAGCAATATTATAGAAACAGTAATATCCATGAATTTCTTTGCTGCCAGGGATGAAGGCTTATAAGGCACATTTATGAATGTAAGGAATTTCTCATTTCCTATAAGTGATGTAAATGCATTCGTAAGGTTTAACTGGATATCCCGGTACTTAAGCCTGAACACCACGCCCAGTTCTTCGCACGATCTGATAGCTTTCCTGACCTCAGACGGGCTTATTTCCTTTTTGAAATAAATCACTTCATCGATAGTATCTACCTCCATCAGGTCATGAAGTACCATCTTCGTTCTCTCGGGAAGTATTTTATAGATCCTGCCATACCTTTCGATTATTTGATCGGAGCTGGAAAAGACAAAGGTTATCCGGTAGCCCCAGTCCCTGTTTAAGCGAAGATCTTCAATGAATTCTATGGACGAGTCATCTGCAATCAATATAATATTAACATAATTAAAACCCTTTGACCGGTATATTTTAAATACCTTGTACTCAAGGATCCTGACAAAAAACAGGAAAAGGAATCCAAGAAAAGTAAATTCAATAAGAAACAACCTGGAAATGTACGCTAACTTAAAAACGAAGTATATTAAGAGCAGTATTAATGTGACTGCTGCAACCGATTGAAGATACTCAAACAGGAGAGTCCGGTATCTTTTTGTTCTGGGTATCTCAGTTGCATTAATAATATAAAGGGTAATTAACCAGATCGGCAGTATTGCCAGAAAGATATAAGTCAGGTCTTGTCTTTCAAAGAAGAAGAAATCGCCTTCCCCGTAGTAATTAAGCAAAAATGCAATCTGGAATGCAAAAGCTATGGAAAGGATATCAATTAGCCCCAGGATAATATTAATAAGGTTCCATCTCTCAAGAAACGGAATTATTTTAAGACGGATCAGTGTATTGAAAACATCCATAATCTATAAACTGACAATATGGTAGTTTATTTTGACAAATATCTTATCAAAAACCAACAATTTTTTTTTTATTCTCATTTATGGAGAAAAACAAGATAAATAACTGAAGTTATTCACACTGACTTCTGATATTCTGGGTCCAAAAATAGGTAATCCCGTTAATATCTGACATGTCAATTACTTTAAAGTTTTTCTCTTCCAGTAGTTTTGTCACACTCTTTTTTGACAGGCTCCGGTCGGTCCTGGAGTCAAATATATTGATAAGCCCGTTGAAAAACCGGGCTGGCTGATGAAATGATATTCCTTTCTGATTACTGTTCTTGAAACAGCCGACAAAATAAGCTTTGGAGGGTAATATCCTGAAAAGCGTGTGCAGAAAGCTTTCAAGATGCCTGACCTGATTAAGTGTTTTCAGATTGATAAGAGTTCTGATTCCAATCAAATCGTCATGGTCATAATAGTAATGGTGCATCGAGGAGAGAACCATCAGATTCGGTTCTTTTGCAAGTCCTATCCAGTTAAGGTAACGGAAGAAATCGTCACCTCCTTCGGAGAGAATATGTTCGACAACAGGATTTGTTCCGGTTTTTTCATTTGAGAACTTATTATCACTGAAATTTAGTCCGGGGAATTTGTCATTGCTAATAGTCCCGTCCAAAACTGAAATATGTTCCATTTTTTTATGTTTTGATAACGAGGTAAAAGTATTGACAATGGATGTGGTTGTCAAGTAGCTGATTCCGGACCGATGGGCAAATCCGACATTATTTTAATTCATTCGTCTTATGATTTCAGATGAATATCCACCCGGGATTGCTGTTGGAATAAAGAATAATGGTATACGTCAAATAGAGGACTTAATTTATCAGGAAATTTGAAGGTTTTGATCAGAGATCAGGATTTTGGGAGAACAAAACGCTGATAATCAAATTAGTAATTCTGAAATTTAAGTCTGACATACCTTTTGTACAAGCTATTTTTATTTTGACAGATGGCTTAATTATTTAGATAAAAAAACCTGATTTGCCATAATACTATGCTGAATCTCCCAAACAGGGGACTGGAAAAAGAATCGAATGCACAGCTTTCTGCGGCAACGGAGCAATGGATATTCCGGGTGGGATAATAATTCTACGTTCTACGTGGATTTCTTTTGATTCTCCGCGCAGAAATATGTTATATTGCTTATTTCAGTCATATCGACAATTCCGAAATTATGAGATTCCAGGAGTCTGATCACGTCTTTTCTTGACATAAACCTGTCGGTCCTGGAATCTACCATATTGATCAGTCTGTTCAGGATTCTGAATGACCGGTAAAAGGGTACAGATATTCCGCTTCGGATTTTATTGTCTAAAAAACATCCAACAAATTTTGCTTTTGGAGGGAGCACCCGGATAACATTGTTCAGAAAAGTATCAATATGATTGATCTGGTTGAGCTTCTTAAGGTTTATAAGTGTTTTAACACCTTTAAGATCATTGAAATCATAATAATAATGGTGTATTGATGACAATATCATCAGATTTGGATCTTTAGACAGCCCCAGCCAGGTTATGTAATGATAAAAATTCTCGCCACCCTCAGCCAGGAGACTGTCAAAAACAGGATTATTCTGATTCTCATCCATTGGATCACTCTTATCTCCAATACCTGCCTTAATGGATTGATTATTAATTATTTCGTTTTTATATTTAACATTTGGCTTTTCCATCAACCGGATATAATAAATCCGATCATAAAATTAGTAATTCTGAGTGTTGCCATCAAACGATTAATCCACATGTAACCTGCAAATATGAGCATTAATACACTGTTTGTTTGTGAAATTAATATATTCATCAATGAAATATTCCCATTCGTCAATTGTTTTTGTTCTTTTGTCAAAGTGTTGATAAAATTTACAAATGGATTTATGGAAATTCAACAATTCTTTCTGATTAATGATTTTAATGATCATATAATCAAAGTGATGCGCAGGTTTTTATACATAAGGTGCAGCCTAAATTAATAAAATAGTGTTTTGACCAATGGTCGATTTGCTTGGATGAAAGTTATCTGTTTCCACAGAATTCTTTATTCGAAAGTGTATTAAGAGTTTTATATAAAGGATATGTAACTAATCAATGCCTTGAGT
>CAWHGX010000021.1:0-6137 GCA_963828775.1 uncultured Bacteroidales bacterium | reverse complement strand
TCCTCCGTTCTGATAATTTCAATCATTCCGTTATCGGGCCGGCTGATTCAGAAGCTCATGATCGTACAGACCGGCCGCCAGTCTGTTATATTCATATTCCAGCTCTAATAATCTGTCCTCTGTCTGGAATGAGGTCTCAAGGTACAGAAAATAATCAGTAAGCGATATTTCTCCGCTCGACAGAGCCAGTTCAAGATACCGGTTGCCCTGGCCTGAGATAATCAGCTCCCTGATTTCTGATATGCTTATCCTTAGTGATGTCATATTCTCATATTGGCTTCTTGCCTGGGTTTTCAGCTCAAGCAATTTTGCATCCCTGGCAGCAGCCTGATGATCAGCCATGGCATTCGCAGTCTTGATCTTTTTTGAATTTGACCAGATAGGGATCGTTATACCTGCAACCGGTCCGGTGAATGATTCGCCCGGGACAATTTCAGACGCGTAACCTGCCTGAAATTCAGGCAGGCTTCCGGATCTGCTTAGCTTTGCTTCTCCGAGGCTGATCCTGTACTCCGATTCAGGCAGAAGGAATGAAGGATGGATCATGCTTTTTTCTGTCAGGATCTTCTCAAGATCAGAATCGGGAATGCCGGGATATTCTGACACTACAGGTGGTCCTGATTTGTTTCCGCTCATGTAAAGCAGTTTTTCCTTTAGTATGGAAATTTCAGTTTCTGTCCTGCTGATCCTGAGATAAAGTGCAGAAAACTCATAGAGTATTTTATTATAATCAAGAATGGTAGTTTCACCGGCATCAAGCATTTTTTTCCATCCTGCTTTCAACCTGTCGTATAACTCTTTTCTCTGACCAAGTATTTCAAGAGTCTTCTGATTAAATATCAGATCATACAATAAAAGCTTGGCATTCAAGAGAATATTAAGCCTGACAAGTTCGAATTCCTGCTCGGCAAGGATAATTTTGTCTTTACTGATCCTGTTTTGGGTTATATATTTTGTCGGAAAAGAAAATGATTGTGTGACCGACCAGGTTGTTTTGGTAAGGATCCTGTCTGTCCTCTCCGGCATATAGCCATATGTTACAAAGGGATCCGGAGGTGCAATGCCTGTCCTGGCCTCAAGTTTTCTGGCTTCCAAAAGCTTTCCATAGGCAATGATATCGGGATTATTCCCGGCCACAATGTTCAGGTATTCAGTGATTCCCTGTCCTGACAACCCCATACTGCATGTCAGCATTATGATTATTAATGATAACCGTTTTTTCATTATTCTCTTTTTGACCATAAATACTTTGTTCATTCAATTCTTTGATTTGCTCCTGACCTGTCCGGATATTTTCCTGTCCCTGTTGCTCCGGAGAACTAAAAATACGGTAGGTACTACAATAAGGTTTAGCAATGTGGAACTAAGCAGTCCTCCCAGGATTACTATCGCCATGGGGCTCTGGATCTCATTTCCGGGTTTATCGCCTCCGACTGCCAGCGGAATAAGCGCAAGTGCAGCAGTCAGTGCTGTCATCAGGATCGGATTCAGCCTGTCGACCGATCCTGTAATGATACTTTCCCTGAGGCTGATACCGGTTCCTTCCAGATGAATATATCTGCTTATCAGAAGAATACCGTTACGTGTGGCTATTCCGAAAAGTGTGATGAATCCTATTATCGATGGAATGCTTATCACATTTGAAGAGAGCTTTATGGCAAAAACTCCACCGATAAGTGCCAGAGGCAGGTTCAGCAGGATTATCCACGCCAGGGAGCTGTCGCGGAACTCCTGGTATAATAACAGGAAGATTAACAGAATTGCGGCAATTGAAGCAAAAATAAGCCGGCGTGTTGCAGTATTGGCACTTTCAAACTGCCCGCCATATTCAATATTGTAATTTTCGGGCAGGACAATTGTGGCATTTATCCTTTTCCTTATCTCACTAACTACAGTCCCGACATCATTTCCGGCTGTATTTACCGAAATTACTATCTTTCTCCTGACATTTTCACGGTTTATCGCATCGGGTCCCGATGAAGACTCTATATCTGCCACGAATGACAAAGGGACTTTCCTTCCGTCGTGAGTATCGATCATTGCTGTTTTAATTCCTGCAATTGTCCCCCTGGTCTCATCATTATACCTCAAAACCATCGGGAAACGTTTTTCATCTTCATAAACATCAGAGACCTTCTGACCACTTAACGCGTAAGATATGAAAGAGTTGAAATCATTCACGGGTATCCCGAACCTGGTAAGCATTTCTCTCCTGGGCTTTATTTTGATCTGGGGTGTTTCCACCAGCTGCTCAACATTCAGATCGCCAATCCCTTCAATGTCTGATATGTCGGCTTTTATCTCATTGGCGATCCTGTAAAGGTCATTCAGATCATCCCCGAACAATTTAATGGCAATATTTGCTTTTGTGCCTGAAAGCATATTATCGATACGGTGTGTAACCGGCTGACCTACCTCAATGTTTGCCCCTGGCAATGTATTTAGCCGGTCTCTGACATCTTCAAAAAATTCCTCCCTGCTTCTGTCTTTAAGTTCAAACGGTACATCAAGTTCCGAGACACTTTCTCCGAAGGAATGTTCGGCCAGTTCAGCACGGCCGGTTTTCCTCGATACGGACTTTACTTCCGGTATCCGGAGAAGGATAATTTCAGCCTCTTTCCCGGTCTTTGCTGATTCGCTGAGCGAAATGCCCGGCATCGTTCCTATATTTACAGTTAGTGCTCCCTCATTGAAGGATGGTAAAAAAGCTGATCCTGCAGTAGTCAGAAGGATTATGGCTGCAACCAGCAGGAAACCGGTAATGCCGATTATCAGGGAATTCTTGCTGAGAGTGAAATTGAGGACCTTCCGGTAAAGATTGCTCAGTTTGTTTTCTGTCCATGTGCCATTTACCTTTTTAAGCAGTTTCTGTTCGTCGCCGAGGAGATAGCTGCAAAGGACAGGAGTGATTGTTATTGCTACAATCAGGGAAGCAAACAACGAAACAATAAATGTTATGCCCAGAGGCTTAAGCATCCTTCCTTCAAAGCCTTCGAGCAGGAAAAGAGGCAGGAATGTTATTATGATTATTATAGTTGCATTGAGAATAGATGATCTCATCTCCGAAGATGCATTAAGGACCACCGTCATTACAGCTTCTTTCTTTTCGGGAGATTTTATGACATTTTTCCTGAGCTTTTTATATATATTCTCGACATAAATAATTGCATCATCAACCAGCGATCCTATTGCAATGGCCATGCCTCCGAGGCTCATTGTATTGATTGTATAGCCAAGAGCTTTAAGTGTTATCACTGTTACAACAAGCGACAGCGGAATTGCCATAAGAGAAATAAATGTTGTCCTGTAATTCAGCAGGAAAAAGAAGAGAACAATGATCACAAAGAATCCTCCCTCAAGCAAAGCCTTTAACACATTATTGACCGAGGTGTTAATAAATGAGGCCTGATTATAAATGTCGGTATGAAAATCTACTGAAGGTCCGATATTGGATTTGATTTCAACTATTGCGTCATTTACTCTTTTGGTCAGCTTAACCGTATTTGCATCAGGTTGTTTGGTGATGGTAACAAGAACAGCATCCCTGCCCCTGTACGAACCGGTTCCGATAGGAGGAGTATGCCCGATAACGACATCAGCCACATCACCTATTCTCACAGGGTTGCCGTCAACTATTTTTATCAGGGAACCAGCAATTTCCGGAAGATTGTTTGTCCGGGCAATTCCCCTGATTATATATTTATTGCCGTATTCGTTGATAAATCCCCCGGATGTGTTGATATTCATATTTTCGCTGGCCGAAGCGAGCTCATTGATGCTTACTCCGGCAAAATTCATTTTATAGGGATCAGCAAGTATCTGGTATTCTTTTGATTCCCCTCCGATAGTGTTGACCTGGGCCACTCCGGGAATTGACAATAAACGGGGAGTGACACTCCAGTCGGCAAGAGTTCTCAGGTCCATCTGGCTCACTGAGTCCGATTCCATTGCGATGATCATCATTTCTCCCAGAAGCGAGGTCTGTGGGGCAATAACCGGCTGATCGACTCCCTCGGGCAGCATTTCCCTGACCTGGTAGAGACGTTCCGAAACCGTTTGCCGGGCTTTGTAGATATCCGTTCCCCATTCAAATTCAACCCAGACAATTGAAAATCCCATTGAGGAATTTGACCTTACCCTCCTGATCCCTGTCGATCCGTTGACTGTGGTTTCAATCGGAAAGGAAACCAGTCTTTCAACTTCTTCAGGGGCCATGCCATGAGCTTCTGTCATTATTACAACAGTCGGAGCAGTGAGCTCAGGGAATATGTCAATATCAATCCTGCTGATTACAAATATACCGGTGATCAGTATCAGAAAAGCACCAATCAGGATTATCAGCCTGTTTTTAAGCGAGAAAGCAGTGATTTTATCCAGCATGACTTTGACCTGTTAATGGTTGTGTGTATGAGCTGGAGCACTGTTCCCCATCTGGGAGAGCTTTATATTGTAGGTACCGGTTGCAACAATAGTTTCATTTTCAGCCAGTCCTTCAACAACCTCGGTAGATTCACCGTCATTATTTCCCGCAGTGATATATCTCTTCAGAAAATCACCATCTTCGTCCTCAACAAAAACATAAAGCTTGCCATACTCTTCCATCAGGGCGCTGTTTGGTACAACTAAAACATCATTTGTCTCTTTCCCGATAAGATATACTTCGGCAAAAGTACCGTCGATAAGTTCCGGATCATAATCAATTCTGAAATAGACAGGGATGAAAAATGAATTATCTCCGGTACTTTTCCCATAAGAGATTCGCCTTCCGTTCATTTCAGAGGTTTTGAAGACTTTTTCGCTGTATCCTACTTTAAAATTGGCCTTTTCGACAGATGGGATTAAATCCATATGTTCAGGTGATAAGTCAGCCTTTAGAACAAGATTATGTTCAATTACAATTGAAGCAAGCGGTTGACCTGTTGTAATCATTTGACCTTCAGTTACAAATATTTCCCTGATATACCCATCAACAGGCGATGAGACAATATTGCCTGAGCTTCCATAAGTACTGTTCAGAATATTGTATTCATTCAGGATCTTTTCGTATTCATTTTTTGCTTCAAGAAAATGTTCCTGAGTAATTATCCTGTCGGCAATCAGTGATTTTGCCCTGTCATAATTCGCAGAGGCTTTTTCCAGATCTGCCTTCATCTGCATCAATCTCAGATCAGTATTGTCATCAGCAAGCTGCTGACCCGAGAGAGCAAAAAGCTTTTGCGTTTTGCTCACTTTAACACCGGGAAAGAGGAAATGATCACTGAATTTAACAATTCCCGAAGATTTTGCAGTGACTATCTCAACATCTTTGCTGTCGACCATAATACGGCCGCCTGTACGGATGCCAAAGGCAAAATTTTGTTTTTTCACAATCAGGACTGTGTGATCAGGTTCTGATCCAATTTCATTGGTGTCAGATTTAACCACTTCCGGCGTGGACGATTCTTTTTGATCTGAATTGGAGCCGCAATTGTAAAAAAACAGAGGAAGTACAGCTATAGTAAATATCAATATTTTTTTCATTGTCTGATAAATAAAAGTAAATAATAGATAATCAGTTAACTGACTATCCTTTCAGCCTGCATAGGCCTGATTAAAATGTATTATGAAAGGGGAGGAGCCCTTAATGCCGATTTCCCGAGATGGGGATCGGAAACAAATATTAAGGAGTTTTGGTCGTTAATGGAACCGGTAATCCTGATGATGGCCGGGAAAGAAGTTTTCCCTGTACTGATAATTATGGTGTCGGTGTTCAGCTGATAAAAAACAAACCCTGAATAATGACATACAGTTTCTTTATCGGGCAGGCTATCCAACCTGGCAGTTTTATCCTGCAAATTCCCGGCGAGATCTATTGCATGAACAAGGTTATGGCAGGCTTTAAATTCGTCGTTATGATGGTTATGAGGAATAATGCTGTGGGCAAATATCACCGACCATGCTATCAGCAATGTAAATGCTTTTATTTTATTCACCCTGATCAAACCTCTGTAATTTAAGCCGGTCCAAAATTAATAAACATGTTTATATATAAACCAATTATGCCTGAATTTGTTTTACCGGATCCCTTAAATAACTCAAGCACCCAGCACCCAGCACCCAGCACCCAGCACCCAGGACCCAGCATTCACCAGTCAGAG
>CAWHGX010000020.1:0-10634 GCA_963828775.1 uncultured Bacteroidales bacterium | reverse complement strand
GGCGTAACGGCATCAAGGTATGACTGCAAGACTGCAAGACATTTATTTATAGAGCAGATATTTCTCCCTTATCTTCCCGAATTTCAGCAAGTCCCTCCTTCCAGGAGGATCTTATTTCCTCAGCGCTCATACCTTTCTGAATCTGCTCCCTGAGAGTGGGCCCGGCAGCAAGCACATCAAAATAGGAAGTGAAGAAATTATTTTTGTCCGGATAGTTTAGGTAAGCGTCGATCAGCCATTCAAGATTTATCCGGGGAGAAGGTACAAGCTTGTCTTTAATGGCATTGCGTAAATGGGTCCCATAACACTTCTTTCCGAGAAGGGGCGGATTTTTTGCGCCGGGTACACTTTCAGGTATAAAGCTGAATCCTTTATCGGGCAATTCTGGTGATCCGTAAACCTGGAAAGGGAAAGGAGTACCCCTTCCCAGTGAAATATTCGTGCCTTCAAACCAGCAAATAGAAGGGTACAGATATATGGAATTCTGGTTCGGCAGATTGGGTGATGGTCTGACAGACAATTCGTACATCGCTTTATGAGTGTAGTCTTTACACTTAATCACCGTGAGATCGCATTTTATACTATTCTTCAGCCATCCTTCGCCGTTTAGCATTTGAGCATATTCACCAACTGTCATTCCATGAACCACTGGCACCGGATGCATCGCAACAAACGATCTGTAGGCCGTATCTGCAATGTTGCCATCGCAATAAAATCCATTTGGGTCGGGCCTGTCAAGCACGATGCATTTTACCCCGTTTTCAGCGCAGGCCTCAAGAACGTAATGGAGTGTCGAAATATATGTATAGAACCTTGACACCGACATCCTGAATATCAAACAAAACGATATCGATGTCTTTAAGAACTTCCGGCGTTGGTTTAAGGTGCGCGCCATAAAGGCTTATAATCTGAACTCCTGTTTCACGATCTATCCCGTCCCGGATCTCATCACCTGCATCAGCAAGATCCCTGAAACCATGTTCAGGAGCAAAAATTGTCTGTATCTTAATCCCGATATTTAACAAAGTGTCGACAAGATGAGTTTTACCGACCATTGAGGTTTGATTGGCGACGATGGCAACTGATTTGCCTTCAATCAAGTTCTTATACCGATCAATCTGCCATGCGCCTGGTGTTGGAATTTTTTTTATGGCAGAGCATGCAATATAAAAAACGATAGGCGCCAAAAAGCCAATTGTGATAAATATCTTTTTCATAAAGTGGTATTATAACCGTAAATCTAAGATATTTTTCAGTTAAATCATAACTCTGTGGTTCTCTGTGTCTTCTCTGCAACTGCCCCTAAATCCCCTGAAGGGGACTTAATAACAGCTCCAATCAGGGGATTGGGGGCGATGTAAGCAGAATTTGTTAATTTTGACCTTATAATTTTTTAATGAATTTACCATATTTCATAGCTCAGAGGCTCATAAAGGGGCGGCGTGAAGGAACTTCATTTTCGCGGCCTGTTAATGTTATAGCGGTGATAGGTATTGCACTGGGTCTGGCTGTGATGATAATAGCTGTTTCGGTACTTACGGGTTTTAAGCAACAGATAAGAGACAAGATCGTCGGATTCGGATCAAATATCCAGGTACTTAATTTTGATTCCAACTATTCTCTTGAGACAATCCCGATAAGCGACACACAGTCATTCATCCCGAAGATAAAACAGATACCCGGGATAAAGCATATCCAGGTGTTCGCAACAAAGGCCGGTATCATCAAAACAGCTGAGGTGTTCCAGGGGGTCGTACTGAAGGGAGTCGGAAGCGATTTTGACTGGAGATTCTTTAAAACCAATCTCATTGAGGGTTCTGTTTTTACTGTTACCGATACAGGTCGGACCAATGAAGTGATAATTTCAAAAAAGATATCTGACATGCTCAGACTGAAAACAGGAGATTCCTTCGCTATGTATTTTGTACAGGATCCGCCGAGAAGCAGAAAATTCACGATCAGCGGAATCTATGAAACAAGTCTTGAGGAGTTTGACAAGATGTATGTTTATTGTGACATCGGCCACATCAAACGATTGAATGGATGGACAGATGACCAGGTAAGCGGATTTGAAATATTCATAGATGATTTCGACAAGCTCGACGAGATGCATATGGCTGTCAGGGATGCAGTCGGATACAGGCTTCTGGAGGATGAAACAAAATTTAAGGTCACAAATATAAGGTTAAGATATCCGCAGATTTTCGACTGGCTTAATTTTCAGGATTTGAATGTCATAATAATCATTACTCTCATGCTCCTGGTGGCCGGTTTCAATATGATATCCGGACTGCTGATCCTTATACTTGAAAAGACAAATATGATAGGGATTTTCAAAGCCCTCGGATCAGAAAATTCAACCATCAGGAAAGTATTCCTTTACCAGGCAGCTTACCTTATTGCCAAAGGATTATTCTGGGGGAATATTATAGGTATCGGCCTTGCTTTTTTTCAGCTTAGTACAGGATTGATCACGCTTGATCCGACTTCATATTATATTAAAACTGTGCCGGTCAATCTTGAGCTTTCACATATTCTGCTGCTGAATGCCGGGACTATGGCCGCCATTATCCTGATGCTCCTTGTACCTTCACAGCTTATAAGCAGGATCGCTCCCGTAAAAGCAATAAAGTACGACTAAAAGCTGAGACAGAATATCGTTTCTTTTCCGGGAACCGACCTGACTTTCAGGTTCCCGCCATGCACTCTCATGATCTGCCTGGAAATACTGAGACCAATGCCTGATCCGCTTCTTCTTGTCGTAAAAAATGGAACAAATATTTCATCAAGGTTTTCCTCAGGTATACCCGGGCCATTATCAATAACACATATTTCAGGATGCATATCATTACCAATGTCTGCCCTGATCAAAATCCTGCCACCCGGAGTATTTTCAAGAGCTTCGAGAGCGTTTTTGACAAGATTGATCAGTACCTGCGAAACCAGATTCTGATCCGCATAAATTTCAAGATCAGGATCTTTAAGGGAAAAAGATATTTCAATTCCTTTATCCCTCCTGTAGGAGCTATAAAGAACCTGCAGACGGCTGAACAGATCTGACACCCTGAACAGCTGCCTCTCAGGCTCCGGTATCCTTGTCAGCTTCCTGTATGACTCCACAAATGACATAAGCCCTTTCCCCTGGTCTTTAATAACATTTAATCCCTGCAAGGTGGTGGATATGGTTTTGGTTGTGACCTGTCCGGGTAACACAGGCTGTCCATCCTTGCTGTAAATATTCGAAAGACTCTCTGAAAGGGATGTTATGGGAGTTATGGAATTCATAATCTCATGCATCAGGATACGTATAAGCTTCATCCACGATTGGACCTCCTTTTCATCCAGCTCATTCTTAATATCCTGGATTGAGAGAATTACCAGCTCATTATTGGTCGTTCTGAACGATTCAGCCTTCAGGGAAAGCTGTATCTCTCCTCTTTCAGTGCCAAGAGGCACAAGATGTCTTTCAGAGGGTTTTATGCTGTTGATTGCCTGAAATAATCTTTTGTCGATCCGTTCAATTTGTTTAACATGTGTCAGTACATCAGTCTGAAGGAGCTTTCTTGCAGATGTATTGGAATGCAGGACAAATCCATTGTTGTCAAAGGTTATTATCCCCACAGCGAGATTTTCGATTAAAATACGGAAGTTCTGTTCCTGGTTCCTGTTTTCTATTTTCAGTTTCTGGATCTGCCCGTTAACCCTGTTCATACTCCTGTATATCTCCTTAACTGTTTTATTTTTCTCCTCAACGGGAAAGAACAGGTTGGAATCATCGTTTCTGACCGAGTCAAAGAAGTATCTTATTTTCCTGTTGATGGAATTCAGAAAATAGATCAGGTTGACCGTAAGTATCACGATTGCCAGAAAACAGATGATGGAGATCCGCAGGGAATTATCCGCATTTAGCAGAAATCCAAGGAGAACAGAAAGAGCCACTATTAACAAGACTCTTAATAATAGATTAATATATAGGTTTTTACTTATCATATTTCTGGTTTTTTAACCTGTTGTACAAGGTTTGCCGTGTTATTCCAAGCTGTTCTGCAGCTGCAGTGAAATTGCCATTATTGTTTTCAAGTGCCTGCCGGATCATAACCTGTTCCATTTCATCGAGGGTAGCGAATGAATTACTGCCGGTAAACGAAGATGCCGGTTTAAGGTATAAATCCTCCGGCTTCAAAACTGATGAATCGCTAAGGATCAAAGCTTTTTCGATAGTGTGCTGAAGTTCGCGGATATTCCCAGGCCATGAATAATGAAGAAGCTTATCAACAGCCTGTCTGTTGAGTTTAATGGCAGGCTTGTTATATTTATAGGTATATTTCTTCAGGAAGAAATCAGCCAGAATTATTATATCATTTCCCCTGTCCCTCAGAGGTGGCAATTCGATCTGGATGGTATTAATCCTGTAAAGGAGGTCTTCCCTGAAAAGTCCCTCATTTACCATATTCTCCAGGTTCCTGTTGGTGGCACAGATCAGCCTGATGTCAGTGGGAACAGTTTGATTCGATCCTATGCGGGTGATCTGGCGGTTTTCTATTGCAGAAAGCAGCTTGGCCTGAAGATGAAACGACAGATTGCCTATTTCATCAAGGAAGAGAGTGCCTTTGTTGGCCAATTCAAATTTCCCCTGCCGGTTTTCGTGGGCATCGGTAAAGGAACCTTTCACATGTCCGAATAGCTCGCTCTCGAAAAGTGTTTCGGTCAGCGATCCCACATCAACAGTTACAAGCACCTCTTTAGACCTTGAAGACAAGCGATGGATCTCCTGGGCTATAAGCTCCTTTCCGGTTCCGTTTTCACCGGTTATCAAAACATTTGCATCAGTTTTTGCGACTTTTCTGACAAGGTTCATTACACCAATAATCTGTGGTGATGATCCGATAATGTGTCTGTGTTCCCTGTTAATTTCCTTTTTCAGCTCATCCTCCCTCTCTTTAAGCACTTTTACCTCCCTTTTAGATAGGCTCAGCTGCAATGCCAGCCTGATAGTGGCCAGCAGTTTCTCATTATCCCATGGTTTCAGAACGAAATCACATGCACCGGCTTTCAGTGCCTTCACCGCTATATCAATATCACCATAGGCAGTGATCATTACAACAGAAACGTCAGGATTTGTTTCCCTGATCTTGTTCAGCCAGAAAATACCTTCATTCCCGGTATTTATTCCAGCCTTGAAGTTCATATCAAGAATGACAAGATCAAAATTCCTTTTTTTCAGCTCCGATGGTATCTGATTTGGATTTGCAATGGAAGTGATATCCCCGAATACCGGTGTAAGAAGGATCTCCAGGGCACTCAGGATGCTTTTGTTATCGTCAACAACCAGGATGTTTCCGTTATTAAGGGGCATTTTAATAATCAATTATTGATCTTTTTGCTTATGTAATTTTCATTCCTTTCATAGCTGTTGGATTCCGTGGTTAAGTTAACCTTTTAAATAAACAAAGCTAAAAAAGCGTAAAAATATTTTACGTATAAATGTAAAATATATTTACTCTGTATAATGCTATTAATATTTAAATAAATGTCTATCAGGCTGTTATATATTTGGCATACTAATAGCATGTATTAATAAAAAATGAAGTCCATGATGATTTCAAATCTTAAAAATGCCTTAAGAAGCATAACACGGAATAAGGTTCAGTCATTCATAAGTATTTTTGGATTGGGAATAGGGCTTGGGTGCATAATACTTCTGCTTGCATTGATACTTCACGAAACATCATTCGACCGGTTTATTCCCGATCACAGGAATCTATGCCGGATAGTGTTCGGGCAGTCACCACTCACCCAATATCCCCTGTCTGAAAAAATGAAAGAAGAATTTCCTGAAGTAAAGGATTTCTTCAGGTTTAATCAGACGAACAACATTGAACTGAGGAATCCGCAGAAGGAGCTGGTAAGCGACAGGAATTTCGCATTCTCTGATCCTTCTATTTTTAAGATACTGGGTATCCGGCTCATTTCAGGAACGCCTGCAAATTCACTAAGTGATGTTTCAATTTCCGAAACAACAGCCAGGAAATATTTCGGTGATCTGTCACCATTGGGATCTGTACTGCCGGTAAAACTTAACGACAGTATCCAGGATATGATTGTATCGGGTGTCTATACTGATTTCCCCCCGAACTCAACTCTGGATCCCATGTTTATTGCAGATATTAAGCTGGCTGAAAAGTTATATATGCAATTCCAGAAATCGCTGGGAGATTATGGGAATGAGAGCCGGAGCAGTCTGGGCTGGGACTACAGTGAATTTCTATCTTATGTGGTTCTTGATAAAAATGCTGACAGGAAGTCACTTGCTGCCAAGATCGGAAAGTACAAAGAGCTGATGGACAATGAAGATATAAAGGACCTGGAATACTCTCTCCAGCCGGTAAGTGATATCTATTTAAAATCAGAGAACCTTGGCGGAGCACGGTTCTGGAGGGTAGGCAATGCAAATGAGCTCAAATATTATGAGGCAATTTCCATTCTTGTTTTATTAATATCCGCGCTCAATTATATTCTTCTGACCCGGGCCGGAATATCAGAAAGACTTCATGAAATTGGAACCAGGAAAGTCTTCGGGGCATCAAAAAACAGTTTAAGAAAACAAATTATCCTGGAGGCAAATTTTGTGGCGGTCCTGAGTCTTATTCCGGCCGCTTTCGTCATCGATTCCGGGATCTCATTTATTGATACTACCCTGAATAAAACCTTAAGCTCAGATATCTTTTACAATCCTGTTATGTGGGTGCTCCTGATATTGGTTGTAATATTTACAGGTACTTTATCAGGCTTTCTGATCGGATATAATTATTCCCGGATTCCAGTAGTCAGGTTACTTTCAGGAAAGGCTTCAGAATATTCAAAATCGAACAGATGGAACTATTCATTCCTTGTACTCCATTTCACAATCTTTATCATTCTTGTTTCAGGGGTAATTGCCGTATCCAAACAAATAAAATATTCAATGACGGGCTATACAGGTATTAATCCTGAGAATGTTCTGGTGACCCAGCTTAACACAGATGAATTAAAGAAAAGCTTCACTGCAATTTGTGATGAGGTAGAAAAAATTCCGGGTGTTGAAAGCACTGCCGGAGGCACCTTTATCCCTCCTTTCGGCAATTATCTTCCTGTAAATCTGGCAACACCAGAGGGCAAAAAAGAAAGGTTCGACGGCCTCATCATGGGTGAGGGGATGATTGAACTTCTTGGTATTGAAGTCATTGAAGGATCATCATTTGGTCCCTACAAGCCAGGACCACCTGAAGTCCTGTTTAATGAATCTTCCGCAAAACTGCATAATGTAAGAGCAGGAGATAATTTTCTGGCTTTCAGAATCAGGGGAATTGTCAGGGATTTTCATGCCCATTCGCTTCACACTCTTATCCAGCCAATGGTCATTCTTCAGCAGAATCCCGACAGGATGGGACTAATCGCTATAAAAACAAACGGGAAGAACGATGAAGCAATTATAAAGAGACTGAGAGAATTATATACACAAATTTCACCCGATGAGATATTTGAAATCAGTTATCTCACCGATGATATAGAAAACTTTTATGGACAGGAAAGTAACCACGCAAGGATAATTGGTGCATTCTCTGCGCTCGCATCAATTCTTGCCGTGATGGGTTTATTCGGGATCTCCCTGATCAGTATTTCAAAAAGGAAAAAAGAGATCGGGATCAGGAAGGTCAATGGTGCCTCAATAGCTGAGGTCTTAGTGATGCTGAATGCCGATTTTATTAAATGGGTGCTGGTATCGATAGTTATTTCCGTACCGGCATCCATTTATCTTCTTTCTAAATGGTTAGAAAGGTTTGCCTACAGGACGGATCTGAGATGGTGGATCTTTGCTCTTGCCGGTCTGTCAGCAGTTTTAATTGCATTTTTAACTGTTAGCTGGCAAAGTCTGAGGGCAGCGACAAGGAATCCGGTTGAAGCATTACGCTATGAGTAGCTAATGCGAAGATCCCGATCGAAGCATCGGGATTGAAGCACTCAGATACGAATAATGAAATCCCGAGAACGAAGTGATCCGGGATCGAGGCTTTACATTAGATATATCATGAAAAATTATTTAAAAATCACGATCAGAAATCTTATAAGGAATCCTGTATCGGGATTTGTAATAATTGCAGGATTTGCTTTCAGCCTGGCTGTTGCATTACTTCTTGCCTCCTATATTTTCAACGAATCAGATTATGATAAATCGTTCCCTGAAATCAACAGGATTTATCGGTTATGTGCCGAAAAGGGAATTACGACATTCAGAGGTGACAAGATCCAGGAATTAAAAGATAGGTACCCTGAAATAGAAATGATATGCCGTTACGATAACAGATCAGCAGAAGTTGTTCATGAAAAATCTCCTTTTGCAATAGCAAATCTTGTCAAAACAGACAATGATTTTTTTAAAATATTTTCATTGAACATCCGCAACGGCAATAAGAACGAACCGCTTCCTGATAATAACAGTCTGGCAATCAGCTCATCCCTGGCCAGAACTATTTTCGGAAATTCCGATCCTGTGGGAAAAACGATAAGTATCCAGCACAGGAAAGACTTTATTATCAGTGCGGTATATGATGACCTTCCTGTGAATTCCAGCATTCAGGCACAGGCTGTCATAACCTGGGAAAATGTGAATGATCTTGGGGGAGAATGGAGAAGAGGTATCTACTATTCACGTTATTTTCTTCCTGCTGAACGAAAAAAGTGATCCTGTCAGGCTTGAGGAGATGATCACGCAGGATTATTCACAGGATCATTATATGAAACAACCCTTTAAACTGCTGCCGTTTAAAAAATCCTATTTCAGCCCATTAACTTTAGACAATTCAAGCGCTACACTTCATGCCAATCTTAAGTCAATTTTACTTTTCAGTACAGTAACAATATTAATTCTTGTCATTTCAATCTTAAACTTTGTAATCCTGTTTACATCCAACCATCTGAGCCGGATAAAAGAGATTGGCATCAAAAAGGTGACTGGTGCCGGGAGAAAGGAAATATTCAGACAATTTATTTTCGAAGCTATTATAGTATGTTTTATTGCATTTTTACTTGGGATTTATTTATCACTTCTCCTGGAAGTTCCGTTCTCTTCGCTGATCCAAAAGGATTTTCCGGTACTGACCGCACTGCGTTTCCCGAATATTCTGCTGGTCATTCCCGGAGTGCTGATAGTTGCTGTTCTGGCAGGCTTTTATCCCGCTTTTATTGTCTCCGAGGTTTAAACCTGCTTCATTATTCGGCAATTCCGGAATAAAGGGGAAACTGCAAATGAAAAGCGGTCTGTCCGTAATTCAGTATTTAATTTCAATCGTAATGATTGTTTCCCTGGTTGTTATGACCCGTCAGAACAATCTTTTAACCAACAAGGATCTGGGATTTACAAAGGAGCAGCTTGTCAATGTTAAGGTTCCATGGGAAACAAAGGACAGGCTTCCGGTAATAAAAGAAAAATTGCTGAACAATCCGTATATAAAAGCATGTGCAGTTTCGCATGGTATCCCGGGGGAGGTGGCTCTCTGGAACATGTGGAATGAACCCCGTGAGAAATATGGCTACGAAGGCAGTCTCCCGAGTTTTACCGTAGATCCCGACTTTTTTAAGGTTTATGACGCTGAATTCCTGCAGGGAAGGGGCTTCGAAGAAAGAGACTGGAAGAAGTCGGTGATCATAAATGAATCGGCATTCAGACTTACCGGGTGGGAGTCAATTGAAGGCAAAGTATTAAAAGGTATCCCCACTCCTGAACAGGCATTCGGACGTGCAAGTCCATCTGAATTGGAAAAAAATTCTCTTAATGTTGTTGGTGTGATAAAGGATATTAATGTCGAAAAGCTTAACCAGCCGGTATCACCTACCGTATTCGAATGTTCTGATCATTTTGGGATAAACTATTTGACCTGCAGGATACTGCCGGGTGATTATTCCGGGACAATGGATTACATTAAAAAAGTATGGAATGAAGAGTGTCCTGAGTTTCTCTTTGAATATCACTTTTATGATGAATGGCTTGATACACTTTACAAATCTGAAATACATTCGGCTTTTATCATACGTGTATTTGCTATAATATCAATAATCCTTTCATGCCTTGGAACATTTGGTATTATCCATTTTATCTCACGGCAAAAGACAAAAGAGATCGGCGTAAGAAAAGTGCACGGAGCAAAAATCACAGATATTATAAGAATTCTCAACTGGAGTATTTTAAGATGGATCATGATCGCATATATTATAGCAGTTCCTCTGTCATATTTTATAATGAAAAAGTATCTGCATGGTTTTGCTTACAAAACCACGCTTAGCTGGTGGATATTTGCACTCGCAGGATTGATCGCTGTGGGTATTGCATTATTAACGGTAAGCTGGCAAAGCTGGCGGGCGGCAACACGAAATCCGGTAGAGGCACTGAGATATGAATAACATACCCCCCGACCCCCCAAGGGGGAGCTTAAAATATTAGTAATAATGATAAGATAAAAATGAAAAAGAATGGATAAAAGATAATTAACTGCTCATAATACTATATAAACAGTCTTTAAAATGATTTTTAAAAGTATAAGGTTGGCATTCCGTAATATATTGAAAAACAAAGGTATAAGTTTCATAAACATAATTGG
>CAWHGX010000019.1:0-11431 GCA_963828775.1 uncultured Bacteroidales bacterium | reverse complement strand
AATAGTAACAAATGAAAGAAATTGCCAGCATAATTCTCTTGCCGCTAGCGGCCGGTTTGCTACTCTTCTTTGTTCCCGACAAACTAAGGACTTTCAAAGGTATCATTGCCCTTCTGGTCAGCATAGTGGCCGGTTATTTTTCAGTACTGATCTTCAGTCAGGATTTTCAGCCAGGTACCCTTGATGAATTAACAGGCGGGTCTGCTATTTCAGTCTTCGGGATTGACTTATTAACGGACATTGAAAGGTATGCACTATTTAATGCTGACAATCTTACCCGGCTTATAACATTGTTTGTCAGCTTGTTTTCTGTCCTTATTCTCCTGTATTCGCTGGTTTACATCAAAGAAGGCAGAGCCAGGAATTATTACCCCTATTTCCTGATAACTATCGGGTGCTCATATGGTGCTGTTTTGTCTGATAATCTTTTGCTTTTTATTACATTCTGGGGAATTCTTGGAATAACACTCTATAAACTGATCCCGGGGAACAATGAAGGGAGTTCTGCCACAGCAAAAAAGACCCTGATACTGATCGGTGCTTCAGATTCGATAATGCTGATTGGCATCGCATTGATATGGCGGTTAACAGGTTCACTTGAAATAAGCAATACAGCATTGCCCACCGATAATGTTCTGACAGTAACCGCATTTCTGGCCCTGTTGGTTGGCAGTTTCACAAAAGCAGGCGCTTTCCCCTTCCATACATGGGTCCCGGATTATGCGCAGGAGGCTCCGGCATCATCATCCGCACTGTTACCGGCATCGCTTGATAAACTGCTTGGGATATATTTCCTTGCAAGACTGACCTCGGGAATGTTCATTCTTAACAAATGGCTGACTCTTCTTCTTCTGACGATTGGTGTGGTAACAATCATCAGTGCCGTAATGATGGCCCTTATACAGCATAATTATAAACGTCTTCTTGGTTTTCATGCAGTTTCGCAGGTAGGGTACATGATTCTTGGTTTGGGTCTTGGTTCACCAATAGGCATAGCTGCAGGCTTATTCCATATGATTAACCATGCGATGTATAAGAGCGGATTGTTACTTTCGGCCGGATGTATTGAATTCAGGACCAATAAAACAGACATCGATGAACTGGGAGGCCTTTCCAGGGCAATGCCATTAACTTTCTTCGCTTCCCTGATTTTTGCCATGTCTATTTCAGGAGTACCTCCTTTAAACGGTTTTGCTTCAAAATGGATGATTTACCAGGGCATCATTGACTTTGGGATCGGATCAGATCTGCCGAACAAGCTCTGGATCCTCTGGCTTGCACTTGCAGTTCTGGGATCCGCACTTACCCTTGCAAGTTTTATTAAACTCATTGGCGGGATCTTCCTCAGCCGCCGTAAAACAGAATTAGAGAAAGTCAGGGAGGTTCCTGTCTTAATGTGGGTCCCCTTAGTAATCCTTTCACTATTCTGTATTGTCTTCGGAGTTTTTGCCACGAACTTTATTGTTCCAAAACTTTTCATGCCGGTATCAGGTGAATTCCAGTTTACCGGATTCTGGAATTCGTCCTTTGTATCTCTGCTTGTTCTGGTTTCAATTATCCTCGGCATACTAATATACGTAGCAACCGGTCTGAAGAAATTCAGGACTGAGGACAGTTTTATCGGAGGTGAGAAAATCCAGGATGAGGCTGGTTATCCGACTCCTGAATTCTACAAGACGATAAGTGAAATCGGTTTCTTCTCCTGGATGTACCGGAAAGCGGAAAAGAAGTGGTTTGATATCTATGACCTGTCGAAACAATTTGTTCTCTGGTTGAGTCACCAGCTGAGTGAAGCGCATACGGGTGTGCTTTCAGGGTATATCATCTGGGTATGTGCAGGACTGATTATTATGTTGCTGATTTTGATATAAATAAATAAAGCTTTATGGAAATTGCATTATCCATAATAACCGTACTTATGATCCTGGGGGCGCTGTATGCCATCCATGCGAAAGATCTGCTTTCAGCGGTAATAGCCTGCGGTATTGTCGGATACGGACTGGTAATATGTTTCCTCCTGCTGAAAGCACCCGACCTGGCAATTGTGCAGATAGTTGTTGAGACGATAACGCTTATCATTATGGTAGCGGTTGTTCTCGACAGCTCACGCGAGGAGCCATATTCAAAACCCGATATGCAGGGATACGTATCAATCGCCACAAGCATACTGCTGATTGTTGTATTATTTTACTTTTTTAAGATATCAGTTGAGACTCTTGATGTTTTCGGTTCAGGATCCCTGCGCATGGCCGGTCCGTATATAGAAGGAGCTGCTGAAAAAACCGGCAGTGCCAATCTTGTTACCGGTGTTGTTTTTGATTTCAGAGGCTACGATACAATGGGTGAAGCTACGGTGCTGGTGACAGCGGTGCTGGGAGTGCTGACGATATTGAGAATTAAAGGGAAGAAATAAAAATCAAGGATCGCTTCTCCAACGCTGCCGCAGGGGCGCAAGGCAGTAAAGACCTTAAATCCCCTCTTGGGAGAGATAAGAAAGGGGGTAAAAAATTAAAAGACGGATAAATGAAAGGAATGACGGTCATAGTGAAGAAAACTACGCAGCTGATTGCGGGTCTGGTATTTCTTTATGGCATATATGTTATAATTCATGGTCATCTTACGCCCGGAGGAGGATTTGCCGGAGGTGTGATTCTGGCCGGATCTTTCATTTTACTGATTCTGGCCTATGGAAGTGATTTTATAAACCTGACTAAGGAAGAAGCGGGATCGACATTATATGAGAATCTGGCGACGCTTATAGTGATTTTTCTTGCAATCTCGGGATTGCTTATCGGAGCCAGGGTATTTTTTCTCAACTGGCTTCCCAAGGGCACTGTGGGTGAGCTTGTCAGTGCCGGGATACTGCCTCTCTACAATATTTTTGTCGGGATTGAAGTTGCGTCTTCAATCCTTACGATCTTTCTTGCTCTTGTAATATTTAAAGAAGAAATGTCAGAATGATAGTTTACCTGTTGTGTTTTGTATTGTTCCTTGTCGGGCTTTATGGAGTAATAACCAGGCGTAACCTGATCAAGATAGCTATTTCCATGACTATTATGGAATTCAGCACATTCCTGCTCTTTGCTCTTATAGGTTATATTGATGGAGGTGTCGCACCCATTGTTGATCCGGCCGATCCGGTGAAGATCTATGTTGATCCGCTGCCCCAGGCACTGGTACTTACCGCGATAGTTATCGGACTGGCCACGACTGCAATGATGATGGCTGTTATTATCAGGCTTTACAGAAAATACGGGACATTCGATATCAGAGAAATTAAAAGCTTAAGAGGATAAATTATGAATCCGCTGATACCATTATTTGTTGTTATTCCGCTGGCAGGAGCATTCCTGATAATGATCCTGACAAGGTTTATCAGGGGTTTTGACAAATTTCTTGCCTCTATGGTACTTCTGACACTTACTGTATTCAGTATTTATTCCCTTGTGACAACAGGAGAAAATCCTTCGCTTTATAAAGTCGGGGGCTGGGAACCGGTAAACCGGATACCTATTGGCATATATATGGTGATGGATGGTTTTACCGTTATTGTGCTCTGCATCATTAATATTGTCGGATTCCTATCAGTTTTTTATTCTATCTCCTATATAAAACGATATACATCTGAAAACCTGTTTTATGCTCTTTTTTGTCTGATGATTGGCGGGATGAATGGGGTTGTACTGAGTGGTGACCTGTTCAATATTTTTGTATTTCTTGAGATCTCAGTCATTTCATCATATGCACTTGTTGCATTCGGTGTTGAAAAGAATGAGCTTGAAGCATCTTTTAAATATCAGATCCTGGGAGGATTGGCGTCATTTCTTATCCTTTTCGGAATAGCTTTGATCTACTGGAATACCAAAACGCTTAACATTGCCGATATCAGGGAAGTATTCAAAACAGGTTATGACAGGACTTTTTATCTTTTTGCCGAATTACTTATTCTGAGCGGCTTTGGACTTAAAGCTGCCATTATTCCGTTCCATGCATGGCTGCCTGATGCACATTCATCAGCTCCCTCCCCTATTTCAGCGATGCTTTCAGGAGTTCTTATTAAAGCTGTCGGCATTTATGTAATCATCAGGCTGTTCTTTAACATGTTCGAGATCAGCGACAGTATGGCAGTGCTGATCACTACCCTTGGAACATTATCGATGGTTATCGGGGTATTCCTGGCAATCGGGCAATGGGATATCAAAAGGCTTCTTGCGTATCACAGCATCAGTCAGATGGGTTATGTTGTGCTTTCCATAGGGATGGGGATGATACTTATCTCACGCGGCGGGCGGTCAGATGTTGCAGCTCTTGCCGTGGCAGGAGGTCTTTTTCATCTTGTCAACCATGCGGCTTTCAAGGGACTCTTATTTCTTAATGCCGGGGCAATCGAATACACTATCGGGACACGTGATCTTAAAGAAATGGGGGGATTGGCCAAATCAATGCCGGCAACATCAGCGACTTCGTTTATTGCATCAATGTCGATTTCGGGAATACCTCCTTTCAACGGATTCTTCAGTAAACTGATCATAATTATTGCTGCCATAATGGCCAAATTCTACCTGCTCGCTGTTCTTGCAGTCATTGTCAGCATAATTACACTGGCATCGTTTTTGAAATTCCAGCGGTATGCATTTTATGACAAGCCGGAATATAACCCTGACAGGAAAATAAAAGAGGTTCCCTTACCAATGGTATTCAGCATGATCCTTATGAGCCTGCTGTGTATCCTTCTGAGTCTCCTTGCTTTTCCGGGCATCAGGGATGTTGTGCTTACACCTGCGATAAATATACTTACGGACCCTGCAAAATATTCTACTTTTATAATCGGAATCTGACATGAGGTACATTACAGTATTTATATTATCACTCATCTTCTGGCTGCTTCTGACATTCAGGATCACGGTTCCCAATCTGATCGTGGGATCCGTTGCTTCCCTGGTGTGCTCCGCAATATTTGCCCGCTATTATTTTCATAATGTTTATAAATTTCTGCAGCCGCGCAGATATTTCTGGTTCATAATTTACCTTTTTGTATTCATCTGGGAATGTATCAAGGCGAATTTCGATGTTGCCTACAGGGTTTTACACCCTGCCATGCCGATAAGGCCGGGAATTGTTAAAGTCAGGACCACCCTGAAATCGGACTTTGCCAAAACACTGCTGGCTAACTCAATAACAATGACACCCGGAACCATATCGGTGGATATAATCGGTGAATATCTTTATATACACTGGATTTATGTCAGGTCAGAAGATCCCGATGTTTATACAGGGATGATAACAGGGGCATTTGAAAAGTATATTAAAAGAATTATAGAATGAGTGACTATCTTAATATATTGCTTTACATCCAGATAGGATTAAGCAGCATCTGTTTGTACAGGATAATCCGCGGACCTTCGATCCCTGACAGAATGGTAGGGATTGATATTTTTGGTATCCTGGTTGTCGGCATATGTGCAATAATATCGGTTCAGACAGAAAAATCATTCATACTTGATATAGGCATCGCATGGATAATACTTAGTTTTATAGGGACTCTGACCCTGGCAAAATACCTTACCGGCAAAAAACTCAACGAATAATATGCTAAGTCTTATATTTATAACGATCGGGATTCTTTTTAACATGTTGGGATGCATTGGAATTATAAGGCTTCCTGATACTTATAACCGGCTTCAGGCAGCGACGAAATGTGTAACTCTTGGTTGCTGCAGTATTCTCCTTGGTGTCCTTTTTCATTTTGGCATCAGTGATGCCGGGGCGAAAGCGATTATTGCAATTCCAATACTCTTTTTCGGATCAACTGTTGCAGCACATGCGCTTATAAGAGGGACATACCATTTTGGCATTAAACTCGGCAAGAAAAGCGTGAAAGATGATTATAAGGAGACAATAAAATGAAGTATCCAAAGCTAAGAGAATTAAAAGAGGCGGTAATTTCACTTTTTACTCCCGCATATACTTCAAAGTTTCCGGCTGAACCACATGTGCCTTTTGAAAAATTCAGGGGCAAGCCTGTTGTCGATAATGATAACTGTGTCGGATGCGAAACGTGTGCCAATGTTTGTCCGCCGTTTGCTATAACAAATTATGATGACGTGGAAAAAGGAGTCAGGATAATCAGAAGGGATTATGGCAAGTGTATATTCTGCGGACAATGTCAGGATCACTGCATTACAGGGAAAGGTGTAACCCTGTCGGACAAGATCTTCGATATGGCAGTATTTGACAGGGAAAAGAATATTGAATACCAGGAAAAAGAGCTTCTTATCTGCGAGTATTGCCACGCAGTCATAACAACGAAGGAGCATCTTCATTTTATGCACCGGAAGCTTGGACCCAGAGCTTTCTCCTCGATCCTTAACCTGAACCTCTTAAATCAGAAATTAAAACTTGCGGAAGGTCAGGATACAGACGTTGAGATAAGGGACGGACTGAAGCGAAAGGATATGTTCAATATCATTTGTCCGAACTGCCTCCGACAGGTTCTTGTGAAATATCTGATCAAAGGTGCCTGAAGACCTTAAGAAACTCCTCCGGAAGAAAGACAAAAGGATTCTTTTTGTCGGGATAGGAAATCTCCTCAAAATGGATGATGGTGTCGGTCCATACATTAGTTCAAACATAAGGAATACCTCTCTGATATCTTCACTCACTGTCGAGGTGAGTCTGGAAAATTACATTGGCAAAATAAATTCGATGGATCCGGATGTACTTGTACTTGTTGACTGCGTCGATATGAAATCGGTGCCGGGTACACATAAGCTAATGTCGATAAGTAAGATACCTGACATGACCTTCAATACTCATAATATATCTTTAAGCAGGTTGTCGGAGTTTTTTAAAATGCCGGTTTATTTGCTGGGAATTCAACCTGAAAAAATTAACTTTGGTGAAAATATGTCGTATATTGTAAAGGAAGAAGCCAATAAAATAATCAATATTATTAATTCATTTTAAACAAACAGGAGGTACTTTATGGCAATCGAATATTTATGCAAAGCCTGCAGGGGGGTTCTGAATGTAAAAACTTCCATCATCCTTGCGGCATTAAAAAACAACAGCAATAAAAAGGGGCTTGTTTATGTGAATCCTGAACTGGGGAATTATACGGTTACAACTCATTCTTCTTTCAGAATGGAAGAAGGAGAAGAATACTTAATTAAATGTCCCATCTGTCATGCTCATCTGAACAGTCTGAAGTACGATCACCTTGTCAGGATCATTATGATCGATGAAAGCGGCAAGGAGTTCGACATTTACTTTTCAGATATCGTGGGGGAAAAATGCACCTACAAAATCAGCGGTTCTTCCGTTGAAAAAATTGGCCCTGATGCTGTAAAGTATGATAAATACTTTGATGTTCCTGAAGAAGACAGAAAATACCTTTAAATAAATCCGGGTACTGGGTACTGGGTACTGGGTACTGGGTGCTGGGTACTGGGTGCTGGGTGCTGGGTCTGGTCTATTCTGACAAATCCCATTTTGTTACTGTTTCAAAAATGAAACGGTTAAAAACTAATATTTATGAATATTGATGTACATAAGAGAGCAACTGATAACATCAGGATTCTTGCAATGTCGATGGTCGAAAAGGCCCGATCGGGGCACCCCGGAGGAGCGATGGGAGGAGCTGATTTCATACATATACTTTTTTCCGAATTTCTGAATTTTGATCCGGATGATCCTGCCTGGATCAACCGCGACAGGTTCTTTCTCGATCCCGGGCATATGTCCCCGATGCTTTATTCTGTGCTTACATTAACAGGACAGTTCAATGTGGAGGAATTGAAGAACTTCCGCCAGTGGGGAAGTCCAACTCCCGGCCATCCCGAGCTTGATGTAATGCGGGGGATTGAAAATACATCAGGGCCACTCGGACAGGGTCACACGATTGCTGCGGGAGCTGCTATCGCAGAGAGATTTCTTGCTGCCCGTTTCGGTGACCTCTTTTCACATAAGATTTTTACATTCATCTCCGATGGCGGCGTGCAGGAAGAAATATCGCAGGGGGCAGGGCGGCTTGCCGGATTTCTGGGCCTGAATAACCTGATAATGTTTTACGATTCGAACGATATTCAGCTTTCAACTGAAACAAAAGCTGTTACTGCAGAGGATACGGCAATGAAATACCGGTCGTGGGGATGGAATGTAATAAGTATTAACGGCAATGATCATGCTCAGATCAGAAGTGCTCTCAGTGAAGCTCTGAATGAAAAGGGAAAACCCACAATCATTATCGGGAAAACGATAATGGGCAAAGGCCTCCTTGACAATGAAGGGAACAGCTTTGAAAGGAAAACATCAACGCACGGGATGCCCGTGGGCGAGGCAGGCGGGTCGTTTGAGAAATCACTTATTAACCTTGGAGGGGATATAAGCGACCCGTTTAAGATATTTGATGATGTGAGACAATTCTACGCGGGAGTTCTGGCAGAAAAAAGAAAAGCTGCGGCCGGATGGAAGAAAAAGAAAGATGAATGGGCTTTAAGAAATCCCGGACTGGATAAGAAACTGCAATTGTTCTATTCAGGGTCAATACCGGAAGTTGATTTCAGAGAGATTCAGCAGAAGGAGAATTCAGCGACAAGAGCCGCTTCTTCCGCAGTTCTTGGCGTTCTTGCCACAAAGATCGAAAATATGATCGTTGCATCAGCCGATCTCTCAAACTCCGACAAGACTGACGGTTTCCTGAAGAAAACAAAGCCTTTTGCAAAAGGTGATTTTTCGGGTGCATTCCTTCAGGCCGGAGTGTCAGAGCTGACAATGGCAGCAATAATGAACGGGATGGCCCTCCACGGAGGTATCATTCCGGCTTGCGGAACATTCTTTGTCTTTTCGGATTTCATGAAACCTGCTGTCAGGTTAGCCTGCCTGATGGGCCTGCCGGTGAAATATATCTGGACACACGATGCTTTCCGCGTCGGGGAGGACGGACCAACACATCAGCCTGTTGAACAGGAAGCCCAGATAAGGCTGATGGAACAGCTTAAAAACCATCATGGGGATAACAGTATGCTCGTACTCAGGCCGGCCGATTCCAATGAGACCACAGTTGCCTGGAAACTTGCTCTTGAAAATAAAAAGACACCGACAGCCCTGATCTTATCAAGGCAAAACATAAAAGACCTCCCTTCTGATGACAACGACAGATACTCCGATTGCCTCAGGTCGGAAAAAGGTGCTTATGTGGTTCAGGATTGCACCGGTAAGCCGGATATAATCCTTCTGGCGAGTGGTTCAGAAGTTGCAACCCTTGCAGAGGGAGCAGAACTGCTGAAAAAAGACAATCTCAAAATAAGAATTGTCTCGGCTCCGTCTGAAGGTCTTTTCAGAAATCAGACTGAAGAGTACCAGAAATCAATTCTGCCTGATCAGATACCCGTATTTGGACTGACGGCAGGATTGCCTGTTACGCTTCAGGGACTTGCGGGACCGAGAGGGCAGAGTATGGGGAGTGACCAGTTTTGGCTATTCAGCTCCATATAAGGTTCTGGATGAGAAATTTGGCTTTACTGCGGAGAATGTTTATCGCCAGGTGAAAAACTACCTCGAAGACTATAAAAGGTAAATATTGTAGTAATTCGTTCAGGACGCCTCATCAGCGGCCTCTTTTTTTTTCGTTAATTGATTTCTCTTTCGTAAATTAGACTAAGTTTTCACTTGGGACTTTTAATAATTCAAATATCATGAAAAAAATAATCCCGGTTCTGGCTTTTCTGCTATGCATTCTGATTAATCCTGCCTTCGGTCAGGTTGATTCCCTCCAGGCAAACTTCGCGGTTTCGGACACTCAGGACATAAACGTGACCCTTTTCGACACTGATGACATTTTTGAAATCTCTCTGAGATTCGACATATCCCGTTACAAAAGAGTAAGATCTGAAGAAGAGTACTTTGATGCCGTGCTGACGTATTTCATCAGTGAAACAGATTCTGTAAACAAGAACATTAAAGTGAGGGCAAGGGGAAATATCCGCCGCACCGATATCTGTGATTTTCCTCCGCTGATGCTTAACTTCAAGATGAAAGATTCAGTCGGGGATCAGTTTTCCGGGATCAATAAACTTAAGATTGTACCATACTGCAAGATAGGCTATGAGCAATATGTTCTGAAGGAATATCTTGTATATAAACTTTATAATGTACTTACAGACAACAGTTTAAAAGTCAGGCTCTTTAAAATAAATTACATTAACACGACAAAGGAGAAAAAGCCTCTGACCCAGTTTGGCTTCGCTATCGAACCGGTCAACCTCCTGGAAAAGCGAATGAATACCAAAGAGATCGAATTTAAAGGCATGACCCAAAGAAATATCAGACCGGAAATACTCGACAGGATGGCTATTTTCAACTATATGATCGGGAACGCCGACTGGTCAGTTCCTATTTTACATAATGTGATGCTGTTTGCACAGGCTCCGCCGGCACCAGCCGATGAAATCCTTATTGTCCCCTACGACTTTGACTACGCCGGTCTGGTAAATACCGAATACGCGATACCATTTCCAAACCTTCCCATCAAAACTGTACGTGAACGAATATATATGGCGGTATGCAGGGATGAGTCCGTGTTTACGGAAGAGATAAAAGAATTTGTTGAGAAGAAGGATGAATTCTACAAAATCATCAATGATTTTTCATACCTGACTCCCAGGTCAAAAAAAGATATGATAACTTTTCTTGACGGTTTTTACTACGGAATTGACAAAAAAAATTCACTGGTAAGAAAACTATTGAATGACTGCAGGTGGTTTGAAGATCAATCAAACCTGAGAGTAAGATAAACAGCCGGAGATTGTCAATAATTACCTGATCTGATCATTTTGCTTATCTTTGCCCCTTATTTGACTTTTATGAAGTACGATATACGCCCGGGGGTGAAAGGCTTGATTTTTGATCTTGACGGAACTCTCGCTGACACAATGCCATATCATTATGAAGGCTGGAAAAATGCCTGCATGAAATATGGAGCACATATTGACAACAGTTTCCTCCGCAAACATACCGGCAGTCCGGGCTGGATAATTGCTGAAGAGATCATTAAAGACTGCGGACTCAACGGGAGCGTGACCATTGAACAGATAATGGATGAAAAGGTCAGGGAGTTCTTCAGACTTCAGCATCTGATCAAGCCGATTGAGCCCGTCACCGACATAGTAAAAAAATACTACGGCATTCTGCCCATGGCTGTGGGTACGGGCGGGCACCGGGAAGCCGTTGAGCGTACACTTGAAATAACTGACCTGCGCAAGTACTTCGAGATCATTGTGACCGCCAATGATGTAAACTCCTTTAAACCTCATCCCGAGACTTTTCTCAGGTGCGCAGAGCTGATGAATGTCAGACCCGAATTCATTGAGGTGTTTGAAGATGCCGAACTTGGAATTGAAGCAGCAATAAAGGCAGGCATGAATGTTACCGA
>CAWHGX010000018.1:0-65235 GCA_963828775.1 uncultured Bacteroidales bacterium | reverse complement strand
TATTGAGATAATTGGCTTCGGCATTGGAGCCCCTATGGGCAATATTAACAAGGGTACAATAGAATATTCAGCCAATCTCCCCTGGAAGGGAATAATCCCACTGGCAGATCTTTTCAAGCAGTATACAAACTTGCCTGTTGCCGTAACAAATGATGCCAACGCTGCTGCTGTTGGGGAAATGATTTACGGTGGCGCCAAAAACATGAAGAATTTTGTTGTTATCACGCTTGGGACAGGTCTTGGCAGCGGTTTTGTAATTGATGGCAAATTATTATACGGACATGATGGATTTGCCGGAGAATTGGGACATACGGCAATTCGTCCGGGACCTTCCAACCGCGAATGTGACTGCGGAAGAAAAGGTTGTCTTGAGACATATGTTTCAGCTACCGGTCTGAAGAGGACACTTCTCAAAATAATGGCCGACAGCATTGAACCCAGCGAGTTGCGGAAATACAGTTTTGATGAGCTTGACGCTGAATTGATTCATGAGGCTGCAAAACGCGGCGATCATTTAGCGAAAAGAGCTTTTCTGCATACAGGAAGGATGCTTGGTTTCAAGCTTGCCGATGTGGTGGCTCATACAAATCCAGAGGCCATATTTCTTTTTGGCGGCCTTGCCCTGGCAAAAGAGCTGATCTTTGAGCCGGCCAGGGAGTTCATGGAAGAGAATCTTCTTCACATTTACAAGGGGAAAGTAAAACTACTGCCATCAGAGCTTAGTACCCAGAATGCAGCAGTGCTTGGTGCCAGTTCATTAATCTGGTCGTTAAAAGAATCATGATCCGAAAATTAATACCGGCAGATATGGCAAATTTCAATGAGATTCTGAATCATATTCTGGGGATAATCTTTATTGTAATAATCTTCTCGGTTGCATATGCTTATCTTAAACCGCATCAGCTGCATAAACGCAGGCTTTTTTCAACACTGGTTCTGAAGCTCAGTTACCTGTTTTACGTGCTGGTTTTATGTATAATTGTTTACCTCTCAGCTCTTGTGAAAGGGGGATTGGACAAAGTGTTTTACGGGATAGAATTTTTTGCATTTCTAGTAGTTCTGTTTGCACCGACTATTGGGATTTTTGCCAGGAAATTAGGCTATTTCAGTAAAAAGAGGGAAGGGTATAATTACTTTTTCACTGTTGTAAACCTGTTGTCGGTCATAGCTGTTCTTCTGATGTACTTTATCTAGTGAAATTTGATTATTTGACATTATTATTCATATCTTTCCTTTATCCTAAATTAAAAACCTGAAACCATGATCAAGGAGCGACTTATCAGTTATATTGAACAAAGTATCAGACAAAACTGGGAAATTGAAGCTTTGTCGAATTACAAGGAAAAAGGATTTTCTTACAAGGAGATTGCAGAAAAGATTCTGAAGTTGCACATCTTCTTCAAAGATGCTGGCATCAAAGAGGGAGAAAAAATTGCTCTTGTAGGACGAAACTCAGCTAACTGGTGTGTCGTTTACCTTGCCACTGTGACCTACGGGGCAGTAATTGTTCCTATTCTCCCCGACTTCAAAACCGAAGATCTGACAAACATTACAAACCATTCTGATGCAACACTTCTTTTTGCAGATGATAAGATTTATGAAACACTCGATGTTGCTAAGATTCCCTTGATAAACGGAGTAATTTCTCTTGATGATTTTTCGATGATCACTGCAAAAAATTCCGATCTTAAAAGGAAATATCTTGCACTTGATGAAAAATATCAGAAAGCATACCCGGTTCTTAAACCTGAAGACATTAAGTTCTCGGATATTTCAAATGATAAACTGGCAGTTATAAGCTATACAGGTGGAACAACCGGTTTTTCAAAAGGGGTAATGATATCCCACAACAGCCTTGCGGCCAATATCAGGTTTGCTCAGACTTATATGCCGCTCAAACCCGGCGATCCTCTGGTCTCTTTCCTCCCTCTTGCCCATACTTTTGGATGCGCATTTGAATTCCTTTTCCCGTTTACCTTTGGATGCCACATTACAATTCTTTCAAAAACGCCATCCCCTCAAATCATTGTTCAGGCATTTAAGGAAATAAGACCACGTCTTATTCTATCTGTTCCGCTGGTCATCGAAAAGATATTCAAAAAACAGTTGTTGCCTGTGATCAGCAAGCCGCATATGAAGATACTACTGGCTATACCGGGGATAAATAAGATTCTTCATAAGAAAATAAATGAAAAACTGACCGATACATTTGGGGGAAGATTTAATGTGATTTGTATTGGTGGTGCAGCATTTAATCCGGAGGCCGAGAGATTCTTCAGAAAGATAGGATTTAAGTTTACAGTCGGCTACGGGATGACAGAATGCGGACCTCTTATAAGCTACACTTCGTGGGATACGACAAAACTCGGTGCTTCAGGCAAACCAGTCGATACCCTTGAGGTAACAATTGATTCTTCTGATCCCCAGAAAGAGATTGGAGAAATAATCCTGAGGGGTGATAATGTGATGCTTGGATACTACAAGAACGAAAAAGCCACCAGGGAGATAATAGATGAAAAAGGCTGGATGCATACCGGAGATCTGGGAATAATGGACAAAGAAGGCAATATTTTCATTAAGGGAAGAAGCAAGAGCATGCTCCTTGGTCCGTCAGGGAAAAACATATTCCCCGAAGAAATAGAAGCTGTCATCAATAACATGGATTATATCGCCGAATCGGTAGTCATATCAGAAGACAATAAGCTTATTGGACTAATCAATCCTGATTATGAAGCAATTAAGAAGGACAACATTTCCGAGGAACAACTCTCGGCCATCCTTGACGAGTCAAGAAAAAGAGTAAATGAACGGGTACCTGATTTTATGTCGGTAAGCAAATTCAGAATTCACACCGAAGAGTTTGCGAAAACACCTAAGAGAAGTATAAAGCGGTTCCTGTATACTAAGGAGTAACCCCCCCGGGGAGGCGGACCATAAAAGTAGTTGAGGGTGAGCCATCAGGAGTAAAAAATCATATTTATGAATCGTTATGCAGTGATTGCAGCAGGCGGTTCAGGACGGAGGATGGGGAAAAGTATTCCCAAACAGTTCCTTGAACTGGCCGGAAAGCCTGTTTTGATGCATTCAATTGAAAGATTCCTGCAATTCGATAAATCAATCAGGATTATAACAGTTCTTCCTGAAGACCAGCTGGAATTCTGGGAAGAGCTCCGGGAAAAATATTCATTTCAAATTCAACATGCTGTTGTCGCGGGGGGCTCTTCCCGGTTCTATTCTGTTAAGAACGGGCTTCATCTTGTGGAAGATGAAAGCCTTGTGGCTATCCACGACGGTGTACGGCCACTTGTGACCAACGATACCATTTCAAGATGTTTTGCAGATGCTGAAAAATTCGGTAATGCAATTCCGGTTATCAGTCCTTCTGATTCCCTGAGAATGATCACCGAACAGGGAAACATGCCTGTTAACAGGCAGGTTTTAAGGATCATACAAACACCCCAGGTGTTTTATGCAAAACTGATCAGGAAAGCTTATCTGCAGGATTACAATGCTGATTTTACTGATGATGCAACACTCCTTGAAAGGACAGGTGAAAATATACACCTTGTAGAAGGGAACAGAGAGAATATAAAAATTACCAACCCTGAAGATCTGGCAGTTGCCGAAGCGCTGTTTCATACAATTTTCTGACTTTCGCTGTTATTTGTATCTTGCAGTAAATTTTACATGCCTGAATTATGAAAGTCAGATATATTCTATTGATTTTTTCACTTGCTGTTTTTTCGGGATGCGCCGAATTGCTTAACGTTCTTCAGTCGTCCGGGAATCTCCCCCTTTCTGAGGACGAGGTTATCAGCGGACTGAAGGAAGCCCTATCCCTTGGCGCCAAAACTTCTGCTGAAAAATTGTCAATGGAAAACGGATATTACGGCGATGCAGCAGTTAAAATCCTGCTGCCTGATGAAGCAAAGATGATAATAGATAATATCTCAAGGATCCCTGGCGGAGATCAGCTTGTTGAGGACGTAATACTCAGGATAAACAGGGCTGCCGAGGATGCCGCCAAAGAGGTTGCACCAATCTTCGTCAACAGCATTTCGCAGATGACAATAAAAGATGCATTCAATATCCTAAAAGGTGCTGATAATGCAGCAACCTCTTACCTGCGGGCTACAACATATAATGACCTGTATTCATTATACAAACCAAAGATCACAAATTCGACTGAAAAAGAAATTATTGGAAATATTTCCACAAAAGATTCGTGGATCGCACTTACAGGTAAATGGAATTCTGTTGCAAACTCTGTTGCCGGAAAGCTCGCCGGACTGAAACCGGTTAACACTGATCTGGATGACTTTCTTACAACCAAAGCTCTCAACGGAGTGTTTTCAAAAGTCGAAATTGAGGAGATGAAGATCAGGAAGGAAGTTACAGCAAGAGTCACTCCATTATTAAAGAGGGTATTCGGTTCACTCGATAACAAGTAAAAAAAAGTCATATCCGGAAATATATGTTTGAGCGAAGTATATTCAAACACAAGGAACTTGAAGTAAAAGTTACTGATTATGCAACTGAGGGGATGCTGGAAATTCTCAATCATGCCGTTCAGGGTTCCGAAGGGGGATTGAGATTTCAGCTCCGGAATATCCCTTCGAGGATAGCAGCATACAAGGATCAGATCAGATTTGTATCGCTTTACAGGAAAAACAAGATAACAGGAACAGTCGGATCGTGTTACAGGATAACAGGTCAGGGGAAACTCAGGTATCCCTCATCTCATTTGAGATATCTTGCTTTTCATTCGGTTTACCAGTCAGATATCTCCTGGAAAAAGAAGGCAAGGGATTTTATCAAACCTGAAAAGGATGATACATTCAAACAGAAAACCCTTGAAATTTTCAGTAAGCCGCATTTGCTCGATTTCAAACAGGTAAATGAAAATGATAAGCACATTATGTATGCTTTTATTGAAAGCATGAATGAACGGTCAAAGAATCTGGTCCACCAGGCAGGATATGAATATATAAGATCTTTTCTGACAGTGGCCTTCAGCAGGTTTTCACCTAAACCCGACGGCAGGGTTTCGAAAATCAGCACACCGGACGAAAAAAAGAAAATGGAATCACTCCTCCTTGAATACTACCTCGGTCATTCATTCTTCAGTACCGATTATGCTTTCTATGGAGATAAATATTATGTTCTGAAAGAAGGAGGGGAGATCATTGCAGGAGTCAGTGTGCTCCCTTCATCCTATAAAATATATGATATGCCCGGGATCTGGGGCTGGATTTACATGAAAGTGCTTCCAAGGGCCCCTTACTTTAAAAGGTTATTTCATCCCGATGAATTCCGCCACCTGGTATTTGATGCTATTTACTGCAGGAAAGGAAAGGAAGATCTGCTTGCGGCCCTTTTTGAATCAGTTTGTGCCCTGGAAGGATATTTCACCGGTCTTACCTGGCTTGATGACCGCAGTGAATTGTACGACAAACTCAGGTCAGGTGTCAAAATGGGTGCATTGAACCGCATGCTTAATGCCAAGCCCGGGCTGGTCTATGCCCGGTTCCTGAATCTTACAGAAAAGGAAAGGGAATATTTCTACGATGCTCCGGCTTATATTTCAGGATTTGATTTCTCCTGATCTCTATCCTTCCAAAAATTTCCCCAGTATTGAACCGGCTTCCTTACCCCTGTTCCTGCCAAACGGGGCCAATGCTCTTATCAGCTTACGTATCGGCATTGATTGGAGCCAGACTTTTCCGGTTCCCCGGATTGTTGCAAGGAACAAGCCTTCACCCCCGAAAACCATCGATTTCAGACTTCCGGTCGTTTCAATATCAAAGTCCAGCGACGGTTCATAAGCAACAACACATCCGGTATCAATGCGAAGCATGTCGTTATTCAACTGCCGCTCAATAACAGTGCCGCCTGCATGGATAAAAGCTTTACCGTCACCTTCAAGTTTCTGGAGGATGAATCCTTCTCCTCCAAGAAGGCCTGATCCTATTTTACGGTTAAGGGTAATGGAAAGCTTCGTGCCGAATGCTGCGCAGAGAAATCCGTCTTTCTGTACGACCAGACTGTTTCTTACCTGTCTTAAGTCGACAGGTAAAATAGTACCGGGATAAGGAGCTGCAAAAGCAACTCGGCTTTTAGTTTGTCCCTTGTTGGTGAAATGGGTTAAAAACAATGATTCGCCCGTGATCAGTCTTGAGCCGGCAGAGAGCAGACTTCCAAGGACACCTTTATTTGGTGATGAACCGTCGCCCATTTTTACATCGAAGCTTATGCCCTGTTCCATATAGACCATAGTGCCGGCTTCTGCGATAACTGTCTCCCCGGGGTCGAGTTCAATCTCAACAAACTGGATATCATTTCCGATAATCCTGTAATCAATTTCGTGGGATGTCATAAATAATCTTTTAGCGGTTATTGTACTGATTATCGAAGGTAAGATTAAATAGCGGATAGTAACAGATAGAAATTAAAATATTATTTTTACTGCAGGAATGGGACGTTAGTTCAGTTGGTTCAGTCCGCCATTTGGCGGATGACAGGCAAGAGATCATGGGGTATTTTATATATTAGGGGTTGTTAGCTCAGTTGGTTTAGAGCATTACCTTGACAGGGTAGGGGCCACTGGTTCGAATCCAGTACAACCCACAAATGTTTCGCTGCTAATATAGGTTTTATGTTTTATGTATATGCTTTATACTCTGCCAGGTATATGAAGATTTATATCGGCTTTACCTCCAATCTTGAACAAAGACTTTTTTCCCATAATCATCCTTTAAACAAAGGATTTACAGGGAAATATAAACCCTGGGAATTACTCTATTCGGAATCTCATGATGACAAGAAATATGCTATGAAAAGAGAGAAACAATTAAAAACAGCTCAAGGCCGTCTTTTCATCAAATCTCTTATCCCAAAATCAAGCCTACAGGATAGTAGATAGCAGAATAGAGAATATCTTAAATCGTATTCTGTCCTTTAAACACCCTTGCGTTCTCAACTGTCTCCAGATGTCCCTCCCAGGTAAGTCTGCCGGGAGTCAATCCTGTAATAGTTGCCCTTGCTCTGGCATCTGAGCCAACACTCATTGAAACATCATATGTTCCAATGTTCGTATACAGACTGAATTGCAGCCTGAAGTTCAGATTCTTAACATCTTTATAGATTTTCCATCTTCCTATTTTACCTTCGGCGGTCACACCTCCAACACCATTATATCCCTATACTGAAATTTGATCCGGTCTGTAAAATACCGGTCGATTCATCCAGCTTTATAAAATTCAACATCGGGGTAACGATTATCCTGTCCCCATATTTGTTTTGGAGATAATCAGCCACAAGAACAAATGTTTTTTTGTTCAGAAGTGAATCCAGAACATAGAAGTTTGCAGCCAAATGCGCTTTTCGCACCTCTTTCAGTTCCTTACGGTTTAATTTGTTTTCCTGCGAATTGCTATTTAGAGAAATACATAATAACCCTATGATCCAAAAGAGGCTTACCGATTTAAATTTCATTGTTTTCATAACCTCTGATTTTAGTCTATCTGAGATAATGCAAATAACATACCATTCTGATATAATCAGATCTTAAAATCAGATATTTTACATTCCGTCAGGAACCTTCAGGTAAGGCTACAATGTCCAGCCCTGCCTGTACTCATAATGCAGCAGGGCGTTGGCTTCGGGAAGATTGGTAAATTGCATTTTTTCAGGATCATATTCCAGGGTCACATTCCTGTTTGCCATAAGCACGGCAATATTGCCCAGCATCATTGTCTCCACAAGTTTGCCTGCATAGGAAAAGTCTGTAGAGGATTTTGTATTGTTTTTGATAGCATCGATCCATTCTGCATAAATTCCCGGTGACCGCGGCAACCATGGTTTTGGAGGAACAAATTCATCCATCGCTTTTTTAGGTATTAGCTGGGGATTGCTTCCATAATCGCCATGCATCAGCACTCCTTTATCGCCAAGGTACAGAGCTGAATTCACACGAACACCAGGATCCATCTCGGCAGGACGTGGCGCACGTAATCCACCATCAACCCAGGTGATCTTAAGTGGCGGCATGTAACCGCGTGCAGGGAATTCATAGGTAATCATTTCAGCCAGTGGCCAGAATTCATCATTATAGACTGATGAACTTGCCTGGATCCTGGTAGGTATGCCGAGATTCAGCGACCAGAACGGATGATCATAGATATGTGCTCCCATATCTCCAAGAGCGCCTGTGCCATAATCGCGTAAACCGCGCCAGTTGAAATGGCAGATATCAGGATGGTAATCTTTTGCAGGAGCAGGGCCAAGCCAGACATCCCAGTTCAGTGTTTTGGGTACAGGTACTCGCTTTAGGCCGGGGAATATTCCCCTGAGGCCAGATAGGTCTGTTTGTCGACAGGTGAACTTCGCGGACAAGACCAATTGCACCACTCTGTATCCATTCGTTTATCAGACGTGCTCCCTCGCTTGCGTGTCCCTGATTGCCCATCTGGGTAACAACATTATACTCCTTTGCAATTTCAGCAAGCTTACGGCATTCAAAGATTGTTTTGCACATCGGCTTTTCAATATAGATATGCTTTTTTTGCCTCATAAATGCTGCTGCAATAGGTGCATGATTATGATCGGGAGTACCGATCATTACTGCATCGATCGTTTTCTCTTTCTCAAGCATCTGGCGCCAGTCTGTATATACTTTTGCCTTTGGATAGCCCTTAAAGATATGTGCGGCAAAATCAGTATCCACATCACAGAGAGCATAGATATTGGCAAGTTTTACAGGTTCCCTTCCCTGCTGGGGTCTCTGTTGCTGCTGTGCAGCAGGGGCACCCTGCTGAGGCCGGTTTGTCATCCTGGCTTCCCTGGCAGCCAGCTCCTCCTTGCTGAGCGTCTGGCCGGTACTGGTCCGCTGTGGCGCTACAATCGGCACATCCGGATCGCAAAGTCCCCTTAGGTTACTGGCTCCGCGGGCCCCTATCCCTATACCGGCTACATTTACGGTGTCGCTGGGTTGTTGATATCCCTTCCCAGGCATGACATGGCGGGGGATGATTGTAAAACCTGCTGATGCAGCTGTTACGGTACCCAAAAATTTTCTTCTTGAAAGATCTTTTGAAGGTTTGCTTTTTTCAGGATTATTTGTTCTCATAGATGTTCCTTTCCTTTATCATTAATAATAAAATGGATATTGAAATAAAGTTACAAAAGAAAAATTATCAAACAAATTAAATTGACTGAAGAGCATCAACACACGATTAAATTAGCCAGACTCTGGCCTGGATTTATTGATATATACTTGCAGATCAAAAATATACCATTTCCTGTCAGATTTCAGCCAGCTCTTTTCTATTGGTACACCCGGATATAATCCACAATAAGATGTTGCGGGAAAACAGTAGTCTGGTCAGGAGAACCCGGCCAGTTGCCACCAACTGCCACATTGCAAATAATAAATTGTGGAAGATCAAATGGAAATGCAGGTATCTCCGCCCGCGTCAGGTGAAAGAATTGTTGTTTGTCGACCCTCCAGAAAAGGTTGTTTGGAGTCCAGATTAAGCTGAACACATGGAATCCTGAACTAAACTTACCACTGCTCAGGGTAAAGCTGTTAGTCCTGCTGGTATGACCATTTGCGTCCCAGTGGACAGCCCCATGTGCAACGGCAGGTTCATGTCCGAGCAGTTCCATTATATCTAATTCACCGCATTTAGGCCAGCCAATTGAAATATAATTTGCTCCCAGCATCCATAGTGCAGGCCATAATCCCTTGCCTTCAGGCAGCTTTGCACGTACATCAATTCTTCCGTATGTAAATTCCTTTTTCCCTTGAGTGTTTATTCTTCCGGAGGTGTAAGATGTTCCGGAAGGATTAAGAGCTGAAATATGCAAATATCCTGTATCGAGATTCACGTTTGCTGTCAGATTGGTGTAATTCTGAAGTTCATTATTGCCCCAGCCGCCTGCACCCTGTTCGTAATTCCAGACTGTAGTATTCAGGGCAAACAATTCGAATTCATCTGTCCATGCAAGGTTGGCAAATTCAACATTAATGATTTTAATTCTGATAACCGACTTTGAGAGACGACCGTTAACGGGATTACTGAATTCTATTTTTAAATAAACATCCTTTTTAACAGTTGTGTCCGGAATAAGATTGAGTCTTATTTCTTTAGCCAGTTCTCCAGGCTGAAAAGTCAGATTTCCCGAAGTTATTGCAACATAATCCCGGCCGGCAATTGCAGTACTGTCAACTGTTACATAGTCGACACTGACCGGGTTATCAGATTCCAGTGAAAGATAAACAGGGATACCTGTAAATCCATCCGGGTCGTCTTCAGGAGCCGATACATAAGTTCCGCTGAATAAAAATTGCGGGACATCGGATTTGTCGTTGTTCTGACATGAGACCAGCAATCCAAGTTGCAGAATTACTGCCAGGATGAGATATGGTTTAATTTTCATATAAATTTCTTTTTTCAGATAGTCCGGACTAATAAAGTGGTTTGTGGCAATTTTAAAGATCAACGTATTAAAAAACGTATTAAAAAACTGCTTTTAATACGTTGGAGAAAACTGAACGCCAATAAAAAATCATGCTCCTCATTACTGGAGGAATTTTATTACTGAAGTTATATCTGATCACACTTAAATATTTTTGATCAGAGTTCCCTGATCTTAATATTCCTGAACCAGATTGCATATCCGTGATCCTGCAGGCCTATGTAGCCTTCCTTTGCAATCCCTTCTTTAAAGCCAGGGAAGGTTTTGAATTTGCTGTTTGCTACCAGGGTGTTCCATTCGGGTGTCCAAAGCGTATACTCGACAACCTTTACGCCATTCTGTGTATGGATTACTTTACCATCCCTGACCGAGATAACAATAGTATTCCATTCGCCGGCGGGCTTAACAGTTTTCGGATCAGCAGCCAGCATGTCATACAGTGAACCGGCAAGATGACTATCGATCTTATTATCTGTAGCATCCACATTATCAAGTACCTGAACTTCAGGTGCAGCATAGTAAATGGCCTGGCCGGGTACTTCCCTCACATTGTAGAATATTCCGGAGTTGCCCATTTTGCTGGTTTTCCAGTCGATGGAGAGCTCAAAATTCCTGAATTTTTTTGTTGAATAGATTATATCCCCGTTTGAACCCTGTCCGGGTTTTTTACCCTCTCCGGTAAAGACTTTCATTGCATTATCTTCGATGATCCAGTTTTTGGGCATTTCGGTTCCGTTGCACTGCCTCCAGCCGTTAAAATCCTTTCCGCTGAATAAGAGCACCCATCCGGCCTTTTTCTCTTTTCCGGTGAGCTTGTTGACTTTCTGACCTGAAGCCGGTACCGACAGGATCATTGATACAATTAATGTCAATGTCAGAAGAATATTCTTTTTCATGTTAATTTTATATTAATTGTTAAATTCCATGTGCAAATTAGTAAAAAAAAGGTTTCATCACATTCTTTTGAAGAACTTACCCGGAGGAGCACCTCTCACCAGGGTCTCACAAAGGTCCACAAAGGACTTTTTCGACAACCTGGAAAGTATTACAATTTAGCGTATTACACCTCCTCTCTAAAAATTCTACCCTTTGTACACAACTGTGTCGATGAGCCCTGAAGATATTTTTCAATTTAATATATTAAAATTGTAATTGTATATAAATCAGTGAGATCCCTCGCTTGCGCTATCGGGATTCCTTTTAAATATCATAGTTCATAGTAAAGATCTTCATTAGCTGTCCGACAAACATCGCTATTATCATCTGAAGTGAACCGTATTGAATTGTCTCAGATCATTCAAAACAGGTCGCCCCCGATGCGGCTCAACCTGTATTCTGAATATGACTAATTTGACTACAACAGGTCGTCCCTGAGGGACTTATGCATATAGCCCAAACAATCCGTAGGATGCTTTTGTCTAACGGTCTACCTGGTTTACGAGATCTGAATACCTGACCACAGGTCATTTTTTGGAAGGAGGATTAAGGCGATCCGCAGCAGAAGGACGCGTCTAGGTATAATATAATCGGAATCAGTTCTTCCTAATACTAAAAACAGATTGTCATCCCGAAGCGAAGTAGTGATCTCTTTATTACATTCAAAATATCTGGATTAAACTAACAACGAAATTATACCTTACATAATATTGACCAATCATATATTTCAATTAACGGATAATATCTGATTAGTGATTCTTCGCTTCACTTCGTTCCGCTCAGAATGACAGTTATTTGCGTTTTTGAGGAGTGGGGTGGTTGGAGGTATAGCCTCCAACCACCTCCTATTCTACCTCACTAACTTCATCGACAGCGAATCTCATACTTTTATCGGACACGGTGATTTAACCTTATATGGTAAATGAGTTATAAAATTGGAGATGTGTATAAAGGGTAGTTGTAAAGAGGGGGGGTATGATGTTGTGCAACAGGCAGTTCCTCCTCTTTGCGGAACAGAGAGGGGATTAGGGGTGAGTTCATGCATTTTTAGCCTAAAAAAATAGTCATTTTTATACAAAAATAGTTGTATGACTAGAAAAATAGTTGTATATTTGTTATGAAAACAGGCTTCAGGCGTCAGGCTTCCGGCTACAAGGGGCAAAACTTTAATCCCTGTCGCCCATTGCCTTAAGCCGGTAGCCTTTAAGGAATATAAAAGACTAATCCAGATTGCCATGCACTTAACAAAGGCAGAAGAACAGATCATGCAGATTTTGTGGGACATGAAAAATGGTATCGTAAAAGATATCCGTCTCAGATTTGGTGACCCGAAACCTGCAAGGAACACAGTCTCGACGGTTGTGAGAGTCCTTGAAAAGAAAGGATTTATCGGACACAAAGCGTACGGGAACACACATCTTTATTATCCTCTGGTAACGAAGGGGGAATACTCAAAAAGCCAGCTCTTCAGACTCCTCGATGGCTATTTCAACAATTCGTTTCCGGCGCTGGCATCATTTTTTGCAAAGGAAAAAGACCTCTCAATCAGCGAACTTGAAGAACTGCTTGAGGACACTAAAAAAGAGCTCAAAAAGAATAAAAGGAAGAAATAATGGAAGCATTTGCCCTTTACCTGCTCAAGTCAGTTATCTGGCTTACGGGTTTTACGATGGTATATTTTCTCTTCCTGAAAAACGAACGTTTCTTCCGGCTGAAAAGATATTACCTGGTTGCAGGTATCCTGATCTCATTTATTTTTCCTCTGTTTACTTTCCATTACCAGATCGAAATGGCTGCCCCGCCGGAAAATATTACCGGTTTTGCTCCCACCGATATTGTAATTGCACCTGCTGTACAAACAGTTATGAAAGATAAACCGATTGATTACAGGCACATATTGTTGATGATTTATCTGTCAGGAATACTCTTTTTCACCTTCAAGACAGTAAAGCACCTCAGGATATTATTAAAGACAATAAATAAAACAAAATCCAATGATCTTAACAGGACGAGGCTGATAAGGGTGTCCAGGTTTTCGGGCTCTTTTTCATTTTTTAATTATGTTTTCATAAATCCTTCAGTTGATGAAAAGGAGCTGGATGTGATCATTAACCACGAGCTTGTGCATGTGACAGAGAAGCACTGGCTCGATCTGCTCCTGGTTGAATTACTTCTAATGATCCAGTGGGTAAATCCGTTTGCATGGATTTATACCGGCTTTATAAGGCAAAACCATGAATACATTGCCGATGAGGTGATGCTGCAGCAGGCACCCGATCCGGCGGTTTATAAAGCTGTTCTGGTAAACCAGCTTTTCGATTCACGCGTTTTCAGCCTTTCAAATTCTTTCAATTATTCACTGAACAAAAAACGATTCGACATGATGAAAAAAATAGTCACATCACCTTACAGGAAAATGAAGATCCTTATAGTATTACCTGTGTTTGCAATTGTCTTCTATGCATTTGCCACACCGGAATATCATTATATTACACCTTCTGAAGCACCGGCTGGTACTACCCTGACCTCAGGATCAATCGAAAAAGAGGCAAGAGGGATTGTTGTAAATGAAGAAGGGACACCACTTCAGGGTGTCAAAATAGTTGTTTCAAAGTCTCTGATCGGTGTTGTAACTGATGAGAGCGGAAGGTTTGCAATCAACAGGATCCCCGATGGATCTACGCTCATTTTTTCGTGCACGGGATATAAAACCTATACCCTTCCGCCACTGATAACTTCAAGCTCATCTCTGCGTGTAAGACTGGTAAAAGATCCGGATTATAAGAAAGGTGTAAGTATAAGGACTTCCGATGGATCTGAGTTTAATGCACTTATTGTTATCGACGGAGTGATCAGTGATGACGGGATGGGGAAAGTAGATCCGAATTCAATATTTTCAATGAATGTTTTGAAAGAAAAGGCTGCGACTGATAAATATGGGGAAAAAGGCAGGGATGGTGTTATTGAAATAACAACAAAGAAGAAAGCAGCGGAGACACAGACCACAACTTCCCAGACTCTTACGATGAACCAAAAGGAAGTAAAAGGCATTGTTCTCAATGTTGATGGGAAACCTCTCGCAGGAGTGGATGTTACAACAACAGGAACCATGGGTAATGCCACCTGGATCACTACCGGATCAGACGGCAGGTTTTCATTCCCGAATGTACAGGATGGTGCTACAGTTTTTTTCGCCCTGTATGGTTATAAACGTGTCACACTCAAGGCTGATTTTACCGGGGAGATGAGCGTAAAAATGGAGGTGGATGCTGAATTTAAGGTTCCGGTTCAGAGACCGGAACCGCTTGTCGTGATTGATGGCGTTATTACCGATAAAAACTATCTTGAAGCACCTAAAGAACTCGGATACGATATTGCGATCATTAAAAACATATTCGGCAAGGAAGCGACTGATAAGTACGGCGAGAAAGGAGTAAATGGCGTTGTGGAATTTACAACCAGGAAGAAAGCTCAGGAATTGGGGCTTAAACCTGAGTTTTTCCCAAGGCGGACTCCTGATGATTATCCCACTTTTCAGGGCCAGAAATGGACTTCTTTCCGTGAGTGGGTCATCGGTCATGTAAAGTACCCAGCCTGAAGCCCAGTCAAAGAAGATTGAAGGATGGATCACGGTCAATTTCACTGTTGAAGTTGATGGGACGATCAGTAATCCAAAACCTCTGGGTTCGTCCGATCCGGTACTGAGCGGCGAAGTCATCAGAACCATAATGGCTTCACCAAAATGGGATCCTCCGAAGAATCCGGCTGTTGATGTGCCATTTACTTCAAGTGTGAATGTCGGGATTTAAGTTACCTGGCCAGATCTTAGAGGAAGAACCTTTTGTAGTTGTTGAGGAGATGCCGATGTATCCGGGCGGGGAAGTGGAGCTTCTTAAATTCATTGCAGAAAACACTCAATATCCTGAAGCCGCAAAAGCCCAGAAAATAGCAGGGAAAGTAATTGTCAGATTCTACGTAAACACAGATGGAGAAACAGAAGGATTGTCGGTTCTTAAGGGTGTTCATCCCCTTCTTGATGCAGAGGCATCAAGGGTTGTTGACATGCTGTCGGGATTCAAGCCGGGAAAGCAGGGGGGTAAAGCTGTTCCTGTCTGGTATATGGTACCGGTTAACTTTAATTTGCCGGAAACTAACCAACCTTAAGATTTATCAAACGACAATTAAGCCCCCCATTTGGGGGTTGGGGGGTTATTCCGTCGTCAGAAATGCTGCCCTTACCGATGGCGGGCATGGTGAATCCAATCCCCTGACCGCTCTCCAGATCACCTCATTGAAATCAAAATCATTGACCCTGTCCTCAACACTGAAATCAAATGTTTCGCTTAAAGCCTGCCATTTATTTTCAGCCATGTTTTTATCGTTTAGATTTACCTGAATGGGCCTTACTTTGTAGGGTGGATGATCAGGAGTGTTGTTGAAGCATCTCCACAATGAGTTTGCGGCTGCATCATACTGGGTCATCGGAGGCAGGCCAAGTATAAGTTCCATCGTGCGGAGCAGGGAGGTTGTTGTATATGGTGTATGGTCAACAAATCCCTGTTTAACAAAACCTCCGGCTATCAGGGCAACGCTCCGGTGGGCATCGACATGATCCGGCCCATTCTGTGCATCATCTTCAACTGTTATGACCAGGCTCTCCTTCCAGATAGGACTATGGCTGAGATAGTCAAGGAACATACCTGTAGCCAGGTCATTATCAGCAACATGTGCAAATGGTGTCGGTTTGTTCAGACTTAAACCCTCAGTATGGTCATTGATAAATCTGAGGCTGTTGAACCGGGGCACGGCATTGACAGCAAGAAGAGAATCAAAATCCCGTTTCCACTGCCCGAATCTTATCGTGTCACGGACAGACTGAACCCAGGGAGTGTAATTTTTGCAGTAATTATTTTTCAAAACCGGAAGAGAAGGACCGTCATCACCGACAAATTCACCATAAGTGCGGTATGTTACACCGTACCGCTTACACTGATCCCAGAAAAACAGCTTGCTGTTAGCTATTTCCCTGGCTCCTTCGCCGGGATATGACCCGCCCCTGTCTCCATAGCTTGTCGGCCAGTTCTTCTCCAGGTAGTCGGTAGCATAGGCCCCCATTGTCCAGTTATGGCCGTCAGCGCTTACTTCGCCGTTTACATAAAAATTATCGAGAAGAACGAATTCGCGTGCAATTGCATGGTGATTCGGAGTAATGTTTTCACCGAAAAGGACAAGCCCGGGATCTCCGTTCCCTTCGGTCATGTCTCCCAGAACCTGATCGTAAGTACGGTTCTCTTTAATAATGTAAAATACATATTTGACTGGAGAGGGATCTCCGACTTTCTGAGGTACAGGATTTCCTGCTGCACCTTCCGATTTAAGCTCTTTTTCCTTGGTATAGGGGGTATTATTGTAAACTGTTTTTGACCAGAGCCCCAGCTTAACCTCATCAGGATGATCTATAATACTCAAAGACCCTCTGAACAGGCCTCCTATATACTGAACTTTTATCTTATGTTCCCTTCCGCCTTCCTGGTAAACCACATCATCACCCCGGCGGTTTGGATTCGGGCCATACGGATTTGGCAGGGATGTCATACCCTTGCCGTTGCTTACCAGAATCTTGTTCTTTACCACCCTTACGCATGTCGGATACCACGCGGTTGGTATAAAACCTTTTCCTTTGCTTTTTCCAGGAACAGATACATCAAATAAAGCAAGACAGTTATTGTCAGCATTTGCTATATACAGGGTCTTTTCATCAACACTCAGGGCAACACTGTTTGTGGTTGAGCCTGCAGGAGCATCGGGATAAAGAGCAGTATTAAGGGTCTCAATCACCTTCATCTGTTTTGTGTCAATCACCGAGACATTGTTGTCATTGGCATTTGCTACAAACAAATAAAGACCGTCCGAGGTGATACACATGTCATTCGGATTGTCACCGACAGGAACTGATCCGGTGATCTGTTGCCTGTAGGTATCAAAAACAACAATTTTATCACAACCCCAGCACGAAGCATAAAGAATCTTCTTATCAGGCGACAGGATACAGGTATATCCTTCTCCTCCAAGCTGATGCTGGGAAATGATACTTTTTGTGAGAAGATCAATTGCGTAAAGCGAATTATTCTCTTTTGTAACAACGTAAATAACTTTTTTCTGATCATCGAGAGCAATACCGGCAATGGAGATTTTTTCCGGCCAGGGCTTTCCCAGTCTTATTGTATCGGCATTTATAAGCTCCTTTTTCCTGACAGTATACCTGATAATGAAATTGTCGTTCCCTCCTGATGCATAAAGGGATTTAGAGTCATCTGAAAAAGCAAGTCCAAGCCATGATTTCCCAATTATGACCGAATCGGTAACAACACCCTTTTTAACATTGATCAGCTGGATAGTCTGAGTGCTCTGGCCATTGTTTGTCACTGCGGCCATCTTTTTATCAGGCGATACTGCAATATTCAGGGGCAGATCACCCAGCGGCAGGATCTTTCCGACGGGAGTCAGCTGCCATCCGTTTGGGAGAGAAACACGCCGGGAGCTTAATTCATCAGGTGTTTGAGCCTGAATCTGAACTGTGAGAATTAGCAGGTAAAATAGAAATACAGCATTTTTCATAACCGGGAAATATAAGGTGCTAAATAATTTTATTATGCCTGGTTTTGAGCACTTTCAGGGCTTTCTTTTTTATTTTAATAATAGCATCGCCGCATATTGTCACAGGCTCACCGTCGATATGAAACCTTGTCTCATCAGTGCTGATAGTTACCTCTTTTTCGGTTTTAATATGAGTAAAGTACTTTGATTTGTTCAGTCTTTTTGCAAAAAGGCGATAGACGAATATTGGAAAAAGTAATTTCGGGAAAGGTCTTATCATTATGATATCAAGCATTCCATCATTAGGAACTGCATCGGGAGCAATGAAGGCATTATTCCCGAATTGTCTCGTATTTGCAACGGTAAGCACAAAAAGATCCTCGGAAATGATTTCTTCTCCGGAAATTTTTATGGCAACATGAAAAGGACGAAGCTTTATGAAATTCAGAATAGTAACTCCGACATATGACCAGAATCCACGGGTTTTTAGCTTGTCGAATGAGTGGGCAACAAAACTGTCGAGTCCGACTCCTGCCACATTCAGGCAAAGACCATTGTTGATATTGATCACATCAATGTTGAAACACTCGCTTTTCTCAATATCCTGAAGAAGAGATCTGATTTGTGGTCTGAATCCCAGTTCTTTTGCAAAGCCGTTCCCTGAACCTATTGGCAGGACTCCAAGCAGTTTATCGCTCCCGACCAGCTGATTGGCGACTGTATGAACGGTTCCGTCGCCTCCTGCAGCCACAAAGACATCATATTTTTCGAAATTCTGTCTGATAAGAGTTCCTGATTCATCAATACTCAGTGACTTATAAAGGGACAGTTCATCTCTTCGCCGTTTAAGTTCTTCTGTGATAATAAATTTCACAGGAGGAATGCCTGCATAAGGATTGAGGATAAACAGAGCTTTATTACTGACAGGATGAGCCATGATAAAATTATAGCAACAGAGGGTAAATTTAATAAAAATTGATTACCCGGCCGGAGGATATTGCGATATCAGGTAATTCTGATGCCTTATAGCCCTTATGAAAGCTCCGATAGTCATTGGTTTGAAGCCTCTGGCCCTGTTAAGATTTCCTATTCTGAACAGAAGCCTGTAAGCCCTGAAAAACTCGCGGTATAAGCTGAAGAGCCGTACATCAGGATCCCATGCCTGTATTGCCTCAGCACCTGCTCCATTTATTTCAATAATGTTAAAACCTTCTCCTTTCATTAACCGTTCAACTGATTCAAACCTGACATCAAAACGGCCAAAATAAAATTCAGGCATGCTTTGCGCAATCTTATCGATTCGGTCCGACAATTCAGGTGTTATCAGATGGCTGGCATTGCGGTATAATCCGCCCACCCTGAGACTTCCGATAAATGAAAGACGGACAAGTTCTCCGTCTGACGGGACATGGTCAAGATCTTCTTCTCCGAATCCCACATGTTCAGTTTTTCCTCCCAGGTAGTAACCGGCCCTCAATTTTGTCCGCTGATCATTCCGGATAAGCTCCCTTAGAGTTGATTTCCCGTCGCCTGTTACGAATGGGAAATATCGAAGTGTTATTGAATAGATTTTACCATTTGATTCCCCTGGTATCCTGACATAAAATATACCTGCTTCACCGTCGTAAGGTACAGGGCGCTGAAGAATTATTTTCTCATCATGGGGAAAATCGGAAATATAATGAAGGAGGTGATTACAGTCCTCAATAAGCCGCACTCCATATCCGTTCCATCCTATATCAGGTTTTGCAACAACAGGGAATTCCAGTTTTTTATCTTTCATCAGTGCAAGGGCATTTTCAAGATCTTTATCACCAGCAACTCCGTTACGGTGCATTGTCACAAATTCTGCTATCCATGATTGCTGGTCATTTCCAACCATTTGCATTACAGAAGCTTTTGATTCGCCCATAAAACCGCCGGTTTCTATTTTGGGATTTGATGCTGAAGGCAGGGTAAAGCTTCTGTAGCGCAACCCAAGATACAGGTAATAAAGACCTACAGGGATGTAGAGAACAGGATTCGGTATCTTTTCTGCCTGTCCGACTGTTTTTTTAAGGCCGTCGAGTGAAGGCATCCCGTGAAATCTGTGTTTAAGGTCGGGCATATATTTTTTAAAGACCGCAAAGAATGAAGGAGGAAGGTCACCCATTGCCCTTTCGGTTGTTTTGCTCCAGCGTGATTTAAATGAATTCCTGATGGCGAACCCTATTATTACAAGAGCCGCCAGACCCCATGCCCAGTAGCCAAGATTATTCAGTACCAGATCTCCGAATAGGATCACAACTGTCAGGACAATGGAAGAGTAAACCGCTCCGGCCAGGATTGACACTGTGGCAAAACGGGAAAAAGGTATCCTGAACCACCCGCATGCTACAAAAGTCGGGAACAGGAGCCCCGGAGTTATCCGGCAAAGAACAAGCACGCGGACAAGATGAGTTTCAAGCCAGAGTTTCAATCGTTCAACTTTGGGCCCTATTATTTTGGACCGGAGCCAGGTGTTTTTCTGAGCAAAATGTCCAAGACCGTAAATAAGCATATCACCGATCACAATTCCCAGATATACACTGACATAAGCCATCCAGACAGGAAGCAATTGTTCAACGGTTGAAAATGCTGCAGCAAAGATCGCGGCATCTTCATGAACAAATGTCATAAAGAATATTACTATACATTGTTTCAGCCAAAGAAGGTGTTCCGGAGAAAGCATCTATGCAACCTTATTATTTACAATAACTTCCGTTTCCTGTTAAATGGTCGTAAAAATAACTGCATTTATGACATTTTATTCTTTCAGATGTTAAAAAAACTGAAAATCATTATTTGGAAGTCACAGAAATCCTTTGAGCGCCTTGGTGTGATCCCTGTAGTATCTTTGTGGTAAAAGCTGTTTTAATCCCAAAGGATCACCAGGTACAACACGAAGTATCACAAAGGGATAGAACTACAGGAGCACAATGAAAACGCTCAGGCAAAAAGGTAAAGAATGAAATAAATTCTTACTCCATGAACGGATATTTAAAATCAGTTGCAGGTATAAGCGTTTCCTTGATAGTTCTTGGACTTACCCAGCGTATCAGGTTAAGATAGCTTCCGGCTTTATCATTGGTCCCCGATGCTCTGGCTCCTCCAAATGGCTGCTGCCCGACCATTGCTCCGGTTGGTTTGTCGTTGATATAGAAATTCCCGGCAGCATAGCGCAATATCCTGCATGCCCTGATCATTGCATATTTGTCGTTGCTGAAAATCGATCCTGTCAGTCCATATGGGGATGTCTCATCACAAAGCTTCAGGGTCTCTTCAAACTTTTCATCTTCATAAACATAAATAGTCATGAACGGTCCGAATATTTCCTCTTCCATTGTAACAAAATGGGGATTCCGGGTTACGACAAGAGTCGGCTCAATGAAATATCCTGTCGATTTATCTCCTTTTCCTCCAGCAATTATTTCAGCTTCATCCGATGATTTGACCTTGTCTATATAACTCATGATTTTGTCAAAAGCAATTTCATCAATAACGGAATTGACTGGATTTTTAAAATCTGTTACATCCCCCAGGTGCATTTCAGACATCATCTGTAAAAGTGACTTTTTTGTTTCAGGCCATAGCGACTTTGGGATATATGCTCTTGAAGCTGCCGAGCATTTCTGACCCTGGTATTCAAAAGCACCGCGGGCAATAGCTGAGGAAAGCTCAAGCGGATCGGCAGAACTATGGGCAAAAATAAAATCCTTACCGCCGGTCTCACCTACAAGCTTTGGATATGATCTGTAAACCTGAAGGTTTTCTGTTACCAGTTTCCAGAGGCTGTTAAAGGTGGCATTTGAACCTGTAAAATGAATTCCTGCAAGATCTTTATGTTTCAGTACAATATTGCTGATCAATGAACCTGACCCGGGAACGAAGTTTATTACCCCGTCGGGCAATCCTGCTTCTTTCAGAATCTTCATAAGATAGTAGCTGGAAAGCAGTGAGGTTGAAGCCGGTTTCCAAACAGTAGTATTACCCATCAGTGCAACACTCGTGTTGAGGTTGGATGCTATTGCTGTGAAATTGAACGGACTTATGGCATAAATAAATCCCTCAAGAGGGCGGTATTCAATACGGTTAATGCTGAGATTATCGGAAAAAGGTTGTTCCCTGTAAATCAGCGACGCAAAATGTGCATTAAACCTCAGATAATCAATTACCTCGCAAGCCGAATCGATTTCTGCCTGGTAAACATTCTTTCCCTGTCCGAGCATAGTTGCTGCGTTTAAGAGATATCTGTATTTTTTTGATATCAGTTCGGCAGCTTTGATCATTATGGCAGCTCTTTCCATCCAGGCAAGGTTCATCCAGCATTCTTTCGCTTCAAGAGCGGCATTAATTGCCAGCGAAACCTCTTTTTCTGTCGCCATATGGAAGGTTGCAAGAAGATGCCGGTGCTCAGTTGGTTTAACCACTTTGCCGGTTTTTCCCGTTTTGATCTCTTTCCCCCCTATTATTAAAGGGATTTCAATAACCTTGCTGCTCTGATCTTTTAGTTCTGCTTCAAGAAGTTTGCGTTCAGGGCTTCCGGGGGAATATGATAGGACAGGTTCGTTTTTCGGCTTTCCGAAATTATAGATTGCGTTGTTCATATTTTATTTAAATATTATATTCATAATAACAGTGAAATGCAGTTTAAGTTCGGAGTGCCTGAAGTGCCTAAAGTGACTGGAGTTATGATGATATACCAAATTCTGATTGAACATTGAGTAATTACAACTTTAGTCACTCCAAACTTTAGTCACTTCAAACTTTTTTGTGTAATTTGTAAATTGGTTTTTTATGACCTTTTTTAAGCTCAACTGTCATTTAAATGAAATAAAAGTCATGTCAGAATCTAAATTCTATCATTTTTCCAGTACGGGATTGTTTTACGGGAGTTGAATCACTTGCAGAAGCAGTTACGGCATTAAGGGAAGGAGGTTTTATCTGGCTGAATTATTACAAACCGGAGAAAGAGGATTTGAACGTTCTTATAGATCTTATCGGGATACATCCCCTGTCGGTCGAAGACTGTTTTGATGAAAAACAGGTTCCGAAAATTGAACATTTCCAGAATAACACATTTATTCTTTTCAATGCGTTCTGTTATAAAGACAAATCACTCTATACTGATGAGGTTAATTTTTTTATCGGAAAGAACTTTCCTATCACAGTAAGCGGACATAATTCTGACGACAGGAGGCCATTAAAAAATATCGAAGAGATAGTTGAACAGGATCCTGTAAATACAAAAACAGGTCCTGCAATGCTAATGCACAAAGTGCTTGATTTCCTCGTCGATCAGAAATATGGTGCATTTGACACAATGGAAGATGAACTTGAAGAAGCTGAAGATAATCTGATTGACAATGTTTCCGAATTTCAGCCGATGCTAGTTGATCCATTTAAGAAGGAACCTGGTGCAGTTAAGAAAAAGCCTTTATCATGAAAGGGAGATCCTTGTCAAGATAAACAGGCTTGATTGTCCTTTCATACCGGAAAAGGCAATAATAGCCTATCGTGATATTTATGACCATCTTGCAAAATTTTTTGAACTTACTGAAACATACCGTGAAATTGAAACCAGCTTAATGGAGCTCTATACGTCTTTGCTCAATAACAAAATGACCCTGATGTCGAATGAAACCAATGCTACTATTAAAAGATTAACAATGATCACAACAATATTCATGCCACTGACTTTAATTGCCAGCATAGGAGGTATGTCGGAATGGACCATGATGACAGGAGGGGAGGGAAACTGGAAATCCGCCTATATTCTGTTGATGATCGGACTGATAATAATAGGCGGGATCAGTTTATTTGTCTATAAAAGGATTTGAAAAAGGTATCTTTTCACGCAAAAAGAAAAAGCCTGCTGTTGAAGATCAATCTCCCTCAGACATTTCATTATAGATCATCAATATCTCTTCTCTGTATTCTTCGGGTGCATCAAGCTGACCCCAGCCTGTATGATATTGCCACAATCCGTCATATGCCGAATCGTGATATGAACGGATCATATGGGGAATCTCCCTCTCCTTCAGGAGCCCGTCAAGAAGACTTGCTTCGATCTCATTGTTTAGAACCAGTATTTTGACTGTTTTGTCCATGATCTGGAATTATCTGCCTTTTAAATTTAACAATTTATTCTGTAAGCAGTATTTAAAAGATTTCTCAATATGTACAGGATTTTATCAATGAAAGGTCGCATTCCGACTGCACAGTAAATGTAACTTTTGCTTTTCGTGAAACCCCTTTAACACGCTCTTGATAAACAGGCACCTCTGCTGTTTCCCCCGGTTCGAGGGAAATAAGTCCGTTGATCAGTTGAGCCGACCATCCGTTATCTTCGACTTTTATTGACAGACGATAGATCTCACTGTTAAGCCACCGGGATGTATTCTGATAGTGCAGGGAAGGGTCAGTAGCTGACGGCTCACCGGTATTTGTAACAGTAAAGAATACATAACCTGCATTACCCCTTATTTTCTTTATAGTTGGAGGCTTAATAATAAAATCCCTTTTTTGCTGGCCTGATCCGTCGAGTGACCTGACGCCAATTTTATAAGATATTATTCCATCATCATTCTGTTGGATATCAATTACATAAAAGTGAAGCCGGTTAGGTTTGTCTTCCCACTCAAACTGACTTCCGGAGTTGAGGCCTGCATGGAACAAGGCATCGTTCAGCTGCCGGTAGTCAGCTATGGTTCTCATTATTCTTTCTCCGTCAGGTTTAATATAGTCGACCTTATTTATATCTTCAGGATGGGCATCAATCACCCAGTTAAAACAATTGAAACCATTTGGCCCGCCGTTACGGCTCTCTTTATCTTTGTTCCTGGCCAGAAGAACCCCGTTATCAGGGCAGAATGAGTCATAGCCAATCCGCTGGACCACTTCCACCGAATAGAAATCATAATTTGGTATACCGGGTGACAAAGGATTGGTTGCAGGGTCATCAGCAGGTGTCCTGTCATGTGGTTCAGCACCATCGAGCCTGACAATGATCCCGGCAAAAGTTCCGGGCAAAGGTTCGACTTCCCTGGCTGTCACGCAGGCTAAAACCGGTCCTGATATTGCCAGGTCCTCACGGCTCAGTGTAAGAACCTGGTTTTTTGCTATGAATCCGTTAATCATTTTGTTCCTCAGCATGAGTCCTGCGGGCATTGCAGCTCCCATTGCGGCAGGGACCACCCAGCGCATATGCGGTCCGCCAGGGCCATTGAAAGACCCCCTGTCCATCATGTCCCACGGGCCTGAACCAACGCGGCGATATGGCCTGATGTAAGGATTATTGTTGTTGTCGCCAATATCAAATGCATAGTGACCAAGTTCATGGGTTATGGTACCGGAGTTTTCTCCCTGCCTGATCGATGAAAGGCCCCATTGCATCTGTCCTGCTTTCCATGAGGTCCATGGGACATAGCGTGTCGGGATCCATCGCGGCCTGGAAGTATCGGGATTACCCCATTCTGCCGGAATAGCTTCCTTTGACAGGAATTTCATTTCCCCGAATTCCTGCCAGACACCGGTTTCATCATAACCGGCATAAATACGCAGGATTGCATCATATTGGGATTTAATATCTCCGGCATCGGCCTTCCACAGGGAATCCACATGAGGTTCCATGCGGCTCCTTGCCCGGCTGCCATCGGGAGTCGAATTATTCTGATTGTATTCATTCAGACCATATTCCCAGAGGTTTTTCGGCATTCTGTAAGGACCGAATGGTTCAAGATCTGTTATACCGAATTTGCCGCGTGACTGTTCCATCCAGTAACCGTTAATTGTCTGACCGTGATTCACTGCGGAGGGTTTTAGCCAGAAATCAGAATAGAATTCAGGCACATCTTCTCTTTTTACCGGATCGATCTGCGGATTTCCGAAAAGATCTGATTTCTTTGGCAGGGTTATCACAAAAGGCTGATCAGTGAAATCGACTGCAACGAGTGCCATCCTGAATTTCCGTTCGGGAACCAGCAGCGGATCAGCCCAGTTTTTCCCAGGTATGGAGTGATAATCTTCCCAGGTCATATCGTCCTGATCCTGAACGATCTGAGGGTCAATTGGCTTTGGAGGGGAAGTCAGCTCAAAGCCGGGCTTTTTTATCCGGGATGAATTATTTTGAGTTTGCTGAGGATGGCAAATCAAACTGAAGATCAGAAGAGGGCAGGCAATAAGAATCTTTTTCATTAGATTATCGCAGATTAACAGGGATAAAGAGCTATGATCTTAATTTTTAACAACTGAACAGTTATTCAGAAGTACATCCATGAGAAATCCGGAGCATTCGCCTCTTACTGTGATTTGTTCCCCGATGCTGAAATCCGAAGGATCGGGATTTCCCGGCAAAGTGCAGATAACTGAAGAAAGGTCACTCCCTGTTTTCAGAGCTATGCTTAAGTTGTTGTTTTCGCCGGGTTTTACTGATTGAAGGATCCCGCTAACCTCAACAACCTTTCCGATATATGTTGTTGATGCTGTATTTTCGTCGCTTTCAAAAGCCTTCAGAAGATCCGTGGCTGTTATTATATAATCAGGCCTGACTTTCTGAAGATCCTTTGGCTCAAGATTATACATATATAGTCCAAATAGTACGCCGGCAAGTCCCAATATGGAGGCAGCAATCAATACAATTTTGTAAGATCTTTTCATTTCATTGGTTCCCTAAAGGTGAATATTTCATTGTGACAGTAATTTCTATTGTTTTTGCGATATTATTCCGGACCACACCCGGGATTTTAATATTATAATCCTCAGGAACGACTATGAATTTTGAATCTGCATTAATTCCGCCGGCTACTATTTCTATTGAACCTTTAACCGTAACCTTCTTTGTAACTCCATGTATCATAAGATCACCATCCACATTCACATCATAGACTCCATTTTTTGAGAAATCTATTGCTGAAAGATTGGTTATCCTGCCTGAGAATGTCGATTTTGGAAATTTGTCCGATTCCACATAGTTCTCATTAAAGTGCTCTTCCATGAGGGTTTTTTGAAAATGGAATGATTTCAGAAGTACCTGAAAAACAATTTCGCCTGTTGATGCATCCAGAACACTGGCAACCTGATTGTTATCAGCTTTAATATCTTCGAGTGAAGTATGTGAAAAGAAACCGATATAGCCGTTCTTAGTCATATATTTCTGGCCACTTGCCGTAAGAAAGAATCCCAGGGAAAGAAGTATTAACAGAAAGTATTTCATAATAGCTGATGTTTTAGTATTAATAACATATTATATGCCCGATTGTTTTTCAGCTTTTTTTAATTACGCGGCGTAACGCCGGGAATCCGGGGATTATTCAAAGGACTTTTTAATCAATACCGATTTCTCTTTATTAATTCTTAATTCTTTAAATGTGAATACCCTCGAAATATTAAATCCGAAATGAATATCCCCTTTGCCCCAGCTTCCTGTTGTTTCGCCGATAAATCCCTTTTCGATCATAGCCACTGAGTTGGTAAAAATAAGCTGGAAAACATGCCCTCCGGTTTCTATATCAAAACCGATGGACAAAGGATTATAAACCTGCTGGCTCATATAAGTTTTAGGGTTAGCCAGGTAATAATATTCAGCATTGAAGCTGATCCTTTTTGTGAGTTTCATTCTACCCCCTGCGCCTATGGCCCACAAATCGTTAGGGTCGAGTTCGGTTGCTACCAGGTTACGGTGAACATAAGAGGGGGAAAGCTGAACAGAAAATGTCTGGTTGATTTTCCTGGCAATAAAAATCTGGTTTACATAAGATAACCGGGAAGAAAAATAATTGGTTCGTTCAGGGTCGATCCACTTAATCGATTTAATGGCTATTGATGAAAAAAACGAGACAGAAACAGGAACATTCTGAGCACCTGTTGATTGACGGAGAATTGTGAATTTAGCAAATCCGTCGAAAGTTTTTTCGTATGTCCCTCTGCCAACGCCAACCATAAACCAATCAAAAATACCATAATCCAGCCCGAAATGAATATTTGCCTGATCTAATCCGAAAAACTCATAAGCGCCCATATTTATTCTTCCGAATCTGTGGGAAATTCTGAAATCTAGCTGACCTTCAGGCATTTTTTCTATCGAATGCCCATTCATTATCCGCGTCGATTTAAAAGTCGCAGTAGCAAAATTTACTTCAGGCCTGGATTCTTCATTCAATAGATCCATCAGGTTTTCCTGCCCATGTATAAACAAAGGAATAAGAAATAAGAAAACAGATAAGAGTAACTTTCTCATTTAAATTGTCTTAAAATTTCAAATCAGTTATTTGGCATATCATTTCTTACCCAGATATCGAATTGGTCAATTAAACAGGCTTTAAGCCTGCCTCCATTTTTAGGCATGGGTGAAAAGCTTCCGGTATGGTTTATTGATCCGGAAATGGCTGCAGCCCTGGCCAAAACATCCGTGTAGTTTTCGAGTCGGATGCCATTACCTGAACTTGCCGCAGTCGCATTGGAGTGACATGAAAGACAATTATTTGCCAGCAATGGTGCAATTTTACCGCTGAAAGTCACATTGGTTGTGTCACATGAGTTACCAATTGATGGGTATAATGCTTCTTCATTGTCGTAATAGCATGATTTACAGAACGGAAGAACAATGATAATTACTGCAAAAAGTACCTTCATTTGTTTCACAATAAGTCAAAATATAAGAGAAACCAGATTCTGGTTTGATCATTTTCCGGGACAGGTCGTTTCGTTTGCTCCCTGTTCAATCCAGAACCGGATTAATGTCCTGTTATCTACAGTCAGTGGCTGATCGGGAGGCATTTTATCTTCTCCTGAAGTTGTAGTGATTACTTGATATATTTTACTGTCAGAAGGATTGCCTGGTTCGACTTCATCAACTATATTCTGATAACTGTTCAGAACAAGATCAGATTCTCCGTTCCCGTCATGACATCCCGATATTGCACAACTATTCAGGAAAACAGGCAGGATTTCTCCTTCAAAACATATTTCCGGAATATCAGAACTATCTGGCTTATGCGTGCAGGAAGTCATCCAGGCTATAGATGTTACAACCACGATAAGAGCAAAACACAGATAAGTCACTGCGACTTTCATTGGTTTGATTATAGACAAATTCCTTGCTGTTAGTAAATATAATCTATTCCAGATTACCTGTTATAAGGTGTGATAAATAACATATTATACTCCCGCTCAAAATTAGGAGTAAAAACATTTCTGCCAAGATTTTTCTCAATATCTTTCAAAGACCAGAATTTCCCTTCCACAATTTCATTTTCGTTAATTATCGGATTTTTCTCAGAACTACCAGTAAAGGAATAGACCAGTTCTCTTTCACGCGGTGATTCCCAGATATATTTCTTTATGAATTTATATGTGAATTCCATCAAACCGAGTTCTTCAAGTGCTTCTCTTTTCAGTGCATCATCAACGCTCTCCCCGGGATTTAAATGTCCGCCGACTGAAGTATCCCAGTAACCCGGCAGTAGATCTTTTGTCAGGGCTCTTTTTTGTAAAAAGAGTTCTCCGGAGTTGTTAAACAGATGCAAATGAACCACCGGGTGAAGAAGTTTGCTGCTGCCATCATGGCAAACACTGCGTGGTGCGCGGGTAATTTCGTTGCCGTCCTCGTCCACAACAGGGAACCATTCATTTAAGTTGGAGCAATTCATATATCATATGATATAACACATCAAAGATGGGAAATTTTTCGATTTGTTAATTTGTATTTGTCTGGCCTGTAATGTTAAACGTGCATTTTATCATATTCCCGTCCTCATCCACAAGTGTGAGGATATGAATACCTGCTCCTGCAAGAATTTCAGTCTGGTGAATAAATTTTGTTGTGGCGATATACTTTTCATCAAGGTGCCAGAAGATCTTTTTTGAAGGATTCCTGTGAACAACCTCTGAAATCACCCTTGACATCACCCCGGTATGATCGCGCGGTATAAAAATCTTAATTCCGGGAGTAGGATAAATAAACTCCATAACCGCAATACTATTTCCTGTACCGCAACCCACAGCAAAGGGAGGAAGAGATTTATATTCAGGATGTTTTTGCCTGTAGAAATATTCCATTGCCGGAGGGAGAACAAACCATGGTTCATTGATTATCTCCTTAAGAGGTATACAATCGGCAGTGACCTGTTTTGTGCGTGTTTTATTAAGATGAATTATCCTGTGATATGCACAGACATCACTCCTCATGCCATTGATGCAAACAGAAATTTCCTCAGTTTCCGGACAATCGGGACCCGCCCTGCAGCCGCTCTGACTGCAAACAAGGACTGTTGTCATTTCTTCATAGGGAGGAGTGAACCAGGGTGCCGTTCTCATTATACCGACGAGGTCAAATAAAATGGGCGCTGCGGCTGAAATGCCAGTTAAGCCTGGTCTCCCTTCACCATCGGCATTCCCTGCCCAGACACCAATAACATAGTCAGGTGTTGTCCCTACGGCCCAGGCATCCCTGAATCCGAAACTGGTTCCTGTCTTCCAGGCTATCTCAGGAGCTGAAGTGAAGTACTGCCATCCTGTTTCAGTCTCCGGGCGGTTAACCTTGCGCAATGCTTCATAAGTGAGCCAGATTGATGTTGCTGATAGCGGAGGATTTGATAATTCAGTCAGTTTCAGCAGGCTTTGGATTCCCTGTGAGAAGTACCGGCGGGTGATAATCCTCCCTGAAGTATTTCTTTTCATTGTTGAATCTTCCAAGAACTCTTGAAAGAGAAGCATAAACACCGGTGAGCTCCCATAAAGATGTTTCTCCTCCTCCGAGGATCAGAGAGAGACCATAATGATCAGCCGATTTATTGAATGTTGTAAAACCTGTATTATTAAGCAGTTCCAGGAGCCGCTCAGTAGTGTACTTCTGAAGCATTCCGACAGCAGGTATATTAAGAGACTGGGATAAGGCCGATCCGGCAGGTACGGCACCGCTGAAACTCTGATCGAAATTTTCCGGGGCAAATCCCGGAAACCGTGTAGGGATATCAGCAACCAGAGTATTGGGCAGAATTTCTCCCGATTCCTGCATCCCGGCATAAAGTATTGGCTTAAGAATGCTTCCTGTACTCCGCAGTGACCTTATAATGTCAACATCACCTCCGTGTGAAGATATGCCTTCACCGGTACTGTTCCCTATGTAAGCCAGCACTTCACCTGTTGGAACATCCACGATCAAAGCAGCTGAATTAAAAATAAAATTTCCGGCAAGCTCTTTCTGATGAGCATTTATAATTTCAACTGCTCTTTCCTGAAGGACGGGATCAATTGTTGTGCTGATCCTTTCTCCCCTGTTCCTGATAAAAAAAAGATCAGTAAGATGAGATGCCTTTGAAGGAAGAGGTTTTGGCTCTCCCGGCAGAGGCTCATCAAGTGAAAGAATAAAGGTAAGCGAGTCGATGTATTCTCTTTCAAACAGACGTTTAAGTAGTTCGTTGCGTCTGTTTTTAAGTGTTTCCTGGTTTCTGCCGGGGTATACCAGGGATGGTGAATTGGGAAGGACTGCAAGAGCTGACGCTTCTGCCCAGGTGATGTCGGCTGGTGATTTGCCTGTATATCTCCAGGAAGCAGCCTCAAGACCGACGATGTTACCTCCAAAAGGCGCATTGGCTGTATATGTTCTTAGTATGTTTTTCTTCGATCTGAAAATCTCAAGTTTAACAGCCTGAAGCATTTCAATGATCTTCTCACCATAGCTTCGTGACCTGTCCCCTCTTGAGAGCCTTGCAACCTGCATGGTGATTGTACTTCCCCCGCTTACAATTTCTTTTGCTTTCATGTTATCCCTGAATGCCCGCAGTAGCGCAACCGGATTTATACCGGGGTGATAGAAGAAATACCTGTCCTCAAATGTCAGCAATGCTTTCCTGAATTTTTCAGGTACCTGTTCTGAAGAAGGGAATCTCCACTGCCCGTCGTCGGCTATTCTTGCTCCCAGAAGGCTTCCATCACGTGCCTCCACAACAGTTGAGAGCGGAGCTTTGAATTTCGGCAGAGGTGAAACCAAAACCGGGATAATAATTACCCCGGTCATAATTAATAATATTTTAAGCTTTCTATTCAATTTTCTGGCTGGTGACCTTTACTCTGTTCCCGGGTATCCTTGAATAACAGTTTTCGGTATACATTGCTTCGCACCATATCGAAGGCTGATAGAATTCACCCTTGTAAGCGGCATTCAGGATCAGTACGAATGTTTTGGTCTCACCCTGGTTAAGACTGAAATATGTGTTGACCCTGTCGTCCCTGATATCGCGGTAGTCATAAGAACTCTCCCTGATTCCATAGTTTGCCTCAAACAACCGTGTGTTCTGGATCTCCCATCCTGATGGGACCATTTGAGTCAGTGCAATATTCTCAACGCGGGCGAAACCGGTATTTGTTACCCTTGCCACCATCATAAAGTCGGTTCCCTGAACAAGATTCTTATGATCGATGGGGATCATACCGGTATTCACATATTCGATTTTCATGGTTAATCCCTTATCGGCTGCAGACATATCTGAAACAAGAGGTACTCCTTTTCTGACAAGGTTTAAATACAACGGTTTATCGGAGTTGTTTTCAGCGAGAAAGCTGTTTGTGCCTTTTTTCACTTTAAGGTCCTTTATGAAAACTTTCCCCGACTGAATGATCTGTTCAGATCTTTCTCCATTAAAAGTGATATTGAATTTTGCCTGGCCTGTATTATCCACAGGAACCATTTCCGTATACTTCATATAGGAAAAGAGTCCCCAGGCCAGTGACTGGGTACTGTACCAATTTTCGGTATTGAGGTCGTCGCAGATCGCCTTCAGCAGTGGCAGTGCCTCTTCTTCCTTTTTGAGAATTGAAAGAGTGTAGAGAATGATAGCCTTATCACGCAACCGGCTTCCATAATAATAACCGGAATACTCATCTTCAGTTTCAAGATTCCTCACGTCGAGAAGATCTCCTGCAGCTTCAGGCCTTCCGGCTATTGCAAATGCCGCAGCCAGGAACCATCTGGATACCTGTGGTATATCAGCAGATTCGCGAAGTCTGTTCATGGCACCTCTTTCCGGGGCTCCTGCAAGGGCAAGAGTAAAGAGCCTGTATGCCTGATCGTTAGCGGATTGTTTGAATTTGGAATCAAAACGCCATTCCTGCGAGACCTTTTTCTGATAACCGATCCATTTCCGCCTGAAATCCGCCGGAATGCTGTATCCTTTTCTTTCAGCTTCCGTCAGGAAATGACCTGCATAAGAAGTAACCCAGTTATCAGGCTGATAATTTCCCGGCCAGAGAGCAATCCCCCCGGTATTCATCTGTCTGGAAATAATTCTGCTGACAGCCTCCCGGATGTTTGCTGATGCAGTCTCTGCAGCTTTGGCGTCACTTGCCGCAAGATCTTTAAGCCATATCTGCGGGAATGCTGCCGATACGATCTGTTCGGTGCATCCATGAGGATAATTGAGAAGGTATCCAAGATGTTTTTCCAGGTTCACCGAAGGGAGGAGAGAAGCCTCAAGGGAGGCAGCATCAGAACCCTCAATTCCGAAGGGAACAAATGATGTTTCCCATTTTTCTCCAGCTCCTAAAACTTTAAGCTCCGCTCTTGTTTCCGGCGGATTCGGACTCCGGACATCGAGTTCTATATTGTAAATAGCTGTTTCTCCGCCACCCGAAGCGGTCATTTTGATTTTTGCAATTCCTGTCTTGTCGCCTGCGGTAAATGTAAAATCCACATCCTCCTCTCCTGTGCCGGAAACAGGAATACTCTTGACTTTTTCGGCAAATGCGATAAGATCATTCCCTTCTGCCATTATGTCAACACTGCTGATCTTTTCCTTCTGAATGAAAAGTGTAACAGGCAGGGAAACTTTTTCTCCCGGGCTGACTACCCTTGGCGCTGTTGCGAGGATCATCAGCGGATCCTTCACGGAAACGCTTTTTTCGGCAAATCCAAATGCCCTGTTGCTTCCTGCTATTATCATTGTCCTTACCGCGCCTGTGTATAGCGGCAACGTAATATGATGAGTTCTTGTCTTTCCCGGCTCAAGGGTAAATGGCCCGAGGAATCTGACAACTGGAATAAAACGCTGAGCCTTGCTTGCGGACCTGTCAATAAGTGCTTCGTCACCTCCCACTGCTAAAATTCTTTCAAGTGTTCCACCAAAAGCACCGAGGACCAGATCGTAAAGGTCCCAGGTCTGAACGCCTAAAGCTTCCCGGGCATAGAAATATTTCCACGGATCGGGAGTTTTGAATCCTGTAATGCCCAGCAATCCTTCATCAACAACCGCCACTGTATAGGTCATTGGTTTCTTTTTTGCTTCGCTGACTCTGATCTCAAAGCTCTGTTGTGATCTTACCTGATCAGGCATGGATATTTCGGGATTCAGACGCGTCTCAGAATCTTCGATCATTATGGGAATAACTCCGTAAAGCCGCATGGGCATGTCGTTAATTGTCTGGGCATGAGGCTGGATTACAGTTACATAAGCATATACATTGGGTGCCATTTCGGGTTTGGCCTTAAAGCTTACAACTGTATTTCCTTTTGCAGTGATTGCACGGATTTCCTCAAGAACCGATGTTGAGTTTTCGAGCGTAACAAGTACCCTCGCATTTTCAGGTGCGGGAAATGTAAGCTTGATTTCATCGCCGGGATTATATTTCTCCTTGTCGGTATTTATTGCCAGGAGAGTTGCTCCTTCCGTATTTCCCTTCATTCCGTATTCCCATGGCCAGTCGATCAGTACAATCTTTCCGGTCGAATGACCGTCAGGAGTTGATGCTCTTACCAGGTACCTGCCCCATTCATTTTTACTGACAGTAAATGAAAATGAACCTTCTCCGCCCGATGTTATGATCTGTTTAGTGATTACAGGTTTATAGACATCGTTCGAGATGTATGATGCAAGATCCTCCTGGTCAGATTCCCACCACCACCTGTAAGAGATCTTATAAACCGTCAGAACAACATCAGAATTGACAGGATTCCCTTTCGGATCAACCGTGACTATACTGACTTCATTATTTGTGTCGGTAAATAACATCCTGTCTTTCCCTTTTAATCCCGGAAGATCTATTCCAACAAAAACAGGATAGGGAGCATATTTGTAAATGGCCTGTGTGATGCTTTCATCACCTCCCTTCTCTGCAACTTTTGCAGTAAAGACTGCATTAAGCATACCCGGAGCATTGATCTCATCACCCGGATTGAAGATGATTTCAGTATCTCCTTTTTCATCAACCGATCCTTCAAACATTTTGGCTGTTTCGGAATAAAACTGTATTGCAGGATCATCAAAATTGTACCGGCGGTATTTTTCAAATTCAGTTTTTGTCTGTTTCAGGATATATTCGACGGATGTTTTAAGATTTCCTGCAATTGCCCCGTTTAGCCATTTGACCTTCAACGTTCCCTTTGATGTTCTTCCGGATCCGCCGAGTATCTCCCCGGGGAAATTAAGATCAATCTTAAGTCTGTTCGGTTTAATAGTCTCAATCCTGATCCTCCTGGTAAACTGAGAACCTCCGATCCTGAACTGGGCCTTATAGTCGCCGGTTACAGCATCAGGAGCAGTTGATGTCCTGAAAACAAAAAGGTTCCTGCCGCCGGATTTTTGTACCTGGTAATCGACCTTCTGTTCCATCGGATTGATCAGTTCGAAGAGTACAGGATGATCAGGGGGGATAACGTTGTTCATCTCCTTTATAAAAACGGAAAGAAAGATAGAATCACCGGGACGCCAGACATCTCTTTCCCCATAAATAAAGGCTTTGATGCCGTTGTCAGGTTTATTGCCGGATACATCAAATGAGCTCAGTGACAGTGACGATCCGTCATTTATTTTAAGGTAATTACGGTCCTTATCCTTTTTCGCAATTATGAGAAAAGGTTTCCTTTCACAGGCAAGGGTGACAGATCCGTTCTGATCGGTGTTCCCTGAGATTATTTCCTGAAGCTGGAAATCATAGACACTGATGGCAACCTCACTTAATGGCAATGCAGTAAGGAGGTCATTCACTATAACATGGAGCTTATTATCCGAACCTTTCTTGGCAATTATTCCGAAGTTTGAAGCAAGGATATTTCTTGTGACTTTTCGGTCGGGATTGAAATAAGCAGCTTTGCAGGGATTGTCCCGCTCACGCCAGTTAAAACCGAATGAATAATATATATAATCATCACTTTCGGAATAATAATTTTCAGGGTCATCCCAGAATCCCCTGTTTGTCTCTTCAGCCATCTTAACCATCTCTTCATATTTCATGATCTCCTCAGGATCGTCACAAGGATAGAGTGAATAAGATGGTCTCATTGAGAGTTCAACCCTGTAGAGAATGCCGGGTTCAACATCAATGTATTCAGCAAGATCGATAGTAAATAGATTCCATCCGCCTGAATTAGTGCCCGAAGGAATTATCAGATCAACACGTCCGGTATAGAGAGGCCGACCGAACCTCTTTACAGAATAACCCGTATTTATCTCATTTTCCTGAAGGAAGTAAGGCAGGTTGTTTTCAAAGATCTTAATGATTTTTAAGTCGACAGCTTTAAGATTTACTGCTTTAAACGGGAAAATGAGGTTTTGGGATGAAGGGAGGACAACACCGTTTCCGATAAGTTCAATTGAAGGCATAACAGGTGAGAAGTCTATTTTTGTCCTGAATGCTGAAGCGAGGGGTGTTCCCTTAAAATTCTTTAATGAACTTTCGATATTGAGTTCTGCATTACCTTCAGGTCTGGAGACCGGGAAAATGCTTACAATATTTGAGCTGATATTGATAGACATCTCATTTGCACCGGATAGCCAGATCAGGCCTTCAGTCTCCTGGGCAGGATCGACGGGATCAGAAAAAATGATGTCAATATTCTGATTCTCTCCCCGGCTCATAATTAAATCAATGACAGAAAACTCTCCGGATGGCGGGATATTCACTAATGCAGTACCTCTCTGATTTACTTTTGCCTGTGTTCCGTCCCAGGCTAATTCAAGTTTCTGGAGTTTATCAGTCCGTTCGATATTAATAACGGTAAATTTATGATTATGTGCATCGGAATGGTCCCACATGACATCCTTCTTCTTCCTGCCCAGTTTGGCCTGAAGGTATCCTTCAACCTCTGATGAGGTGATATAATCGGACGCTGTTATTTCTCCGTGCAAAGAATATTTATTTCCTTCTTCTGAGCTTTCAAGTGCCCCGGTAGTGACAATGAAATCCTTTTTAATGGTTTGTATCCTGATTGGGAAAACTTTCAGTTGTTCTTTGACATCACCGAACCTGTCGAGATTTAGTCTGCCTGAATATACAGTCCCGGGATCAAGTAATTTTGCCGGTTTGAACACAAGGGTTACATCATCGGCCCATTCAACCTTACCCCTGATAACAGGTTCAAACATAAACAAGCCTGCAGGTGTCTGCTTGTTTGCCCTGGCAGCAAATTCAGGTGTGAACCGTATTTCAATTGTTGAATTTACTGATACGATCCCTGAAGAGTATCCTGTTATATATTCGCTGAATCCCTTCTCAATGGGAATAATAATCTCAGAAACATCCTTTGGCCTCTTAAAAGTCAGTTTTACCGGCGGCTTCTCTTTGTTTACGCATGAAGAAACCAGGAATGGAATCAGCAGCAGAAGTAATAATCTTGCATTTTTCATAATAAAATTCTGTTTCCAAGTTGTTTTGAAATTAAACCCAATGCTGTGCTGAGAGTGTTGTATCTTTTTTGTAAGTGACAAAATTTTTTCGCTGTCATTGGTTTTTACAGCCTCTTCCAGCAGCGACATGATCTCTTTTCTGGCGGTTATGATCTTGTCGCTTTTGAATTTAAGAACTGCATCCGGGACGATATCCCGAAGCTTCATATCTTCAGTCTCGACAAATGTTTGCTTGTTTTTCCAGATCTGGCTCAGTTCATGCGAATCAGCCAGAAGATCGGCTGACAATCTCGAGATCTCAGGATCTTCGTGTTTCACAAAATGCTTATCCCCCGGAAAGAGTCCCTGTTCAGAATAAAACCTGAAATCAGCGAAAATCTTCGCGCATATCCTGTCGTCGAAGGAGAGGTCGTCGGTTGTTATTTCCTTAACAATATAATCAGAGACAGCTATAATCTCTTCCTTGCCGTCCTCACTGCGGATCTTTCGCTCAAGCTCGTCGCTTCCGTATTTCAGGAGCAGACGGATAATCTCTTTCTCGGAATAGTATGAAACTGTTTTGTACTGGACAGGTCTTGAAGTCTGTACCGGAGGAACAGGAAGATCCTCCGGACCCGGATATTTATTCCTTTCCAGGAAGGATTTTTGTTGTCTCAGCTTATTGACCTCATGATAAAGGACCGGCTCAGAGACCTCCAGTACAATACTGCATTCTTTTATATAAACAGTCCGTGTGATTGCTTCCGGTATTACTGCGATCGACTTTACTACATCCTTTATCAGGTTTGCTTTCAGGACAGGATCGTTATTCGATTCAGCAAGCAGGAGCTGGGTTTTAAATCTGATGAAGTCGGTCTCTCTTTCCCTGATATATTTTGTGAACTCTTCATTGCTTACTTTTTTTGAATATGAGTCAGGATCTTCGCCATCGGGCAGGAGGACAATCTTTACATTCATTCCCTCTTCGAGGACCAGGTCGATACCCCTGATCGACGCTTTGATACCGGCGGCATCACCATCATACAGGATGGTGATGTTCTGAGTGAATCGTTTTATGAGTCTTACCTGTTCCTGGGTAAGTGATGTGCCGGAAGAGGCGACAACGTTTTCAATATTTGCCTCATGCAGAGACATAACATCAGTATATCCTTCAACAAGATAGCACCTGTCTTCCTGGGTTATTGCCTTGCGTGCCTGGTAGATGCCATAAAGGATCCTGCTTTTATGATAGATTTCTGACTCAGGTGAATTAAGATACTTGGCACTTTTCGGATCAGCTTTAAGGATCCTTCCGCCGAAGCCAAGGACCTGGCCCGACAGGGAATGAATAGGGAACATCACCCTGCCGCTGAACCTGTCGAAAATCCGTTCTTCATGCTGAATTGTCAGTCCGGTTTTTATAAGTAAATCCTGTCTGTATCCGTCTTCCAGGGCTTTTCTCGAAAACGAATCGCGTTGTTCAAAGCTGTAACCGACCTCAAATTTCTTAAGAGTATTCTGCCTGAAACCTCTTTCCTTGAAATAGGCGAGACCCACTGAAATACCTTCATCCGACTGGAAGAGATTATCGGTGAACTGGCGTGCTGCATAAATAGTGATTACCAGCAGGCTCTCACGTTCATTCTGTTTTTCGATCTCCTCCGGGCTCCGTTCTTTTTCAACTACCTCGATATGATATTTCCGGGCAAGGTATTTCAGGGCTTCCGGATAGGTCAGATGCTCATGCTCCATTATAAAATTGACCGAATTTCCGACCTTTCCGCAGCCGAAACATTTAAATATCTCCTTTGTGGGCGAAACGGTGAATGAAGGTGTCTTTTCATTGTGGAATGGACACAATCCCAAATAGTTAACTCCTCTTTTTTTCAATGGGACAAACTCCTGGATTACATCAACTATCTGGGCAGCATCGAGGATCCGTTCTATCGTCTGACGATCAATCATAAGTCAAAGATATCAGGAAAATGGGGAAACAGGAAAAGGATTACGAATTATATATTAACAGATTGCTTCGTCCCCCGCTTTGATGTTCAGGTTTATTGAAGTTCCAGTAATCTTGCAGTCAGAATTGCTACACCTTTAGTGGCAGGTTCTTTTATAACCTCAACTTTCCTGTTGAAAGGAATATATACATCATTTGGATCAATAAGCCAGAGAGAAGCCTTCTTTGGTGCATATTCAATTAATCCGGCAGCAGGATAAACATTCAGTGAAGAACCAATTACTGCAAAAATATCAGCAGTTGAAGTGATCTTAACTGCCTCATCCATATTAGGAACTGCCTCACCAAACCACACAATATGAGGCCTGAGCTGACTGCCCTTTTCACATTTATCACCCTGTCGGATATCATTGTATCCGATTTCATATATCAGGGAAGGATCGGTTGTGCTTCTTGCCTTTGTAAGCTCACCATGAAGATGAAGGATCTTTGTGCTTCCTGCCCGTTCATGGAGATTATCAATGTTTTGTGTGATAATATGAACATCAAAATACTTTTCCAGAGCGGCAAGTCCGAAATGTCCGGCATTAGGCTTGCATCCAGCAAGCTGTTGCCTTCTTTCGTTATAAAACTTCAGTACAAGCTCTCTGTTAAGTGCCCATCCCATTGGTGATGCTACCTCAGTAACGTCATATTCCTCCCACAGACCTCCTGAATCACGGAAAGTGCGGATACCACTTTCAGAGCTCATTCCTGCTCCGGTAAGGATAATAAGGTTCTTCATCTGCATATGTTTGAATGGATTAAAAATAACAAAATTAAATTATTAAAATATTGAAATAAGGTTTGAGAAAGGTTACTTCTGACAGGTGTAAAATTTAGAAAATCAAGATAATTGCTATTTTTACATTTCGATTGTAACATGCAAATGATAAATTCAGGTAATAAGATAATCGTGGCAGTTACCGGAGCAAGCGGATCGGTATATGCGCTCAAACTGCTCGGGAAATTAAGTGGTCTGAAAATACCGCCTGCTGAGATTGCAGTTGTGTTCTCTGACACTGCAAAGGAGATCTGGGAGCATGAAACCGGGCAAAAATATATCCCGGTTCCTCCTGCCAGGGTGTTTGAAAATAACAATTTTTTTGCACCATTCGCTTCAGGATCATCTACATACAGTACAATGATCATCTGTCCTGCGTCGATGGGAACTCTGGGCCGGATAGCCAATGGTGTTTCAGATGACCTTATAAGCAGGGCTGCTGATGTAATGTTAAAGGAGCGGCGCAAACTGATCCTGGTCCCCAGGGAGACGCCATATAATCTTATTCACATAAAAAATATGGAAGTCCTGACTCTGGCAGGGGCTGTTATTTGTCCTGCAACTCCATCATTTTACAGTAAACCGCAAACAATCGACGACCTGGTAATGACAGTAGTTAACAGGATCATTTCACTGGCAGGTTACGAAAGTGATTCATATCACTGGATGGAAAATGGTTGATGAAAGGATAGTCAGGTTTTTCAGGAAGCATCATGTTCTCACCATTGCCACAAGTGTGAATGACGAACCATGGTGCGCCAACTGTTTTTATGTATATCTTGAAGAGAAGAATGCTCTGGTCTTTACTACCGGTCACGAAACCCGTCATGGTAAAGAATTTCTGAAGAATAAAGTTGTGGCAGGTTCTGTTGTTCTCGAGACTCCGGTCATAGGTAAAATCAGGGGTATCCAGTTTCAGGGGATAGTGTCAGAGCCGGAAGGTGAATTATCAAAAACAGTCCGGAAGTCATTTCTTAAACGGTTTCCTGTTGCAATGCTGATGGAAACCCATCTGTGGATTGTCGAACTTACCCATATTAAAATGACGGATAACAGGCTCGGCTTCGGAAAGAAAATAATCTGGACGAAACAACCGGTATGAGGCATGGCAGGTTAAAGCCACCCTGTTCCATACGAAATTTACTTTCCTAATTGTTGCTTCACAATCTTGGCAATGTACTTCCCGAGAATATCAAATTCGATATTCACCACCGTTCCTTTGTTGATCTGGTGGAAATTTGTGACTTTGTAAGTAAACGGGATTATGGCGACCTGGAATGATTTCTGCCGGGAATTTACGACGGTAAGGCTGACTCCGTTCACGGAGACAGATCCTTTCTCGACAGTGATGTAATCATCCTGAAGCGGTTCGTATTCAAATGTATAGTACCAGCTTCCTCCGGCTTCTCTGACATTCGTGCAAACAGCTGTCTGATCAACATGCCCTTGCACCATATGACCATCGAGACGGCCATCAAGCCTTGCACTTCTTTCAAGATTTACTTTGTCACCTGGTTTAAGCAAGCCAAGATTTGATTTTTCAAGGGTCTCCTTGATTGCTGTAACAGTATATGTCTCTTTATCCTTTTTTACAACAGTTAAACAAACACCATTATGTGAAATACTCTGATCGATTTTAAGCTCATCAGTAAATGAACACTTCATAGTGATATGAAGATTGTCCTTCTCTTTTTCGAGCTTTACTACAGGTGCTGCTTCTTCGACTATTCCGGAAAACATAGGTTTCTTATTTTGGTTATTGCAAACCTACTGATTTTTCAATAAAGAATCTATTTTTTCATTAACCACGGAGTTGCCCGGAGTCTTACTGAGTTACACTGTTCTGCCCCTTGCCCTCCTAGCCCCATGCTCTCAGCTCTTTGCCCTCCGCCCTCTGCCTTTTACAACTGGCATCCCATCCTTCTTCCATGCAACAATTCCGCCCTCAAGATTGTATAGTTTTCGAAATCCTTTTTCATACAGAATTTCCGCAGCGTTGCGGCTTCTGAAATCGGTCGTGCAGTATAGAAAATAAGCGATCTTCCTGTTTAAAGTATCGGCAGCTTTTTCAAGATTTCCCGAGGAAGGAATATTTATCGCATCTCTTATCCGTTTTCCTCTGAATTCGAAAGGTTCCCGAACGTCTATCAGAACGGAAGAATCTATCCTGAGGTACCGGAGATGAAAATCGTATGGTTCAAGGGATTGATATTTAACTGAATCTGTAATCTGAGCTTCCGATTGCAGAATGTCTGTAAAACAGAGAAGAAGAAATATTGGAAGAAATTTCATTCTTAAATTACCTGGCCTGCAAAGTAAATAAATTTCCCGGTCTAATATCACATCCCATCCTTGTTATCCTTTTACACTCATTCCATTTACTTCCACGTTTCTGCTTCACCTCTTCATGTCGTTACGCCTTCACACCTTCATACCTTTCAAGACTGCAGGACAGCAAGACCGCACGACTGCTAGACCTTTAAGCATTAATGCCGTTGCCTTTTTGCACCTTCATGCCTTTTTCATATCTTTGTGCCGCTTTTAAAAAAATGAATACATTAACTGAATGGTCCGATGGGGAAACGGTTTCCGGAATATAAGAATCTTGATCTCTCGCAGGTAAACAAGGATATTCTTAAGATATGGGATGAGAATGACACTTTTCACAGAAGTATCCGTGAAGTAAATGGTAAAGGTGAATTTGTGTTTTATGAAGGGCCTCCTTCAGCTAACGGGATGCCTGGTATTCACCATGTGATGGCCCGGACCATAAAGGATGCAATCTGTCGTTTCAAGACCCAATGTGGATATGAAGTAAAACGCAAAGCGGGCTGGGACACTCACGGGCTGCCTGTGGAGCTTGCCGTTGAAAAAGCTATGGGAATTACCAAGGAGGATATAGGTGTTAAAATATCGATAGACGACTATAACAAAGCATGCAAGATCGATGTGATGAAATACACCGATATGTGGGAGGAACTTACCCGCAGGATGGGTTACTGGCTGAACATGGATCATCCCTACGTAACCTATGACAACCGGTACATTGAAACGCTCTGGTGGCTGCTTAAGCAACTATATTCCAAAGGATATCTTTACCAGGGATATACTATCCAGCCATACTCCCCTGCAGCCGGTACCGGATTAAGTTCGCACGAACTCAATCTGCCTGGTTGCTACCGTGATGTGAAAGATACAACCTGTATAGCCCAGTTTAAACTGATAAGAGATTCAAAATCAGAATTCCTTTATAGAAACACCGACACGACCGACGTTCACATTATGGCCTGGACAACCACGCCATGGACGCTTCCTTCAAATACTGCACTGGCTGTTGGTAACGGGATCAGATATATTAAGATCAGGAGTTTCAATCCATATTCAGGTGTCCCTGTCACTGTAGTTATCGCCAGGGACCTTCTTCATTCAATGTTCCCTGAAGCAAATGCATCTCTCGATTTTTCGATGTATAAACCGGGTGATAAAAAGATACCTTTCAAAGTGCTTGATGAATTTCCGGGAAGCGATCTGAAGGAGATAAGATATGAACAGCTTATCGATTGGGTGAGGCCTGATCCGGGTGCTTTCAGAGTTGTAACTGGTGATTTTGTAACAACCGAAGAGGGTACAGGGATCGTACATATTGCTCCCACATTTGGCGCTGACGACTACCGGACCGGAAAGGAATTCGGAATCCCGGGGATGATCGTCAGGAGAAAAGATGGTACAATGGGGCCGATGGTTGACAAAAAAGGATATATGGTCCCGATCAGGGATCTCGACATTCAGTTTGTCAGGGAAAGAGTTAATACAGGTTCCTATACAGGTTTTGAAGGCAGGCCTGTAAAGAATGAGTATGATGAAAGTATATCTCCTGATGCAGATACCCTTGATGTTGATATAGTTGTGATGCTCAAGCAGCAGGGTAAGGTATTCCGCATTGAAAAGCAGGTGCACAGTTATCCGCATTGCTGGCGGACAGATAAGCCGGTTCTGTATTATCCGCTTGATGCATGGTTTATCCGTACAACTGCGTTCCGTGAACGATTGATAGAATTGAACAATACGATAAACTGGAAACCTCAGTCAACAGGTACAGGCCGGTTTGGCAAATGGCTCGAGAATCTTGTCGACTGGAACCTTTCACGTTCAAGATTCTGGGGAACGCCTCTTCCAATCTGGGTGACTGAAGACAGGAAAGAGGAAATGTGTATTGGTTCTGCCAGGGAACTGAAAACCGAAATTGAGAGATCAATAAAAGCAGGATTCATGAAGAAGAATCCTCTTGAAGAATTTGCTGAAGGTGACAATTCAGCTGAAAACTATGAAAAGTTCGATCTTCACAGGCCATTTGTTGACGAGATAATTCTTGTCAGTCCCACCGGTAAAAAGATGTTCCGCGAACCTGATCTTATTGATGTGTGGTTCGATTCAGGGGCAATGCCTTATGCCCAGGTTCACTATCCGTTTGAGAATAAAGAGAATTTCAATGAGGTATTCCCGGCTGACTTTATTGCAGAAGGTGTCGACCAGACAAGAGGATGGTTTTTTACACTGCATGCAATAGCAACAATGATATCGGATTCAGTCGCGTTTAAAAACATTATCTCGAACGGACTGGTTCTTGACAAGAACGGCAACAAGATGTCGAAACGGCTCCGTAACGCAGTTGACCCGTTCTCGACTATTGAGGAATATGGGTCTGATCCCCTGCGCTGGTATCTGCTTACAAATGCCCAGCCATGGGACAACCTGAAATTTGACAGTTCAGGAATTGATGAGGTGAAAAGAAAATTCTTCGGGACTCTTTATAACACCTATTCCTTTTTTGCACTCTATGCCAACATTGATAATTTCCGCTACACCGAAAAGGAAATTCCTGTAAGCGAACGCCCGGAGATAGACCGCTGGATAATTTCACTTCTTAACTCGCTTATCAGGGAAGTGGGTAAATGTTACAGTGATTATGATCTTACACGTGCAGGACGGGCAATCCAGGATTTTGTCACCGAGAACCTGAGCAACTGGTATGTGCGGCTTAACAGAAAACGTTACTGGGGCGGTGAATATGACAAAGATAAGGTGGCCGCTTACCAGACGCTGTATGTTTGTCTGGAAACAGTTTGCAGGCTTGCAGCTCCGATAGCTCCTTTTTATATGGACAGGTTATTCATCGATCTTAATGGTATTACAGGCCGGCATAAGGAAGATTCCGTTCATCTGGTTCTCTTTCCTGAATATGACAGGGCACTTATTGATAAAGAACTCGAGGAGAGGATGGACATTGCGCAGAAGATCTCTTCGATGATCCTTGGGTTACGCAGGAAAGTCGGAATAAAGGTCCGTCAGCCGCTTGCCAGGATCATGGTGCCTGTGACTGAAAGATCGTTCAGGGATAAGTTTGAGGCAGTTAAGGACCTTATACTTGCTGAAGTCAATGTCAGGGATGTTGAATTTATCGATGACACTTCGGCGATCGTGGTTAAAAAGATCAAGCCTGACTTTAAAACGCTGGGTCCCCGTTATGGAAGTATGATGAAAAACATAAACAGGGCCATTACAGAACTAACCCGTCAGGAAATAGCTGATTTTGAACGTTCGGGAAGTCATAAGATGAATTTTGACGGCAAAGAGGTCATTCTGACAACTGCGGATGTGGAGATCATATCAGAAGATATTCCTGGCTGGCAGGTGGCAAATGACGGAAGGCTGACAGTAGCTCTTGATATTACGGTCACTGATGAACTCCGCTATGAAGGCATTGCACGGGAATTCGTGAACAGAATTCAGAATATCAGAAAAGAAAGCGGGTTTGATGTAACTGATAAAATTACGGTTTTAATCGAAGATCATAATCTGATCCGTGAAGCTGTAAAAAGGCATTCTGCCTATATAGGCTCTCAGACACTCGCCACAAAGGTGGCGGTGGTCAGTGATCTCACGGATGATAATGTGCGGGAGGTGGAGATAAACGAAATGGTGGTTAAGATATTGGTTACTCGGAATCTATAGACACGAATGGGAGAGTGGGAGAGTGGGAGAAAAGGGGAATGGGAGAATTATTATTTAAAACTCCACTTTTCAGGATGCTGAAGCATCATGACTATCATTCCAATGATTTTATCATATTCCTGATAAACTCTTAGAAATATGTCTTTCGACATATATCCGCATTCGAAGGAATAATCTAACCAAACTTGTGTTTCAGAAGCCTCAGCCTCAGAATCTGATAATTTGGCAGTAAACGCTTTTTCATATCTTCTTTTTCTGAATGCCTCAGCAATATTTGCTGAAACTGATCGGGAACTCCTTCGGATCTGTGAAGTCAAAGAATAAATTTCTTCTTTTGGAAATGATTTTGTCAGGAAGAATATTTCCATGGATGATTTGAAAGCCGTTTGAAACACAATAAGCTCTTTGTGAGACTTGATAATTTTCATAATGTAATGTTTTAAGTAGCGAGATTCTCAAATATACAAAAATATTTAAACATCTCCCCCCTTCTCCCTTTCACCCTTTCTCCCTTTCCCCTTTTCTCCCTTTCCCCTTTTCATCCCCTTTCACCCCTTCTCCCTTCACCCCTTCTCCCTTTCCCCCTCTCTTCACCCCCTCTCCCTTTCACCCCTTCTCCCTTTCCCCTTTTCTCCTCTTCACCCCCTCTCCCTCTCCGGTTTCTCTAAATAAAAAAACCGCCCCATTTCTAAGACGGCTTTTAATGTTTTTCCCGTTATACCTTTACTCCTTAAGGCCTTTGAGCCATTACTTCTGCCTCATTTTCGCATCAATTGAAAGAGTTGCATGTGGCACAGCCCTGAGTCTCTCTTTTGATATAAGTTTTCCTGTTTCACGGCAGATACCATAGGTTTTGTTTTCGATCCTAATAAGTGCAGCCTGCAGATGCTGGATGAATTTCAATTGCCGCTGGGCGAGTCTCCCTGCCTCTTCCTTTGAAAGGGTTGTTGCACCCTCTTCAAGTACTTTGAATGTGGGGGAAGTATCCATAGTATCATTACTCTCTTCGTGAGTTATGCTGGATTTAAGAATTTCATAGTCTCTTTTGGCTTTATCAAGCTTCGCCAGGATGATCTGCCTGAATTCTTCAAGCTCTTCATCCGAATATCTGGTCTTCTCAGCCATGGTGATTAGTGTTTTGTTTATGGCGCAAAGGTAGAGTTTTTTAACAAATAAAAAAACTACGTTACTTTCTTTGTCTTCGTCGAGCTCGTCAGGCTAAAGCCTTCCTCGGTTCTTTGGACGAACAAAGAAAGAAACATAGGATATTTGTGGAGCAAAAAATGAACTATATTTGTCTCCTCTTGAAAATCAGCGAAGAAAATGGGACCAAATAAGAACGGAAACTTAATCACATCTGCGCCTCTCAAAAAACAGGGTGAACCCAAATGGTACGCCATTTACACTAATCCGAGAGCGGAAAAACAGGTCAGGGACAGGCTTATGGAGTCAGGTGTTGAGGTATTCCTGCCGTTGCAGAAGACATACAGGATATGGAGCGACCGCAAGAAACTTGTTGAGAGGCCATTGCTTTCATCATATGTATTTGTTAAAGTAACTCCGATAGAATTTCCAAGGGTATATCAGACTTCAGGTATTGTCCGCTTTGTTACTTTTGAAGGCAAGCCTGCTTCAATACCACAGAACCAGATTGACAATCTCCGTCTGCTTATCAACAGCGATACCGAAATTGAAATCTCATCCGAAAAATTCGAACAGGGAGATAATGTAGAGGTGATCCGCGGATCTCTTGTCGGGCTGACAGGTGAGCTGGTTACACTTGGTTCCCACAGCCGGGTTGTGGTCCGCATTGACAGGCTTGATCAAAACCTGATTGTTAATATTCCGATGACGTTCCTAAGAAGATTGTAAATTGTTTTGCGGTTTTGCAGTTGTGCAGTTTTGCGGTTATTAAAGTTTTGGTCTATGAACCGCATAACTCATAACCGCATAACTTGACACCTATACAAAAAATCAAAGGTATTTCAAGTATTGGCTATATGTTGCCGCCAATCCCTCATCGAGGCTGATCTTATGCCTGAATCCTAATCCATGTAAGGCACTGGTATCTACTGCTTTACGCATAGTCCCGTCGGGTTTGGAGGTATCATAAACAACATCACCTTTGAAACCTGTCAGTGCTTTTGCCTTGATTGCCAGATCCTTTATTGAGATCTCTTCACCTGAGCCTATATTCAGAAAGTGCGGCGGATGATATTCCGGGTCAGATTTCCCTGATTTGTGTACTGATATAATGTCGGGAATATTAATGTTTTCCATAATAAATACACAGGCGTCGGCCATATCCTTCGAGTTCATGAACTCTCTCAGGGGGACTCCTGTTCCCCAGATAGTGACAGTCACATGCTTTTTAACCGGATTCCCGGAATTGGTAATTCTGATGCCGTACTTATCCAATACTGCAAGAATGCTCTTTTCATCTGAATCTCCGTCAATTTTATCAATGGGATATCTGTTCAGATCTTTACGGATTGCCTGGAAATTTTCATCTTCGACACACCTGCCGAGATGGAATTTTCTAAGCAAAGCGGGCAGAACATGTGAAGCTTCAAGGTTATAATTGTCGCCATGGCCGTAAAGATTTGTTGGCATGACAGCAATAAAATTTGTACTATACTGAATGTTGAACGATTCGCACATCTTCAATCCAGCTATTTTGGCAATTGCATAAGGCTCATTTGTATATTCCAGCTGTGATGTCAGCAGGTAATCCTCTTTCAGAGGCTGTGGCGCATTTTTAGGATAAATGCATGTCGATCCGAGAAAAAGAAGCTTTTTCACTCCGTATTTCCATGCTGAAAATATGATGTTGCTCTGTATCATCAGGTTTATATAGATGAAATCGGCCCTTAATGTGTTATTGGCAACGATACCGCCGACCTTTGCGGCTGCTATAAGTACATATTCAGGACGCTCCACAGAGAAGAACTCATCGACTGCCTTCTGCCCGGTAAGATCGAGCTCCTCCATCGATCTTAAAAGCAGGTTGTCATAACCTTTATCCCTTAAGGTCATTGTCAATGCTGATCCAACCAGGCCGGTATGTCCGGCTACGTATATTTTAGAGTCTTTTTCCATTTGCAGTGTTTTTTACCTCACCCCAACCCCTCTCCCGGGGGAGAGGGGCTTTATTGCAGTAATGGATTTTAGCCCCCCCTCCGGGGGGGTTGGGGGGTTATTCAAAATAATTAAATGTCCTGAATCCGCCGTTACGGATATGCGTCTCTTTTTTCATGAGGTGAATATCCGAATTGATCATATCCTCTATCAGCCCGTTCAGATCATATTTTGGATTCCATCCCAGTTTTGTCCTTGCTTTGGTAGAGTCGCCGATCAGAAGATCAACTTCTGTCGGTCTGTAATAATTCCTGTCCACTTTTACCATCACCGGATTATTTTTTATCCTTGCCTTAATAGCACCTATATAATCCTTTCCCACCTTTTCATTGAAAAGTGCATCGTCCACATTCACGATTCTGCCTTTTTCATCTTCCTTTTCTCCTGAGAAGCTGATCTCCATACCTGCTGCGCCGAATGTTTTCAGAATAAATTCACGGATTGAAGTTGTTACCCCTGTTGCAATTACATAATCATCAGGTTTTTCCTGCTGAAGTATCAGATACATTGCTCTGACATAATCTTTTGCATGACCCCAGTCGCGACGTGATGACAGGTTCCCCATAAAAAGACAATCCTGCATTCCCAGCGCTATCCTGGCCATTGCCCTTGAGATCTTTCTGGTAACAAATGTCTCACCCCTTATTGGTGATTCATGATTGAAAAGTATCCCGTTGCTGGCGTGCAAACCGTAAGCTTCACGGTAATTAATAGTTATCCAGTAGGCGTAGAGTTTGGCAACGCCATATGGACTTCTTGGATAGAAAGGCGTCGTTTCAGTCTGGGGAACTTCCTGAACCAGCCCGAACAATTCGCTGGTCGATGCCTGGTATATACGGGTTTTCTGTGTGAGTCCCAGGAGCCTGACTGCTTCCAGGATCCTTAATGTGCCAATTCCGTCAGCATTTGCAGTATATTCGGGTGTGTCGAAGCTGACCTTTACATGACTCATTGCACCGAGGTTATAGATCTCATCAGGCTGACTCTCCTGGATGACTCTGGTGACATTCATCGAATCGGTAAGATCACCATAGTGAAGGATGAAATCCCTTTTATCAACATGAGGATCCTGATAAAGATGATCGACCCTTTGGGTATTGAAAAGGGAACTACGCCGCTTTATTCCGTGTACCATATAGTTTTTTTTCAGGAGGAATTCAGCAAGATACGCGCCATCCTGTCCTGTAACACCGGTAATTAATGCTGTTTTTGACATATTTATTATTTGATTGTTATTACATGAACTAACTGGTTACCCGCATATCATTAATCTGTTTGAAGAGGTTGGTTATCTGATCCTGCAGTCCTGTAGTCTTAGTCCTGGTTTTTATTGACCGTATGACCGCATGACCGCATCGTACGAGGCAGACAAATTACAGCCACAAATCCTTCACCCTTATTTTGATCCTGAATGCATTCGGAATCTCTTTCTCACTGATCATTATCAGGTATCCGCCGCCGCCTGCACCTGAGAGCTTCCATGCTTTGGCCGTCCCTTTGTACAGGTCGATGATCTTTTCAATTTCCTCATTCATCATTTTAGGGAACATCCTGACCTGTGAATGAAATGATTCGAGGAATCCTTCAGTGAATTTTTTGAAGTCCATTGAAGTCAGTCCATCCCAGGTCACATCGGCAGCCTCCGTGAGCCTCTTAACGTTTTCAGTATTTATTTGTGTATTGCTGAGAACATTGTACTCATCCGGACGAGGCCATAGTGTTAACATATACAACCTCTCTTCAAGCCATTTTATTATGCTAAGGTCAGATATAGTATCAAATTTTGAAGGCCAGTACTTCCCCTTATCGTAAAAGAACTTATTGATACCCGGCATAGCAATCCCGATCGAATCCTGGGATCCGCTCACCTCCTTTGTACCGGGATCATTATCATACCTGAACAGTGTCTTTGCCAGCTTTTCCGGTTTCTCGAGGGGAAGATGATCGTTCCATAGTTCGATTGCCTTTTTGCGGGTTGAGGTAGCCATACCTGACCGTTCATTAAATTCGATAGTTGGTTCTATTGATGCAGTTATTGCAGATCCGGGATAATATTTTGAAACATATGGCTGATCGATCCATGTTCCTGCCAGGTCTATCCTGTATGGCATTGGTTTGAACGTCCGGAGGGCAGTCGTAGATCTTGCCGGCAGGTTTGCATGAGGGATCCTTTTCAGGACCTTATATTCTATCCCAAGTTCTTTGCACAGCTTCTCTTTTTCGGGTGAGTGCCCATCCTCATTTACTATGAAGATATCCGGATTAAGAATTTTCATTTCCTCCAGAAAATCTATCAGACCACTGCCCCGGTTTACCAGAGCTTTATGAACGCACGAAAGTGCGTTCAGGATATAGACTCTCTCATCTTCTGAGTTAATAGTATCACGTCCCTTAAGCTCTCTTATTGTTTTGTCAGATCCAAGTCCGATATAAAGGTCTCCGTAACCGGCAGCTTCCTGAAGAAACGCAATATGCCCTGAATGGAGCATATCAAAACAACCGGAAACAAAGACTTTCTTTCGTTTATTGTTCATCGCAGATAAATGGGTTTTTTCAAAACAAATATAGCGCAACAAATCATTAGAAGAAGGCTATTTAATGAAAATATGAGTATTTTTATTTCTGAAAACCTCCGGTTAAGAATGCATCATTAATAAAGAATGAAATGAGAGATTATCTGAAAGCGCCAGACTATACATCTTTTAAAAGGTATTGTAAAGTCCTGAAACTCCAGGACAATAAAGACCTGATTGAAAAATACAAGGGTGTCCATAAGCCGGGAATGGTATGGTCCGAAATAACCAGGGGTATAAGGGAGGTTGGGATCCTCGATATGGAGATCTATATCCACGGCAATTATGTGTTTATGATTATGGATACAATTCCTGACTTTGATCACGATAAAGCAATGAAAGAGCTTGCGTTGAAACCGAAACAAAAAGAATGGGAAGAGTATGTCTCACAATTTCAACAGGCAGGGGAGAAATCCGCAACACCGGAGAAGTGGGAGATTGTTGAAAGGATCTTTGAGCTGGACAAAGTTTAGTTAAACCTCCACGCAAATATTCATTAATATTTTACCTTTGGCCTTAAGGGAGGTTTACCCTGTAAATATATTACTGTTGATATGGCATACTATAAATTTGTGGCGAGACTATCTCATTCATTATTCAGGTTCATGGGGAGATTGTGCAACTTTCTGGATGCGGTCTTTTCGGGTTTCTGGCTGGGAGTAATGAGTGAAAAAAGCCTCGACTATTCCGATGAATTGTTCTATAACCGCAGCAAGCATTATTCTGATGACAAATATAATCTGTCAGGATTATTTGGTTGGGAAAAGACCATGATCGAAAAATATTTCTCAAGTGCAAAGAGTATTTTATTGATAGCTGCAGGAGGTGGGAGAGAAGTTATTGGCACTTAGTAAGATGGGATTTGAAGTTGACAGCTATGAATGCAATCAGGCCCTTATTGAATATGGTAATGCATTACTGCAAAAAAATGGAATTAATAATAAAATCAAATATTTACCAAGAAATTCTGTGCCTTATGAAATTAAAAAATATGATGGCATTATAGTAGGCTGGGGTGCCTATTCTCTGATACAGGGAAATAAAAAGAGACGTACATTTCTTGCCGGATTATACCCCTTCCTGAAAAAAGAAACGCCGCTGATGGTTTCCTTTTTATGGATGGATAAAAAGGGAAAGAAGGATGAAATAATCAAAAATATTTCCAACTTTTTCAGGATCTTCGGTAAAAAAGACAAAACAGAACCGGGTGACAGACTTGTGCCGGATTTTATACATTATTTCAGTGAAGAAGAAATAAAGAATGAATTCATTCAATCGAACTTCAGGGTAATTGATTATTACAGTTCCGATTATGCATGTGTAATTGCCGGGATATAAGGCACAGAAGATTAATCAGACTTAGCGACTCTAAGTGACTAAGAGACTAAGAGACTAAGTGACTGAGAGATAAGAGGTGAAGGATTAATGAAATACAGAGTAAAAAACGCATAACATATTATACATAAAAAAGAGTGCCTTCCGACACTCTATGCATTATTGGTTTTCCGCATACCTCAAACCGCATACCTCATACCGTTTGGGATCAACTGAAGGGCTTATCGTCGAAAGGACTTGAAAAGGGAGTATCGCTCCCCTTGCTTCCGCTGCCCCTTGGCATGGGAGGCATAACATTGCTCTTCATCATCAGAGTTATAGTAGGATCGAGTTCTATCCTTTTTATTTCCGGTTTGAAGTATGGTTTCCTTTTAGCCATTAAATACAGGTAGTCTGAAATTAAAGTTAATAAATTCCTCCAGTCTGTGCAAAAATATATTATTTTTTCAATATGATCCTTAAAACTCCGGGATTTTTAAGTTCCATGTTTTATTCCAGACACTTTTGCCTGGTGCCCGGTGCCAGGAACCCAGCACCCTTTATCTACCTTATCATCACCTTACCCACATATCTCATTACTCCCGATCTGATCTCAACCAGGAAGATTCCTCTAGCTCCCGGAACAGGCAACTGGATTAATGAGTTTTTCCAGAATTCAAGATTTCTGTTATCAAGTATGCTTTTCCCTGTAAGATCTGTAATTCTGACAGAACCCTGTTTCCCGTTCCATTCATCAGATAATGGATTAATATTAAGTATTCCGTTAAAAGCATAGAGGTTGAATAAACTTTCAGGTGATCTGTTTTCTTCAAAACCTGTCGATAAATTACTTATGGTAAGTACAAATCTGTCTTCAAATTTGCCGGCTGAGGTTGAAAATGACAATTTGCCTCCTGCCTTGAGATTCACAACAGCATTGGTAGTTTTGTCTTTAAGCGTGACCTGGTAATTCTCAAGGCCATTCATTTCATTTGAGGTCAGGCTGAAAGTTCCTTCATTTTGAGTATGTATGGCAACCGGAATATCAATTGAAGACTCAGGAAAAGGAATGGCGTTGATTGCATAGTCTGTTCCGTTAAGCTTTGTCCAGATGCTCATCGGACCCAGGCCTTTTCCGAGGCTGTAAGCATCAAAATAATCAAAAGATAATTCTGCTTTTTCATCGAACCTGACAACTGCATTCCGTGAATTATCAGCACCCTCAAGAACAAGTCTGACCAGCGGGACAGCCTCAGTCTCTCCTTTGAATCTGGCGGTTAATGAATGAGTTTTTGCAGAGGTTGGTAATGTAATTGATCTGCTGCCGGTACCTTCATTAAGCACATTAACAAAAAAGGCCTGCATCGGAGGAATAAGATTAGTACCTCCATCAGTAGCGACTCCCTGATTCCAGGCAGGGTACAGGTAATAATCTTTAGTCGTATATATTGCAGTACTAATAGTAGGATCAAGGTTATTATCAACTACATTCCAGTCAAGTGTACAGGTAAAAGGATTTCCAATCAGGTTGAATCCCACTATATTGGCATTACCGGAACCCCCTGTATTGTAAGCTAAAGCGATATTATCAACACTTCCCGTGTTAACAGGACCAGTAATTGTATATTCCTGGTCAGATTCAAAATAATAGGCATAACCTTTTCCAAGTTCAAGAGTTGAAAAACCTGTTCCCTGTGAACCATCGTGGAACACATATCCGTCAGCAGCAACCCAGCCGTCATCCACTGACGTTACAATTTCACTTTCGTCGTATTTTGCCAGATTATCAATATTCCCGTTAAACACTGTAACAGGAGTATTCTGGACAGGAGATGAAATATAGTGCCACTTCCAGGCATTATCGCCACCACCGCCGGTCAGATACAGCTCAATATTTGCATCATTACCAATATATGAACCGCTTATCAGCAGCGATGCAATCCCATTAGCGTCAGAATTCAGGTTTAGGGTTCCATTATTTATCAGTGCGGTAACAGTTGCTTTTCCTGACGGATTTATAGTAAGGGATGCACCTAAGCTTATTGTCAGACTATTGCATACAGCAGTTGTTGTACCGGAAATTACCGGCTGATTGACAGCGGATGAAAGAATTCTTACATCAGTGGAAGAAGTGGGTATCGCCTCATTGAACCAGTTTGAAGGAGTGTTCCAGTCAGCACTGGTATTACCTATCCAGGAGCTGGGAAGAGATCCGGATGAGACATTTATGACCCCAAGTGCTGTAGTTCCAAAATAAGCCTCAATTTTATAAGTAGCAAATGAAGCGGTACTCCCATATAAACCACCAGGCTGAAGAACATCTCCAAGTGTAAGTGTACCAGCTGAATGAAAAGCAAAGCCCAGATTAGCCCTGGAACCTGACGTTATCGAGAAATTATTCGTTATCGTTGTGCCCGAGCTGAACGTAACCTCTCCACCTGAATTATCGAAAACCAGGTTGTTTACAGTTGCAGGAAGTCCGTCTCCGGTGCTTTGCGTCGCAGTACCATTATATATGTAAGTTGCACCGGTGCTAAAAGAACGGGCGGTTGTTTGAATATTGCCTGTTGAACCACCTGAGGATATTCCGTCGGGTGAAGTGATCCCAAGAGTAGCACCACTGGAAAGAATGAATGTACCACTGCCAGTAACTGCTGTTTCTGATGCTGCCATCTGCAGGCAGGCTCCGCTATTTACAGTAAAGTGAATAGTGTTGGTTACTGTTCCGCCTGAAGTGTAAGTTTGTGCGCCGGTTGTACCATTATAGGTACCATTAAATACTATTTTACCACTTCCGTCCGAAGTTTCGGTAATAGTTCCTCCGGTATGAGAAAAATTACCGGTAACAAATAATAGTGTATTGCCTGTTCCGCCGCTCATAGTAAACACACCGGCGGTCATTGAAAAATCACCGGAAACAGTTAAAGTACTGGCAGCTGATAAGGTACTGATGTTGAAATTACCACCTGTCATTGAAAAATTACCGGCGACACTCATTGCTGAAGCAGTGGTGTTGTAACCGATAGTATGAGTTCCGCTTTCAATTGAATAATTACCTCCTACAGCCAATATACCCGCACCGCCGTCATTTTGTAAAAATATTCCGTCGGTTATCAAAAAATTACCTGGTACAGTGAGCACCCTGGCATCATATCCCTCTGTGAGATGATAGATTCCACCGGTTTGCTCATAATTTGCGTAAACAGGGCTGCCGGCAGGGCTGATATAATTTTCACCACTCCCTGTACTTTCTAATTTAAAAGTACCATTTACAGCATTTACATAACCGCCAAATGAAACATTTACAGTCTGACCGGTGCAATTCCAGGTAAAATTGTAAAATGTCTGATCGAAAGAATCAGTCAGAGTTTCTGCAGATGTCCAACCCGTAATCTCACATGTTGATCCGGTGTTCCACGTTGCTGTCGGGAGTGTGGTACCAGAGGTATTATGAACATATTTGCCACCGTTATTAACGACTAATGCTCCTGTTGTAGTAACTGTACCGGCATTATTAAGATTGCCAGTTACATTTAAATCAACTACTTCACTTCCGTCAGCAATAGTCAGAATAACACCTGAAGATACTGTAACTGTTCCGCCGGCTTCAATTGCCACCTGGTCAACAGAGACATCGGATGTTACTGTAATAGTATGTCCGGGGCGGATGGTTATGATATTGGCATTGGCTGAGGTTGGTGCTGACGTTGCAGGCACCCATTCAGAACCGTTATATGTTTGCCATGTTCCGGCTGCATTCCAGTCGCCGCTGGCAGCAGACCGGTAATCATTCGTTGTACCCTGTACCACAACAATAGGACTGCTTGTCGCCTGAGTAAGGCTGCCTGAAGTTGCAGTGAGTGTATAAGTGCCGGCCTGGTCGACCTGAATATTACTGAATGCAGCAACTCCGTTAACGGCATCCACAGTAAGCGTTCCCGTAAGTGTACCAGGTCCTGAAGCTTTGGAAAGAGTGATACTGCCCGAAAATAAATAATCAACGGAACTATCCGCTCCGCGTGCTTCCACATTAAAAGTGGTAAAGTTACTGTTGACAGTACCTGTGCCCGGGAAACCGGCAAATGCTAATTGAGTTGCAGGTGCTATTCCTGTTCCGGTCAGAGCAACAACCGGAGGCGATGTAGCTCCTCCTCCACTTAAAGGTAAGATTACCCGACTTTACTCCGGCGGATAGCGGAGAAAACCTGACATAAACAGTGGTAGGGGCCAGGGTAGCAGAGTTATATGCAATAGTTGTTGCAGAGCTCCAGTTATAATTATCGTTCGAAACCTGGAAATCTGCTGAAGGTGCAGTAACTGTAATGTTGCCGGGAAAACCTGTAAGAAGTACACCTGACAACTGAAAAGTCCGGATAGTAGTGCTTCCGATGTAAAGATTGCCAAAATTCAGGCTTGCAGGGCTGACTGAAAGTGTTGGTTCCGTAGGTTCCGGTTTAAGCGCCAGAATTATCCCCCCAAGAAAAGCGCCATCGGAAACAGTAATTGTGCCGTCACCGGTTGCTCCGGGTGTGGTTTGTGTACCGGTTGCAGCCCCTACTGAAACAACCGCATCGCCATGGACATTATATAGTTCTTCCAGTACGGGTGAAGTTACGGACCAGCCGGAAAAATCAGAATAAAGAGGTTCTCCTGCCCAGGCTGGTCTGTAATTCATTCCCAATAAGATAATAAGTGCATCTGAAGTAGTGGTAGTGATGCCTGTCGGATTCACCATTGTGCTTAAGAATCCGGTTGGGATGGCCGGTGTAGAAATTGTTCCCGGAATTACATCAAAAGGGTTGGTCAGATCAACACCTGTATAAGCGACAAGTGCCCCTTCATTGTATGCATTAGTTGGAAATCCTCCTAATGAAAAAGTAAAGTTACTTCCTTCGGTGCCATCAACTATTCTGTACAATATGGCACCCCTCACATAATTTGATCCACCCAAAACAGCACCGTCTATTAAAGTCCATCCGCTTGATGAGGGATTGATTGTATTGCTACCGGTATATTTAACAATGTTAACGATCATGATATCTCCCGGACTTACACCGGCTGGTTTACTTAAAGTTATGGTAGTTGAAGATGGTGCGTAGGCAGTTTGTATACTGCCTACCTGCGCAATCTGACCAAAAGCTGTATCAAATAACATCAGCATGGCTAAACATGCCAAAACAACTGCCTTGCTAAACACATGTATCTTTTTCATATTGTTCTATTTTGCTTTGCAATAGCTCTGTTCATCGGATATTATCTTGATCTGATTTGACAAAATTAAGAAAAATGTTCGGTAAAAGCTTTATATTCATTGAAATTGTGCAGTTTTTAAGGTGATAATAAAATCGGCTGGTGCTCTCCGCATGTCGTCTTCTAAAACCTTCCTCCTATTACCAGCTTCAATTCTTTCTCCACCTCACCATTTAAAACGATATTGCCCCTGCTTTTATTTTTACACTGCATCAGTATTTCCTGAAGGTCAGAGAAGTCCACGATTGCAGTGAAATCAAAAAGCAGGGTATTCGTAAATGGGCTGCCAACCCTTCACAATATGCATGACTTAAATTATCTGCTTCTCGCATTCCTGAACAGTATGTTCCACCACGATTTCCAGAAATACCTGAAATCAGTCAGAAAAGGATGTTTTTCATATGAATCAAGGTACCTTGTTTCAGACAGCTGGATTGCATCAAGGTTCGAAGGCATATCAGCATAAAATGGCGGGATCAGACCTGGTTTGTATTTTATCCTTCGTTTCTGCAGCTCTTCGTTATATAGTTCAAAATATTGTTTGCTAAGAGGCCTGACTCCCACAAGCTTCATATTCCCTTTAAATAAGTTGATAAGCATCGGCAGCTCATCCAGCCATATTTTCCTGCTGAAGGCTCCCCACGATGTTATGCGGAAATCATCCCTGAACTTACCCCCGTCCTGCAGGTCATGTTGCTTATAGACATAATCCTGTATGTACTCTGAGTATGGATGCATTGTACGGAGCTTATATACTTTTATAATGTCGCCATCTTTTCCTATTCTCAGAAGAGCAATCAGGGGGCCATATATAATACCGTTTGCCGGTATGGGCTTATCGCATTTTATGCATTCAATGCAAAGCTGATTTCCGATAAATGATTCCTGGTTTATCATAAAACCGGCTCTTGAAAGCCTGCCCAGTGCCTCGGCCCTTGAGATAACAGCATTTGAACCGCGGGTTAAAAAATCATAAAGGCCGGAAGTAAATCTGAGCTTGGGAAAGATCCTCTTAACTATGAAGTCGAAAAAATAATAGATGTAATTAAGAACCGGGGGATACTTCTTCAGCAATCTGGCTTTTCTTTGATCTTTTGTCTCCACACAGCAAAGGAAGCAGCCTCTGTCATCAAGCTTTGAATTTACCTCATCCAGAAAGTCATCCAGCTTTCTTATATCATTGAGCCTGTGAAGATTGATTATGTAATCATATTTTTCTTCAGGCAGGTTGGTTATATTGAAGGTTTCTGTTGTAGAGAGAACTGCAGTGCGTTCATTGAGCCTGGTTCCGCTAATATTTATAACAGCCTGTGCCATATCATAACCACACTCCTTTTCAATTGCTCTTAAAACCCTGGGATTGATTTCAACAGTAGAGGTATTGTTTTTCACTTTCCCGTTCAGTTTACCAACAAGCTCATATTCGCTCTTCTTTTTAGATGGTCTGTATTTATCATCTTCTTCTGTATCCTGCAGGGTCGCTTTTTTGTATGCGAGGAAAATCGATCCCATAAGAAGTTCGAGAAAAGTTGCAAGAAGAGCTGTACCGAGAACTACTGTTCTGGAATAGGACTCTAATCTGAGTGAATACATCAGGAGGGCTGTGATCGAAAGAGCATAGATGTTACTGCTTAAAACACGGTAAAATAAGGATGAAAAGTTAATAATCTTGCCCCTGTGCATTTTCCCATTGATAAGGGAAACAGCCAGCCATATCACTGCCAGACCAACGAAAAAAGCAGAATGTGACGGGAAATAGCCTTTAAAGCCTCCTGGCTTTGTCGAAACAACTGCCAGGAATGATATTGCCAGAATGACAATATCAGCAAATAAGGTTATTGCTCTGAACCTGCGAGTCTCCATTAGCTTTCAAAAATACTGATTACCAAATTAACGTAAATTAAATTAATTTATGTCTGATATCGCGGAGAAAGTCTCAATATTATCAAAAAGGGCATGATCGGCAAAGGCTACGGCTTGACGGCGTTAGGAAAGGATACGTCCGGTAACGGCTGCTGACGGCATAACCGCACGCCGCTCGCCTTTAATTTCAGAATCCGAAAGTCACTCCCATATTAAAAGTACTCTTTTTCCCATAAAAGTACTCCGGGGTCCATCTCTCATCACCCGTGATATTGCTGCTGCTGAAATGCATCCAGGCGTAAAGATCATTGATAAGCTGGTATGATGCCTTCAGTCCAAAGACAGTGCTGTGCCATTCGACTGAAGCCAGCGGAGGATTGCCAACAACATCTGTTCCAAGTTCATTATAATCAGGTCCCCGGATGGCATCAGTGATATACATTCCGATATTAAAGGTCCGGAGAGGCCGGTAGTTAATTGCAACATACCATTCCCTGGAGTTGTCTCTCAGATAGTATCCGAGATTATAATGCTGCGTCTCAAATGTCAGGGTAGGAACATAATGCTGGTAGGTGAGCGGATATGAATATGTAAATTCAGTTGTGAATGAAAGGTTCTGAACAGGCAGGTTGCTTAATCTGAATCCTGTTTTCCAGCTTACGAAGTTCCACTCATCTTTTTTTGAAAACCTGCTTACAGAAAGCTCATCAACAAATAAGGTTAAGAATAAATGCAGATTTCTGATATTCCTGGAACTTATATCAAAAAACATCTGAGAGTTCATATTATCGACACCCGATGTCAATGAATGGTCAACCGATTTATAGAAAAACAGAGGGATAAGATAGACCGGATTAAAATGTTTGTCATTATAAACAATGCTGTTGCCGGCTGAAATATTCAGATTTTTTACCGGAGTGAATGTGAACATATTTGCTGCAATATATTTCTTATGATAGATTTCCCTGTAGTCGGTACCATAGCTGTTTGTTACCCAGTACGACCGGGAACTGTCGACAACCATTGAATTGAGCCATCCGTGGAAATAGTTGAATTCGAACCATTTAACGGGTCTTATGTGGAGACGCAGCTGTACAAATGTAGGATTGTTCCCTCCGAAGATATTAGCACCGTTATAGTTGTTCCCCCATTGCTGGCGGTCTTTGACCATTCCTGCATTTCCCCATTTCCATGCCCATGTGACACCACCCTGCATATCGCTCCAGTCGGTACTGCCCTTTACATGTCCTCCCTCTCTTTTAGTCAGGTAGACGGGTAATCCAAGCAAAGGTTTCTCATGATTATCTCTAAGTGATGCATAAAATCCCCAGTGCTGAATATATGCCCTTGCTTCCGCTCCGTTTCTCAGGTATGTTGCCTTCCCGGATGAATTTGCAAAAAACTCGCCTCCTAACACCGGATTAACTGTAAGTGAGAAGAGGGTATCTTTATAATAGAAAAGGTCTTTTCTTCTGTTCCAGTTTTTACCTTCGTTAAGTTCCTTGCCAAAATCCAAAAGATAGAAATCCAGTTCTTTTTGTTGACGTGGATTAAGCTGTTCTCTGTTTTCATCAGCCTCTTTTAGGCATTGGCTTATAAATAGTCTTGAATATGGTTTGACGGCTGAATTTATTTCGATCACCTGCATACTGGCAAGTTCATCCAGGAATTCATAAATGCCGGTGTTATTTACAGGATGAGGAACTTCCTGGGCTGAAAGAAAACTAATTGGTATAGAACAGGAAACGAAAATGATAAACAATATCCTGGAAGGAAATTTCATTTTCAAAATGACTTTATTGGAGACAAAGATAGAATTTCTTGTTTAAGGATTAAGGGTATCCGGGTTATTGGTTTTGAGATTGAGTTTGAATTTTTACATCCTTTTACCTTTAACTTTTTCTTTTAAGTCTTCAAAATATGACCGAAAATGATTTTAATTTGTCTAAACCATCTAATTGGATAGTATAAGATCGCTCTGAATGTATTCTCCTGTTTATATCTGTATTTCATATAAGCCAGCGAAGGGAAAATGTGACCAATAACAAGAAGTAACTTATTATTGATTCCAGGAACATTCTTTAAAAGCGTAAACAAACTATCCTGATCATTTTCTTTTTGATTTTCATTTGGATGTCTGAGAGACCAAATGAATTTTTCCTTAACTTTTTCATAATCTGCTTTTTCCAGGAAAGGACTGAACTTATCAGCAATTTCAATGTCCCAATAGATCTCCAAAAGACTTAATTTTTCAACAGAGGAGTTAAAAGATTCACAGTTCCTGCATAGTAAAACAATTGTTCATTAATTATCTTGTCATAAAAAAGTGATAATAAAGCATACAGGTCAAGATAAAGTCTCAACTGGGAGCTGTCTGACATTTCATGCTTTTCAAGATGGCTTACCAGATACAGGAAAAACAACTGATGCCCGGGGTAATTATATTCAATATTATTTTCAAATGATTCTGATGTCTTGTCCAGGAATAATTCTGTCAGTGTATTTTCTGATTGATCAAAAGAGTTTGAAATGTATTTCAGTTGAAATTCCGTTTTTGTACATTTCAGGGAGATGTTTCCCGTATGCCGGCATAATATTTTCATGAAAAGAAGAAACAAGGGGAGCTGATTTATAGCCATTTTTCAGGAGGATTCTTCTCAGCGAAGCTGCTTTATCCTGCCTGACAAGAATATCAATATCATTCATTTGCCTCAAGCCTTTGTTCCCGTAAACAGTTTTTTCAAGTGCAAGTCCTTTCAAAAGGACAATTTTAATTTTTTCATTTTTAGATAGTGAAACTATTTCTTTTAGTTGGTTGAATAAGAATGTATTGCGCGTTAAGTTTTTCAGGTATGCTAAATGCAGTATTTCTAATTGCCTTTCGGGTAAATTATTACTGTTCCCGGTTTCGTTGATATTATACCAGCAGAGTGCAACTATGCCGTGTTCATTCGAAAGATTTACAAAATGATCCCAGTCCTTTACCTCTTTCATCAGGTCCCGGATCTCTGATTTCTGTTCTTCATTGAAGTTCAGCCGGCAGAGAGAAATGAGGAGTTTTTCTTCAGCGGTAAGCTGATGTTGAGGAACATCATGAAGTTTCATTTGTAACCGCGGTAAATTTATGAAAAATTTTGGCACGGGTTTACGGCGTGTGGCTTGCGGTTCGCAGCGTGCTGCTTGAGACGTACGGGTTATGGTCGGGGTGTGCTGCTTTTCAGTTTCATCGGGGAAATCAGGAGGATTTGCAAAGGCAAAACTCTGTAGATCTTGGTGTGAGAATCTTATTTCTCGCAGATTAAAACAAAGCATACCACAGATTTACGCGAAAAACGGCACAGGACTTAGGAACCACGACACCGGAAAACAATAAGCGAGAAGCGTGAAATAATTTCGTCCGTCAAAAGAAAAAAATCAATATATTTACTGATGAAACAGGTAAAAAAGAAAATATGGAAAAGAAAGTTACTCCCACCAGCACAAAAACCGAGATACTTAAAGCTTATAATGAACTCCTTAATAGAATCCAGGAATCAAAACAGGATAATCCCAAAGCCGAACAGGAAAAAAACCTCAGGGAAACCACTGTTGAAACAGCTGCAGGATTGACAGATGAAAAGATCATCGGACAGATCAGCTCCCTGAAACTTAATCTTAACAGCACTCTCGATAAAATAGAAGATGATCTTGCTGCTGAATACCAGAAGCTGTTAAAAATCAGGGAGGCAATAACAATTGAGGATCAGCGGTTGAAGGATTTTTATCAGATCAACGCCGGAACCGATTCACTGGCAGCGATTCTGGCTGCACAAAAGGAAAAGAAGGAAGAATTTGATCGCGAGATGACCATAAGAAAAAGTGAGCTCGAAGAACAGTTGAAAAGCGAAAAGTTTAACCGGGATAAAGAAACTAAATTATGGGAAGAAAAACGGAAAGAGGCTGAGGAATCGCTGAAAAAGCAGCGTTCACGTGAAGAAGAGGAGTATCAGTACAATTTGCAGCTGGCACGTAAGAAAGACAAGGATCAGTATGAACAAAAAAAAGCTGTGCTGGACAAGGAACTTACACAGAAGAGGGAAGCATTCGAAATTGAAATAAATTCAAGGGAGCAGGCAGTTGCGGTCGCAGAAAAGGAATTATCAGAGCTGAGATCCGGGGCAGAAAAGTTTCCGGCCGAGCTTGAAAAAGCTGTACAGACCGCCATAAAAGAAACAACGGCGCAGCTTGAAAAAGATCATAAATTTGAAAAGCAGCTTTTACTTAAGGATCATGACGGAGAAATAAAACTGAAAAGCCAGCAGATAGAATCGTTGCTGGCGAGGATCAAGGATATAGAAAATCAGTTGAAACAGGCATATGCTAAAGCCGAAAATGCGGAAAACAATTCAAAGGAAATAACCCTGAAAGCCATTCAGAGCTCAGGCCAGATAAAAATCGTTGAAAAAGAAGACAGCAGGAGAAAATCGGAAGAATAATCCGGTATGCAGCTCTGGGCTTGCGGCATGTGGCTTGCGGTTTGCGGCAAGCCACTCGCCATCCGTTGGCGTGGATTTGCCTTCGGACTTCGGCTGACATAGTAGGCAAGCTCTTCTCCGTCTACAGACGGATCGGTTAACGAAGCTCATTCCGTGCCCTTCAGTAAGTTCTTTTTCTCGCAGACCTGCCTGGCGGCAG
>CAWHGX010000017.1:0-14703 GCA_963828775.1 uncultured Bacteroidales bacterium | reverse complement strand
TTGTCAATATTAATTAATTATTTGCCTCAGAATTACCGGAATGCAATTTGCTTAACCTAATTTAACATTCTTGACCTCCGCCTCGCCTGCTGTAGGGTTCTAAAATACTGTTATCAATATTATCACATTCAATTACCCGATTATATAATCTCTGCTATATTTGCGAAAAAAAATGAAGAATATAATAATTGCACTATTATCCCTCTGCCTGGCTGACATAAGTGTAAATGCACAGGAGAAGAAGATTTATAAGGATGACTATATAGTAAAAACAGGCGATATGGCGCCTGACTTTGTTATCAATGAAGCAGCAGGGAAATCTTACAGGCTCTCTGACTTCGTGGCAGGGTAGTAATGCTTCAGTTTACGGCGAGCTGGTGTTCGGTCTGCCGGCAGGAAATGCCATTTATTGAAAAGGAAGTATGGAAACCCGGAAAGGAATCGGGTCTTGCTGTAATAGGCATTGACAGGGATGAACCTCTTGAAAAAGTCCTGAAATTCAAACAGGACATTGGTGTTTCATACCCTCTGGCCCTTGATCCCGGAGCAGATATTTTTGGCCTTTATGCCCTTAAGGAGGCCGGTGTGACAAGAAATGTAATTATAGACCGGTCAGGTAAAATTATTTTCCTTACAAGATTGTTCAACAGGGAAGAGTTTGACCGTATGAAGAAGGTGATTTTCTCGGAATTAGCCGCAAAATAGAAGGCATTGTCTCAGGTTATTTACCTCGTGCTTCGAATAAAATAGAGAAATTACTGAAACTTTTTAAAGGTTTCGTCCGTTATACATCAGATTAATGTCTGTGTGAAGTTCTATGTGATCTGTTTAAAATGTACAACTAAAACCAAAAAATGATGAAAAAACTATTTTTGATCGTATTAACTGTATTTATAGTACTTCCGGCTTTCTCGCAGGTTAAATTCGGACTTAAAGCAGGCTTGAGCACGACAAACCTTAAGATGGAGGACCTTAAGACTCTGACATCAGGTCAGACTCAATACGTGGTCGATGTTCTTAAAGGTGCCAATTACGGATTTCATGGCGGTGCTTTCGTCAGGTTCAGCATGATGGGATTTTATATTCAGCCTGAGCTCCTTTTCGCATCCCGGACCGATGAGTATGAAGTAACGGAACTTGATAATCCTGCAGAAATTATAAAGCAGCAATTCAATCGGCTCGATCTTCCGGTCATGCTTGGCGTCAGGCTAGGTCCGGTTCGTTTAAATGCAGGTCCCTCGGCACGGCTGCTTATCAATTCTCCAAAGGATCTGATTGACGACCCTGACTTTAAGGTTATGTATCACAACCTGACTTTTGGTTACCAGGCAGGCCTTGGTGTGGATATAATCAAGAGGATCACTCTTGACCTGAGATATGAAGGAAGTCTTCAGAAATACCAGACACAAATTCAAAATCTCGCAGGAGACAAATTTAATCTCGATGACAGGCCAAATGCATTCCTGTTTAGTGTGGGAATAATGTTTTAAGGACAAAGTTCATAAATAAAAGAGGTCGTAAAAATGACCTCTTTTTTATTTTGACATGAGCATTTTAGCAGCAACCAGAAGCAATAATATCCCGAATATCTTCTTCAGGACAGGCTGTGGGACATGCAGGGCTATCTTTGAGCCAAAATATGAACCTATAATAAAAGCAGCTGCCAGGATCAATGCAAATTTTATGTTGACAGCTCCAGCCTTGTAATAATTGTATGCTGCAATTATGCCAACGGGAGGGAGCATAACTGCAAGACTGGTTCCCTGGGCCATATGTTGTTCCAGTCCCATGATATAAACCAGTGCAGGGATCATAATTATTGCGCCTCCGATTCCAAGCATACCTGCCATTATCCCGGTAACTATGCCAATTGCTAAAAGCATCAGTAAAACAGAAGTTGACATTTTCATATAGGTTAAGTTATTATTCTTAGTTTGATCTTAGTCCTGTAAAATTATAAATTAATCATCGTAAAGAAATCAGGTTTACTCTGTGTAACCAATAAGTTCAGCCATTAATATTATCATAAAAAAGTAAGATTTTGGTAATTATTCCAGTAATTTTAAATTTGCAGGATCAGTGTTAACATGAAAAGAACAGTCATATCAATATTTACAATTCTTGCTGCATCGGCGCTGATAGCTGTTTTGGTTCTGTACAGGTTGTTTTTTGGAATATCCGTTAATCCTGTGGGAGATAAATCAACTATTTATGTTCCTGAGAAAGCATCATATGACCAGGTTATGGATTCACTTAAAGCTAATCTGGTTATCAAAAACCAGAAGGTGCTGGATTGGATAGCTCAAAAGAAGAAATATCCCCGTTTGGTTAAACCCGGTAAATATGTTATTGATAAATCACTGAGCTATAATGAGCTGATTAATATTCTGCGAGGCGGCAGACAAACACCGGTTAAAATTACATTCAGTAATATCAGAACAATGAATGATGTGGCGGGAAGATTTGGAGGGCAGATTGAAGCTGATTCGGTGCAGATCATAATGTTCTTTTCCGATCCCGAAAACTACAGCAGAGATGGTTTTAAACCTGAGGACATCATATCTCTCTTCATCCCTGATACTTATGAATTTTACTGGAACACAGGGGCAGAAAAGCTTTATAACAGGATGCTAAAGGAATACCGTAAATTCTGGAATAGAGAGAGAATTCAGAAAAGTGATGCAATTAATCTTATACCAACAGAAGTTTCAACTCTTGCATCAATTGTTGATGAGGAAGCCTTAAAAAGGGATGAAATGCCTGCTATTGCAGGAGTTTATATCAACAGGCTTAAAAGGGGAATTCCGCTTCAGGCTGATCCGACAATTAAATTCGCTATTAATGATTTTACGGTCAACAGGATCTTATATAAACACCTGGAGATCGACTCTCCTTATAATACTTACAAACATGCAGGATTACCCCCCGGTCCGATAAAATGTCCTTCAATTGAAGCTATTGATGCAGTTTTGAATGCTGAAAAGCATGACTACCTGTTTTTTGCTGCAAAACCTGACTTTTCAGGTTATCATAATTTTTCGCGGACACTTTCAGAACATAACAGGTATGCCAACCAGTATCAGAGAGAATTGAACAAGAGAAGAATATTCAGGTAATTCCGATAATTTCAACCTCCCGCTCGAGGAAAATTCCAAATTTATCAGCCACTGTTTTCCTTACCTGTTCCGATAGTTCAAACAGCTCCCTTCCTGTTGCATTGCCATGGTTAACAATGACAAGGGCCTGTTTATCGTGAACACCGGCATCTCCGTTTCTTTTTCCTTTCCAGCCGCATTGTTCTATGAGCCACCCTGCAGCAAGCTTTACACCTCCGGAAACGTCTTTAAAAACAGGTATTTTGGGATACTTTACCCTGAGATCATCAGCAACTGAATCCCTCACAACAGGATTCTTAAAGAAACTGCCCGCATTGCAGATATGTTCAGGATCGGGAAGCTTGTTCTGCCTTGTGTTTATGACAATCTTCCTGACATTCCCCAGGGACATCGGACCAAGCTTGTTGACCTCCTCTTTTAAGGATCCATATCCGAGGCAGAGTTTCGGCTTTGAAGACAACTTAAAATAAACCTTTGTAATCAGATATTTGCCCTTGAGCTCACCTTTAAAAATAGAGTCCCTGTATCCGAACCTGCATTCCTCGTTCATGAACTCCGTTACCGAACCGTCTTCGATGGATATAGCCCTGACCTTTTCAATAACATTTTTTACTTCGGCTCCATAAGCGCCGATATTCTGAACAGGAGCTGCACCCACTTGTCCTGGAATGAGCGAGAGGTTCTCCAATCCTCCAAGTCCCTTATTTACTGTCGATTCTACCAGCTTGTCCCAGATGACACCTGCCCCGGCTGACACAATAATATCATTCCCTTTCTTTCCTTCAAGCGAAATACCTTCCATTTCAGGGTGAACTATTGTTCCGTGATAATCTCCGATAAAGAGCAGATTACTTCCGCCTCCCATTATCAGCCAGTTCGAATGAGATCCCTTTTCTTTCTCAAAGAAATGAACAGCATTTTCCTCGTGTTTGAACGAGACAAAACGATCGGCCCTGATATTCAGACCAAAAGTATTGAATCTTTTAAGGGAAATGTTCTCGTAGATCATCTCCGGTGTGTAATGGAGTAGTTTTGCTGATAGTAATTACTGCAAATATAAAATTAGATTTGTAAATAAAACTGAAATTGTTGATATTGTAATAGCTCTTTTTATAAGGGGAAATAAGGATACAGACATAAAATATCTTTTTATGAGCGTAATAGAGCTGGATAACATCACAAAAAGCTATGGAAATCACGTAGCTGTTGATGATCTTTCGCTACAGGTCCCAAAAGGTAGTATATATGGATTCATAGGACCTAACGGATCGGGAAAGACAACCACTATAAGGATGATTATGAATATTCTATATCCGGATAATGGTGTAATCAGGATCTTTGGAAAAGAACATATCGGGAGTCATCTTGATGAGATAGGTTATCTTCCGGAGGAGAGAGGATTGTACAGGAAAATGAAAACAAAAGAGCTAATATGCTTCTACGGGGAACTGAAGCATGTGTTGAAACCGTCAAGGGAAGCGGATTACTGGCTCGATAAATTTGACCTTACAAAATGGGCGGGAAAAAAGATCGAAACGCTAAGCAAAGGAATGACCCAGAAAGTGCAATTCATCATAACAATTATAAACAGACCCGGAATAATTATACTCGATGAACCTTTCAGCGGTCTTGATCCCGTGAATGCCGAAATAATCAAAGATGTGATTCTAGATCTCCGAAGCGATGGCGCAACTGTTCTTTTCAGCACTCATGATATGGCAGTTGCCGAGAAAATGTGCGATTTTATTTTCATGATCTATAATGGAAGGAAAGTCCTTGACGGAACCCTTGAAGCTATCCAGAAGAACTATGGACAGGATACAATTCGATTGCAGACTGATGGTGGTGCAAAGGTACTGGAGGGAATTCCCGGAATTGATAAAATTAATGATTTTGGTAAGATGCAGGAGATAAAAGTAAGCAATGGTGCTGATAATCAGATTATTTTGGCAACTCTGATGACAAGGACAAGGGTCAGCCGGTTTGAAATTACCTCTCCTTCCCTGAATGATATTTTTATTCGTATTGCCCGACCGGGAAAAAATGAAAGTCATGAATAAAGCACTTGTTATAGCAAAAAGGGAATATCGTGCAGCTGTCAGAACAAAAGGATTCCTGGTAGCTCTGCTGATGCTTCCGCTTATGATGGGAGGAGGATTACTGGTGTTCGGCCTGCTGAAGGATAAAGTGGATATAAATGATAAAAGGATTGCTGTTCTGGACAGATCAGGCCTTTTTGCAGAATACCTCAGAAGCACAGCAGAATACCGGAACAAGAACGAATTGATCAATGAAAAAGGAGAAAAGTACCTGCCGGCAATATTTTTCGAATTTATCAGTCAGGACAGCTCTGAAATTAAACGGCAGAAATTGGTTCTAAGCGACAGGATAAGGAAAAAAGAACTTCATGCTTTTATTGAAATAGGATCAAATGTTATTCACCCTGGAGATGACAGGAATTCGGGAATTGTTTATTATGCCGAGAATGCAGCAATCGATAATATCAGAGGCTGGTTTAATAATGTAATTAATAACAAAATAAGGGAAATCAGAATTCTTGAGCTGGGAGTGGATCAGGAGAAAGTCAGAGACCTGTTTTACTGGATCAATGTTGAAGGAATGGGTCTTTTAACTGTCGATACTAAGACAGGTTCAGTGATTGATGCCCGGAAAAGCAATGAAATGCAGACAATATTTGTTCCATATATCCTTCTTCTGCTGATGTTTATGATGTTAATGATGTCTGCTGTTCCACTTCTTACAACTGTTATGGAAGAAAAGAGTGAACGTATTGCGGAAGTCCTTCTTGGTTCAGTCACACCATGGCAGTTTATGGCCGGAAAGATAATAGGCAGTCTGGGCGTTTCGCTCACCACCTCTGCAATTTATATTGCCGGTGCTTTGGTAACCCTTAACCGTATGGATCTGTCAGAAATTATCCCGTATCATGTGATTCCATGGTTTTTTATTTATATGTTTTTAAATATTATTATGGTAGGTTCAATCATGGCAGCACTGGGTGCAACATGCAACGATTCAAAGGATGCTCAGGCAATGCAATTTCCTGCTATGCTTCCTATCATTATACCCCTGTTCCTTATGATGCCTATAATACTGAATCCGATGGGAAAAATGGCCATAGGATTCTCGTTATTCCCTCTCTGGACACCTATGCTTATGCTTCTCCGGCAATCAACCTCGGTTACGATTCCTTTATGGCAGCCCGTTGTCGGCCTTATAGGAGTGGCACTGTTTACAATTCTTTGTGTCTGGGCAGGTGCACGACTTTTTCGGGCAACCATAATATTGCAGGGAAAAAGACCTAAATTTGGTGCTCTCATAAGGTACATTACCAGAGGATAAATGGAACCAGTATTAAAGGCTGAGTCTCTCGTCAAAAGATACGGCAATGTTTTAGCCGTTGATAATATCTCATTCGAGGTCTGCCGCGGAGAGATATTCGGTTTTTTAGGCCCAAACGGAGCAGGAAAGACAACTACCATAAAAATGATGAGTGGTCTTTTGAAGCCTGACAGCGGAAGCGTGGCCATTGACTGCAGGGATAGCCGTAACTCTATAGGTATCTGTCCTCAGAATATTGTGGTATGGGAAAACCTGACCTGTCTGGAGCAAGTGCTTTATATGGGTAAAATGTACAATATGTCATCTGCTGATGTCAGAACCAGGAGTAAAATACTTCTTGAATCACTCGGGTTGTATGGAATAAAAGACCGCCTGGCCAAAAAACTATCAGGAGGCATGCAGAGAAGATTGAATATAGCGCTTGCTCTGATACATTCTCCTGAAATAGTATTCCTCGATGAGCCTCAGGCAGGCCTTGATCCGCAAAGCAGGGTTCTTGTGCGCGATTACATAAGATCAATAAAGAAAACTACAACAATCGTGCTTACCACTCACGATATGGAAGAAGCTGAAAAACTCTCCGACAGGATCTGTATCATCGATAAAGGTAAACTCCTGGTAACAGGCACATCAGATGAAATAATAAGGAACAATGGTAATGAAGATCTTGTAGAAATTGATGTGGATTGTGATCTGAGCATAGATTTTCTGCCCTTCGTAAACCCTGAATTAAAATCAGCCCTGTCAATATCAGGTAACAGAATATCGTTTAATAGTAAAGAGCCTTTATCTGCGCTTGATAGTGTCCTGAAAGTTGTTAATGCAAGAAACCTTAAAGTAACCGGTTTACAACTGCGAAAGAAAAGCCTGGAGGACATATTCATTAACCTGACAGGAAGGAGCATAAGGGAATGAAAACACTTGCCTGTTTTATAAAGACTTTTAAGGAGAATATCAGGGACTGGAAAATCCTTATCCTGGCCATTGTCTTTGCTCCGTTCTTTATCTACCTGATGTACATGTACATGGGCGATTCAGGATCAGTTACGTATAATGTGGTAATTATCAATAATGATAAGAAGGGTACCTTTTCGAATGAAATGATAGGAGAATTGGAGAAGATTAAGACGGAAGACGGCAAGCCTGTTCTGAAGATCACTACAATTTCTGACCCGGCAACAGCAAAGGATATGATCAGGAATAAGGATGCTGATCTGTTCGTGACAATCCCCAAAGGCTTTTCCGATTCATTCAATATGTTCATTACCAGTGGAAAAGGATTATTGTTGCCTGTTAAAAGCTATGGAGATCAGGCAAATCTTAAATACATGGTTGCAGCCTCGTTCATTGATTACACAGCATTCAGCTATATAAGCCAAAAAACCGGGATAGAAATACCTTTTAATGTGGAATATGAATATGCGGGCAGAGGTAAAAGCCTGAGTGAGTTTGATCTTTATGTCCCGGCACTATTGGTGCTATCAATCATTATGATGCTTTTCACTGCCGGTGCGTCTATTGTAAGGGAGGTCGAAAAAGACACTATAACACGGCTTGCATTGTCGAAGCTTACATCTGCTGAATTCATGACTGCCTTAAGTCTTAATCAGATAATAATAGGATTGATCTGTCTTTTACTGACATTACTTGCGGCATTTTCAGTAGGATACACCACATCGGGGTCACTGCCTTTACTTTTACTTGTTGGTACCCTTGCCTGTTTTTCTGTAATAAGTATAAGCATTATAACTTCATGCTTTATTAAAACAATGTTCGGATTACTTACCCTTGGTTGTTTTCCTTTCTTTATTTTAATGTTTTTTTCCGATTGCTTTTTGCCTTTGCCAAAAATCAATCTTTTCAGCCTCGCCGGGAACCAGGTTTACCTCAACGATATTTTGCCTACAGCAACAGCAACCAGGGCTTTCAACAAAATACTGAATTACGATTCAGGCTTTTCAGACGTTTCTTTTGAGATCTTATGGATATTGGGAATATCCCTGGTTTATTTCTTCGTTGGTGTCTGGCTTTTCAGAAAGAAATATAAATATTAAATTGCGCTGAAATAACCACGGCTTTAAAGCCGTGGTTAATCACTAACCTGAATACTATATTACTATGAAAAGCAATCGTCGTGATTTCCTGAAACATGCAACAGTAGCCGGAGCCGGTGCATTTGCCGGCGGACTGCTGTCGGGCTGTGCTCCCAAACAACCTGAATCGAATCTTGCAGCTATACTGGAAGCAGCAAAAAAAGCTCATGTCCAGAAGTTTAATATGTCGGGATATGCAGCTCCGGCCCTTCCTGCCGTACGGGTTGGCTTCATAGGATTAGGCGACAGAGGCAGCGGAGCTGTCCAGAGATTGTCATACATCGAAGGAGTTGAAATAAAGGCCCTGGGAGATCTTCGGATCGCTGCGGTTGCAGGATCACAGAAATATCTTGCACGGATCGGCAGGTCTGCAGCACAGGAGTTTAGCGGCGATGACAATATATGGAAAAAGCTTGTTGAATTGCCCGACCTTGATCTGATATATATATGTACTCCATGGGTGTGGCATACTCCAATGGCAGTTTATGCCATGGAAAACGGAAAGCATGTTGTATGCGAAGTACCCATATCCAGAACTATCGATGAAGCATGGCAGCTTGTTGAGACATCAGAGAGAACGAAGAAACATTGTATGATGCTTGAAAACTGCTGCTACGATTTCTTTGAATTGCTTACTTTAAATATGGCACGTCAGGGGATGTTTGGCGACATAGTGCATGGTGAAGGCGCTTATATACATAACCTGATGGGCTATAATTTCAAAAAGCCAGTTGATGACCGGCAGAGCGACGGGGCATACACCGGAATGTGGCGCCTGAAGGAAAACGCTGAACGTAACGGAAACCTCTATCCGACACATGGTCTGGGACCAGTATGTCAGATAATGAACATAAACAGGGGTGATAAGATGGAATATCTGACCTCGATGGCTACAAATGACTTTACCATGGGTAAGCATGCAAATGAGCTGGCTGCAGGAGATCCGTTCTTTGCCCCTTATGCTGATAAGAACTATCGTGGTAATATGAATACTTCACTGGTCAGGACAAATCTTGGCAGAACAATAATGATCCAGCACGATGTCTCATCAGTCCGGCCATATTCAAGACTGCATGTAATAAGTGGTACATCAGGAGCTGCAAGTAAATATCCCGAACCTGAACGTATAGCTTTGGGTCACAGTTGGTTAGATGATGAAGAACTGAAGGCGGTAACCGAAAAATTCACACCCGAAATAGTCAGACGGGTAGGGGAGCTGGCTAAGAAAGTCGGAGGTCATGGTGGAATGGACTTTATCATGGACTGGAGGATGATCGATTGTCTTAGAAACGGACTTCCGCTCGATCAGGATGTCTATGACGGAGCACTATGGAGTTCGGTTGCTCCATTAAGCGAGTGGTCAGTAGCTAACAGATCCCAGTCGATAGATGTTCCTGATTTTACAGGTGGCTCATGGAAAACAAACACACCTCATGATATAAACCTCGAAAAAGGAGGAAATACTCAGGTCCTAGAAGTTAGTCAAGAAGATTAAAGAAGAAATGCAGCTGAATGTAAAGTAGGTTCTCGGCCCTTGTTCCTCTATCTCTTTCTTTTCGACAGTATTTGCCAGAAAACAATTCCCAGGACAACCGGTAATCCAATTGCCATGGAATGTTGAAATAATGACATATTTGCCTGGCTCCGATAGCAGCATAAGTCACCTGGGTCAGTCCGAACACTGAAAGAGCGAACAGGATCATATTAAGCTTCTTGTCATATTGCTTTTCAACCTCTTCATGCTTCTCAACCTCATCCTCGTGGAACTGGCGCTGAAGGTTGTTCAGTTCATGCAGCTCATCCTTCAACTCTGTCTGTAATTCATTGATCTGAAGGTTATGTATTATCAGGTCATAATAGTCATTATGCTGGTGAAATACCGACACCTTCGAAAAGATAGCTTTTAATGATATACTGGTATATCTTCTGAGATACTCTTTCACCTTCTGATGGTCATCCGGATTAATATCCGAAACCTCTTTCATAAGTTGAAGGAAAAGTGACCGCTGGAGAAATCCCAGCAAACTCAGCCACAGTGTTTTATGGAAAGAATTGGAATAGAAAGTCCTGATAAATTCAGGATCTGACGGACCGCAATTATTTAAGACAACGGCACCCTCAAGGCTTGAAGCGTAGAAGATCTGCCTGTAGGGATGAAGCAGTTCTTCTTCACGCTGAAGCACTTTTGAGGCAGGAGCATAATCAAAATCATAAACTTTCCGGAGGTAGAACAATGTGTGGTGAAGGGTATTTTCATCCTTTATTTCGCCGGATGGCTGAACATAACAGACCGGTGAAAAATGATAATGATCGAACAGCTCAACCGTATACATTTTGTTCATATCCTGCAACAGATAATTTATCAGTTGTCTTGGCCGCCAGCCTGCCGATACAACATCATCCTGGTTGTTCTTCCGGAACAGGTCAGTCTGACCTGTCACAAGCTGGGCAGCCTTGCTTCTTTCTTCCGGTCTTTCATTCTGCGATATAAGGAATGCCTCATCATGCCTGTTGAATAACCGTAACAGATAATTCATCTTAATAAAATCTTCAAGATTTGGCGGATCACCGGTTTTGCTTTGTTTTACCAATTCTGCACTGAAAAGCAAAATCGCGACGCCAGTGTACGGATGAATGATTATCCTGAATGCACCCGGATCAAGATATACGGCAAATTTCAGCAGGTTTTTTCCTTTCTGCTGGTTGTCGAAAGCTTTGTTGCTGAGCCAGTAAGTCTTGTTGTTAAACATCTTTCCCGGTGCAGAATCTGTTTTAAGCTTCATTATAATGCATCCCGATTCCTCAATCTTCTCCTTATCCGCACCGTTTGAAAAGAATTTTTTCACATGTTCCAGAAGGAAGTCAAGGCGTGGAATATCTTCTTTTGTTTGCGTCCAGACCTCATTTCCAATATCTGAAAGATCAGCATTCAGTCCGGAGCATAACCTGAAAGGAAGGATGAGGTGGATGATTCCTTTTTCTAGTTTGATATTATTCATCGATAAATATATATTTCAATTTTGCCATGTTCGAACGTACTCCGTTCCTAAAAATAATCAAAAGTCCTTATAAAATAAATATCTCCCGATAGTTTTTGATGTAGCTGTTGGTTGAGGAAATTGGTTGGAAGTTAATATTTCAGATAGCCTAAAGTATGTTTTAAATCTTTAAAAATTGAAACAACTATTTTGAACTGGTAGAATCTGAATCCAGCAATTTCATTATTTCTTCATAATCTTTTATCTGAAAGCTTCTATATTTAAGGTCTTTCAGATCACTTTTAAACACATCCCCAAATATTTTTTCTTTGTTTTGAACTTCAGATTGAGGTACTGGTCTATCTTTTAATTCCACATATAATCTTTTTGCTTTTTCGACTGAATCAACCAGCAAATAACAGGGCGGCAGATTGATGTTAGCATAAAATCCTTCAGAATTAATCCGCTTTGCCAGGAGACATGCATCCAATGCATCCTTAAATTGTTTCAGATAGACAAGCTGCCATGCTAAAGATCCAACCTGTGAATCTATTTTTTTCTTTTTCTCAGGGAATAAGTTTATGACTTTATTGAAAATTGTTATGGCTTTTTTGGGAAAATCATATTCAGTTGTGGATTTGTTTGTATTTTCCCGGTAATAACTCCCTGCAGCAAACAAATTTACATAGGTCTTTTTTGCAAGAAGCGTTTTATAAATATTGTTTATTTCAGAATTTACATTTTTACCCGTGGAACTGGCCTTTTCAAGCAAGAAGTCTGTCAGACTGATATGAATATCTGATTTCTGCTGTATCTAATTTACATAAGGTCCTATACAATGATTCTGCTTTGTTCAGGAAGTCAGATTTTTCTTTCGATTCGATAACGATCATTGCTTTCTGCCCGAAAATACCTTGCCGCGGAAAAAAGTTGATCAGGATCACCGGACCTTAAAAGATCTTCATAATCAATATATCCACGATCGAGCTTTTCAGCAATAGTCAGATCGGCCAGTTTATCTGAAGTCAGAAAGGTATCTAAGTGGCTCCTTTAATCCGATCATTTCGTATTCCCAGGTTTATCAGGAAGATAAAAGATACTTTTTGTCATTTGAAATATTACGCGATAAGCATCTGGACCATTTTCAAAGGTCTGTAGAAGAACGCCCTGTCTGTTAAAAAATCTAAGATTTTTCCCATCCGTTATGTAGAATGAATTATTTCCAGGAGTGAATCGGGCATAAATCGGAGCATATTTTTCCGGACTTTGAAAAGTGTAAGAGCAATTGTCCATTTGTATTCCATAATTTTGCTGTGCCATCATAAGATCCTGTCAGAATAAGAGTTCCATCTGATGATATATCCAGGCTTGTAATAAAAGATGAATGCCCTTTAAAGTTTTTAAGTTGTCTGCCTGAAGTATCCCATAGAATTATATTGCCACCGACATCACCAGAGAGTATTTTCCTGTTGTCATCGGAAATTTTCAGATAACGAATTAAATCATCATGTCCAACGAATGTCTTCTTTTGTATGCCATCTATTGTCCATAATCCAAAATAGACATCGTAGAGAACCAATTGTGGCAAGAATAAGACTGTCATTGTTTGAAATAGCTGTTGTGAAATTTCTATAGTCTATACCTTTTATATCTGAAATTATATTTGATTCCCAGTCAGATATTAATGCAAGTGAATCCGGATTGTTGGCATTATGAAGAAGAATATAATTAAAGGATGGAAAGATATCCCAGCTTGTATTGTTTTGAGGGATATGAAAAGCTTTTCTTTTAGAGCCATCGATATTATATAAGTCTATTGAATCTTTACTAATATCGACAATATATTGATGCACTTGGATAGCTACTATGCCCTTCTTTACTTTGAAAAATTAAGTTATCACCCATATTTGTAATATCCCAGGCGAATAATTTTCCACCGTCATGCATAAAAATCAACCTGTTGTTGATTGTATCATAATCACATTCTGCATCATATATTCCATTAATCCGAAGCGATTTAAGATTGCTTCCGGTATAATCCCACATTTGAATCCCATTGTTGTCCAAAGTCAGGAGTGAGTTCTTGCATTCTATCTTTTTGATTAAATTTATTTCGTCTGTCAGAGATGTTATTGATCTGATGATATTCCCTTTCCAATCACAGATATATAGTATTTTTCCCTGATGTCGATAATACTATATTATCCCTGCCTGATAAATCTGCCGAAATAACAAATTCATTTGGGGCAAGGTCGATTTTAATAATCGTTTTGTTTCTGCCGTCATATGAGATTTTACTAAGTACTCCATTTCTGAAAAACAAGTATATGAATTTCTCATCAAAATGGAAATCAGCTAAATAAGTGTCCTTTTCAAAATCCAGATCCGATCTGGAAATAGTATCTCTCATCCCTGGATAATAAATAGACTACTCCTGAGGATTCGGAATTGCTTATTAAGAAACAAACTAAATCCCTTGAATTTGGGAGAAACTCCATCTTCCTGGGATCAAACATCTTCCTTTATTTCAAGCTTTCTATGAATTGTCAGGTTGCCATGTTGATCATAAATATTCAGAATTGAATCCAGTTCCGACTGTCGCAACTGACTTTTGATCAGGTGATACGTCCCAATAATAAACCTCCTGATTAATATCCCATCTGTTGAGTAATTTTTCATCTGTATCGTATAATTCAATACGAAAGTGTTCATAATCATAATAATTCTTCTGGGAAAATATTGCTAAAGCATTGTTGTTTATGATCTTGTATTCAGAATCAGCGTGCTTTTTATCACTAAAGACCGGGTAATAAAACTCATTATTTGAATAAATGGTGACAAGATTCTGGTAATTTGTATGATCAGGATTCAACTCATATGCACGATTTGCCAGGCGCAAAGCTTTTGAAGGATTCTGACCTGCCATTTCTTTTGAAGAAGCACTGAAATAATTCGCACTGGCGATTACTTCCATTTTTTGAGATTTATTCCTCTCCAGTAACGCCCATACCGTAAAAATTGCAAAGGTTATCAGCAGACATATGCCGGAAGCCACAAAAATGTTCCTGCGGCGATGCTTTACCCTGAGATATTCCCTTTTGCTCTTTGCTATAAAGGATTTAAGTTCATCACTAAGGAAAAGCTTGTCTTCAT
>CAWHGX010000016.1:0-23005 GCA_963828775.1 uncultured Bacteroidales bacterium | reverse complement strand
TGACGGTGACACCTACGTATTCCAGACTGTAGACGGTTCATTCACAGTCAGAATATTAGGTACAGATGCTCCTGAAAGGGATCAGCCATTCAGCAAGGAGTCATCTGATTTTATGAAGCAAAATTTAAATTTGTGACTCTTGAATTCGTTTGAAAACGTTTTTTTGTATCTTTATCAAAACATTAGTGCTGTGGAAAAAAAATGTCTCGATTGCGGCGACACTATACGTGGCCGTACCGATAAGAAATTCTGCTCTGATCAGTGCAGGAACAACTACAACAACAGGCTGAACCGTGATACAAACAATTTCATGAGAAATGTTCACGGATTGCTCAGGAAAAACAGGCGGATACTTGCGGACCTTTACGATGAAGGCAGACACAGGATCCATAAAGATGCCCTCTTTGCCCTGGGGTATAACTTCAGCTTTTTTACTCATGTCATCGAAACATCAGATGGCACCAGGTACCATTATTGTTTCGAATATGGTTACAGCGAAACAGGCAATGATTTTATCGAGCTGAAGCAGAACAGCCAGTATATTGAATATCAATAGAAGGGAAAGTAATATTTGATATTCTTTTCTGTCAGGCGGGTTCCGTAACCTGAATCCTGGAAAGCTTCACAGAATTTAATCTTCGGTCCTTTTTCCGTTCCATAGTGTTCAATAAGTATATCCCTGAAAGGTTCTGCATTTGACCTGGAAGCCCAAATTTTTCCGAGCCAGATCCTCCTCTCTTTTTCTGTGGCAGGTACCTGACTGAGTGCTCCCCTGTTGAAAGGAAGCCATTCATACATCTGGGATGTATGCTGATGGTACATGTCGATCTTCTTTTCTATTACATCATCTATATTTACACACACATCCGCTTTAAACGGTTCGGGGTGAGTGAATTCGTCATATGTATAGAGGAAGACCGGATTTTTTTCGAGAAATGGTACCTCAGGAAGTATTTTAGGTACTGTAACCATATAGGCTGCATCCAGATACCAGCGTACCGGTGTAGCGGTGGTCGGGATGATAGTCGTACTGACGAGGAAAAATTACGATGTCAGCTTTCTGTTCGCGGATCAGCCTGATGACCTGCAATCTGTTTTCATATGTCGGCATCAGCTGTCCGTCATGATTATCAAGTGTGATGTACCTGACACCAATCACTTCTCCGGCTCTTCTGGCTTCTTCTCTTCTCACTTTTGCAAGCTCCTCCCGGCTTAGAGTCTGATGGCCCGCATCACCATTTGTCAGTGAGACCATCAGGACATCGTGGCCTGCCTGCGCCCATTTATAAGCGGTGCCGCCAACTTCGTCAGGATCATCAGGGTGAGCTCCTATAATAATTATATGCAGTTTATCATTTTGTTTGACCTGCTGCCCGCTGACAGCAGCGAAAACACCCAGCATCACAGATAGAAGAGTAATTGATTTCATAATTTTCATAACTTGATATTTTTTAGTTCGCCAAATTTAAGTAAAGAGGGGAAAAAATCAAACAATTTCCCAAAACAAAGTATTTGTAGACAGATTTACCAGTCATTATTGGCCAGTTCCCAGATATTGGCGAAACTGATCTTAATGATTTTTTCCATCATATCCCAGTCAACCGTACTAATCTCGTCGGAAGGTGTATGATATTGTTCCCTGTATCCCAGCTTTAACCTCATTATCGGAATCCCGGCATTGACAAACGACCTGTCATCGCTGCCCCCCGGGAGGAACTTTCGAAGGCTGAAAATCGACATCCAGATCAATGCCGTATTTCTTAATATTTTCCTCTGTAATGGTCCTGAATACGGGACAGGACTCAGAATATACCAATGATACTTTTCTTGTTTCATTATCCGACATGTACCTCGATATCATATCAAAATTATAATTCAGACGAAGATTCTTTATCGGATATGTCAGGTTTTGAATATAATATCTTGAACCCAGCAGCCCTTTTTCTTCTGCTGTCCATAAGGCAAAAACCAGAGTTTTATCAGGTTTAATTCCGGTTTCCATAATCGCTTTTGCCAGAGTCATCACCCCCACAGTGCCTGAAGCGTTGTCATCAGCGCCGTTCCATATATATCCGCTTGCGGTTCCCAGATGGTCATAGTGTGCTCCAAGGACTATCACCTGATCCGGATTCTTCCCTTCTATGACCCCGATCACATTCCTCACCCTTATCGTTTCTTTTTTGACAGTTGTTTTAAAATATATCGTTTTATCCTTTAATACAGGTACCGGATTGATATTATTTGATTCAGCTTTCTTTATGTAGTCTTCAAGGACAAATCCTGTTCCTTTGAGTATCTCGTTTGCAGTTTTTACGGAAACGAAGATCCTTGTAAAATTGTCCGGACTGGTTTTATCCGGCAACGAGTAATCAGCCCGTTGTCGTCCGTATGCCGGATTGTTTTCTGAAGGCGACATATTCAGGAACTCGTTTCCCGGCTGGGTTCCGACAACTGCTGACCCGGGATTGAATTCAATAATTCCGGCTGCACCCATTTTTCTCGCTATGCTTTCGGCTTCCCTCGACGTATTTGATAATTCCGATGGTGACAATTGTGCCCTGGCAAATCCGGGAGCTCCTGAAATTCTTAAAATGAATTTACCTTTTAAATCCAGCTTGCCGAAGTCGTCATATCCAAGCTTATCATTTCTGAATCCGTAACCTGCGAAAACAACAGGAGCTTCAATCTCAACACCATGATATGGATTTCCAGTCAAAAAATCGATATTGTCAGCAAGGTTGACGGTACTAACCGTTATTCCGTCAGCTGTCCTGACCTTCATGATATGTTCTTCCCCTGGTGAAGTCTTTATGAGCGTGAAATTCTGGAAATAAGTCTTCTCCATATTTCCCATGGCACCAGGGGAACCACTTCCCCTGGAATTATCTCCCCCGGGTTTGACTCCATACAACTGCAGGATGCTGGCAATATAGTCTGCCGCCAGGTACTCTCCTTTTTTCCCTGCTTCCCTTCCTTCGGTCCAGTCAGAAGCCAGAAATCCAAGCTGGGCTTTAATAGCAGACTGATTTATATTGTTCAGTGACCTTAAGAAATCACCATTGCTGTCCTGTCCGCGCAACAATCCTGCACACAGGATGAACAGTGAACAGATATGCAGGAACCTGGCTCTCATTTTTATCCTGTTTATTTAATCTCACCATTTGCTGCTTCCCATAGCTGAAGATATCCGAGTTTTATGATATCCAGCATCTTGTTCCAGTTCACGAGGCTGACTTCATCTGACGGTTGATGGTAATCGGAATGCATGGCTGCCATCCATGCAATCACCGGTATTTTATTTTCCGTGAATGCTGTATAGTCACTGCCTCCTGTAGGTGCCTCCTGGCTTCTTATATTAAGCTTGAGATTCAGCTTATACTGTTCTACATTTGATTTGGTTATTTCTTCAAGCCTGGGATAAGGCTTTTGTGTATGTTATACCTGCCATATTCTTTGCAGTATCATTTATTGCATCCCTGGCGATCATATCGAAATTCAGATAGAATTTATAGTCTGATATTTTTCCAACGGAAGGATACATAGTAAAGTATTCAGATCCGTAAAGGCCTTTTTCCTCTCCCGTCCATGCGCAGAATATAATGCTTCTTTTAGGTTTCACACCACTCGCTGCAAAAGCTTTAGCTATGGTCATTACAGCCACTGTCCCCGAGGCATTATCATCTGCTCCGTTCCAGATCTTGCCGTTATCCATTCCCATATGATCCATATGGGCACCGGCAGCAACATACTCATTTGGATTTTCTCCTTCGATGACCGCTATTACATTTCTGACATTTACCCTCCTGGAATTCACATTTACTGCAAATGCTGCATTCATTCCCTGAATTGCAACCGGCTTGAATTTCAAAGTTCCGGCTGCTGCATCCTTTTCATATCTGGCAATATCAAGGCCACCTTCCTTAATGATCAGATTGGAGACCCTTTCAGTTATCGTAACGGTAACAGGATTGGAAGAGATCTCTTTTCCGTCGAGCCTCATTGAGGACCAGTTTGTTCTGGGACCGCTCTCGGCCGGAGCCATATTGTTGTCAAACTTGTAAACGCCCCATCTCTTGCCAATATCATTGTTTATTGTCAGATCAATAATACCAAGTATCCCCTTATCATTTACTGATTCGGATTTCTTTCTCGACATTTCAAATTGTGCCCTCATGTTGTCGCCAATGAGCTTTTTGTACATGGTGAGGTAGTGTCGGCATACCCCGGAAACCCGGTCAGCCTGACAATAACTTTTCCCTTGACATCGACACCTGCAAAGTCATCAATTCCGTTGGCTTTGTCGACAAGTCCATATCCGACAAAAACCATGGGAGCATCGAACCTGGTGTCCATCGTTGCCCTTGATACTGAAAAATCGATTCCTTCATCAAAAGTATATTCCTGACCGGCTTTTTTTATTGAAAGGTTTGATCCTGCCGCAGGCTGACTCTCAATCAAAGTGAAATTCTGAAAATATGTCTTTGGTGGAGTGAAGGAGGGACCTCCCGGACCAACCGGTCCTGCCCTCAAAGCCATTCTGGGCATTCTTCCTCCGAAGCTGGCAGCATCGCCAGCCGGGGCTGCCCCAAAGACTCTGAACATACTGGCAATATAGTCGGCAGCGAGGTAAGCACCTTTTTCACCGGTTGCCCTTCCTTCCATCCAGTCGGATGACAGAAACTCAAGCTGCCCCTTGATGGCATCGATGGTTATTGCCTGGAGCCCTGTTTCTTTCGGAGCTACCTGGGCGTTTGAATTTGTCATGCATACTGCACTTAAAAAACAGCTGAAAACAATAATTTTTTCATGAATTTTTACTTTTCGGTTATACATTTTATTCAATTTCAATATTAATTAATTATTTGCCTCAGAATTACCGGAATGCAATTTGCTTAACCTAATTTAACATTCTGACCTCCGCCTTGCCTGCTGAGGGTTCTAAAATACTGTTATCAATATTATCACATTCAATTACCCGATTATATAATCTCTGCTATATTTGCGAAAAAAAATGAAGAATTATAATTGCACTATTATCCCTCTGCCTGGCTGACATAAGTGTAAATGCACAGGAGAAGAAGATTTATAAGGATGACTATATAGTAAAAACAGGCGATATGGCGCCTGACTTTGTTGTTAATGAAGCAGCAGGGAAATCTTACAGGCTCTCTGAACTTCGTGGCAGGGTAGTAATGCTTCAGTTTACGGCGAGCTGGTGTTCGGTCTGCCGGCAGGAAATGCCATTTATTGAAAAGGAAGTATGGAAACCCGGAAAGGATCGGGTCTTGCTGTAATAGGCATTGACAGGGATGAACCTCTTGAAAAGTTCTGAAATTCAAACAGGACATTGGTGTTTCATACCCTCTGGCCCTTGATCCCGGAGCAGATATTTTTGGCCTTTATGCCCTTAAGGAGGCCGGTGTGACAAGAAATGTAATTATAGACCGGTCAGGTAAAATTATTTTCCTTACAAGATTGTTCAACAGGGAAGAGTTTGACCGGATGAAGAAGGTGATTTTCTCTGAATTAGCCGCAAAATAGCATGATTATCTCGGGATTTGCCTCTTGCTGTTAACAAAATAGAGAATTACTGAAACTTTTTAACGGTTTCGTCCGTTATACATCAGATTAATGTCTGTGTGAAGTTCTTGTGATCTGTTTAAAATGTACAACTAAAACCAAAAAATGATGAAAAAACTATTTTTGATCGTATTAACTGTATTTATAGTACTTCCGGCTTTCTCGCAAATTAAATTCGGACTTAAAGCGGGCTTGAGCACGACAAACCTGAAGATGGAGGATCTTAAGACCCTGACATCAGGTCAGACACAATATGTCGTAGATGCTCTCAAGGGTGCCAATTACGGGTTTCATGGCGGTGCTTTCGTAAGGTTTTGCTATGATGGGATTTTATGTCCAGCCTGAGCTTCTGTTTGCATCAAGAACTGATGAGTATAATGTAACGGAACTTGATAATCCCACAGTAGTTGTCAAGCAGCAGTTCAATCAGCTCGACTTCCGATTATGCTTGGCCTTAAAGTGGGTCCGTTGCGTCTGAATGCAGGTCCCTTCAGCACGTCTGCTTATTAATTCTCCCAAGGATCTGATTGATGATCCTGATTTCAAAGCGATGTACAATAAATTAACCTTTGGTTACCAGGCTGGTATAGGAGTTGATATCATTAAGAGGATGACGCTTGACCTGAGATATGAAGGAAGTCTTCAGAAATACCAGACACAAATTCAGAATGTCGCAGGAGACAAATTTAATCTCGATGACAGGCCAAATGCATTCCTGTTTAGTGTGGGAATAATGTTTTAAGGACAAAGTTCATAAATAAAAGAGGTCGTAAAAATGACCTCTTTTTTATTTTGACATGAGCATTTTAGCAGCAACCAGAAGCAATAATATCCCGAATATCTTCTTCAGGACAGGCTGTGGGACATGCAGGGCTATCTTTGAGCCAAAATATGAACCTATAATAAAAGCAGCTGCCAGGATCAACGCAAATTTTATGTTGACAGCTCCAGCCTTGTAATAATTGTATGCTGCAATTATGCCAACGGGAGGGAGCATAACAGCAAGACTGGTTCCCTGGGCCATATGTTGTTCCAGTCCCATGATATAAACCAGTGCAGGGATCATAATTATTGCGCCTCCGATTCCAAGCATACCTGCCATTATCCCGGTAACTATGCCAATTGCTAAAAGCATCAGTAAAACAGAAGTTGACATTTTCATATAGGTTAAGTTATTATTCTTATTTGATCTTCGATCTGTAAAATTATAAATTAATCATCTTAAAGAAATCAGGTTTACTCTGTGTAACCAATAAGTTCAGCCATTAATATTATCATAAAAAAGTAAGATTTTGGCAATTATTCCAGTAATTTTAAATTTGCAGGATCAGTGTTAACATGAAAAGGACAGTCATATCAATATTTACAATTCTTGCTGCATCAGCGCTGATAACTGTTTTGGTTCTGTACAGGTTATTTTTTGGAATATCCGTTAATCCTGTGGGAGATAAATCAGCAATTTATGTTCCTGAGAAGGCATCATATGACCAGGTTATGGATTCACTTAAAGCTAATCTGGTTATCAAAAACCAGAAGGTGCTGGATTGGCTGGCTCAAAGGAAGAGATATCCCGATCTGGTAAAACCCGGAAAATATGTTATTGATAAATCACTGAGTTATAATGAGCTGATTAATATTTTGCGAGGCGGCAAACAAACACCGGTAAAGATTACATTCAATAATATGAGAACTTTGAATGATCTGGCGGGAAGGTTTGGAGGTCAGATTGAAGCTGATTCGGTGCAGATCATGTTGTTCTTTTCCGATCCGGAAAACTACAGCAGAGATGGTTTTAAACCGGAGAATATCATATCTGTTTTTATCCCGGATACTTATGAATTTTACTGGAACACAGGGGCAGGGAAGCTATACAACAGGATGCTTAAGGAATACCGTAAATTCTGGAATCGGGAAAGAACTCAGAAAAGTGATGCAATTAATCTCATTCCGACAGAAGTCTCAACTCTCGCATCCATCGTTGATGAGGAAGCCTTAAAAAGGGATGAAATGCCTGCTATTGCAGGAGTTTATATCAACAGGCTTAAAAGGGGAATTCCGCTTCAGGCTGATCCGACAATTAAATTCGCTATTAATGATTTTACGGTCAACAGGATCTTGTATAAACACCTGGAGATCGACTCTCCTTATAATACTTACAAACATGCAGGATTACCCCCTGGTCCGATAAAATGTCCTTCAATTGAAGCTATTGATGCAGTTTTGAATGCTGAAAAGCATGACTACCTGTTTTTTGCTGCAAAACCTGACTTTTCAGGTTATCATAATTTTTCAAGGACACTTTCAGAACATAACAGGTATGCCAGCCAGTATCAGAGAGAATTGAACAAGAGAAGGATATTCAGGTAATTCCGATAATTTCAACCTCCCGCTCGAGGAAAATTCCAAATTTATCAGCCACCGTTTTCCTTACCTGTTCCGATAGTTCAAACAGCTCCCTTCCTGTTGCATTGCCATGGTTAACAATGACAAGGGCCTGTTTATCGTGAACACCGGCATCTCCGTTTCTTTTTCCTTTCCAGCCGCATTGTTCTATGAGCCACCCTGCAGCAAGCTTTACACCTCCGGAAACGTCTTTAAAAACAGGTATTTTGGGATACTTTACCCTGAGATCATCAGCAACTGAATCCCTCACAACAGGATTCTTAAAGAAACTGCCCGCATTGCAGATCTGTTCAGGATCGGGAAGCTTGTTCTGCCTTGTGTTTATGACAATCTTCCGGACATTGCCCAGGGACATCTGACCAAGCTTGTTGACCTCCTCTTTTAAGGATCCATATCCGAGGCAGAGTTTCGGCTTTGTAGACAACTTAAAATAAACCTTTGTAATCAGATATTTGCCCTTGAGCTCACCTTTAAAAATAGAGTCCCTGTATCCGAACCTGCATTCCTCGTTCATGAACTCCGTTATAGAACCGTCTTCGATGGATATAGCCCTGACCTTTTCAATAACATTTTTTACTTCGGCTCCATAAGCGCCGATATTCTGAACAGGAGCTGCACCCACTTGTCCTGGAATGAGTGAGAGGTTCTCCAATCCTCCAAGTCCCTTATTTACTGTCGATTCTACCAGCTTGTCCCAGATGACACCTGCCCCGGCTGACACAATAATATCATTCCCCTTCTTTCCTTCAAGCGAAATACCTTCCATTTCAGGGTGAACTATTGTTCCGTGATAATCTCCGATAAAGAGCAGATTACTTCCGCCTCCCATTATCAGCCAGTTCGAATGAGATCCCTTTTCTTTCTCAAAGAAATGAACAGCATTTTCCTCGTGTTTGAACGAGACAAAACGATCGGCCCTGATATTCAGACCGAAAGTATTGAATCTTTTAAGGGAAATGTTCTCGTAGATCATCTCCGGTGTGTAATGGAGTAGTTTTGCTGATAGTAATTACTGCAAATATAGAATTAGATTTGTAAATAAAACTGAAATTGTTGATATTGTAATAGCTCTTTTTATATGGGGGAAATAAGGATACAGACATAAAATATCTTTTTATGAGCGTAATAGAGTTGGATAACATCACAAAAAGCTATGGAAATCACGTAGCTGTTGATGATCTTTCGCTACAGGTCCCAAAAGGCAGTATATATGGATTCATAGGACCTAACGGATCGGGAAAGACAACCACTATAAGGATGATTATGAATATTCTATATCCGGATAATGGTGTAATCAGGATCTTTGGAAAAGAACATATCGGGAGTCATCTTGATGAGATAGGTTATCTTCCGGAGGAGAGAGGATTGTACAGGAAAATGAAAACAAAAGAGCTGGTATGCTTCTACGGGGAACTGAAGCATGTGTTGAAACCGGCAAGGGAAGCGGATTACTGGCTCGATAAATTTGACCTTACAAAATGGGCGGGAAAAAAGATCGAAACGCTAAGCAAAGGAATGACCCAGAAAGTGCAATTCATCATAACAATTATAAACAGACCCGGAATAATTATACTCGATGAACCTTTCAGCGGTCTTGATCCCGTGAATGCCGAAATAATCAAAGATGTGATTCTTGATCTCCGAAGGGATGGCGCAACTGTTCTTTTCAGCACTCATGATATGGCAGTTGCCGAGAAAATGTGCGATTTTATTTTCATGATCTATAATGGTAGGAAAGTCCTTGACGGAACCCTTGAAGCTATCCAGAAGAACTATGGACAGGATACAATTCGATTGCAGACTGATGGTGGTGCAAGGGTACTGGAGGGAATTCCCGGAATTGATAAAATTAATGATTTTGGTAAGATACAGGAGATAAAAGTAAGCAATGGTGCTGATAATCAGATTATTTTGGCAACTCTGATGACAAGGACAAGAGTCAGCCGATTTGAAATTACCTCCCCTTCCCTGAATGATATTTTTATTCGTATTGCCCGACCGGGAAAAAATGAAAGCCATGAATAAAGTACTTGTTGTAGCAAAACGGGAATATCGTGCAGCTGTCAGAACAAAAGGATTTCTGGTAGCTCTGCTGATGCTTCCGCTTATGATGGGAGGAGGATTACTGGTGTTCAGCCTGCTGAAGGATAAAGTGGATATAAATGATAAAAGGATTGCTGTTCTGGACAGATCAGGCCTTTTTGCAGAATACCTCAGAGGCACAGCAGAATACCGGAACAAGAACGAATTGATCAATGAAAAAGGTGAAAAGTACCTGCCGGCAATATTTTTCGAATTTATCAGTCAGGACAGCTCTGAAATTAACAGGCAGAAATTAATTCTTAGCGACAGGATAAGGAAAAAAGAACTTCATGCTTTTATTGAAATAGGATCAAATGTTATTCACCCTGGAGATGACAGGAATTCAGGAATTGTTTATTATGCCGAGAATGCAGCAATTGATAATATCAGAGGCTGGTTTAATAATGTAATTAATAACAAAATAAGGGAAATCAGAATTCTTGAGCTGGGAGTGGATCAGGAGAAAGTCAGAGACCTGTTTTACTGGATCAATGTTGAAGGAATGGGTCTTTTAACTGTCGATACTAAGACAGGTTCAGTGATTGATGCCCGGAAAAGCAATGAAATGCAGACAATATTTGTTCCATATATCCTTCTTCTGCTGATGTTTATGATGTTAATGATGTCTGCTGTTCCGCTTCTTACAACTGTTATGGAAGAAAAGAGCGAACGTATTGCGGAAGTCCTTCTTGGTTCAGTCACACCATGGCAGTTTATGGCGGGAAAGATAATAGGCAGTCTTGGTGTTTCGCTTACAACTTCTGCAATTTATATTGCCGGTGCTCTGGTAACCCTTAACCGGATGGATCTGTCAGGAATTGTCCCGTATCATGTAATTCCATGGTTTTTTGTTTATATGTTTTTGAATATTATTATGGTAGGTTCAATCATGGCAGCACTGGGTGCAACATGCAACGATTCAAAGGATGCTCAGGCAATGCAATTTCCTGCCATGCTTCCTATCCTTATTCCCCTGTTCCTTATGATGCCTATAATCATGAATCCGATGGGAAAAATGGCCATAGGATTCTCATTATTTCCACTCTGGACACCTATGCTTATGCTTCTCAGGCAATCAACCTCGGTTACGATTCCATTATGGCAGCCAGTTGTCGGCCTTTTCGGAGTGGCACTGTTTACAATTCTTTGTGTCTGGGCCGGAGCACGACTTTTTCGGGCTACCATAATATTGCAGGGAAAAAGACCTAAATTTGGTACTCTCATAAGGTACATTACCAGAGGATAAATGGAACCAATATTAAAGGCTGAGTCTCTCGTCAAAAGATATGGCAATGTTTTAGCCGTTGATAATATCTCATTCGAGGTCTACCGCGGAGAGATATTTGGTTTTTTAGGTCCAAACGGAGCAGGAAAGACAACTACCATAAAAATGATGAGTGGTCTTTTGAAGCCTGACAGCGGGAGCGTGGCCATTGACAGCAGGGATAGCCGTAACTCTATAGGTATCTGTCCTCAGCATATTGTGGTATGGGAAAACCTGACCTGTCTGGAGCAAGTGCTTTATATGGGTAAAATGTACAATATGTCACCTGATGATGTCAGAACCAGGAGTAAAATACTTCTTGAATCACTCGGGTTGTATGGAATAAAAGACCGCCTGGCCAAAAAACTATCAGGAGGCATGCAGAGGAGATTGAATATAGCGCTTGCCCTGATACATTCTCCTGAAATAGTATTCCTCGATGAGCCTCAGGCAGGCCTCGATCCGCAAAGCAGGGTCCTTGTGCGCGATTATATAAGATCAATAAAGAAAACTACAACAATCGTGCTTACCACACATGATATGGAAGAAGCTGAAAAACTCTCCGACAGGATCTGTATCATCGATAAAGGAAAACTCCTGGTAACAGGCACATCAGATGAAATAATAAGGAAGAATGGTAATGAAGATCTTGTAGAAATTGATGTGGATTGTGATCTGAGCAAAGATTTTCTGCCCTTCGTAAACCCTGAATTAAGATCAGCACTGTCAATATCAGGTAACAGAGTATCGTTTAATAGTAAAGATCCTTTATCCGCGCTTGATAGTGTCCTGAAAGTTGTCAATGGAAGAAACCTTAAAGTATCCGGTTTACAGCTGCGAAAGAAAAGCCTGGAGGACATATTCATTAACCTGACAGGAAGGAGCATACGGGAATGAAAACACTTGCCTGTTTTATAAAGACTTTTAAGGAGAATATCAGGGACTGGAAAATCCTTATCCTGGCCATTGTTTTTGCACCATTCTTTGTCTATATGATGTATATGTATATGGGCGATTCAGGCTCATCAGTATATAATGTCGTACTTATTAACAATGATGAAAAGGGAAAAATCTCAAACGAGCTGATTGATGAGTGGAAAAAAATGAAGACAGAAGATGGTAAATCCGTACTGAAAATCAGGGAAGTGTCTGATTCATTAACGGCAAGAGAGATGATTAAAAACAAAGATGCTGATCTTTTCATAACCATACCTGAAGATTTTTCTGATTCGTTCAAAATGTTCATTGATGACGGGGAAGGATCATTATCGCCTTTAAAAAGCTATGGAGATCAGGCAAATATGAAGTACATGATTGCAGCTTCATTTGTCGATTACATTACATTCAGCTATATAAGTCAGAAAACAGGGATTGAAATACCCTTTAACGTGAAATATGAATATGCCGGCAGAGGTAAAAGTCTGAGTGAGTTTGATCTTTATGTCCCGGCACTATTGGTGTTATCAATCATAATGATGCTTTTCACTGCCGGTGCGTCTATTGTAAGGGAGGTTGAAAAAGACACTATAACACGTCTTGCACTGTCGAAGCTTACATCTGCTGAATTTATGACTGCCTTAAGTCTTAATCAGATAATAATAGGATTGATCTGTCTTTTACTGACATTACTTGCGGCATTTTCAGTAGGATACACCACATCGGGGTCACTGCCTTTACTTTTACTTGTTGGTACCCTTGCCTGTTTTTCTGTAATAAGTATAAGCATTATAACTTCATGCTTTATTAAAACAATGTTCGGATTACTTACCCTTGGTTGTTTTCCTTTCTTTATTTTGATGTTTTTTTCTGATTGCTTTTTGCCTTTGCCAAAAATCAATCTGTTCAGCCTCGCCGGGAACCAGGTTTACCTGAACGATATTTTGCCTACAGCAACAGCAACCAGGGCTTTCAACAAAATACTGAATTATGATTCAGGCTTTTCCGATGTTTTATTTGAGATCTTATGGATCCTGGGAATATCTCTGGTTTATTTCTTCATAGGTGTCTGGTTGTTCAGAAAGAAATATAAATATTAATTTTGCACTGAATTTTAATATTTATACAAACAAGATGTCAAAGACATTAAGGACTAAAGTCCAGAAACATATTATTATCAATAACCACGGCCTTAAGGCCGTGGTTTATAGACCTCTGCTGAGATGGGCTTTAGCCCTTAATGTTTTTTAATTATTATCAATGACCACGGCCCTAAGGCCGTGGTTTATAGACCTCTGCTGAAATGGGCTTTAGCCCTTAAGGTTTTTTAATTATTATCAATGACCACAGCCTTAAGGCCGTGATTTATAAACCTCTGCTGAAATGGGCTTTAGCCCTTAATGTTTTTTAATTATTATCAATGACCACAGCCTTAAGGCCGTGGTTTATAAACCTCTGCTGAAATGGGCTTTAGCCCTTAATGTTTTAAAATATTAACTAACCTGAATATTCTACCATTATGAAAAGCAATCGTCGTAATTTCCTGAAAGCCGCTACAGTAGCCGGCGCAGGGGCCTTTACAAGCGGATTGCTTTCGGGCTGTGCTCCCAAACAACCTGAATCCAATCTTGCAACTATACTGGAAGCAGCAAAAAAAGCTCATGTCCGGAAGTTTAATATGTCGGGATTTGCAGCTCCAGCCCTTCCTGCCATACGGGTTGGCTTCATAGGATTAGGCGACAGAGGCAGCGGAGCTGTCCAGAGGTTGTCGTACATCGAAGGTGTTGAAATAAAGGCGCTGGGAGATCTCAGGATCGCTGCGGTTGAAGGATCACAGAAATATCTTGCACGGATCGGAAGGCCCGCCGCTCAGGAGTTCCACGGCGATGACATTATATGGAAAAAGCTTGTTGAATTGCCCGACCTTGACCTGATCTATATATGTACTCCATGGGTGTGGCATACTCCAATGGCAGTTTATGCCATGGAAAACGGAAAACATGTTGTCTGCGAAGTCCCTATAGCGCGGACCATTGATGAAGCATGGCAACTGGTTGAAACATCAGAGAGAACGAAGAAACATTGTATGATGCTTGAAAACTGCTGTTACGATTTCTTTGAATTACTTACTTTAAATATGGCACGGCAGGGTATGTTTGGTGACATAGTGCATGGTGAAGGTGCTTATATACATAACCTGATGGGCTATAATTTTAAAAAGCCAGTTGATGACCGGCAGAGTGATGGGGCATACACCGGAATGTGGCGCCTGAAAGAAAATGCGGAACGAAACGGGAATCTTTATCCCACACATGGCCTGGGACCTGTATGTCAGATAATGAACATAAACAGGGGAGATAAAATGGAATATCTTGCATCAATGTCATCTGTCGATTTCACAATGGGAAAACATGCAAATGCTCTGGCAGCCGGAGATCCGTTCTTTACTCCATATGCAAACAAAAACTACAGGGGCAATATGAACACATCGCTTGTCAGAACAAACCTGGGCAGGACAATCCTGATCCAGCATGATGTATCATCTGTGCATCCATATTCAAGACTGCATGTCATAAATGGTACTTCTGGATCAGCTATGAAATATCCCGAACCGGAACGCATTGCCTTAGGTGAAAGTTGGCTGAATGATGAAGAATTAAAGGCAGTTACTGAGAAATTTACACCGGAAATTGTGAAACGGGTAGGGGAGCTGGCTAAGAAAGTCGGAGGTCACGGTGGAATGGACTTTATCATGGACTGGAGGATGATCGATTGTCTTAGAAACGGACTTCCGCTCGATCAGGATGTCTATGACGGAGCACTATGGAGTTCGGTTGCTCCATTAAGCGAGTGGTCAGTAGCTAACAGATCCCAGTCGATAGATGTTCCTGATTTTACAGGCGGCTCATGGAAAACAAACACACCTCATGATATAAACCTCGAAAGAGGAGGAAATACTCAGGTCCTACAAATAACTGAGGTTAAGGAGGAGATGCAGCTAAATGTGAAATAGGTACTCGGTGCTGGGTCCTCGGTCCTGGGTCCTGGATCCTGGGTCCTGGGTCAACTTATTTTTATATCTTAAATATTCTTTTATGAGTAGTTGGAGGGATTTAGAAATATATAAGCTGGCCTTTGATTTATCGATAAGGATTCATAAAGAGTCATTGAAGTTACCCAATTTTGAGCTCTATGAACAGGGGAGCCAGATCAGAAGGTCGTCAAAAGGTGTGAAAGACACGATAGTTGAGGGATATGGAAGAAGGAAGTATAAACCTGATTATATAAAATTTCTGACATATGCAATAGCATCATGTGATGAAACACTGAACCATATTTTAACTATCAAAACACTTTATCCTGATTTAACGGAATTTATTGATTTTGAAGATTCTTATGATAAGCTAGGACGAAAAATCAATAATTATATTCAATATGTAGAATCTAACTGGAATAATTGACTTCCGAGTACCGAGAACCGAGGACCGAGGAACGAGCACCCAGCACCTAGTACCTGTACCGAAAAATCTATTTTTTCCTGGAAATAGTATTTTCCAGAAAACAATACCCAGGATCACCGGCATACCTATTGCCATGGCATGTTCAAAAATGACATGTCTGTGGTTCCGATAGCAGCATAAGTCACCTGGGTCAGTCCAAACACTGAAAGAGCGAACAGGATCATATTAAGCTTCTTGTCATATTGCTTTTCAACTTCTTCATGCTTCTCAACCTCATCCTCGTGGAACTGGCGCTGAAGGTTGTTGAGTTCATGCAGCTCATCCTTCAACTCTGTCTGTAATTCATTGATCTGAAGGTTATGTATTATCAGGTCATAATAGTCATTATGCTGGTGAAATACCGACACCTTCGAAAAGATAGCTTTTAATGATATACTGGTATATCTTCTGAGATACTCTTTCACCTTCTGATGGTCATCCGGATTAATATCCGAAACCTCTTTCATAAGCTGAAGGAAAAGTGACCGCTGGAGAAATCCCAGCAAAGTCAGCCACAGGGTTTTATTGAAAGAATTGGAATAGAAAGTCCTGATAAATTCAGGATCTGACGGACCGCAATTATTTAATACAACTGCACCCTCAAGGCTTGAAGCGTAGAAGATCTGCCTGTAGGGATGAAGCAGTTCTTCTTCACGCTGAAGGACTTTTGAGGCTGGAGCGTAATCAAAATCATAAACTTTCCGGAGGTAGAACAATGTGTGGTGAAGGGTATTTTCATCCTTTATTTCGCCGGATGGCTGAACATAACAGACCGGTGAAAAATGATAATGATCGAACAGCTCAACCGAATACATGTTGTTCATATGCTGCAACAGATAATTTATCAGTTGTCTTGGCCGCCAGCCTGCCGATACAACATCATCCTGGTTATTTTTCCGGAACAGGTCAGGCTGACCTGTTACAAGTTGGGCAGCCTTGCTTCTTTCTTCCGGTCTTTCATTCTGCGATATAAGGAATGCCTCATCATGCCTGTTGAATAACCGTAGCAGATAATTCATCTTAATAAAATCTTCAAGATTTGGCGGATCACCGGTTTTGCTTTTTTTTACCAATTCTGCACTGAAAAGCAAAATCGCGACGCCAGTGTACGGATGAATGATTATCCTGAATGCACCCGGATCCAGATATACGGCAAATTTCAGCAGGTTTTTTGCTTTCTGCTGGTTGTTGAAAGCTTTGTTGCTGAGCCAGTAAGTCTTGTTGTTAAACATCTTTCCCGGTGCAGAATCTGTTTTAAGCTTCATTAAAATGCATCCGGATTCCTCAATCTTCTCCTTATCCGCGCCGTTTGAAAAGAACTTTTTCACATGTTCCAGAAGGAAGTCAAGGCGTGGAATATCTTCTTTTGTTTGCGTCCAGACTTCATTTTCAATATTTGAAAGATCAGCATTCAGTCCGGAACACAACCTGAAAGGAAGGATGAGGTGGATTATTCCTTTTTCTAATTTTATTGTATTCATTGATGGTTTTCTTTTTCACATATAAATAAGTTCGAATATATCCGATACTTTAGAAGAATATTAAAAAGATTCGATTATGCTCATTGTTGTAGTTAAAGGATGATTTGACTGGTGATTTCAGTTCATGTTCGTTTTAATATCTCATTTATGTTTTTCCATCCAATAGCATTTCCCTCAGAACATGTAAAATCTTTTTCGCCGCCGTAAATAACAAATGTATTCTTTGAGGTGTTTCCCGAGATGTTATTCCAGTATTTTAAGCTGGTAAAAAAATCGAAACTAAATGTCCTTCCGGATTTGATTTCAACTGGCATCAGTACCTGGGATTTTTCAATAATGCAGTCTATTTCATTTCCATTTTTATCTCTCCAGAAGTAAATGTTTGACTGTAAACCCCTGTTATACCTGGCCTTTAAAATTTCAATGATGATCATATTTTCAAAAAGATTCCCTATCATATAATGAGTCGAAAGCTGTTTGGGATTATCAACTTTCAGAAGAGAGGATGCTAATCCGACATCGGAAAAATATAATTTTGGCATCTTCACTACCCTTTTACCAAAATTAATGAAATGGGGTTGAATCAGAAATATTGTAAAACTGCTTTCGAGTATCGAAATCCACGATTTTGCAGTGTTAACCGCTATACCACAGTCATTTGCAAGGGATGTAAGGTTCAGAAGCTGGCCAATTCTTCCGGCACAAAGCTGCAGAAACTTTGTAAAACTGTTCAAATCTCCAATTTGCCTGATATTTCTTACATCTCTTTCTACATATGTTTGAATATAATTAGAATAGAAAAAATCCGGAGGTATCTTATTGGCATAAATTCCGGGATAGAACCCTGTAAAAATTAGTTCTTCGAAATTATTAAACAGCAAATTGCTATTGGTAAGCTCGTTTATTGAGAACGGGAGGAGTTTCAAAACCGCCACTCTTCCGGCAAGCGACTGAGATATGCTTTCGAGCAGTAAAAAATTTTGTGAGCCTGAAAGAACGTAAAATCCGTTTTTTCTCTTTTTATCAACCTCTGTCTGTATATAGGAAAAAATCTCTGGCGTACGTTGAACTTCATCCAGTATGACACCATCGGAGAAACGACTCAAAAAACCGCGGGGATCCTGAATTGCAAATTGTCTTTCATCGTGATCTTCAAGAGAAACATAAGGCATGTCAGAAAATAGGTGTTTTATAAGTGTGGTTTTTCCCGATTGCCGGGGACCTGTAATGGATATGACAGGGTATTTCCCGAATAATGTTTTAGTAATATTTTCTATATCCCTGTTGATCATGATTTACTTTTTATCAAAAGTAAGACAAATGTGCAATTTAAATGCAAAATTGTACGAATATTCACGTGCATATATAACAGTCCGGGAAATATTTATCTTATTCTGCCAAGGGAAACAACCAGCAACCAGTAACCAGTAACCAGTAACCAGTAACCAGTAACCAGTAACCAGTAACCAGTAACCAGTAACCAGTAACCAGTAACCAGTAACCAGTAACCAGTAACCAGTAACAAGATTACTTCTTCAACAACTCCTTCACCTTCTCAAAATCGGGATGGTAAATACCCCTTCTTTCAAGATCGGCAAAATCTAAAAGGAATATATCTCTGAAGGTATTATTTCCGACATCTTCTGTATAAAGTACATCTTTCCATTTCATATATACTTTCACAGCCTCATCATACATATTATTGAACAACATTGCAAGAGGAATGTTTGTATAAGTCGTTTGAAATGTACTATCAGCTTTAGCTGCAATTCTTGCAGCAATTAATGAATTCTTGTGTTGTGATTTATAGTCTAGAAGTTCAAATGCCAGGTTTGATGAAAATAAAGCAGTTTGCCGTCTAATGAATTTGCCTGTAGGAGAAAGATCAAGAATTTTTTCGGCGATCGAAATTGCTTTTTCAGGATATCCGAAAGAAACATAAACACTATCTCCGGAGATAGTGTTGACATAATAACGGAGCGCTGCAATTAGTTCACTTTGATCTGTTTCTTTCATTATTATTCCGTGATATTGTTCAATTTCATCCGAAATATCTTGGTTATAATATTGATATTCTTTTATACTTAAATCAATTAGTCGCCTTGCTATTGTAATATGCAGAGTGTCAAATTTCAAACCCTTTTGATAAAACCTTTTCGCTGTTTTAGTTGCCTTTCTTTTTTCTGATATATCTATCTTCTTATTCATTATGTCGAAAAAGTAATTTCCGGCCAATAACAGTTCATTAGGATCATTTGATTCCAAAAGATCGCTGATTGAAAGGATGCCATATTCGATTTTATCAGAAAAGCTTAAATCATTATGGTTATTTGAGATCAGAAATGTATCTATGGATTCTTTCATTCGGGCGCGGTGAATACCAACATTGTCAATATAATAGAAGGATCTGTCTTCTTTTGAATAGATTACCTGGTTATCATTGGCGACTGGAATCTTTTGAATGAGAACACCATTAATATCAAATAACTTGACAGAGTTATTATCAGTAATTTGAAATATCAATTCACCCGGAAGAAATGAAAGTGAAAAGTATTCATTTTCCGTATTAATAACTTTTAAGGTTTTTCCATCTCTGGACCATAATCTGGCAGTTTTATCATATGACCCGGTAAGAATATATTCTCCATTATCAGAAATATCGAGGTTATCGATTGCAGTGTTGTGTCCGATGTACCTGAATAACTGGTTTCCTGAAGTATCCATTAAAATGCCGGTTTTATTATCTGCTAATAGGATATTCTTATTATCTGTAGAAATTTGAATATTTGGATATGTCAGGGATTTCAACGGAAATGTTTTTATTAAACCTCCATTTTTGTTATAAAGATTAAAGAAGGTTGAAGTTGTATACCCGGTATAATTGTCACTATGGACTGCCAATTTGTTGTATGATGCAATCAGATTCTCATCTTTCGAAAAAACAACCGTATTGGGCATCTCTGTTAGGTCTTCCAATTGTATTAAGGGTGAATTATCAAGTATATTATATATTGTCACTTCAGGTTTATCAGGCAATTTATAAGCTTTCGGAAAATGGGTTCTTACCATCCTGTTACCCGGTATTTTATAATAGAATCTATCATCCTGGAACTTGACCGGATTACTCTGTATCTGACTTCCGGTCAGTGTAATTATATTTTCTTCAGTACCGGTTACAGCTCTTATTATGTTTTCTGAAACATAATATTGTGTCTTACTGTTCTCTTTTCTTAAAATCAGTTCATTTTGAAGACTATTCGGTACAAAACGCAGGATATGGTTTTGATGAAGGATAAGTAATTCTTTGTTGTAATTATTATATTGTATGTTGGAGAAGTTGCTGAGTTTGAGTGTAGATGTATTTTGCCCTTCTAAGTTCCATATTTTAAGAATTTTATCATTTTGGGTGCATAGCAAATCCAAATTGTCTAAATAAAGAATTGGATAATAACCGAAGCCTTTATTCTCGTCATCAGCAATATACCAGGAGCTATAATGGTCTCCATTTAGATCACATATTTTTAAGGTATCCCAGCTGGTTATTATGGCAATTCTGTCTTTTGATATGAATTGACCAAAGTAAGCTTTTTCAGGATAAGAAATTTTTAACCTGGTTTTTATGATTTGGTTTTTACCTAAAATCCAGTAGCTTAACATATCCTCACCCATGAAATAAAAAATTGTATCAGAAAAGAAGCTTTTAACCATAAGTGGAGGATTTTCAGGAAATGGTTCTTCATGTTCTGCCATTTTAGTTCCTGTCAGCGAAAATATTAACGATTTCATCAGGGTGTCATTATAAGAAATGACATAGATTTTCATATCAGGAAGAAAGTGCACACGATAAATATTATCTCTGATATGGATTTTTGATGTCAATTCACCTAATATATTATAAATCCGTAAGGTATCATCATCCGCATTTATCAGATAGTACTTTTCATCGGCTGAGATATCAAAACTGAAATCCTGGGATAATCCGAAATCTGCTACCCTAATTTTCATACCCTTTTGATCAAGTGTCAGTATTTTATTACCAATTTTTACAGCAACATTAGATGTCCTCTCCATAACCTTAAAAGCGTTGACTGCTAATGTCCGGGTTGGCAGATACGTACTATAAAATTCATAGTTAGAATAAATATCTACAAGGTTTTGATAATTATCTTCTGATGGATTAAGCTTATTTGCATATTCTGCAATCCGCAAAGCTTTGGTCGGATCATTATTCACCAACTCTTTTGAAAGAGCATTGTAATAATTGGCCTTTGCAATTATCTCCTGTTTCTTGGAGTTGTTCCTCTCAATCAATGCCCAAATTGTAAAGCAGGCAAAGACAAGTAACAGACCTACACCTGAGGCAGCGAATATATTTCTCCTGCGATGCTTTGCTTTTAAAAGCTCTCTTTTGCTTCTTGCTATGAATGATTTTAATTCATCATTAAGATAAAGCTTGTCTTCGTAAGGCGCGATATAGCTAAGATCCTTATCGGACAAAAGTAGATTTCTCTTCTTCCAGTTTTCATGTGCTGATTCAATAAACTGTTTAATATCAATTAATTCCTTTTCGACAAGAGTGACCTTTTCAAAGATCTTGGCAGCAAGTGCATCATGTTTCAGTTCATTGCGTCCGGTATGATCTTTATCCTGAAGGATTCTCAGGTTTACAAATGAAAGGAGCAGATCATTAATGGTCTTTTCATCAATATTCTTGCCTGTTGTCAGTGCATATTCTTTAATCTCTTCAGCATTAGCAGCGCGTTTTGTACCTCTGGAAGATACAAATGCTTTCAAAACAGTCATGGCCAGCTCCGGATCTGACATATGACTGATCTGCTCGTCAAGAAAACTTCCCAGGATATCATAAACATTTCCGGCTTTATCAAGATCTGATAACCGGAACATAATATGGTTACTTTCATGTTTGCTGTCTAATGTTGCCAGCTTGAAAATCTTATCGAGATAAACCTGAAGATATGTAAGCTCAACTTCACTCTCTTTCGGGGGACAAAGCTTCTGGAGCATGTTCTCTGCAAATCCCTCCTCAACATCAATATTGTGTATCTTACATGGGCCCTCAATGGCGCTTCTGGCATTTCCAATATCCATTTTCTCAATCCTCATTTTGTTATCGAAAAAGCCGGAAATTGATTTTTCAAATGTCGATAACCAACCCAGATACTCCTCCCGTAGTATGAAGATAAATTTGCATTGAAGATCTGCTGACAATAATGACTTCAGGATTTTTATGAAACTTTCATCCTCCTCTTTTGTACCGAAAATAAAAAGTTCTTCGAACTGGTCGAAAATAAAAAACAACGGTTTATAATGGTCAAGATAAAGGGATCTGACAGCCTTTTTAAACTGAACCTCTGTAATAATCAGACCGGTTTGTTCAGTCAGCGATACTGATTTTATAGAGGTGGCCATACTTGACAGGAGATTATCTCCCCTGCGGATCACGAGGGGCAGCCAGTCAGTCTCCTGGAACTTGTTTGACAACCCGCAGTGGATCAGCGATGACTTCCCGGTGCCAGATGCACCGTAAACAAGCAATAGCTTACTCTCGAAGACTCGCTGGTAGAGTTCTTCAATTTCATGATCCCGTCCAAAGAAAATTTCGCGGTCGTCTTTAGTATAACTGTCGAGGAACTTGAATGGGGACTTCATATGTTGTTATTTCTTATATTTCATAATGTATAGACCATTAACCTTAACTGGTACTCGGTGCTCGGTGCTCGGTACTCGGTATTCGGCGA
>CAWHGX010000015.1:0-147892 GCA_963828775.1 uncultured Bacteroidales bacterium | reverse complement strand
TTCATTAAAGATGGAGTACAATTTTAAGGTAATTGAACGAAAATGGCAGAAATACTGGGAGGAGAATCAGACCTTCAAAACACCTGAGGATCTTACAAATCCCAGGAAATGCTACGTTCTCGATATGTTCCCCTACCCTTCCGGCGCCGGCCTGCATGTCGGACATCCCGAAGGCTATACGGCAACCGACATTTACGCCAGATATAAAAGGATGAACGGATACAATGTCCTCCATCCAATGGGATGGGATGCATTCGGACTTCCTGCAGAACAGTATGCAATCCAGACAGGAACACACCCTTCAGTCACAACAAAGAACAACTGCGAAACTTTCAGAAGACAGATAAAGGAACTCGGCCTCAGCTACGACTGGGAAAAGGAAATAAATACAACAGATCCGAAATATTATAAATGGACCCAGTGGATCTTTATCCAGCTTTTTAATACCTGGTTCGATGAAAAACTCCAGAAAGGGCGACCTGTTAAAGAATTAATCATACCTGAAGAGGTTTCAAAACTTGGTAATAAGGAGATCAGGAATTATATAGATTCCAAACGTCTTGCATATTACGATAATGCACTTGTATGGTGGTGCCCAAGCTGCCGGATCGTCTGCGCTAACGAGGAGGTCCTTAATGACGGCACTCATGAAAAATGCGGGAACATAGTCGAAAAGAAAAACCTGAAGCAATGGATGTTACGGATCCCTCTGTATGCTGAAAGACTGCTTAAAGGGATAGATGACCTCGACTGGACCGAAGGGATCAAGGATATGCAGCGCAACTGGATCGGCCGCTCAACAGGCGCCGAGGTCGATTTTAAGATTGAAGACCTGGATGAGAAACTGACTGTGTTTACTACACGGCCCGATACTCTTTTCGGAGCTACATACATGGTGATAGCACCTGAACACCAGCTTGTCGGAAAAATCACAACTCCAGGTAATAAAAAACAGGTAGATGAATATATAAAACTGTCATCACTTAAGTCTGATCTCGACAGGACGGACCTTGCAAAAGATAAAACCGGAGTATTCACAGGACGATTTGCAATAAATCCGGTGAACAATAAAAAAATACCTGTATGGGTCGCGGATTATGTTCTGACAGGATACGGAACAGGCGCCATAATGGCTGTTCCTGCGCATGATATGAGGGACTTCGAGTTTGCACGGAAATTTAACCTTCCGATTCTATGTATACAGGATCCGGATGTAAATGATCCCCGGCAAAGACAAAGGATAATCGAGGGCAATGAATGCTGGACTGAAGACGGGAAATACATTAACTCTTCGCACAGGGATACAGGGATTGATATAAACGGGCTGAATAAAGAGGCCGGGATAGAAAAAATAATAAAATGGCTCGATTCGAAACATCTTGGCAAGGCTAAAGTCAATTACAAACTTCGCGACTGGCTTTTCAGCAGACAAAGGTACTGGGGTGAACCTTTTCCGGTTATTCACTGGGAGGATGGAGAGATCACCGTCCTCGACGAAAAGGAACTGCCTCTCGAGCTTCCTGAGCTTGAAAAATATCTTCCCGGGGAATCAGGCGAATCACCTCTTGCTAATTCAGGCGACTGGCTGAATGTAACTGACAGAAACGGCCGTAAAGGGAGAAGGGAGACCAACACAATGCCTCAGTGGGCAGGATCGTGCTGGTACTATCTCAGATTTATTGATACGACCAACGACAATCTGATTTTCGATAAGGAAAAGGAAAAATACTGGATGCCCATAGATCTTTACATTGGTGGAGCCGAGCATGCTGTTCTGCACCTGCTTTACAGCCGTTTCTGGCATAAAGTGCTGTTTGATCTCGGGATCGTTTCAACTGATGAGCCATATATGAGGCTCTTCAATCAGGGAATGATACTGGCTTTTGCCTATGAAAATGAAGCAGGGGCAAAAATACCTGCTGATCAGGTAGAGGAGAGAGACGGTAAATTCTACAACACCGAGAACGGAGCTGAGGTCAGGCAGATAGTGGCAAAGATGTCGAAATCGCTTAAAAATGTTGTCAATCCCGACGATGTAACAGAAAAATATGGAGCTGATTCCCTGAGGCTGTACGAAATGTTCATGGGTCCGCTCGATATCATGAAACCATGGGATGACAGGAATGTCAAGGGAGTATACAATTTTCTGGGGAGAGCTTTCAGATTTTTTTCAAATCCTGATAATATAACTGAGGGACAAGAGGATATTGAAATTCTCAAAGGCCTGCATAAAACGATCAGGAAAGTTGAGGAGGATATTGAGAATCTGAAGTTCAATACCGCGATCTCAGAAATGATGATTTTCCTGAACCTTGTCTATAAGAAAGGTAAAGTCACCAGGGATACTGCCTGTAGTTTTACTCTGATCCTTTCGCCATTCGCTCCTCATCTTGCTGAAGAATTATGGCAACTGTTCGGACATAAAAAGACCCTGGCCTATGAACCATGGCCTGTAGTTATCGAAGAATATCTGAAAGTTGAGGTTTTCGAATATCCTGTATCATTCAACGGGAAAATGCGGTTTAAAATCGAACTTCCTGCCGAAATGCCCCGTGATGAGATTATCAAAGCGGTACTTGCCGATGAGAGGTCAGCTAAATGGATCGGTACATCTGCTCCGTCGAATGTAATTGTCGTACCGAATAAAATTGTAAATGTTGTTGTTAAGTAATAATCCCTGCAATGCTTGCTGAAGACTCAAATTCCTGTATCTTTTTTTTCTCGTCGATTTTGCTGGTCTCATGTAAAGATTCTGTCAGGGAGAATCAGTCAGATCTCTTATGAACCATCTGATACTTCAGCTGTCAATAAAGCTGATACCACGGTTTTTATGTACGGAATCCCTTCTGATTCATTTAACCTTGTTTACAGGTCAATATAAAGCGAAATGGATTTCTTTCATCAATACTTCTTGAACATGGCATAACAATGGAGGAGATCGATAGGCTGATAAGAAATTCAGCTTCGGTATTTGATGTAAGGAAGATCCGGTCAGGCAACAGCTATATCCTGTTTTGCAGGAAGGACAGCATAGCACGGGCAAACTATCTTGTATATGAACACGACCCAACCACCTGTTATGTATTCAGTTTTAATGATTCCCTGAATATCACCCCATACAAAAAGGAGGTCAAAAAGGTCATAAAGTATGCTTCCGCAACTATAGAGACTTCTTTATGGGATGCTATGCTTACCGGAGGATTGCATCCATCGCTTGTTATAGGATTATCTGATATTTATGCCTGGAGCGTTGATTTTTTCGGATTGCAGAAGGGCGACAGTTTTAAAGTTGTTTACGAAGAGATGTCAATTGATGAAAAACCGCTGGGGATAAGTAAGATCTTTGGAGCGCAATACACCGGTTCGGGTACAACAATATCTGCAATTCCTTTTATTCAGGATGACAAAGAAAGTTTCTTTGACAGTGAAGGAAACTCCATGCGCAAGGCTTTCCTTAAGGCTCCACTGCAGTTTTCAAGAGTCACATCGCGATTTTCCGGCAGCAGGATGCATCCAATACTCAGGATCCGAAGGCCTCATTATGGTGTCGATTATGCTGCTCCTGTTGGAACTCCTGTTCTTGCCATTGGTGACGGACGGGTAACCCAGACCAGTTTTGAGAACGGATCAGGAAGAATGGTCAGGATTGTACACAACAGCGTTTACTCAACGGCTTATCTGCATTTAAGCCGTTTTGGCAGCAGGGATAGCACCGGGTGTATATGTAAAGCAGGGAGATATCATTGGCTACGTTGGCAGCAGCGGGCTCTCAACAGGTCCGCATCTTGATTTCAGGTTCTACATGAACGGATCTCCTGTCGATCCGCTTTCAGTTAAAGCTCCGCCTGTGGAACCTGTCTCGGAGGCAAATAAAGCCAGGTTTGAAAAGACAAAGAGAGTGGTTCTGAGTCTACTCGATACATTTTAAATCATATCGGGCAGTTTTGCCACCAGTTCTTCAATAACCTTTGGGAAATATTCGTATTCGAGCTCATGTACTTTTACCGCAAGAGTGCCGGGTGTATCCTGAGGATCAACTTTGCATCGTGCCTGGAAAACAATATCACCCTCATCATATGCCTTATTTACATAATGAATGGTGATACCTGACTCTTTATCATGACTGGCAATCACTGCTTCATGGACTTTTTCTCCATACATCTCTTTTCCGCCATGTCGGGGCAATAAAGCAGGATGGATATTAACTATCCTTTTTTCATAAACCTCGAGGATATTTTCAGGAATCAGCCACAGGAATCCGGCCAGAACAATAAAATCAATCTTATACATTGTCAGATACCGCAGGACCTTATTTTTCTCATATAATTCTTTCCGGTCGAAAAAAACCGATCTTACATTAAGTGTTGCAGCACGTTTTAAAACGTATGCTTCACGCTTATTTGACAGAACCAGACTTACTTTGGCTGATTTATTGTTCGAAAAGAATTTAATAATATTTTCAGCATTGGTTCCTGATCCTGAAGCAAAAATGGCGATATTCCTCATTATATGATAATTAGCAATATAGATTCAAGTTTGTTTCAACAGTTTCTCCGCAAGATTATTTCTCTAATTATCAATAAATTAACCTTCAGGATAAAGAAAAAACATGAAATCATTTGAAAATATAGTACAAATATATTTCTTTGCATGGTTTTAAGTTATTATTAATTAAAATTTATAATTATGTCCGACATTGCCACAAGAGTAAAAGAGATCATAGTTGATAAACTTGGAGTTGACGAAGCTGAGGTTACTGCTGAAGCTAGTTTCACAAATGACCTTGGAGCTGACTCTCTTGATACTGTTGAGTTAATCATGGAGTTTGAAAAAGAATTCAATATAGGAATTCCCGATGATCAGGCTGAAAGCATCAGTACTGTAGGTGATGCTATCAAGTATATCGAGGAGAATGCAAAATAGTTTTGCATTTAAAATAATCTGTTCATGAGAAGAGTCGTAGTTACCGGGCTCGGAGCAATTACTCCAGTTGGAAATAATTTGCATGAATATTGGGAAGGACTGAAAAATGGTGTGAGCGGATCAGAGTTGATCACCCGCTTTAATACAGAGAAGTTCAAGACAAAATTTGCATGTGAATTAAAGGGCTATGACTCTGGAAAATATTTTGACAGAAAAGAAGCCAACAAACTTGATCTTTTTACCCAGTATGCTCTTATAGCGTCTGATGAAGCTATTGCTGACTCAGGATTAGTCCTGGATAAGATCAAAAAAGAAAGAGTAGGTGTAATATGGGCATCCGGGATAGGCGGCATTGAAACATTCTACCTGGCCATCAAGTCTTACATTGAAGGTGACGGGACACCACGTTTCAGCCCCTTCTTTATCCCCAAAATGATAGGAGATATTGCTGCAGGTTCAATATCAATAAAATATGGATTCAGCGGACCCAATTTTTCAACTGTTTCAGCATGTGCCTCTTCTACAAATGCAATTATAGATGCTGTCAATTACATCCGCTGGAGTAAAGCTGATATTTTTATTTCGGGTGGCTCCGAAGCGGCAATAAATGAACCCGGGATTGGCGGTTTTAATTCAATGCAGGCTCTCTCGACCAATAATGCAGAATATAAAACTGCATCGCGGCCTTTTGACCTGACCCGCGATGGATTCGTCATGGGTGAGGGCGCCGGAGCCCTGGTCATTGAAGAATATGAACATGCAAAATCGAGAGGTGCTAAAATATATGCCGAAATAATCGGAACCGGGATGACTGCAGACGCATTTCACGTTACTGCCCCGCATCCCGAAGGATTGGGCGCTTCCAATGTAATGAAACTGGCTTTGTCTGATGCCTGCCTCAAACTGGAGGATATTGACTATATCAATGTTCATGGAACAGCAACTCCCCTTGGTGATGTGCCTGAAATAAAGGCTATTGTGAATGTATTCGGCGAACACGCTTACAAATTGAACATTAGCGCCACGAAATCTATGACCGGTCACCTCCTGGGTGCAGCAGGCGCTGTTGAAGCTATTGCCTCTATCATGGCTGTGGTAAATGATATTGTTCCACCCACAATAAATTTTAAAGTACCCGATCCGGCTATCGATCAGAATCTGAATCTTACAACCAACGTTGCACAGAAAAGGAAAATAAACGCTGCCATCAGCAATACCTTTGGTTTTGGAGGCCATAATGCTTCTATCGTAATAAAAAAAGCTGAGGTTTAGTGTCCTTATTCACAAAAAGAAATAATGGTACCTATATTACCAATAAACAGGAATTTGCTTCCCGTCTGAGAAAAATTACAGGCTTCCGCACATCTAACCTGCGTATCTATGAGGTTGCATTTATCCACCGGTCTGCTTCGTTCTCTCTTCCTGATGGCCAGAGAATAAACAACGAAAGACTTGAATTCCTGGGAGATGCAGTGCTGTCTGCCATCCTGTCAGATTACCTTTTTGAGAAACTTCCGGATGCAAGTGAGGGATTTATGACTAAAATCCGGTCACGGATAGTGAACCGTGAAATACTTAATCAGCTGGCAATTTCAATGGGAATTGACAAGATCCTTGTCAGCAATGTAAATTCAAGCCATACGACCAGAAATCTTTATGGAGATGCTCTTGAAGCCCTTATCGGAGCATTGTTCGTCGAAAAGGGATTTAAGAAAACCAAAAATCTATTTATCAAAAGGGTTTTTAATAAATACCTCGATCTGGAAAAGATAATGGAAATTGATACCGATTACAAAAGCCTCGTTTTCGAGTGGATCCAGAAGCATAAATCCAATCTTACCTTTGCATATAGGGAAGAATATGATTTCAAATTAAAGAAATCAGTTTTTTCCGCAACATTGATAATCAATAAAGAAGAATTCGGTACGGGCCAGGGTGCCTCAAAGAAGGAAGCAGAACAGGAAGCTGCTGGCAAGGCATGGGCAAAGCTGAAAGAAATACCTGCAGAACATTTTTAACATCCCGGGCTTTTCTTAACTTTATGGCTCAGGAATACCCGGAATGAGAAATTCACAAAAAATAACAAGGATCCATTTATCAGTCAATGAACAGGATTTTCCTGTTGTTTTTGGAATAGTCACACCGGATCCGGATTATAAACTTTCGCTCAAACTGAATAAAAAACTCAATATTTCATTAAGAAACACAAATCCTGTCGAATTTCGGGATGATGAGAGTAACATGTTTATATTCAGTAAATTTGCTGATACCTCCGGTTCTCCGGATTCAATTTTCCAGCTTGTATCAAACAGGTCAGGAAAGAACTTCCTGCTTAAGAAACTTAAGAACATCGATTACCTTTTGATCATTAATGATCCGGTTAAAAATATCAGGCCCGAAAATGTTTTGTTACAGTTAAGGGAAATTGAATCTGTAACAGGTGTTTTCAATATTGAATTCAAGACTCTCAAAGACAGGAATCTGAAATACCTTGTCTGAGTTTGAATTATTCCCAAAAAGAAGAGCCGCCTGGCGGCGGCTCACTTTTGATAACCCTAAAACTAACCTAACCTATGAAAAAAACCTCTATTATGTGTAAGACAAATATCATGCCAAATCCACTACAAAGATAAGCATGGATATTCAAATAAAAAAATGTTTTTACATGTACAAATGAAAATTAACAATATTTTAATGATTTGTTAATTTTTTTTATCCTTTAGAGTGCTCAGGAGGCATTATTGATAGCCGTATGCGGCTCTCTCCCCGGTGTTAAAGAAAGTTAAAGAATTTATTAATACAATATATACCAGTACTTTTGTCACAGTATGAAGCGTAAAATCATTGTACTGCTGGCTATATTTTTTTCGCTGGTGATTTCCGGCCTGATCCTGATTCAGTTTTACTGGATCAAAAACGCTATTACTATCACCGACCAGCAGTTCCGTTTCAATGCTAATAAGGCGCTTGAATCAGTAGTTCTCGATCTGGAAGAACAGGAGCTTATCGACCGTATTATTGATGAGATTGAGCCGGAATCAACTGATTCTGTAACAATAAATATCCCTGCGGGTTCACCTCTCGGCAACCGGCTCAGGGGATACCAGACAGATTCAAAACTGGCAGAGTTATATGGCCTCGACAATTCCGATAAACCACTTGTGATCACCAATGCAGGACAGAAAATATATATCTCGGCAAGAGAGATCTCCCCTTTTCCTGAAGAAGAAATCACCGAGCCTTCCGAACAGATAATAAGCGCCGGATTATCCGGACGTGTCAGCAATAAAATTATTTACGTCGAGAGTATAATGGAGAAAATACTTCACAATACTCCTGATATCAGGGAAAGAGTTGATCCTGAAAAAATAAACGGACAGCTCAGGAAAGCTCTTAATAATGTCGGGATACATCTTGATTATGAATTCTCAATAAGGTCGGGTCGGCTTGGTACCATCTGGAATACTCCGGGATTTACAGACAAACCCGGTACCAACAAATTCATAATCCAGCTTTTCCCCAACGACCCGGTTCCCAGCCAGAATCAGATTGTCCTGTATTGTCTCCACGAACAGCAATATAAATATGAAAATATAGGGAGCCTTGCCCTTTTATCCCTGGTATTTACACTTCTTCTTCTCGTCCTCTCAACCGGCACATTTATCGTGATCTTCCGCCAGAAGAAGATGTCGGAGATCAGAAGCGATTTCATAAATAATATGACTCATGAGCTCAAAACACCGATTTCCACAATTTCTCTTGCTTCGCAGATGATTGCTGATAAATCAATACCTGAAAAAGAAAAGAATATCATGCATCTGGCTAAAGTCATTTCTGACGAGAGCATGAGACTGAAATACCAGGTGGAAAAAGTCCTGCAGATGGCTATTTTTGAAAAGATTAAAACAAAACTTTCTCTTTCCGGTATGGATATTCATAACATTATCAGTAAAGCAGTTGATAATTTCACACTTCAGATTGAGAACCGTAACGGGACAATCCGGAAAGATCTTATTGCATCTGATCCGGTTGCCCGGGTTGATGAGATCCACTTCCTTAATGCAATATCAAATCTGATAGATAATGGGATTAAATACAATGTTAACAAGCCTGAAATAATTGTCTCAACACGGAATAACAAAAAGGGAATTATCATATCGGTTGAAGATAATGGCATGGGGATCAGCAAAGAAAATATCAAAAGGATCTTTGATAAGTTCTACCGTGTGCATTCAGGTAATGTCCATAATGTCAAAGGATTCGGACTTGGGCTAAGCTATGTTAAGAAGATAATGGAAGACCATAATGGAACAATAAAAGTTGAAAGTCAGCTTAATAAAGGTTCCAGGTTTATATTATTCATCCCGCAAAACGGAGTAAAATGAACCGGATCACGATTCACCGGATGAGCAAAATCATGCCATTAAAACTAATTTTATTATGATGGATAAAAGAATTCTGCTTGCAGAAGATGACAGCAACCTTGGAATACTTTTAAGGAATTATCTTGCTGCAAAAAACTATGAAACAACCTTGTTCATGACCGGCAGGTCAGCCCTTGAAGCATTTTCCGCAGGATTATTTGATCTGTGCATCCTCGATATAATGATGCCGGAAATGGATGGTCTGGCTCTGGCAAAAGCAATCCGTAACATTGATTCCGCAATTCCGATTATTTTCCTGACTGCCAAAAATCAGGAAGAGAATATTATTGAAGGATTCAAAACAGGGGCGGATGATTATATCACCAAACCATTTTCAATGGAGGAGCTGCTTTACAGGATTGAAGCAATTTTCAGGAGAACGACCGGTACCGTCAGAGGCAAAGATGACAGATTATATCATATTGGTGGGTATTTGTTCGACAGTAAGAGACAACTGCTCAACTTCAGGGATCAGCAGATAAGCCTTACAACAAAAGAATCGGAACTTCTCGAACTCCTGAGCCGTCATAAAAACGAGATACTGGAGCGCAATTATGCATTAAAGAGCATCTGGATCGACGATAACTATTTCAATGCCAGAAGCATGGATGTGTATATCACAAGATTAAGAAAATATCTGAAAAAAGATCCGGCTGTTAAGATCCTGAATATCCACGGAAAGGGGTACAGGTTAATCTGCTGAAAAAATTACCCTGACCAGGATAAACCGGTCAGGGTACTAAGTTTAGGTTAGATAGAAGGGATAGATTCTTAAAAAAGGTTCCCGTTTCTCAGGACGCTAAAGTAATAAATTTTTTAAAATCAAATCACTCTGAAAAAAAATCATTTATGGACAGACTATAGCGTTCAATCAAGTTTCAAAACTGCAAGAAATGCCTGCTGAGGAACTTCTACATTACCTATCTGACGCATCCGTTTCTTACCTTTTTTCTGTTTCTCCAATAGTTTTCTTTTCCTTGTAATATCACCTCCGTAGCATTTGGCAGTCACATCTTTTCTGACTGCTTTGACAGTCTCCCTTGCAATGATTTTTGCACCAATCGCTGCCTGGATTGCGATATCAAACTGCTGACGCGGGATCAGCTCTTTCAGCTTAACACACATTTTCCGGCCAAAATCATAAGCATGGCCTCTGTAGATGAGTGTTGACAGAGCGTCGACCATCTCTCCGTTAAGAAGAATATCGAGCCTGACCAGATCAGCTTTCTGATAAGCTGTGTAATAGTAATCGAATGAGGCATATCCCTTCGAAATGCTCTTTAACTTATCGTAGAAATCAAATACTATTTCTGACAAAGGCATCTCGAAGGTTAGTTCGACCCTGTCGCGGGTAAGATAAATCTGGTTTTTCAAAGCTCCCCTTTTATCAATGCACAGGTTCATTATTGATCCGACATAGTCCGATAAAGTAATTACCTGTGCAATAATATATGGTTCCTCAATACGTTCGATATAATTTGCTGCCGGCAACCCTGAAGGATTATGAACATCAATTTCTTCCCCCTTTGTCGTGTACACTTTAAATGAAACGTTCGGTACAGTTGTAATTACATCCATATCAAATTCACGATCGAGCCTTTCCTGAATGATCTCCATATGAAGAAGTCCCAGGAATCCACATCTGAATCCAAATCCCAGAGCTGCTGATGACTCAGGTATGAACGTCAGTGAAGCATCATTCAGCTGAAGCTTCTCAATCGAAATCCTCAGGTCCTCATATTCATCAGCATCGACAGGATACATTCCTGCAAAAACCATCGGCTTTACATCTTCAAATCCGGAAATGGCCTTATCACATGGGTTTTTAACACGTCGTTATTGTATCCCCCACCCTGACTTCTGAAGAGATCTTTATCCCGGAAATAATATAACCTACATCTCCTGCGCCCATCTCATCACGCGGATCCTGTTTCAGCTTAAGCACACCTATTTCCTCGGCATTGTATTCATGTCCGGTACTGACAAATTTAACTTTGTCACCTTTACGTATTGTACCATTGACAATCTTGAAGTAAGCTATGATGCCTCTGAAGGAATTGAATATTGAATCAAAGATCAAAGCCTGCAGCGGGGCATCGGAGCTTCCGGCCGGAGGCGGTATACGATTCACTATTTCATCAAGGATCCTGTCGATCCCCATCCCTGTTCTTGCACTTGCTTCGATTATATCCTCCCTGTTGCATCCCACAAGGTCAACTATCTGGTCTTTAACCTCTTCAGGCATTGCATTCGTCATATCCATCTTGTTGAGCACGGGGATTATTTCGAGATTATGGTCAATTGCCATATAGAGGTTCGAAATTGTCTGTGCCTGAATACCCTGAGTTGCATCAATGACAAGAAGGGCTCCCTCGCAGGCAGCAATTGATCTTGAAACTTCATATGAGAAATCGACATGCCCCGGTGTATCAATAAGGTTCAGATAATATTTATCGCCATTATGATCATACTCCATCTGTATTGCATGGCTCTTGATAGTGATGCCTCTCTCCCTTTCAAGGTCCATGTTGTCAAGAATCTGATCCTGGTATTCCCTTTCCGTGATTGTGTTGGTCTTTTCCAGCAGACGGTCAGCCAGGGTGCTTTTGCCATGGTCAATGTGAGCAATGATACAAAAATTACGGATCCGGTGCATCAATCAAGCATTCTGGAAAACAGGTGCAAATATATAAAATTATAAACATGTAGAGCCAGGTCTCAGACCTGGCTCTACATGATAAAACAAAATATAATCAATTATTAATACGGCGGCATTCCTCCACCCATTCCCTGAGGCGGCATAGCCGGTTTTTCTTCTTTTTCTTCAACTACAACAGCTTCAGTCGTCAGGAACATTCCGGCAACTGATGCTGCATTTTCGAGGGCTACCCTTACGACTTTTACAGGATCAATAACTCCGGAACCGTAAAGCTTTTCGAAATTATCGGTCTGTGCATTGTATCCATAATCACCTTTCCCTGATTTAACAGCCTGGGCAACTACGGCACCTTCTTTTCCGGCATTGATTGCAATCTGACGACATGGTTCTTCTATAGCACGTTTAACTATCTCAATACCGGTGGTCTGATCTTCGTTGTCGCCCTTAAGATTATCAATAGCGGAAATGGCGCGAATATATGCAACGCCACCACCCGGCACTATACCTTCTTCAATAGCAGCACGTGTTGCATGAAGTGAGTCATCAACGCGGTCTTTCTTGTTTTTCATCTCAACCTCCGAAGCAGCACCAATATAAAGAACAGCAACACCGCCAGACAATTTGGCAAGACGTTCCTGAAGTTTCTCCTTGTCATAATCGGAAGTGGTGGTTGTCATCTGCTGCTTGATCTGTCCTACTCTGGCTTTGATCATTTCCTTGTCACCATATCCGTTTACTATAGTGGTATTTTCTTTATTGACTGTAACCTTTTCAGAAGTGCCAAGCATATCCAGGGTTGCATGTTCAAGTTTAAGTCCTTTTTCTTCTGAGATAACTGTTCCGCCTGTCAGAATGGCTATATCTTCAAGCATCTCTTTTCTTCTGTCTCCGAAACCCGGAGCTTTCACTGCGCATACTCTTAATGAACCGCGCAGCCTGTTTACTACAAGTGTTGCAAGAGCCTCTCCCTCAACATCTTCAGAGATGATAAGAAGAGGACGGCTGGTTTGTGCGGTTGCTTCAAGAATTGGAAGCATATCTTTCATTGAAGATATTTTCTTGTCATAAATCAGAATGTAAGGATTCTCAAGCTCAGCTTCCATTTTTTCTGCATTTGTGACAAAATATGCAGAAATATAACCGCGGTCAAACTGCATACCTTCCACCACTTCAACATAGGTGGATGTACTTTTGGATTCCTCGACTGTAATAACACCTTCTTTATGAACTTTGCTCATTGCTTCAGCGATCAGTTTGCCAATTTCTTCGTCATCATTTGCTGAAACTCTTGCGATCTGTTCAATTTTACTGAGATCATCGCCAATAACTTTAGCCTGTGATTTAAGATGTTTGATGACTTTTTCAACAGCTTTGTCAATTCCCCTCTTTACATCCATGGGATTAGCACCGGCTGTGATATTTTTAAGCCCTACATTTATAATGGCCTGTGCAAGAACAGTAGCTGTGGTTGTACCATCACCTGCTATATCACCGGTTTTCGAGGCAACTTCCTTGACCATCTGTGCACCCATATTCTTATACGGATCTGACAATTCGATATCTTTTGCCACTGTAACTCCATCCTTGGTAATCTGTGGAGCACCAAATTTTTTCTCAAGAACTACATTACGGCCCTTTGGTCCTAGCGTAACTTTTACTGCATCGGCTAACTGGTCAACCCCTTCCTTGAGCTGAGCACGTGCATCAATATTGTATTTAATCTCTTTTGCCATATTATTTAATATTTATTGGTTTCAATAATTAAGCTATGAATAATATATCCGACTGTGAAATGAGAAGATAATCTTCATTGTCGAGGGTCAGTTCCTGACCTGAATATTTCCCGTAAAGGACGACATCGCCTTTTTTAACTTCCATTTCTTCATCTTTTTTGGGAGCGCCAACCAGAATTACTGTTCCCTGACGAGGTTTTTCCTTTGCTGAATCAGGAATAATTATTCCGCTTGCAGTTTTTGCTTCAGCTTCGTGAGGTTTTACCAAAACCTTTCCAGCCAATACTTTTCCTTTCAATTGTGCCATTTTTATTTAGTTTTAAAGTTAAACATTATTTTCTGCCTCTTCCCTAAGCATAATTTATGCCAAAGGGGAAATTCATGCCTGATGCGATAATAAGCCGACATTTTAACGCTCTTATCCTGACATCTTTTAAGTCACAAATAGAACAAATTGTCATATATTGCTGTATTTGAGCGTGTTAATTATTTAAAAGAAAAGTGTCAGTTTATGACAAACTGACACTTTCCCGGTATTTCTGTAAATAAAATGATTAATTCTGAGGCTGTTGCTCATCCCCTGCCGGCGGAATGGCCTGATCGGTCGGTACAGCGGTTGGCAGAGTAGGGATAGCATTGGGATCGACAGCATTCTGAATCTGGTTCTCAATCCTGGAACGCTCAGTTGTAGATCCGCGAGGAATAGTGGCTGTAGCCACAACGCACAGAATCAGAATTGTCCCTGCAAGAGTCCATGTCGATTTTTCGAGAAAATCTGCTGTTTTTCTTATGCCCATCGACTGACCTGCTGATGTGAAATTGGCAGCCAGACCCCCACCTTTTGAGTTCTGAACCAGGACTATCATTACCTGAAGTACGCAGGCAATAATAATCAGTGCTGAAATAAAAATATATATTCCCATTTTGTCAACTATTTTATTATCGCTTTTATTTTTTCAATTTGAGCTGCAAAGTAACCACTTTTTTCCGGAAATTTCAAACTTAGTTTTTCATAAATATCTATTGCTTTGGAATAATAGCCCTGATTCACATAAATTCTGGCAAGGGTTTCAGTGACAAATGCACCCTTTTCCTCGATATATTGTTGAGCCAGATCCTCGACCGGCTGATCTGTTCTCTCTCTTTTTGGTTCTATTCTTGGACTTGTTGAAATGAATTTATCAATCAGATCGGCCTGTACCTTTTTGTTCCGGTAACTTAAATCCTCTTCTGATACTTCTGGAGCAGCTGGTACCGGTTCATCTGCAGGCTGTTGTTCCAGCTGAAGTTCAGATACAGGTGTAAACTCCGGTTCGGATTCAGGTGCTGAGAATCCGGGATCCATATAAAACACCCTTTCTTCAGCTTCGGTGGGTTCATCTTCAATAACTAAAACACCTCTCTCCGGCTCATCGCTATCCTGATCAATAGATACCAGAATTGAACGGCCAATGACAGCGCCCGGAATCTCAGCCTCCTCCTTCTCCGATATTTCATTTGAGCTTTTTTCAATCTCAACTATCAGATCCTCACTATTTTTAGCAGATTCAATAACGGTTTGACCTATATCACCGGAACCACTTGCTTCCTGCGTAATTTCTTCTGCTAAAGGTTCTTCTTTCACCGGTTCCTGCATTACCGGTTCTTCCTTCACCGGCGTCTCCATAACCGGTTCTTCTTCTACCGGCACTTCAATTACCGGTTCTTCCTTCACCGGCTCTTCCATTACCGGTTCTTCTTTCACCGGCACTTCAATTACCGGTTCTTCCTTCGCCGGCGCCTGTATCACTGGTTCATTCTCCGCCGTTTCCTGAACTATCGTCTGTTCGAACGGAACCGGAGAAACTTTTAACAGATTGTATAATACCTCCCTGTCAGCAATATGAATTGCCGAATTCTTCAGCTGATTCTCAAACCTGATATCTGAATTGTCCTGCATACCCCTAAGGAGCAGCAGGTGAGCTGTCTGAAAATAAGGAAATATGTTAACAAGATCATTGATCTCGGCCAGAATCTGCCTGTCGATCGGGTTGTTGCTGCCAATCAAACTCAAAAAGTCATTTTTGTTCATGACCGGTTACCAGTTAACAAATGCCCTGTTAAAGATATCTTCAACAATCATTTCAATTATCTTCTCCGATAGTTCAGCCTCAACCTGGCTAAGGTCGAGAGAACTATCGTAATCTTCATATCTTGAGAATGACTGTTCAAAGCTCAGATCGGGATCGACAGCATTGGTGAATTTAACCTTAACACTGATTGTAAACCTGTTAGTCGCAGCTGTTGCATCGGCCGATACCGTCAGAGGCCGGGTATTGTAATCGGCAATTTCCCCTTCAAAATTAACGTCTCCAAGTCCGTTAACAACGCTCAGGCTTGTTTGTGCCTTGCACTTGTCAATCAGCGCATCGGTAAGATTCTGACTCAATCCGGGCTGAACCAGGCTCGCCCTGTTTTGAAAATACTGAACGCTTACAGATTTTAGTCCTTCTGTACTTGCCCCTGAAAATGAATAGCTTACTTTACAGCCTGACAAAAAGATGAATTCACAAATAATCAGGACCGAAATCAGGAAATTCCCTGCACTTGAAATCAGATTTCTACATTTCAATTCCATACTCTTTGATTTTTCTGTAAAGAGTCCGTTCAGATATCCCAAGCTCATGTGCAGCCATTTTTCTCTTGCCGCTGTATTTTTCAAGTGCTTTTTTTATCATCTCAATTTCATTATCAGCCAGTGAAAGTGATTCTTCAACAACTTCTTCCGTATCCTGGATGTTGTTCCTGCCGTGATGGACTTTAAAATCGACTGGCTGGTTCTCCGGGGCACCCGCCAGGTGTTCCTCATGAACCGTATCCCGGATAAGGTTCTTAATCATCCCTGAGTTGTTCTCATGGAAATTAATATCAATATTGCCTGTCTTAATAAGATCAAGGACCAGTTTTTTCAGATCATTCATATCGCTCTTCATGTCAAAGAGGATCTTATACAGGATCTCCCGCTCGGTTGAAAACGATTTATCATCTTCGCGTTTGATGATTGCAGGCAGTTTTATCCCGTTATAATCAGGGAGGTAAGCATGCAGTACTTCAGGGCTGATTTCCCTCTCCTTCTCAATAATAGAGATCTGTTCGGTTATATTCTTAAGCTGACGGACATTACCTGGCCATGAATAATTCAGCAGGATATTTTTTGCCTCATTGTTCAGTCTTATTGAAGGCATCCTGTATTTTTCAGCGAAGTCAACAGCAAATTTTCTGAAAAGCAGGAAGATGTCATCTCCTCTCTCCCTTAATGCCGGAATTTTTATTGGTACTGTATTCAGCCTGTAAAAAAGATCTTCCCTGAACTTATCATGTTCAACCGCTCTAACCACATCAACATTGCTGGCGGCAATTACGCGTACATTGGTCTTTTGAACCTTCGACGAGCCCACCCTGATGAATTCGCCCGATTCGAGGACCCTCAGCAGCCTGACCTGTGTCGAAAGAGGCAGTTCTGCAACCTCATCAAGAAAAATTGTGCCGCCGTCGGCAACTTCAAAATATCCTTTCCTGCTTTCAGTAGCTCCTGTAAAGGACCCCTTCTCGTGACCAAACAGCTCAGAATCGATTGTCCCTTCGGGTATTGCCCCGCAGTTAACGGCAATGTACTGCCCGTGTTTCCTTGCGCTGTAACTGTGGATCACCTGGGGAAATGCTTCTTTCCCTGTACCGCTCTCACCGGTGATAAGTACAGAAAGATCAGTCGGAGCGACCTGTACGGCAATATCTATTGCACGGTTAAGCCCTTCATAATTACCGATTATCCCAAACCTTTGCTTTATACTTTGCAGATCTTTCATAGCTGTTTTGCGCTGGTGCGAATTTAAGATATTTTTAAAACATTGGGAAATTCAATTTTCGTAAATTCGCACCATGAGAACATTTAACGGATATCATTTTGCAGGCATTATTCCGGCACGTTATGCATCATCAAGGTTTCCGGGGAAGCCGCTTGTGACAATCGGTGGTAAACCAATGATCCAAAGAGTATATGAACAGGCTTCCAAATCGCTGGATATAGTATATATCGCCACCGATGATCCCAGGATTTTTGATGCAGTATCGGATTTCGGCGGGAAAGCGGTTATGACCTCGGCAGAACATCAGAGCGGAACAGACCGCTGTGCCGAAGCTGTTAATATTTTAACAAAGGAGGGAGGGATTAAAGCTGACGTCGTCGTTAACATCCAGGGCGATGAACCTTTTATCAGGCCTGAGCAGGTTGATCGGCTGGTTTCATGTTTTGCCGATAAGTCGGTAGAAATTGCAACACTGGTAAGAAAGGTTGAGCCGGGAGAAGATATAACCAATCCAAATCACCCGAAAGTCATTCTTGATCTGTCGGGAAATGCTATATATTTCAGCAGGAATGTCATTCCCTTTATCCGTGATGCGGAAATGAGCGAATGGACACTCTTACACCCATATTACAAACACATAGGTTTATATGCTTACAAAACTGAAATATTGAACAGAATCACTTTATTGCCAAGAAGTTCGCTTGAAAAGACTGAATCCCTCGAACAGAACAGATGGCTCGAAAACGGATACAGGATAAGGACCACAATAACTGAATGGGAAAGCATCTGCATTGATACTCCGGAGGACCTTGACAAAGCAAGAAAATTCTTTAATCAATTAAAATAAAAATGCGTACCTTTAGCACAGTTTTTGCTAGAGGTTAACAAAAGAGTGCTTATGAGGCTATTTCTACTCCTGAATACACTTTTATTTTATTCCATAAGCCTTCATTCTCAGAGTGATACTGTCAGTATTGTCAGAAATTACCCTCAGAAAACCTTCGTGAGGGAAACTGTCAGTTCAAATATCAGTATTTACCCGGTTCCGGTCAGGGAGAATAGTTTTACAATCAGGACCGACAGAGATATGATCTCTGTAAAGGTAACTAACATGATTGGTCAGGATATTTTCAGAGCTCAATATACGAATCCGTTATCACAAACAAAGGTACTGCTCAAGAAAACAACCAGAGGCATGTATCTGGTTACAATTGTTTTTGTTGATGGTACCAGGATCGTGAAAAAGATAATGATTGAGAATCCTGAATAGAGAAATTACATTCCATTTTCAGCGGACAGAAGGGGAATAATCCGCAAAACAGGACCATTTATTTAATATAGTCAAAAGAACAATCTGATTTTTTGATTGTTTATTATTGAGGGATACGAGACATTTTGATAAAGTGATCTATTGTGACTGCCATGGAAGAAGGGGTAAATGTTTTTTCGATAAAGGATCTTGAGAATTTCTCAGGCATAAAAGCTCACACCATAAGGATCTGGGAAAAGAGATACAAAGTACTTGAACCGGACAGGACCGACTCAAATATCAGAACCTATAACGAAACCGAATTAAAAAAGATACTTAATGTAGCATACCTGAACCGGAATGGTCTGAAAATATCAAAAATAGCTCAGTTCAGTGAGGATGAGCTCACCCAGAAGGTCATGTCGGTGAGCAGTCAGAACCTGAATCCTGATCAGAATTTCCAGCCGGGAAAGATACTGATGTCAGCTATCAGATTCAATGAATTCCAGTTCAGGGAAGCCCTCGAACCATTTGTAAGGCAATATGGAATCGAAGATGCCTACATCAGATACTATGGGCCCCTTTTGGAAAAGTCGAGAATTCTATGGCAGACAGGAAGCCTGTCAAGGGCTCAGGAGCAGTTTGTAAGGAACACTATAAGACAGGTCATGGTTGTTGAAGATAACAACCTTAAATTACCAAACGCAAGATCAAGGGCTTCCGTGGCAATGATCAATACAAACGATAATCTGTCGGAAAATAATTTCCTTTTTTACAAGTACGCCCTTAAGAACAGAGGCTTTGATGTAATATTTACAGGTGGCATCCTGCCGGCTTCTGAAGTAATTGAAATCCATAAGATTAAATCTTTCGAATACCTGGTTGTAAATTCAAATGGATTTGATTTCGCCAGTAAAAAGATCGGCTATTTCAGCAGTATCGGCAAATCATTACTTATCAAAAAAATAATCCTTACCGATTATCCGCTGATTAACGAAAAGAAAATTCCGGAGAACATACTGATCACCAGGAATCCGGAAGATTTTCGGAAGACTATTTCCACTTTAAAATAAAGAACCTGATCCAGGTTGCTGATTGCTGATTGCAGGTTGTTCAGAACTTGTTACTTGCAACCTGCATGTTGTAACGTACCTGCAACTATAACTATTTCTTAAATATTTCCCCCTGATTTTCTTAAGAGTCCGGTAAAATATTCCCTTTCCTCCTTCAGGTTCAATCCCGGATTCCTGCCGGTAATTGTATCAATCCGGTGAATCATGTTTTCAGCGAATTTTACTACCTGATCTTCTGAATCTGTATGTATCCTGTGCGAAACAGCCCTCGATATCTTAGCAACCTCCTTCCACAAGCTGATAGTTGTACTATCAAAATAACAGCGGCAAAATGCTTCCCAGATATAATCGATCGCTTTTGCTGAGGGATGAAGCATGTCATCTTCATAGAAACGGTAATCTCTCAAATCATCCATAACCAGTTCATACGCAGGAAAATATGTTGGTTTTGAAGGATGGTCGAAGCAGTTCTTCAACGGCAAGGAACAAAACCGACTTGCTCACCTGGTTCCCGTGGGCACCATCTTTCCAGTGGCGCACCGGACTTATTGTAAACACAACCTGTAAACCGGGGTAATGAGACCTAAGTTTATCAAGCTGATCCGCCCATAAAGCTGTAATTTGGTCGACAGTAAGAAGTTCGTGAGTAAACTCCGATGCCGGTATTTTATGGCAGTTCGATACTATCTTACCTGACCTGATCCATCTGAAAACTCTCGCCGTGCCGAAGGTGACAAAAAGAAATCCGGCGGAAGAAATAAATTTCAGGGCTTCAGCTGACTTATTGTTTATCTTTTTAAGAATTCCTTCAGGTGTCCCTGAGGAAAAATCGGTATAATGATCAAAACTGACCCATGTGCCATTGTAGTTGTACAGGTCATCTGAACCATATTTTTTCCCGCCGGTAATTGAATCAAGCGTATTGCACACTGAAACAGGATTATATACAGTTCCTGCAGGATTGATCATTACAGGCATCCGTCCATCTTCCAGCTGGCTTCCGATAGATGTGGCAAAACATGATCCAATGAACATAACAGGATCCCTGTAGGTTATCTTCCGTGCTGAAGGTTCAAAGCTGAATGTTGTTCTCAGTTCCATCCTGAAGAAGAGATTTTTCTATGCAATCATGGAGTTGATCCAGGATATGATATAGCTTGACACTTCATCCCTGAATAAGTCATTGTGAAGTTCATGGTAACCACCATCCCATAACCTTAATTCAGCCATTATCGTCTTCGAAGCAAACTCGCGGCTCCCATCGGGGGAACATATATGATCATCCAGTCCATGCACCAGGAGAAGGGGTTTGTTCAGCCTGGCAGCATTTTTCAGGGCATTTGATGCCGCTGACATTGTTGCGCTAAACAGGCTGACAGAAATTTTGTCATGGACAAGCGGATCATTTTTATAATTATCCACAACCTTCTGATCATGCGAAAGATATTCCACCACCAATCCCGAAGGCTGGACCAGTGAAGGAAGAATATTCTTCATAATGCCAGCCAGTTTTATCTTTGACTTGTCAGGTTCAAATGCCAGTTTAAGCCAGGGTGAGGTAACTATTGCACCTTTTACTTTCGGATTGTTACGGACAAGATAATCGAGTACAATAGTGCCTCCAAGGCTATGTCCGTACAGAAAAAGCGGGATGCCCGGAAAAGTTTTGCGGCATTCACCAAGAAGAATATTGATCATCTCATCTGTAAGGGTAAAATTCTTTATATGTCCCCGTTTGCCGTCAGAGCGTCCATGGCCCGGCAGATCAACGCCGGCAAATCCTATCAGAGCCTCATTAAATAATCCTGCCCAGTTGATATACCGTTGAATGTGCTCTCCCAGCCCGTGAACAAGGATCACAACTGCACTTAAGTTCTCACCGGGACTTTTTATATAACCTCTCAGGATCTGACCGGTGCTTAGCTTTATATTAAAATCCATTTTCTTTTTGCTTAAAAATACGAAAGTAAGGATAAATTCAGAATTTTTCGACAGTCACTGTTATTCTATTATAGTGTCAACGTATTTAACATACGTATTAACCGGTAATCGTTGATCTAAATTACTCATAACAATCTCTTTTTATAAAACACTATTTTAATTCGCATTCCCAACGGATAACTTTGCGAAACGGAATCCTCATTCCTCTTTTTCCTGCTCCTCCAAGTAAGGCCATCTATGGCTAATTCTACAATGGTAGAATGAGACCTTACGTCAGATGACAATGACATGGATTTGGAAGTGAATGGCCTCATCCCCAAAAGTGACAATTTATTCCAAAATTTAGACTGCATATGTCTGGTCAATCCTATAAGTCTGATAAATAATTGCTTACAATTAATCCTTATTTAGAAAAATCCTGGAATATAAGGATATTAAGATATTAAGATTTGTTTATCTTAATTTAGCTGTATATATTTGCTTAAACAATCAAAAAAAATTAACCATGACAGCTCGCGAATTCAACAATAGTCTGATCGAAATGAAAAGCAACCTTCAAAGGTTTGCAATGAGCCTTACATCAGACAGGGATACTGCACTGGATCTTGTTCAGGACACCTATCTCAAAGCAATAACATACAAGGACAAATTTGTCGATTACACAAACCTTAAGGCCTGGGTCTTTACTATAATGAAAAACACTTTCATCAATAACTACAGGCGCAACATCAAGGAGAACACGATAATCGACGGGACACAGGATCTCTATTATATAAATATGCCTCATGACAAGGGATTTATCTCTCCGGAGTCCAGTTATGCCCAGGGTGAGATTGAAAAAGCAATTGAATCGTTAAGTGACGAATTCAGGATTCCGTTCAATATGCATATCCAGGGTTTTAAATACCACGAGATTGCCGAGAAACTCGGCTTGAAAATAGGAACAGTTAAAAGCAGGATATTCTTTACCAGGCAGAAACTGATGCTGATCTTAAAGGACTATGACAGTTAGTTTTTCATAAATATATTAGGTTTTAGGTTATGTTAAAGGCTGAACTTCTCAGCCTTTTCTTTTTTTCAATATTACACCAGTAACCACAAACAACAGGAATAATCCCGATACAATCCATGCCCATATATTCGGAATTTTCGATTCAGCCTGCATTTTATACTGTTCTGTCAGGAAAAAGTCCGAGTCTACAGGCCATAATAAAATACCGGCAGAATCAATAAATCCATTTGTTCCTGTAAGTTTGCCTGGCATAACGGTCCTGACTTTATAAGGCTTATAAGAGATCCAAAAGCGGTCAGCAGCAACATTGGCAGCAGAGTCAGCTTCAGTTTTATATTTCAGAGCATTGGCTTCCCCGATAAATTCCCTGAGCATGGCTCCGTTCGACCAAAGGCTGTCGAAATGTTCGATATTCTTTACAACAATCGCTACGAATTCATTTTCCCGCTGTTTAAGTGTTTCCCGAACCATATCCATGTTTGCTTTTTCTCCTGTGAGGGCGGTAAACTCACCAATCCATTCTGAAACGATATTTTTTATGTACCATTTCTCAAGCTTCTTGTCTACTGTGTCATTGAAAGCCCTGAATTTAAGGCTGTCCGCACCATTAATCTTCTCTTCATTGAGATTGTCGGGAGAGTAAAACCATTGAAGTTCTTCCTTATTCAGGAAATCACTGACAGGGTAACCATAAAGCATTTTCTTTTCAATGATCTCAGAGAAATTATATTCGGTATTGAACCATTTGAATTTTTTCCTGAATTCTGCATGACGGGATATTTCTTTATTAGCTCCGCTGTCAGTAGTGTAATAACTGTTAATCTCATCAACACCCGCAAATAGTTTTTCAGCACGCTTAACCCAGATAGTATCACCATTTTCGTTAATCTCCAGAGAATCTTTTACTATCCATGTACTATCGAACGGGACCTGAAGATCTGAAACCTCAAACTTGTTCTCGATATTTTTCATTTCAATTCTTCTTGTCACTGATCCGTCGCGATGGACAATATTTGTAACAACAGTCTCCGGGTCGTTGCATGAAGCTGCCATGACAAGTGCCAGAGAAATAATAAGTTTTAATTTCCTGTTTTTCATTTTTTTAAATATCAGATTTTTTATTCCCTTCCTCATTAAGCTTATTTTCAATATATTGTTTCAATGCAGGATCCTCCTCAATTATCCTTATGAGGTCCTTATACTTTACCAGCAGTTCGTCATATGAATTAAGAAGCTCTTCGAGTTGCTTTTCAGACACTCTTAATTTCCCCCGCAGGGGCCAGTTTGGTTGACATTTTATAAAGTGTCAGCCTCCTGGCGAAATCTGACGGGGGAACCGATACCTGTTCATTTCCTATATTTACAACCCTTTCATTGATATTTCTTACCTGTTTCAATATGAAACCCTGCTGATAAATAAAAACTGCAACCAGTACAACTGCTGCCCCGACAAGGCTTCTTCTCACCCAGCCTACATAAACCCAACTGAAAAGAGATTCGATAAAATCTGAAACCATGCCGGTCTTTTGATCTTCATTCCGGATCTTTCTTATAACCTCATTCTCTATTTCTTCCGGTTGAATTAAATCTGGTTTGGAGTTCCGCAGAATTTCCATCATCTTATTATACCTGTCATTTTCCTCTGTCATCTTCATAAATATTTCCGCAAAAGTGATTCGATATTCTTCCTGGCATAATAAAGGTTTGCTTTTACAGCCGACCTGTTCATACCTGTTATTTTCGCAATTTCATCGGCCGGCATCTCCTCAAGTTCAGAAAGGATGAATACGGCTTTCTGCTTATGGCTTAATTTATTTGTTAAAAAATTGATTATCTGAGCATTCTCTTTGTTTTCAAGTTCGGTGATCCCTTCTTCTGACATATGGTTTGAAATAAGTGCCCATGTCTGATCATCATATCTGCTCTCCTTCTGCCGCTTTTGTTTTCTCATCTGATCATAACATTTGTTCACTGCAATTCTGTATACCCATGTTTTGTAAGTGTCAGCCGATTTTATTTTAGCCAGCTTCTGCCATATGGTTATCATCGTTTCCTGGACTATATCGCGGGCAGAATCTTCGTCGCCAAGCATTCTGAAAGCGACTGAGAAAATCATTGGTGAAGTTTTTTCAACTACTTTTCTGAAATTGTGCAAATCACCATTTCTGCACTGCTCTATTAGTTCCTTTTCTATCAAAACTTTTTGAACTATTTGTAAATAAGACGTAATTTTAACAGAAAGGTAAAAAAGAATCATCAAATAATTCATTAAGAAATCCTGATTAAATGCAAAAGATAATTACAATTACCACCAACCGTAAAAGCGGATTGTACGATATTACAAGAGAAGTCGAAGAGATCATCAGAAACAGTAAGGTGCAGAACGGAATCGCTTCAGTTTATGCCCGTGGATCAACAGCGGCAATTATGATCCAGGAAAACTGGGATCAGTCAGTCCAGAATGATGTGGTTACATTGCTTAACCGGATGATCCCTTCAGGTGTCTGGGAACATGACCGGCAGGATAATAACGGGGATGCCCATCTGAAAGCAGGACTTGTCGGACCTTCTGAAAGCATTCCGGTGATTGACGGTAAACCCGGACTATCCACATGGCAGAATATCTTTTTCTGTGAATTTGACGGTCCCCGGGATAAAAGGGAAATTGTGGTGACAGTAATGGGGGACAGGTAGCAGTTATCAACCTCCTGATTTAATTGCTGCTTCGATATTCCTCATCAGTTGTTCATAATTAACCCTGCCTATTGGAGATCGTTCGAAAAGTCTTTCAAACTGTTCCCTCGAAAGGTTCATCCAGTCTTCGGTACTCATTCCCGCAACCTCATTATTCATGGCGAACTCCGGTACTTTATTCTGTTTAGCTTTTTTATTCCATGGACACACTTCCTGACATCTGTCACAGCCATAGATCCGTTTCCCCAGCAGTGGTATGATTTCCTGCGGAATGGGATCCCTGTTCTCAATGGTCAGGTTGGCAATACATCTTCTGGCATCAATTGTACGGTTGTTATTGATTGCTTGTGTCGGACATGCCTCAATGCATAATCTGCATTCCCCGCAATAATCACCCTTGAAAGGAGTGTCATAAACAAGGTCGATGTTCAAAATTAATGTGCCTATGAAAAAGAATGATCCTATTTTCCTGTTAATGACGACGGAATGACGGCCCTGCCACCCCAGTCCAGCTTCTCTTGCCCACGCTTTTTCGAGAAGTGGTGCGGAATCCACAATAATTCTTCCTTCTGCTTTCAGATCCTGGCGCTTTATCCAGGCAAATAGTTCTTCAAGCCTTGCAGTGATAACATCATGATAATTTATTCCATAGGTATATCTCGAAAGCACAGGAGCTTCCGGATCACTTTGCATATTTTCGGAGTAATAATTTAATCCGGTAACTACCATTGACTTTGCACCGGAAAGCAAATTTTCAGGATCAAGCCGTTTTTCGATGTTCCTTGCAAGATATCCCATTTTATCGTTCATCCCGGCTTCCACCCAGGTTTTAAGGTGTGGACCATATTCATCAAGTGAACGGGCTTTAGCAATTCCACAGATATCAAAACCGAGTTCATGAGCTTTGTCTTTTATACCTGCCGAAAAATGTTCTTTTGTGATGTCAGCCATCTCAATAATTTAAATAAAACCTAATTCAAGTTTTGCTTCATCGCTTAACATGCTTTTATCCCAGGGAGGATTAAAAGTAAGTTTCAGATCGCAGTCTTTAACACCTTTTGTCCCGGCGACCTTGTATTTTACCTCTTCAATCAGATCTTCGGCCATCGGACAGTTTGGTGCTGTAAGGGTCATCGTAATGTGTGCTATATGATCATCATCGAGATCAATATTGTAGATAAGTCCGAGATCATAAATGTTAACAGGGATCTCAGGATCATAAATGCTTTTGAGAACTCCTGCTATTCTGGTTTCTATTTCCAGTTGTTCCGTAGGATCCATCTTTTATAGTAGTTCTATTATGTTACCACAACCCGAGCATCCGTGCCCTGTGCATGTGCTTTATATGCCAATGCAAATAGTTTCATTTGCCTTACCATGGCAAGTAATCCGTTCGACCGGGTAGGAGAAAGATTCTGCTTCAGACCTATCCTGTCGATAAAATAGAGCTCTGACCCGATTATTTCCTCCGGGGTCCGGTGTGTAAGTACTTTAATAAGCAGGGCGACTATCCCCCGTGTTATAATTGCATCACTGTCGGCACTGAAGGTAATTACGTGACCATCATATTCGGGATATAGCCACACCTTTGACTGACATCCTTCGATCAGGTAATCCTTTACCTTGAATTTCGGATCGATAATTGGCAAGTTTTTCCCCATATCGATAAGAAGATTGTATTTATCCATCCAGTCATCGAACAGCGAGAACTCATCAATTATATTGTCCTGAACTTCATTAATAGTCATGAGCTTTATTTTGAAAACATGCTGATCACTTTTTCAATTCCCGTGCCAAGAACATCTATCTCATCGGTTGTGTTGTAAAAACACATTGAAGCCCTCACTGTGCCTTCAATTCCAAATCGGTCCATCACGGGCTGAGCACAGTGGGTCCCTGTCCTTACTGCAATTCCCAGTTTGTCGAGTATCGTTCCCGTATCATACTGGTGTATATCCTTTACAAGGAATGAGATAGTAGAAATTTTATCAGCTGAATTCCCATATATCCTGAGCCCTTTTATTGCCGATAATCGCCGGGTTGCATAATCCAGAAGCATCTGTTCACGGGCAGCAATCTCTTTTCTCCCGATATCTGTTACATAATCCAAAGCTCTGCCAAGGCCTATAGCTCCGGCATAGTTCATGGTGCCTGCCTCAAATTTAAATGGAAGAGCGTTATATGTGGTCTTTTCAAAAGTCACTTTTTCGACCATATCGCCGCCACCCTGGTAAGGAGGTAATTCAATAAGCCATTTCTCCTTCCCGTAAAGAATGCCTATACCAGTCGGCCCGTATATCTTATGACCCGAAAAAACGTAGAAATCACAATCAAGTGATGCTACATCAACAATCCCATGCTGGATACCCTGAGCGCCATCGATAAGGACAGGAATATTTTCAGCGTGGGCTGCTTCAATTATTTTTTTTACTGGGAGAATTGTTCCAAGGGCATTTGATGCCTGAGTAACTGCAACTATCCTGGTTTTGGGCGACAGCAGCTTAAGGTACTCGTCAAAAATTATTTCTCCGTTCTCATTGATGGGAATGATCTTCAGAAGGGCTCCTTTACGCTGGCACATCATCTGCCACGGAACGATATTGGCATGATGCTCCAGGTTGCTTAAGATAACCTCATCGCCCGGTTTTATATATCTCTCACCAAATGAAAAAGCAATACTGTTGATTGAGCCTGTTGTACCGGAAGTAAAAACGATTTCCTCTCTCCTGCCGGCATTGATGAATGATCTGACTTTCTCCCTGGCATTTTCATAAGCTTCGGAGGTCAGATCGCTCATTGCGTGTACTCCCCTGTGGACATTGCCATTGTAATTCGTATATACCTCTCTTACAGCATCAAGAACACAAAAAGGTTTTTGAGTGGTTGCGCCATTATCGAAGTAGATAAGCGGTTTATCATATACCTTCCTGTTAAGTATCGGGAAATCAGCCCTTATTTCTGAAATATCCTTCATCTGAGTTTCAGTTTACCCGCATTTGACCATACAGCTGGCGCAACGCGAAAGCTCTCCTTTCAGCCGTTGCATTACCAGGTTATCCATTCTTTCACGAAGAGCTTCGACTTTGATATTCTGGATCACCTCGTGGGCAAATCCGAACATAAGCATAAGCCGTGCCTGGCGTTTATCAATTCCCCTCGACTGCATATAGAACAGTGCATTGTCGTCCAACTGGCCTACGGTAGCTCCATGACTGCATTTTACATCGTCAGCATAGATCTCGAGCTGAGGTTTGGTATCCATTTTGGCATCATCTGTCATAAGGATATTATTATTCTTCTGGTATGCCAGGGTTCCCTGTGCATCAGGAGCAACGTATATCCGGCCGTTGAATGCACCGGTGGCCATTTCATCCAGTACTCCCTTGAAAAGCTGGTTACTCGTGCAGTTCGGGAAGGCATGCTCGACATTTACAAAGTTGTCAATATGCTGCCATTTATCCGAAAGGTAGAGGCCGTATGAATTGCATTCTGCTCCTTCTCCTCCCAGATAATGATAAGTACTGTTGCGCACAAGACCGCCATGCAGAGTAATATTATTTGAAGAAGCATAACTGTTCCTCTCCTGGTGAATGAAAGTATGTGTGATCTTGCAGGCATTGTTGTGTTCATTCTGCACTCTTATAATATCAAAATGTGCATTTTCACCCACATGGATTTCCGAAACTGCATTTGTCAGGAATTTTTGCGGCGAAAGAGTGTGGTCACAGATGATAAGTGTAAATTCCGCATTATCCTCAACTATAATAAGGTTGCGATGCTGATTGAAAGTGTCTTCTTTTGAATCAACAAGATTGACTACCTGGACAGGCTTTTTAAGAACTGCTCCTCGCGGTACATAAATAAATACGCCGTCGGAAGCCATTGCCGTATTCAGATGGATCAGACCGTCAGAATTGCTTTTCGCGTATTTGCCGTAATGCTTTTCCACCAGATCAGGGAATTGCCTGGCAGCTTCATTCAGGCTGCCAATGGTAATACCCCCGGGGAGTTTGCGAAGCTTCCCGTTTATTGTCGGATAAAATCCGTTCACAAGCACAACTCCATGTGCATCAAGGTCAGTCACGTCACACCTGAATTCCTCTGCTTTCCTGAAATCAGATTCATCAGGGATGAAATAGCTTTTATAGTCGTGACAAAAGAACAGATCAAGATTCGTGTATCTGTATGCTTCATTTTTTCTTGTAGGTATACCAAGCTGGTTGAATATCTCAAAAGCCTTCTCCCTGAATGAATTAATAAAGGGAGAAGAATCCTGCGCTGATTTTGCTGATATTATCAGTGTAGAGTTCTGAATAAAATCCCGTTACTTCAGATTTTCTATCCATTTCAATCTTGATTATCAATCTCTTTTTTGATCCAGTCGTAGCCTTTTTCCTCAAGTTCAAGCGCCAGTTCCTTGCCGGCAGTTTTTACAATACGGCCGTCGTATAGAACATGGACCACATCGGGAACAATGTAATCGAGCAGACGCTGATAATGAGTGATGACTATTGCAGAATTATCAGGCCGTTTAAGCTTGTTGACCCCGTTTGCCACTATCCTCAGTGCATCGATATCAAGACCTGAGTCGGTTTCATCAAGAATTGCCAGTTTCGGTTCGAGCATCGCCATCTGAAAGATCTCATTCTTCTTCTTCTCGCCGCCTGAAAAACCTTCATTGACTGATCTGTTGGCAAGTTTTGAATCGATTTCAACAAGTTCCTTTTTCTCGCGCATCAGCTTCAGGAAATCCGATGCAGAGAGTGGTTCAAGACCTTTATGTTTTCTGTGTTCATTTACAGCCGTTTTCATGAAATTAACCATACTGACTCCGGGGATCTCTATAGGGTATTGAAATCCAAGGAATATACCCTCTTTGGATCGGTCCTCGGGAGCCATTTCGAGCAAATTCTTCCCATTATATGATACAGATCCTTCCAGTACTTCCACGAAGTCCCTTCCTGCCAGCACAGCAGCAAGCGTGCTTTTCCCTGATCCGTTCGGTCCCATAATGGCATGAATTTCGCCCGCTTTCACTTCAAGGCTTATTCCCTTAAGTATTGTCTTACCGTTGATGCCGGCTTTTAAATTTTTAATAATCAGCATAATATATTATTGTCGTTAAATTCATTCTAACCAACACTCCCTTCAAGACTTATCTGCAGAAGTTTCTGAGCTTCAACAGCAAATTCCATTGGAAGTTTATTTATCACCTCTCTGGCATATCCGTTAACTATCAATGCAACAGCATCTTCAGTTGATATGCCTCTCTGGTTACAATAAAAGATCTGATCCTCCCCTATCTTTGAGGTCGTGGCCTCATGTTCCACAACAGCAGTCTGATTATCAACTTCAATATACGGGAACGTATGCGCACCGCATTTATCGCCGAGCAACAATGAATCGCATTGTGAAAAATTACGGGCATTGGAAGCATTTCTAAGTACTTTGACAAGTCCGCGGTAACTGTTTTGCCCCTGTCCGGCTGAAATACCTTTTGATACGATAGTGCTTTTAGTATTTTTCCCTATATGGATCATTTTTGTTCCTGTATCAGCCTGCTGATGATGGTTTGTCACAGCAACAGAATAAAATTCTCCTGTCGAATTGTCCCCGCGGAGTATACACGAAGGATATTTCCAGGTAATTGCCGATCCGGTTTCGATCTGGGTCCAGGATATTTTCGAATTCTCTCCCCTGCATAATCCTCTTTTTGTCACAAAATTGAATATCCCGCCTTTCCCGTTCCTGTCGCCGGGATACCAGTTCTGGACAGTCGAATACTTAACTTCAGCGTTATTCTCAGTGATTATCTCAACAATAGCAGCGTGAAGCTGATTCTCGTCTCTCATCGGAGCAGTACAACCCTCCAGATAACTGACATAACTTTCCTCATCAGCGACGATCAGTGTGCGTTCAAACTGACCTGTGTTTGCGGCATTGATCCTGAAATAAGTCGACAATTCCATCGGGCACCTTACTCCCTTTGGAATATAACAGAACGATCCGTCGCTGAAAACAGCAGAATTAAGCGCAGCAAAGAAATTATCGGTATAAGGCACCACTGTTCCCAGAAATCTTTTTATAAGGTCAGGATATTCTTTTACCGCATCGCTGAATGAGCAGAAAATAATTCCAAGCTCGGCAAGGGTTTCTTTAAAGGTGGTCCTGACCGAAACGCTGTCCATTACAGCATCAACTGCAACACCAGAAAGATGTTTCTGTTCTTCAAGAGGAATTCCGAGCTTATCAAAAGTCCTTTTCAGCTCGGGATCAATATCATCAATACTCTCAAGTGAAGCTTTCTGTTTCGGAGCCGAATAATATATAATATCCTGATAATTGATCGGGGGTATCTTCAGGTTTGCCCACGCCGGCATTTTCATTGTTTTCCAGTAACGAAATGATTTAAGGCGGAATTCGAGAAGCCATTCAGGCTCATTTTTCTTTTTAGAAATAAGACGTACTATATCCTCGTTTAATCCCTTTGGGATGCTTTCCGTCTCAATATCTGAATAAAAGCCATACTTGTATTCGCCCGACGTAACATCATTTATTATTTTATCCTGGCCCTTTTCCATTTGTCATTTAACCTATATTCATAACAAGCTGAATCATACTTATTAATAGTTCTTAATTATCTTGTAAAGAGACCTTATTACTTCATTCTGTCCCTAATCCTAAGGACTTTAAAATCATTTTTAAACCCCTTGGAAGGGCTAAATCTGAAATCCTTTCATCCCCCTGCGTTAATTATATTTAATCTAAATAAACACACAAAAATATTAAAAAATCAGGATTTCAAGAAAGATTCAATCTGAAAATCAGCAGATGATGAATAAATGAATTAGATCATTTAAAAGCCAGACAAATGTTTTAAACAAAACCCGAAAATATTTATAATTTGGCGGCTTGTTTTGTTTTTTAACTGCATTTATCACAAAACCTGATTCATGAACAACCTGCCCTTATTATTCCTCGTCAGAAAAAACTTTAAAAGGATCTTTCTCCTGGCTGTTATTTTAATTACCCCTGTTTTTCTCTTTGGCGCAGGGGGTGAAGTCCCTTCACTAGGGCCTGTCCGTGTTGAGTTCATAATATTCGGACTTATCCTTCTTGGAGTGGCATTATTTCACAAGCAAACGTTCTGGGTGGCCGTAATAGGATTAAGTGTACTATTGACATTTAAACTGTTGCTTGATCCCGGCTTTAACCTGTTTGAACATTTTTTTGGAACGACCCCAATAGGTGAGCAAATAATGGACAAGGAATTACGTCAGGGGGAATGGGGTATCATTCTGAACCTGCTGGGACTACTTCTGGGTTTTGCAGTTCTTTCAAAGATATTTGAGGAATCAGGAGTGCCTGATATCCTTCCCAGGTATCTTCCGGATGACTGGAAAGGTCCTTTTCTGTTATTGGTCTTTGTTTTTATCCTTTCATCATTTCTCGATAATATAGCTGCTGCCCTTATCGGCGGGACAATTGCCCTGGTTGTTTTTAAAAATAAGGTACATATAGGATATATTGCTGCCCTGGTGGCTGCAAGCAACGCCGGAGGATCAGGCAGTGTGGTTGGTGATACAACCACCACAATGATGTGGATCGACGGAGTTTCTGCTCTGAATGTTCTGCATGGATATGTTGCTGCCGGAACTGCTTTGATCTTCTTTGCATGGTTTGCAGCGCATCAGCAGGATAAATACCAGCAAATTCAGAAGGATGCTGATTTAAATATAAAAATAGATTGGATTAAAATATTTAATGTAGCCCTGATCCTTGCAGGTGCAATCATTTCCAATATTCTTTACGACATGCCTGCTCTGGGAGTCTGGATTGCTCATAGTGATTGGAGCTTTCCTTCGCCGGGTGCCATGGAAAGAGGTTCCCGGAGCCATTAAAGGAACAATTTTCCTTTTATGCCTTGTAACTTGTGCATCACTCATGCCTGTTGAAGAACTTCCAAACGCTTCATGGGTAACAGCATTTGCCTTAGGATTCCTTTCTGCAGTATTCGATAATATACCTCTTACAAAACTGTGCCTCGACCAGGGTCATTATGACTGGGGCATGCTGGCATATACGGTAGGATTCGGAGGATCAATGATCTGGTTCGGTTCATCGGCAGGAGTTGCCATTACCAACAAATTTCCTCAGGGACGTAACGTACTTTTGTGGATTAAAAACGGCTGGCATGTGGCTGCTGCCTATGTTATTGGATTCTTCGCCTTATATCTGTTACTTGGATGGGAACCTGCCGATAACAATGAGCATAAGATAATTAACTGCCCGGTACCGGGATGTCCTATGGCAGGACAGGGAGCTGAAGAGGCGGGACATGGAACTGTCGGGTATTTTGATATTGTGAAATAGAAATCACCTCTCCAAAATCTTTCAGAAAATCTTACCTTTATTGTTTTAAAATTCTTAATCATGAAGAATATTGCATTGGTTTTAATACTTGTCATGACCGGATATTTTGATCTCTTCGCCGATACTGAAAAAGAGATAAAAGCCGGAATTAAGCACGTTACAGTGTATCCCGACAGGGCGCAGATAAGTCACGAGGCCAGCGTGGAACTTCCTTCAGGCAAAACTGTGCTCAAACTCAGCGGCCTGTCACCATACATTGATGCCCAGAGCATCCAGGTCAGGGGAACCGGTGATTTTATCATAATGTCAGTGAATCAGCAGAATAATTATCTCGAAAATCTTGAAGATCTGCCTGAAGTAAAAGATATCAGGAGTCAGATCGAAGCTCTGCAGCTGAAGGTTGAAGATGAGAGAGCAGCTATCTCGGTTCTGAAAGAGAAGGAGGCTTTTCTTGTCGCCAACAGGGCTATACTGGTTAAGGAAACAACTTTCTCGGTGGAACAGCTGAAGAGTGTAATGGAACTGTATACCAACAATATGGATCAGGTGACAAATTCCATATTGAAGAAAAACAGGCTGATAAGAGAATATGAGAAGCAGATAGCGGCCCTTCAGAAACAGATTGCCGACAGATTCGGAAAACAGCAACTGCCATCGGGTGAGATCTCGGTTTCTGTAAGCTGTGAAAAACCTGTTTCAGGAAGAATGACTTTCAGCTATGTAGTCAGCAATGCAGGCTGGTACCCATCATATGATATAAGGGTGGATGATATCACGAAACCTGTTACAATATTCTACAAGGCAAATGTTTTTCAGAATACCGGGGTAACATGGAAAGATGTAAAACTCAGCTTTTCCAATGCCACACCCTGGGTTGCAGGAGATGTCCCGGTACTTGATCCATGGTTCATCGACTATTATTATCCTGCACCCGCCATCAGGATCAGGGGAACTGGTTCAGGTGAAGAGCGCGCAGAAGCCAGGGTGCTGAAGGATGCGGCAGTCACAAATTTTGAAATAAAGACAAAAGAAATGGAAGCTGCTCCCGTGACTGTCGAAAAACAAGTCGGAGAAACCACTGTAACATTTGATATTACAGCCCCTTACTCCATTCTATCCGATGGGAAAGTCCAGACTATTGAAATACAGCGGACAACTACCCCGGCTGAATACAAATATGTAACAATTCCAAAATTATCACCCCTGGCTTACCTGACCGGGAATATCACTGACTGGGCAAAGCAGAATCTTATTGGTGGCGAAGCAACTCTGTATTTCGAAAATACGTTCGTTGGCAAATCGTATCTTAATGTAAACCAGCTGAAAGACACTCTTACAGTTTCGCTGGGTACCGATAACAGTATCCTGGTAAAAAGGGAGAAAAGGCAGGACTTTACAAGCAAAAGAGTCCTTGGCTCGAATAAAACTGAAACCTATTCATACCTGATAACTGTAAGAAACAATAAGGGAAATCCTGTCAAAATAACAGTTAATGATCAGATCCCAATCTCCTCAAACAGCGGAATTGAGGTCGATGCAGTCGAACTGTCGCGGGGGAAACATAATTCACTGACCGGTGAAATTAGATGGGATCTTGAGATAAAGCCCCAGGAGACCAGGGAGATGATCCTGACATATTCTGTGAAATTTCCAAAAGATAAAACCATTATACTCGAGTAAACTAATTATTACAAATGAAAATCCTTGGAAACCTTGTCTGGCTGATATTCGGAGGGATCATAATTGCGGTTGAGTATTTCATCGGAAGCCTGATCCTTATGATAACTATTGTGGGGATCCCCTTTGGCCTTCAGACACTCAAAATGGGATCGCTTTCCTTATGGCCTTTCGGACGTACCAGCAGAGTAGAACCAAGAGCTTCAGGCTGTCTCTATGTATTCATGAATGTCCTGTGGCTTCTTTGCGGTGGTATCTGGATTGCAATAACACATGCATTCTTTGGCGTTTTACTCTACCTCACAATTATCGGAATTCCGTTCGGAAATCAGCATTTCAAACTCACAGAAGTTGCGATCAATCCTTTCGGACGAAAGATAATTCATACCTGATTTCTTTTATGATGTAAAACAGGTGATGCGGCATTATAGCATAAAGGCATAACGGCCTAAGTAATATTCGGATATTTATGCAATGAAAGGCAGTTCTATGAAGCTGTTTACCTGGGTCCGCGGATAATGCCCCTTACTGAATTTCTAATGAATTCAAGAATATACTCCCTGTCAGGCGACGGGCTTATTTCCTTCTCGATATGATTGAGAGCCTGAGTAATATTCATGCCGTTCTGATAGATCACCCTGTAAATACAATGGATCGAGTCGATCCTTTCCTTTTCAAAACCACGCCTGGTCAGTCCAACGGTATTAATACCCATGTATGTCAGCGGATCCCTGTCGGCTTTTATAAATGGTGGCACATCTGTTCTTACTTTTGATCCTCCTCCTAACATTACGTGTCCTCCGATCCTTGAGAACTGATGCACCAGTGTACCTGCACTCAGAATTGCCCAGTCATCAACCCTGACTTCACCGGCCAGACCGGCTCCATTTGCCAAGAATGCAGTTATTCCCGACCATGCAATCATGTCCGACATGGGCATAAGCCATTATCAGGGTGTTCGTGCCTATAACGGTTTTCCCTGCTGATGCAGTTCCCCGGTTAATTGTGGCAGCTTCCCGGACAGTCGAGCCGTCGCCTATTTCAGCAGTCGTATCCTCTCCCCTGAATTTAAGATCCTGGGGCGTACCGGAAATAACGGAAGAAGGGAAAATCCTGCAATTTTTACCTATTCTTGCTCCATCGAGTATGGTAGAGTGAGGGCCTATCCAGGTTCCTTCGCCGATCTCCACGTTTTCAGAAATATAAGCAAAAGGCTCAACAATTACATTTTTTGCCAATCTGGCATTTGGGTGAACATATGCTAAATCTGAGATCATATGTCAGCTATTTATTTTTGATTACCTGTGCGGTCATCTCTCCTTCAGCCACAAGATGATTTCCGACAAATGCCTGCCCGAACATCATTACGATTCCTCTCCTCATAGGCTCTATAAGTTCCATCCTGAGGATAATAGTATCACCGGGAATAACCTTGCGCTTGAATTTGAGCTTATCGATCTTAAGGAAATAAGTAGAATATTTTTCAGGTTCATCAACTGTGCTCAATACCAGAATTCCTCCGCATTGTGCCAGAGCTTCCACGAGGAGAACACCCGGCATTACAGGTTCACCGGGAAAGTGACCCTGAAAGAAAGGTTCATTGAATGTTACATTTTTTATACCTGTCACGGTCGTTTCATCAAGCGAAATAATTTTATCGACCATCAGGAAAGGATACCGGTGAGGTAATCGTTTTTTAATATCCTCAAGAGTATAAACAGGTGGTACCTCCGGATCATAAACCGGAATGTTTAATTTGGAATGAGCCTTTTTGATCTCCTGCCTGATAAGTTTTGCCAGATGTGTGTTGGCAAAGTGGCCCGGGCGGGTGGCAACTATTTTCCCTTTTATTGGCTGACCTACCAGGGCAAGATCGCCCATGATGTCAAGCAGTTTATGTCTTGCCGGTTCATTGGGATATCTTAATTCGGTATTGTTAAGGATCCCTGCTGTATGTTTGGTTATCCCCGGTCTGTTAAAGAGTTTTGCTATCCGGTCTATCTCTTCCTGTTCAACCTCTTTTTCGAGAATGACCACCGCGTTGTCAAGATCCCCTCCCTTTATAAGGCCAATCCTGTGAAGAGGTTCAAGCTCATGGAAGAATACAAAGGTGCGGCTTTTGCATATCTCTTTTTCAAAATCGTCAATGGAATCAAGGATTGCATACTGATTACCAAGTATCCTGGAATTGTAATCGATCAGGACGTTGATACTGAGATGATCGTCAGGATAAACAATGAGGTCGACACCATGCTCCTCATCGGAATATGTTATCTTTTGCTTTACCACAAAATAGTTTCTTTCCTCTTTTTGTTCCTTAAATCCGACTGATCTTATCGCTTCAGTGAATATCGAGGCGGCACCGCCCATTATAGGAGCTTCAGGTCCGTCAAGCTCTATAATTGCATTATCGACCTGTAATCCGTACAACGCGGAGAGCGCATGTTCAACTGTTGAAACTGATGCGCCATTCTGTACCAGCGTGGTGCCTCTTGAAGTTTCTGTAACATTCTCAGCCAAAGCATCTATTACCGGCATGCCCGGAAGATCTGTCCTGCAAAATTTGTATCCGTGATTTGCCGGGGCCGGCTTAAATGTGATTGTTACGCTCAGCCCGGTATGTAACCCCTTCCCATTCAGACTAACCTCTTTTGCAAGCGTTCTTTGCTTCTCACTCATCTGTCTTTGGACAATTTTTAAATTCCGGCTACAAAAAAATCAAAAAATACCGAACAATCAAATGTTTATGCACTTATAATATCAGATTTCAGTATCAATGATCAGGCAATTTACCCTTTTTTAAGCAATTCAATCTGTTTTTCCAGTTCATCAATTTTAGTTTTGAGCTCCGGCAATCTCCTGAACACTATCGAAGACCTGAGATAATCCTTGTGGTCCATTGCAGGAGTACCCAGCAGAATTGAATTCTCTTTTTTGACATCGCCCGGGATGCCCGACTGTGCCCCGATCTTTGTTCCGTCAGCAACCTTAAGATGCCCTGCCAGGCCAACCTGTCCGGCAAACATGCAGTTTTTTCCCACTTTGCATGATCCTGCCACACCGGTCTGGCCTGCCATAACTGTATTCTCACCAATTTCGACATTATGTCCTATCTGGATCAGATTATCGAGCTTTACACCTTTCCTGATAATCGTCGATCCGATTGTAGCCCGGTCAATGGCAACATTCGCACCAATTTCAACATTGTCTTCGATAACGACATTTCCTATCTGTGGAATCTTCATAAACTCACTGTCGGACTGGGGGGCAAATCCAAAACCGTCACTTCCAATTACCGTTCCGGCATGTACTACACAATTTTCTCCCAGGATACAATCGTGATAGATTTTAACACCGGGATTTAAGGTACATTTTTTACCTATCTGCGTGTTGTCGTCAATAAAGACATGGGGAAAGAGAGCACAATCATCCCCGATCCTGCAGTTTTCGCCGATATAGACATAAGGTCCTATATAGACGTTTTTGCCGACAGTTGCCGTTGATTCAATGACGGCTGAAGGATGTATTCCTTTTTTGCGGGGTCTTGACTGGTCAACCATCCGGAGCAGTGAAGCAAATGATTCGTAGGCATTTTCAACCCTGATAAGAGTTGCTTCCACTTTACCTGATGGCACAAAGCTCTTGTTTACCAGAACAACCGATGATCTTGTGGTATATAAATAGTGTTCATACTTGGGATTGGCCAGAAATGAAAGCGCTCCCTCATGACCTTCCTCAATTTTTGCAATAGTATTAACCTTTATATCAGGATCCCCGACTATTTCACCTTTCAGGAATCCGGCTATTGTTGCAGCATTAAATTCCATATTCTTTATTGTATTTATCTGAATTCTTTGGGATAACACAAAAAATATTTCGTCACCCTTTCGGAAAGCAACCGGTGGTCAAAAATATCCGACACAGTTGTAATATCGGCTATGCTCCCGCTTTTAAGCAATATCATCACTTCAGGAGCATCGGGTGCATAAGCAAGATTGGAAATGCTATTGGTAAAAACATAATAATCTGCCATCTCCCGGTTTATCTTCATATTTTTTATTGCCTGCTCTTTCAGTTCATCTATCCTTGCATCAGAAAAAGGTTCATTCTGAAGTTCGACGGCAAGAAGTTTCCTGGTCATCAGCCGGGCTGACAGGTCTGAAAGCACAGGGTCATTGTGGTCGGCCCAGTATTTTGCCGAAGCAAGGATATCTGTATCATCCAGACGTGTAAAATTCGAAGCTATAAGGCCCGGAGAAAAAACACCTGAATCACCAAGCTCTTCAGGTCCTATGTTATTATAAAGAAAGAATCTGAGTGCCGGAGTGGCAAAAAGATCGGCACCCTGCATGGCTAATTCTTTTGCCCGCTTCAGTACTTTCACCAGCAGGCTTTCAGATGAAAGAACTGCTTTGTGCATGTAAACCTGCCAGTACATCAATCTGCGTGCTATGAGGAATTTTTCCAGAGAATAGATCCCTTTTTCATCTATTACCAAGCTGTCGTTCACCACATTAAGCATCCTTATTATCCTGTCTGAACCTACCGATCCCTCAATGACACCGGTAAAAAATGAATCCCTCCTGAGATAATCCAGCCTGTCCATATCCATCTGTCCGGCTATCAGTTCATGAAGAAATTTCCTGGTATAGCTGCCTTTAAATACCCCGATTGCCAGACTGAGTCTTCCACTAAACGCTTCATTGAGTTTTTCCATCAGGAGCAGGGAGAGATCTTCATGTTTAATCCCGTTTATCAATGAAGTTTCGAGCGCATGAGAAAAGGGACCATGACCTATATCGTGAAGAAGAATGGCAATCAGAACAGCCTCCTCTTCTTCGTCTGAAATATTTACACCCTTGCTTTTAAGGGTTCTTATTGCCGTATCCATGAGATAAAGGGCTCCCAGACCATGTTGAAATCTGCTGTGATTTGCCCCGGGATAGACAAAGCTTGTCAGACCCAGTTGTTTTATGTTTCTCAGGCGCTGAAACCACGGGTGCTCGATAATGTCATAAATCAAATCGCCCGGTATGCTTATGAATCCATAGACTGGATCGTTAATAATTTTCCTTTTATTTGTTTTGTATGCCACCTGAAAATCTTAAGTTACAAAAGTATGAATTTGTTTTTAACTAAATTTATGCAACATTTGAAATAAACGCCGTCTTTTAGTAGTCAATTAAACCGGGATCAGCCTCAACAATGCTACTTGTATGAAAATTGAAATTCAAGGATTAAATAAGGTATATCCGAATGGTAATCATGCTCTTAAAGATATAAACCTTGAATTCGGGAAAGGTATGTTCGGGCTTCTTGGACCCAATGGTGCAGGAAAATCAACTCTGATGCGTATCCTTGTCACGCTTATGAAACCGACATCAGGATCAGTGCTGGTGGACGGGAAGGATATTCAGAAACATCGCAGGGAATTAAGGAGCATGCTGGGTTATTTGCCTCAGGATTTTCGTTTTTTCACTGCTCTTAAGACATGGGAATTCCTCGATTATTCGGGATCACTTGCCGGAATTAAGAATAAGAAAGAGCGGCTTGCAGAGGTCGACAGATTGCTTGACCAGGTCGGACTGCTTGAAGTACGGGATCGTCAGGCCAACAGGCTTTCGGGGGGAATGAAACGGCGTTTGGGGATCGCCCAGGCTCTTATAGGTAGTCCAAGGATCATTGTTGTTGATGAGCCTACAACAGGACTTGATCCGGATGAAAGGATCAGGTTCAGGAATATTCTTTCGCAGCTAAGCCAGCACGATGTAACTATCATTCTTTCAACTCATATTGTGGGTGACATTTCTTCCACATGCCAGGGGATGGCATTGCTTAACCGTGGTGAACTGGTATTCTCGGGGTCACCTGAAAATCTTGTGAAGCAAGCTGAAGGTCACGTCTTCAAATTGATTTTAACTCAGTATGAATACGATATAGTCAAGGAACGATATAATGTGATCTCCACAATTCCTGTTGAGGATGGCTGGGAAGTCCAGATTGTCTCGGATCAGGTTCCGGAATTTAAATCATCTCATATTATCCCCAATATCGAGGATGCTTATGTCTATTATATGGAACATAAATTACATGCTGACATTAGTGAATAAAAACTAAAGAACTTATGGCATTCCTGCATAACATAAGAACGGTCGCAAAATATGAAGCCAAAACCCTGAGAAGGAGCTGGTTTTTCAGGCTTTTTTCAATCGGAGCCCTGGTGATTATGACTTTTATGAATATCGGTCTTTTCTCCCCTATAGGAGACGAGGACTGGGAACTCATATCAATGCCCTCTTCATTGCCCTTATTGAATCTATATCTTCTTAACATCGCACAGGCTATAGTTGTAATATTTCTCGCCTCTGATTTCCTTAAAAGGGATAAAAAGGTTGATACAAATGAGGTGCTTTACACAAGGTCCATGTCCAATTTTGAATATGTGATGGGCAAAACTGCGGGAATACTCAGGCTCTTCATCGGACTGGATATAGTAATTTTATTGATCGGCCTTCTGATAAATATAATTTCAAAAAGCATGACTGTTGACCTGTCTGCATATCTGGTATATCTTCTTATATTATGTGTACCAACAATAGTCTTCAGTCTTGGTCTTGCTTTTATGCTGATGTCTGTCGTAAGGAACCAGGCAATAACTTTCCTTATCCTGCTGGGGATCGCTGCTCTTAACATATTCTGGCTCTACTTCAGGCTTGGATCAATCTTTGATTATATGGCATTCGGATTTCCGATCTTTAAGTCGGGAGTGATCGGATTTGACAATCTGGACCAGATATTAAATCAACGTCTTATTTACTTCTTCCTCGGAATGTCGCTTGTTCTGGCTACCGTTTTGTTATTCAAGAGATTGCCACAATCAAAGCCTCACACAATCTTTTCAGGAGTATTCATGATTATTTTTCTGGCAGGAGCTTTTATTACAGCCATGAATACTTACTCGCAGTATAAAAAAGATATCATTGAAAAGAGAATGGTAATTGATTCGAACAGGGAATTTGAATCAAGGAATTTTGTCAGTATGACCGAAGCTTTTATCGATATAAATCATAATAAAAATATATTGGACGCTTCGGCTGAACTCCGGTTCGTCAATAATAATAAAGAACCGCTTGCCAGTTATATTTTCTCTCTGAATCCTTATCTGAACGTGACAAAGATCACTGGCCACGGGAAAGAACTGAGTTATAAGAAAAAAAATCATATTATTGAGATAGAAGCTGTTATGCCACTTCTTCCCGGACAAACTGACAGCATAAATATCACATATTCAGGATCCGTAGATGAATCTTTCTGTTTTCCCAATTACTCAGATAACATTAAAGAGAATCCATACAGGATATCAGATATGCTTAATGTACACAAGCGCCAGGCATTTCTTACCGATAATTATGTTTTGCTTACACCTGAATCGCACTGGTATCCCGTTCCCGGACTGAACTATTATCCGTCCAATCCTGCAAGGTTAAAGAATGATTTTACAAATTACACCCTCCGGGTAAAAACCGGTAACGGTCTTTCGGCAGTATCACAGGGTATCATGAAAATCGAGAATGGTTATTTCGTTTTCCGTCCCGAATCTGCCCTGACCGGTATTACTCTTGCAATAGGAAATTACAGATCGGATACATTAACAGTCGATTCTGTTAAATATATCAGCTATTATTTCCCTGGTCATGACTATTATAAAAAGGATCTTGAAGAAATCAAGGATACGCTTAATTTTCTTTTATCAGGGATAATGAGAGACCTTGAAACAAATTTCTCCACAGAATATCCTTTCAGGACTCTCAGTCTGCTAGAAGTGCCAATTCAGTTTTATTCATACCCGAGGATGAGTACACAGACAAGGGCAGAACTGCAGCCTTCCCTTGTCCTGCTGCCAGAGAAACTCTCGACGATATCAAATGCCGGTTTCAGGAAACGATTCGCCCGTCAGAAGAAAAGAATGGCAAGGAATAATCAGGTAATTACCGATAAGGAGTTGCAGGTAAGAATATTCAATGATTTTGTAAGGAATACATTTATAAGCGGGGAGAATTTCAGGTTTAATAACGGTGTGGCACGGTATGAACCAGTACGCTACAGGTTGGGTCCGAGTTTTTATTTCTATAAAAACAATTTCTATTCATCCGAATATCCTGTAATAAATGCCGTTTTTGAATCACATCTTCAGAAGCAGGTTTCGCCAACCGGTGGTTTAAGGGAAATGACCGGAGGTCTTTCGGAAAATGACCGGGCAAACCTGATACTAAGAGAATACAGCTTCAGGGATGTGCTGGCAAAAAACCCTGAGAGTGACACCATTAGGGCAATTCTCACAGTAAAGGGTGATTACCTCTTTAACCTTTTTCGATCAAAAGCAGGCATAATTGAATTTAAAGAGTGGTTCCAGAAATATATTGATGACCACAAATTTCAGAGTGTTGATATTCTGACACTCAACAAAGATGTGAAAGACAGATTCGGTTTTGAGTTCTATCCCTATCTGGATGACTGGTTCAACAAGAAAGAACAGCCGGGATTTCTTTACTCTGATCTTCAGGCAAATGAGATTGTTGTTGGCGACAGAGTAAGATATCTTGTTACATTTACTGCCTCTAATCCCGAGCCTGTTGCCGGAATATTTAATGTCTCTTTCAGAACAGGAGGAGAAGGAGGTGGTCAGCAGATGACCGGATCATATCAGGGCGGACCAATCGGCGGAAGTTTTACAATATCAATGCAGGGACGGGGAATGGAGGCATCTGATATTTCAAAGATCATCGTGCTTGGACCTGGTGAATCAAAGAAGATCAGAATAATCCTTGATTCACAACCGCGGGAAATGATGGTAAACACTTTGTTTGCCAGGAATATTCCGGGAGAAATAAATTTGCCGATAGATGAAATTAAAAAATCCAGGAATCATAATAATGAGACCGAGGGAGAAGAAATTCTTCGAGCGTTACCACCCATATCATTTCCCGGGGAGCAGATCGTAGATAACGAGGATCCGGGATTTGTGAGAGATACTCTCGAGATAAAAAGCCCTCTGAAGAAGCTGCTCCGGATAAAAAACAGAAGTGAAAATGAATATCTGCAGATCGATATGTTCTGGGCTCCGGAATACTGGCAGCCTGTGGTTATGTCATCATACTACGGGAAATATATCCGCTCTTCAGTATATACCAGGGCCGGCAAGGGTGACAGATCTGTGATGTGGAAAACAAGGATCGATGAACCGGGCTATTATGACGTATACTGTTACATTGGCAAGACAGGCAACCGTATGGTTGTACGTACCGGAGTGTCAACCGGCGGAGCTCCTCCGCCTCCTCCTCCGGCACCGGGTAGTGGATCGGGTGGTGATAACGTGTACAAGGATATGCACTATAAAGTTTATCATGATGAAGGAGTTGAGGAGATCACAGTGGATTTTGAAAATGCAGAGGCAGGCTGGAACATGCTGGGCCGGTATTACCTCTCACCCGACAGTGCAAAGGTTGAACTGACAAATCAGTCATCGGGAAGAATGGTGATGGGGGATGCGATAAGATGGGTGAAGGCAAACTAAAGGCTTGAGGTATGAGGTCGAGGTATGAGGTGAAATCCAACAGGCTCCACTCATAGGAAGGGCCGGGGGTGGGTTAATTAAGATATTATGAACAAAAGAATTAAGAATTAATAGAATGAATATGAGACAATTTAAGATAAATACCGGGGATTTCTGTTTTATTGGTTCTCTGCATTACAACATCTGGATTTTCGCAGCAGGGCCTCACGCTCGAACAGGCTCTTGAACATTGCCGAATCCAACAGCCCCACAATGAAAATAACAAGACTCAGCCTGGTGAGAAGCCAGGAAAACCTGAATGCACAAAATGCTGCACTTAAATCACAGTTCTCTCTCGAGATAAATCCGATAGGCTACAGTCAGATCAGGTCGTTCAACGACCTCATTTCAAAATGGAACTCCGTAAAGACAACCGAAAGCTTTGGCTTGTTCACTATTTCCCAGCCGATACTCTTCACTGACGCACGGCTTTCGCTTGTTAACAGGTTTGGTTACAGGGATTCATACAGTGAGTATTCAAACACAACAACAAAAGGATTCAGCAATAATCTCGCTCTTTACCTCGATCAGCCATTGTTTACATTTAACCGGACAAAACTTCAGCTTAAAGAACTTGAGCTGGCTCTTGAAAATTCAAAGATCAGCTATGCAATACAGTTGTTATCGCTTGAAAGGCAGGTGACCCAGGCATTCTATTATGTATATCAGCAGCAACAGAGCCTCGATATCGCCAATCAGGCATTCCAGAACATGCAGAAAAGCTATGAGGTCTCCAAAAACAAAGTGGATGCAGGTATATCAGCACGTGAAGAGATGTTCCAGGCAGAGCTTAACATGGCATCTTCAAAATCGGAATATGAAAACAGCCAGGTTTCTTTCGAGAATGCCAAGGATGAATTTAAGCTGCTTATCGGCATGAGCCTTTATGATGATATAATTGTTCTGCCGAATATAGGTGTCGATACAGTCGCAGTTGATGTTTCTTTTGCAATTGACCAGGGACTGGCAAACAGGATGGAACTCCGGCAGCGTCAGATAGATGTTGAATCATCGCAGTTTGATCTTATCCAGACAAAGGCCCTCAATGAATTCAAAGGCAGTCTCGGATTATCAGTCGGACTATTTGGTGACAATGAGAAATTCGGGGATGTCTATGCAAATCCAACTGATAATGAAGAAGTATCCCTGTCTCTGACTATTCCGCTGTGGGACTGGGGTGAAAGGAAATCCAGGATCAAGGCATCGGAGGCATCAATAGAATCAGCTAATATTTCTCTTGAAGAAGAGAAAAACGATATCATCCTTGGCATAAGGAAAGTGTACAGGAACCTTTTAAACCTGAGGAACCAGATCGGCATAGCCGAACAGAATGTAGAAAATGCCCAGCTTACTTATGACCTCAATCTGGAAAGATATAAGAACGGTGATCTGACAGGAATGGATCTGAATCTTTACCAGGAACAACTCTCTCAGAAACAGCTTTCATACACCAATTCACTTATCTCTTATAAGCTTGAACTGCTGAATCTTAAGATTCAGACCCTGTACGACTTTGAAAAGAAGCAACAGGTCGCACCTGTAATGTCACTGGAAAAATAAAAAACATATAAATATGAAAAAGAGCATTATTTTATTTGCAGCTTCAATACTTGCATTAACCTCCTGCAGGAACCAGGACCAGAACCTTACCGCGGATGTTGAAATACCTGTATCGGTTGAAGAACTGAAGCTTAAACCGATTGAAGAATTTGTCAATACAACCGGTACGGCATTCCCGAAAGGAGAAATAGAGCTTAAATCGAAAATATCAGCTTCGTATTTCCTGGAAAAAAATCCGAATGCCGGAAAATCCTGGCAGCTGGGCGACAGAGTGAAGGCAGGAGCCCTTATAGTCAGACTTGAGGACCAGGAATATGTTAATTCCGTCAGGATGGAAACAAACCAGCTGAACCTGGAGCTTATGGAGAGCGAGCTGAGAAAGCAGGAATCGCTTTATGAGAAGGGAGGAGTGACGCTCAGGGAGCTGAAGACAGCAAGCATTAACTATGAAAATGCAAAAACGACGGTCGTAACATCAAAGCTCCAGCTTGAAAAAACCAAAATATCTGCCCCTATCGACGGTGTGATCGTTGATCTGCCCTATCATACCCAGGGAACACAGGTTGAGGCCGGTGTTACCATGGTCAAAATAATGGACTATAAAACAATGTATATGGATGTTCAGCTTCCCGAGAAATATATCTCTGTGATTAAACCCGGGCAGGTTGTAAAACTTACAAATTATACAATCCCTGACGATACGATAATAGGAAATGTCACTCAGCTGTCGCCCGCAATAAATGCTGACACCCGGACATTCAAGGGCACTGTTTCAATCGACAACCGTGACTTCCTGCTTCGTCCGGGAATGTTTGTAAAGGCCGATATAGTTACCAGCCGTAAAGATTCTGCAATTGTGATCCCTAAAAATATAATCCTGTCGCGGCAAAGGGGAAAAACAGTATTTATTGTCGATCGCGGGGTTGCAGCAGAAAGGATCATTGAAACCGGACTTGAAAATATTACCGACGTTGAGGTGACCAGGGGGCTGGCAAAAAACGAGAGGGTTGTGACCAGCGGATTCGAAACCCTCAGTAACAGGTCTAAGGTGAAAATTATTAAATAACCTGTATGAACGCAATTGCCCGATTTGCTGTAAAATACCCGGTGACCGTCCTGATGCTGGTGCTGGGTATAGTTCTTCTGGGATTCATCTCTTTCGGTAAGCTGGGAACCGACCTGTTTCCTGATTTGAATACCCCAAAGATTTATATCGAACTCAAGGCAGGGGAAAAACCTCCGGAAGAAATCGAAAAAAACTATGTCGATCAGATAGAATCCCTCGCAATGCGTCAGAGCGATGTGGTTCAGGTGTCATCGGTATCAAGGGGCGGGTCAGCTGTCATTACAGTCGAATATGCCTGGAACAAGGATATGGACGAGGCATTTCTCGACCTGCAGAAAGAATTGAATTCATTCAGCCAGAACTCCGATCTTGAAAACTTTACCATTTCACAGTATGACCCCAACGCTTCACCTGTTATGGTGGTCGGACTGAAGAATGACCGCATTGAAAATATGGATGAGCTCAGAAAAATCGCTGAGAATTATATCAGGAACGAGCTTGTCAGGATCGAAGGAGTAGCCGATGTAAGGCTCGTTGGAAAGGAGGAAAGCGAAGTGGTAATTGAAACAAATAAATATCTCCTCGAATCGTTCGGGCTCACATCCGATGGAATTGCAGCCCAGATCAGCAACTATAACAGGAACGTATCAGGCGGATCGATCGTCGACATGGGTACTAAATATGTTGTGAAAGGAGTAAGTGTTCTTGAAGATCTTGACGATCTTGAGAACATAATTATTGGTTTCAAACAGACTGCATCAAACACCGCTGCATTAAATCAAGTTTCTTCTGCTGCAACCTCTACTGAAAGAGTTCCTGTTTATTTAAGGGATGTTGCAAAGATCGGATTATGGCAACAAGGATCCTGAAAACATTGTTACAATTAATGGTGAGAGATGTATCGGGCTGTCAATTTATAAGGAACCAAAATTCAATACTGTTGATGCAGTAAAAAACCTCGACAAGACCTTTGCCGATCTGGGTAAGGCATTGCCCGGCTATGAATTCATTAAGGTCGTTGACCAGGGTACTTATATCGATAATGCCATTGGTGAAGTTAAGAGTACATTGATACTGGGAATAATTCTTGCTGTCCTTATTCTTTATGTTTTCCTGAGGAGAATAGGAACAACCCTGGTAATAAGCGTGGCTATTCCGGTTTCAATAATTGCCACCTTCAATCTGATGTATTTCAACCATCTCACCCTCAATATAATGACACTGGGTGGGCTTGCACTTGGCGCAGGGATGCTTGTCGATAATGCAATTGTCGTCCTTGAGAACATTACCCGCCTCAGGGAGGAAGGGATGTCACTGAAGGAGGCGGCAATTAAAGGAACAGGCCAGGTGGGAGGAGCGATCACTGCCTCGACAGTGACCACAATCGTAGTGTTCCTCCCGATCGTTTACCTCCACGGCGCCTCAAGCGAGATGTTCAGGGACCAGGCGTGGACAGTGGCTTTTGCCCTTCTGTCTTCTCTTTTTGTGGCTATGCTGGTAATCCCTATGCTGATATCAACACTCTTTCCTGAAAAAGAAAAAAAAGCCGTATCCACAACTGCTTTACAGTTTAAAGGGTATAAAGTATTTCTGGAAAAGACACTTGAAAAACGCAGGCTGGTAATATTGCTGGCTGTAATAATAATGGCGGTTTCTGCATTATTGATCCCCCGGCTTGGAAGTGAATTCATGCCCCGGTCAGAATCACCGGAATTTACTGTTGGATTAACACTGCCCGAGGGTACAAGCCTTGAAAGGACCAACAGCACGGCTGTAAACGCTGAGGGCATAATAAAAGACCTGCTTGGTGAGAAACTGAAAATGATTTACATCCAGTCGGGTGAAGATAACACCTCATCTTTGAGTCAGACATCAAATGTGAAAGGAGAAAATACGGCATCCCTAAAGGTGATCCTTATGGATGATTTCGCTTCCGAAGCAGAAAATATCATTAGCCTGGTTGAAAGTTATCTGATTACCATTCCTGACCTTGAAGTTACATTTACAAGGGAAGAAACTGCGCTGCAGACTTCTCTTGGCACAACAGAATCACCATTTGCCCTTGAGATCTCGGGAGAAGATTATTCAGAGCTTGAAAGGATACTGAAAGAATCAAAAGGTGTACTTGAACAGAATCCCGGTCTGTATAACCTTACCTCTTCAATGGATGAAGGCACTCCCGAGGTTGAAGTGGCTATTGACCGTTTCAAAACAAGCTACTATAATGTAGCTGTCGAGAGTATTATAAACCAGGTTAAGAGTTACCTGCGAGGGATCGTCAGCCGGGAGCTTTGAAAAAGACGGTGAGATGAAGGACATCACAATAAAGCTGGAAGATATATCGGTAAGCCAGCTCAATGACCTTATGATAACAGCCGGCTCCGTCAAGGTCCCCCTTAGTGAACTTGCTGAGATCAGAACAGTTGTCAGCCCGAGAGAGATCACAAGACGGAACCAGTCAAGAACCTGCTATCTCTATGCAATGGTCAAAGGTGAGCAGGGCATTCGACAAGGTCATAAATGAGGCCGGGACATCACTGAAGTCTGTTGCCCTTCCTGTAAATTATAAGATGGAATTCACCGGCGAGGAGCTCAAAAGGAAAGAATCAATGTCGAACCTTACTTTTGCATTGATCCTGTCGCTGGTGCTTGTCTTTATGGTGCTGGCAGCACAGTTTGAATCGGTAATACAGCCGCTTGTCATTATGCTGACAATTCCTCTTGCAGGTGTAGGGACTATTCTGACCTTCCTGTTACTGGGAAAGTCATTGAATATGATGGCATATATCGGCATAATAATGCTTGGAGGAATAGCAGTTAACAATGCCATCATTCTGATCGACCGCATTAACCAGCTGAGGGAAGAGGGGAATGAACAAAAAAGAGGCAATTGTACTTGCAGGCTCACAGCGAATAAGGCCGATCCTGATGACAAGCCTTACCACAATCCTGGCTCTTCTTCCGCTGACAATAGGTATCGGAGAAAGCGCTTCACTTCGTGCTCCCATGGCTCTTGCAGTCATCGGCGGACTGGTCTCCTCCACCCTTTTGACATTGATCGTAATACCCTGCGTATACTGGGTTTTTGACAGCTTTGGTGATTTCCTCCGGGGTAAGAAAAAGAGTGTTCCTGATCCTGCATAATTCTTATAAAAGAGAATATGGATTTTATACTAAAAAGAAGGATCCTCATCAGCATGTTCGTTATCGGGCTTTCATTGCTCGGTTATGTTTCCTATACAAAACTTCCGGTTGAACTGATTCCCAATGCCACGCTTCCGGCATTGATAGTGCAGGTGTTCACTCCTCTCGAAGTTGACCCTTCTTATATTGAGAGTCAGGCAATTATACCAATAGAGGGTGCAATCGGAACTCTTGAAAATGTCGAAAAGATCGAATCAGATATCTCTTCCCGGTATGGAACTATAAGGATTTATTACATCAAGAATGCCGACCTGAAATATGCCAACCTGAAACTCCAGGAGAAGATAGATATAGTTAAAGGGTCCATACCTTCAGAATTCATAATCAACGTCATCAAGATCGATCTTGAACAGCTGACAAATCAGTTCATGTCACTGGAGGTCAGGGGAGAAGGAGGCGTGGACAGGATCCGGAACATAACCGACAGGGAAATAAAACCGGAATTTGAAAATATCGATGGTATTGCAGGCGTACAGGTATATGGCGGGCAGGAGAACTCGATTGAAGTACGGCTAAACCAGAAAGCATGCAAAGCCCTTGGGATCACATTGAGCCAGGTTAGCACTCTTCTCAATAACAACAGCAGGAACAAAACATTTGCCGGCAAGGTTTATGATGGTAGTAATGAGCTTTTCGTCAATATCACTTCCGACTACACCGATGTTAAGGATATCGGGAATATTATTGTAAAACAGGAGGGGCCTGTTTTACTACGCGATATAGCTGAGATCTTTTATGGCGTAAAGGAACAGAGTACTCTCAGCAGGGTCAACGGAATGGAAGCGGTTACAATGAACCTGGTAAATGATAACCAGGCGAATCTCATTAAGCTCTCTCATAATGCCGTGGACCAGGTAAATAAAATCAACAAAGAACTTGCTTCTTCAGGAGTCGAGATTGTTGTCCAGAACAACAGTGCCGAGACAATGGAGAAAAATATAAACCAGATTATTAATCTTGCGGTCACAGGGGGTCTTCTGGCAATCCTGATTCTCTGGTTCTTCCTGCGGAATATCCGCCTTGTTACTGTTATAGGAATTTCAATCCCTGCTTCGGTATACACTGCATTTAATTTCTTCTACGCCTACGATATCTCAATCAACAGCCTGACACTTGTCGGAATCGCCCTTGCCATAGGTATGCTTGTGGATAATTCGGTTGTGGTGCTTGAGAATATTTACCGGCTCGCGGGTACAGGCAAGGACCCGGAAACAGCAGTAAAACAGGGAACTACCCAGGTATGGCGTGCAATTTTCGCATCAACCCTTACGACGGTAGTTGTCTTTTTCCCGTTCATCTTCTCAACCAATTTTCTCATTAAGATCATCGGGAAGAATATTGGCGTTTCCATCGTTTCAACTCTCCTTGTCTCCCTGGCGGTTGCATTGACTTTTATCCCCATGGCGACATTTTTCATTCTGTCGCGGTCTTCCTCAGGTGATTCGGAGATCTTTAAAAAGCTTTCTATTCACGACAGGCTTATCCAGGCCTATCATCTCCTGCTGAAAGCCAGCATGAGAAAACCTGCCGCAACAATAATAGGAACCCTTGCGGTTTTCTTTACCGCCCTTCTCATAAGTCTAACATTAAGTCTCACAACTACCCAGGAAATCGAAACGCCCGAATTCAGGCTGAGTGTCACGATGCCTGCCGGATCGACCCTGGCAAAAACAGATGCCGTGGTCGCCGAAATTGAATCGCGTCTGGCCTCAATAACTGAAAAAGAGGATATTGTCAGCCGGATCGAGGAGGAGCAGGCTACAGTCACAGTTAATCTGTTCAAAGACTGGGATATAAAAAGTAAAAGGAGCCTTCCGGAAATAAAAAATGATATCTCCGAGAAAACAAAAAATATTTCCTCTGCCGAGATAAGCATGGATGAAATATCGACCGGCGGAGGCTTTACAGGAGGCGGAGGCGGTGAGGAAGCACTTGGATCCGAAGCCGATTTTGCTAACCTGCTGGGCATTGGATCACAGACAGAAAAAGTGGTCATAAAAGGACAGAATTTTGAGCAGATGAGAAACCTTGCCGACGACATTGAGTCGTATATTGATGAACTTGAGTCTATTGAAAATGTCAATTCGAATGTCCAGGACAACACCCCTGAAGTACAGCTCCATTTTGATATGGACTACATAGGACGGAACAACTTCACCTTGCTGAACCTGTCGGGTGCACTGGCTACATTCGGGAGGGAATATACATCGGGAGCAGCTTTCAGGCAGGGAACCGAAAGTTATGATATCATAATTAAATACGCTGAGGAGGATACCCTCGTTGGAAATAATTCCTTTAAAACCATTGATGACCTGAAACATCTTGAGGTAAGGAGTGCCACCGGCGCTGTGATGGAGATGGAGGAGCTCGCCAATACCATCTTTTCATATGGCATGGGTAACATCCATCGCGAGAATCAGGAGAAAAGGATAACAGTAACCTACAACTTCAAGGATGAAATCAGGTCTTCAAAAGATCTTCTGGAGGGCGGAAGGGCTGAAATTGAATCAATCGTCTCGAAGCTGAACATTCCTGCCGGTCTGGCAGTGGAGGTTATCCATGAGGAAAATCCGCTTAAGGAATTCTACAATCTTATCGGGATAGCTTTCCTGCTGATCTTTATGATCCTTGCAGCTGTCTTTGAATCACTGGCAATTCCTTTTGTGCTGCTGTTCAGCATCCCTCTTGCCGCGCTTGGATCGCTGATCGCTCTTATCCTTACAGGAAATACCCTCCTCAATGCCAATACCCTGACCGGATTCCTGATCCTTCTGGGTGTCGTGGTAAACAATGGTATAATACTTATTGATTATACCAACATTTTAAGGAAACAGGGTTACAGGCGATCGAGAGCCCTGATGGCAGCCGGGATGGCCAGGATAAGGCCTATACTCATTACAGCATCAACAACCGTGATCGCAATGGTTCCGCTGGCAATGGGAAAAGGTGAGTTTGTATCAACCATCGGAGCATCATTCGGTATCACCGTCATCGGAGGACTTACTCTGAGCACTCTCCTTACTCTTATATTCATACCTACATTTTACTCCGGGCTTGAGAATGCACTTGAATGGTTCAAATCGCTCAGCTGGAAAAACAAAGTCATTCAGCTCCTGATATTTGGCCTGTTGATATTCCTGATCTACAGCCGTATCGACAAATTTATCTGGAAACTTATAACAACGATACTTGCAGTAATAATCGTCCCGGCAACAACCTGGTTTGTAATGAACAGCCTGAGAAAAGCAAGGGAGACAGTGATTCCGCCAGATGAAAGCATCAATATTTATGTACAGAGCCTGGTAAAAATCTACGAGAGAGAGAACAGGTGGGCAAGGGAATGGAAAGCCGGCAAAAAAATAAGGGAGCGTCTTGGTCTGGAAAAACATTTCAGGCGGTGGAGAGATATGACGCAGGTAACCTGGCAAATCCCTCTTCTGGCCTTCATTATTTATTTTACCTATTTCTATCTGCAGAAAGGATTCTGGATATTTCTGTTCAGCGTAGTCACCTGGTTTATCCTGTCGGCCATATGGAACCAGTTCAGGGAGCTCTTTACCAGCTTATCAGCAGAAGGGAAGAAAAGGCTCCTGAAAAAGTTTATTCCGGTCATTGACTTCATTGTTTTCTGGATCATCCCCCTTCTTAACCTTGTAATGTTCCAGCTTAAATGGGATAACATTGCCGTCGTACTGATAATAGGATTCTTATGGTTCACCGGATTATTTATTTATAAGACAGGTATTAAGCTGAGTGAAGAAAACATTGATATATACAGGCTTGAGGGCAGGTTCAAAGGAATCAGAAAGACTGTTTATAAGATCGCTGCCGCGGTCCCGCTGATCGGTAAAAAGAAAAAGCCTTTCAAAGCGCTGAGCTGCGTTTCGCTCAACATCGGAAACGGGATGTTCGGTCTTCTTGGACCCAACGGTGCCGGCAAAACCACTCTGATGAGAATAATTTGCGGTATCCTTGAACAGAGTTACGGTAAAGTATGGATCAACGGTCTTGATACTCAGAAAAAACGTGAAGAACTTCAGGGGCTTATAGGGTATCTTCCCCAGGAATTCGGCAGTTATGAAAATATGACAGCGCATGAGTACCTGCATTACCAGGCAATGCTAAAGAACATTATCGATACAAAGACCAGGGAAGAGAGGGTAACCTACGTTCTTAAAGCAGTCCATATGGAGGAAAGACGGCATGAGAAGATCGGTTCATACTCAGGCGGGATGAAGCAAAGAATGGGCATCGCCCTGATCCTGCTCCATCTGCCAAGGATTCTTGTGGTTGATGAGCCAACGGCAGGTCTCGATCCAAGGGAGAGGATAAGGTTCAGAAACCTGCTGGTTGAACTGAGCCGCGAGCGAATAGTGATCTTCTCAACACATATCATTGAAGATATCTCAAGCTCGTGCAATCAGGTTGCTGTACTGAACAAAGGGAAACTACGGTTCGTTGGCAAACCTGTGAATATGACAAACGAGGCGGAAGGACATGTATGGCAGTTTAAGCTCCCTGCCTCAGAGTTCGGGATATTCGTTGAAGAGCATCTTGTGGTGCACCATATGTCGGAAGGCGACTTTGTGAGGGTCAGGGTCATTTCGGATTCAAAACCATGGGAGAATGCAGCAAGTGCGACTCCAAATCTTGAAGACGCTTACCTGTGGCTTCTTAGAAAAAAGGATATCAATAATGGAAATGACAGATGAAAACCGGGAAATTAAATAATTACTTTACATTAGTCCAGAAGATGATACTTTACAATCTGAGGATCATATTCGCAAACAAGTTCATCTGGTTCCTTGCAGGATCCGTCGTTTTCTATCTCGGATTATCTGTCATATATGTTTTTTCAAATGATGTTTCAGAGATGTCGGATTTGTATGGCGTTTTCCTCTTTTCCGGCATTTTGCTTGTCTTTTACCCTTCGGTTTTCGGTATACAGAATGACCAGGATGCAAGAACCATAGAGATATTGTTCGGCATTCCAAACTACAGGTATAAAGTGTGGCTGGTAAGGATAATCCTGATCTTTGTGATCGCATCCCTGATAATGCTTGTTTTTACATTCCTTTCCTCAATACTGATCGTTAAATTCCGGTTTGTATATGTTACGGTGCAGGTGATGATACCTGTTTTGTTCCTCGGGATGATGTCATTTATGCTTTCGACGGCAATCAGAAATGGCAACGGGACAGCTGTGGTTATGGTAATTTTTGGCATCTTCTTCCTGATCCTCAGTGAGCCTCTGCACAAGAGCCAGTGGAATATCTTCATTAATCCATTTGATCCGGCATATGACGTAAGTGAAACAACCTGGGCCATCATCACTCTGAAAAACAGGATAATATTGATAACAGGTTCTATATTGTTCCTGCTGGCCGCATTGCTCAACCTCCAGAAGAGGGAGAAATTCATGTAGGTTCAGTTTACACCTGGTCCTCTGTTATACCCGGTGTTGCCTGAGAAGCTCCTCAACTTCTTTTAGCTTGAATTTGTTAAGTAGTGTTATTTTTGTATCCTTCCAGTAGAATGACGGAACGATCCGGAGAGCTTCATCCTTGCTGTCAACTTCCATTATAAACCAGGCTTTATGTTCGCCATCAAGGCAACCCCAGTCAGCATTCGTCAGAAAATGCGATCCTGTACTCAGAAAGATCTGGATCGACCGCAGACATTCGATTTTATCGGCACTGTGAGAAACTTCTACCAGATATCTTGCCATGACTACTGTTTTTAATCGGAATTTAAACCTGTAATAAATCCATTGAATCCTTAATTTGCTAAAACCTGCACAGCTGTCTGTCAACTTCATAAACTCAGATATATAAACAAATTATAACCACTTTATGTTCATGAGTTCTGATACAGGGATTAGCAATTGACAGAATTTTAAAATATATTCCTCCCTGTAACGTCTATGGGTGTAAAGATCCTTTGAAATGAGTCCAAAAGAGTCAGAAAGAATCTCAATAACCTACACAAAGGAGCACAACCGTCTTCTTGGGTATATCAGGAACAGGATTCCTGACCGGTTGGAGGCTGAGGATATTCTGCAGGATGTCTTTTATCAGCTGACCATTGGATTCAATGATATAAGGAGAATTGAAAATCTGACAGCCTGGCTCTACAAAGTAGCCGATAATCGTATCACCGATCTGTTCCGAAAGAAGAGACCTGTCACATTCAGCTATAAGGAAAACCGTGCTGAAGATGATGAAGGACCTCTGACCCTGGAAGAGATATTGCCATCCATCGGAACAACTCCCGAAGACGAAGAACTGAAAGATATGATATGGGATACCATTGAAGAGACTCTGTCAGAATTGCCTGAAGAGCAAAGAAGAGTGTTCGTTGAAAATGAGTTTGAGGATATGAGCTTTAAGGAGATCTCTGAAAGAACGGGCGTAGGTATTAATACCCTTATCTCAAGGAAGCGTTACGCGGTACTCTCTCTCAGGAAGGAACTGAACGGATTGTACAAATTATTTAAAAATCATTAGTATGAAAACATGGAATGTTTTAAAGTATGTTGGCTTCGGAATACTTGGAGCTGGATTCATGATTGGTCTGATTTTCGGTGTCCAGGCCCTCTGGAACTGGCTGATACCTGATTTATTCAAAGGACCGGAACTGAATTACTGGCAGACAGCCGGATTATTCATCCTGTCTAAGATCCTTCTCACAGGCATAGCACCAGGCGGCCATGAGAAAAGCCATAGGAAGGAATGGAGAAAGAAATATCAGGATAAATACAGACATGTTCCGGAAGAAAGTCAGAACGAAACAGCAGCTAAACAGATCTGAAAATCAGTAATGGGGTTGTGAGGTTGTGCCGATAGTTGAAAGAATATCAGAATAAATATAAGGCTCATTTTCATTTAACTGGCAACAAGCACCCATTAGCTGGCAACTCGGATTACTTAGTCGGATAAAGTAAACTCTATTGTTAAATTCATTGGCTTCCTATATTTATAATACTGAACTCCGCTCTTTTTTAACGACTTCCCATTTATATTGAATAAATAACCGGGGTTTCCCCCTGGTGAAATAGTCTCAAAACATGGCTCACAGCGAATGGAACTCACCAGTCTCCTTTTATAAGAAAAGTCTCTTTTATTATTTGAGATCACAACAACCTCATTGATAGCATATACTTTCGTGGTCAGATATATTTCAAGAACTTCCTTATCAACGGCAACACGTTGAGATTCAAATCCAATCGCTGAAATAATCAGGGACTTACCAATAAGGTTTTCTTTAAATTTAAATTTTCCTTCATGGTCGGATTTTGTCCCGGTATTCTGGTTTTCAACCCTGATATTTGAATTTCGAACCGGATATCCCGAATTCCTGTCGATCACTATTCCGGAAATCTGAGAAAAAGTGTCAAACGGGATAAATGAAAGTAAAATTATTATCAGCAGTTTCATAATACGCCACCTAATAGCATGACAATAATGAAGATAGACGTTCATCCGGAAGACTTTCTGGTCACAACACCTCTTTCCCAAATTCCTTTTCTATAAGCCGGACAGTCATTTCAATTCCATCCATCTTAATTCTTTTTCTTTTCAAAGACAAAACGGTAACCAAATGTTAAGTATGGCAAAAAGGGGTGGCTCCCTTCAAAATAGAATGGATAGGATAAGCTTATATATGGTTCGAGCTGGATCAGTTTGCTGACACTCTTTTTTCTGGTTAATTTCAATCCGGGAGTAAATGCGCCATAATGCTCGCCTATAAGATTGTAAGCGACACCCGAATAAAAACTAAATGACCAGATCTTGTTTTCTCTTTCGTGAAAGTACTTCCTGAATTCAAATGCAGCTTCAGGTCCGGCATTAATATCCGTGTATAGGGGAGAAAAAACAGATGCCATACCACCCCAGATCAAAAATCCTCCGCCGTGATTAATTTTAAATTCAAGGGAGCCCAGTAATTCCAGTGAAATTACAGGACCTCCAAGTGCTTCTGAAGATTTGGGAAATGCATCAGCCAATGCGTAGCTGTTAACCAGGCATGCAAAACCAGAAATTAAGTATATATACTTTGATCTTAGCTGAAATATTTTTCATGACCTGTTATAATAAACCGGTAAAAGTTAATCATTATTTACCGTCCAATCTTCTTCTATTAAGCCTTTGTTTTGTTATTCAAAGGGATGCTCTTTCCGGAAATCAGGCCGGTAGTTCCGGCAGCTCTCCATATCCTGCACCCAGCCGTTCCTGAAACCGAGGTCCTCCATGGTTTCAACAACTGCCTCATATTCTTTCTTATATAAAATTCTTTTTAAATCCGGATGACTGCTTACATAGGGCGTGGGATGATACTGTGACATTAGTGACAGATGCACTCCGGCCGAAAGCTCATCTGCAATGCTCTCCAGCACTTTTTTACTTTCCCCCGAATGTCCCGGCAATACCAGATGCCTGATCAGCATGCCGCCCTCTGCCCTGCCCTCCTCATCCATCGGAAGAGTTGAACCTTTCTGATAGTACATTCTCCTGAGAGCTTTCAGCGCAAGCTCCGGATAGTCAGGAGCATCTGAAAAATCCTTTGCCAGCGATGCAGTAGCATATTTATAGTCAGGCAGATAGACATCAATCATTCCGCCAAGAGTGTCAATCACCTCAGGCTTGTCATAACTATTGGTGTTATATACTGTTATCGGCCTCAGACCTCTCGAATTCAAACCGCGAATGATCGCTCTGACCTGGGGAACAACATGTGAGGGTGAAACAAATCCTACCGCTTTAACTTCGTCAGAGATGATTTCTTCAATCCGGTCGAGTGTCTCATTCAGAGTTGTGAAATTCTTTCTGAACTCAACACCAGGTCTGCTGATGTCGTAGTTCTGGCAATAGATACAGCGAAGATTGCATCCGGCAAAAAAGATATTACAGATGCCGGCCGGCCCGCTTACTGGTGGTTCCTCTCCCCTGTGAATGCAGATTGAAGCTATGTTCATTCCTGCATCCGACCTGCAGTATCCCGTACCACCTTCAAATCTGTTTACACCGCATTCACGGGGACAAAGGGTGCAGTGAGATAAAAGGTCTATCTCTTCACTCGTGTAGATTTCCCTGGTCATTTGCTTCTATTTTAACCACAAAAGGCACACTAAGTGCTTAACAAAGTTACACAAAGGAGTAAATAATATTTCAAAACCTGGTGTTACTTAGTGATTACCTTTGTGTTACTTCGTGGTAAAATAAAAAAGATTGATGTGATATATTGCTAATTCTAAAACATTCATTATCTTTGCATCCGAATTGAGGGGCAATTGAGACCTAGGGGACCAGAGTCCCCTATTTTATTATCGCTTTTCAGGAAATGATCGACAGGACAAAGATAGAGAAACTGGTAAAGGAGTATATCCATGGAACGGATCTGTTCCTTGTTGCTGTAAGAGTGAGCAGTTCTAACAGGATCACTGTTCTTGCAGACACCAAAGCGGGGATAACAATTGATGAGTGTGCCGGTCTGCATCGTCATATAGAAAAGGAGCTCGACCGCAATGTTGAGGACTTTGAACTCCAGGTATCGTCGCCAGGCCTTGATACACCTTTGGGAGTCATTGAACAGTATTATAAAAATGAAGGAAAGAAGGTGACGGTACTGGACATTGAAGGATTAAAATACTCAGGGGTCCTGAGAAATGTAACCGTTGGGGGATTTGATCTGGAAACAGAAATAAAGGATAAAGGAAAAGCAAAGGAGATTAAAGAAATACCTTTTAATTTTGACCAGGTAAAATCGACAAAAATTGTACTGACAATAAAATAATATTAAGAAGAGAATACCAGATGGAAAATATTAATTTGATCGATACTTTTTCAGAATTCAAAGAGCTCAAGAATATTGACCGTCCAACGATGATGAGCGTGCTGGAGGACGTGTTCAGGAGTATGCTGGCGAAAAAATATGGTTCGGCTGATAATTTCGATATAATAGTAAATATTGACAAGGGCGACTTTGAAATATGGAGGAACAGGGTTGTGGTTCCGGATGACGAACTGGTTGATCCGAACCTGCAGATCCCTCTTTCGAAAGCCAAAGAGATTGATGAAGATTATGAAGCAGGAGAAGAGGTCTCGGATGAAGTTAAATTTCTTGACTTCGGAAGGAGGGCTATACTGTCGCTGCGGCAGAACCTGACTGCAAGAATTCTTGACCTTGAAAAGAACAATATTTATATCAAGTACAAGGACAGGATCGGTGAGATAGTCACCGGCGAGGTTTACCAGGTCTGGAAGAGGGAAATACTTGTTCTTGATGATGACGGCAATGAGCTGATAATCCCCAAAAGCGAGCAGATACCTTCTGATCATTTCCGCAAGGGAGATTCAATCCGTGCTGTTGTAATAAAGGTGGAAATGCGAAATAACACTCCGTTCATTATCCTGAGCCGGACTTCACCTGTTTTCCTCGAAAGACTGTTTGAGCTGGAAGTACCTGAGATTTTTGACGGACTTATAACAATAAAAAAGATAGTAAGGGTTCCCGGTGAGCGTGCCAAGGTAGCTGTCGAATCGTACGATGAAAGGATTGACCCGGTCGGAGCCTGCGTTGGGATGAAGGGTTCAAGGATCCATGGCATTGTGAGGGAACTGCGCAACGAGAATATCGATGTTATCAATTTTACATCCAATAATCAGCTGTTCATTCAGAGAGCTCTCAGCCCGGCAAAAATTACTTCGATCAAGCTTATTGAAGAGACAAAGCGTGCCGAGATCTATCTGAAACCAAATGAAGTATCTCTGGCGATAGGGAAAGGCGGCCTCAACATCAAGCTGGCAAGCCAGCTTACAGGCTATGAAATCGATGTTTACAGAGAGCCGGGAGGCGAGGATGAAGAAGATGTCAATCTCGAGGAATTCAGCGATGAAATTGAAGACTGGATAATTGAGGAATTGAAATCGATAGGATGCGATACTGCCAGAAGTGTTTTGAATCTTTCAATCAGCGATCTGGTGAAAAGAACAGACCTTGAAGAGGAAACAGTGAAGGAAGTAGTGAATATTCTCAGAGCTGAATTTGAGTAAAATTTAATCACTCTAAAATCGTTTAATATCCAGGAGGGATTTAGAAAGACTAAGGACATATCAATGACAGAAGATATTAAGGCAACAAGATTAAGCAAAGCCGCGCGCGAATTCAACGTAGGAATCTCCACTATCGTGGAATTCCTGCACAGGAAGGGTTTTGATCTTGATCCTAATCCGAATACCAAATTACCACACGAAGCATACCTTCTGCTTTTAAAAGAATACAGCAGTGACCTTAATGTTAAAAAGGAATCTGAAAAGCTTATACTGAAAGACCTTCACAGGAAAAAAGAGTCGGTTTCGATTGATGATGTTCCCGACAGCAGTAAAGGTGATGATCAGGACAGGGATGAAGAGATACTGATAAAAGATTCTTCATTAACCAAGAAAACCATAGATATAAAGACCGAGATCAAAAAACCTGATATCAAGCTCGTTGGAAAGATTGATCTCGAAAAAACCTTAAAACCTAAAACCGTTACTCCTGAAAAGCCAAAACCTGCTGAGGAAAAGAAAATCCCGAAAGAGGCTCCGGTAAAGGAAGAAACGGAAATCAAGAAACCAGCGGTTCAAAAAACAAAAGAGAAGGAAGCCGAAGCGGTCAGGGATGAAAAGGCAAAATCACCGATCGATATCCATATTGTCGGGAAAATAGAACTGGAAACTGTATCTAAAGAACAGAAGGTTAAAAAGAAAGAGGACAAAGAAAAGCCGAAGCAGAAACCTCTTGAGAAAGAAGAAGTTCTGAAAGAGGAGAAAAAAAGTCCCGCAGAGCCTGTTGAAGAGACTGTATCAGAAAGCGTAGTTCCCGAATCAGTGGCCGATAGTGTCACTGAGGAGGAGATCCTTGTGGAGCAGGAAGAGGAGTCCGTCGAATTATTCAAGACCCCGTTTACAAAGTTATCAGGATTGACGGTTGTCGGGAAGATCGATCTTCCTGTTGAAGAAAAGAAGAAGCCGGTTTCGTATCAGCACGTAAACATTGAGGGAGAATCCGATTTCAGGAGAAAGAAGAAAAGAAAGAGAATTTCGAAGGATAAGGAGCAGGTTCCTGTTGTAAAACCTGCTTCGACTGACAAGAAAGAAAAGCCTGTCAGGAGAATAATCAAGAAAAGGTCTGTCAGGGCTGAAGTAGATGAAGAAGAAGTACAGAAGCAGATAAAAGAAACACTTGCCCGCCTGACCACAAAAGGGAAATCGAAGGGTTCAAGATACCGCAGGGAGAAAAGGGAAGCAATAAGCCTGAAGCACCGGGAAGATGAAGACAGGATAGAACAGGAAAAGAACATCCTGAAAGTTACCGAGTTCGTATCAGTGAATGAACTTGCTTCGATGATGAACATTCCTGTCACAGATATTATCTCCACCTGCATGAATCTGGGCCTCTTTGTATCAATTAATCAGCGTCTGGATGCTGAAACCCTGGCGTTACTGGCCGATGAGTTCGGGTACAAGGTAGAATTCGTGAGTGCTGAATTACAGGAAACAGTTAGAGAAATTGAAGATGCAGAAGAAGATTTGAAGCCCAGGCCCCCGATTGTAACAGTAATGGGGCATGTTGACCATGGAAAAACCAAACTTCTCGATTACATACGCCGGACAAACGTTATTGCCGGTGAAGCCGGAGGAATTACACAGCATATAGGAGCTTATTCCGTTGTTCTTGATGACGGGCGACAGATAACATTCCTTGACACTCCGGGACATGAAGCATTTACAGCAATGCGTGCAAGAGGAGCACAGATTACAGATATCGCCATTATAGTTGTCGCTGCGGACGACGGAGTGATGCCCCAGACTGTCGAAGCTATCAATCATGCTTCTGCTGCCGGGGTTCCAATTGTTTTTGCCATAAATAAAATCGATAAACCGACAGCAAATCCGGAAAAGATAAAAGAGGCTCTGGCGAACATGAACTACCTGGTCGAAGACTGGGGAGGCAAATACCAGTCGCAGGAGATCTCAGCCAAAAGCGGACTGAATATCGACCTTCTGCTTGAAAAAGTGTTGCTTGAAGCAGAAATGCTGGAGCTGAAAGCTAATCCCGACAAACCTGCAATAGGTACTTTAATAGAATCATCGCTCGACAAGGGACGCGGATATACCGCTACTGTGCTGGTTAAAGCCGGCACGCTCCGGGTGGGGGATATAATGATCGCAGGGGCCAGTTTTGGACATGTCAAGGCAATGTACAATGAAAGGGGGGGCAAGGTTGATGAAGTAGGTCCCGCCACTCCGGCACTTATTTTAGGATTGAACGGTGCCCCTCAGGCAGGAGATAAATTCAATGTCATGGAGAGTGACCGCGAGGCAAAAGATATTGCGACCAAAAGAGCCCAGCTTCAGAGGGAACAAGGTCTGCGCACACAGAAACATATCACCCTCGACGAGATCGGAAGGAGAATAGCAATCGGCAACTTCCAGGAACTTAACATTATTGTAAAAGGTGATGTCGACGGATCGGTTGAAGCTCTCAGCGATTCACTTATCAAGCTTTCAACACCTGAAATTCAGCTTAATATCATCCATAAGGCTGTTGGCCAGATCTCTGAATCGGATGTCCTGCTCGCGGCCGCATCAAATGCTGTTATTGTGGGGTTCCAGGTACGGCCGTCCCTCAGCGCCCGTAAGCTTGCTGAAAAAGAGGAAATTGATATCCGGCTCTATTCAATTATCTATGATGCCATTGAAGAGATCAGAGCGGCCATGGAGGGAATGCTTTCACCTGAAGTGAAAGAAGAGATCGTTGCCACACTTGAGATCCGTGAGATCTTTAAGGTTACAAAAGTAGGAACGGTAGCAGGCTGTTATGTCAAAGAGGGAAAGATAACAAGGAATACCAATGTGCGTGTAATCCGCGAAGGTATAGTCATATATACAGGCGAACTCGGTTCACTGAAACGCTTCAAGGACGATGTCAAAGAGGTAGTCGGCGGTTATGAATGCGGACTTAACATCTCCAATTTCAACGACATAAAAGTCGGGGATGTGGTAGAAGGTTACCAGGAAGTGGAAGTTAAAAAGACCCTATAAAATCTCCTGATATTTTTCAGCTGAAAGCAGGGTCTTGACCTCTGCAGGATCAGTTATCTTAATTTTTATCATCCATCCGTTACCGTAAGGATCTTTATTTACAACATCGGGTGTTTCTTCAAGTGCAGGATTCACTTCAAGTATCTCTCCCCCCACCGGCATGAACATGTCAGATACTGTTTTGACCGCTTCGATGGTTCCGAATACTTCCTCCTTTTTCAGGGTCTCTCCCAGGGTTTCGATCTCGAGGAAAACAATATCCCCCAGTTCACCCTGGGCAAAATCGGTTACTCCGACATAACCGAAATCACCTTCAACCCGAAGCCATTCATGATCTTTAGTGTAAAATAAATTTGCCGGTACATTCATAGTTGTGATTTTTTAAATTATTTGGTTCAGAATTAATCAAGGAATATTCCTAAGCTCAAAAATAGATAATTTTTTAAAATTCTTTCATCCTAAATTATCCTTAGCCACCCAATGAACCTGATTCATTAAGGGGTGCCGTAAACTAATCGCCCCATCCACAGGACATTCCGCCACACAACAGCCGCAATACCAGCATTCCCCGGGGTATAACACAACAGGAGGACCCCCTTTAATATGGCCCGGAACAAAAATATCCACCTGACATATATTGACACACCGGTTGCAACCGGTGCACTTTTCAGCGTCAATTATAACAGGATTGGCAACTGGCATCTGTTGAATATTGGAATGTATAATTCCAGTCTCACTCTTTTTCATCAATATAATCTTTGTTGAATTTTTCGTAGTTTATCTCAAGGTCACCAAAGAAGTCAGATGGAATCGAATTAATCAGAATCTGATCATCAAGTTTTTTCAGGGTGATTAGTTTCTTATCCTCTCCCGGCGTTTGTTCCATGTTTCCGTCTTTTACAAAGCAGAGAGGTTTTGAGCTTGATTTTCTGGCCAGGCAGGCATTGAGAATTATCTGCGAAACTGTCAGGATGTCAAAGACTTCAAGAAGCCGTGACAAGCTCATGAGGATTATAGGCGAAAGTTTGCGGAATAATATTCTCTTCATATTCCTTTAATTGTGAAAGTCCTGTTTTAAGCAATTCATCGTGTTTAATATCTCCGCAGTAATTCTGCATGGTTTTGCTGATCCCCATATTAAGTTCTTTCCATCCGATGCTCTTTGAAGGAATATTATGCAGGGGAGCATAAAGGCGCTTTTTTTCGGATTCCACCTGGAATTCTTTGGGTTTTAACAACCTTTTTCCAGTATGCATACTTTGCGGCATGCCTTCCGGCATAATGTCCTGTCGCTGCGGCGTGGCCATAGCAATTGGATGCGTACAGGGCATCTCCTGCTACAAATAAACCCTCGAGATTCGAAGAGAGTCTCCAGTCATTCAGGAAGCCTCCGGGAAGACCAAACAGCTGTCGTTCATTTGGCAGGAATTCTGCAGATGTCCATCCCGTTCCGTAACATTGGATTGCATGTTTTTCCGGATCAAAACCTGCCCTTGAATAGTTTTGATATACAGGTATTTTAGTTTTCCCTTCCTCTCCTATCATCATCCCCCAGATGATTCTTCTTTCGGTTTCCGGCAATGCGGAGAGATCAGCATAAAATGGCAGTTTGTATCCTTTGGCAATCATGTCAGAAAAAGCCAGTGTCTCAGGTCCGCGATACTCATACTTCGGATTATCCACCGATCCTCCTTTCAGAAAAAATTTCTGACCTGCTGATGGCTTAAATCTTTCGCCTAGATCAGTTATGATATTCCCATCCCTGTCAGCATATGGAATTTCCCTGCCAGCCGAATCTATAATATTTGCGCCATACCAGGTATTATGGTTGTTCCCTGCTCCGTACGGAGGGTAACTTCTCCCCGATGCTGAAAACTCTGCCCTCACTGATTTCTCCATCATGGTAAATTCAGCTCCTGCCCGCCAACCCATCGCATGTCCATCTCCGATACATTGGGGTGGCCGGAATTCACATAATCCCGGCAGTGAAGCTGAAAACAGCCAGATCCGTGCCGGTCTCGACAAACACATAATGATTGCCTTTGACCTGAAGATATAGAATTTACCTGTTCTTGAATGCAAGCCTGTTGCACCGATAATCCGGTTTCCCTGTTTCCCCGATTCGGTAAGCAATGATGTAACCATCACCCTGTCAAGTACTTTGACTCCCTTACGCCTAAGTTCCCTGTACATTGCAGGCTTAAAGGTTGATCCCCAGATCCTGAGTGTAAACCGGTTCACATAATCATAAGCGAACAACAATCTGGTTTTCTCATCACGAAAAGCGGCTCCTTTGAATTCATCATCCGTGTCCCTTATTTTCCCTCCCATCTTTTCGATATCCAGAAGCCTGTCATATCCTTCCCGGCATTCAATATAATGTGATATCCCGTTATTAAATCCGTCATTGTCATCCAGCATTGCGCTGGTAAGTTCTTCGGGCGTCACGCCTGAACAGGGATTTGTCGCTGCGGACTCCCAGTGATCGCAACCGGAACCACCTGCACCGCTTCTTTTTGTAGCACCTTTTTCTATAAGAAGCACCCTCTGGTTACTGTCTGATGCAGAAATTGCTGCCATGCATCCTGCAACACCACCGCCGAGGACAAGAATATCAGAATCTATTATTTCTTCTTTATTCCATTCAAGCTGATAAGGCCATGTTGATTTTCCCATTTGCTAACGATTACTAATATCACCAGCGAAAGTCCATATGCATAGAACAGCCCCAGATCGGTGTTGATCCATCCTTTAAAGGGACCCGGGATTCCGGCCAGAAATGCACCTGTGCCGACAATCCCTCCGGCAAAGATAGCTGAAATTGCCCCGTCCCTTGTTGCACCCTTCCATAGTACGCCTGCCAGTAACGGTATGAGCAGGCTGCCCATATAAGGGTAATTGAATATAATTATTGCATCCAGAATACTGGTGACCTTAAAGGACAATAATATTCCGGCCACTACTGATAATGCCACAGCCAGACGTGATATAATTTTTGAATATGGCAATTCATCAAGATTTGCTTCAGGATGAAGGAACCTGTTATAAAGATCTCTCGAGAATGTAGCTCCAAGTGCTATCAGCAAACCGGATCCGCTTGACATGGCTGCACCTAAAACTGCAGATATAACAATTCCGGCAAGTAAAGGATTAAGCGATTTTATCACCATAAAGGAAAAAACACCTTCTTTCACATCGGGATAAATAAGTCTTGCTGCAGCCCCAACCGTTGAGGTCAGAACGCCTATTATTATTACCAATATGCCGGCTATTATACATCCCCATCTTGCGACATCAGCATTTTTTGCAGCCTGATACCGGATAAAAGCGTCGTATGACACTGAGATTGCAATTAAAAACGGTATCACCAGGTAAATAAACTTTGTAAATGTTCCGTGAGGTATAAAAGGGGTCGTAAACAAAGTCGCCGGATCGATGTTGTTCGATCTCAGCAGCATCAGTGAAGCAATACTTATTACAGGTATGCTTATGAGGATTATGGAAGTCTGAATAGCGTCGGTGATGACAATTCCCCATAATCCTCCCAATGTACTATATATCATAATAACAAGTGCACAAATTATGACTCCGGTGTAAAATGGGATTCCAAAACCTGAAAGAATACTTCCACAAGCCAGGAGCTGGGCAATAAATATTCCCAGGAGGCTTGGAACATTGCTTGCCCATGCCCACAACCGGATCCATTTATTTGAACCATATCTTTTCTCAAAGAAATCCAGGGGAACAAAACTCTCTTTTTGCCTGAGTTTTCCGGCGACCAGGATCCCGGCAAGTATCAGACCCCCTCCACATCCGACGGAATACCACATTCCCGGCCAGATTCCCATTGAAGCCCCCGTTGATGAACCTCCGAGAATAATACCGGCTCCTATCTGTACTGCTGTAAGTGTTGCCACTGTGAAAGGTAAACTGAGTTTCCGGCCTGCAACCAGAAAATCAGATGCTTTCTTATTCCTGGCCATCACTAATATACCGACCAGGATCATTATTGCAAAATAAGCACAACATACCAATATTACCGCAGTCGATTTTTCCATAGGGCTTATATTACAGTTTTACCGGAGGAACAAAGAGAATTTCTAATGTCGCTTAGTGGATTCTTTTATTACCAGTTCAGTTCTGATGATCAGGGTCTGAAAAGGCAGATCATTTGTCCTTTCAATACGTCCGATCAATAATTTAACAGCTTCTTTCCCGATTATATATCCGTGCTGTTCAACTGATGTAAGCGCCGGATCGGTAATGTCCGACAAAATCCCGCTGGTAAATCCTACGATTGCGATATCTCCTGGTACCTTGAATCCATGCTGTTTGATTATTTTCATTGCTGCTGCTGCAGTCATATCATTCACCGCAAAGATCCCGTCAGGTTTTTCAGCCCTGCCGAGTAAACCGGGGACAACCTTCGCAGCCTCCTCGTTTGTGTCGCATCTGATGATATTCTGATCCGACACAGGTAAATTATGATCTCTGAGTGCATTTATATAACCGTTCCTCCTGTTTATTCCGATATTGACATTCGGAGGTCCTGAAAAATGAACAATGTTCTTACAGCCAATGCCGATAAGGTGCTTTACTGCTTCATATGCTCCGGCTTCATCATCAACAACTAACCCTGTCGGATTCAATCTCATCACATATCCTGTCAAAAAATACCAGAGGGATCCTGTTCCTGATGATTTTCCGGAAATGTTCATAGTCTCTCTGTTACCTTCGAGACTGAAACGAGAATTCCGTCAACACGGCTTGAAAGCAAAGTCTGAACAGCCTTTACCTCCCTTTCATAAGTTTCATTCGATTGACAGAACATGACGTGATAACCTGAATCATAAGCCAGATCCTCGATTCCGCTGATCACTGTAGAGAAAAAATAATGAACTATCTCAGGGATGATGACACCTATTGTTTTGCTCTGTCCGCCTTTCAGACTCAGTGCGATCGGATCGGGTTTATAATTCCATTTTTCAACGAGTTCTCTGACGGCTTTTTTTGTTTCCGTGCTTATATCAGGATGTCCTTTCAGTGCTTTTGACACTGTTGAAGGTGAAATTCCAAGTTCCCTGGCTATATCCTTTATTGTTACCTGTCCTTTGTTCATTTTATGTACCGATAATCCTGAGGCCTGACTGTCCGAAGGTAGATCAAATTTTCTGAATTTCCTAAAGTGATGGAAAATGATCATTTCACGAAGATTTTGTCTGTAATGAACAAGTCAAATAATGAAAGGTGTTTCTGATAAAGATTAATGACTGATTTTAATAAATACGGGCATTTCAAACGTTTGCGGAAACAATATGTTAAATGCCTGAAAATTAATGCATTCAATTAATTGGTAAATCAATTTTTTTTATATATTTTTGATCGTGCTTAAGGCAATAACCATACCATACATAGCTTTTAAATCAATTCTAATATAATCTTAATCCAAAATCCAATGAAAAAACGAATTTTTACGATGCTCTCTGTGCTCTTTCTTGGAATTCTCGTCTCGGGGCAATAATTGCCCAGGGAATAAGGGTTTCAGGGAAGGTTACGGATGCAGCTGATGGTTCTGCCCTGGTCGGAGTAACAATCCAGGAAAAGGGGACAACCAATGGCACTATTACAGATGTGAACGGCAATTTTAACATTACAGTTGCTCCGACGCTACCCTGGTCAGTTTCATATGTCGGATACACTGCACAGGAGATTCCGGTAAATAACCGGACATCGATCAACGTTGCAATGGAAATCGAGCGAACAGGCACTCCAGGAGGTCGTAGTGATCGGTTATGGCACTGTCCGAAAAGAAGATGCCACCGGTTCAGTAAAGGCCATCAAGTTCAGAATACTTTAATCCGGGTATTGTAAGTTCACCCCAGGAGATGGTGATCGGGAAGATGGCCGGAGTACAGATTACCACAGGCGGCGGTGCTCCCGGCGAAGGAGCCACGATCCGTATCAGGGGCGGTTCATCACTCAGAGCCAGCAACGATCCTCTTATCGTTATTGACGGTGTGGCTGTTGATATTGATGGCCCTACCGGGATGAGGAATCCGCTTTCGACAATCAATCCCAATGACATTGAGACTTTTACAGTTCTTAAGGATGCTTCAGCAACAGCAATTTATGGTTCAAGGGCATCAAACGGTGTTATTCTGATCACAACCAAGAAAGGTGCTTCCGGACAACCATTCAGTGTAAATTATAACAGGAAGTGTTTCCGTTAGCAGTCCTATAAAATATGTCGAAGTGTTTTCGGCTGATGAATTCCGTCAGCTCATCGCTACAAAGTATGCATCCAATACTGCAGGCACAGGCACTCCTTGGTGATGCTGAAACCGACTGGCAGAAAGAGATATTCCGTACAGCACTTTCACAGGATCATAACCTGAACTTTTCAGGCGGACTGAGCAACTGCCTTACAGGGTAAGCATCGGATATACAAATCAGAATGGTATCCTCAAGACTGATAATCTGGAACGTGTTACAGGCTCACTCAATCTCACTCCGTCATTTTTTGACGATCACCTGAAGGTTGAACTGAGCGCCAAGGGCATGACAATTAACAACAGCTTTGCAAACCAGGGTGCAATAGGTGGTTCTCTGTCAATGGATCCGACACAGCGACAAGATTTCCTCTGGAAAAATCCTGATGGTTCACCCCTGTTTGTCGCACCGATGAATCCGCTGACACAGCTAAATGATTATAATGATGTCTCAACTGTAAACAGGCTTCTCGGAAACCTGACACTCGAATATAAAATGCATTTCTTCCCGGCCCTTAAGGCAAAACTTAACCTGGGTCTTGATAAATCAGACAGTGAAGGTTCTGTTACAATTCCTGTCGATTCATTCCTGTCATATTCCACATATGCACGGAAATGGGCAGAGATACCGAGTACAAGCAGAACAAAACCAATTCACTCCTCGATTTCTATTTTGATTATACAGGTGAATTCGGCACTCACAGCCGTCTTAATGCCGTTGCTGGTTATTCATGGCAGCATTTCTACAGGGATGGCAATACGATTACAACATCGATTAATGAAATGAAACTGTATGAGGATTCTGATTACAAATCCGAAAACTACCTGGTTTCATTCTTCGGCAGATTGAATTATGTGCTTTTTGACAAATACCTTCTGACCTTCACTCTCCGTGATGACGGTTCCTCACGTTTTGCTCCCGGAAACAGATGGGGTCTGTTCCCTTCAGCCGCTTTTGCATGGAACATTTCGAAAGAAGGTTTCTTTCGGAAACAACGTGGTTATCAAATCTGAAGCTGAGACTTGGATACGGGATCACCGGACAGCAGAACCTCAGCAATAATGACTATCCTTATCAGGCCGTCTACACATTTGCTGATGCCGGAGCTTACTACCAGTTTGGCAACAAATATATACAGACATCAAGGGCCGGTGGGTATGACGCAAACCTGAAATGGGAAGAGACAACAACCTATAACGTTGGTCTTGATTATGGTTTCCTGAAAGACCGTATCACCGGTGATATTGACCTGTATTACAGGAAGACAAATGACCTTATCAACCAGATTCCGGTACCTGCAGGTACCAACCTGACCAACCAGATCGTTACAAATGTCGGTGACCTTGAAAACAGCGGACTTGAGTTTTCGATAAACGGCAAAGCTAGTTGCAACCACTGATATCGACTGGGAATTAGGATTCAATGCCAGCTATAATACCAATAAGATCACAAAGCTGACTGCAGTTGATGATCCCGACCTATAAAGGTATTTATGTTGGCGGCATATCCGGTGGTGTTGGAAACACTATCCAGATCCACAGTGTAGGGTTCCCGTCATATGCATTCTATGTTCAGGAACAGGTCTATGATGCTGATGGCAAACCCATTGAAGGCTTTATATGTTGACCGGAACGATGACGGAGCCATTACAGGCGATGACAGGTACAGGTATCAGAAACCGGCACCAACCGTTTTCATGGGATTTTCATCAATGTTCAGGTATAAGAATCTCGACTTCTCATTCAACGGCCGTATCAACGTTGGCAACTATATTTACAACAATGTCTTCTCCAGTTCCGGTTCATATGCAAATATGGCTGCTTCAGGATACCTCTCAAACAGGGTCAAAAATGTTGAGAACACAAATTTTGAAAACTCACAGTATTTTTCTGATTACTATATGGAGAATGGCTCATTCCTGAAGCTTGACAACCTCTCGGTTGGTTACAATTTCAACAATCTGTTGCAGGACAAGCTCAGATTTAGGGTTTATTGTACTGCACAGAACCTGTTAACCATAACCAAATATACCGGTCTTGATCCGGAGGTGTTCAGCGGTATTGATAATAATATTTATCCCCGCCCGAGGATCTTCCTTCTGGGTGTAAGCCTTACCTTATAATTAATACGAAATGGCTATGAAAACAAAATTTTATAAATCAATAGGTGCAGCAGTGGTCTTCTTTTCAATGTTGATCACTGCATGTGTTAAAGGATCTGGATACCATTCCGCTTGATGATGACGTGCTCACATCAGAAAAGATCTACAATGACTTCAATAACTATGAAAAAGTTCTTGCCAAGGTCTATGCAGGTCTGGCAGTGTCAGGCCAGATGGGACCTCACGGCAACAATGACCTGAGTGGTCTTGATGAAGGATTCGGACAGTATACCAGGGCATATTTCTATGCTCAGGAACTGCCTACTGATGAAGCAATCCTCGGATGGAATGACGGTAACCTGAGAGATTACCAGGAGATGGACTGGTCAGCTTCAAACGAGTTCATATTCAATATGTACTCAAGGATCTTCTACCAGATCTCACTCTGCAATGAATTTATCCGTCGAAACAACTGAAGCCAAACTGACAGATCGCGGTTTTAACGAAACCCAGAAATCCACAATCAATCTCTACAGGGCTGAAGCACGTTTTCTGCAGGGCACTCAGCTATTACCATGCTCTTGACATGTTTGGAAGTGTTCCATTCGTAACTGAAGAGGATGCTGTCGGAAGCTTCCTGCCTGAACAGATCTCAAGAACCGATCTCTTTGACTATGTTGAGAGTGAGCTTCTTGCAATTGAAGCTGCTCTTATGGCTGCTAAAACAAATGTATACGGTCGTGTTGACCAGGCGTCAGCATGGATGCTTCTTGCACGTCTTTATCTGAATGCTGAAGTATATGGCAAAACAGGTAAAATACACCGAGACGGTCACCTATTCCAAAAAAGTGATTGATGCCGGTTATCAGCTTGAAGATAACTATGGAAAAATGTTCATGGCTGATAATCATACTGCCAAGGGTATCATCTTCGCCATTCCATATGACGGAATGGAAACAAAGACATGGGGCGGTACCTGCTTCATTATCAATGCTGAGGTTGGTGGTTCGATGCTTCCTGCTGACTTTGGCATCAGCGGTGGCTGGTGGGGTCTCAGAGCTAAACCCCAGTTTGTTGATAAGTTCCCGACAGATAACTCTGACAAGAGAAAAATGTTCTATACTGCAGGTCAGGTAAAAGATATTGCTGACATGTTCAATTTCAACCACGGTTATGCAGTTACAAAATGGAAGAATGTCAAATCGACCGGTGGTGCAGGAGTGGATGGAACTCATCCTGATACCGACCAGCCGATTTTCAGGCTTGCCGATGCATACCTTATGTATGCCGAGGCTGTTCTGCGGGGTGGTTCCGGCGGAAGTGCTTCATCAGCTCTTGGTTATGTCAATGAGATCAGGACAAAAGCTTATGGAAGCACATCAGGTAATATTAACCAGGACCAATTAACACTCGCCTTCATTCTCGATGAGAGAGCCAGGGAATTGTACTGGGAAGGATATCGCCGTACTGACCTGATAAGGTATGGTCAGTTCACTGGAGGCAGCTACCTGTGGCAGTGGAAAGGCGGTGTTCAGGCAGGTGTTGCAACAAATGACAAATATAACCTCTATCCTATTCCTGATGCAGATCTGGGTGCTAATCCCAATCTTGATCAGAACACGGGTTATTGATTAATCTAAAAACAAACAGATATGAAAAAGATAAATCTGATATTATTAATATTTGTGATGGCGTTTTTTGCCGCCTGTGAAAAGGACAAGGAAAATGTCGTCATTAACAGTTCGATCTCATCGAACGATCTGAACAATCTGTCTGCATGCACATTTGTCCTGTTGATGGATAATGCCGCTCAGACATTCCAGACATTCCAGTGGACTGATGTCGATTACGGATTTGCTGCCGTGATCACCTATGTTGTCCAGTTCGACAAGAAGGCTAATAATTTTTCTTCTCCGGTCGATCTGGTATCAGTGACTCATGCCAACAGTGCAACTGTTACCGTGGGAGATTTGAATAAACTCCTGTTAGCTGCCGGTTTGACTCCTGAAACAGCTGTCGATCTGCAATTCAGGGTCAAAGCAACAGTGCATCCGGATGTAAGTCCTGTTTTTTCTGACGTTGTTGAAGCAAAAGTCACTCCGTATGCAGTTGTCTTCCCTCCTATCTACATGTGCGGTGCAGCTACAGGCGGCTGGAGCTGGGATCTGTATGCCTACAAGGAAGTGAGAAGCTCCTCTCCAAACGTTTATAAAACTATTGCCCATTTTCTCAATGGAGAAACCTTCAGATTCTTTAAACAGGCTAACTGGAGCCCTACCTCATATAACTTCCCGTATTTTACCGGAACTGTCAGCAACCTTTTTGTAAATGCAAATGACGGGGATTCCAACTTTCGTTTTACCGGGACAACAGGATATTATGAGATCACTGTAAACATGACAACTAAATCAGTTGCAATGACAGCTGTTGATGAACCGGTTCTGTTCATGACCGGTGCTGCTCTCGGCGGATGGGACTGGACAACCAACTATGTCCAGCTTACATGGAAAAGCAATGGAATATTTCAGGCTACCACCGATTTTGCTGTTGAGACTTTCCGTTTCTTCAAGCAGGCCGGATGGGGCGATTCCTATAATTATCCGTATTTTGCTGAAGGCACCGTGAGCCCGCTTTTTGAAAATGCAAATGACGGGGATAAGAACTTCAAATTCATTGGTACACCGGGTAGTTTTAAAATTACTGTCAACCTTCAGGACTTAATAGTCTCAATGGAACCTGCAAAATAAAATTGAGGTTGCATTAATTACTGATATTGATCAAATATAAGGAGGGTGTCTCAAAATTACCCCCAAACCCCCCACGGGGGGCTTTTCGAAGCAACTGTAAACAAGTAAGTCCCCCTTGGGGGATTTAGGGGTAAAGGATAAAGAATGGGCTTTTGAGACACCCCTCTTAATTTTCAGTTTGGTAAGGAATAGCTAACTTTACTTTTTAACTAAAAAGTCATTATGAGAACCATCTGCATGATCACTATCATTGCACTGTCACTTTTTTCATGTCACAGGAATGAAAATGATCCGGGTGATAAAAATCCGGCTGATACAATCCGTGTTGTTTATACACCGGCTGAATTCGTAATGGGAAGCGACCTTTCGTATGTCAACCAGATACTGGATCATGGCGGTGTTTATAAAGATTCGGGCAAAGTGGAAGATCCCTACAGGATATTCAGCCAGTATGGTTCAAATGTTGTAAGGTTCCGCCTGTTCCATTCACCCCTGTGGACAAAGGAAGTATACGGAGCACAGGGAACACAGATGTATAACGATTTTGAGGATGTTAAAAAAGGCATTGAAAGGGCAAAAAGTGCCGGAATGCAGGTTTGTCTCGACTTTCATTATTCCGATTCCTGGGCAGATCCCTCAAAACAGGTTATCCCGGAAGCCTGGAAGTCATTGTCGCTGACATTACTGCATGACAGCATTTATGATTATACTTATAAAACTGTTCACAAGCTTGGGCTTGCCGGATTGATGCCCGAATATGTTCAGACGGGAAATGAAATAAATCCCGGCTTCCTCCTTCCTCATGGAAACCGGTGGGACGGAAATGAAAACAATATGATATACCTTCTCAACTCCGCTATAAAGGGGGTCAGGGACGCCGGTGCCACAGGTACAATAAAACCGAAGATAATAATTCATATCGCTCAGCCTGAAAATGTCGATTCCTGGTTTAACGGTCTTTCATCAAAAGGATTAACCGATTATGACATCATTGGCATCTCTTATTATTATATGTGGTCAACCACTGCATTAAATAGCCTTAAAAACTCCATTGCTGTCTTAAAGTCAAAATTCGGTAAAGAGATAATGATCATGGAAACAGCTTATCCCTGGACGACTCAAAATGCCGACAGCTACAGCAATATCATTAATACAAACAAAATTGATCCTTCTTATCCGGCAACTTCTGCCGGACAATTCAACTACCTTAAAGAGCTTACACAGCAGATTATCAAAGGCGGAGGAAAGGGAATATTCTATTGGGAACCGGCATGGATAACTTCGGGAATGAAGGATTCCTGGGGCACAGGCTCATCCTGGGATTGTAACACCCTTTTCAGTTTCGACGGCAATGTTATAAGGGGAATGCGCTACATGACATGGAAATATTCGGGCATAAGCCGGTAATGGAATGAGAAAGCTGCTCTTCACAGTATTTAACCTGATAACATATTTCAGCGCATCTTTCAGCCAGATGGTTACAACCGATCCTGCAGTGCCAACGGCCGGAAAGCAGGTGAGCATCTTCTATGATACCTCAAAAGATGCAGGTGAGCTTCATAATTTCACCGGCGATATCTACGTCCACACCGGTGTCACAATAAACGGGACAGACTGGCAGAATGTCATCGGAACCTGGGGAAATAATTCCACCCAGCCAAAACTGAAATATCTTGGCAATTATATTTATGAGCTTGATGTAACTCCTGATATAAAGACTTTTTATTCACTCACTTCCATTGATGGTGTTACAAGGATCTGCCTTGTATTCCGGAATTCAACTGGATCGCTTCAGACCAGACCTGATATCTTTATCAGTGTTTTCCAGACAGGGCTGAATTCCACTTTCACGATTCCTGAAAAATTTTCGCTGATAGCTGAACTGAATGACGAGATATCGGTAAAAGCAGCTGCCTCATCGGCTGATTCAATAACCCTTTACATCAATAATGAATATATAACAAGCGGAACGACTCCTGATGAAGTCACTTATACTATCACTGCTGTCACAATACGGTGAGTTCTGGGTCAAAGCAATTGCCTGGGACAAACCCTCCTTTGCAGCCGACTCATTCTTTGTGTATGTAAGAGGACCAGTTGTAACAGAATCGCTGCCCGCCGGGCTTGCAGGATGGGATCAATTATACCGGCAGTAGTTCAGTAACACTTGTTCTTCATGCACCGTATAAGAATAGTGTATTTGCGACAGGCGATTTTACCGGCTGGCTGGCCCGTGATAAGGGATATATGAAAAGAACACCTGATAGCTGAAAGATACTGGCTGGAAATAAGCGGCCTTGAACCGGGAAAAGAGTACAGGTTTCAGTACCTGGTTGATAAAGACATTATTATTGCTGATCCTTACGCAGATAAGGTTCTGGATCCATGGAATGATTCATTTATAACCGATGAAACCTATCCCCATCTGATCCGTTATCCAAAAGACACAGCTTCAGGAATGGTCTCGGTGCTTCAGACTGACCGGGTTCCATACTCATGGAAAACAACCGGTTATCAGCCTCCCGAAAAATCAGGACTGACAATCTATGAACTGCTTATCAGGGATTTTATTGCAAAACATGATTTTAAAACCCTGATCGACACCCTGAGTTACCTTGATGATCTTGGAGTAAATGCAATTGAGCTTATGCCGGTCTCTGAATTTGAAGGGAATCTCAGCTGGGGATATAATCCGTCATTCTATTTTGCCCCGGATAAATATTATGGTCCCGGAGAACTATTTGAAAGCATTTGTCGACAGCTGTCATGCAAGGGGAATTGCCGTAATTATGGATATAGTTCTGAACCATTGCTCCGGTCAGTCTCCGCTTGTTCAGCTTTACCTCGATCATTACGGAACTGACCAGATATTCATGAAGACTCCGAATCCATGGTTCAATGCCAGCTCTCCAAATCCTGTATACAAATGGGGCGCTGACTTCAATCATCAAAGCATTGCAACCCAGAATCTTGTCGACAGGGTCAATGCCTACTGGCTGACAGAATATAAGATTGACGGATTCAGGTTCGATTTTACAAAGGGTTTTACCAACACTGCAGGTGATGGTTCAGCATATGATGCTTCAAGGATCGCTATTCTGAAAAGAATGGCCGACAGAATATGGTCAGTAAATCCGGATGCCTATATCATACTGGAACATTTTGCTCCGGATGCCGAAGAAAAGGAACTTGCAGAGTATGGGATGATGCTCTGGGGAAATAAAAACCATGATTATTGTGAAGCTGCGATGGGTTACACCTCCGATCTCACTACAGCTTCTTACCTCGGAAGAGGCTGGAGTGTTCCTAATCTGGTTACGTACATGGAGAGCCATGATGAAGAACGCCTTATGTACAAGACTGTCACCTGGGGAGATGCAACAGCCAATTATAATACTAAAAATCAAAAGATTGCCCTTAAGAGAATGCAGTTGGCCGCGTTGTTTTTTCTCACTATACCGGGGCCAAAAATGATATGGCAGTTTGGTGAGCTTGGTTATGATGTCTCCATTGATGAAGGCGGAAGAACAGGCGAAAAACCGATAAAATGGGATTACTATTCTGATGAAGACAGGCACCGGCTTTACCTTACATATAAGTTTCTCAACAATCTCAGAAAAAGTCAGCCAGCATTCAGCACTTCAACTTATTCATATTCACTCTCAACTCCAGCAAAACGGCTCACACTGACCGGTGCGCCAATGAAAGTTAACATCCTGGGTAACTTCGGGACAGCATCAGCAACCATTGACCCTGCTTTCCCCCAGTCCGGAAAATGGTATGAATATTTTACCGGCGATTCAGTCACTGTCACAAATCCGAACAGCCTGTTTACATTCAGGCCAGGTGAATTCAGGCTCTACACCACACAAAAACTGAAACGAACCGAATTGGTGACCGGTGTTGATGATGTGACTCCGGAGACCAAAGGACTAAAGATCATCGTATATCCAAATCCATTTGTAAACGAGACTACTATCAGCATTCCCGGCAGTGAGATATTACAGCCAGGCAAGATCGAAATCTTTTCGGCTTATGGAACTCCTGTACGGACAATTATTGTTCCAGCCGGTATGAACCAGGTTATCTGGGATGGAAAAACGTCAGGCGGTGCTTATGCCGCCAAAGGCATCTACATAGTCCGGATAAGTTCGGGTCAGAAAAATACCGTAACAAAAATTATAAGACAATGATAACCGGTCCAGGCCTGCATGAAATTATTTCAGCTCTATTATCATTGCGGTTTTTGGAGCAATCTTAAATGACGTGAGGTCATTTATCTCTGTGCCTGTAATTACTTCAGTACCCCGTGTGAATCCATCCATTGCCTCAAGATACCTGTCCCTGGAAATTGTTCGTGTTTCCTTTTCGCTGTTATTGAGGATTACCATTACTGACTCTTTGGCATTATACCTGAAATAGACATACAGGTTATTCTCAGGGATGAAATGTTTCAGATTTCCGGTATGTATTACCTCTTTTCCTTTTCTCCAGTTTAAGAGCTTTTTGGTAAAGGCAAAAGCATCTTGTTCAATCGGGTCAAGTTTCTGACCGGTAAAGGTGTTTTTAATGTCACCAGGCCATCCGCCGGGGAAATCTTCCCTCAGATATCCGTCTCCGCGATTTTTATCTCCCTGCATAACTATCTCAGTACCATAGTAGAACTGAGGTATGCCTCTGGTAGTGAGGATAAATGAAAGTGCCATTTTATAAATATCTGGTCTCATGCCTGTCTGGGTAAAGAACCTGGTCAGGTCATGGTTATCGAGGAAGATCACATTGCCGGAAGGATCGGGATACAGAAAATCCTGCGAAAGGACCAGGTAGAGTCTTGCCAGTCCATCGGTCCAGCTGTCAGGTTCATTGAAAGCTCTATGGGTAGCCAGTGACAGCGGGAAATCCGTAACTGACGGAAGGTTCGACCTGTAACCGTCACTGTTTATTTTGTTAAGCGCCCAATAAGCAGTGAGCGCCTCCTGCTGGTACCACACCTCTCCTACTATAAAGAATCCGGGAAACTCATCAGTGATCCTTTTAGCCCATCTCGACATCATATTCTTTTCAGGGTAAGGATAGGTATCCATTCTTATGCCGTCAATGCCGAAGTAAGCGATCCACCACAAACTGTTCTGGATCAGGTATGTCTCAACAAGCGGATTGCTCTGATTGAGGTCGGGCATGGTTCTGTCAAACCAGCCTTTTTCCATTAGGTCTTCATCGCTTTTTGCAGCGTATGGATCCATAAGGGTTGAAGCCCTGTAATTGGTTCGTGTGAACTGGCTGAACTGATGTACCCAGTCATGCGAAGGCAGGTCCTTCATCCACCAGTGCCCCGATCCTATATGGTTGCATATCATGTCCATTACCAGTTTCAAATCCATGTTATGCGCTTTCGAAACCAGATTTTTGAACTCCTCATTGCTTCCGTATCGCGGATCAACACTATAAAGGTCCGTGATTGAATATCCGTGATAAGAGAAAGAAGGCTGATTGTTCTCAAGGAAGGGATTAAGCCATATACCTGTAACACCCAGATCTTTAATATAATCAAGATGATCCGAAATCCCTTTGAGGTCTCCCCCGTGCCGTCCGTTGGGTTTACTTCTGTCAGCTTTTTCCAGCATACCGTCAACATTGTCATTTGATGGATCACCGTTGGCAAAACGGTCAGGCATAACCAGGTAAATCACATCCGAGCTATTAAAACCTCTTGCCGGTCCTGAAGGCAGTGCCAGAAGGGGATAATAATGTGTCAGTTTCTGTTTGCCGCGTGTGAAGATCAGTGTGACATCCCCCGGAGTGGCAGTGGTGCTTATATCAAGATTTACAAACAGATAGTTTGGATTATCTGTTTTGATCATCGTTGTCACCTTAACTCCAGGGTAATCGGCAACGACATCAAACGAGCTGATCTCCTTACCGTAAACCATCAGCTGCAACGCTGTTTCTTTCATTCCGGTGAACCAGGATGGAGGTTCAATCCGCTCGATCTTCTGGGCTGAGACCATACCGCTGACAGTTGCGATCAGCAGGATAATTGCCAGAAATCTGAATGTTTTTTCATAACATATTTTTTATTTTAACCATTGCATTGCATTGAGTTTTAAACAGAGTTACTTGGAGTTCGAACATTTATGCTTTTTTTGACCTCTCCCCAACCCCTCCCCTTAAGCGGGAGGGGCTTTAAACCAGTCATTTAAGTCCCCCTCTCTCATGGGAGAGGGGGAATAAGGGGGTGAGGCCTGGCCTACCTCACAAATACCTGGTATCCCCAGGGATTAAGTGTCAGCTTTAGACTTTTAGTTAATTCAACATTCTGATCTGTAAAATATTCAGTGTATTCACCCTCAATGCCTTGTAAAACAGGTTTGAATGTAACCGGTTTTTTAGAAAGATTCAGCAGCACAACAACCCTGTTTTCATCTTTTTCCCTGTAAAAAGCAAAGATCTTCTTATCCTTGCTGGTCCTTATCGCTGTCATTTTGCCGCCAAAGTCGCCGTTCCAGAGAGCAGGATTTTCTTTCTTCAGCTTAATCAGACTTGCATAGAATCCTGTAAGGTCGCAGGTGTCCCATTCAATAGTATCCCTGACAAAGAATTTCAGCTTTTTATCGAGGCATGCTTCCTGTCCGCTGTAGATTAATGGCATGCCCTGTGCCGTAAAGATCAGTGTTCCGAATACACGCTGTGATTCACCCATTAAGGAATCGATGGTTCCGGCCCAGGAATTTTCATCATGGTTTGTCAGGAACCTGAGGCGGTAGGCATTATCGGGATAGACCGACCACTCTTTGCTGAAATACTTCATCATTGCACTTGCACTATCCTTGCCCTGAGCTATACGGTTCATAAGATGATGCATCTCCCAGGCATAATCCATATCAAATCCCTTCTCAAGAAAGCCTGTTTCACCCTCATATTCTGCAAGCATCAGAACAGGTTTAATTTTATCCAGTTCAGTTCTTGCTCTTTCCCAGAACTCTTTTGGCGTATTATGGGGATGGTCAACCCGGAAACCGTCGGCTCCGAGATTGACCCAGAACTTAAAGGCATCGATCATATAATCGTGCAATCCCTTCTGTGACCAGTCAAACTGAATCACATCAGTCCAGTCAGTGCCGATTGGAGGCATAAATTTGCCTGTTGAGTCTTTTACGTACCACTCAGGATGTTCGGTAGTAAGGGGATTATCCCATGCAGAATGGTTGGGTACCCAGTCGAGCAGGACATACATTCCCAATTCATGAGCTTTATCAATGACCCTTTTAAGATCTTCAATGGTCCCGAATTCCGGATTCACTCCCAGATAATCCCTGACTGAATAATAGCTCCCCAGTTCATCTTTCCGGTTCAGAACACCAATTGGATAAGCAGGCATAAACCAAAGAATGTCAATGCCCATTTCTTTCAACCGGGGAAGATGCTTCTCAAATGCCCTGAATGTACCGGAATCGGTGTATTGCCTTACATTCACTTCATACATGACGGAGTTTTTTGACCATTCCGGATGTACAACTTCGGAAATAAGAGGTTTGATCTCTTTTTTCTTTCCAAATAATGAGCAACCGGTTATTGCAATAACAACCAGCAGCAATATTGCAAGTATGTATACAGGTGATCTTTCCATAATTCCAATCATTGAATTTATTATTACACTATTCCATTATTATACTATTACACTATTTCTTTATTTAATTGTTTTAATATTTCTTTATTTGATTGTTTTACTATTTCTCTATTTCATTATTTTATTATTTCACTATTTCATTAATTCAACAACCTTCTTCCCCTTCCTATCAATCCTGTATTCTTTTCCTGAAACTATTATTATCAGGTTCTTTTCCGACAAGTTATTAATAATTATTGCTTTGTGATTCACCTTCACTTCAAAAAGGATCCCGCGGAATCTGGCATGGAAAGAATATGATTTCCATTTTTCCGGGATCAACGGATTTATGTAAACCTTGCTGTCGAGTATTCTCATGCCGCCGAATCCTTCAACAATAGCCAGCCAGGTGCCTGCCATGCTGGTAATGTGCAAGCCATCGCCGACTTCATTATTGTAATCGTCCAGATCGAGTCGGGCAGTTCTCAGATAGAGCTCATAAGCCTTGACAATATCACCTATCCGCGATGCAAGAATAGAATGGATACAGGCTGACAATGAAGATTCATGTACCGTCATCGGTTCATAGAATTCGAAATTCCGTCTTATGGTTTCTGTATCGTATTTATCTTCAAAGACATACAGGCCCTGCAACACATCGGCCTGCTTTATGAAGCACGACCTTAATATTCTGTCCCACGACCAGTGCTGGTTTATGGGCCGTTCATCCGAAGGAATTTTATCGGCTGTCATTAATTCCTTGTCAAGGAAATTGTCCTGCTGAAGAAAAACACCTCTCTCGCCGTCAAAAGGCAGATGCATCCTATCAATGATTTTCTGCCATAACCCTGTCTCCGCTGAAAAGCTAAAATCTGTTTTCCTGACAAGCTCCTTAAATTTATCCGGTGATTCCTTTTGCAGTTTCAGGAGATTACTGATTGTATATGACAATGTCCAGACTGCCATCGAATTGGTGTGCCAGTTGTTGTTGACATTGTTCTCATATTCATTCGGCCCGGTCACACCCAGTATTACATACTTTTTCCTGTAGTCCGACCAGGTTGCCCTCTGGCTCCAGAACCTCGATATTCCTATCAGGACTTCAAGCCCGTAGTCAGCCATATAGTCATTGTCGCCGGTATGGCGGATATAGTTAAAGATGGCAAAAGCTATTGCACCATTCCTGTGGATCTCCTCAAAGGTAATTTCCCATTCATTATGGCACTCTTCCCCGTTCATTGTTACCATCGGGTAGAGGGCGGCACCATTTTTAAAACCAAGCTTTGCACCGTTCTTAATACTGGCGTCCAGATGCTTATACCTGTATACCAACAGGTTCCTGGCAACTTTCTGATCAGCTGTCTTCAGGAAAAAAGGAAGAACAAACGCTTCAGTATCCCAATATGTGCTTCCTCCGTATTTTTCACCTGTAAAGCCTTTCGGACCTATATTCAGCCTTTCATCTTTGCCCGTATAGGTCTGATTCAGATGAAAAATATTGAACCTGATCGCCTGCTGGGCTGCAATATCACCCTCAATAACAACATCTGACGAGCTCCAGATCTTTTTCCATTCTTCCCTATGATCCGAAAATAATTTATCATATCCGGCGGATGATACTTCTTCAAGACGTTTATTTATGTTCCCGATTAATCTGTCCTTATGAATGTTGAGGGAAGAGAGTATTGAGACATACTTTATTAGTGTGAGTCCTTCGCCGGGACTGATTTCAGCTGAAAAAGCAATAGCCACATATTTATCACGGTTGGTAACCGATGGTTTTACATTGACCTTTTTCCGGTTCCTGAAGAATTCGTAACACATTCCTGTTGCAACATGGAAATCGGTTTTCATTGTTCTTGCGACAATGATCCCCGTTTCTTCATTTATTTCCCTGGAAACTTCTTTCCAGAATTTCTTTCCATAGTTGCCGTCTTCATTCCTGACGTCGGCATCAAGGTAAATGTTGAAATCAATAGTGCCTTCAAAGTCAATTGAACGTATAGAATATCTTATGACTCCGGTGTCGGGCTCCGACATGCTCAGGAATCTCCTGGCATTGAACTCAAGCGATCTGTTTTTAGAAACAGTAATATTGAATTTCCTGTCAAGATAGCCCTCTTTCATGTTCAGGGTCCTGGTGAAGGAGGTTATCCTGGCAGTAGAAAGATCGACAGGCTTTTTATTTACTGCAATATCAATTCCGATCCATTTCGGGGCATTCAGTACTTTTGCAAAATATTCCGGATAGCCGTTTTTCCACCATCCCACACGGGTTTTATCAGGATAGTAAACCCCGGCTATATAACTACCGACAAGAGAATCGCCCGAATATTGCTCTTCAAAATTTGCCCTCTGTCCCATATATCCGTTCCCGATCGAAAAGATGCTTTCCGATTCCCTGTTTAACTCAGCGTGAAATCCCTCCTCAACAATGAGCCATTCATCCTTTTTATAACAGCTGTTCATTATCTGATACTTTTTTCAATTTCCCTTAATTTTTTGAGGCTCATCTTATCGAGACCCGGGATGACAGCATGAGCATTTGCAAGTATTTTTTCAGATCCGATCCCGATACAAAGCATGCCTGCATTCAATGCTGACTCGACACCGGCTATGGCATCCTCAAATACCACACAATTTTCCGGCAAAACTCCAAGCATTTTTGCTGCGGTTAAGAATACTTCAGGATCCGGTTTGGCATTTCTTACAATATTACCATCGGCAACCGCATCAAATAAGCTTTCCATACCCAGCCGCCGTAGTATTAACGGAGTGTTTTTGCTTGCTGATCCAAGAGCTGTTTTTATCCCCGCGCTTTTAAGTTCTGAAATAAATTCGAGACTTCCCGGAAGGATCTCCTCCGGTGTCATCCTGCCTATATAATCCAGATACCATTTGTTCTTTAGTGCGGCATATTCTTCCTTCATTCTGTCATCGGGCGTCATTTTGCCGATTTCGAGAATTATGTCCAGGGAAGCCATTCTGCTGACACCCTTCAGCCGTTCATTATCCTCTCCTGAAAACTGTATGTTCAGCATGACGGCCAGCTTTTTCCAGGCCAGATAATGGTATTTTGCAGTATCGACGATTACTCCGTCAAGATCAAAAATACACGCTTTGGTGCGCATGGAAATTCTACTTTTTAATATCATCAGGATCATGAACGAAAAGGACGATGATTGCCGCAATAAACATTGAGATCCCTCCCGTTACCAGCGCATATATGCTTTCTCCTCCAAAAAGGCCTTTAACAAAGAATCCCAGAATGCTGGCAGCCATGATTTGCGGAATAACTATGAAGAAGTTGAATATACCCATATAAGTCCCCATTTTACCTGGAGGAAGCGAACCGGTAAGAATTGCATATGGCATAGCAAGAATGCTTGCCCACGCCAGTCCAACGCCTACCATTGATAAAATCAGCATATTGGGACTCTTAAAAAGTATTATTGATATAAGACCGAGACCTCCTGCAACAAGACTAATAGAATGAGTTATTCTCCTGTTGGTATATCTGGCAATTACAGGGAGCAAAAATGCAACTAAAGCTGCAAATCCGTTGTATACTGCAAACAGGACTCCAACCCAGTTGGCTCCCTGGTTATAAAGTTCACTTGTAGGATCTTTTGTTCCATAAATATGACTTGTCACTGCGGATGTCGTATAGATCCACATGGAAAAGAGAGCAAACCATGTAAAAAACTGAACTATTGCCAGTTGTCCCATTGTTTTTGGCATCATATACAGATCGCGGAATACAACCACAACTCCGTTTTTGGTTTTACCGCCTGCAATCATGAAGCCAACTAATAATTGAATTACTCCGAAGCCTGCTATCCCTATAGATAGTATGTATAATTCTTTTTCAAGTGAAAAGTATTTGATTAACAGGCTGACGATTATTCCGGCAACAATCCAGTAAAAACTCCGACGCTTGAAAGATGCGCTCCCCAGGGATTTCACCGAGTTCAGGTCTTCTTGCTCAACATTTTTTTGTTCGTCCGAAAATTCCCGGAGTTCCTCAGGTGAATACTCTTTGGTCCTGATTATAGTCCACAACACAGCCGAGATGAACACTATTCCACCAATATAGAATGAGAGCTTGACCGAAAGAGGTATCTGCCCTTCGGGAGCGGTATTCTGCACATTAAACCAGTTTGTCAGCACGTACGGCAAAACTGATGCTATAACTGCGCCTGTTCCAATAAAAAAGCTTTGAGTGGCAAATCCCTTTGTGCGTTGTTCCGACGGCAGCATATCTCCTACAAACGCCCTGAATGGCTCCATTGAAATGTTTATTGAGGCGTCCATAATCCACAACATTCCTGCAGCAATCCAGAGAACAGGTGAGTTTGGCATTATTATCAGGGCAAGTGATGCAAGCAGGGCACCTGTCAGAAAATATGGACGTCTCCGGCCAAGCCGGTTCCATGTATTATCACTCATGTGCCCGATGATAGGCTGAATAATGAGGCCGGTTACGGGAGCTGCTATCCAGAGTATCGGGATATTCTCAACCTTAGCCCCAAGTGTTTCGAAAATCCTGCTCACATTGGCATTCTGCAGGGCAAATCCAAACTGGATTCCAAGAAATCCAAAACTCATATTCCAGATTTGCCAAAAAGTCAATCCTGGTTTTGATTTTTTCATAAGGCCTGAATTAAATCGAAGAAATTTTAAAAGTTTCTGAAAAGTTACCAAAATTACAGAAAATGATTGATAAATTGATCGCTGTATATCGTTTATTTTCACAGAGATTCATCGATATTCAGGCATATGGATCAGGACAACTTTGTTTCAAACGATTTCTGAAATAGTTTGCCCCCTTCCCCCTGCCTGCCGGCAGGCAGGCCAAAAGGGGGTTTTGTGCATACTTATTATATATAAGTCCCCTTCAGGCCTGTCCTGACCGAAGCGTCAGGGGGATTTAGGGGCAAATCTGAATTTTACTGGGTAAGAGTAAACTTAAGACTGAATCCGAAGTTTGTATTGGATGTAGGGAATGTTTTGGCTACAAAAGGATTGTTCATTGTATGATCTGCAAAGAGCTGAAGGTTGAACCGGTCGCTTAAGACATAGTCGGCAGTTGCACCTATTGTAAAAACTTTCATCCCTGCGACAGGCTGGTTGACATCCTCGATCAATTTCCTGGCGACTGTCTTGTCATCCCTTATTGAAAGATCGAGTCTCACATTAAGATCGCTTTTCAGAGCTTTCTGGCCGCCGCCGGTCTTCAGTATTATCTGGACATCATCAAACCTGTAACCAGCTCCCAGAACCAATTCATTGACACGGTAATCAGTAATCTGGTTTCCGGTGAGATTGAGGGAGACTGTCCGGGATTTTCTCCATTCAAACCTTGATGTGAGATTGCTTTTCCAGTTCATGTCAACATTGATCATAGGGCTGAACTGTTCGCTTACAGTTACAACATTTATTTCGTACTGCTGAATAAAGTTCTTCTGAAGATCCCTTATGTTGTTAATCCCGTTGCCACCAGTATAATAATTAAGATTAGTGGTATAGGATCCTATCTGGTAAACGCTTCTGTACTGGTGTGTTATACTCACTGACCGGAAGACTTTCTTGACAAATTCAAACTTTGAAAATCCGTCAAAAGTCAATCTCCAGTTCGGCATCATCCTGAAGGCTGACGGGAAAGTTGCCAGATCGACCTTATGAGGGTCTGTCTTTGTGTATGCTGCAAAGAAGGCAGGAATGAGTACTTCCCGTGAGGTTTTACCATACCCGTTCTTAAATTCATCCTCACCGGGAAGTCCGGTCGACGGATCAATGTCAGGATCATATCCCGGGTCGATCTCCTGTCTGGCACTGGCTCTCCTCCCGGATATAATTACCGCGTTCTTCTTGAAGTTTTCGAATGTTTTTGAAACATAATCATTCTCTTTTGATATTTTCTCAAATGCGGTTCCCCACGATATTACGGAAATTGAATAGTTGCCTGTTATAACCCTGTTACGGGTGCTGTCAGGGAAATTGCCGTTATAATCGGCTGTGTAATAAGAACTTTCGTTTTCAAGAAACCTTCTGTCTGCGTTTATATCGATTTTCAGGCCGGGAAATGGCTCCACAACACTTCGCAGTGACAGGTCAATCCTGTTATTATAGATTGCAGGAGTGTTAAGAAGGGTATCGGTGGTAAGCCATCGGTTTGAGACTGCCTTATCGAAGAAGTTCCTGCCGCTGTAACCAAGAATGAATGGAAGACCCGGGGCCATCATATTATTTGTTTTTGACATTCCCATGAATTTTGCCTCCGGGAGGAAACCGGGAAGATACTGTCCATGAGCTGACGTATAGGTTAAGCTGACCGACCTTACTCCCATTAATGCACGGAGCATGTATTCACCGGTAACGGTCAGTGGATTTCGCTTTTTAGGGATCCTTCCCTCAACCGTTATCTGATTTCCGTCGGCTGATTCTGCCGCAGTGAAATTCACCCTGTTCTCACTGATTATTTCAAGCTTGCCCTTAAGCTCTGACCCGTCTTTTTTGATGATCCTGACTTTAACATCTTTAGTCTTCAGGTTATGAGCAATTATCCTGACGATATTTTCTCTGAAATTGACATTGCTCCTTGTATATGTAACTGTTTTAAATTCAGTTTTCATCCTCTGGACTGCATCAGGCCGTGTATTGTTTTCAATATTCTTGAGAAATTTCGATTTGGTATAAAGGGCCGACAGGTTGGCCGTTCCGGAAAAAGTAAGTTCAGTGTGGTTTTTGATCGAATTACCAAGATTGATCTTCATCGTATCGGGATACAGAGAACCTGCCAGCCATGAATAATCCGATCCGAGCCGCGCATTAGCAGTGATCCATGAAAGCAGGGGAATTTTATTTATGGGTAAATTATAGGTAACATTAAAGAAATGATTATAAGAAGTGGTCCTTCCGAACTGCTTCAGGTTTGTGAGCACCGAATCACGCCAGTTTTCATAATCACTCCGGTACCGTTTGCGGTCGGCGGCTCCTTCAGGTTCATCTATCCTGGCTATGTTGGTTGAAGTAAAATCAACTTTCAGCTGACGTGTCAGATCATATTTGATATCTAAAATCCTGGTCCATTCGAAATCTTTCCTGAATGTCGGTTTTATGAGAAGGCCCGGGTTATTTATATTCCTTGTTTTAATCTCGTTATAGTAACGTGCCACATCTGTTCTGAATGAGATGCTTTTCGGGAAAGCATAAAAATTAAAATCCTTTATTATCCTGAAAACAGGCGAGTTCAGGAATTTGAGATTCTTAAATGGCATTATGTTCGCAGGCTGTGCCTCATAATTGTAATTTAATCCTCCTCTGTAGTTCTTCTCCAGATCAATCTCTGTTTTGGTATTGCTCCTGTAATTTTCATTATAGGTATAGTTTACGCTAAAGTTGGCAAGATCCCATGCATGCGGCTTTTCTCCCCGTTTTGTGATCCCTGCATTATTTACAGAAATGGTCTTGCGTCGTGAATAATCTTCAGAAATCGTCTTAATTGAATCTCTTATCTGCTCATTATCAGCTTCTTTCAGGGCATCATCCAGGAGTATATCCGGGTCAAGGGGATTGTACTGCGGTTTGATGCTCGTCTCTGAATAACCTAAATATACAGGCAGACGCACACCTGCCTCTTCGGGGAAGAACTTCCCCAGGTCGAGTGTTGAAGAAACATCATATTTATATATCTCCTCCTTGCTCCTTTCATTGACTTTCTTGTCAATACTTCCCCAGCCGGGAGTGCTTGCCTGCCCGACAATGTCGATAGTGCCAAGATCGGCCAGACGAGCCTGTAAATGTGCATTTGCCGCCCATCCTCCGTTTTCAATAAAATCGCTTAGTCTTAATTCATTCACCCAGATCTCAGCTGATTTGGGATCACCGCTGTCGTTAGCAGGATTCCTGGTCCTTATAGGATTTCTGACTCCAACCATGATCACCTTAACATGGCTTAAATTGGGATTTCCGCACACATACACCCTGTTTGAGTCATCCTTATAGGCAAAGACATCCGAAATGCTCAGCGATGATCCTGCTGCCTGCATCTGCCTGTTTCGCTCTTTTTTGGCTTCCTGAAGCACCGAAAGATCAATATTGAACTGGTTATCCTCAGGCCAGACAATTGCCCTGTCTTCCTCTGAATCGTTTTCATATTTATCGCTTGGGGGTGTCAGTTTTAAGGGGACCTCATACTCATAAAAATTAGATTTATAATCCGACCCGATCCTGATAAATGCAGTCAGCTCATTATTGTACAGGGGCTGACCTATCAGAGCCTCGGCATGAACTTCCATTCTCAGCCTGCGGTACTGACGGATATCGAGGTTCACATTTCTGTAGGCTGCACGGGCATCACCATCGGCAAGCTCCTGCACTTTTAATACCATCGATTGTTCATCAAGCTGTCTCAGCTGGGGATTCTGCGGATCCACAACCCTGTCAAATCCAGGAGGCAGAACATAATTGACAGGCTTCTTGCCAGCATTATCCTCAATACTTACGGAGCTGATTTCAAATGTTCCGTCAGCAGGTTCCGGTATTGTTATTCTTTCACCGCCTTCCATGAAAGTGATATTATATTTTCTCCACTCAGCCCTCACAAGGTTAAGTTCGGCCATACGCATGACGACAGGTTCGCTGAAGTCTTTCAGGAAGAGCCTCATGAAGCGGATCGATTTAAAATCGTTTATCACACCAACTGTTCTCTGATATTCGGTTACGGGTATCTTGAACTGGTACCATTTTACCTTCGATTCAATTCCGTTTGCCATTTTCACGGTGGGTTCTATCTCATCAACGATATAATTCGATCCGACTTTCATATTTTCAGGCCTTAAGCTTACCTTGTACTGGTAATAGCTTTCTGTTTCACTGAGAGTGTTATCACGGTTGATATCCTCCATGTCCGGGAGCGTCGAACCGGAAGTAGGGTATGATTCCGTTGACAAATCTGAAGTCGGTGAGTTACCGTCCTGTCCGTTGTATTTCTTGTATCTGTCAAGGATCCCCAGCTGGTCCGAATCGTAGTCTGATCCCCTGAAATAGTGAAAATCATCGTTTGAAGGGTCTTTGAGTATCTCAGTGTATGCATCGGGATTTGTCAGAGCCTGAGATCTCTGCAGATAATTGAGAAAAAATGACTGTTCATCCTGATCTTTCAGACCATCAAGCCCCACATCCTGGTACAACCTTGATTCAGAACTGTTATCAAATGCATTTACGACCGACTGGACTGTCGGAATCCTTCCCCACGATGTTGTATCAACATTCTGAACATCTGCAGAACCGGGTAATCCGTTTTCAAAGCTTTTTCGTGAATCACGCAATATATCTTCAGAGATATTTCCCAGGTTAAAATAAAGGTCGCCTCCCTGGTGTGCCGGATTTTCGACAAAAGGATCCATCAACCAGAATTCAATGTACTGGATATTGGCTGTCTCAAAATCGCTGGTAAGCACTTCCCTCATCATACCACCCCACCGCGATTCGGGGTCATTAAGCTTCCCTGCCGGAGTCATTCCCCGCGAATATGTTCCGGGATCGGTGTCAAAATTATATGGTCCTTTTTCGCCGGGATAGTAGGCAATGTTAAGAATGGAAATTGTTGTAGGGATCCCGCTTGTGCTCTCCCTGTTCGGAAAGATCTCATTTTCGTAGATCTCTCTTACAAAATGGCTTGACTGTGACCCGGGATCCTGTTTAATGTGAGTGGGTGTTGAAGAACCATTCCGGAGGAAGAGAGGATCGATGACATACCAGGCAATTTTAGCCCTGTTGTTCCCGCTGGTCAGGTTATTGTTCAGCCTTGCTTCAGGGAAGAGCTGGTCCTGTCCCTGGGGAATACTTGATACTGACCAGGCATTGAATGATTTAAGATCCAGGGGTATTTCACTCGATTCAAAATCGTCAATATAGGAATTGCCTGCATTTGAGATGGCACGGGAATGGCCGGGGATCAGGTCGGCAAATTCCCCGTTGAAAGAGATGCTTGATGGTGTCCTGGTTTCGAGAAGAGGGATCTTGTCAATAAGCTTTGTAAGAAACTGCGATTCTCCCCTGTAGGATGCATTAAGACCCCAGATAGTGTTTGATATCGGCTCTTCACCGAAATTAACCTTCTGGGTATATGGCCGTTCGTTAAGATGCAGTATCGTACCTCCGATATTAAAATTGTTTGAGAACCTGTAATCGAGATGAGTACCTACCAGGGTTTTGGTCTGGAAACCGAAGAACTGGTTGCTCTCGAGCGAGACCTGGATGGGTGTTTGTGATTCAATAAGTGCCGCGTTAATTATTGTAACAACCCCTAAATTATAATCGACTGTAAAATCGGTGTTTTCAGTCAGGGTCACTCCTCCTGCTGTAACAATTACTGATCCTGCGGGAATATTTGTTGCGTTGAGCCTGATCTCGGATCCTGACTCTGAAGTGTACTGACCCGTCATCTTGAATTTGTTCCTCTCAGCCATCTGCCGGGCTATGGTCTGAGTCGAATCATATAGTTCCTGAAATACATACTTGTCAGCTGTCAGATTGTCACCGATCTGGGTTCTGAGATAACTTCCGAAGGGTTCCGTAACAGGAAATACTATCTTTCCCCTGCTGACCATTACGGTTACGCCATCAATGAAGTCAAAGTATCCGTCAGATTCGCGATCGAGCTGTGAATTAAGATTATCCAGTCCGAGTACCTGCAGGAGCACTCTGTTTGCTGTTTTGCCTTCGGGAAGATAGTTAATTGAATTTCCCGTTTTATCATCCTCATAAAGGATATTCAGCTGAAAATCTCCGCTTTCAAGTCGGCCGGACCCAAGCGAATAGATATTTTTCATCATCAGGTTCCATGTGGGATATTTCGGGCTGAGGGTAGTTCCCTTAAGCAGTTTAAGGATCAGTGTCTGCGGGGCTGTTATACCGTCGGTAGAAAATTCACCAACCTTATATACCTGTCCGTTCAGGGTATATTCAAAGGCGATGGCAAGCACTTCATCGGTGTTTAAGGCAGAATTAAGAGAAATATAACCAAGCTGGCTGTTCAGGGTGTATTCCCTTTCGTTAAGCTTCCTGGCATTCTCAATTTTCTCAAAATCGCGTCCAATCTGGAAACCCGGATATAACGAATTGAAAGCTGTTGTGACCTGGTCAACATCTCTCATTGCAGTGTAATTTGTCAGAAGCTGTCCATAGAGCCCGTTGGAGGAATTATCAGGAAATCTCACTGCTCCCGGTGATGCCTGGAAGTCAGGTACTTTGTTGTAAATATGACTGCTGTTCTCTGCAAGATCCGCTAAAGCTACAATGTTCCTTGTCTCCTCAAAACTGCTTGTTTTATTTGTGACCCAGACCTCGATCCGGCTGATATTAAGTCCAGTGCTGACAACAGGAAGGTTTTTTAATGCATCATTGTAGATATCCCTGAAATGATGGGACAGGAAAAAGTGGCGGTTTGCTTCATAATCATCAGCATATATCTCAAATTCGCTTATCTGGGCACCGCCTTTAACATCTATTGTCGATGTTTCGCCTTTCTGCTGGGAAAGGACAGTTGTAACGTTCAGTTTCCCGAACTGCATTTCGGTCTTCAGCCCGAAAAGGCTGTAACTGCCTGTTATCAAAGTCCCGGGAAGCGGAAGCGTGACATCCCCTACCTCAATCTTTTTAATGATCTCATCATCTTTCCCTGCATACTGAAGTTTGGTCCTGTTCTCAAATTCGAACATGGCATCGGTGTTATAATTGACCCCAAGCTGCATCTTATCACCAATTGTACCGGTCACATTCATCATTATCTTTTCCTTGAAATCGAATGTCGGAATGGTCTGGAGCTTTTCTGAGAGAGTGGGATTCTGAGTGCGGGAAATATTAATGCCAAATATAAGCTCTGCTGATCCCTGGGGAATAATATTAATGACATTGCTTCCGAATATTTTGTCGAACGTCTCGCCGCCGATCTCTATCTGGGGGATCAGGCCTGATTTGAAACCAGCCGTCTCACCTGATATCCTCGATTGCCAGTAGTCGCGCATATCCTTGTTGAACTGGTATTTGCGAAACTCATCCGGAGACATGTGCACCGGGGTCCGGTAATCGAATGTCCCGACTTTCTGATATATCACATATTCGTTCTTGTCGGGATCATAAATGATGGTCGACTTGATATTTGACGGATTATATAGAAACAGCGGAGCCTTCTGGGCAGGCTCATAGGGATTTCCTGAAACATCTTTGAGTTTTAGAGGGGACTTTCTTACTGTATCGGTTTGCAAAGACCGGACAGGAATCTGACTATTTGCTTCAGTCGATCGGAGGATAAGAGAAGCGAATATTACAAAACATGAAAATTTCAGCAGATTATTATATGATATCTCTGATCCCAAGTCGACTTATATTCTTATTTACAGGCTCTTAAGGGCTCTCTTGATCATATCCTCGACAGTCAGGTTTTTCTCCTCTCTGATTATCCTGTCAAGGACTTTTAAGACAGCGCTTCTGCCAAACCCAAGCATCACTAAAGCTGATAACGCCTCTTCACGTTTAGTATTGTTTGTAAATGCAAATATTTCGCCGGTTCCGGACTGTTTTCCAAGCTTATCTTTAAGGTCAACAATTATCCTTTGTGCGGTCTTTAAACCTATCCCTTTGACACTCTTTAAAGTATTGACATCTGATCCGAGGATAGCCTTTTCTATTTCATCATAACTCAGGGAAGAAAGCATCATTCTTGCAGTGCTGGCTCCAACGCCTGTAACAGATATAAGCAACCTGAAAATATCCCGTTCCTCCTTATCTGCAAATCCAAAAAGCTGGTAACTGTCCTCCCGTATGATCTCATGAACAAGGATCTTGCATTCATCCTTGCCCTCAAGCCTCGTAAATGTTGAAAGGGAGATGCTTACAAAATATCCAGTGCCTCCATTATCGATCACAATGAAGGTCGGAGTCACTTCTGTTAATTTCCCTTTTATATAATCTATCATAATGGTTGTTCCTGATTAAATATTTCAGGCGGCAGTTCGTCAACACGGTCAGCATGGATCTCTATTTCCTGGTGCCTCAGCGGATTGCGTGCGATTTCAGCGTACATCTGCCTGTTCCTGAAAATATCACAGGCAAGATAGATTGCCTGGCGGAATGAGTTTTCCGAAGCTTCACCTTTTCCCGCGATCTGAAAAGCAGTTCCGTGGACTGGTGAAGTCCTGACAAAAGGTAGTCCTGCGGTAAAATTCACACCGGTATCGAATGACAAGGCTTTAAAAGGAGTAAGACCCTGATCGTGATACATTGCCAGAATGCCGTCAAATTTGGCAAATGATCCTGCCCCGAAAAATCCGTCAGCCGCGAAAGGCCCGAAGACCAGCATGTTCTCTTTCAGGGCCTGTTGAATTGCCGGAGTTATCACTTCTGCTTCCTCAGTACCCAGCAAGGAGTCATCGCCTGCATGAGGATTAAGACCAAGGACTGCGATCCGCGGCCGGCGTATTCCAAAATCAATGATCAGTGATTGATTCATCAGCCTGAGCTTGCTGAGAAGCAGGTCCGGGGTTATCATCGCCGGTACCTTGCTAAGCGGCACATGACCGGTTGCCACACCTATCCTGACGCTTTCGCCGATCATGAACATAAGGACATCCCCGGCACCTGCTTTGGATTTCAGATATTCGGTGTGCCCGCTAAACTGGAATTTTTCTGACTGAATATTCTTCTTGTCGATTGGTGCTGTAACAAGAACGTCAATTTTACCGTTGTTAATGTCACTTACGGCTTTCTCAAGAGAGATAAGGGCAGCTTCACCGCCCTGGGGAGTCGATTTTCCCAATTCAACCCTTATATTGTCATCCAGGCAATTTATAAGGTTTGCCCTTTTGGGATTTGCTTCTTCAGCTGAACGGATATTGTTAAAGCTGAAATTATTAATATTCAATGCCTTCCGGTGATATGCCGCCACTTTTGGCGAACCATAAACCACGGGGACACATATCTCATTTATGGTGCTTTCCATGAGAGCTTTTATGATAACCTCATACCCAATACCATTAATATCGCCATGTGAGATCCCGGCAATTATTGTTTTCCTCTCCATAATAATTCTTTTACTTTACCTTAAATGTTGCTGCATACCTTTTCAGAAATGTCGAAAGCAGTCTCAAACCGGATCCAGGTCCGTCTTTTAACCTGTAAAAATCGTCCTTTTTCAGAGAACCCGGTCCGGCAATATCCATGTGAATCAGAGGATATTCAGCAAAATTCTCCAGGAATTTACCGGCTGTAATAGCGCCAGCTTCCCTCCCGCCGACATTTTTAATATCAGCAATATCTGATTTTATCAACTCCCCGTATTCTTCCCAGAAGGGCAATTCGGCTGTTCTCTCATAAACCTCATTCCCGCTCTCTTCAAGAAGTCTGAAATATTTCCGGTCGGCATTGCCCATGACCGCAATAGCCTGAATCCCGAAGGTCATGGCAGCTGAACCTGTAAGTGTCGCGATATCAATAATAAGTTCAGGCTTATATTTTGATGCATAGCTTATTGCATCAGCAAGGATAAGACGTCCTTCGGCATCAGTATTACCAATCTCAACGGTCATTTTGTTATACATTGTAATGATGTCCCCCTGAACGTATGCATTTCCTCCGGGGCGATTGTCAGTAGCAGGGATCAGCCCTACCACATGAAGGGGAATTCCGGTCCTGGCTATTGTGTAAAGGACGCCTGCAACGGCTGCGGCACCAGCCATATCACTTTTCATATTATCCATATGATCCCCTGTCTTGATATTCAGCCCGCCGGTATCATATACGATACCTTTGCCGATAAGAATAAGCGGATTATTGTTAAGAACTTCCTCTGGTTTCCACTCAAGGATACAGAATACCGGAGGATCGACGCTTCCTTTATTGACAGCCAGCAATCCACCCATTTTCAGGGCTTCGATCTTTCCCTTATTCAGAACTTCAACCTTAAATCCTGCCATATTGCCGATTTTCCTGATCTCTTCAGCCAGTGTCTGGGCATTGAGATGGTTAACGGGTTCATTTATCAGATCACGGATAATGTAAACAGAATCAGTCAGATCAATCAGCCATTTGAGGTCAGCATCATCCGGTCCGTTGAACAGGAGGAGCTTCGACGGGTAATTCTTTTTCTCACTCTCTTCTTTCCTGGTTTTATATTTGTCAAAAGAATAAAAACTCAGGAGCAATCCCTCGGTAAAAGCTTCAAGAACCCCATTGAAAGTCTCATACGAAGCAATAACCAGTTCGGAGTGATTATTTGATCTGATCAGTTTCCTGAGGTTAAATGCAGTTTTCCTGAGCTCCTCTTTAATTTTGAATCCTGAGCCGGTTTCATGTAATCTTATAATGTACGTATTCTTGTAGTAGGAATTGATAATAATGTACTCCTCTTTGGCAAGGATTTGCTTTAATGCAAATTCTTTTTCCGATTTTGAAAGGCTCAGCCATTCCGGTATTTCATCCTTTCCAATAATACAAACAACAGACTGATCAGGAGATATTTGTGATATTTTGAGTATTTCAGGCTTCATTTATTTCATCCTAATTTTATAAGGAAGTAAAGTTAATTAAATTATTGATTGTTTAGTTTCTAAAGAGTTACCTTTGTTCCCGGCTCTCTGCTTGTAGCGCCCCAACCCTTTGCCTTGCTCCGCCAAAGTCCCGGAAACTCGGGATTAAGTCAAAGAATGGGGTTTTGAATTAAGAGTGAAGAACGAACGAATTAAGAATTCTGAATTCAACATTCTTTTATTCTGATGTTCTTACTTCTTTAAAAGCGATTTAGGGGTATTTAGATATATTTATTTGATTTATTTTGCTGTTTAAGATTATTTTACTGTGTTTAATTTTGAAAATCTGTATAAAAAAGCCCTCGATCTTGATTCCTCTTTCAGCTGATGAAGGAATCGACACTTTATCAGCAAGCCCCGCTTGAGGAGCTGATGTTCATCGGCGACAGGATCAGGCAGAGCCATATACCCGGAAACAGTGTCGGCTGGATGATCGACAGAAACGTAAACATCACAAATATCTGTTTTTCGCAATGCACTTTTTGTAATTTCTGCCGTAAAAAAGGATCTCCCGATGCATATACCACTTCCATCAGCGACTATATTAAAAAGATTGATGAATTGCTGGCCCTTGGTGGAGATCAGCTTTTGCTTCAGGGGGGCATGAATCCTGATCTTGGAATTGAATTTTATACAGGTCTCTTCAAAAACCTTAAGGATTTGTATCCTGACCTAAAGCTTCACGCTTTAGGTCCTCCGGAAATCGTCTATCTTTCAAAAAGAGAGAGACTGTCATATTCAGAGGTACTTAAGAAGCTTGCAGATGCAGGACTGGATAGTCTTCCCGGGGCAGGTGCTGAAATCCTGGCCGACAGGGTCCGGAAGATTGTTTCACCGGCAAAGGCCTCCACAGAAGAGTGGCTTGAGGTGATGAGAGAAGCTCACCGGCTTAACCTGCCAACCTCTGCAACCATGATGTATGGACATCTTGAAACGGTTGAAGAAAGAATAGGGCATCTGATTAAAATCAGGGAGCTTGAGAATGAAAAGCCGAAGGGTCATTATGGATTTATAGCATTTATACCCTGGCCGTTTCAGGATGAAGGGACTGTGCTGTCGGAAAAGTTTGGAATTAAAAGCACGTATAACGGACCCGATTACATACGCCTTATTGCAGTCAGCCGGATAATGCTGAATAATATTAAGAACCTTCAGGCCTCTTTGCTTACGGTGGGCAGGGAGGTAGCAATGCTCTCACTACATGCGGGAGCTAATGATCTCGGATCGATAATGATCGAAGAGAATGTTGTGAGCTCAGCCGGGGCAAATAACAGGTTTGATGCAGGTGAGATCCAGGAGATAATAAGGGAAGCAGGTTTCAATCCGGTCAGAAGGAATCAGAAATACGAACCGGTTTTGCCCCCAGCCCCCTAAAGGGGGTTCTGATCGTTATTGAGGATTTGAGCCCCTCTTCAGGGGTGTTGGGGGGCAAAATAAAAAAGGGACTTTCTGCAAAATCCCTTCTTAATATCAATATTTTATTGATTCTACTTTATCTTCTCGCCTTCTTTTTGTTCATCGACATCAACCTTGGAGGCCTTCTTGAATTCCTTCATACCCTGGCCAATGCCTTTCAATAATTCAGGAATTTTACGACCCCCGAATAAAAGTACGACAACAAGCAGAACAAGTATTATCTCCGTCAAGCCTATCTTTCCCATCTTTTTAAGTTTTTGAATTTACGCAAAGGTATAAATAGTTTGATTATTTACAAGTATAGAAAAGAATAAATCTGTTTAGCCTGAAGACAGAAGTTTGGTTTTTCTTCTGTCATCCGTCTTCGGTCTTCCGGTCTATTTTCTTATAAGCCTCATAATATCATTCCCATTTGCCAGGATAAGAAGGCCCAGGAGCAGGATCATTCCTGTTATCTGCGCATATTCAAGAAATTTATCACTGGGCTTTCTTCCTGTGATCACCTCATACAGAAGGAACATAACGTGCCCGCCGTCGAGTGCCGGAATGGGAAGAATATTCATCACGGCCAGGATGATCGAGAGCAGGGCTGTCAGGTTCCAGAAAGACTGCCAGTCCCATACACCGGGGAATATACTTCCGATTGTGATAAACCCTCCCAATGATTCATAGGCTTTTGTATGTCTTGAAAAAATCACTTTGAACTGTTTGAGATAATCCCCGATCATTCTGAAGCCTTTGCTGATACCTGCGGGAATTGACTCCAGGAAACCATATTTAATGGTTTTCAATTCAAAAATCTGGTCGTATGTCCGGGAGCTTCCTATTCCAAGAAGACCTTCAGATGTTGGTACAACCGGTATATCAACCTGTTGTCCCTTTCGAAGGATATTAACTATTATTGACCTGGTCCTGTTATCTGAGAGATATTTCTGAAATTCATCAAACCATTCGAACTTATTACCGTCAAGACCCAGCAGTTCGTCACCGGCAAGCAAACCAGCAACTTTGCCGGGAGATTTTTTTAAAAAGCCTGAGATAATATACGGACTGAAAGGCGTTCTGGCATCAATCTTTCCGGTTCCCTTCAGCATCCTTGCTATATACTCTACCGGAATTGCAATATTCAGGATTTCTCCGTTCCTGTCGACCTGGATGGTTTTCCTGTCGTTCAGAACAATTTCGGTTGTAATCTGGGCAAAATTCTCAATTTTCTGATTATCGACGGAGAGGATCTTATCCCCGTTTCTAAGGCCTATCGAATATCCGACCGAATCGGTAACAATACCATATTTTACGTTGGCTGTTGGAAGATAAGTCTCACCCCAGGTATAAAGCACGCAAACATATAGAAACAATGCAAAAATAAAGTTGAAGAGCACTCCACCTGTCATTATCAGAAGTCTCTGGCCTGCAGTCTTTGATCTGAATTCCCATGGCTGTGGCGGCTGTTTCATCTGTTCCCTGTCCATCGATTCATCTATCATCCCTGAAATCTTTACATAACCACCAAGCGGGATCCAGCCAATCCCGTATTCAGTTTCGCCTACCTTGCGTTTAAAGAGTGAAAACCAGGGATCGAAAAAGAGATAGAATTTCTCAACTCTTGTTTTAAAGTACTTGGCAAAAATAAAATGGCCAAATTCATGGATGATCACAAGGATCGAAAGGCTCAGAAGGAGCTGTAGTATCTTAATAAGAATTGTCATGATTTTTTGTATAGTTCATTAATATAGTTCAGGGCGATAGTTTTTGCTCTGGTATTGGATGTTTCAAGAAAACCCAGTCCGGGAGATGCAAGATATTCAGCTTTGCCCATTGTAAATTCGACAACATCCGACATTTGAAGAAATCCGATCTTGCCTGCAAGAAATGCATTTACTGCAATCTCGTTAGCTGCATTCAGTATACAGGGCATATTCCCGCCCTGTTTCAGTGCCTGGTATGCGAGGGCCAGATTACGGAATTTTGCCATATCCGGATCGCTGAAAGTGAGCGTCGGATGCAGGCTCAGGTCGAGCCGTGGAAGCTCCGATTTATACCTGTCGGGATAGCTTAATGCATATAATATCGGGACTCTCATATCGGGCATGCCCATCTGTGCCTTCACTGAACCATCTGCAAAATGAACCAGAGAATGAATTATTGATTGAGGATGTATGATGACTTTTATCTGGTCGGGAGAGAGGTCGAACAGCCATCTGGCTTCAATAACTTCAAGACCTTTATTCATAAGTGACGCGGAATCGATTGTTACTTTATTTCCCATTTCCCAGTTCGGATGCTTCAATGCCTCATGCGGTTTTACTTCCCGAAGCATTTCTTCAGTAAAATTCAGGAAAGGCCCACCTGAGGCAGTCAGGGTGATCTTTTCGACGGGATTTCCCGACTCGCCGGCAAGGCATTGAAATATTGCCGAGTGTTCGGAGTCAACAGGGATAATGCGACTGCCTGATTCCTTAATCAGTTTTTTTATTATTTCACCGGCAACAACAAGTGTTTCTTTATTTGCAAGGGCAATTTTTTTCCCGGCTTTTATAGCTGAAATTGTTGGCTTAAGTCCTGAATATCCGACCATACCGGCAACAACAAGGTCGATATTTGATCCGGTGACAATCTGCTCGATTGACTCCTCCCCGGCAAATACTTTAACAGGAATATCCTTCAGTGCATCCTTCAGCTGATGGTAGTGTGCAGCATTTCCAATTACAACGGAGTCAGGGAGAAATTTTCTTGCCTGCTGTGCCAGTAACCTGGTATTATTGCCTGCAGTAAGCACCTCAACTTTAAAATCTGCACGAAATCTTGAGATTACATCGAGAGTCTGAGTGCCTATTGATCCGGTTGATCCCAGCAAAGCAATTCTTTTTGGCATTGGCACTCCCTGTTTTAGAAAATTATGTGTTTTTCAGGATCAAGAGGACTGCCCTTATACCAGATCTCAAAATGAAGGTGAGGACCTGATGTATACAGTTCACCTGAATCTCCCACTACTGCTATTGCTTCCCCTGTCCTTACCAGATCGCCGGTCTCCTTGAGAAGTGCGGCATTATGTTTATAGACTGAAACAATATTGTTCGAATGCTGAACCTCGATAACGAATCCGGTCTCCATGGTCCAGCCTGTGAATATCACCGTACCGTCAAGAGCTGCATTAACCGATGACTTTGGTTTAGTCACTATATCGGTTCCAAAATGTTTTGCACGGGGATCAAATTTTGCTGAAACGATTCCTTTTACAGGCGGGAAAAAATGAAGTCCAGCCAGACTGGTGACTGATTCAGGTGCAACGGGACTCAGGGTCAGGTTATACCTGTCATCCCTTTCTACCTGGGCTCTTAAAGCGGAATCTTCGGGTGAAGTTCTGAAAGTGATCGATTTGTAGTTTCTTGCAGAGTCCCTCAGAGTATAAACATCCACAGGTTGTTTTCCGGCGATAATTGCATTGAGATTTGCAAAATACTGATCTCTCAGTTCAAGTTCCTTTTCGAGTGAATCGAGACGTATTGCACTTAAAAGAATATTGCGGCGCATAGTAACATCGGGATAACCTGGAATAAATTCCCGGAGATTTGTAAATGCTATCAGCAATGTTGTAGAACCTATAATGAAAAAAATGAGAAAGGTTATAAGCAGGAATGCGTTATATTTTGTAAGCCTTATCCTCCAGACTTCCTCAAATGTAATGTCATTCGTGAGAGAAAACCTGTATTTATCACGCCAGTTGCGTTTTTTCTTTTCGTTCTTTGGCATATTTTGTTACATGATTGGCGTGCAAAGATAATAATGATAATAAGATCTGGCGACAGGCGACAGGCAACAGGCGAACAGGCAAATAACAGATAATTATTCTATCAACAAACAGCCGGTAACTAGTAGTCATTAGCCAATTAAATTACTTTGACAGCTTTGTCTTCACTTTGCCACAGGCCGTGCTTTGAGCAGACTGACATTGCCGACAGGTTCATGGAGACATCCGGAGCAACAATATAGAAATCTATTTCAATATGTGAAGGCAGATTACCATAAACTCCCGGAGTATAGCGGGCTTCAGCAAGAAGTGTTTCACGGTTCCATAGCTGAATAAGGCTTATGGAATGGTCATAATCATCGGGATGAGGATACTCCTCACCAAGTCTTACTTTTACTGCAAATTTCTCTCCCCTGTTAACCTTGTCGGGGCATATCACATGAGGCATATGACGGTCGAGGTAGTCGCGTTTTATTTCTTTTTCCTCGTTTTCAATATCGGTTGCTTTAAATACTCGGGGCATGGCATTTTGTTTTTTTGTTAATATTGGATTTCTGGTTAACTGCTGAAAATCGCCAGTCGCCAGTTAACAGTCGGCAATCAGCAGCCTGATAAAACCTGGATACTGCAGATTGCAGACTGAGGACTGCAGACTGAAGACTTTGTGACAAACATACTAATTTATATTGTAAAAAAGTGAACAAATCGTTTGGTTATTGTGTGTTAAGTGTTAAATTTGCACCTCGATACTGCGGGGTGGAGCAGTGGAGTCCGAAAAATCGCAAATCTTATTTGCTGATTTTTCGCGGATGCTCGAAATCTTGGCGCTCTGATTGTGTTCTCATTTGATTGTTAAGATATATTGCGGGGTGGAGCAGTGGTAGCTCGTTGGGCTCATAACCCAAAGGTCGGAGGTTCGAATCCTCCCTCCGCTACAAGTCAAAAGCCTTGGTGCGAAAGCACCAGGGCTTTTTTGTTTACAGCCCGACAACAGCTTGCTGTTGGAAGGGATGGAAACAAAAAAGCCCGTTGCAGCCGCGTTAGCGCGAGCAAGGCTTTTGACTTGTTAAGCACCCCCAAGAGGATCAAGCCGATCCGCCGACTGGCGGAGAGGCTTAATCCTCTGATCACCGACCTCACCCTAAATCCCTCTCCCGGGGGGAGAGGGACTTAAATATCAGGTATAAGAATATTTCTGCAATAAATCAGGCGGCTGCAAGGCTTTTTCTCCTGACGCTTCGGTCAGGATCTCCGCTTTGCTCCGATTTGTTAAGCACCTGACATTAATAAGAAGCCTCCGTAGACTCATCATCAGGTGCTGTAGTTGTCAGGTTACAGAGATACGCAATAGTGAGGTCTGAATCATCCTGATATACCGACGTTTGCCAATTCTCACCTCATTTTGTATAATTTCCCCAAACACTCAGATTAATTTATTCTTATTTCCAGGAGACAAGTTCCGTTGCTAAAATCCACGGTTCCTTTACTATGGTAGGTTCTTCCCATACAAAATGCTAACGGAACGTATGCTTCAGTAATCTTTCCATTCGCCATAAACTCAATTGGAGTTTTTGCCAATTTAAGAAGACCTTTGTGAGAACCTTTCAAATAAATATTTTCCGGCTCGGTCCAGTTTGTTCCCAACTTGTAAATAATGAAATCTTCTTCAAAGGGATATACCTGAGAAAAATCTCTAGGTGGTGTATAAGTGAAAAACGCTATACTAAATTCACCATAATCTCCAAAATCTACAGTACCATTCCAATAATTGGTTTCACTTGTAGGACTTAAAGTCAAATCCATTGTGCCAACGAGGTTGGGGATTGGCATATCAGCACTTTTGAGAACAGGTTCCATGACTTCATCATAATAGATGTCGGATTTGTTACAGGATAAAACAAGGCATGTGATTGTCATAAAAAATAAAAGCTTATTAAGTGTTTTCATAATGTAGATTGTTAAGGTTTGTTTAATAACTCAGTCAATTCCGATGTAACAGAGAAGGCCATTTAAAAACTAATACACTTCTATACAAAGTAACAGTAAACAAACCCCTTAAGCATAGCAGGATGGTTGCAAACTCTTATAAAATGGGAATTAAAAATGTTGCATACTTGTATTCTGGTTGCATTTTATCCGGATGCATCACTAAGTTGAGCCCGGACTAAAGAAAAATTGTACCTTTCTAAAGTCAGACTATTCGTGAGGCAAACCCATTGCTTTCATAATGCTTATATACCCTGGATTATCATGCAGATTTCTGAAATCATATCCAGTTGTTAGTTCCACGGGGTCGATATTTCTATCAGAACATAACTTTTCTAAAATATCCAGAGCTTTCTCATACTCACCAAGCATGGCTTGCATACGAGCTTCCATGAGCGAATTCGGCCATGTTTTTATCCACACTCTGACAAGTCCATTCAGTCCTTCCTTTTCAAATACTTTCTCTGCTACAGCCGGATCGTAACGTTTAAAAAGCCTTCCATACAGTTTGAAACTTTCAAATGCCTCCTCTTCCATGCCAAGATGGTAATAAATTTCAAAATCTAACCTAACAGCCCATTCATGATCCTTAATCAGATCCTGGCTTAACTTATTTTCGGTTAATGCCTCCTTAAATTGTCCCTGGTTGTAATAATACAGTCCGCTGTAATTACGCATGACAAACGAGAGCGGATCTAATTCCATAGCCATGTTTATATGCTCTCTTGCTTTGTCAGGCCGGCCGGTAATGCATAAAAGACATGAATAATAAAAATGGGCTGTTGAATAGTTTGGATTTAACTTAATAGCTTGAAGGAATTCTTTTTCTGACTTTTCCCAATTCCAATCAATATAAGTATACAAACTTGCTAAAACAGAATGTGCCTCTGCAAGGTCCGGATCCAGTTCAAGGGCTTTCAGGGCTAATTCAACCGCCTTGTCTTTTCCCTCCTTTTTATCCATCCATCCTTGCAAGGCCATAAGATGGTAGGTATCTGCAAGCCCTGCATATGCCAGTCCATATTCAGGATCTTCGTCTATGGCTTTCTCATAGTATTCAATGCTTTTATTATAACCCTCGATCCATCGTTTATTCGATTGAAAACGCCCCATTTGATAATACTCCAATGCTTTCAGATTCTTGGTCTTATCCTGTTCCAATGCATTTTTTTGTCGGTCGGTTAACACAAGGGATAACTCAGTGGCGATCTGGTTGGATATCTCACTCTGTATTTTAAAGACTTCATCCAATTTCCTGTCATATTTTTTTGATAGAACATGATCATCCCTTTTTGCATCGATCAACTGAATACTAATGCGAATGTTATTACCCTCTCTTTGAACGGTACCTTCAAGAACATAGCTAACACCCAGTATTTCCGCAATATCGGGTACTGATTTATTCCCTTTATCCCGGAACATTTCGGATGAAGTACGGGAAATTACTTTTAGTCCATTTATTTGTGATATGCGGTTAAGCAAGTCTTCTACAATACCATCTGCTAAATATTGACTGTTTCTATCTGAACTTAAATCGTCGAATGGCAATATAGCAATCGACTTTTCAACTGGTTTGTCCTTTCGAATTAGATAATACATACCCGTACCTGCGGAAACAATAGCTAAAAAAGCTATCAATATGAGTGAATTCAGAGGACTGATTTTTCGCGGTGTCACATGCTGAGCTACCGAATGATGGTGGGAGTGTGACTGGAGAGGTAATTTAACACCCTTTCTGACATCTCCAGGAGACTCCTGAAAGTAATTCTTAAAAACCTTATTAAAGTAACTGGGACTACTAAAACCAACTTTGTAGGCAATTTCAGCAGCAGTGGCCACATCGCTTTCAAGCAGTACCTTAGCCCTTGTCAGTCTTTTTTCAGTGATGAGAAATGTGGCCGATTTGCCGGTAAGCTTTATAAGTTTTCTATGTAACATCGACCGGCTCAAGCCTGCATGCCGGGACAGGTCCGCCACAGAATAATGATCGTTGTCCAGATTATCTTCAATATGCTGGTAGATTTTATTAAGAAACTGATCATCCATAGAAGGTTGATTTTCCATAGCGATTCATCTCAAGAATTAATTCTAACAACCGAACTACAAACCCAATTCATTAACTGACATAGTAAATATACAAAAACCTGCAGATTATTGTTTATGTCCTGGAAAAGAACACAATAGGATTTCAAGATGTGCAGCCATAAAGTGATTCTGCCCTGTTGTATTATTAGTTCTTACTTGCTCATCTAAGTACCTTTGTACATTGAGACTAACTATTGCAATCCCAATAAGCATTTTCCCAATTTGATAATCTCTTCCATATCACTGACTAAATCAAGGTTAGATATTTCAAACCTCTTGTTAAGCTCCCCAAAAGAGGATCAAGCCGATCCGCCGACTGGCGGAGAGGCTTAATCCGTCTGACTCATCCCTACCTCACTCCGTTAGGGTATCCCCTCTCCCAGGGGAGAGGGACTTAAATATCAGGTATAAGAATATTTCGCAATAAATCAGGCGGCTGCAAGGCTTTTTCTTTGCACAAGCTACCCATTTGAGAATCATGAAATAATCCTCTCCTCAACGATAAAGCCCCCGGAGCTGATTCCGGGGGCTTGAACTTGTTGCTATTGTCAGGTAATATTTATTGCTTGACAGCCTTGACCAATATATAATCTATTCCAAGAAAATCTGAATTAAGTGGTTCACCAGACCAGTATATCTCAATGTGATAAAATATATTTAAACATGTACCCCTGGTTTCCTTTGGCAATGTAATGGCCATCACCGTTTACACCAACTTCGCGGCGTTTTGTAATGGTCATTTACACTGAAAACCTCACCTGTACGTCATCACTTACAAGTTCACCATAAAAATGTGCAATCTCCGAAACCCAGAAGCCATTTTTATAATGCCTTACATAGTGAGCGGTTATAGGGCCTTAAGCCAGTCAATCAACTGTCCTTCGGAAGAAAATACAGGCTCTGAATAATACACTGTTTCATAAGTTTCCAAAGTTACAACTGATCCTGTACCTTTCTTATCTTTGTGCAGAAAGCTGGGTTAATCCAATGCCCAGAAAAAGCAAATACAGTAGAAATGCTCTTTGTTTTCATAGATTAAAGATTATAGTGAATAAAAAATGTGAGTTTCTTTAAAGCTCCCGGAGCTGACTTCCGGTGGCCGACAATTGTTGTTTAAATGTGCTTAATAATCACTATTCCCCGTACAAGTTGCATTTTTAACAACATATGTTCCGTCATATGGATTTATAATTAAAGAAATATTATAAAGGGTGTTATGCTCTCCCCTTGCCTTAATGTTGTCATGACATGTCCACGTATAATCCCCAAGTTTTGGTGAATAAAAAATTTTATCTTGTTCACTAAATGAGAACTTTTCACCAGCAAGATTCCGTCCTATTCCCTTTATAATTATGGTCTCCCATTGCCATTCACCATTTTGATAATGGTCAATAACCTGGGCTTCACCATAACCCCACAAATCATCGACTAGAACACCATCACAATAAACAGGGCAACCCCAACCTAATTTGGCAACGGTGTACACGTCCGATCCTGTACCTTTACTGTTTTGAGCAGAAAGCTGAGTCAATCCAATGCTTAAAAAAAGGCATGAACAATAAAAATGTCTTGTGTTTTCATAGTTGAAGGATTTTAATTTATTAGACATAGAAATCAATAGCTACTTTGTACTAAAATTCGGCTAAAATACCAGTCGAGAAATAGCAATTTTAAGGCAAAGAATTACACTTTCCCCTTAAGTTATTTAACTTTTCAGATGACCCTCTGAATTTTTGAAAAGACGAGGTCTACATTAGCTTAAAATAAGCATGTGAACATGTAAATCCTTTATATTTAAGATGGAAGAGTATTATCGTTGGCTTACAACAGCCTTTTTCGCTGCCTCAAGATGAAGAAATGCTCTATGGTCATATCTTGCATTTTGCATTCTCATATCCCAGCTTTTCTGAAGCAAATCCAGAGCCTCTTTAAATTTGCCCTGCTTATATAGTCCCCAGCCTTTGACAGATAAAGCACTGTAATCGTCGGGACTTAATTCCAGTGCCTTATTTACAAGATCTATCCCTTCTTCTATACTCTGGTCTTTATCAATCAGGAAATAGGCAAGACTATTCATTTTAGCCGTATTTTCAGGTTCCATGGAGAGCGCCTGGCGTAAAAAATATTCTTCTTTCTCAGGCATCCCGGCCATATCAAAGATCCATGGCAAGCCACTTATTATATCTGCATCGGACCAGGATTGCCCCTTTCTGATCGAAGTCCATTTTTTAATATAACGGTTCCCTTCAGCTGTATCTCCTTCACTGAATGCCATGTAAGCATATTGTTCGAGCAGATCAGGAGCGTCAGGATAATACTTTTTTGCTTTCCTATAGAGTTTCTTCTCTTCTTTATACCTCCCGGCTCGCCGGTATTCTATACCAAGTTCCTGATAGTACATAATCGGGGCTTTTTCACCCCATTTATCATAAATTTCAATTGCCTTTTTAAATTCAACTATTGCTTCATTATATTGAAGCATTTCCAGGTGAGCATCACCTAAATTAAAATATGTCGCCGGATTCTGATCATCAATTTCTTTTAACTGGTCCAAGTATTTAATTCTGTCATACGGAGTTTGAAAGTATACGGCATAAAGCCAGTCAGCATAGATCCTGTCTGCCGGAGTCATCATTCTCATTTTTCGGTAATACCTCATGCACCAGGCTTTCCCCTGGGCCAGAACGGGCTTTCCGAATAATGATAAATCATAATATGCTCTTGATATCCCTGAAATTGCCTGTATTAGGTTTGAATCGATCTTAAGTGCCTGCTGATACCAGTCTATTGCCGTAGTGAAATCATGTTTACTGAAAGCAGCCTGCCCCTGAATGAAATATCTGAATGCTTCAAGAGAATTGGTAATATTGGTATTGTACCCGGGAGAATATTTTTTGTAAAGTTGAGAAATTAAAAGAGAATTTTTTATCATCGCTGAAACCGAATCAATAATATCTATGATTTTCTCAGATGTCCCGTCTACCTGAAAAGATTTTAAAGCCTCTTTTGTTCTTGAATTTATTAATGCTGCGTTTACCCGTACTTTATCACCAGCCTCGTTTATACTGCCATATACAAAAACCTCTGCATCGAGCTTCCGTGAAATGGCACCGGCAACAGATGGAGTGATTGAAGCATAATCTGTAAAACCTTTGCTTTGAAGTAAACTATTGACAGTTTCTGTCTGCCTGACCTTTATTTCATCTAAGTTTGCAAGCCTGTAAATCAAATTAGTCTGAAGCGCGATTTGCCAGATATCCCACTTAGTATCGTTGGTCATATTGAGGAAAGGCATTATTGCTACGGTTATCTTTTCGCCTGAGGAGCTAAAATTCTCCATTGCCTTTTCATCAGGTGTACTTATAAAAATCCGGAAAACAATCAGCACTAGTGAGCATGCAAGGAGCAAAAAACCAAAGATTTTCAGAACCAAATTTCTTTTGATTTCATTTTTATTTTCCTGTTTTGAGATATCCCGGGTAACCGGTTTTTCTTCCTGACCATTCAGACCCGATTTAATAACTTCTCCGGGCGGATAGCCGTAAAACCCATGAAAACATTTATTGAAATAGGCGGGACTGCCAAATCCGGCCCGGTATGCAACTTCAGCCGCTGTAAATGTTCCTTCCCGGAGCATTTCAAACGCTTTCTGCAAACGGACCTCACGGATAAACTGGTTAACGGTTTTCTTTTTTGTTGAATGAAGTTTCCGGCTTAAATTGTAAAGGCTCATACCAGATTCACGGGCAAGATCATTTACCCGGAAATTTTCATTTGCCAGATTTGCAAGTATTATATCAGTTAGTTGCCTGATAAATACCTGATCAACGGAAAGAGGCTCTGTCATAAAAGTAATCTCCAATTAACAGTTTCTCAAGTAAGCATGTACTTTATGTAAGTTCCTATACTTTACTCATTCCTGCAAATAAATTTGATAAATAGGCTCTTTTAGATGACAAAACCTGAATCAAAGTATTCTAACCCTATTGATTATACCTCTACCAACATTATAATACCAACCATGTCTTTATTCAACACAAGGTTAGATATTTCAAACCTCTTGTCTACTCCCGATAACTCTGAGAAAAAAAAAAATTAACATTAATCTTGAAATAATCCGATATAGTACTATTTTTGTACGATATAGTACTAATGTAAAATCAATGCTATGGATAAAGACATTACTAAAAAAGGGGATGAATTAATTAAAAAAGCCGTTGCAGCTTACCTGACAACAATTGATCCTGAGGGATACCCGTCGACAAGGGCTATGTTTAACCTTAAAAACAGCAGACAGTTTCCTGAACTTGTCGATTTTATGTCAAAGCATAATGAGTTGACACTCTTTTTCACAACAAATACCTCTTCTGACAAGATTAAACATATTATGAATAATCCAAAAGTGTCGGTATATTATTGCGATACTGAACTTTATCAAGGTTTCATGTGCCAGGGAGAAATTGAAATTGTAAGAGATAAAGAGAATCAGGCATGCAATCTGGCATGACGATTGGAAAATATATTATCCCGATGGCGAGGATTCTGAAGATTATTCTATTCTGAGACTGAAACCAAATTATATAAAGTGGTACTATAACCTGCAACAGTCAGATTTGAAACTATGATAAAAAATACAGAAGGTGGTTATCTGATCTCTCAAATTCACCAGTTATCGGGCAGGATTTTTTCCAGAAAACTTAAGCAATATCAGATTGATCTAAACCATGCTCAGGGAAAGATAATTTTTGCTCTATGGAAAAAAGACGGGGTACCGATAACCGAACTGGCAAAAGAAACAGCCCTCAGTAAATCAACCTTGACAACAATGCTGGAACGTCTCGAAAAGTCAGGACACCTGATACGAAAACAATCAGAGACTGACAAACGAACAACAATTGTGTATCTTACCCCCAAAAGCAGCTCATTGAGAGCTGATTATCAGAAAGTATCATGGGATATGAATAAAATTTATTACAAAGGATTTACAAGGGCTGGTATTTCAAGATTTGAATCATCGCTGAAAAAAATACTTAAGAATTTAAAAAAGGAATCCAATTATATTTAAACATCAATTTAATTAGTGTCCGCAAATGATACCTCATTTAAAATAATGACGGAACATGGGCTATCCCGAAAAATTTAGGTCCGAAATTCAAGAACCTGGAGGATAATTATGATTGAGAAGCAAACAGGACTCTATAAGTTTTGACTACGCCATTATAATTAAATCGTACTATGGCCGTTCCTGTTTTCGATTCCGCCTGGGTAATAGTAACTTTTACATCCTGATTGCTCGAAGATGCCGATACAACTGGTATTCCGGTCACGTCGGACATAACCTTATAAGTAGTCTCAAAAAGATCAAAACCGACAATACCGTTGGCATTTGTTGATCTGACCGGAGTGGCCGGCAGATCTATTGTCTCTCCGTTGACTTTAATACTTACTGTGGGGCTAATCGGACGAACGATTTTCTTTTTGTCCGAGCTGAATCCCAGTCCGATTAAATCAAAAAGACCACCCGTATCAGTACCTTCAGCTACAAGGAAAATAGCATGCTTTTTGTCCAGATGGGCAACAAATGCTGAAACATCTATTGTGAATTTTGTAATTTCCTGTGAAGAATTTGCCGGTACATTTATTTCACCAATTTTTTTGCCTTTCCACGTATCATTGTCCCATGGCCCGTCCAGCCAAACATTGACCCTGAATACATTTTTTGTCTTTGGCGTAAGAAAAAGATTAAATGCTGTTTTGTTCCTGGGCCTGGTCCCTTCGAAGGTCCTCAAACCTTTCTTGTCCTTGTCAAGCCCTCCAAAGCCAAAATACTTGTATCCTATTATGTTGCCGTTCTCCACATTTGTAATGGGCATATTATTATCCCATATATCCCACGAATCCTGTTGGCTGCTGGGATTGGAAAGAAAGCAAGCATATCCGGCGGAGTAATATCGGTAGGGATCGAGGCCGTATATGTGGAATCCTTCCGAAGTTACTTCAGCTCCGATATATTCATTTCCCTGGCTGTCCTTTGCGGTCCATATATTATCTTCTGAATATGGGTTATATCCTCTTATAGTGACTTTCCCCCCTTCTGCCACAGGTTTTTCATCCCATTTGATCAAGACCGGGGCTACCATCGACTGACGTGCATATCCGTATCCCCTTGGAGCCCTGTGATAAAACACATACCACTGGTCGTTGATCAGCTGGATGCTGCCGTGGGTGTTATGACCCGAATAACTGGTCTTTAGCGTGGTTCCGTCCTGACTAGGTATCGGTCCGCGTGAATCAACGAGAACGCCGCCACTTTTCCACGGACCAAGCGGAGAGTCACCGTAGGCATAACGTAACGCTGAGTTGGTACTGCTAAGCCCATAATCAGGACCTGAATATCCGCTATAAACACATACATATTTATTTCCTACCTTACGAATGGATGAGGCTTCAAAGAAATTGAATGAACCAAGATCTTCACCCTCATAGACGGCGGGATAGATTGTTCCCTGCGGGTCTCTAACAACACCGTATCTGGAACTGGCAGGAATAAGATAGCCAATGGACTCGGTTCCGGGCCTGAGCGAATACATGGTTTTCTGATCCAACTGACCTGCAGATGACCTTTGGAATCCCCAGAACCCGTACCCTCTGAAACCGATCTCATAATCGGGGTCTTTCTGGTCAGTGATGTATTCAATATATACTGACGGATCGAATCCCATGATACTTCCTGGTAAAGTACTCAGACCATCTTCAGTCATGTTAATTGGAGTAAAAGGACCATCCGGTCGCTTTCCTTTGGCAACCATAGCTTCCCTGTTCCGACCACGACTATGCGGATACAGATAGTATTCCTTTGTGCCATCTTTCCTTCTCACCTCAACCAGGTCAGGAGCGTACATAACATCCCATTGTCCGGCAATGGGGTACGTAAAAATGGATCCTTCATCACGCCAGTCCGACAAGTCCTCCACAGGAGCTGACCAGGCCCTGATATCGGGTCCGCAATAACTCTTAAATCTGACATCGTGCGATCCGATAATATAGATGCGGTATTTCCCTGGTTTGTCAGGATCTTCAAAAACACGCGGCTCACCGTCGGGCAAATGCTCCCATAACGGCAGATATGGATTACCTGCACTTCGATGAGTTAATTGGGTAAACGTTGTGTTATTTTTCGACTGATAATTATCCCCCGTTGATCCTTTTATAGAAAATAGAAACATAACCGCAACTAATAATATTATTTGCAGTCTTTTCGATACACAGACAATTTTCTTCATTTTTAAACATTTTTATTTCGCTACGGAATGAATATGTCTTTATGAAAACCAGATTACTTATTTATCCGCAATTCTAAGTCCACTAACTTAATAAGAAAAGCCCCGGAAATAATTTTTAATTATTTAACGGCAAGCTGAATCTGTGTCAGTGAATGTGCAGGGAAACTGTAACGAATAGTATTGCCCTTGAAATTGATATCCCTGGTAACAATCTTAACATCCTCCTTTGTCGCGGTATTGCCGGAATTAACAGTTTCTCCGTTAATCTCACTGGCTTTAGCTGTTCCTGAATAATTCCCCGACTGCAAGACAATATCCGTGACAATGGCTTTTGTTTCATGCCTGTTGACTACGTTCACAACCACCTCTTTTGCCGATTCGTTTAATGAAGCGGTCACGTCAAGATATGGTATATCCTTGAAAAGTTCATTGCTGTATTTTTCACTGTTTGTATATACATCGAGGGATGTACCCAGGCAATTACGGGAATAGAGATAGAAGGGATAAAAAAGAGTATTCCTGTAATCACCATCGGGCGACATACCGGCAAGAGCTGTTATCATGGTTAGATTTGCCATCTTGACTATATCTGCATGACGGATAAAAGAGTTCAGATGCTGAGCAAGCAGTAACGTTCCTGTAAGATTATTCCCGCGTGCACTATATTCATCAAATGAGATAAATATCTGTCTTTTAGTTCCGGATTTCAACATTGCTTTATTTATAAGTCCCTGAGTAACTTCTATCTTTTCATCAATCTCAAGGCCTAATGACATTGTATTAGAGAAGTTCTGTTCGCCTTTTCCCCGCAATGCCTGGGTTGCATATCTATGGACAGAAATATAATCAATAGAACCAGCCATATGATCCAGCACATAGTCATTCCAGTCAATCCAGCCATCATTTGGATTGTAATTCGCGGTTACACCCGGGTAATTTGAAGCACCGGAAGCAACAAGCTTGACATTTCTGTCGACTTGCTGAATCAGCTTGGCTGCTTCGAGGGCAAACTTCACATAATCCTCTTTATTTTTCTGCCCCAGCTGCCATGGCCCGTCAGTCTCGTTTCCAAGAGCCCAGTATTTAACTTTATAAGGCTCTTCATTTCCATATTTCCGCCTGAGGTCGGAATAATATGTTCCCTTCGGGTAGTTGCAATATTCCGCCCAGTACCTTGCATCGTCAAGTGTGCCGGTCCCGGCGTTTATGCAAATAAAATTTTCTGCACCTATCAGTTTGCAGAATCTGACATATTCATCTGTTCCCATCTGGTTGGTTTCGATCGAATTCCAGGCAAGGTCTGCTCTGGCCGGACGCTTCTCCTTAGGTCCGATTCCGTCCTCCCAGTTATAACCCGACACAAAATTTCCGCCCGGCCACCTGACTACCGGTACTCGCAGCTCCTTAATAAGATCTATAAAATCTTTTCTGAATCCGTTCTCATCAGCAAATTTAGAAGCTGGGTCATAAATACCGCGGTATGCAGCCATAGACTCGAGAAAAGCTCCATAGATGTTCGGATCAATTGCTCCTATTTTCCTGTCAAGGTCAATTTTAATGACAGCTGTTTCCTGTGAAAGAAGATTACCTGTAATCATACCGGACAGGATCACCCAACTGAGTAGAATCTTTAGTGTCTTCATAATTGTAAATTTATTGTGTGTTTGAAATACATTTAGGTATCTGCTATCCTTACACCTTCCCGGAAACCCCACATTATAATGCCTTCTATGGAAGGATGTGCATAACATATTCTATAAAAATCGACTATCTCCACTGTTCTACAGTTACGCGTGAATCCCGTTTTGCCTTTACTATGAGCTCTCCTTTACGATATTTCGCTATTGAATTGTTAATACCAGGGAATTGGGTTTTGATTTCCGGAGCGCCGGTAAAACTTACTAATGAAAGTGCAAGAAGACAGACAGCCAATTTTTTGATTTCAGGATTATTATTTTTCAAATCATCTTTCATTATAGTATTTCTTAACTTACTTTCCCTGGTTTGAATTCCGGATCGTTCTTTAATACAATATATAAAATCTTTCCCATGATATTTTAATAATTCAACAGGAAATTTTTGCCTGATTTTAATAATTTGCCGGGGTTCTTATGTTTGATCATACATAAAAGGTCCCTGAAAATCGGAAGTGCCATATCGGATGCATATAACTAAAAGATACCTTTCAAGTTATAACAATCTGATATTTCCGATGCCGGTAATTTGATAGAAAAACTAAAAGAAATGATTAATAATTAGAAGCTATTGTTTAAAAATTTGATTTTCTTCGATTATTCGATATCTACAAAAAACAAATAATGTAATAACGATCCACAAATGTACAAATTGAAATCAAAAACAGTAACTCTGCTTGTTACATTAATTATGATTGCTGGTACTTCATGCAAAAATGTACCTGACAAAACAGGCAAATCAGAAACTTTTTCAGTCCGGATATCGGACAAACCGATGACATTTTGTAATCCCATCTCCCTGAGTGTCGGTTCCGAAAGAGCGCGCAGAGCCGGAGAACCTGTTGTAGTTCTTTACAAGGATGATTATTATCTTTTTATTACAGGAGGCCGGGGTTACTGGTATTCCAGTAATATGAGAGACTGGACATACATCAGCGCCCCAGATTTCCCTGGTGGCTGCCCTTCTGTTGCCACTGACGGTAAAACCTTATTTGCCTCAGGGGATAAAGGTCAGCATGATGTGTTTGCCAGTACCGACCCCAAAAATGGAGTCTGGAATAAAGTTGGTGAATATCAGCGGGATTACGGAGATGCCGATATGTTCATCGATGATGACGGCCGGTTTTTTATGTACTGGGGCTGGTCGCAGATATTGCCTTTTCAGGTTGTAGAGCTCGATCCGGAAAACGGTTTTAAGGAGAAAGGAAAGCCTGTCACCCTTTTCTTTGGCAATTATGAAGAAAATGGTTTTGAGCGAAGAAGAAAAGAAGATGTGATCTTCCCCTACTTCAATCACCGGAAATATTTCCCTGAAGAATCCGCATGGATTGAGGGTCCCTGGATGGTAAAACACAATGGTAAATACTACCTGCAATATGCAGCAATCGGTCTCGAATTTTCTACCTATTCCCACGGTGTCTATGTAGCTGACAACCCAATGGGACCGTTTAAGTATTCACAACATAATCCTCTCACATATAAAACTACCGGATTTATGCTCGGTGCAGGTCATGGAAGTACTTTCCATGACAAAAACGGGGATTTATGGACTATTGCCATGGTACCTTCCTACCTTGGCGGAAGAGGGGGCAGTGATCTTGCTTTGTTTCCGACGGCTGTTGATGCCGACGGTGTTATGAACTCAAATACTGCATTTGGCGATTATCCTCAGTATTTTCCGGGCATCAGGAAAGACGCGGTTGATAATAACTTTACCGGATGGATGCTTTTGTCAAATAAAAAACGCGCAGAGGCATCCTCCTTTCTCGAAGGATTCGATGTTATGAATGCTGTGGATGAAAATTTAATGACCCACTGGTGTGCTGCTACCGGTGATCCGGGAGAATATATTACAGTTGACCTTGGCAAAAAATCCGAAATATCTGCATTGCAGATCAACTTCGATCAGCATGATGCACGGATACCCTTCTTTGGAAGGGGTATGGGTCCCGGTATGGGACCGAGGCCGGCTATGAACATGAACAGGAGTATTACTAATCCACGTTATCATTCATATACTGTCCAGGTCTCAGATGACAACACAACATGGTCGACTCTGATCGACAAAAGCAATAATACAACGGACAATAAGCATGATTATACAGAACTGGCCGAGCCTGTAAAAGCGAGGTTTGTAAAACTGACTAATATATTCACCCCCGATTCAGGGAAATTCGCAGTTAAGGATCTGCGGATATTCGGGAACCCCGGGGAAGCCAGATTCACAAAGGTTGATAAGGTAATGGTAGTGCGTAATCCCGAAGATCGCCGCGATGCCACCCTCCTGTGGGAGCCTGTAAAAGACGCTGATGGCTATACTGTTCGATATGGTATTGAACCGGACAAACTTTATAATAACTATATGGTATATGACGCCAACACAATAATTATACACAGTCTCAACAGGGATCCTGAATACTATTTTGAGGTTGAAGCATTTGACAGCGGAACCGATTATTACAGGGAGAGAACTGAACAGACGATGGGTCGTGGTGCGGAAATTGAACTGGCAAAAGATGGGAAAATGCTTGAACGTAAAATGACAAAAGAAGGACAAAATGAATATGTCTTTGAAAACATTGTACCAGGTCAATACATATTCAGACATACCTTCGGCCCCGTTTTGTGGAAAGGTGAGCTGACCAAAGCAGAATTGATTGGTTCGGGCCATCAGGCAACAATAACAGATACTCTATCCTTTCTCGGTGTCGGTACAAAAGTGACAGGACAGATGGAAATGAAGGTCTTGCCGGGAAAAGAGAATGGAAAATTAATTGTGATCCTAAACTACTTTAACAAATAACAGCATTTCAGTCTTTATGCTTTAACCGGGGGAGTATCAGCTTTCCCCCTGTTTTTATCTTAAAACAGCAATTTTAAAGTAAAATACTTTCAAGACAAATGATCGCAATATAATTGTCAGGTGTTTCAATTTTTGTGCAGGACTTCGAAGTATGCCTTATAATTGTCTGCAAGCCTGTCTTCAACCTCTCTGCTGTCACCTCCTTGCTCCAGTGAGCCTGCATTCCAAAACCATCAACAGGCACGCCTGCATCTTTCAGTTCCTTAAGCACAGTCAGGGCACGTTCGAGCTTCGTTATAACCTGGTTTTTATCCCCACCAGCTTTCTCCGTCAACCAGGTATTTCATTGCTGCATCCTTGTTTATCTCAAGACCCAACCCGGGTTTGTCTGAGAGCTGGATATAACCGTCCTGGATTATCTCCCTGTCGTACACAACCAGTGTCTCCCATCCGGCATGTCCGTCGCGGGAATCCTGCTTGTAATCGTAACTCTCGTGACCGATAAAATCGAGCATAGTGGCTGCGCAGTTAGCAGAGGCAATAGTTGCGACAGGGCCCATAACATTATGAGTTGCTACGGGCATATAATAGGCATTTGCCAGGGTAGCAATCTTCTTAGCTTCAAGTAATCCCCCTGCCATTGAGATATCGATCTCCACCATATGAACTGCCTGGTTAATAATGAATGGAAGGAAGTCGTGAAGTGTATAGAGGTTTTCTCCGCAGAGAATCGGAACCGGAGATGCAGCAGTCAGCTTGGCCCATGTGTCGACATAGTTGATTGGCATCGGATCCTCAATCCACCATGGCCTGATGGGCTCAAGTGCTTTGGCAAAGCTCAGTGCATCGAAGAATCCGAATTCCCAGTGGCAGTGGACGATGATCTCAAATTCCTTGCCAGCCGCCTCTCTGAGATTGGTGTATGCCTTTATATTATTCTCCAGCTCGGTATAGGAAAGACGCCGGTTCAGTGCTTCACCACCCGGCCGTCTGGATATCCTGAACGGTTTGGCTGCTGTCCATTTCTGAACCGAATTCTTAAGGTATTCGATCCATTCCTTGCACGCTGCCGGATCGAGCATGTTCCTTGGCTGGCTTGTCAGATAAGCCCGAACGCGATCGGTGTAACATCCTCCTCCGAGTATTTTCCTGAGCGGCATTCCAAGAAGCTTTCCGACAAGATCCCACAGTGCGATCTCGCAACCTGTAACGGCATGCATACCTATCCCTCCATTACCGCCCAGGTAAGAAACACGGAATTTCATCTGCTCGGTCAGACGAGCAATATCGAACGGGTCCTGCCTGACAAGTATCTGTTTGAATGCGTTAATCACCACATCCCTGGCCCCCAGGCCTGTTACGTCGTGATGACATTCACCTACTCCGTAGACACCGGAATCTGTCTCAATCTTCACCAGTGGCAGAACGTGGCCTCTGCCAATCTGAACCCGCATGCATTTTACATCGGTTATTCTGACCTTCCCCAGCTCGGTCTCTGCAAACCTGCTTAAATTGGGAACCACAGCAGCAGCCGGTACGGTTGCCGCCATTGTCTTGACAAATTCATTTCTGTTCATATCAGGTAATAGTCTATGGAAATTAAAAAATCCTTTTTATATTAATTAATAATAACATAAGGATGCTTTACAATTTTAAACAAAATAATTATTTATATTGAGTGTAATTTTGGGAAATGCAATATTATTTTGCAGTTACATACTTATCGATATCCAATTTTTAAACCTTAAAACTTAGCAGAATGAAAGTCCGATCAATTTTTAAAACACTGTTTACAATCTTTACCGTGTTATCGTTAGCTTCATCACTATTGCTATCAAGCAGTTGTGGCGGAGGCGGTAAAGCCGGCGAAGTGGACTCCACCTTAGGACTGAAAGATTTCTATAAGGATTATTTCCCCATGGGAGTTGCTGTTTCTCCCAACAGCCTCGATGGCGAATCTGGCGAGATGATCAAGAAACACTTCAACAGCCTTACGGCTGAGAATGTCATGAAACCTCAGCTCATCCAGCCCCAGGAAGGCACCTTCAACTGGGAACCTGCCGACAAGATCGTTGATTTTGCAGTGGCAAACGGGATGAAAGTACGCGGACACACACTCTGCTGGCATTCACAGACAGGACAATGGATGTTCCAGGATAAAGATGGCAAGCCGGCATCAAAAGAACTGGCTCTTAAGAGGCTGGAGGAACACATTAAAACCGTTGTCACCCGCTATAAGGGTAAGGTTTATGCATGGGATGTTCTTAACGAGGTTATTGTTGATGACACCTCAGCAACAAAGATTTACAGGGAGACTTCTCCATGGGTCAGGATATGTGGTACTGATTTCATTCCTTTGATTTTCAAATGGGCTCATGAGGCAGATCCTGATTGTCAGCTGTTCTACAACGACTACAACACCGAGAACCCCATTAAGCGTGAAAAGATATACAATATGCTTAAGGAGCTGCTTGCACAGGGTGTTCCGATTCACGGAGTCGGTCTGCAGGCACACTGGAACATCAGTAATCCAACTGAAGAAAGCCTCCGCGAATCGATTGATAAGTTTTCATCCCTGGGTCTGAAAGTACAGTTCACAGAGCTTGATATTCCAATCTATTCAGGAAGAGCTGATACAGTAGGTATAGGATTCACTCCTGAGAGGGAACAGAAGCAGATTGACCAGTATAAGATGGTATTCAAAGTTTTCAGGGAGTATAAAGATAAAATTACAGGCGTGACCTTCTGGAATGTCTCTGACAGGGGCAGCTGGCTCGACAGAAGAAATCCGGGCGGCAAAGCTTTTCCTCTTCTTTTCGACACCAACCTGAAACCCAAAAAGGTTTTCTGGGAAGTAGTCAAATTCTGATGTTCAGCCAAAAATTAATAAAGGAAAGCGGGAAATTTGTAGTGATACTCGACTATTATAAAAGATAGCGGGTAAAATAATCCTGCTGTTATTTAGTGGAATAAGTTAAACATTTAACGTCTCGTTATCTTCAATGCCCAGTCAGTAACCGAAGGATTTTGTGAGTCAGGGAAAGAGGGTATAGTCAGTGATCCCTCGTCATCAGTCCTTACTGTCAGAGGTTTTTTCCATTCACCTTTTATCGGATCATACCAAATTAAAGAATATTGTACTCCGGGAATGAATCCTTTCAGGGTCGGTCTGACTGAGCCATTTTCAAAATATAATAATGCAAAATTTTTCTCCTTATCCCTCATCATATAAGACCAGCCGTCCAGCCCATCGTCAAAACTGCCGGCAGCTTTCCTGGGAATAATGTCCTCCTGGGCCGGCTCCAGAGCCTGGTACTTATCACCTTCAGACAAAATAAACTCACCCAAATGTTTCATATAGTTCGCCGATTCATATTTCATAGCGTCCCATACATGCGGCCGGAAACCAGCCGGCTCACCGGTAGCCGTTATATCATAGGCTGCAGTTCCATGAACATGTCCCGATAATCCGCCTGAAAGAACGGATACATACATCATTGCCCTTGTGAAGTAATTGTCCCGTGCAGAATTAACCTCAGGACGCTCTCCGTGTGGTTTGTTAAGGGAATGGTCCCATCCTGTATAATAAGGCTCAAAGTTAATAGCAGGGTAAGCAGGTGCAAGCTTAAACAAAGTGTCGAGCATGGCAGAAACACGATGATCACGGGGATTATTGCCCACGCTGTGCATTGTAAGCCATGGGCAATTCTGTCCGTGACCAAATTGCGTATAAGTTGAGTTGTTGATCAGTGTGGTATGCGGCTGGCCGAAAGGCATCGGTCCGAACTTCTTTAAGTGATACGTCAGTGCTTCATTGAATTCATCAGCTGTGAGACTGTATTCTTTGGGAATCCAGTCGAGATGAATGCCGCTGAAAAGAATATTATAAGCTCCATATCTTGAAATAAGATATTGAATAAACCTCGAATATGATTCATTAAAATCAAAGTATGCTTTCCAGGCAGGACAATTATCCCGTCTTACACTCTCAAGCAATGGTACAAATCCCTGTTCAGACAGATATTTCATCTTCTTGTCAAGACTTTGAAAATATTCCGGGATTATTCTGTCGAAATCTGCCACTCCTTTATACTGATGAGACATCTCGAAAGGTTTGTTCCCGCTTTCATCCCGCATATCTTTGGAAGTCATCTGCCCGTCTTTTACGGAATAACCGAATTTCTCCCAGGCATTCCGTAAAAATATCCCGTTTGAGTCGGCATAGGTATTTGCATTTTCGTCTGCTTCCCAATTTGGGAAACAGGCTATCATGCTTACAGAATTAAATCCCTGTTTTTTCCTGTATGTCACTGCATCTTCAAATCCAATTCCGGGACCCGGTTCATAGTTTTCCGGGGAAGCTGCATTTCTGAAAGGTAACCGCCATGTTGTACCTGCAAGCCAGGTGTCGCCGATGAGAAAATACGGAGTACCGTCAGCATACCGAAGGGAATGACCATTTTCTGACGGTCTTATAAAACCATGAAGGTTAGGATTCTTTGATATCTCTTTTTCCGACCATCCAACAGCCTCAAACTCTCCCTGTTTATTGTTCAGTCCTTTATCATCAGGCTGATTCGAAGAACTTTGCCAGTGCCATTTGCCAGGTTTTGTTGCAACAACTCTTACCTTAAAAGTGTTGCCTCCGTCCCAGAAGCCATATATCCGCTTCGAAAAACCGGGACCTTCCAGCTCAACCCAGCATGTTACGTCGGTATACCAGTTACTGTATTCCTTCGATGCCAAAAGTGTTATTTCAGACATCTCCCAGGTATGAAGTTTTTCCTTATTGCCGGTATTTCTCATGCAAAAGAGGAGGGTAATTAAAAAAACAAACAGGAGCGATATCAGAAGTTTTTTGTGAAGGTCAGCATTCATAATATAGGGTTTTAATTCGGATTTTAACATTAGCGGGTTTTGTTGCCTTTTAATGAATCCAGGCATATTCAGATGATTTTATAAATTTACAAAAAAAGGTCATTCTATGGATCATAAGTATCATTTACCCGGCCGAAGGCAAAGTGGATGAAGCAGCATTTAAGTGAATCAAACGTCTTTATTCATAACCTGAAAAATCACTGAAATGGGAAAAAGTAACATTCTGCTGGGCTTAATTATCCTGATCCTTATATCATTCTTCCAGTTAACCGGAATTTCGGCTCAGAATAATTCTGTTATAAATGATTCGATCTATTCTGATATTTTAAAGGAACAACGATCTATTAAGGTTCTCCTGCCGGATAACTACAAATCGGGATCCTCTGAGAGATATGAGGTGATCTATTTAACCGACGGTGAATGGGTTGCGGAATTGTTCCCATTCATTTACAAATTCGCAAGAGGTGAAAATTACGTTCCGCCGGTAATTATTGTTGCTCTTCCGAATACCTATATCAATAAGGCAAATCAACGCGACAGGGACTTCCTGCCGGTTCATGTTGAGAATCCTGCTATATCGGGAGGGGCCGATAAATTCATTTCATTCCTCAAAAATGAACTGATCCCTTATATTGATAAGACTTACCCGACGAATGGTACCAACTCTCTTTACGGTCATTCTTACGGCGGTTTGTTTGTTATGTACACTTTGCTTGCCGAGCCTCAGTTATTCCAGACCTACTTTGCAACTGATCCGTCGATGTGGTGGAATAATGATTTTGTAATAAAACTGGCATCCGAAAGGCTGGATAAGATACCCCCTGGTAAACTTCTCTGGATCGCCGGAATTGACGAGACTTATAAAGGTATGGGAATCGGTCGTATGGATTCCGTTCTGAAGCTTAAAGCGCCTCAAAACCTCAGATGGAAAATAGTAACTTTCCCCAATGAGAAACACAATTCCGTCAGGCTAAAAGCGATGTATGACGGTATAAAATTTTCTTATTCAGGATATTCCGGCGGAGCAATCCAATTCCACCCGATGAACGGGATTTTACTGAAAAATAAACCTGCAACCATTTTTCTGCTCGATCGCTATCCTGAAATGAGATACACTCTTGATGGTACCGAACCTGACATGACATCACCGAAAGCTGAATCAAGGATACTTATAAATGGTCCGGCTCAACTCGTCCTTAAATCATTTTCTGTAAGTGGCAAATATGATCTTGTAGCAAAAGGCAGTTTTACAGTGGGCGAAATATTACCTTCTTCCCAAAAACCAAAAAAGCTTATTAACGGAGGATTAAAATATGCCTGTTATGGAGGAAACTGGGACAAAATGCCTGATTTAAAAAAACTTAAACCAGTGCAGACCGGTGTTGCTGATAGCCTCTTCAGCTTTAAAAATCTCCCTTTGAAGGTCAACTTTGCCTGTCTTTTCGAAGGCTATCTGGAGATTGCCGAAGATGGTTATTATATTTTTGCAACAACCACAAAGAATGCTTCAAGGCTTTATCTTGGAAATAGACTATTAATTGACGAGGACAGCATCCATTCATCAGAAACGACAAAATCATTTATAATTCCTCTCGAAAAGGGATTTTATCCTGTCCGCGTGGAATATTTTCAGAAAGATGCAAATCCTGCTCTCCAGTTGATATACCTGAAGCCCGGGGCAGGAGATCCCACACCAATTCCATATAAATATATGTATCACTGACATAAGATTTATTTCATCATTATATCAATAACAATTACTGAATAAGGGTCAATTTCAAAACTCATATCTTTTGAAAATGGAATACTGCTCTCCTTTGGTTTTATGAAGTCAGGATTCTCTATTGACGCCTTATCAGACAATCCGGCTTTCAAAGTAAAGATTTTGACATCGGCATTACCGGTAATTGTTGATCCCTGGAGCCTTGTGAGCAGAGTATTACTGTAATTATCATAGTTAACTGCCTTTATAATTACATGCTTCCTGTCGACTGAACAGCTAGCTATTGCATCCATTGTACCGGGCTTCCAGTCTTCCGGTTTCATCTGTGAAATATCGTCGAAGAACAGGTTCCTGTTTTTGATATCACTGAAGGTTCCTGATGCTGAGGCCAGGTAAATTTCAGTAAAATGCTCCCGGAATAGCTTTTCAACCACATAACCTCCTCCCGGAAACCAGGAAACGTGATCGTGGTAAATAAAGGCTGTCCAGGTAGGATCATCGGTTGTGTTTCGCATAAGAAGTGCCGGACATGTCATACTGAGCTCCTCACCCAGCTTTTCATACATTATCAGGGTACCTGCTGTATGAAGTCCTGCTCTCCAATCGTATGTACGGCAAAGACCCCATTCAAGAACAGCAAGCCTGATATCGGGATGTTTTGAGTTCCTGATAAAATCGCGAAGCTTTACAAGGTAATTCTCTATTCTGAAAAGTCCGGTCTGGAAATTCTCATTTTCATATTCGTAGTTATGACAACCAAGTATATCAAAATTATCTCCTGCAATATCAATTACTTTCTGGCTCCAGTTGAGGTCATTCGATCTTTTCTGACCACATGCGACTATTTTTGCTTCCGGAGCAATTTTTCTAAGTGCACTCCCATAAACATTGACGATATCGGCATATTGTTCCGGAGTAAAGTTATGGTTCATAGGTTCGTTATCTATCTGGAAATATTTTACACCATAAGGTTCGGGGTGTCCGTTTGAAGCTCTTAGTTTACCTAACTCGGTAGTGACGGGATCGTTCAGATAATGAACCCAATCCATTGCATATTGCACATCTTCAGGATTAGTGTTCGTGGCAGGAAGAACAACTAACGGTTCTGTATTTAGTTGCCTGCAGAATTCCATAAACTCATCCGTTCCGAAACCATAATAGTCGGAATATCCGCCCCATATCACATTGGGATGATATTTACGTGATTCACGTGGACCGATACCATCCTTCCATCTATAGGTTGAGGCAAATGATCCGCCGGGCCATCTTATGAAGGGTGGCTTCAGGTTATTAATTGCATTAAACAGGTCAGGGCGCATCATCCCGCTTTTAAGGATATCTTCACGGATCAGCGATATAAAATCCAGAAGAAGGCGGGATGTTCCCCTGGCTTCAATCTCCAATGATGACTGAGTATCTGTTTTGGTACAGTAAAACGAGAAAGATACCTCTCTCCAACCTCTGCCAGAGACTCTCAAAGGTATCTCCTTAATTAATCTGCCTGAATTATCCCTCAGCCTGATAGTGAGCTTCGGGGAGCCATCAACACTATTTACCCACAGAGATCCGTTATAAGTATATCCTTCCTGTAAATAAATGCGACCCTGTCGAATCCCTGCTGAAGCCTTCTTTATTTTAAATTGAATGCTCTGTTCCCCGTTTTTAAAATCTGTCTTAACAACTGTCACTGATCCATTTTCTCCATATGGCTTCCAGTAAGTTTCGAAATCCTTCCCCTCGAATCCGTTTCCCTGTACCTGTTCAGCATAGAGTCCATCAACGACAGAATGATTGATGTGTTCAAGGAACTGTCCATACACACCTTCGCTGATCCTTCCGATGGGTCTGTCAGTATCAACCAGTAAAACAGATACCCCGGAGCCCGTCAGAACAGATCCTGACTCCTGGGAATGGGAAACAAGGCATACAAGGATGAGCAAAATCGCACTAAGTGCTTTAGGATTCCTTAAGGAAATGTCTGTGCTTTTCATAAGTTTCTACTTCCTGATTGAAAAAATCCCCGCATTTTAAGTACAGGGATTTTATTGACAAAAATATTTTCTTATTTAAATAACCTGGGAGCAAAATCATTAAGGGCTCTGCGCCATGTGAGCCATTCGTGGGCAGTACCCTGGGATTCGTGGAAAACAATGTGCTTGATGCCATGAGCCTTGAGGGCTTCAACCTGCTCCCTGGGACTGCGTTCTTCGGTACCGGTGCTGATGAACAGCAGGTTCATCTGTTTGTCGAAAGCCGCAGCGTCTTTAAAGACACCGTTGAAAGCGGTTTCAATTTGCTGACTCATGCTGGGCGGTTGAGTATTTCCTCCCGACGGCCTGGGACCCATACTCATGCCCATGAAGAATCCGCTGAATGTACCCATCCAGGCAAATTTGTCCATGTTATTGAAGACAGTGGTTGTGGTCTGCATGCCGCCTCTTGACAATCCCGCCATAGCCCGGTTCTGCCTGTCGGTCCTGGTACGGAAGGTCTTGTCGATATAAGGTATCAGGTCCTTGATGTAGACCTGGGTCACATCGCTCATCATAGGTTTACGGACATCGGAATTGGCCTTGAAATCGCCGCAGTCCATCACTACGATCATGGGAACAGCCTTACCGTGATGCAATCAAACCATCCATGATGTTACCCATATGACCCTGGTTGGACCAGCCGTTTTCATCCTCACCCCAACCGTGAAGCAGGTACAGTACCGGATATTTCTTTGACGGATTCGTCTCATATTCAGCAGGAACATAAATATTGCAATGGCGCTCCATACCATTGACTTCCGACCAATAGTAAATCGAACGGATTTGTCCATGAGGAATGTTATTATTGAACCTGTAATAATCTCCTTCAGGCCCTTCGGGAATCTCAATTCCTGATGATTCCCAGTTACTGCCGAAGAAAGCTTCTGTATTCCGGTCCATAACCGCGACGCTGTCGATCCAGATGGAATAGTAATGAAAGCCAACAACCTGAGGGTCGGATACGCATGTCCAGATTCCTTTTTCATTTCTTGTCATGTCGTATCTCTTGCCGGCAAGATCGACCTGAACCTTGTGAGCAGTTGGTGCTACGACTCTGAAAACAGCCTGACGCGTCTGCGGATTAACGCCCGGGTACAATGAAAGAAAAGTATTGGTTGAAGCAGGTTTAAATCCTTCCGGAAGTGGTTCTACCTGCGGAACACGGCCCGGCTGGGCTGATGCTAAACCACAAATCAATATTACGGTTACAATAAAAATTACTTTTTTCATGATTTTAAATATTTATGCAAAAGAAATACACTTTTGACAAACCACTTTAACGTTTTATCATCAAAAACTTTAAATTTTCGTTCAAATTCACACTGATCCAAAAAATATTATCAGCAATGCTGATAACAGAAAGCAATTTGTTTGTCTCATAATTGTTTTGGGTTTATAAGTAAAGACTCATCTTTTTATAAAGGTTTGTATGGATTAAGATCTCCTGATTCAAGCATTTTCTGATACCTGTCTCTATATTTTTGCAGAAATACCTTATCAAACTTTTCCTGCCCTATCACCAATGGATTAGGTTCGCCTGGTTTTCGTATCCGAAGTTGAGCAAAATCTGACTCCTGCGAATGAAATGCCAGGCCAACATCGCATTTTGCCGCCTGAGCAAATGCTTTAAAATATTCGATCGAAGATTTGTAAAGTCTTGTTTCAACCTGGGTAGGCCACACGGCAGATCCCCCCATAATTCCCGCCATGTGAGTTTCTCCATTGTCGGTTACCGGAAAGATGAAGGACAAACATCCCGGACTATGACCTGGTGTTGCAATAATCTGAAATATCACAGATCCGGTTTTAATTTTCATTCCATCAAGGAGATAAATGTCAATTGATTGTGGTCTTGTTCCAATATAAGCCCATTCCGACGGAACAGTTTGCAATAAATTCCATCCTGCCAGACTCATTGCAACTTTAGCATCAGGACATACATTCCTTTTAAGATATTGGACTCCACCATAATGGTCAAAATGTTCGTGTGAGATGAATATGAGTTTTATCCTGGAAGGATCTAGTCCCAGCTTTTTCATATCTTCAACCATCATTGCAATGTCTGCATCACCATTGCCGGTATCAAGCATAACTAATCCATCACCCGAATCCACAATAAACGCTCCAACAGTGGTTGTGCCGACAAAATATAGATTATCAAAGAGCTTAATTGGTTCAATAGATCTATATGGGGGACTAAAGGAAGCAGGTAATTTTGGGGATACTCCAGGATCAGCAGCCAATGGAGCTGCCGCCTCATGGACTTTCAGGGCGGAGATTGCTTCGTCAATTGTCAGATAATCATGAGCAGCTCCTTTAATTGCTGATTGGTCTGACATTTTCTTTTCAGTCATGCATGAGATAAATGCCAGACCCAGGAATAACCCGGATAATAATATTTTTGGTTTCATATCCTTAAAATTAATTCATTAAAGATATGTAAATCAATTAATCCGGCTGTTGATCATATTAGTCTTATAAGAGACACTCCCTGTCTTGGCAGATCAAGTGATAGCTTTATCACTCCATCCTTTGCATCTGTCCAGTAAGGAGAAGTAAACATCTTAAGTGCGCCTGCATGTTCAAGAGTTTCATACTGTTCAGGAGTAGGATTTTGAGGTGAATCCATATTTTTCCAAACCTCGTAGGAATTACTGTTTTCCTTATCAATACGGTACTCATGAACCAGAATTCTTGAAGAAATCACACCCGAAACATCTAATCTGACCTGGGATGCCTTTGCAGGCAAGTCGTCATCATGATAATTCCATACCATAATTGATATACCGTTTTTATCTTTGGATGCCAGGGCATTAATATCCGGAGCACTGGCTTTCACTCCCGATTCACGTATCATAAAAGGATCATAGACTCCACCTGAAACGGCCACCCTGGTTCCGCTCATCATGCCAAACATCCGAAAAATATTTAAAACAGGTTTATCAACACCATTGGTAGCTAAATCACGGAATCCGTCAAACCACGGTTGATCTTCAAACTCAAATGCCCAGGTAACTGCTCCCCTGAAATTTACCTTAAAATAATCAGCAAGAGCATACTTTCTGGCAAAAATAGCTGCTTCATAGCTTGAATAAAGGGTTCCATTTCTATAGCTGTTTGACGGATTCCGGGTCATAGAGCAGGCTGCACATCCTTCCGGATCGGACTCTCCTATTATTACAGGAAGGTTCCTGATCTCCGGAAATGATGAAACAATTTCAAATCCGTTTGATATATCCTGCAACTGAAGATTAATATTCATCTGAACATGTCCGTCAACAATTTTCGGAGATCCTTTCGCATGAAAACCTATATAATCGAGAGGAGAACCTTTTTGTCCTGTTTTAAAGTTTTTACCATTTATGCAATGATCGATAAAACTTTTCAGCCAGCCGGCAGCATTTTTATCTCTTGGACTTGTAGTATGAGGACCTCCTATTTTGGCATTCGGGCATGCTTTTTTAAGCGCCCAGGAAGCAAAGTCGTACATTTTAAAATATTCCTCCATCGAACCCTTCCAGTAATTGATGTTTGGTTCATTCCATACTTCCCAGTACCAACTCTCAACCTCGTTCAGTCCATACCGCGATATACAATGTCTTGTAAGCTGATAGACCAGTTCTGCCCATTTATCATAATCCTTTGGAGGATATGCCCAGCCCGTGGAAAATGTTTCAGGCCAGGAATGCCTGTATGGAACAGGATTGGTAGACAATGCTTCTGGCATAAAACCAAGTTCAACAAGAGGTTTCATACCTCTTTCAATAAATGTGTCAAAAATTTTGTCAATTATTGTCCAGTCATATACAGGATTGCCATTTTTATCCTCTGTATAAACATTTGTGGAGCCCCATTTGAGTGATGCGGAGCCATCACCCGATGTAAGGAGATTATGGGTCCGGACATAAACCGGAACCGGACTAAGCGCTGCAATTTCTGAAAGAAGTTTTTTACCATCTTTCATATAGGTGTAATTTGGCTCATCATATCCGAACCATGCCCATGCAGGATTCATTTTGCCTGTCTCAGCTGACAGATCAACTTTTAACACTACGGTATCCTGACTATAGTTGATATCCGGCTGTCCGGGCAAATGTCATGATTCCACTTCCAATCATTACCAGCCCTAAACTTAATCGGACAGTAAGATATCGGAATAACGATTTATTAATCATTTTTAATATTACTTTAAGTATTACGTAAAACAAAGTATGGTTGATTATCCAGGTTTTCACTGAATCCTGGATAAAGCCAGGCCTTACCCTGGTCGTCTTTAAATTCAAAATAATACTGTACCGGGTATTCTGATCTGGTATATTCAGCGGGAATTGTTGCCTGGTACGAGCTGCCATTGAATGTCATCCCCGAGGTTATAAACCTCTCGGCATGATTAACATGCCGGTAATGCATCAGGACAGTTGAAGGTTTCCTGTCCAACGATATTTCAATGGTTATGGGATTCCCAGGTTTATATTCTTCAGGTTCGGAATGTATCACAGATGCTATGGTTCTGACAGGCCTTCCGGTTGCTTCTCTGACAGCAAGTTTTACCGATTCCTTCCCTGAACCGGATCCGGAGGGAACCTTGTCAAGTAACCTGACCATAAAGTCAATATCCTTGTCAATTGCCGGCAGTCTGTCGCGCCAATGACCACGGATAACAGGATTTTCACCAATAGTAATATCAGGTTTATAAACACCCTCTGCCCTCCCTGACAGCTCAGCCCAGAAATCTCGTGCTTTTCTGTAATACCTCAGAGATTCTTCGAGTGCTGTTTTGTCTTTGCTTTGCTGGTAAATACCAAATAATACACCTGAACGGAATTTGGCGGCAAAAAATCTGCCTAAATCCGATTACCATAGCCACGTCAATAGACATCCTGCGGAATTCAGGTCTGCAATTATCATTTGCAGTGACAGCGGTTTCAGCCTGATCAAGATAACTTGGCTGCTGCATCTGCATAGTCCTCTATCCATTGAGCAGCTTCGACCGGTGAATATTTTCCGCTTCGGTTTGAGCTTAACAGTTCTCTGGCAAATTCATTTATTCCCAAGGAAAATCTGAGGATCCATAGGACTTACATTGCCAAAAACCCTGGGTGATGGGCTGTCTGTATATGGTGTTCTGTTTTCCAGGATCCGGAATCGACATGTTAAGATACATTTCCGGCCAGTATGTATTGTTCCCTGCCGATGCTCCATGAACCGTCAAGTACTATCGGCAGAATTCTTGTTGCATTTGCCAGAGCCATCTCAACTGGCATATGCTGAAGGTCCAAATTCCTTCTTCAGGTAGCGACGCCAGACATCCGGATCAGTATCAGGATTATATGTAAGCCTGCCGAAAATCCTGAGGCTGTATAAATATTTTTCCCAGTCCCATCTTGGTTTTAAGGATGTATCAAGATAACCGCAGCGATCACCGGCAATTCCTGATCCTCGACGACCTTTGAATGATAATGGTTCCATAAGATCTACACCAACACTTCCGCAGAAGCTGAAAGCTTTTGAATGAGCGGCACTTATCAGAGGATCTCCCCATAGCAGAAGTCGTTGGGTACCGGGCCATATACGATGAAGAACCCCATACTTCCTGTCCTCCTTTAAAAGATCTCCATATCCGTACCTGGTAAAACTCCGGGAACCGGCACTGAGGTTCATTAGCCCGGTCGCCTTACTCCCGGATCGTGGTATCTCAAGTGACCGTATATCTGCCTGATGATATGGCATACCAAGATGCTCTGCCCAGTATTTTGGAGAAATATTCACCGGCATTCCGGATACCCAGTGCTGTTTCAATCATAGATCGGATCCATACCTTTGGCATGCATATCTATTTCGACCTTTACGTCCGCAGGCAGCCACTCCTTCAAATATTGTCTTCCAGAAATCATAGCTTCCTTCAGTCACACCGCTTTCACCATGCACACGAAAAGTAACACCGCTGATGTGCCGGACATTGCTTCAGGAATTCACACACCGCATCCCGGCAATAAGAGGCATGAGTCTCAGGAGTAAGTCCTTCAATTGTATAATTCGGATTCGGACTGTTCAGCCACTGATATCCATGCATCCAGAGACCCAGCTGGAAGTGAATCCCCCGGGCTTCTGTCTGTTCGCTTATAAACCTGAGCATCTCGAGGTTCTTGTCGCGTTCAGCATCGGGAAGCTGTGGAACTCTCACATTGTATCCCGGCACCGATAGAAAAAACGGATAGGCAAAAAGGAAATATCCGTCTGTCACATTCTGCAGAAAGTCATACCCGATTCCCAGACTTAAACTGAAACGGTTGAACCTCTGTGTTGCTATCATCGTGAGATATTGCGGCCACATTTCTCTGTCATTGAACCAGCCTTTATCTTCAATATCACTGACAAAAAGCCTGTTGATACCCCGGATGACATTAGCAGGTTTCTCTACAACAGCCTTACTGAGAGAAAGGGCTTCAAGAGGCTGAGATGAGTAATGTACCCGGTCCGTAAGTTCAAGCACTGCATACATAAGTCCTCTTGCGTCATATCCGGTCGTGAGTAAAATCTGCCTCCCTGCAGAATTAACAGGTATTAAACCAAGAGCTTCAGGTATTTCCGGGATAATTATGTTTACGGATCTGAGAAATTTTCTGGCAATCGGGGAATCTGAGCCTGACACAACTATGCACAGATCGCCAGATCTTGCCTTTGAAAGCTGTTTGCATCTAAAAACTTCTATGCCTCTGGTAATAAGCGACTTCTCCAGTTCTTTAACAGCCCACTGCGATATGCTGGGTCCCGGTTGTTTTATCGTCAGGATCCAGAACTATTGAAACTCCGCTAAAAGAGAATCCACAAAGGCCCAAGTAAGATACACCCATGGCTGCAATTCCGGTCATTTTAACAAAATGCCGCCTGGTGATCTCTTTTGATTTAAAAATATCATTTTGTTCCTCTATATATTTTTTCATATCAAGCCCTGCTGAAGGTGATTGCATATTGATTATTAATCAAATTTTACCTTTCTCTTATAAAAGTACACTTTTATTGTATCTAAATTTCCATGATTCATCCGGGTTTAATCTTCCCTTGCCGTAGATGCTGAATCCTATCCCCACCATTCCCTACCTTCCACCAGATACTTCATTGCCATCTTTTAATTCAGATCAAGCCCAAGACCGGGTTTATCAGAGAGTTGAATATACCCATCCTGTATCATCTCCCGGTCATATTCGATCAGGGTATCGATTCCGGCATGAGGACCACTTTTTAAATCCATAGTTACATGACCTATAAAATCAAGCGTGGTAGCTGCACAGTTGGAGCCGGAACAGTTGCTGCCATCATTTTCAAGAATTCATTTCTTTTCATAACAGGATTGTGTTTTAAAGTTCTAAATTGGTTTATAGATAATGGCGTAAAAGCAGAAGCATTTAATTTAAGGATAATTTTTGTAAGTACATGATATCCATGATATGATCATAAGAGAAAGAAGAACATTTACATTACTTTCGATGACCCTGTATTAACTTTTATATGAGCAACCACTAAAATTAATAAATTGGAGGAAATGAATAACTTTAATCCGGATCTTGATCGACTTTCCGGGATAATAAGGCAGAGGGGAAGAATCATGAAATTAAATTGCCGTAACAGTTTGCTGTAAATCTCAAATGTGCTTTTTACAGGATGTGGAGGACTAAAAACAGGCAATTATTTCGATGACAGTCGTGAGTCGTTAATCCTGGTTCAATTTTTGACAGTTCATAGTGCAAATGAAAAAAGAGGTCATTTCGACCTCTTTTTTCGAACCTCTGAAAATGCCCTGTTTTTATTTTAATTTGATATGAATTTTATTGTCCTGTGGAGGCAGATCTGTCCAGAAACTTTTCAGGACCTCCAGTACAGGTGAAGTATGGCTCATTTGAAAGCACCTCAATACTGTTACGCTCTGCCGGGCTGATTTTTTCATCTCCTGCGAAATAAGCTTTGTATCCGTTTGTAAGAAACGGAGCGGCAAATTCCGACTTTGTTCAACAGTTAATCCGAACAACAAGGGGAGATAGTAACGTAAAAAAGCTGTTGATCCGGTGAGTAATTAATGCATCAGAATATGTCAAGAAAATCCATCCCTTCAGGCATTTCGGCATTAACCGTCGAGTACGTTTCTTGTTTCAATTTTGATAAAATTATCATCAAGTTTCATTATCCGGTAAGGGCTTAATGGGGTTACCAAAGAGCCGGTTTGAATGTCAGTAACAGAGTTTTCCCGTCATTTGTAAAATCCACAATATCGTTTGCATGATAGTGACCGGTAAATATTACCCTGATCCTGCATTCATTAAAGCAATTGCATTGTCCCTGTGAATTCTTAATCAATGGTTCCAGATTATTCTGACCGGAATAATGCTCAATAATACCATAATGCATCATCGCCAGCACAGTGATCTCATTTTCACGGGCTTCTTTCATCTTTTCCTGGATCCAGGCCATTGTGGCAGGATTTAATTGCATGCTTATCGGCCTGAAGTAAGTAATTTCATTTGCATCAATCCCCAGAATCCATAATCCATTGTATGGCTGACAGATATAGCTTAACGAATTTTCATCCCTTGCAATGACTTCATCTCCAATATATCCGAAATGCTCCATATATTTCAGCGAATTGTCCGGGTGTTATATTAGTCAGTGGGTGTAGTTACGTCTCCACTATAATCCTTGGCCTCAGGATTATCGATGTCGTTATTGCCGGGAATCACATAAACTTTAATTCCCTTATTCTCCAACTCTTGAAGCGAGACACTCACGGTTTCGTGGCTTAACTTTTCGCCTTCAAATGATAAATCACCTGTTATAAGCAGGATATCAGGTTTTTCAGCAATCAATTCCGAAATGACTTTTTCAAAGATCGGATCGCTTAGCTCAATAAGTTTGCGATCCATGGACATTTTTTTCTGGAAGTCCGGATTATTCTCAGGATCATCCGGCATAAGTGAGAGATCCAAGTAATGGATGTCAGAAACCACTGCAATCTTAATTTGCGGAGAAATCAGATTGTATTGACTGGAATTGCCTGGCAACAGGTTGGGAGGATCAAACCACTGATCTTTTGCGCATGAAGCACAAAGGAAGATCATGACTAAAAGAAAGTACTCTAATTTTTTCATAATTATAGGCTTTAATTTGAATTATCAATATATTCATACCAAAATTAAACCATTGGTTTAAAATGAGTTTTACTCACAGTCTCTAAAAGTTTGCTGTAAATCTCAAATGTGCTTTTTGCAGGTTGTGGTTACCTGAAAAAGATAGTTATTTCCGGAATTCGCTGGGGGATTTCCCGAATTCATATGTAAACTCGCGACTGAAGTGTGAGAGGTTTTTAAAACCTACAAGATAAGTTACTTCCGTAACATTGAGGTTGGTTGTTAAAAGCAATTCTTTGGCTTTGTACAACCTCAGGGATTTGAAATAATCAGCTACTGTTTTGTTACTCACAGATTTAAATTTCCTGTATAGCTGGGCACGGCTGACTGATATTTCTCTGCAGAGTTGTGAGATCACCGAATTCATCATCCTTAAGATTGGCTTCCAGAGACCTGCCTTACTTTTATCATGAACTCATCCTCTTTTTTGAATGTATTTATCGGATGTTTTTGGCAGATTTCTCAAGTGAGGCATATCGTTCATGAAGCTTTTTACGCAGATCCATCAGATTTTTCAGCTGGATGTGCAGCTCTCTTTCATCGACAGGTTTGGCCAGGTATGCATCAGCTCCTCTTTCCAGTCCGGCCAGCCGCGAGTCAATGTCAGCCTTTGCAGTCAACATCACCACAGGGATGTGGCTGGTGCGGATATCATTCTTTACTTTTTCCAGCAGTTCAATCCCGTCCATGACAGGCATCATTACATCGCACAGGATAATATCCGGTATGATCTCCAGGGCCTTTTCAAGACCAATGCTTCCGTTTCCGGCAACCTCTATCCTGTATTCGTATTTGAGGATAGCCTGCAGGTATAACACAACATCTGAACTATCCTCCACGATCAACAGCAAAGGCAGTTTAGCCGGACCGGCTGCCACGACGGAAAGTAACTCTTCGGGGGATTGCCCTGGATAAAGAGGTTCTCCGTAAGAACTGACCTTTTCGTACTGATCATCTGTGACTTTGATCAGGTCTGCCGCTTCCGGAGTACCAGACAACGGGGCATTGCGGGTAACGGGCAGGAGAACCGTAAATTCAGAACCCTCACCCTTAATACTCTCCACAGAAATTGTCCCTTGCAGGAGCAGCACCATTTCTTTTGTCAGGGCCAGGCCAATACCTGTACCTCCAGGAGATAACTGGTGTTCTACCCGGTAAAAACGGTCGAACAGATGGTCCAGATGTTCTCTTTCAATACCGATCCCTGTGTCTTTGACCCGGATGGAGAACATTTTTCCATTATCCATAACACCTGTGGTAACTTCAACCCGGCCGCCCTCAGGAGTATAGTTCAGGGCATTGGAAACCAGGTTGGTTATAATGTGCATCAGTTTTTCAGGATCAAAATCCATTTCGAATGGTTCTCCCGCTGATGTAAATCTCAAATCTATTTTCCTTCTGAGAGCTTCCGAACTGAACTGTTCCACCAGGTAGGCCAGGTACTTGTTTACATCTCTTCTGACAAGGTTAACGGATATGGCGCCTGCTTCAGCTTTCGCCAGGTTGAGCATCTGGTTCACCAGCCGCAGGAGGATGTCGCTGTTGGTTTTTATCTTCTGCAGACCGGTCCCCATCCACTCTCCCGGCCGTGGCTTTGATCAGGTCGGCCATACCCTTTATGATGGTCAGGGGTGTACGGAATTCATGGGTGATATTGGTGAAAAACCGGTCCTTGAATTCATTTATTTCTTTCAGATGTATGGCCTCCAACTCTTCAAGCTTCCGCTGCTGCCTGATAAACTGGAGTACAAAACCAAGTGCACTACCGGTAAGGGAAATGCCCATTGCCGCAAACAGGATGGAGTTTAATTCAGGAGTCATCTGCTCAGGAACATGCAGCCATGGTTTCAGGACCACCAGGAGAACGACCATTACACAAAAAAGAGAAAACATCGAAATTGGGAACCAGGTTCTTTGCCGCGGAACAGTAGCAAAAACATTGGCAATTCCCGCAAATATAAGGCCTCCCGAGGTGGGTATCCCTCCCAACCGGATCATGGCATAAAAGAACATCAGGTACATCGATGTGCTTATACAAAGATGTGTAACCATGTAGCGGCTGGGAAACAAAAGTTGCAGTAAAAGGGATAATGTATACAGACCACTGATTGCTATCATATAATAAATAAATATGGTAGCCTGGGGTGCAAAAATCGATAAGGGAATTAAAAACACTAATATCGGAGCGATTGCGAGAAAAATATGGTTATAAAATACGGTTATATTCCCCTGAAGCTGTTTGTCAGTACAACCCGGGAAATAAAGTTTCTTTTCCAACCATAAGCTTAAATTTATATAATCCCATTCTTTGCATATCTGGTTACATTGAATTTCAATTTAAATTATAAGGCATAAAACAAACCTGTTAATATACAGATTGTTGGTTCCATGACTATGTACCTGAGGAAGGGTTGTCATTTTAAGTGTTCTCCTTCAGTCAAATTCAATTCCTTAACAATTTAATAAAATTTCCTGATAAAAACAATATCGCAACTGAAACATGCCCGAAATAGCGAACCAGGTACAGAGGCTGATCGCCAGGTTTTGAGCGGAAATGGGGAGTTTTGTTCTAAGAAACTGAACGAACCTTCCTATTGAATTATCTTATCAATGGAACAGGTTTTGCCTTGTAGTCTAATGCAAGCACTGATGATGGATTTTTCCATACCAGGCAAACCGGTTTTTCAGACCGCTTAAGTCCCTCCTGTTCACTTTTTATGGAATAGAAATATAACCCATTCCGATCCTTAAATTCATAAAGTGGTACGACCATCGGTGACGAAAACAGTTGCTGGCCAAAGACAGTATGTTTCCCCGAAAAAATACCCTTTTCTTCATTATTAATGCCCCTGAATTCTCCATCGAGGTTACCTGCGGTTAATCGTGCCTTAAAGATATAGGACCGATGTTTCGTTGTATCTTCAATGAATAACTCAATAGTTTCCTTCAGGATTGATCCCTTTTTAATAATCAGTGGTTCATTCCTGATAGTTCCCGTTATCTTAGCACCAGTTGACCAAAGTTCCATTTCCAGGGGCCATCCGTCAGCTTCGCATTCCCATGTGCCGTCAGGTGTAAAGTTGGTTGATTTTAAATCGGGCAGTCCATAAAACAGAGGTTTAACCGGATGATCCTGGTGATCAGGATATTTCACCTGAAGCGTAATTTTTTCCTTTTCTCTGACTGCATAGACAGGGATCGAGCCATCAAAATTGTGATCCGGAGGCAGAGCAAAAAAAGGGATACTCTGAATATCTTCCCACAGTCCAAGAGAATCAACCGACTCCCGCATCATGTATTGTTCATTATTGGATTCAGCCCTGATAAGGTACACAGGCGCCGGAAGCGAGAGCCTTTTGTCATCAAGAGCAAGCCTGTACATCATCTGGTTATAATCATAAAGTGGAGTAGGTGTTTTGGCGCCGGAAAATCCCATAGTATATGTGCCCTCAAAATAAATCAGACGTCCGTTGTCCTGATCAAACAAAGGGTGTTGTCCGATATTGTAGAAATCATAATTATTATGTCCGACGATTTTGGTTCCATATATCCATGGCCCGGTCGGGGTGTCTCCTTCAAGAAACCAGGCACCGCCAAAGTTCTCCGATGCAATCATAATCCATCGTTTCCGAAAATTATTCCAGAAAACTGAAGATGGCCCTATTGAAACATCATTACCACTCAAAACATCAATTGATCTAAACCAGCTTTCAGACTGTGAAAGTTTACCGGAAGCAATGAGTTCATTTTGCTGCCTTGGGCTTATTGCATCAGTGCCTGCCTTCCAGCCATAAACGACCTTTCCTGACAAATCCCGTTCGAGTTTCACAATGTTTTCATTGTATTTACTTCCCTGCATGAGACATGTGAAATGTTCATAGCTCTCAGGATTGATTATATGGTTAATGTCAGCTGCTACCCGCTCAATCCCATATCTGTCGAAAATATAAAAATACTCAATACTGTCAGAACGAACTCTCAGAGGATGTCCTGAGGAGTGAACCTTATCCAGCCACTTATCAATCTTCACCAACGGTTCAAAAACCTGCAATGAATCATTAAACAAAGCTATTCCGCGTTCGTAATCGAGGTCAAGAGTTTTTGTAACAGAGTATTTTGCATAGAGATGCTCTTCTCTGTTTTCATCCGGCAAAACAACAAGCCAGTCGATCCATTTCAGACCAGGTCCGGGAATAGCACACATACCTTTGTTTAAGCCTTCTGAATCAACAAAGTAATTCAGATCTATCCCGATTTCCGGATCCAATCCGCCTTTTCCCGGTAACTCCGAAGTTGCTCCCGATGCTTCTCCATTGAAACTGGCCGGTCCAAAGGTGTCTCCCCAAAACCAATATAGTTTTCCTCTGTACAACGTTTCAATGAATGTGTCCTGACCCAGCACTTTCCCATTGAGTCCCTGATGTTTGATCGGAACAAACAGACCAACCCGTGAGCTTTCACCATAGATATCCTGTCCCGTGATGCGATATAGCCGTTCGGCGATATTTTTACACTTGATTTCTATTATAGTAGTTGTCCCGGGTATTGCATCACGAACTACCCAATCCGTGGGGCATTCATATCCATGACAGAAAAGTGTAAACGTTACCCGTTGATTCATCAGGTTGGTATCGTCAAAGGCAATAATCCCGTTACTATCGGTGATGTAGAGCCGTTGACTTAAAGTTCTTAACTCTACCATAGGGACACCCCGACCTGTTTTTTGATCAACGACTTTAATAATAAAGTAATTATCACTGCCTTGACTAAAAACCATATTCCCCCATAGAGAAAGTATGTATAAAAGAGATATTGTGGAAAACAATTTCGTCATGAACCCTGATTTGCTTTTTTGGATCTTCAATCAGCTGATTTTCTAAAAAAATCGATTAGCATCCTGGTATAGGACGTAATAATAGATGAAAGGTAAAAAATAAATATTAATCTGCAACTTGCTATTTTACTTATTATCTGGCTACAGGAAGTTATGTACTGTTGGTAAAGCCGGCGATATTTACCATAATCATCCTTATTAAATTGACCACCTCAATTCAGAGATAAATCCAGGTTGTTTACTAACGCATGTTAAGTGTTTTCAGACCTTCTTTTGAAGTGGTCAATAGAAGGACGGGATTTTGAAGTAGTAGGGGCCGTTGCATGAATCTCCCCTACTTTTCATTGAGAAAGTAAAGAAGTAACTTTTTTGTTAAGGAGCTATTTATTTTGAAAATACCTTAACTTTACCATCCGGGTTTACTCAATATGTCAATATTAGAAAATGTGTAAATGACATCCCCATCATTCTTCAACAATTCTTAAATTCAAATCATTCGGCAGAAAAACATACAGTTCATTTCTGACAATTAAATAAAATTGTTTTAATTATGAAAAATCCATCTTTTTCCAACAGATTCGCGGTAATAGCATCACTATTGGTCACCACAATAACACTCCACGCGCAGGTTAAATATGTACAATTAAAACCGATGTCGCAGGTAGTATCCACCTCGCTGAAACCGGTACGCATATCCGGCGCGATAACCTTACCCACTATTACCTGGGGAGGCGACATCGCAACGGTATATGCTGAGATTAACGGCATCTTTAAACAAAATGGCCTCGACTTCACCCTCAGGAACGAGGATAATTTCAAAGATCAGGTGCAACGATGCATCAACGGCGAAACACCTTACCTGAGAGGAACAAAAGGCATGATCAAAATGGCCAGCGACGCGTTCAAGGCAGCCGGTACAGAACTCGTGGAGATTTACCAGATCAGCTACTCGAACGGCGATGACGCAGTTGTATTCCGCCCAGGCAAAAACATTAATAATGCCAGGAACGTTGCCCTGCAGCTCTACGGACCGCACATGGACTATGCCGCCAACCTGTTCACCAGCGCCAAAAGAAGACTTGAGGATATTAACTTCAAATACCTCGAAGAACTCACCCTGAATGACAATGGCACGAACAACAATCCGGTAGAAGCATTCGTAGCCGACCCTGCACTTGACGCAGTCTTCTGTATCATCCCTGACGCACTCAACCTGACCTCTGGCGGCACAACCGGTACCGGCAGCGAAGGATCAGTCAAAGGAGCCAGGATCGGGCTGACCACTAAATCAGCGAACCGTATTATTGCAGACGTCTACGCCGTCAGGAAAGACTACTTTGACTCGCACCGGGACGAGATACAGAAACTAACCCTCGCACTTATGCAGGCAGAAGAAGGTCTTCGGGACCTCCTGAAAACGAAAGCTTCAAAAATGGGGGAGTACAACAAGGTAATCAGCAGGTCATCAGAGCTATTCTTTGGCACACCCACCGCTACAAAAGATGTAGAGCCTATGCTTGAGGGAGGATGTGAATTCGTCGGCCACGCTGGCAACGTAACCTTCTTCGTCGGACAAGGAACAACCAGGAACCAGAAGACCATAGACGCGGAGATCCAGAAAGCATTCCTCACCATGGGAGTACTCACCTCTGCAACTAACGTCTTAAGCGCTAACTGGGATTATAACGCATTCGTCCCAGGCCTCAGATACGCAAAAGCAGGAGCGAGCACCATGACACCGAGGTTTGACGAGAAGAAAGTCTCACAAGTAGTCGAGAACAAAATCAAGGCTGAAGCAACAACCTGGGAATCAGAAGGAACTCTCTTCAACGTAGAAATCTACTTCCAGCCAAACCAGGAAGACTTTACGGTTGCCAACTATTCGGCTGACTTTAAGGAAGCTCTCAAGCTTGCCCAGACCTATGGTGGTACCATAGTCGTTATTGAAGGTCACTCAGACAGGGGAGGAGTTCTGAAAGCAAGACAAAGTGGGGCTAGCAGCCAGGAAGTTGCGCAGATCGAACAGGTGGCAAAGAACCTCTCCAGGGATAGAGCTGAAAATGTGAAAAAAAGCTTTCTGGCTTACTGCAAACAGACAGGAATCGTCTTCGACGCTTCACAGATCACCGTCGTTGGCAGAGGTATCGAGTCGCCGAAATTCATGCAACCCAGGACTCAGGAAGAGTGGAAGCAGAACTTCCGTGTCGTTTTCAGAGTCAAGCAACTTGAATCAGAATCGATCAAATTCGACCCGTCAATTTACAAGTAACTATTCTGTTATGTTATAACTATCATGAAAAGTATCATGAAACGAAATATTTACAAAGCAGGCACGCTCATCATATGTTTAAGCGTACTTGTGCTCCTCGTCAACTCCTGCATCCAATCAACACCAGGAGGCGGACAGTCAGCTCAGTCAGAGCAGGAAGCCCGGGAATCAGAAACACCCCAGATAACCATTCTTTTCGATGAATCGGATGGTGTCGCCTCAACCACGTCCAACTTTTACTTCGCCTTCGACATGAGTGGCAGCATGGATGAAAAATGTTCAGGGAAAAGAAAGATTGATGGCGCGAAAGAGGCTGTCACCAGGTTCATGAAGAACATTTCTGATGACGTGAACATTGGCTTGATGCTCTTCGGCACCCGGAGTGAAGACGGTTATGCTGAAACACTCCCTATTGGTTCCGGCAACAAGGACGAGTTCCTGAAAATCATCGACAGCCTGGAGCCAACCGGAGAAACGCCACTGGGAGAAGCGCTATTAGCGAGTGTCGACAAGATTACCGAGCAATACAAGAAGCAGTTAGGCTACGGTACATACCGTATTATCATTATCACTGATGGAGAGGAGACAGGCATTGATCTGAAGCAGCCTTGTAACTACCTGGCCCAGCATGGATTCATCGGACTATACTCGATAGGCTTATGCATGAAAAGCTCACACACATTGAAGAAATACTCGCTTTCCTACCGGGACGCGAATAATTACGAGGAACTCGAGCAGGCATTAGTTGAAGCGACTGCTGAATCAGACGTGTTTGACGCAAACCTGTTTGATGAAAACCTGTACAAAGCTGATAGTACTAACCTCTAAGCACGAAAACAGGGTTTCGGCTCTGTGAGTACTATTTTTTTAACACAATAATTAGTAGGTTTATACTATGAATAACAGATCAAAAGGCATAATAGTTTTCATGCTCCTCGGAACCATTGTCGTGCTCGGTATCTACTTCGGCACCACATGGCTCGATGGCATTAAGAGAACGAAGAGCTCCGATTCAGGAGGTGCCACGCAAACCGTGCAATGGGCAGGCGATGGCTACGCCGGATACGCCTTCATCAAATCAACAGAGATGAGGAAACGTCTGGCAAGGAAAGGAATTGTGCTCGATTTCACCGATGACGGTGCGGCATACGCTGACCGTCTGAAAAAACTGAATGATGGCGTGTATGACTTCATCGTACTGCCTATCAGCTCGTACATGGAGCACGGCTATAAGTATAAGTATCCGGGTGTCATCACGGGAGCTATCTCCGAATCCCGGGGAGCCGATGCCATACTCGCATTCAAGGATTTCCCCTTCACAAAGGTCAACGACCTCAACGACAGTGAGATCAAGATCGTAGTGACACCTGACTCACCCAGCGAGGACCTGGTCAATCTGACCATCACCAACTTCGATCTTGACGAGCTGCAGGGCAGACAGGATTGGATGATCGAGGCCAGCGGCTCGGAAGCCGTTTACAAGCAGGCGAAAGCCGACCAGAACGATCCTGCAAAAAGCAAGCACCTTTATCCCATGTGGGAACCTGATGTATCAAATGCCATCGTTAACCTTGGCATGAAGAAAATATGGGGTTCGGACAACTTCCGCAACTATATCGTTGACGTGTTCGTGTTTAGCAGGAAGTACGTTAACAACAAGGAAGAGGAAGTCAGAGAGATCCTCCGAACCTATTTCGAAATAGTGGACTATTATATGGCCCGGAAGGAAGAGATGTTCGATGAGCTCAGATCAGTAACAGGCGCCAGGAGAACTATGGTGCCTTCTTTCATGGACAATATCAAGTGGTACAACTTACAGGAGAATGCTCATCTCATGTTCGGCATCCAGGGAGTCGCCGGCGCAGGATCATATGCTGATGAAGGCCTGGTAAAGACCATCTACGCCTGGAATGATGTCAACCGCCTGATGAAAAAGGATATCGAAGTGGATAATCCATACGAGATTCTGAACAAAACATTCATCGAAGGATTGGTCTCAACAGCAGTCGCCCCGGTGGGTACAAAGATAGACAATGTCAGGGACTTCGAGGCGATGAGCAAAGACCAATGGGAGAAGTTACAGGAATCAGGGACTATGCGGGTAGAGAACATCACGTTCCAAAGCGGAATCGGCCGGTTGGACAATGATGGTGAAGAGACCGTTGATAACGTTGCCCAGAAGCTCATTCACAACTACCCTGACTATCGCGTCCTGGTCGCCGGACACACTGGCTACGGCGATGCTGAAGCCAATCTGAAACTGTCACAGGAACGGGCGGATATCGTGCGACAGCAATTGATAGCCGTGTATAACATCGACGAGGATCGTATCCTGGCAAAAGGCTTCGGTGCAGAACGACCTCCAAAACGCAAGAATGCGGAGTCGGAACGAGCCTACCGTTTGCGCATGCAACGGGTGGAGTTCATCCTGCTTCGGTGAGAAATCAGGTTTGTATATGGGAAGACCAGGAAAAAATAGACAACAAGAGGAGAAAGCAGTATTCACGCCTC
>CAWHGX010000014.1:0-10766 GCA_963828775.1 uncultured Bacteroidales bacterium | reverse complement strand
GACAATTCCCCTGATTCTGAAAGCCAGAAAATTATCTCCTGCTCTTACATTATGCAGTTTTGCGGAGGATTCATTAAACAGAACTTCAGGTGGTCCTGGCTTGTAGGGACCAAATGATGATCCTTCAATGACTTCAATACCAAGAAGTTCAATCATCCCCTCACCCATGATGAGGCCGTCGAACCTTTCTTTTTTGCCCTCTGGTGTTGCCAGATTTACAGGAAGATAATTGCCGAAAGGGGGGATAAAGGTTCCTCCGGCAGTGCTTTCAACACCAGGAATTTTTTCTACCTCATCACAAATGGCAGTGAAGCTTTCTTTAATTCATCTGTGTTAAGCCGGGTCACCAGAACATTCTCTGGATTAATACCTGTATAACCCGTCATTGAATATTTTATTTGTTTGGATACAGCAAGTACCCCTGAAACAAGAATGATAAAGATTGTAAAATGGAGTACAAGGAAGGAATAGTTCCATCTGTTCGAATTTTGAATATTCTGAAGCCTTTCCTGAAAGTAACCTGACTACCGGAATCCCGGAATAATTATATCCGATCAGAAAACCTGATAACGTACCTGTAAATATTACAACCAATATCAGGAGCACCCACATTACAGGATTGTAAAAGATATCTGAGCTTAAGGTTTTATTCAGAGTAGTATCAATAAATGAGATCCCGGAATCGATGACGAAAGCGGCCGGAATAAGACTCAGGACCGCCACAAAATTTGCCTCCAGGATAATTTGTTTTCTTAAACTGTTTTTTGAGGCCCCGAAGACTTTCCTGGTTCCAATTTCATGAAGCCTTTCTGATATTCCGGCCCGGGTCAGAAGAATATAATTGAGCGCGGATATTAATAAAACAAGAATGGAAATTGCCTCATAATATTTGAGCTCATTTACATTGCCTACCCTCCAGAACCTTGCTCCGCCAAGGTTTTCTGATTTTAAATAGATATCACTTACCGGCTGTAGAGAGTATTCCCGGTCCTTTATAGCTTCATCGCCCATCAGCTCTTTGTACTTACCGATCTTGGCTGCAAGTGACTTCCTGTCAGCATTTTTATCAAGAACCACATAAGATAGAAACTCACTGTAGTCCCAGCCAAGACTGCTCCGGCTCTCATTCCCATAATCTCCCAGCGATTTCTGGAATTGCATATATAACTTTTCAGCCAGCTTAATATCTGCAATAAACATGGGATCCAGAGTTGAATTCGGGGGGAAATCAGTATAGACACCCGATACAATCATATCCTGGATACTGTCGTTAAGTTTTACCGGCAGTACAGATCCCAATGGTGACAGATCACCGAAATATTTCCTGGCTGTTGTTTCGGAAATTGAAACATCACTTAGTGAATTTGCAGGCGTTCCTGAAATGAGCCGGATACCCAGTATCTTAAAAATAGAAGGATCAGAGAATGCGAAATTCCTGTCGCTTACCAGCTCCTTCTGCGGATTCCTCAGTTCAATGTTGTTCGTCTGATTAAACCTGAAGAAATCCTTTACTTCAGGAAATTCTTCTTTCATTTTTTCTGACAGGGGATATTGGGTGAGTGGTGACTGCCCGAACACTATCCGGCATAGATTCCTGTGATCGGGTATAAACCGGTCGAATGATTTTTCGTGAAGTATCAATGCAAGCAGAAGTATTATACACCCAAGCCCTATTCCCAATCCAAAAATACTTATGAATGACTGAACCTTATTCCGTGTTATGCTTCTTAAGGCATTTTTAAGATTTGAAATCATCATAGACTTCATTTTTTTATTAATACATGCTATTAGTATGCCAAATATATAACAGCCTGATAAACATTTATTTAAATATTGATAGCATCATACAGGGTAAATATATTTTACATTTATACGTAAAATATTTTTACGCTTTTTTAGCTTTGTTTGTTTAAAAGGTTAACTTAACCACGGAATCCAACAGCTATGAAAGGAATGAAAATTACATTAGCAAAAAGATCAATAATTGATTATTAAAATGCCCCAAAATAACGGAAACATCCTGGTTGTTGACGATAACAAAAGCATCCTGAGTGCCCTGGAGATCCTTCTTACACCGGTATTCGGAGAGATCACTTCCATTGCAAATCCAAATCAGATACCATCGGAGCTGAAAAAAAGGAATTTTGATCTTGTCATTCTTGATATGAACTTCAAGGCAGGAATAAATACCGGGAATGAGGGTATATTCTGGCTGAACAAGATCAGGGAAACAAATCCTGACGTTTCTGTTGTAATGATCACTGCCTATGGTGATATTGATATAGCGGTGAAGGCACTGAAAGCCGGTGCATGTGATTTCATTCTGAAACCATGGGATAATGAGAAACTGCTGGCCACTATCAGGCTGGCATTGCAGCTGAGCCTGTCTAAAAGGGAGGTAAAAGTGCTTAAAGAGAGGGAGGATGAGCTGAAAAAGGAAATTAACAGGGAACACAGACACATTATCGGATCATCACCACAGATTATTGGTGTAATGAACCTTGTCAGAAAAGTCGCAAAAACTGATGCAAATGTTTTGATAACCGGTGAAAACGGAACCGGAAAGGAGCTGATAGCCCAGGAGATCCATCGCTTGTCTTCAAGGTCTAAAGAGGTGCTTGTAACTGTTGATGTGGGATCGCTGACCGAAACACTTTTCGAGAGCGAGCTATTCGGACATGTGAAAGGTTCCTTTACCGATGCCCACGAAAACCGGCAGGGGAAATTTGAATTGGCCAACAAAGGCACTCTCTTCCTTGATGAAATAGGCAATCTGTCGTTTCATCTTCAGGCCAAGCTGCTTTCTGCAATAGAAAACCGCCAGATCACCCGCATAGGATCGAATCAAACTGTTCCCACTGACATCAGGCTGATCTGTGCCACCAACAGGAACCTGGAGAATATGGTAAATGAGGGACTCTTCAGGGAAGACCTCCTTTACAGGATTAATACCATCCAGATCGAATTGCCACCTCTGAGGGACAGGGGAAATGATATAATAATTCTGGCTGATTTCTTCCTGAAGAAATATACCTATAAATATAACAAGCCTGCCATTAAACTCAACAGACAGGCTGTTGATAAGCTACTTCATTATTCATGGCCTGGGAATATCCGTGAACTTCAGCACACTATCGAAAAAGCTTTAATCCTTAGCGATTCATCAGTTTTGAAGCCGCAGGATTTATACCTTAAACCGGCATCTTCGTTTACCGGCAGTAATTCATTCGCTACTCTTGATGAAATGGAACAGGTTATGATCCGGCAGGCAATTGAAAACAATAATGGCAATTTCACTGCAGCTGCAGAACAGCTTGGAATAACACGGCAAACCTTGTACAACAGGTTAAAAAACAAGAATTATGATAAGTAAAAACCTATATATTAATCTATTGTTAAGAGTCTTGTTAATAGTGGCTCTTTCTGTTCTCCTCGGATTTCTGCTAAATGCGGATAATTCCCTGCGGATCTCCATCATCTGTTTTCTGGCAATCGTGATACTTACGGTCAACCTGATCTATTTTCTGAATTCCATCAACAGGAAAATAAGATATTTCTTTGACTCGGTCAGAAACGATGATTCCAACCTGTACTTTCCCGTTGAGGAGAAAAATAAAACAGTTAAGGAGATATACAGGAGTATGAACAGGGTTAACGGACAGATCCAGAAACTGAAAATAGAAAACAGGAACCAGGAACAAAACTTCCGTATTTTAATCGAAAATCTCGCTGTTGGGATAATAACCTTTGACAACAATGGATTTGTCCTGCATTCCAATACATCTGCAAGAAAGCTCCTTCAGACTGATGTACTGACACATGTTAAACAAATTGAACGGATCGACAAAAGATTATTTCAGGCAATCAACAGCATAAAACCCTCTGAAAGACATCTTGTGCCTCTTGGCACTGAAAGAGGAGAGATACAGCTTTCCCTGAAGGCTGAATCGTTCAGAACGACCAATAATGAGCTGGTAATTCTCTCAATCCAGGATATTAAGAATGAGCTGGATGAAAAGGAGGTCCAATCGTGGATGAAGCTTATACGCATCCTGATGCATGAGATTATGAATTCCATAACTCCCATAACATCCCTTTCAGAGAGTCTTTCGAATATCTACAGCAAAGACGGACAGCCTGTTTCACCTGATCGGGTCACCGCTAAAACCATATCCACCACATTGCAGGGATTAAATGTTATTAAAGACCAGGGGAAAGGGCTTATGTCATTTGTGGAGTCATACAGGAAGCTGACAAGGATACCGGAGCCTGAGAGACAGCTGTTCAGGGTGTCAGATCTGTTCAGCCGTCTGCAGGTTCTTTATAGCTCCTACAGGAGGGATAAAGGAATTGAAATATCTTTTTCCCTTAAAGATCCTGATCTTGAAATTAATGCGGATCAGAATCTGGTTTCGCAGGTACTGATCAATCTTGTCAAAAACGCTCTCGAAGCTCTTGAAAATACTGCGGGTGGCAGGATTCTGATCAGGGCAGACATTGGTAATGATATGCATCCTGAAATATGTGTTATTGATAATGGCCCGGGTATACCTGAGGAAAACCTTGATGAAATATTTGTTCCATTTTTTACGACAAGAAGAAGCGGATCAGGCATTGGCCTCAGTATTTCCAGGCAGATCATGAGAGTGCATGGCGGGAACCTGAAAGTCAGGTCGGTTCCCGGAAAAGAAACGATATTCTGTCTCAGCTTTTAGTCGTACTTTATTGCTTTTACGGGAGCGATCCTGCTTATAAGCTGTGAAGGTACAAGGAGCATCAGGATAATGGCGGCCATAGTCCCGGCATTCAGCAGCAGAATATGTGAAAGCTCAAGATTGACCGGCACAGTTTTAATATAATATGAAGTCGGATCAAGCGTGATCAATCCTGTACTAAGCTGAAAAAAAGCAAGGCCGATACCTATAATATTCCCCCAGAATAATCCTTTGGCAATAAGGTAAGCTGCCTGGTAAAGGAATACCTTCCTGATGGTTGAATTTTCTGATCCGAGGGCTTTGAAAATCCCTATCATATTTGTCTTTTCAAGTATAAGGATCAGCAGTCCGGATATCATATTGAAACCGGCCACCAGGAGCATGAGAGTAATGATTATTATGACATTCAAATCCTGAAAATTAAGCCAGTCGAAAATCTGCGGATATCTTAACCTTATATTTGTGACCTTAAATTTTGTTTCATCCTCCAGAAGCCTGTATCCGACTGCATCCCTGACAGCCATATGCATCTCGTCGAGCTTGTCGAAATCATCTATGAATATTTCAAATCCGCTTACCTGGTCATCTGTCCATCCATTCAATCGTTTGATGTGGCCGATGTCACAATAAACATACATCTTGTCAAACTCCTCAAGACTTGTTTCATAGATTCCGCTGATAGTGAATTTTCTGCTTCTCGGCGGATCCTGTACAAAATACATAGCGAAGGAATCTCCTGTTTTCAGTCTGAGCATGTCAGATATCTTTTTTGAAATTATCACTTCATTGGTCCGACCTGTATCGGTAACAGTAAAAACAGAACCCTCAATGAGATTGGTTTTAAAGAATCTCCAGTCAAAATCGCTTCCGACTCCCTTCAGTACGACCCCCTGGAACACATCAGCTGTTTTGATGATACCGGCCTTTGTTGCGAACACCTGGATATGCTTTATCCCGGGTATCTGTTTTATCTTCGGGATGAATGACTGTGTGTCGCTTATCGGGATTGTCTCAAGAGAATAGTTGGAATCAAAATTAAGTACCTGGATATTTGATCCGAATCCGACGATCTTGTCTCTTATCTGTTGCTTAAAACCCGTAAGTACCGAAACAGCTATTATCATCACAGCCAGACCCAGTGCAATACCTATCACCGCTATAACATTAACAGGCCGCGAAAATGAAGTTCCTTCACGCCGCCCCTTTATGAGCCTCTGAGCTATGAAATATGGTAAATTCATTAAAAAATTATCAGGTCAAAATTAGTAAATTCTGCTTACATCGCCTCCAATCGCCTGAAGGGAGCTATTATTAAGTCCCCTTCAGGGGATTTAGGGGCAATCACAGAGAAGACACAGAGAACCACAGAGTTATAATTATGTAGAAAAACATTAGATTTACGTTCATAATTTCAGATCATATGAAAATGATATTTTTTACTATTCCAATTTCAGCAATTGTTATTTTGTGCACTGCATGTAATGGGACACAATTAACTCCGGTTCCCGGAGCAAATCAAATTGATCTGTACAAGCATCTGATTGAGGACAAATCAGTTGCCATCGTCGCCAATCAAACCTCAATGGTAGGTAAAAGCCATCTTGTCGACACTTTATTAAAGATCGGCATCAGGGTAAATACGATTTTTGCTCCGGAACATGGTTTCAGGGATCTGGCAGATGCAGGTGATGAGATCCGGGACGGAATAGATCGTGAGACAGGAGTTCAGATTGTAAGCCTTTATGGCGGGCACCTTAAACCAACTCCGGAAGATCTTAAAGACATCGATATTGTCTTGTTTGATATTCAGGACGTCGGTGTCAGGTTCTATACATATATTTCGACACTCCATTACGTTCTTGAGGCCTGCGCTGAAAACGGGGTAAAATGCATCGTGCTTGACAGGCCCGACCCAAATGGATTTTATTGCGATGGCAACATAGCAGATACGGCATACAGATCGTTTGTTGCGATGCATCCGGTGCCAGTGGTTCATGGAATGACAGTAGGTGAATATGCTCAAATGCTAAACGGCGAAGGATGGCTGAAGAATAGTATAAAATGCGATCTCACGGTGATTAAGTGTAAAGACTACACTCATAAAGCGATGTACGAATTGCCTGTCAGACCATCACCCAATCTGCCAAACCAGAATTCCATATACCTGTACCCTTCTATTTGCTGGTTTGAAGGCACGAATATTTCACTGGGAAGAGGTACTCCTTTCCCTTTCCAGGTTTACGGATCACCAGAATTGCCCGATAAAGGATTCAGCTTTATACCTGAAAGTGTACCCGGAGCAAAAAATCCGCCCCTTCTCGGAAAGAAGTGTTATGGGACCGATTTACGCAATGCCATTAAAGACAAGCTTGTACCTTCTCCCCGGATAAATCTTGAATGGCTGATCGACGCTTACGTAAACTATCCGGACAAGAATAATTTCTTCACTTCCTATTTTGATGTGCTTGCTGCGGGTCCTTTACTCAGGGAACAGATCCAAAAAGGAATGAGTGCTGAAGAGATCAGGGCTACCTGGAAAGATGGACTTGAAAAATTCGGAAAGATAAGGGAGAAGTACCTTCTCTATGAATAGATGTTTTGCAGTTTTGCGGTTCTGCAGTTCTGCGGTTTCAATATCCCTGAACCTTCACAACCTGCACAACTGCACAACTGCATACCTGCATAACTGCATAACTGCATAACTGCATAACTGCATAACTGCATAACCTTCAATTAAATGTCCTAATTGCCTAAAATAGACTGAAGTTCTTCTTTTGTGACAGAGGGTGATTTGTGATTCCGGATTTTTTTTATGACCAGCCGGGCTGTTTTTTTTGCTGATTTTTTATCCGGAAAGGGAACCTCCCCTTCGACTGCTGGCATGTAGGGCTGGTGGATATAAGCCTTACCTTTTACCTGAATATCATATCCCCATCTGTCTTCGCTTTTGAAAAGAGAGATTTTATAAAAATGCCCTCTTCTGGCGTATATTACTGCTGAAAGTATTATTACCAATAAGAGGGCAGAATATAAATGCCATCTTTTATTAATCATTTTCATCTAACTCGGCATCAGGATCAAATGCCCAGATATCATCGAAATAAGCAGAGCCACTGCTCCCGGTAGTTACATAACCCCGGCTGCCAACTGCAAAACCGACTCCATTTCCCCTTGTTAAACCTTCAAATAATGTTTTTTCAGTCCACAAATCAGTGGTGGGATTATATTCCCAAACATCCTGACCTGTTGTCTGGCCTCCGGTGGCGAGGTAACCTTTTCCATTAATGCTGAATCCCACTTTGTTTCTGCCAATGATAGTAGTATAATTATCATCATAGGATTCATCAGATATATTGGTTATTTCCCTTTTTTCTGTCCAGGCATCTGAGGCAGGATTATATTCCCACAGATCATCCTGATATCCATTGTCATATCCGGTAACCAAATAACCTTTTCCATTAATTACAAAGCATGCTGCATCTTCTCTTTTGCTTCCTCCTATACTTGTTTTCTGGGTCCAGGTATCAGTGTCCGGATCATATTGCCAGAAATCCTTTAAATATTTTGAGTCATATCCGGTTCCGACATAGCCTTTGTTATTAATTGACATGGCGATGGCACCATATCTGGCCGTTCCGGCGAAATCAGCTTTTCTTGTCCAGGTATTAGCCACGGGATCGAATTCATAAAAATCGTTAAGTTTGTTTTTTCCATCATTACCGGTGCCTACATATCCTTTGGTTTCGGTTCCGAAACCAATTGCCCCGTTTCTAGCAACTCCGGGCAGATCTGCTTTCTGAGTCCATGTATTTCTTGTAATATCATACTCCCAGAAATCAACACGCCTGTCATCCCCGTCATACCCTGTACCGATATAACCCTTGTTTCCGATCGAAAAACCAACAGCATCAGTCCTTGGTATGCCGTCAAAGTCGGATAACTCCACCCAGTTGCCAACCAGTACTTCATCATCATTACCATTACATGAAGTGAAGAAAGGCACGGCCAGAATTAAAACCAGTACTTTGATCCAAATCTTAACCACTTTGTATGTCATTTTTCGCAATTTTTTGTTAATAAATCACACAAAACTATCTGAACCATACCTCAATTAAAAGCTTTGTAGATATATGCCTTAAAATTGTAGACAAGATACTATTTGTTAACGACTAAACTCAATAGAATATATCAGCCGCTGATTCATTCGTGGCTATATTTCACAAAGTAATAAAATCTTTTAAAAACGCCAGTAGGTCTACTCTTTTATGGTGTTTGTAATGTTATGTTTTGTTTACATCCTGTTTTGATATTCATTTGCAGAAACTGAAATTTTGATGAAGGGCATCGGTGATGGTAAGGAAGGCAAGCGAAACTTCTCATTTACAGGGATTTCTTTAATTATTAGCATTGTTTTTGTCACAGGGATCATGTTTATTGCTTCCTGTACAAAAACCTACGAATTCACTATCGGCAAGGATTTTTTTGATTCACAAACCAGATTAGAGGTAATTGATACTTTCAGTGTGGATTTATCAACCATTCTACTCGATTCAATAAGATCATCGGGCACAGAAAAAATATTGGCCGGTAATTATAAAGATGATATTTTCGGATCTGTAAAGTGTGAATCCTATTTTGATCTCACTTACCAGGCTTTTTCCGAAATTGACGAAGATGCAATTTTCGATTCTTCAGTATTTATCCTGCCATACACCGGCTACAGTTATGGAGATACTACTTCTTTAATGTCGTTAAGCATTCACAAACTCACCGAAAACATTACACTGTTTGAGGACAACTATCTTTATAACAACACTTCGTTCAGTTATTCACCGGAAGCTGTCGGAACCATTGATTTTTATCCGGAGCCACATTCGGCCGATACTTCTATCTCTATAAATATCAATGCTCTCGGAGAGGAAATATTCAACTCCATTAAGAATAAGGATGAAAACGTCTCATCTGAAGTTTGGTTCAACGATTATTTGAAAGGATTCATTTTGACTCCGGGTACTGCTGAAAATAATGCTGTAATTGGTTTTGATGCTGCAAACGGAATGATAATGCTTAAGATTTATTACCATATTGATAACCTTGAACCGGAAAAAGCGGAGATATCAATTGCAATGGGCGCGTCAAGTCATCAGTTTAACGCTGTCCGATACGATCTGACCAATACTTCACTCAGCAATATCAAAATTGAGGATAATGAGATTCCATCGGGTGAAACTGATTTTAAAGGGTACATGCAGGGTTTAACCGGGCTTCTCCCGAAAATCCAGTTCCCGACGATGAAATATATCCTGGAACAGGAAAGATGGAAAATTCTGAAAGCCGAACTGATTATTGAACCTGTACCAAGCAGTTTCGATCTGTTCCGGTTGCCCGAAAAATTGTATATTTATGATACAGATAAGGGAAACAGGATAAATTCAGTTCTGATGGACCCGGATGATGCGACCAGACAATTGGCTGCATCCCTGGATTATGATGAATTATATGTCAGAGACACCCGTTATGTCTATGATATCACTGCCTTTATAAATGATGAGCTTTCAGACGCAGATTTTGATACTGAGCACGGGTTGCTTATCGCATTGGAACACGAAGAATTCAGATCCTCTTTAGACCGACTCCTGGTGGAAGGGAAAAAGCCACCTGTGAAACTGAAAATCTATTATTTATCTTATTAATGTAAAATGTTCAAGCCGGGAAAGAAATATTTTCTGATTTTAGTTCTCCTGATCTCAATACTCGGCACTGCTTCGTCACAAACTACCTCATCACCTTATTCAATTTTCGGACTGGGGTATCTTGAAGGCAACAGTATTGGTCCGTTCAAGGCTATGGGAGGAACAAGCATCGCTTTTCCATCCGGCAAGTCCATCAATATAATGAATCCAGCCTCCTACAGCGGCCTTGACAGTCTGTTGACGATATTTGAAGTTGGTGTTTTCGGAAAGTATACGATATTTTCAACAAGCCGTGAAAATCAATCACTTGTAAATGCAAATCTCAAATACTTGGTGATGGGATTCAGAGTATCACCAT
>CAWHGX010000013.1:0-12321 GCA_963828775.1 uncultured Bacteroidales bacterium | reverse complement strand
ATCAGGATCTGCAATATTATTGATTACTGTTTGAGCGCTTATTGTGGCAGCCTGCCCGCCTGAGGTTGTCTGCAACGGATTTGCCGAAGGCTTTGTGTAAGCCACTGTTATAACATCACCATAAGCTACCGGAGAGGCCAGGGTCAACAGGACCTTTGTTCCTGATATTGAAACCGAGTTAACGGCACGGGCTGCAGAATTAACCATAACAGTAAATGCGGAAGGAGAAGGTATAATATTGGCCAGGGCAAGATTGTATGTTATTTCAAGGATGGTGGGAGCAACATTCTCAACAACCGAGCTGACATAATCCGGATTTACAACTGCAGCCACATTATTCGTCACCGGCTGGGCAGTTATGCTCGCAGCCTGTCCCCCTGATGGTGTCTGGAGGGGATTTACAGACGGTTTGGTATAAGCTACTGTGACTATATCGCCGTACACTACCGGGCTTACCAGTGTTAAAAAGACCATCGTTCCGGAGATGCTGACAGAGCTAACAGCTCTGGCCGAAGAATTGACCATAACAGTGAATGCAGAAGCAGGTGGTATGATATTGGCCAGACTTCTGACTATAGGTTATCCCGATCACATAAGGAGCAGTATTTGTTACAGCGGAACTGACATAAACGGGAATAACTCCGGCCACATTGTTTGTTACCGGCTGGGCACTCATACTTGCAGCCTGTCCCCCAAAAGTTGTCTGGAGAGGATTACTGGACGGTTTGGTATACGCTACAGTGATCACATCACCTGCCACTACAGGACTTGAAAGTGTTAACAGGACCTTTGTTCCTGAGATGGAAACTGAGCTGACGGTTCTTGCTGCAGAATTGACAAGTACTGTGAAAGCAGATGCTTCAGGTACAATGTTAGCAAGGTTCAGATCATAGGTCATTTCAAGCACAGAAGGAGCGGTACCTGTGATAACAGAACTGACATAGACCGGATTAGCAGCAACCACATTATTGGTTACCGCCTGGGCAGTAATGCTTGCAGCCTGATTCCCCGATGTTGTCTGGAGCGGATTAATGGAGGGTCTGGTATATGCGACTGTGACAACACTACCGTATCCCACAGGGCTTGAAAGAGTTAAAAGTACTGTTGTCCCGGAAACGGAAACCGAACTGACTGCTCTGGGGATAGAATTAACTACTACGGTGAATGTTGAAGGAGCGGGTACAATGCTGGCCATACTCAGATTATAGGTCATCTCAAGTATTGAGGGTGTGTTATTTTGTATTACAGAGCTGACATATACCAGGTCGGGTGGTACTCCTGCCGATCCGTAACATCCGATATTAGGAGGGCTGGTGAAAGCATTGCCTTCGTAATCTGTTGTCACTTCCGGAATTGAAACACCTGTACCTAAAGCAGGAGAACCTTCCTGTAAATGATAGTCATTTAACGAATAAAACACCGGATTGGCTTTTTTCCCATTGGCCTCCCAGCCTGTCGGAAGCGGGAAAGGAGTATTCATATAATATATTCCCGTGTTTTCTTTCTCAATAATCCTAAGGTCGTTATTTACACGATAATATAAATTGTAATTTGCATCCACGTTGGCAGCAGCTGTTCCGGACCTTACAAATAATTCACGACCCCGGGTATCAACAGATTCAGTTGAGTAGAAGATATTGTTTTTAATTCTTACAAGTGCATTATTATTATCAACCCATATGTGAGCAGCTGATCCATGGATGTTATGATTGATGAAGGTATTGTTGTAAATATATATGCTTTGTGTTCCTTCCAGATTAATTGAAGCTCCACCGCAAGGAGTTATGAAAATATTTGAATATATATAAATATTTTTTAGCTGCGACTGAAGGGAGGAATATAGATAATTTTGCAGAAATATCTGGTCAGAATAGCCGGTGCCTCTTGTCTGAGGATCATAAATCATATTCCTTCTAACAATTGCGCCATCAATGGTTCCCCCCGGATAAAGGCCAACACTAAAATCGGGACCGGTTGTATGCCATCCATCATGAAAATAATTGTCTTCAATAATGATATTGGTTACTTTATGTATACCATAAAAGTGAAGTGATACTGGTCTTCTGCCGCAATCATGTAAGTCGCAGTGCCTTACTATCATATCACTGTAAATAGCCTCGGTGCCATATCCGGCTTCAGAATCCTTGGTGGAAATATATCCTATTTCCAGATTCTCTATTATCAATCCCGTTTTGGCCGGCATCGGAACAACACCATCAGCATCAAAAGTGATACCTGTTTCTCCGCAATAAAATATATCGATACCATCAATATTGATATAATCCTTTTTATTAAGATTTATAATGTACGCTCTTTGTGGTATCTCCACAGAGGTATATTTTGTATCGGGATCAGTAGCAGAATAAATATATATTTTACTCGAACTATAGGCCCAGTTATATTCGGCAGTAAGGGTGCTTGTCCCGGATTTACGAACACCCCATGATACTGAACCATCAATATTTTCGAAGAAAACTTCTGCGCCATACTGTCCTACCGAATATGGATTTGTAAAGGTATTATCCGATACCCAGACATTGCCGCTTACGTTACTCCAGGTCGTTGTGTTTGAGCCAAGTATCCTTGGATTGTTGCCTGTTCCATAGTTGGTAAATTTGAGATATGCCCCGGCTGATCCTGCAGAAGGGATATTCAATAATTCTCTCCATGTATCACCACATTTAAAATGTATGATATCTCCGGCACTAAATGTTGCTGAATTGACCTTGGAAATAGCAGCCCATGCAGTAGCGTCGGATCTCCCGTCAGCACTATTATCGCCTCCGTTCTTAACATAATAATCTGTGGCTGATACTACTGAACTTAGAGCTAATAATACTGCTATAATTAGTAACCTCATCTGTTTAAAAGTTAATGGACGAAAATATATATTAAACTGACTAACAAAATTATTGACGAATATACTAATAAATTTGACCAAACTAACGTTCTTACGTTGGAAAAGACTTATTTGTTGCACTGCCTTTAAATACAGTAAAAAACAGTGCATCGACTAAAAACAGATAGCAACAAAATAAATGCATAACTCTTTGGATTATAATGGATTACAAAAACATTTCTCATTAATGAGTTTTGTAATAACAGGATGGGAAAAAAGGGAATCCGGATAGGGATTTCGGAATTCTGTTATATGGTCAGAACTTGTACACTCGGCAATAATTTATATTTTTGTCCTTAAGTTTAGACAGTATTTGAACAATCTGTATATTTAATTGGGTTAAAGAGATTTAATATGAAAATGTATAAGCTCATTACGAAAATTGTCCTTGCGGGAGTTTTGATCTATGTAATTATAATTACCAGTTCCTGTGCTTCAGGCAAGAAGCTCAGGTATTTTAACGATATCGACACGATGCAGGCACATATTGTTAACCCCAGGGAACATAAATTGATTATGCCCTTTGACAGATTAAGTATCCAGGTTTTCAGTACCGATGAAAAAACCAAAGAGTTATTCAAGGATATTAATGCCCAGACGACCACGTCGTATCCTGTCGATAAAAATGGTGACATTACTTTTCCGCTGGCCGGAAAAGTAAATGTAAGAGACCTCACAACAGAACAGGCAGGTATAAAACTGGAAGAAGTTTTGAGCTCATATGTTACTGAACCCGATGTAACCATGACGATCACTGAAAATATGGTAACAGTTATGGGCGAAGTGAATACCCAGGGAAGCTTCTCATTTAACCAGGATAAATTGAATATTTATGAAGCACTGGCTCTTGGCGGAGGAATCACCCAGACCGGCAACCGAAAAGCTGTAATTCTGATAAGGCAGAATGGTAACGACATCAATCGTTATAAGCTGGATCTTTCAGATTCCCGGATCGCCGAAAAAGATTTATATTATATCGAATCTAACGATGTAATAATAGTGGAGCCCTTAAGATCAGCTTCCTGGACACAAAACACGGGTGTATTTATGAGCCTTTTTTCAATTCTTTCATCCTTTTTGGCACTTTATACCATGTTTTCTTTAAGATACTAAGATATTGTCACCTTTTTGATTACTATGAAAGTAAAAAATGAAACTGACCAGATAAAATCCCTTATAAAGATCATTTTTGATAAGGTTTTCGCTCTAAAGTATATTTATCTTGCATCCTTCCTGTTGTTTGGTGCTATTGCTTACCTGTATAATAAGTACTCTGTCCAGGTTTATGAGCTGACTACTACAATGGGACCTGTAAAGGATGCCCGTTCAGCGACGGTTTTATCCAATGATATGTTCAGCAGAGGCAGCACGGGAAGGATTCTGGAGGAATCAATCAATAGCCTGAATTCATTTGATCTGATCTATAAGACCATTGAAAACCTGAACCTGGATATTGCCTATTTTGTCGATTCGAGCCACATTTTCAGACGGTTTACTGAAATTTACTACCTCCAAACACCTTTTGTTGTTAACATTGATAAATCACATATACAATCCATTAACACCAAATTTTATGTCACAATTCTGAGCGACTCAACATTCAGGTTAAAAGCATCAGAAGACAAAAGTATTTTATACCATTATTTTGATAATGATATAGTATCACTTGAGCAGGAGGTGAAAATTGATTCTGTATTCAAATTCAATAGTACAATAAGCAATCCGTTTTTCAGATTCACAATTTACCCCAGCGAAGAACTTAAACCAAAAGCTTCAAACAAAAAGGTGGTTTATTGTTTTGAACTTTACAATCCGGAGGAGCTTACAAAGTTTTATATGAAATCATTGACAATCCGTCCTTTGTCTTTTTATGCAGTAATAATCAATGTCCAATTCAAAGGAGCCAATCTTGCGAAATCAATAAGCTTCCTGAACAATTATATAAGCAACTTTCTCGACGATAATCTGGCAAAGAAGAATAAAATAGCTTTGAGCACGATCAATTTTATCGATTCCCAGATTTCAAATATGTCTGATTCCCTGGTAACATCCGAATCTGAATTAAGCAGTTTCAGGTCAATAAATCAGGTTACGGATCCCAGTTATCAGGGTCAGCAGATATATCAGCAAATGGCAGTGATAGAAGCTGACCGGTCAAAGCTCGAGGAACAAAACAGGTATTACAATTATTTATTAAACTATTTTAAAGTAAATCGGGATATTTCAGGAGTCACTCCTCCCTCTTCTGCAAATATCACAGATCCGATTATGACCAATCTTATTTCAGACATGATTGATCTGATTCATGAAAGAGCAGCCATTACAAATACTAATGAGAAAAATGTCTTCCTGACTCAGACTGAGAATAAGATCAGAACGCAGAAGCAATTAATAATTGATCATGCAACGAACAGTCTCAATACATCAACTATTACCCTGAATGACCTTACCAACAGGTACCAAAGACTCAGAATGGAAATTGCAAGACTGCCCAGGCAGGAAATGAATATGGTCAATTTTCAACGCAAATATGATCTGAATAGCGAGCAATACAGCTACCTTCTCCAGAAAAGATCTGAAGCTTCAATGACACTTGCTTCAACTTATCCCGATTTTGAAGTCCTGGAACCTGCGCGTGAAATTACATCAAAAAAGATCAAACCCAAGTCGAAGATCAATTACTTATTATCTATATTTCTTGGTGCCTTGCTTCCTTCAATCTTCTTAATAATAAGAAGCTTTTTCACCAGTAAAATAGTTGGTACAGATAGTATTGAACACCTGGCTGATCGTGCAGTTTTTGGTGTTATCTATAATAATCCCAGAAAGTCTGAAGCAGTAGTTACAGAATCACCCAGGTCTGCGATTTCAGAATCATTCAGAAACCTCAGAAGCTCATTATTCCTGAAGCTTGGATCGGAGAAGTCAAAAGTCATACAAATAACCTCCGCCCAGCCGCGTGACGGGAAGAGTTTTGTCTCCTATAATTTGGCTTGTTCCATTGCTTCTGTCGAATTAAAAACAGTTATTATCGACTGTGACCTGCGATGCCCTGTACTGCACGATAAGTTTTTTGTGGAAAACGCCAGGGGGATTTCCGATTACATGATAAAAAGAGCCCGCGTGGATGATATAATACATAAGACTTCAGTCCGGAACCTTTTCTTTATACCTGCCGGAAATGTTATTCCAAATCCGTCGGAGTTAATCAGTTCGGGAGTTCTTGATGATCTGTTCTCCCTGCTTAAGGAAAGATTTGAGTTTATTATTGTTGACACACCTCCCCTGGGAATAGTATCAGATACTATCCAATTAACGAAATACTCATCCCAGATACTTTTAATCACCAGAAATAACCTGACTGAGAAGGATGCCCTGGTAAATGTACTGGCTGTTCTTGATCTTAATAAAATTAACAATTTTGAAATCGTTCTTAACGATATGGAATATGCAAAAAGTCCATATTCCGGTTATACCAATTATTACCATAAGGAATAATCAATAATTATTAAGAATCAGATCCAAAATAAATTCTTGTGCCTGTAAAATGAAAAATGAGTAAAACTCCGACTTGTGAATCTTACTCATTTCCTCTTATAGTAATTGCTCCTGGAAATCCAAATAAATCCAGGGATTACTGCATAGATTATTCTGTTTCTGTCAATCGTTGTGAAGGTTTATATTTCCTGAACAAGCTTAAGATAATAGCGCAGGTAATTACAAATAATAAGATTATTATAACTTCCAGGCTAAAGTCGTATCTGATATAATAGAGGTAAATAAGAACAGGTAGTGCACAGATCCCCAGGAAAATCAAAACTGTCTTAAGACTTGCACGCGTAATTCCAATGAAAAAATTAGCAAAAAAATATGTGAGCAGGAAACACACGAGATGCAAGATAATGTTAGCCAGCATTAATCCTGTTTTTTGACGGTGATATTCCAATCCTGAATAAACCCCATACCTGTAAAGCTTCACAAAATTTAAGGTATTTAACAAAAGGTTATATTTATAAGAATTAGCCCTGAACAGATCCCGGTCAAAATTTTCTGTTACTGCCAGATCAGAAAATGTGTAAAAACTTACGTTTTGTTTCTTAATCCAATTAAGTAATGTGTCTAATTGGCCGAATGTTACTAATCCGGATGGATCTTTTAAAAACGCATACCTGCTTTCTTTAAATGCATAGGAATGAAAATATATAATGATAGTTACATCCTCATTCCCGAAATTCTCAATGATATCTGGCAATTCTGAAAAATTCTCATATGTCGGAGGGATATATTTCAGTATTTCACTACCGGAAGGACCGTGCAAACCACCCGAAATTATTTCGAATTTCAGTTCCTCCAGTACTTTTAAAGTATTATTGTCGTAGGTATTAAAAGTAGGAATAAAAACACTGGTGTTGATTTGCAGTAAGGTATCTAAAATCATTTTCCCTTTTGCCAGTTTCTCATATTGTTTGTTGTAATCTACAGTCGCAAACTCGCTGTAGGTAGTCCTGGTCAAAAAACGATGGCTTAATACATTCAGATGATTAAATCCATGCAATCCCACTTCAATCTCCTTTCTGTGAATTCTTGATCTTAAATCATAAAGCTGGCTCTGATTAAGCTTATAAATAAATGAGCCGGAGGTGTCAAACGGAAGTATTCCGATACATAAGGGTATTTTGTTTTTTTGAAAAATATTCAGCAGAGAATCGGAAAGGGTGGATGGGATCAATAAGTAATCATCAAACCGAAAAACCATTTTGATTTTCCCATCTGCAATTGCAGGAAATCCATTTAAGAGAACGGATAAAGCTATGACCAATAGTTTAATCTTCATTTATATCTCATTAATCTTCCGGAAAATCCTTGCAAACGATTTCATCTGAATTAATTTATCAATCTTTAGCGATGAGGTTTGATGGCAGATCCTCCCCTAATAACATTAAGAGATCATTTGGATGGATCCGGACAAAGAGTTTTCCCCTGTTCTGATGCAACAGGTGTTATTATTTTCACCACTCTCAACTGCTCCTATACTGGGATTACTGGTATTGAACGGCTTCCCGTAAAAATCACCAGGCAAGGATAAATTAACTCCTCTGCCGATGGCAGGTGATCCTTTTGCCAGTGAAAAATCACGATTGGCTGCGTCTTTAAACCGCGGATCCCCAGGTACAGGACTATTGGTTTCCCAAACCAGATTTAATCTTATATTTGCAATATCGTTCATGTGAAAAATGCCGGCAGATTCTTTTTCAAGAATTCTCAGAGAGTTATTTATCCGGTAATAAAGATTATAATCCGCTTCCACATTTTTATGGTTTTGTCCCGATCTCAAAAATAATCCGGAACCAACACCATTTCTATCAGTGCCCAATGTTGTGTAAAAGATGTTGTTCTTTATTTTGACAGCAACATTGTAATTATCAATCCAGATATGATATGAGCCATTATTATTATGATTATAGAAAGTATTATTATAAATAAAAACACTTTGAGTTCCTTCCATATTGATGGCTGTTCCCACCGGGGAGATGAATATGTTACTGTAGATGTAAATATTACTCAGGTTTGACTTAAGAGAAGCATGCAGATAATTCTGCATAAATATTTGTTCAGAGTTTATGGTATGTGTCGGAGGATCATAGAACATGTTCCTCCTTATAATTACACCATCAATGCTCCCGTAGTATGTATTATAGGATGAACCTACGCTGAAATCCGGTCCGGTGGTATGGTATCCATCATGGAAATAGTTATCCTCAATCAGGATATTTGAGGCATTATATGCCCCGTATAAATGAAATGACAAGCTTCTCCTTCCGCAGTCGTGTACTTCACAATGTCGGACTATCATGTCGGAGTAAATAGCTTCCGTACCATAGCCTGCTTCGGAATTCTTTGTAGAAATATAGCCAATTTCAAGGTTTTCAATTATCAATCCTTTTTTTGAGGTCATCGGAAAGTCTGAAAGATTATATGCAATGCCTGACTCGCCGCAGTAAAAAACATCAATACCATCAATATTTATGTAACTCTTTGCATTAAGGTTGATGATATGAGCTCTTTGGGGTATTTCTACTGACCCGTATTTTTCATCCGGATCAGTTTCAGAATAAACATAAACATAGTTTAACGCCCAGGTCCAGTGATATTCAGCCGTAAGACTTGCTGTATCTTTTTTATGAATACCCCATGATACATTACCGTCTGTTTTTTCAAAGAATATTTCTGCTCCGTACATACCAACCGAATATGGTCTTGCAAACATCTTATCGGATTTCCATATTTTATCGCCCTGATCTGTCCAGGTTGTAGTGTTGGAACCAAGTATCCTTGGATTATTTCCGGTTCCGTAATTTGTAAATTTCATATATGCCCCGGATAAGCCGTCTCTTGGTATAGATAACATTTCCCTCCAGGTATCTCCTTTCTTAAAGCAAATCACATCGCCTGCTCCATAAGAAAATCCCGGATTATTTACTTTGGCTATTGTTGCCCATGCAGTTGCTTCAGTTGTTCCTGCAGCTTTGTCATTACCGCCATTTTTTACATAATATGTTGCAGCTGAAACATAAGAGTTAAGTAAAAATATAAATGAAACTATTGTAATTATTTGTTTACCCATAACTTTACTATTTAAATAAAAATGGAAGTCAGTATCAATCAATTCCTGTGTTATCCGGCAAAAAATATACCATGATCTTGCAATACGCTTTATCCTGTTTGAATAAGGTTCCTCAGGCAGCTTTTTTATCCTCTGTTTTCAATTGTTCATCCCTGATGATATCAATTAAATACAATCCTATTGCCTGTACAGTAAAAATTCCATTACGGAAAATTTCCTCATTCGTAAATGAGACAACAAATAAATACAAAAAATAGAAATTCAGATATAGTCCGTCCCTTGGCAGCTTAAAAAACATAGCTTTAAAAGTGTACCAGAGCAGGCCTAAAGTTGTAATACCTCCGATTATTATATAAAATCCAAGGATCCCTATGTCGACCCAGACAATATTATAATTCATATTTTTACCCGACACCGTTGATCCCTCATTCTGTCTCCACAGGTTTTCTCCGGAGGGTTTTCCTGAACCAATTATAAAATATGAAATATTTTTAGGGAATATTTTATATAAATATTCAAGTTCTACAAACCGGACATATTTATTACCCTCATTCAGATTTTCCTGAGTTTGATTTACCATACGGTTAATTACCTTCGAAACTCCCTTATATTGCGTAAATCCTACCAATATCAAACCTATAAAAACCATCGTAACTATATCCGTTAATTTCCGGACGGTTCTAAAAACCATCAAAACCGTTACTACGGCTGCTCCCGCAATAAGTGTCCGGAAATCGCTCCTGACCAATACATATAGAAACCCAAGGGCCATAAATATATATATCAGCCTCCGGTTAATAAGGTATCTGTTAAAGACAAGAAAATAAGCCAGCATCAAAAAACCATGTCCTAATATTTCAAATTGCCAGCTCCATTCAGCCGTATTCGGATCGTCTCTGAATATCAGGTCCGGATAGATCCTGTACTGATATATATAAAGGAATGAATAAATGACACCAAAAACGATGATGACATTTTCCATGAACTTGCGGTCAATTCTGAAGAAGTGCAGCAGAAAATAAATAAGAATAAACCAGTAAAACTCAAAAGACAGAAATGTTGTGACAGGGTTCTGGCCAAGATTAATATAGGCCGCCACAGCATTTAATACTATGCCGGCTATGAATACAAATATTGCCCACTTGAATCGCAAATTGTCCTTTTGAATGACCATTATTAAACAAAATCCGCATAACAGCCAGGTAAGCAAATTCTCAATGTTAATCATCTGGGGGATATACCTCAGTTCCCAGAAATGTATGGAAAACAAAAGAACGATTATGAAAACAGCCTTTTGTACAAGATCTGTAGAACTTATTTCAGTTTTGCTTTGCATATATTTTTACATGATTTTCCGATACTGTTAAAGATTGTTTAGCTGCCGAAAGCAGGGTCTCTTCAGAAATAATAATCAATTCACTATCGGGTAATTCTTTCTGATTCAAACAGGTAACAGCCAGCGAAGCACTGCCCTGATCCCGCTGAAGCCGCAATAATGAATATTTAAACCAGAAGCCCGGCTTTTTATGTTTCCATGAGCCGCATTCAATCTCTGCTATTTTGTTTTCTGCAGAAATAATAAATAACCGTGTTTTATCATCCTTCTCGCTCTTTAATCCTTCCCGGTCAGTACTGAGTACCACTGTTCCATTTTTAAGCCGTGTCCCAAAAAAAACTGCACCGTCTACCGTTTGCAGTTTCTTACATTCATCACTCTCTTTATCCCATCTGTATATTCCGGCTTCATATTCTGATCCGGTATCTGTACCCCATAATATTGCATCTTCAGTAAATACCAGCTGACAAACGCGATACAACTGACTTCCGGCGGATAATTCACGTATTGTCTTAAATCCGTCATCTGACCAGGCAATCATCGATTCTTCATCTGAATCACCAGTACATGTCCATGTTTTTCCGGTGAAAGGATCTTTCTGGATAGCATGTATATGCCTGATCCGACCCGGTGGAAACTGATATGCAACTGTTACAGAGTCTGATATATTTGAATATTTATAGACTTTCACCACATCCCTGTTTTTATTTTCAAAATATTCCCCCAGATAAATGGTATGATCATCATAGTTTAAAATACCAGTATTTCTGATGCCCTGATCACCAAAACCATAGTGAAGAAGCTTAAACAGCTCTGTGAATTTTCTTTTACCCTTGTTCATAAGCCATAATCTGCCTGCTGACAGCGCATAAAAATCTTGTTTTCCGGTAACGACAAGTTCCACACATTCCGGTCTTATTGTCAATTTGCGTATAATTGAAAAATTACGTAACCAGTAAATTGTGCAACCTGTCGGAATGTGGGCGATCCTGTCAAATCTGCTGCCATCCTTTTCTAAACAGTAGATAATCATTCCACGTGTCGCCCACAAATTACCTGAGCTATCGTATTCCTGCACAACCAGATCCCTGGCTCTGAGACACTCAAGACCAAAAGTTGTATCGTTTCTGAGAGCTATGCTTTTCGGTCCTCTGTAATCAATAATAAGATAAGCCGTAATTGCGAATGCTAAAATAAGAATAATACAGAGTATTCTCTTTTTTCGGCATTTGAGCTTTCCAGGGAAAGTCATTATATACGCGTTATAATAAAAATTCAGGCTTCAGGTTATCAACAAGTTTATTACAGGAACCGGAAGGTATTCCTCTTAGTAAATCTCATGATGCATTCAGGATCTTCGAAGATGTTTTACTAACAGATATTACATCCATATAGAGTAAACACCAATTATTGCCGCATTGAAAGACCACTTTTACTGAAAGCACCAATAACTCTTTTTAG
>CAWHGX010000012.1:0-13933 GCA_963828775.1 uncultured Bacteroidales bacterium | reverse complement strand
CCCGATATTGGCGATTTTTTCTTCAAGCCGGAAAAATCAAAATAATTGTTGCTTGTTGCCGGGTACCGGGTTCTGGTTGCTGGGCGGTCTGTAGTTTAAGACAACCGGCAACCAGCACCTAGCAACTCTCAACAACATTAAGTAATAAAGATGCCAAATATAAGAATAGATTGACTAGGGTTGACCAGCTAAGCTGACATTTTTGACCCATACAAGTCTGGAAACTTCTACTTCCTGTGATGACTTTGCAGCGGAAGGACCTCCCATTTCAGCACCTGGAGGACCTCCTCTTCCGCCTCCTCCCGAACTGCGGCCTCCCGGTCCACCACGACTACCGCCCGAGGGTATTCCCTGAACCGGCGGCGGAGGGGCCTGTCCAGCAGGCTTGCTCCCAATGTCGGGCACCCCTCCATACTCAATGCCTATCGAAAATGGTTCAAATCCTGTCCTGCTGACTGAACCGGTCAAAGATAGCTTTGATACTGGCATCCGTAAATTATAGAAGAGAGCTCCGTTATTGTCATAAGCTATTGATCCGCTGAAATTATCAGTATTCTTTGCCGGGATCAAATTCGGGTCAGGACCCTGAAATCCTATCAGCTGTATGGTATTTGCCAATGAAAGCGGACTGGGGGACCCGGAACTGACAGGACTCCGCGTCCCTGGTCCTTTCGCATATTTTGCACCCAGCGGATAACGGATGCCAGTTTCCTTGTGGAGTTTACCATTCGCATTAACCCATACAGTTAATCCTTCCTGCAGGATTTTGTGCTGAACTCCCGAATCTTTAAATTTAATATCTATGTAAATATTGTCCCTGTCATTGGAAATGTAATAGAGGAAGTTGCCTCTTTTGAAAAACTCAAAGCTGTCATCAGCCATTCCTGTAATATTGGTGTTAACATCGCGCCAGTGACTCTGAAAGTTCTTTCCATTCTGCCCGTTGGCATTTACTATGAATATCAGTGAGATGAATGCAAATACTGTTCTCATATCAGATTTTGGTTAAAAAGTCATAAGAATGCAATCAGTATACAGACAATCATCATGGAGAAATTATTCCTGTCGGCCTGTCTGTTTATCAGGAACAATTTAGAAAATACCAGGTTCAGAAAAGATCCTTCCCAAACCTGGCATTTGCTTATTACATTAGATCCTAATTGGAATCTTTTAACATTTCCCGCGGTTCTCCCCGGCTTAAATCATCCATGTAATTATTCAATTTCTTCTGTGTCCTTAAACCGAAAAGCATAAGAATCACCAAAAGAGCAGCCAGCACATACATAACAATTTTAGTCGTCGCAGGATTTGCTTTCAGAGCTTCTGTTAGTCCGTAATATAAAAGGTAGAGAGCATACAGATTGACGCAGAGTGCAATAATTGCTCCAAAGACTGAGCTTATTCCCATAGTAAATCCCAGCAATGCGCTGACAGGCATCACTACCAGGCTGGCAGCAACCACCCTCAGGTTAGCTTCGAAATCAGTACTCCCCTTGCATATTGAGGAGATGATCAGAAGTATTACAGCACCAATAAATAAAATGATCAGGGCTCCGGCAACAGTATAGAAGAGCGCCATTGCACCTATCCCTGCACCGAATACTCCAAGCCTGCCACCCAGGCCAAGAACGCCCCATAGAAAAGCAATTACTCCGGCAAGGATACCATAGATCAATGCTTTTATAACGGGTTCAGCTATCCCTCCTGAGGTCTTCATCGTTGAGAAATAAGCCTTTGGATTTAACAGGGTCTCTTTAGATTCCTTGAAAAATACATTAAAATCAAAAGAAGTTGATTCGCTCATAATGTTGAAAGTTTTAGGTTAAAATTACTATGATCAGAATTTTAGAATACAATAGTGTAAGTTAGAAATAAATTTTAACCGGAATTATAAATTCTGAAAGTATTTTACCCGGAATTTATTCGAGATATGTGTATCCGTACAGTCCTGACCGGTAATTTGAAAGAAATTCCTTTCCCTCCTCCAGTGTTATGATACCGGCTTTAACTGACGAAGTGACCCAGGTTTCAACGGTCCTGACCATCTTCTTTGAGTTATACTGCACATAATCAAGCACCTCTGCCACTGTTTCACCGTCAATTACCTGGTCAATTTTATATCCTTCCTCATCCACTGATACATGGACCGCATTTGTATCGCCAAACAGATTATGAAGGTCTCCGAGTATCTCCTGGTAAGCACCAACAAGAAAGACTCCCAGGTAATAGGGCTCCTTTCCCCTCAACGGATGTATCGGCAGGTGGTATGGAGAATTCCGCGTCGAAATGAAATTATCGATTTTACCATCCGAATCGCATGTCATGTCCTGGATGGTTGCCGTTCTTGAAGGTTCTTCATTAAGCCTGTGAATCGGCATTATCGGGAATATCTGGTCAATAGCCCATGCATCGGGAAGTGACTGGAAAAGAGAAAAATTACAGAAATATTTATCCGACAGGATCCTTGATATCTGCCTTAGCTCCTCAGGTACATGTTTTGTAATGTTGGCAAGCTGATAAACATGCCGTGCAATTGACCAGAAAAGCCTCTCAATCTGTGCTCTGGTCCTAAGGTCAATCAGGCCCAGGCTAAACCTGTCGAGGGCTTCTTCCCTTATCTGCTGGGCATCATGCCAGGTTTCGAGCATTCTGGGCTGATTTACATTATCCCAGAGCAGGAACAGTTCCTTTACAAGCTCATGGTCATTTTCGCTGACTGTTTCTTCATCATCCCACGATGGCACAGTCGTGGCTTCCAAAACCTCGAAGATCAGCAACGAATGATGAGCTGTCAGAGACCTTCCCGATTCGGTGATTACATTCGGGTGCGGGATGTTATTTTTGTTGGAGGCATCGACAAATGTGCTTACAGAGTCATTTACATACTCCTGGATAGTGTAATTCATACTGCTTTCGCTGTTCGATGAACCGGTCCCATCATAATCAACGCCAAGACCTCCCCCTATATCCACGAATTCAACATTGAATCCCATCTTGCGCAGCTGGACATAAAACTGCGAAGCCTCCCTCAGAGCCACTTTTATCCGGCGGATCTTGGTGACCTGGCTCCCTATATGAAAATGAATAAGCTTGATGCAATCTCTCATCTTGTTCTTTTCGATGAAATCGATTGCCTCGAGCAGTTCACTTGAAGTAAGCCCGAATTTGCTGATATCACCGCCTGAATCTTCCCATTTTCCGCTTCCAACACTTGCCAGCTTAATACGGATTCCCAGGTTAGGCTTTATTTTAAGCCTTTTGGCAATATTGGTTATGAGCTTAAGTTCGTTAAGCTTCTCCACGACAAGGAATATGCGTTTGCCCATTTTCTGTGCAAGCAGTGCAAGCTCAATATAATCCTCATCTTTATAGCCATTGCAAATTATAAGCGACTCAGGATCAGTGTTTATGGCAATCACAGCATGAAGCTCAGGCTTTGATCCGGCCTCCAGACCGATGTTGAATTTCTTTCCATGGCTCACTATCTCTTCAACAACAGGACGCATCTGGTTAACTTTTATGGGATAGATAATGAAATTCTGAGCCTGATACCCATACTCTTCAGAAGCTGATTTAAAACATTTCGAGATACTTATGATCCGGTCATCAAGAATATCCGGAAACCTCACCAGAACCGGGGTTGATACATCTGAAAGGATCAGCTCGTCAAGAAGCTCCTTCAGATCAACTGCGACACTATTTTTGGTCGGCCTGACTTCCACGTTTCCCTTCTGGTTAATTGAAAAATAATCAACACCCCAGCCATTGATATTATACAGCTCAGCAGAGTCTTCTATTCTCCATTTTCTCATTTCTGACAGTTTATCAGGGTCTGCAATTAATTAAGGAATAAAATTTTTTGCAATGTTATTAAAATAACAGCAAATACATAGATTTGTGAATGATTAATTCATAAAAAATGAGAACACTAACAAAGTCTGTCAGTAGAATTATCAGTCTGTCAGAAATTATTTTCATAATAGTATTACTAACTTCAGAATTATCCGCCCAGGAATATGCGATCGGGGCCGACCTTTCATTTTTGAAGAGTGCCGAAGATCGAGGCTTTCAATTCAAGGAGAATAATGTAGCGAAGCCTGGTTTGAAGATATTCAGGGACCACGGATATAACTGGATAAGGCTCAGGCTGTTCCATTCACCAACTGAGCTCCCCAACAATCTTGAGTATACGATTGCCCTGGCTAAAAGCGCAAAGCTGGAGGGATATAAATTTCTGCTCGACTTTCATTATTCAGATACCTGGGCCGATCCGGGGAAACAGTATACACCAAAGGCATGGAACGGGATGTCGCACAAACAACTGGTTAAAGCAGTATTCGATTATTCAAGGGAGACTATCAAAGCTTTCCGCGAAGCAGGTGTAATGCCCGATATGGTCCAGACAGGTAATGAAATTATCAATGGCATGCTCTGGCCCGACGGCAGGATCCCTGAGAACTGGGATAATTTTGCGGAACTGGTACAGGCCGCGATCAACGGAGTGAATGCTGGGTGCGATACGCTTAACAGGCCTGAGATAATGATACAGATCGATCAGGGAGGGAACAGGGAACGAACCAAATATTTCTTCGACAAGTTCTTATCATATGGAATTGATTTTGAATATATCGGCCAGTCCTATTATCCGTGGTGGCATGGCACTCTTCTGGATCTGCGTGAGAATATGATCTTTATGGCTGAGACTTATAAAAAGCCAATAATCCTGGTTGAAGTGGCTTATTGCTCCTCCCCGACCGAATACAGGAAGAAACCAGCCCCCTTCCCTGAAACTCCCGAGGGGCAGAAAGAGTTTCTTGATGAGGTTAACAGGATTGTGCTTGAAACGCCGGGCAATCTTGGCAGAGGTCTGTTCTGGTGGGAGCCGGCAACTTACGGGGGAAGGTCCACCCGCGACATTTTCGATGAAAACGGTAATGTATTGCCGGTAATCACGGTGTTTGATAAATACACACGGCATTAATAATCAACGTATTAAAAAACGTATTAAAAAACGTTTCTTAATACGTTGATCCTAATTATAGGCCTGATTATCAAATACTTTTATTTACCACTGGATTATACGGAGTGATCAAGGAACCAGAACAGTGTTACACCTTGTAACTCCTTGTGACTCATTGGTTAAAAGGATTGTAGTTCCGCTATAATATTTTTTGTGTCTTTATATCAGTCTTTTCAATAATCTTATAAACCGGATACGGATTAAATCCCATACCCCACTGAGGTACAAGATAGCGGTCGAAATAATTCCAGGTCAGCAGGCCGTCATTCGACTGGGGTTCGAGCAGGTATGCTGCAAGATTTGCCAGAGGCTGGGCAGTCCTGACAACAATCGTGCCTGCCGGAAATTCAACGGGGCCTTTAACAAACCTGCCTTTTACACTGTTTGTATAATGTCCCTGGTTTAACCGGGCAGATCCCTTCAGCTCGGTGATCTCAAACCGTTCAACATCAATCTTTGAAGGCTCGCTCAGCTCCTCAATCACGATACCATGCGTTTTAAGCAGACTTATTATCTCCGGGTCGTGGGTCGAAACCAGGTAGGCAAACGGGAATCTGACATTCTTTGAACCATAATAATCAATGAAATACGGAACAGTTACTGTTTTCTGCCTGTCGCTCCTCTGCAGCCTCCTTCTTCCGTTCGCGTCAGTGATAAGTTCCGCTTCATAAGTCTGGACCGTGACTTTTTCGGGTGCAGGCCTGACCTTATATTCAATTGCAAATGAATCTGTTACTGCCGGATCTTGTCCGCGACGAACTGTTTCATCATCAACTTCACCAAGCATATTCTTAATTTCAGATCTATGAACCGATACATAATCAGCCAGTGATCTGATGAGCCAGTAACAACCTTTTACCCGTGATTCATAATCAGCATAGACGTAATTCTCGTTCAGGATCCCCAGCCGGTTCCTCAGACCATAATAGTTGCTCATGTACCGCGGATCAGATGCATCATAAAACCAGCCGTTCTCAGGTTTCATCATATCGTTGAATTCCCCGTAATAGCAATTCTCAACCTTATATTTTTTCCGTAGTGTCCCTGACATTTCGGGGATCATCTTATCGCGCATATATCTGATAAGCGAATTATTGCCGTTTGGATTGACCATCCAGGTAAATGTGACCGGTTCGACATGATATGATCCGTTTGTAGTATGACAATCCATAAATACAGCAGGATCCCATTCATTGAACACCCTGGAGATCACTCCCCTTACCTCGGGAGATTCTGCTTTCATCGCATCCCTGTTCAGGTCGAGGAGCTGACCGTTATGCCTTACCCCCACACCATTTACAGGTCCGTTCTGATAGGTCCTGTTCGAAGGTGATATCTGCTCATTCCCGTCAGGATTAAAGTTCGGACACAGGAGAAATACAATGTTCTTCAGAAGTTCCGGATCCTTTGAGGCCAGAAGATCCCTTGCGAACATCAGGACAGCCTCTTTCCCTTCCACTTCGCCGGCATGAATGTTAGCCTGCACATAAATGACTATGCGGCTGTCGCCTGCTAACTGGGCAGGCGATTTCGGAAGAGGATTACCAATGATAAGAAGGGGCACATCCCTTCCCTCAACCGATCTGGCAATTGTCTCAACCCTTATAAGTTTTGATGATTTTTTGAGCTGATCTATAAATATCATTACATCATTATAATTTGATGTAGACTTAAAATCAGATCTTTCAGCTGCAGTTAATGGCTTAACCTGACCATTGGCCTGACAGACTGAACAGACAAAAATCATTAGGACGGCATATATCTTTTTCATCTTTTATCTGAGATTGGAGTACAGCAATAATAATTTATTTTCTCATGTGCGAAACAAAATATTGAAAATTAACTATAATGGCAATAATTGTTTATGAAATGGCACTACTGTCGAAATTATAATATATAAATAATCTTTGGGTTATTTGAATAATTTATGTAACTTTGCCAACTTAATTTTTAAAAATCATAATACAATGAACAAAGGAACAGTAAAATTTTTTAATGTATCAAAAGGATTCGGATTCATTAAAGATGCAGATTCAGACAATGAGTATTTCGTACATGCCACAGGTTTGATTGACAAGATTAAAGAGAATGACGAAGTGACATTCGAACTTGCTGAAGGTAAAAAGGGTATAAATGCTATTAATGTAAAACTAGCATAGTTTCAGCACACTAAAAACTTATTATGAGGAGGTTACATATGTGACCTCCTTTTTTTATGCAATTAGTTGAACGGAGATGTTACTTGTTCCTGTGTTCCTTCGCTATTTACTCTTCTCAGCTTTTTTTGCTTTTTTAGCAGCCCGTTTTTCCTTTAACGACTTGGTTGCTGCCTTTTTTACCTTAGCCTGTTCTTTTGCTTTTTCGTGTGACATGACTTAAAGTTTTAAAAATTAAAAGAGTTATTCAAAAATAAAAAAATCACCCTGCAAATGCAAGTTCACTTTTTAACACTTCTCTCTTCTATTAAAGATCCTGCATCATTGTCGAGGTACCAAAATAACCTGCCGTCTTCAGGTAAGACATATAAAGCAGGATATTGTTTCCCCTTAATTTCCTTGTGTAATATGCTTCTTACCACAGATGCTTTACTCTTACCTGTTACCAGGAAAAAAATGTTTTCTGAATTGTTAATAACCTTTCCTGTGAGAGTGATCCGTTTTTGTCCGGTAACAGGATTGACAGCCATTTCACTTATCTTTTCTGACTTGAAAAGCTTCAAATTTCCAGGGAATATTGATGCTGTATGACCGTCTTCACCTAAACCGAGAAGAATAACATTTAAACATGGCAGCCCATTTTTATTTCTCACAAAATCATTTATCTCCTTTGAATACCTTTCTGCCTCCGCCTCAGGATCTTCTTCGCCCTTTATTCTGTGAACATTTCCGTGAGGAATATTAATCTTGCTGAGAAGTGCCTTATTTGTCATTCCGAAATTACTTTCGTTGTCTTCAGGAGGTACACACCTTTCATCGACCCAAAAGAAATGAACATTATTCCAGTCGACCGCGTCTCTGTGCTGATCACCCAATACCGAAAACAAAAGTCCCGGTGTATTTCCGCCTGAAAGCGCAATTGTGAAAGGAAAATTGGAGTCTTTATTTTCCTTTATCGTATTAACCAGGTCCAGGGCAAGTGATTCAGAAAGGACTTCAGGTGTCGGGAAAATTTTGATAACTCTTTCCATGTTTTTTATTAACCACAGATTTTTACGGAATTACACAGAGTAAAAACACGAAGTTCTTTATTGCTCCCTGCTCAATGCTCTACGCTCTACGCTCTACGCTCTACGCTCTATGCTCCCTGCCCTTTGCCCCTTGCCCCCTGCATTTTATCAGAGCTCGCAGTATAGTTCCTCATCCGCCAGGTTCCTGCAGGGGTACCTCCATGTTAGTCCCTCCCCTTCAATCAGGCTGTTCGATGGTTCAGGACCCCATGTTCCGGCAGGATATCCATAAACCTTTATTGCAGGATTGTTCTTCCAGGCCTTTTGTATCGGTTCGATGAATTTCCATGCGGTTTCCACCTCATCATCACGCGAAAAAAGGGTTGAATCGCCCATCATGACATCATAAAGGAGCCGTTCATATGCTGAAGGGACCCTGATATCAGCCAGATCGCGATAATGAAAATCCATATTTACATTCTTCACTTTGAACCCTGCTCCGGGTTCCTTCATATCGAATTTAAGCAATATTCCCTCATCGGGTTGTATGCGGATAATCAGCTGATTTCCTGAAAGTTTTCCCACCACTCTCTGGAACAAATGATGAGGGGTCTGCTTGAAATGTATTACCACTTCAGTTACCCTGGTCGGCAGTCTTTTTCCGGTACGTATATAAAAAGGCACACCGCCCCATCGCCAGTTATTTATGAAAAACTTCATCGCAACATAAGTTTCGGTACGCGAATGAACGTCAACACCCTTTTCGTATCTGTACCCTGTAACACACTCACCCCTGATTTTCGAAGCCGTATACTGACCCCTTATCACCTGCTTTTCAACATCCTCTTCCGTTATTGGCTGAAATGACTGAAAAACCTTAAGGACTTCATTCCGGATAGCATCCGCGTCAAGTGATGAGGGAGGCTCCATTGCTGTAAGTCCGGTCATTTGAAGCAGATGATTCTGAACCATATCTCTCAGGGCTCCTGCGGCATCATAGTACCCACCCCTCTCCTCCACGCCAATGTTTTCAGCTGACGTTATTTCGATCCACTGCACATAGTTCCTGTTCCAGAGAGGCTCAAATATCCCGTTTGCAAACCTGGTAACCATAAGATTCTGGACAGTCTCCTTTCCGAGATAATGATCGATCCTGAAGATCTGGTCTTCCAGTACCAGCTTGTGCAGTGTTTTATTAAGTTGCCGGGCTGTCTCCAGATCATACCCGAAAGGCTTCTCAATAATAAACCGCCTGAAACCGTCAGTCTGAATACCCAGCCCAGCTTTTGAAAGGTTTGTTGAGATTGTTTCGTACAGGCTGGGCGGAGTGGCCATATAGAAGATGACATTGCCGCCGGTGCCGTATTTTACGCCAATCTTCTCAATGACAAGCTTAAGCTCTTCATAATCAACAGGATTAAAGAAATCAGTCCTCTGATATTCAAAACACCCTGTAAAGTCAGTAACATGGCTGAAGTCAGACTCTTTCTCTTCAGAAGATGTTGTGATCGCATTTGCCATTTCGACCCTGAAATCTTCAGTGGTCTTTGCACTGCGTCCGACTCCCAGAAGGGTAAATTTCTCCGGCATCAGATCCTGATTCCTTAACGAATAGAGTGCAGGTACAAGCTTCCTGGAGGTGAGATCACCCGTGGCACCGAAAATCACAAGAATCAGATTGGCTGGTTTTTCCATTATAAATCCTTAAGTTAAATTTCTGCTGATGCTAAGATATTAAAAAAATCCAGGGCAAAAGCCCTGGATTTATATTAGTCCAATAATCACGGCCTCTTAAGGCCGTGGTTATTTATCTGCAAGGACCCTTAGGCCTTTCACAGTATCAATAAGTCTTATGAACTCTCCCCGGTAGCCTTCCTCATCATCGCCCCTTGCTGATCTTGCAAGCTTTGCTGCCTCTTCAAGAGTGGCATTTCCCTTGAATTCTGAGTTTCTGAGTATCATTCCGAATTCCGAAACAGCAGCAGCAAATCTGAGATTATCAGATGTATCTTCCATGTCATTAACATAACTCTTTACCGGTTTTTCGAGCAGCATGCTTGTTAGCCCGTCAGGCCTCTTATAACGTATTTTAATAGTCAGGTACTCATTCTGATAGTTATTTGCAACCTTGACATTAGTCCTGTCTGCACCCTGATACTTAAGCGGATCAACCGAAGGTATCTTTTCATCCGTGCCTGCCGGAACCAGTTCGTACAGGGCTGTCACATTATGACCTGATCCCATTTCGCCCGCATCTTTCCTGTCGTCATTGAAATCTTCATCATTCAAAAGCCTGTTTTCATACCCTATAAGTCTGTAAGACTGAACCTTTGACGGATTGAACTCTACCTGGAACTTTACATCTTTTGCTATGGTAAACAGTGTGCCTCCAAATTCCTTTACCAGTACTCTCCGGGCTTCCTGAAGATTATCGATATACGAATAGTTCCCGTTCCCCTTGTCGGCAATTATTTCCATTTTGTCGTCCTTTATATTTCCCATCCCGAATCCAAGGACAGTCATGAAAATACCACGGTCACGGTTTTCCTCAACCAGTCGTTCCATTCCGCCGTTGCTCGATTCTCCCACATTAAAATCCCCGTCTGTTGCGAGTATGATCCTGTTATTGCCACCCCTGACGAAATTCTCAGAAGCGACAGAATATGCCAGTCTTAAACCTGCACCACCGGCTGTCGAACCGCCTGCTTCCAGGTTATTGATAGCATTCATGATGACTTCCTTCCTGCTACCCGGGGTCGATTCCAGTACCAGCCCGGCTGCGCCTGCATATACGACAATCGCGACATGATCCTGCGGCCGGAGTTCATTCACCAGAAGACTAAAAGCTGATTTAAGCAGAGGAAGCTTGTTTGGAACATTCATTGATCCTGAGACATCTATCAGAAAGACCAGGTTTGAAGATGGCAGTGATGACTTATCGATGCTTTTTCCCCTCAGCCCCACCAGCAGCAACTGATGTCTGCTGTTCCATGGGCAGTCTGCCAGTTCGGAATATACAGAGAAGGGATGCACCCCTTCGGGTTCAGGATAGTCATACCTGAAGTAGTTGATCATTTCTTCAATTCTGACAGCATCCGGAGGCGGCAGGACTCCGCTGTTGATAAATCTGCGGATATTTGAATATGAGGCATTATCAACATCGATCGAAAAAGTCGATAACGGATTGTTTAATACACTCTTAAATCCATTTTCATCTATCCCGGCATATCCTTCGGTATTAAAGTTATTATTATACCTTGGGAATGAATGTCTTCCGCCATAAGAGACTGATGAAGGCGCAGCCATGGTATACGATTCTGAAGCCATGTCCTTCTTTGCCCCGTACCCGACAACAACCATCTCATTCAGTGCAGCAATATCTTCATGCATTTTAATATTAATTGTATTCCTTCCGTCGATCTTTTCGGTGACAGTTACAAAGCCAACCATCGAGAATTGAAGGATCTTATCCGTGGGGCTGACCTCAATTTTATAGTTCCCCTGCCGGTCAGTTATTGTACCTGCGATACTGCCTTTTATTGTAACACTAACTCCGGACAATGGCTGACCTGAACTGTCAGCTACTTTTCCGGTAATAGTTCTGGATTGGGTAAATGCAATCATTATTGCTCCCAGAACCAATATTGTCAAGACTGATAATTTGTTTTTCATAATTAAAGATTTAATGGTTTATAATTTCCCATAGGATGCAGGGATTTCCGCAATTCCATAAATCCTCAAAGAAATTTTTACTTTTGATGGAAAAAGGTGCGAGATGCGAGGTGCGAGATGCGAGGTAAATATCACTATATAAGATGATTTTTAAGATATCGGGAAAAAGGATAAACGATAAGGCAGACGATGAACTACTGACCGAATTCAGGTCAGGAGGTGATCTTGAGGTTCTTGCGGAACTTTATTCAAGGTATGTACACCTGGTTTACGGAGTTTGCCTCAAATATTTCAAAAACAGGGAGGAATCTAAGGATGGAGTAATGCAGATATTTGAAAAGTTGATAATTGAAATTCCAAAACACAAAATAGAGAACTACAAAAACTGGTTACATGTTGTAACAAAGAACTACTGCCTGATGCAGTTACGATCTGATAAATCGGAGAAAGAAAAATTCAGCGAGTGGATAAATGACCCTGCTGTTTTTATGGAAACAGTCACAGATTTGCATCCATTAGATAACGATGAAGATTCAGGATTAATGGATAAAGCCCTGGAGGATTGCATTGAAAGATTGAATGCCGATCAGAAGAATTGTATCCGGCAGTTCTACTTTGAGAACAGGTGCTATAGTGAGATCGCAGTAAATCTTTCTCTGGATGTGAAAAAAGTGAAGAGTTATCTTCAGAACGGGAAAAGAAATCTGAAAATTTGTCTTAAAGAGAAAAATGTCAGAAAAAGATAAAAACGAAAAAGATCAGTTCTCTGATTTACTCCGTTACAGACGGAATAAAATGACGGATAAGGAGAAAAATGCTTTCGAGAGAGGTCTGGAGAAAGATCCTTTTGCCGAAGAGGCATCAGAAGGTATTGAAGAGATCGAACCCGGACTTGCCGAGGAAGATATTCTGAAACTCAGAAAACAGGTTAAGAAGAGAGCTTTAAGGAAGAAAATTGTCCTCCGTTACCGGATTGCAGCATCTGTCGCAGTATTGATGATAATATCCTCAATTTTTATAATTGTTGATAATAAAAGACCGTCCGGAGAAATTGCTTATGCTCCCGTTCAGGCTCCTTTAGAAGATCTGCAGACCACCCCTGAGCAGATAAAACCCCCTGACATGATCGAGAGTAAGGGGCCGGTTGATGTAATTCCTGAAAAAAGCATAAAAACCCCCGGTGAAACTCAAAAACCTGAAAGCAGATCCGCTGAAAATGATGTACGAAAGGAAGAGGTTATTTCTGCTGATAATCAGGAAGCGGTCATGGCAGCTAAACCAGATGAACCGGAAAAAATCCTTGTCGATGAAAAAGTTAAAGCTTCAAAATCGGTTTTAGTAAGGAGAACATCCGGCGCTTATCCGCAAATCAGGGGCAGGATCATATCATCAGAAGATAATCTGCCAATCCCGGGTGCCAGCGTAACTGTAAAGGGTACAAACAAAGGAACTGTAACCGATACGGGCGGCAACTTCAGTATTGGAGCAGATGAAGCTGCGAACAGGGTCCTTGTTGCTAACTTTGTTGGAATGGAATCCAGGGAGTTTAATGCTGTGCAGGATTCCAGTCTGGAAATAAAACTTGAACCTTCAATATCAGCCCTCAGCGAAATAGTCGTGGTTGGTTATGGTGCAAAGGGAACCGGCATTGAACCGGAAGAGGCTCTGGCAGAATATAATCCGCCACGTCCGGTAAACGGCAGAGCTGATTTTGACAATTATATAAAGGATAACATCAGAAGGCCGGATACGGCTACAACCGGACAGAGAGTGGTTGTTGTTCTGAATTTCAAAGTAAATCCTGATGGCAAAATTGACAGCATAATAGTTATAAGAAGTCCCGGGAAGATATTTTCTGATGAAGCGATCCGGCTGATCAGAGAAGGTCCGGTATGGGAACCTGCAGTAAAAAACGGGAAAGCTATTAATGATGAGGTCAGGATAAGGATTGTTTTTGAGTAATTCGACCTTTTAAAGTTACACAGAGATCCACAGACCTGCCTGCCGGCAGGCAGGGAAGCACAGAGAACCACAGAGTTATTAACCCTCTGTGTCACTCTGTGATCCTCAGTGTC
>CAWHGX010000011.1:0-13154 GCA_963828775.1 uncultured Bacteroidales bacterium | reverse complement strand
GCTAGCGCACTTGCATGGGGTGCAAGGGGTCGTCTGTTCGAGTCAGATCACCCCGACTGATGAAGATCAGGGAGTTAGAACAATATTAACTCCCTTCTTATTTTGCCTATTTTCACACAATTTGCACACAGTATCAGGTTATACTATACTCTGAATAAAAAACTCCAGCTTTTAAGTTCCGGGGGGGTCTGTTTTCAGGAAATAATTCTGTTTTGTCCTCGCTGTACCAACTTTTTAGATATTATACCATATAAAATCAGTTAGTTACGTTTTTTGTTATTCAACAATTCTACAACATTTTAATAAAATGCTGAGGTAAAATGAATTTGTGGCTATAAAACAGTAAGCCCCCGGAGCTGATTTCCGAGGGCTGATAATAAATACATTTCAAAACCAATCGCCAATTGTTAAATAAATAAACTATTAAAAAGCCCGGACAGCACGCACATAGCCTGCGTTGGTCTTATTGAAGTTGCTCTGGCTGCCACTGCCGAAGAGCTGGTCCCACGCGGTGTCACTATTGATCTCGGTAGAACTCCAATAGTGGTTATTAACAAAACCGCCAACCATGCTTTTTTGCAAGTATAATAAATTTAACTCGTATTTTGAAGGTAAGTACCAGTCGCCATAAGTAACTCCATCAACGGTAACTGAATATTCGTTGCAAATTCTTGCAGCATATGTTGCGCCATCTCCATATCCCTGATTGGCAATAATTATAGCTGTGTTCGCTTTACCAGCACCAACTCCATCAGCAAAAGCCATTGTATTTGTAAAACTACCGCTATACCATCTAATTCCAGTACTTTGGTCGACTGTGGCAGCTATTAAGCCGTGCTGTCCGTTATCATATACATAAAACACAATACCGCCACCGTAAGTTTCGCCAATGGAGTGGCTACTACTACCACCACCACCAGTTGAATTAATTACATAAGGACTTGCCTCGGTTCCTACCCCTGTAATGGTTACATTGGTTCCTTCTGTTACCTTTGTTTCTGAACCATCTATTGTTGGTTTATTATTTAAATCATTGTAACTGCCACTTGTAGCAACCGTGGCAAAGTTAGGTTTGCTGGTAATTTCGCTCCAGGTAGGCATATAGCCAATAGGTCGATAAAGCCCTGCATGATTACCCCAACTGTATGCGTTGTTCCAGTTTGTGATATTGGTTGCAGTAATGCCATTGGCTGCATGAGAGGTAAAAATTGGGTCAGTTTCATTTGTTAAAAAACCTGTACTATACGGACTGCCATCTTTTAACAGTTCTCCAGTAAAATTAATATCACCGCTTACGTCTAATGTATACTGTGGAAGTCCATAAAAACCCATATCAATGCCAACCCTACCCTGATTATCCATTATAAAAATGGCATCCCAGTAATGATTTGTGTTTCTTATAAAGAACTTACCTGCACCTTCATGTGCTAAAGCCCCTGTTGAGCCAATAAGGTACTGCTCCCCTCCACCACCTTGTGCATCCCATGCAGATAGTGCTAAACCAGAACCCCATTCCCATTGACCTGGTAAAATATTAACTCCACCATTGACATCCAATTCAGACCAATCCCAATTAGAAGCTGTACCAATACTGACATTGCCTCTTTGACCGAGTATTGGTCTTTTTTCAGTCTCGGAATAAATAGATCCAAAGCCATTTCCTGCATTAAGAGCATTTGAAACGGTGGTTGTTCCGGTAAAAGTTTTATTTCCTGCTACTGTTTGATCTCCCATAGTCGTAACAGCATCGGTTATTCCAAATCCAGCAATCGTAATTGGTTTATTTGTTATTTCACTCCAAGCAGGTAGATAATTTAAAGGTTTATATAATCCCGCATGGTTCCCCCAACTATAAGCAGCATCCCAATTAGAAATATCACCATTTTTTATTCCATAAGCAGGATATGTTTTAAAAATCGGGTCAGACTCATTTATTGCTGAACCGGCCTTTTGTGCATATAGGGCATATGGAACAGATAATAATTGTGTTTCCGATAATGGTTGATAATTAGTTCCCCCATTGACATCCACTTCGATTTTAAGGAAAAATTCATCTGTAGACCATTCAATAGATGAGAATCCTATTCCTCCCCGACCAATTACAATATCAATCTGTCCATCTTTATTTGTAGTTGGTTTAAAAATCTCTTCGTAAACAGATGCTCCACCAGAGTTTAAGATGTTTATCCTTAAACTAATTGTTTTATTTGCAAGCGGTGCGTTCCCGTTTGATTTCATAAAAGTCGCTTTATAACTAAATGCCTGTGGTGGTGCATCTTGAGCCTGGAGAATCGTTATTGAAAGTACGATTCCAATTAATAGAGTAAAAATCTTTTTCATATTCTGTTAGTTTTATTTTTTGATAATCTTTTCAACTCTAAAGAGTTGATCTTTAGAAGAAGGCAGAAATACCTTTAAATAATAAATTCCTGAAGGGAAATCACCGATATTAACCTGAAGAACAGGTTGATAAGCTGTTCTCGTGCTAAGGACTTTTACTCCTGAATTGTTGTACAGTTCAAGGTTGACTCGTCCGGTGTCAACCAAGGGGATTTCAATGTTAATGAAATCAGCTGCTGGTGAAGGATATACCTTAAAGGAGATTTCAGACTCCATCCGCTGTTCCATTTGCATCTTGTTATATCGTACTTAGGTCATAAGCTGAAATATCTGATAAACTCCCACCAAGAATCCAGTTGACAGAAATATCCGATTTCACCGCATACCCTCCTGAAGAGACCACTTGCTGTGCGGTACAGAGACCACAATAGCAAAGAAGAATTAAAAAACACTCAATTTCCTTTTTCATAATTTGAAGGTGTAACCAATTTTAGTAATGGGGTATATATTGAGATGAAGGATTGTATTCATAGTATTGTGTATTAAGATAAATAAGTACAATACCGATTTCTCTGGAAGATTGGATTACTGATCAATTTTATCAATCTGCTAATCAAAGTTACACCATCAAAAAGCTAAAGTCAAGTTTATTTTGTAATCCTCCCACGGGTCTTGTATATAGGGTATATATAAGATTCCCTGCTCTGTTATTATATGATATTCAATACATAGAATATCTTTAAGTTTCTCCAAGAATAGATAGTGATGATAATAGGAACTATTGCCGGGTGGTGAAAATAAGGAGAATCATAAAAACTTCTCTTTTATTCTTCTACAGTAGAGCAACCTGTAGGCTTCCAAGCTTCTCTTTGATCATATCAAACGGTATTGGTTTTTCATTCGAAGATCGGTCTTCCTCTGATCTCCAGTACCAAATTTTCTTGTCAGGTCAGATCACCCCGACTAAATAAAATAAATTTCGAAGCCATTCTGATATTCTGGCTTCATTTTATGGTAAAACCAGTATCTAAAATGGAAACCATCTGAATTGATTGTTTCCAGGATTGTTTCGTTCACATCCAAATTCATGCCGTTCACAGGCTTATTTCCCATGTTCATCAAAATCCTGTCATTTAATTCATTAACAGAATTGAATAAATTCTATTTTTGACATAAGCCAGTACTCAGCCAAGCGATTCAGCTTATTTCCGACCAAAGGTTACTAATGATACTGTTGATAACTATCATTTATGGGTACTGGCTTCTTTATTGGATATAAATTTTCTGATTTTTAACCAACCGTCAATTCAAACCCGCCAACGGTTGATCAGCTGTTTTTTCGTATTTGTATATAAGATAAATTCGGACAGAGATTATGATAAACCATATCTCAACGGAAAGGAAATCATTTTGGACAAACAAATAGACAGTAAAAAGCGTTCTTAAATTTTAATCACTAATTAATTCTTTAAACCATGAAAAGATTATTCTTCGCAGCAGTACTTATGATTGCATTCTGTACTGCATCGTTCGCAGGAAAAGTTGTTGCTGAAGGGAAAACCTTCACAGCACTTGGAGACTACACTATCGAAACAGCTGATAATCCCTCACTCATGAAAGGCGAGGAATGTAAAACATACATCATCAGCTACGAAAACACTCCGATGAAGGTAACAGTTGCAATATGCAAAGACCGCAAGTGTAAGACGTATGTTGTTCTTTCGGAAAAACTTTCGGTTCAGTATGTGTGCAATGAAAGCTATTTCGGTGTCGAAAAGCTCGACAAAGCTTTTGAAAAAGATGGGTACAAAACTTCTGACACAGAATTGAACAGGAGCGAATATTTTCACCAGAAAGTAATTGCACCGGGAAGAAGAGGCGAGGTTGAAGCAACACAACTGATAGCTGCTTATTTCCCTATGCTTCTTAATCCAGCCACAGAAGCAATTGCTTCACGGTAAAGGTCTTCAGTTGGCCGCCCGGCCGATCCTGGTTTTAGGTTTGTATTTAACAAAAAGGGGCTTTGATCAAAAGCCCCTTCCTTATTTTCTCATCCTTTGAACTTCGACATTTGCGCAAGGAAAAGATCTTTTCTGTTCCTTGAGATGGGGATCATCGCTCCGCCGGCCATTTCAATATATCCGCCTTCCCTGCGGATAAACTTCTTCACATACTTCAGATTAATAAGATGTGAATTGTGCGAACGGAAAAAATACCTGTCGCCAAGAAGCTCCTGAAATTCTTTCAGATGCTTTGATACCAGTATTTTACGGTCGCTGGCGAGGTAAAACCAGGAATAACTCCTGTCGGCTTCAATGCGAAGGATATCCTTTGGATTAAGATATTCCATCCCGTCAGCAGTTGGAATTGCCAGCCGTGAAGGGAGCGCTGACCTGAGATTCTCCATGAGGATTCTCAGGTTTTCGTTGCCCTGCGTGCGTCTTTCGGACCTCTTTTTGATTACTTTGTTTACAGCATCAATAAACTCGTTGATATTTATCGGCTTCAGTATATAGTCAACGGCGCTGAATTTAATTGCTTTGATTGCATAGTGGTTAAATGCAGTAATAAAAATAACATCGAAATCCTTTTCAGGGAATTGTGCAAGCAGGTCAAATCCGGTGCCATTCGGCATTTCAACATCAAGGAAAACCAGATCAGGATCATGTTCCTTTATTGCTGCTACACCCTGAATAACATTATTAGCTTTGCCGACTACGTCAAGAGAACTGCAGTATTCTCCGATTATTGAATTTATGAAGTTGACAGCATCCTGCTCATCATCAACTATTATAGCTTTTAGTTTTTTGATCATGCAATAATAGGTATATGAATCTCAACCCTGGTCCCTGTCGGTTCGCCGTTTTCATTTTTCAGGTCAGTGTATACAGTCTGCAGGCTGGTACCGTACAGCTCGTTTACCAGATCAAGCCGTGTTTTGGTTATTTGAGTGCCAAGTGAGTTATGATTATTCTCCCTTTTATGATTCCTCTCTTTTGCTGCTTCGCGGCCAATACCGTTATCTTCAATGGTACATAAGATACATTCACAATTGAGCTTAAGATCAACATTTACGTATCCTTTCCCTTCTTTTGGTATAAGTCCATGGCAAATTGAGTTTTCCACATACGGTTGGATCAGCATTGTCGGGATCTTATGCATAAGAGGATCTATTTCATCATCGATATTAATTTTATATTCAAACTTATCCTTAAACCTTATACTTTCAAGTTCAAGATACAGGTTCAGAGCGCTGAGCTCATCGCTTAACGGTACTGAAGTGTGTTGAGAGTTATCAAGGACCTTTCTCATAAGGCTCGAGAACTTGGTAAGGTAATTATTTGTGGCAAGCTTATCATGCTGATACATATAGTATTGAATCGAATTAAGCGTATTAAAGATAAAATGAGGATTCATCTGTTGCCGGAGGTTGGCCTGCGTAATCTCGGAAATCTTACGGTTCATTTCGCTGATACGACGCTTATCCTTTAGTTTAGAACCTCTGAAAAGAAGTAATCCGATCAAAGCACCTAAAAATATAAATCCAGCAAAACCATAATTAAGAAGACGGTTGCTTTTCAACCTCAATGATAATAATTCAACTTCCTTTTTCTGAGTATCTACTTCATACCGGATCCTGGCATCAGCAAGACCCTGTGAATTTTCCTTTTTTATGTTGGAATCGGAATATTTTTTGAAAAGGACATAACTTTTATAAGCATTTGCTGTGTCTTTCAGACTTAAATACATATCACTCATATCCATGTAAATCCATTGAAGGTTGAACAGGGATTTTACAATTAGTCCATGGTCTATTGCTTTCTGGTAGTATTTTAAAGCTTTTTCAGGATTTTTCAGATCACGGTATAATGTTCCCAGATTACCAAGAGAGTTGGATGCCATGCTATGTATATTTCCGGGCATACTGTATTTCTTCAGGGATGTTTCAAAATAAAAAACTGAAGAGTCATACATCTTTTCCAGATAATAATTCCATCCCATATTTGAAAGCGACCATGAACAGTTTAAAGTATCCTTCCTTTTTGTTGATAATGCAAAGCATTTCCTGAGCAGGGAATCCGCCTTTCTGAAATTCCTTCTTGTCGCTGTTGCGGAATCACCGCAGAATGTTGTTCCGAGTATGCGATAACCTAAAATAGCATGAGCCGAGTCGTTCTCGGCAAAGCTGGCATCGATCAATTTTTCCAGAATTTTACGTTGTCCACTCAGATCGTTTATGGCCCAAAAAACATCTGCCTGCTCAAGATAACTTATTGGAATAAACCCCTTTAAATCTTCTTTCTTTGAAATTGCGATAGCATTCTCGTAATATTCTATGCTTTCTTTGAAATTTCCGGTCCTGCGATAATATTTACCAAAAAACAGATTTATTCTGGCCAGGTCTTCAGAATTCCCGGAACCGGCTGCCTTTTTCATTGCTATTGAAGCCTCTTCTGATGCACTTCTGAGATCACTGGTTGCAAAGTGATACTCTGCTAGAAGAAGGTGCAGTCGTGCCGGAACCTCAATATTTTTTTTCTCGCAGATCAGGACAGCACTGTCAATGGTGAACTTCGCCATATCCAGCTTGTAATCCTTCGATAAAAGATATTTTGTTCCCTTCCGTATAAGAGCGTTTATTGCGGAAGTATCTTTCGGTGATCCTGATAAGGATTTAAGTCTTACCGCTGAACGGGGTAAATTCAGCTTTTCTCCTGCTATTGCAGATAACTGCACAAATATCAGGAGCATAATAATCAGTTTGGGGGCTTTCATGACGCTGGCAACAGATTAAAAACTCAATACAAAGATAAACAATTCAATATCAATAAATTTCAAAAGACCATTTCAGAGGTCGATCCGGTCAGGTGCTTTATTGCGCATTAAGATATCATATTGCCACGAAATATCTGTGTTTCAGTTAACGGATTGCAGTTCTGAATTAACAGATGTAAGGATTGATTCCATTTTTGGTTTTCAGCCTCTATTTTTGATAGACCCTGACATAATCGACAAAAACAGTATCAGGAAATTGTGTCGTTTCATCGGGATTCTTTGGCCAGTTACCTCCAATTGCCAGATTGAGAATGATATAGTGAGGTTTATGAAATTCTGATGTACTGTTGATGCTGTCCTTTATGCAAACGCCATGATACCTTTGGCCATCAAGGAACCATTTTATAGAATCCTTATCCCATTCAACAGCATAATTATGAAACTGTGCAACAGTGCATGGGATCTTATTTCCTGAAGAGACATGTTTTTCATTATGCCAGTGGAGGTTCCCGTACAATAAATCCTCATCATTGATATGTTCCATTATGTCAATCTCTCCGCACCGCGGCCATCCGACCTGATGAATATTCTGACCAAGCATCCAGAAGGCTGGCCACATCCCCTGCCCCCTGGGGAGTTTCATCCTGGCCTCTATTTTTCCGTAGGTCCAGCTGTGCTTTCCGTCAGTTGTCAGACTTGCTGATGTATAATCTGCTGTATCAAAAGGTTCTTTCCTCCCTATGATCAGCAGGTTCCCATTATCGGCAACTGAATTTTCAATCCGCCGTGCAGTATAATACTGAAGCTCATTATTCCTTATAAATCCGACCTCATTTCCCCAGTTTGAAGAATCAGGCAATCCCGATCGGTTGAATTCATCGGACCATGCCAGCTTCCAGTCCGGCTCCTTGCTCTGACTGCACGCAGTGAGCACCAGTAATAAGAATACTAACTTTTTCATACAGTACTAATTAAATTGATAAAGGATTTTACTCAACATACCTGTTCAGGTTTTCAAACTTAATGTTCCACTTGCCATTATCAGGAAATTGTTTCAGAACACACATCTTTGCCACGGCAGTCAGTAGTCCTCCATTTCCGGGAAGATATATTGCCAGCCTGGGATTCTGATAATTATGGCCGTTTACAAGATAACGGTTTTTAGGTGCATCCATCATCAGAAAATCAATGGCCTGCTCTGATCTCTTAACCGATGCCGCCGACATGGCAAGCATTGGGAAATCCCATCCCCATGTCGTATCCCAGTTCCACTTTTTCATGATGGTATCGAGAGTGAAGGCCATTATTCTGTTATCGGTCATTACGGTTTTTGGAAGCATCCCTGATACGCCTGAAACAATGGGGTGATCACTTAAATATCTTTGGTTTTCATACGAATCCCTGGTGTCCTCCGAGCAAAGAATCAGACCATTCAAAACCGGCAGTTTTGACAATTTTTTTACCACATCATCCCAATGAGGATCAGGTTTCAGGTTTAAGCGCGATCTCCACAATTGTGCAGTCTTAAGTCCCCAGTACCAGTAAGCCAGCTCAAACGCCGGATTAATGGTAGATTCAAGTCTCAGGCTCTCCTGTGCCGGAATCAGAACGGGACCAAGAATGTACCGGTCCCCGGCTGGATCATACCAGGCATAATCCACCATGAATTCAGCTGTAGCAAAAACCAGGTCCTTGTATTTATCCAGAATCTCATTTTTGTTTTTTGAGTTATTATATAGCAACTCCGAAAAGAATATAATATGCGGCTGCTGCCAGATCAGGTAAGTTCCTACAGTGCTCGGACTCTCTCGGCCGTCGGGGCCTACCATTTTGGGCCATCTGACTCCCTCATATCCTTGATTTTGTGCAGTTAAAAGAGCGTTATTATAAATCTGCCTGTAGTAATTCAATTGTTTTTCAAGAACCGGCTCCCTCTGCCATAAAGCAAAATGAACCGCATGCCACCAGTGCATTTCGAGATGGAACTTGCCATACCAGCTGTTGTAGGTCAGACCAGTCTCTGCCGGAGGTAGTGAACCGCTGCACTGTATCCTTGTGAGATACTGCGACAGGACTATCCGTCTTTCGAGCTCAAAAGCCCGGGTATCGGTGCATTCAGATAGATCAACTGCACCACCTGTCGTCCAGAAAAGTGACCAGCTCTTTTTACTGGCCTCATCAACCATATTAAAGCTGTCAGTATTTTCATCAGATATCTCCCTTTTAAAATGACATGAAAATTCAAAAACAGTATCTGCCTGAGGCTCAAGATAAAATAAGTGTTTGTCGTACACTTTAAGTCTTGCATTCTCATGATATACTTTTACATAATAAAAATCATTGTCCTGCTTCCGCTCAAATAGCGTTTCAATATCTGAACCGGATTTGATAATGGTCGAGTGTCGTTCCGGACTATTAAAATCATAACCATTGGGGGCTGAAATGCCCAGCGGGAAATGGATGCTGATTTTCAGTTTTTCTCAGCTATCAGTCCGGAAGTAATTCTGGCAGAAATAATATCCTTATCAGGATGGCATACAGTAATGACCTTAACGGGAAGATCCCCGATCATGAACCTGCTTTCCAATTCGCCTGTCCACAAATTAAGTTTCTGAACAGGATTTGTGATATCATGAATAGTTATTTCATTTCCATCCTTTTTTGTTATCCGGAGTCCGATCATTCCCAGATGGATCCGGTGAGGATTGCTCCTGAGCCATTCGGAAGCAGCAGTTTTCAACGGATCTTCATTACCTCTGTATTGATGAACATAATCCACGTTTCTGCCATGAACCTTGTATGTTCTGTATACATCTGATAATTTGAAGTTGTCCGGATTATCACCGGTATGCCAACCCCAGTTTGACATAGTTCCCAGGGGAATGCCCCTGGAGTAATAATCCGGGAAAGTCTGCAACCCGGTAATATCGGTTGTAAAAGCAAACTCACCGTTGCCGACTGATAATGAATTAAGGCTATCGATCTCTGAAACTTCTATGTTGTGGCGGGTAACAAGCGAGAACCGGTCAATTACGGAATTATTCCTTCTGCAGGAGGAGGATAATATGATAAGTGAAGTTAATAAAGGAAACACAAAATATTTAACCGGGGAGAATGTAAGATGGTACTTCATTTTAAGACTGTGATAAACAAATTTATTACTTTTTTATCATAAAGGCATACAAAGTACAATACAAAGGATCGTGAAGTGATTGGACATATTCATTAGATTTGTGGTATTATTAAATGATCCTGGAAAATGGATGCTCAGATAACAATAATTGGGGCCGGAGTTGTGGGGCTGGCCATTGCTGAAAAGTTATCAAAAGAATACAGCGATGTTTTTCTGATTGAGAAGCATGCCACCTTCGGACAGGAGACCAGCAGCAGGAACAGTGAAGTGATCCATGCAGGTATTTATTATCCGGAGGGCAGCCTGAAATCGAGGTTATGCGTTGAAGGGAAGAGGTTATTATATAATTACTGCAAGAAGAATGATGTCCCTTATAATAATTGCGGGAAGTTGATTGTGGCAACTTCTGAGGACGAAATTTCAATTATTGAAGGAATAAAAAAGAGAGCTTTCGCCAATGGTGTTGACGATCTGATTATCATTGACAGGGACCAGATTGCTGAGCTGGAACCATCTGTTTACGCCTTAAAAGCCATTCTCTCGCCTTCAACAGGTATTGTCGACACACATTCCCTGATGAAACGTTTTGAGACAGGTACATTCAATAATGGAGGTCAGATTGTGTATGGAAGCGAGGTAACAGGTATTAGGAAAGTTAAAAACGGATATGAAATCATCCTGCTGGATTCGGATAAGAATTATTATGCTTTCACCAGCCAGGTGGTTATAAATTCTGCAGGACTGACTTCCGATAAAATATCAGAAATGGTTGGTCTTACTGACGAAAATCTTAAGATACTTTTTTGTAAAGGAGAGTATTTCAGGCTCAATCCTCCGAAAAACCGTCTGATACACAGGTTGGTATATCCGGTTCCTGTTCATAACCTGGAAGGGATAGGTATTCATGTTACAATCGAAATGGGCGGGGGAGTTAAGCTTGGCCCTGATGTAAACTACCTTGAATCAAATACATACGATTATAAAGTCACACCTTCAAAGCAGGAAGCGTTCTTCCGGTCTGCCAGGAAATTCCTCCCTTTCCTTGAATTTGAGGATTTATCTCCCGAGATGGCTGGTATCCGTCCAAAGATCCAGAAACCGGGGGAACCGGTCAGGGATTTTTATATTAAGGAAGAATCTGAAAGAGGGTATCCGGGGTTCATTAATCTGATCGGGATTGAATCACCGGGATTAACTTCATCACTTTCCATTGCAAACTATGTCAGTAACCTGATAGGAATCTGATATTAATTTTATATTTTTAGTCCCTTCTTTTACTTTAAAAAAATTGTATGACAATTATGAAAACAAAAACCTCATTAATCACAGCGGTAATTTTAATGACAATATCAATGATGACCACCAGTGTGCTGGCTCAGGAAAGACAGCCAGGGACTGTGTTTGTGCCCGAAGTAGGACAGCAGGGCAAGGATGTTGTATGGGTACCCACACCACAGGAACTGGTTAACAAAATGCTTGAAATAGCGGAGGTAACAGCCGATGATTATGTAATTGACCTGGGCTCGGGTGACGGACGGACTGTCATAACTGCGGCAAAATTAGGTGCCAGGGCAACAGGAATTGAATATAATCCGGAAATGGTCGCGTTATCGAAAGAAAATGCCAGGAAGGAAGGAGTTGGCGAAAAGGCAGAATTCATTCAGGCTGACCTTTATGAGACAGACCTTTCAAAAGCCACTGTTATCACAATGTTTCTCCTGCCCGAAATAAATCTTAAGCTTCGCCCCAGGTTACTCGATCTTAAACCCGGAACACGGATAGTGTCGAATACATTTAAAATGGCTGAATGGGAAGCAGATTATGAGGCCACTACCGAAGAGAACTGGAGCAGCTGGAACACAGCTTTTCTATGGATAGTGCCAGCCAAAGTAGCCGGAACGTGGAAACTTGATAAAGGCGAGCTTAACCTTACACAGGAATTCCAGTTTGTGCGCGGTACATATAATACCGGTGGAAAATCTTATACTATCACTGATGGCAGGCCCAGGGGCAGTTCAATTTCCTTCAACATCAATGACGAAAAGTATTCAGGAACCGTTGATGATAAAATAATGAAGGGGACGGTAACAAATGCTTCAGCAGGTAGCAAGAGCGACTGGATCGCTACTCAGTGATTATTCATTGATTTTATTATTGCGACTTATTCTTAAGAAGTTTCTGTAAGTCCGACAACTCATCCCTGAATCTTGCAGCCTGAATAAAATCAAGCTCCGAAGCCGCTTTTTCCATGTTTTTCCGGGTCTTTTCCATAGCTTTTTCCAGCGCTTCACTGTTCATGTATTTTATCACCGGGTCTGCTGCGATATCAGGCCTGTCAGGCTCAATATATGCTTTAACACCTATCCCCTTCTTGCTCAGGCCACTCAGGATCATCCCTGTCTTTTTAATTATCTGGGTTGGTGTGATCCCCATCTTTTCATTATACTTCAGCTGTTTCTCTCTTCGCCTGTTTGTCTCATTGATGGTCTCCTGCATACTCCTGGTAATGACATCAGCATACATCACCACCTTGCCGTTCAGGTTCCTGGCAGCTCTTCCGGCAGTCTGGGTGAGAGATCGTGCAGAACGTAAAAAACCTTCCTTGTCAGCATCGAGAATAGCAACAAGGGAAACTTCAGGTAAATCCAATCCTTCTCTCAGGAGGTTTACTCCTACCAGCACATCAAAATCCCCAGTACGTAATCCTTCCATAATATCTATACGCTCAAGCGTATCAATATCTGAATGAATGTAACGGCATTTTATGTCATATCTTAACAAATAGGCCGCCAGCTCTTCTGCCATCCTTTTGGTAATGGTAGTAACCAGTATCCTCTCGCCTGCTTTCGACCTGCTCCTGATTTCAGCCATCAGGTCATCAATCTGGTTCACGCTTGCCCGCACA
>CAWHGX010000010.1:0-20738 GCA_963828775.1 uncultured Bacteroidales bacterium | reverse complement strand
GTCCCGTCACGCCAAGCGTGACGAGGATCCTCGAAAAATCTGATTCCGCAAAAGCGGAATCGATTTTTCGGGACTAACGCACTTGATGACTGATTATGTTCTTTGTTTATATATTAGAAGCTAAAGAAAGTAAAAAATACTATGTCGGACAGACTAAAAACCTGGAGGAAAGAATAAAAAGACATAACCAAGGTAAGAATCTATCCACAAGAGCTTTTATCCCATGGCACCTTAAATGGTGGAAAGAATGTCAAACCAGATCTGAAGCCGTAACGGTTGAAAAGAAACTTTCAAAAGGTATTAAAAAGAGAGCTGGATTGGAAAAGTACGTCCAAGTGAATGGTTTTTCGGGTGTGGCGCAGTTGGTCCCGTCACGCCAAGCGTGACGAGGATCCTCGAAAAATCTGATTCCGCAAAAGCGGAATCGATTTTTCGGGACTAGCGCACTTAAAAACAGATTATGTTCTTTGTTTACATATTAGAAGCTGCAGAGAGTAAAAAATACTATATCGGACAGACTGAAGACCTGGAGGAAAGATTAAGTAAGCATAACCAAGGTAGAAATCTGTCCACAAGACTTTATATCCCCTGGCAACTTAAATGGTGGAAAGGATTTGAAACTAGGTCTGAAGCTGTAACAGTTGAAAGGAAACTAAAAGGTATAAAAAAGCGAGTTGGATTAGAGAAGTACGTAAAGGTTAATGATTTTTCGGGGTGTGGCGCAGTTGGCTAGCGCACTTGCATGGGGTGCAAGGGGTCGTCTGTTCGAGTCAGATCACCCCGACAGTTGATAATCAAGGGATTAGATAGCATCTAATCCCTTCTTAATTGTAGGCCACCTCAGGCAATACAATCCACTTCACTAATATAAAAATAACTCTGCTGTGAATGTGTCAAACACTAGGTGAGGGCAGTAACAATGTTATCAAAAGTCTCTAACAACCATTTGAGCCATTTTGATCTTTTAAGTTTAACTTCCTCATTCTGATCCAAAGACTCTTGTCTTATTTTCGCTCTGATGCATTCAGTTATTAAATCAGATCTTCTTTTTTTCATTAGAGGATTATTTTAAGACACGTATAGCATACGGCAACTTAACTTATAAGGTCACTCATATAAATTCCGACATCAAATCTATAACTACACAACAAATACTTAGACAAAGCTCGTCTTTCCAAATGACTTTGTCAAATATTCTGGTACTAAAAATGATAATTTTAATTACATCTTGAATCTTGAGGAGGTAACGGTCTTAAAGTGGGAAAAGAGCTGGATCAAATGATGTTTCTGTACGCTATTCGTAGCAGAGAGACAGCAGTCCTTTTATGACTTAAATAATTGCAGGTTTTTCCTTCATAGATTATTTGTGCCGCCTCCTTTTAAAGTTATGTGTTGAAATTGCCTTGATTCTGTCACTATGAAAAAGGTATTATTTCTGCTATTGCTTCTTATTCTGGCTATTGGATGTAACAGTGAAGTTTGTCCTGCATATTCCGATTCTGCAAACAATCTGCAATCTACATTCCATCAATCAGGCTCTTATCGTGCTGATGGCATTCATCGTGTTTACAGGGATGCCCCGCGCAGGAGATGATATTATTTGATACTCCCGAAGCTTGTTTCCAAAGATTTGACCATTCACAGTTGTTAGCGGATGGTACCACTCAGTATCAGGACAGCCTGCATAACCTTATCAGATCCGTTATGATGTTGTTTGTATATATTCTGTATCCGGACCTTGTTCAAATTTAAACAGTCTGTTTTTCGGCGGAAGGTAATATACCCTGGGTTGAGCACCCAGTTCTGCCATCAACCTGTATCCTCCGTTCTTGTCAAGCAATTCCCTGAGGTTGACAGTTTCCCTGGTAGTTCCGTTTGTAACGGCTGTCTCGCTACCAGGCGCCAGTCCGATAAGATGAACCGTCAACAAAAACGACCATGACGATGCCATTAGCATGTTCCTCCATCATTATAAGTTAATATTGAATAACTACTGTATTTGATTTCAAATTGCTGTCATGCAATCACTGAACTTTTTATCAGGTCCAATATTTAAAATTCGAATTTTCAAAATGTGGCATTTTGAATTTCAGTTATTAGTCAAAAAAACCTGTTAATTGTTAATGCAAATTGCCAGGAAAATGAATCAGAAAAAGCAGAACCGGGGATCTTAATGCATTCTTAATTTCAACTTAACTCAATCTTAATCAGACATCATTTTTTATGAAATACTTTTATTCACAAAATAATAGAGGAGATATATGACATCATTTGAATTTAACAGCAACCTGATCGGGATGAGACCAAACCTTCAAAGGTTTGCGATGAGTCTGACATCCGATAGAGTCAAGGCCATGGACCTTTTACAGGATACTTACCTTAAAGCAATTACAAACAGAGATAAATACGTTGATTTTACCAACCTCAAAGCCTGGGTTTTTACTGTTATGAAGAATACCTTTATTAACAATTACAGGCGTTCTTTAACTGAGAATACAATAATTGATGTGACAAAGGATCTGTATTTTATCAATATCCCGCAGGAAAAAGGGTATATCTCTCCTGAGTCTCATTATGCAGCAGGTGAAATTGAAAAAGCTATTGAATCGCTGAATGATGAGTCCAGGATTCCTTTCAAAATGCATATTGAAGGTTACAAGTATTCTGAGATTGCTGAAAAACTCGGATTAAATATCGGAACTGTTAAAAGCAGGATATTCTTTGCGAGAAAAAAGCTTATGCTGATGTTAAAAGATTATGACAATAAATATTAATAGTTAATAGGTTCGATTATAAGGGTTTAGGTTAGGTTTAGGTTAAAGAGGCTGAATAAATTCAGCCTTTTTAATTGTATTATATCCGGATTGATTGTTTCGGTTCGGAAACTCCAGGAAAGATGATTTGTGTTGCCTTATAAGCTTATCCGGCTTCTTTCACCGGGATTGAAAATCTGAATTCACTGCCCTTATTTTCAATGCTTTCAACCCATATTTTACCCCCTTGTTTTTCAACAAATTCCTTGCAGAGTTTCAAACCCAGACCTGTTCCTTGTTCTTTTTCAGTTCCGGGCATTGAATATTTAGTATCAATTCTGAACAGCTTGCCGAGATTTTCTTCCGAAATTCCTACTCCGTTATCTTTTATGGAAATAATGACCTCATCAGAGTTGACAATCGAGCTGATTTCTATCCTGCCGCCCCGGTGAGTGAATTTTATCGAATTACTGATAAGATTGCGTAATACTGTATTTATCATATTCTGATCGGTAATTATGTAAATGTCCCTGTCTGCTTCAAAACTCAGATTAATCTCTTTATTGTTTGCCAGAAACTGCAGATCTGAGATATTTTTCTTAATCAGATAACTTAAATTGAACCTTTCCGGATTGAATTTCAGCTGGCCGGTTTGCGATCTTGACCAGTCAAGCAGGTTTTGAAGTATTGCATATCCGCTTTTCGCTGAGTCATTCAAAATTATTGCAAGCTCCCTGATTTTTTCATTATCCATCTTATGGATATTCTCAAATAACAATTCTGTCGATCCAAGAAGGCTCGTAAATGGATTTTTCAGATCGTGAGCTATGATGTTAAAGAATTTATCCTTGGTAGCATTCAGCTCTTTTAACTTTAATTCGTTCTTTCTCAGAGCTTCCTCAACCATGGTACGTTCGGTAAGTTCCTTATGCAGCTGGTAATTGGCCGATTCAAGATCGTGAGTACGCTCTATTACTTTCTGTTCAAGTTCTTTACTTAATTTCTTGTAGCGTAACTCGCTTAATCTGAGATCTTTTTCAATTAATCTCCTGTTTATGCTCAATGATGTTTGATTACTAATGGCTTCAATGATTTTAATGTCATCATCTTCAACGGGTTTTTGAGAAAATATCAGAAATCCGCCATAAAAGCACTCATTTTGAATAAATCCGATCGCATAACCATTATTTATTTCAAGTATTTTTTCAAGTTCTTCATAATTCTTCCGGCCGATGGTCCCTGTAACAATTTCGTAATAAACACCTTTTATTTCATGAAGTTTTCCATCACCAAAAGAATCAAGCATTTCTTTATTTTGATCGACATTACTGAATACAGACCTGTCTATATCCCACCCGGTGATGAGCTTAATTTGTTCAAACCATGGTTTGAGACTTTCGATACCTGATATGCGCACCGTTCTGCTATCGAGGAATTCAAAGGATATTACTACTGCCATTTCCAGTAACATCCGGAGTTTCTCGCAAATGACGGGAAGACTTGCCGGGATATCCTCAGACTCATTTAATGATGTTGTACAGGAAGAAAGGATGGAGAACTGCTGAAGATGTCTTTTCTGTAAATCCAGTATTTTCTTTCTTTCGATACTATATTTAATAGTCCGCAGTATAATATCAGAAGTTAACCTGTTCTTTACAAGATAATCCTGTGCTCCTTCCCTCATTGATTGAAGTGCGATATCTTCGTCATCTAATCCTGTCATTACAACCACAGGTGATTTTATCTGGAATGCCTGGATCTTTTTCAGGGTTTCGAGTCCGACGCTGTCGGGAAGACCCAGATCTAAAAGAATGGTATCAAATTCGTGGTTGGAGCATAGTAAAATGGTCTCTCTAAGGGTTGATACATGTGACAGATTGAACTTAATGCCTGATGACTTCAGCAATTCTGTTACAATGACGACATCGCCGGGATTGTCTTCGACAATGAGTATATTTAATACAGGTTCCATTGAGGAGGATTCTTTTTATGATTTCGGTAATTCCTGGTTTGGCTTAATTTGCTAATATTGACTTGTAAAAACCTGATAACACAATATACATCAACCCTTTAGCGGTAATTTAACCACTGAAAACCAGAAATTTTCGATCGATTTAATAATTTTCATAAACTGATTCAGGTCAATAGGTTTTGTTATATAACAATTGGCGTGCAGATTGTAAGACTTGAAAATATCTTCTTCTGCCTGTGAAATAGTCATAATAACCACAGGAATGTGCTTCAGTTTATTGTCGGATTTTATTTCGGCAAGAACCTCACGGCCATCTTTTCTTGGAAGATTAAGATCAAGTATTATTAAATCAGGTTCTGGAACTCCCTTATACTTTCCTCTTTTAAAGAGAAATTCCATAGCTTCGACACCATCATTCACAAAATGAAGGGAATTAAAGACCTTGTTTTCATTAAATACTTCTTTAATAAGCCGCGCATCTCCTTTATTGTCTTCAACAATCAGGATATCAATTAGATTTAGAATATTGCTTCCCATTGTTCCACTCTATTTATCTTTTCAATATGGTAAACTTAAACATTGTTCCTTCACCTGGTTTTGATTCAACCCATATCTTCCCGCCATGACGTTCAACAATACGTCTGCAGATTGCCAGACCGATACCTGTTCCTCCATACTCATCTTTTGCATGCAATCTCTGAAATATCTGGAAGATCCTGTCGAAATACTGAGATTCAATTCCTATTCCGTTATCTTTAACTGTAAAGAGAAAGTGATCTCTTTCTACGTTAGCTGAAATATGTATTATGGGTGATGTATCACAGAATTTAATTGCATTACCTATCAGATTCTGCATAAGCTGAACCATTTGTCCCCCATCGGCGTAAACAGCAGGTAATTCGTCATTAGTTATCAGAGCATTTTTTTCTTTTATCTTAATACTCAGATTGTTTAAAGTCTGACCTAATATGCTATGCATATCAGTAACTGACAAGTCTTTACCTCTTGTTCCAATCCTTGAATATTCAAGAAGATCATTTATCAAAGCCTGCATCCGCGAAGCTCCGTCCACAGCGTACATTATAAATTCCTGTGCTTCATGATCCAGCTTATCTTTGTATCGCATCGAGAGCAATTGGGTAAAACTTGATATCATACGCAAAGGTTCCTGAAGGTCATGAGATGCAACATAGGCAAATTGTTCAAGTTCTTTATTTGAACGCAGCAAATCTTCATTAAGATTGAGAAGGGTTTGTTCAGTTCCCTTCTTCATTTCGGTAATATCGAAACAAACGCCTGTCATTTTAACCGGTATGCCGTTCTTATCCTTCTCAACCGAGGCTTTTGAACTTATGTAACTCATATCACTGCTGTTCCTTTTGATTCTGTAAATAAATTCAAAAGGGATATTTTCTTTAAGAGCTCGCTGGATTACTCTGCGAAAATGAAGAAGATCATCTTCATAAATAAATTTTTCAAAGTCATTAAATGTTTTCATTAAAGATTTCTTCCCCAGGCCAAAGATTTTTCCCATCCTTTCATCCCATTTTAATGCACCTGTTCTGATATCCCATTCCCAGATGCCAATGTTTCCGCTTTCCAGAGCTATTTCAAGCTTTTCTTTCGCTTTGCTCACTTCCTGCTCAGCTTTTATTCTCTCAGTGATATCATGCCCCTGCGCAATTGTTGATATCACCGTTTTGTTATCAGAATCATATATATTTGCCGAATTCCATAAAACCTTCCTGATCTCTTTCTTCTTGGTCAGTATTGGAATTTCTATAGTTTCCCAGTTTTTAGTGAATGCATGCTTGATTCTTAAATTTGATACTTTTAATGAAGTTTTGGGGAATAGCAAATCAAGCTTTCTTACCTTCGACTTCAGCAGAGGAATATCCGGTCAGATGCTCAAATGCATGATTAAAAAGCTGGATCTCAGTCCTGGGATTCCAGACAACAATTGGTGCATTGGCATAATTTATCAGGTTCTCAAGGTAGTCCTTCGTCCTTCGCAATTCCTTTTCTGAAAGGATCCGAATAGTAACATCTTCAAAGATAGTAGCAAAGTATCCCTTTTTAGGGCTGAAAGCGCTGACTCTGAAATAGCTGTTTAAATCGGATGAAAAATTCTCAAATTCAATACTTTCACCCGTTAAAGCAACCTGACCGTAATTATCAATCCAGTATTTTTCAGTTCCGGGTAACACTTCTGTTACTTTTTTCCCGATAATGTTTTCAGCTTTTAGTCCGGTAAGTTTTTCAAAAGCTGGATTTACCGTCAGAAACCTGTAGTCACACGGTCTTCCCTTACCGTCAAGAATTAATTTCATGGAATGCAAAACCTTCTGTCATTTCGTCAAACAGCAACCTGTATTTTTCTTCACTCTCGATTAAGGCCATTTCTGACTTCTTTCTTTCGGTCACATCATGGACCATACCGACAGACTTTATGATTTTACCGGATTTATCCCTGAAGTGCGTGCATTTCTCATGCACAAACCGGATCTCACCACTTGATTTTCGTATAACCCTGTGTTCGATCTCATAAGTGTCTATGCCCTCGTGCAGGGATCCTGAATATGCGGCATCAACGGCAGCCCGGTCATCCGGATGGATCGCATCGAGAAAGGCTTCGTAAGTAGCCATAAACTCCTGGGGCTTGAGACCAAATATCCTGTAAACCTCGTCCGACCATGTCAGCCGGTTGTTGACAATATCAAGTTCCCAGCTCCCAATGTGTGCGATTTCCTGTGCTTTTTGGAAACGTTTTTCGCTTTCACGCAATGCTTCCTCTGAAATCCATCGGTTCTGATCAATTTTGTTGACAGATCTGGCTGTCAGCCAAATAAATATCAGGAAGCTTGAGGTATAGGTAATAGCAACAAGGGCAACGCCTGCATCAGATTCAAAAAAACCTGCCCGTTCTCCGTATATCCGGAACCAGCCGATAACCACAGGTAATATGATTAACGCTGGCAGTAGTTTCCGGGCAAAAATAGCTCCTGTTTCGCCGGATGCGAATACTTTCAAAAACCATGTGTCAGGCCTGATCAGCAGGATAGCTGTACAAATACAGCATAAAGCAATGCCTGTATTCAGGGCTGCCGGAGTATCGTTAAACTCAGGTGCCGAATAAACACCAATAATATAACTGACAGGTATATAGTAGCTTATCAGTGCAACGGGAAGAATCATTGTATGGGCAATTCCGTCGGCTCCGGGCTTTTTTACCGATAACAGCAGAAGCACGCAACCTATAAGAAAGAAGTTGACTGCTGTCACGATGGCCATTCTTAATCCCGGGGCAATAATAAAAGAGAGAAAGGACACTTCGGTCAGACGTGTTTCATGACCGGTTTTATATGAATAGAGTGAAGCATAAAGAGTTAACAGACAAACAAGACAAATAAAAACCGACAACACCTGCGGGAGGATCTTGCCGGGAAATGCCGGCAATTTTACCTGGATCAGCACAAGCACTACAGCTGCAAAAAAAGAACAAACTGCAGTGATTATCTTCATGGATTCCCACCGGGGCGATAATGCTTTTAAAAAGCGTGATATGGAATGCCCACCCGATAAGATCCAGGAAGCTTATTACGGAAACCAGAATAATTAATATCCATACGATTATCTGTAATGAGTATGGCAGACCCAGTGAATACCAGCGGGATCTAATTATTTGATTTGTTTTATTTAAAGTCATTATAAGGAGCAGGCTGCTGTGACATCACCATTTCTTTCAGCTTTATTTATTATTGGTTGTCAATTGGTACATCAAATTTAATTGAATTTCTTAAAAATTAATATGAACCGCATACCATATTATTGACAGTTAAGGAGCTCAAAAAGTTCAGATTTATTCACCTTAAAAGGAATTTATCCTGAAATGATCAGATATTAAATGGTAATATGTTGAGCACAGGTTATAATTTCAAGGTTGAAAATTGATCCGATAGTAATTTTTTAAGTAACTTGTATGGTCGTAAAACCTGGGTTTATGAGAATATTGCTTGTCGAGGATGATCCTAAAATATCATCGTTTGTCAGAATAGGTCTGGAAAGCAGTGATTGTATAGTCGATTCCGCATACGATAGTGCAATCGGAGAAAAGCTTGCTTTGTCACGAAAGTATGATGTAATTATTCTTGATGTTGTAATACCAGGCATTTCAGGATTTGAACTATGTAAGAAAATCCGGAACAATAGTATCCGGACTCCGGTAATAATGTTAACCTCTCTTGATTCCATTGAAGATAAAGTTACCGGATTTGATTGCGGAGCTGATGATTATTTACTGAAGCCATTCAGTTTCCAGGAACTTCTGGCCCGTATTAAAGCATTGAACCGCCGAAACAGGGAAACGATAGTAAATCCAAGTTTGAAAGTCCTCGACCTGGAACTTGATACTATTACCAAAAAAGTCAGGAGAAATGACAGGGAAATAATCCTCACACCTACCGAATACAAAATCCTCGAACTATTATTAAGCAACAAAGGCAAAGTATTCGACAGAGTTATTATTGCCGAGAAAATATGGGGATTTTCATTCAATTCAGGGACCAACGTGATTGACGTACATATAAACTCCCTGAGAAAGAAAATAGATAAGGATTTCTCTCAAAAACTTATCCACACCAGGAAAGGATTTGGATACCTGTTGAACGAAGAGCCGTAAGATTGAAAATCAGACATAGCGATTCAGGAAGCCTTGAGACACCTTTACTGTTAAATTTCCTACCGGTTTCGTTCACATCCAAATTCATGCCGTTCACAGGCTTATTTCCCATGTTCATCAAAATCGTGTCATTTAATTCATTAACAGAATTGAATAAATTCTATTTTTGACCTAAGCCAGTACTCAGCCAAGCGATTCAGCTTATTTCCGACCAAAGGTTACTAATGATACTGTTGATAACTATCATTTATGGGTACTGGCTTCTTTATTGGATATAATTTTTCTGATTTTTAACCAACCGTCAATTCAAACCCGCCAACGGTTGATCAGCTGTTTTTTCGTATTTGTATATAAGATAAATTCGGTTTGAGATTATGATAAACCATATCTCAACGGACAGGAAATCATTTTGGACAAACAAATAGACAGTAAAAAGCGTTTTTAAATTTTAATCACTAATTAATTCTTTAAGCCATGAAAAGATTATTCTTCGCAGCAGTACTTATGATTGCATTCTGTACTGCATCGTTCGCAGGAAAAGTAGTTGCTGAAGGGAAAACCTTCACAGCACTTGGAGACTACACCATCGAAACAGCTGATAATCCCGCACTCGTGAAAGGCGAGGAATGTAAAACATACATCATCAGCTACGAAAACACTCCGATGAAGGTAACAGTTGCAATATGCAAAGACCGCAAGTGTAAGACGTATGTTGTTCTTTCGGATAAACTTTCGGTTCAGTATGTGTGCAATGAAACCTATTTCGGTGTCGAAAAGCTCGACAAAGCTTTTGAAAAAGACGGGTACAAAACTTCTGACACAGAATTGAACAGGAGCGAATATTTTCACCAGAAAGTAATTGCACCGGGAAAAAGAGGCGAGGTTGAAGCAACACAACTGATAGCTGCTTATTTCCCTATGCTTCTTAATCCAGCCACAGAAGCAATTGCTTCACGGTAAAGGTCTTCAGTTGGCCGCCCGGCCGATCCTGGTTTTAGGTTTGTATTTAACAAAAAGGGGCTTTGATCAAAAGCCCCTTTCTTATTTTCTTATCCTTTGAATTTCGACATTTGTGCAAGGAAAAGATCTTTTCTGTTCCTTGAGATGGGGATCATTGCTCCGCCTGCCATTTCAATATATCCGCCTTCCCTGCGGATAAACTTCTTCACATACTTCAGATTAATAAGATGTGAATTGTGCGAACGAAAAAAATACCTGTCGCCAAGAAGCTCCTGAAATTCTTTCAGATGCTTTGATACCAGTATTTTACGGTCGCCGGCGAGGTAAAACCAGGAATAACTCCTGTCGGCTTCAATGCGAAGGATATCCTTTGGATTAAGATATTCCATCCCGTCAGCAGTTGGAATTGCCAGCCGTGAAGGAAGCGCTGACCTCAGATTCTCCATGAGGATTCTCAGGTTTTCGTTGCCCTGTGTGCGTCTTTCGGACCTCTTTTTGATTACTTTGTTTACAGCATCAATAAACTCGTTGATATTTATCGGCTTCAGTATATAGTCAACGGCGCTGAATTTAATTGCTTTGATCGCATAGTGGTTAAATGCTGTAATAAAAATAACATCGAAATCCTTTTCAGGGAATTGTGCAAGCAGGTCAAATCCGGTGCCATTCGGCATTTCAACATCAAGGAAAACCAGATCAGGATCATGTTCCTTTATTGCTGCCACACCCTGAATAACATTATTAGCTTTGCCGACTACGTCAAGAGAGCTGCAGTATTCTCCGATTATTGAATTTATGAAGTTGACAGCATCCTGTTCATCATCAACTATGATGGCTTTTAGTTTTTTGATCATGCAATAATAGGTATATGAATCTCAACCCTGGTCCCTGTTGGTTCGCCATTTTCATTTTTCAGGTCAGTGTATACAGTCTGCAGGCTGGTACCATACAGCTCGTTTACCAGATCGAGCCGTGTTTTGGTTATTTGAGTGCCAAGTGAGTTATGATTATTCTCCCTTTTATGATTCCTCTCTTTTGCTGCTTCGCGGCCAATACCGTTATCTTCAATGGTACATAAAATACATTCACAATTGAGCTTAAGGTCAACATTTACGTATCCTTTCCCTTCTTTTGGAATAAGTCCATGGCAAATTGAGTTTTCCACATACGGTTGGATCAGCATTGTCGGGATCTTATGCATAAGAGGATCTATTTCATCATCGATATTAATTTTATATTCAAATTTATCCTTAAACCTTATACTTTCAAGTTCAAGATACAGGTTCAGAGCGCTGAGCTCATCGCTTACCGGCACTGAAGTGTGTTGAGAGTTATCAAGGACCTTTCTCATAAGGCTCGAGAACTTGGTAAGGTAATTATTTGTGGCAAGTTTATCATGCTGATACATATAGTATTGAATCGAATTAAGCGTATTAAAGATAAAATGAGGATTCATCTGCTGCCGGAGGTTGGCCTGCGTAATCTCGGAAATCTTACGGTTCATTTCGCTGATACGACGCTTATCTTTTAGCTTGGAACCTCTGAAAAGAAGTAATCCGATCAAAGCACCTAAAAGTATAAATCCGGCAAAACCATAATTAAGTAGACGGTTGCTTTTCAACCTTAATGATAATAATTCAACTTCCTTTTTCTGAGTATCTACTTCATACCGGATCCTGGCATCAGCAAGACCCTGTGAATTTTCCTTTTTTATGTTGGAATCGGAATATTTTTTGAAAAGGACATAACTTTTATAAGCATTTGCTGTGTCTTTCAGACTTAAATACATATCACTCATATCACTGTAAATCCATTGAAGGTTGAACAGGGATTTTACAATTAGTCCATGGTCTATTGCTTTCTGGTAGTATTTTAAAGCTTTTTCAGGATTTTTCAGATCACGGTATAATGTTCCCAGATTACCAAGAGAGTTGGATGCCATGCTATGAATATTTCCTGGCATACTGTATTTCTTCAGGGATGTTTCAAAATAAAAAACAGAAGAGTCATACATCTTTTCAAGATAATAATTCCACCCCATATTTGAAAGCGACCAGGCACAATTTAATGTATCCTTCCTTTTTGTTGATATAGCATAGCATTTCCTGAGCAGGGAATCCGCCTTTCTGAAATTCCTTCTTGCCGCTGTTGCTGAATCACCGCAGAATGTTGTTCCAAGTACACGATAACCTATTGTAGCATGAGCCGAGTCGTTCTCGGCAAAGCTGGCATCGATCAATTTTTCCAGAATTTTACGTTGTCCACTCAGATCGTTTATGGCCCAAAAAACATCTACCTGTTCAAGATAGCTTATTGGAATAAACCCCTTTAAGCCTTCTTTCTTTGAAATTGCGATAGCATTCTCGTAATATTCAATGCTTTCTTTGAAATTTCCGGTCCTGCGATAATATTTACCAAAAAACAGATTAATTCTGGCCAGGTCTTCAGAGTTCCCCGAACCGGCTGCCTTTTTCATTGCTATTGAAGCCTCTTCTGATGCACTTCTGAGATCACTGGTAGCAAAGTGATACTCTGCGAGAAGAAGGTGCAGTCGTGCCGGAACCTCAATATTTTTTTTCTCGCAGATCAGGACAGCACTGTCAATACTGGTCTTTGCCATGTCCAGTTTTGTATATTCTTGATGAAAAATATTTTGTACCCTTCCGTATAAGAGCGTTTATGGCGGAAGTATCTTTCGGTGATCCTGATAAGGATTTAAGTCTTACCGCTGAACGGGGTAAATTCAGCTTTTCTCCTGCTATAGCAGATACCTGCATAAATATCAGGAGCATAATAATCAGTTTGGGGGCTTTCATGACGCTGGCAACAGATTAAAAACTCAATACAAAGATAAACAATTCAATATCAATAAATTTCAAAAGACCATTTCAGGGGTCGATCCGGTTAGGTGCTTTATTGCGCATTAAGATATCATATTGCCACGAAATATCTGTGTTTCAGTTAACGGATTGCAGTTCTGAATTAACAGATGAAAGGATTGATTCCATTTTTGGTTTTCAGCCTCTATTTTTGATAGACCCTGACATAATCGACAAACACAGTATCAGGAAATTGTGTCGTTTCATCGGGATTCTTTGGCCAGTTACCTCCAATTGCCAGATTGAGAATGATATAGTGAGGTTTATGAAATTCTGATGTACTGTTGATGCTGTCCTTTATGCAAACGCCATGATACCTTTGGCCATCAAGGAACCATTTTATAGAATCCTTATCCCATTCAACAGCATAATTATGAAACTGTGCAACAGTGCATGGGATCTTATTTCCTGAAGAGACATGTTTTTCATTATGCCAGTGGAGGTTCCCGTACAATAAATCCTCATCATTGATATGTTCCATTATGTCAATCTCTCCGCACCGCGGCCATCCGACCTGATGAATATTCTGACCAAGCATCCAGAAGGCTGGCCACATCCCCTGCCCCCTGGGAGTTTCATCCTGGCCTCTATTTTTCCGTAGGTCCAGCTGTGCTTTCCGTCAGTTGTCAGACTTGCCGATGTATAATCTGCTGTATCAAAAGGTTCCTTTCTTCCTATGATCAGCAGGTTCCCATTATCGGAAACTGAATTTTCAATCCGCCGTGGAGTATAATACTGAAGCTCATTATTCCTTATAAATCCGACCTCATTTCCCCAGTTTGAAGAATCAGGCAATCCCGATCGGTTGAATTCATCGGACCATGCCAGCTTCCAGTCCGGCTCCTTGCTCTGACTGCACGCAGTGAGCACCAGTAATAAGAATACTAACTTTTTCATACAGTACTAATTAAATTAATAAAGGATTTTACTCAACATACATGTTCAGGTTTTCAAACTTAATGTTCCACTTGCCATTATCAGGAAATTGTTTCAGAACGCACATCTTTGCCACGGCTGTCAGTAGTCCCCCATTTCCGGGCAGATATATTGCCAGCCTGGGATTCTGATAATTATGGCCGTTTACAAGATAACGGTTTTTAGGTGCATCCATCATCAGAAAATCAATGGCCTGCTCTGATCTCTTAACCGATGCCGCCGACATGGCAAGCATTGGGAAATCCCATCCCCATGTCGTATCCCAGTTCCACTTTTTCATGATGGTATCGAGAGTGGAGGCCATTATTCTGTAATCGGTCATTATGGTTTTTGGAAGCATCCCTGATACGCCTGAAACAATAGGGTGATCACTTAAATATCTCTGGTTTTCATACGAATCCCTGGTGTCCTCCGAGCAAAGATACAGACCATTCATAACCGGCAGTTTTGATAATTTTTTCACCACATCAGCCCAATGAGGATCAGGTTTCAGGTTTAATCGCGATCTCCACAATTGTGCTGTCTTAAGTCCCCAGTACCAGTAAGCCAGCTCAAACGCCGGATTAATGGTAGATTCAAGTCTCAGGCTCTCCTGTGCAGGAATCAGAACGGGACCAAGAATGTACCGGTCCCCGGCTGGATCATACCAGGCATAATCCGCCATGAATTCAGCTGTAGCAAAAACCAGCTCCTTGTATTTATTCAGAATCTCATTTTTGTTCTTTGAGTTATTATATAGCAACTCTGTAAAGAATATAATATGCGGCTGCTGCCAGATCAGGTAAGTTCCGACAGTGCTCGGACTCTCCCTGCCGTCAGGGCCTACCATTTTGGGCCATCTGACTCCCTCATATCCTTGATTTTGTGCAGTTAAAAGAGCGTTATTATAAATCTGCCTGTAGTAATTCAATTGTTTTTCAAGAACCGGCTCCCTCTGCCATAAAGCAAAATGAACCGCATGCCACCAGTGCATTTCGAGATGGAACTTGCCATACCAGCTGTTGTAGGTCAGACCAGTCTCTGCCGGAGGCAGTGAACCGCTGCACTGTATCCTTGTGAGATATTGCGACAGGACTATCCGTCTTTCGAGCTCAAAAGCCCGGGTATCGGTACATTCAGATAGATCAATTGCACCACCTGTCGTCCAGAAAAGTGACCAGCTCTTTTTACTGGCCTCATCAACCATATTAAAGCTGTCAGTATTTTTATCAGATATCTCCTTTATAAAATGACATGAAAATTCAAAAACAGTATCTGCCTGAGGTTCAAGATAAAATAAGTGTTTGTCGTACACTTTAAGTCTTGCATTCTCATGATATACTTTTACATAATAAAAATCATTGTCCTGCTTCCGCTCAAATAGCGTTTCAATGTCTGAACCGGATTTGATAATGGTCGAGTGTCGTTCCGGATCATTAAAATCATAACCATTGGGGGCTGAAATGCCCAGCGGAAAATGGATGCTGATTTTCAGTCTTTTCTCAGCTATCAGTCCGGAAGTAATTCTGGCAGAAATAATATCCTTATCAGGATGGCAAACGGTAATGACTTTAACGGGAAGATCCCCGATCATGAACCTGCTTTCCAATTCGCCTGTCCACAAATTAAGTTTCTGAACAGGATTTGTGATATCATGAATAGTTATTTCATTTCCATCTTTTTTGTTATCCGAGAGTCCGATCATTCCCAGATGGATCCGGTGAGGATTACTCCTGAGCCATTCGGAAGCAGCAGTTTTCAACGGATCTTCATTACCTCTGTATTGATGAACATAATCCACGTCTCTGCCATGAACCTTGTATGTTCTGTATACATCTGACAATTTGAAGTTGTCCGGATTATCACCGGTATGCCAACCCCAGTTTGACATCGTTCCAAGGGGAATGCCCCTGGAGTAATAATCCGGGAAAGTCTGCAACCCGGTAATATCGGCTGTAAAAGCAAACTCACCGTTGCCGACTGATAATGAATTCAGGCTATCGATCTCTGAAACTTCTATGTTGTGGCGGGTAACAAGCGAGAACCGGTCAATTACGGAATTATTCCTTCTGCAGGAGGAGGATAATATGATAAGTGAAGCCAATAAAGGAAACGCAAAATATTTAACCGGGGAGAATGTAAGATGGTACTTCATTTTAAGACTGTGATAAACAAATTTATTACTTTTTTATCATAAAGGCATACAAAGTACAATACAAAGGATCGTGAAGTGATTGGACATATTCATTAGATTTGTAGTATTATTAAATGATCCCGGACAATGGATGCTCAGATAACAATAATTGGGGCCGGAGTTGTGGGGCTGGCCATTGCTGAAAAGTTATCAAAAGAATTCAGCGATGTTTTTCTGATCGAGAAGCATGCCACTTTCGGACAGGAGACCAGCAGCAGGAACAGTGAAGTGATCCATGCAGGTATTTATTATCCGAAAGGCAGTCTGAAATCGAGGTTATGCGTTGAAGGAAAGAGGTTATTATATGATTACTGCAGGAAGAATGATGTCCCTTATAATAATTGCGGGAAGCTGATTGTGGCAACTTCTGAGGACGAAATTTCAATTATTGAAGGAATAAAAAAGACAGCTTTCGCCAATGGTGTTGATGATCTGATTATCATTGACAGGGACCAGATTGCTGAGCTGGAATCCTCGGTTTACGCCTTAAAAGCCATTTATCTCCCCTTCAACAGGTATTGTCGACACACATTCCCTGATGAAACAATTTGAGACAAGTACAATCAATAATGGAGGTCAGATTGTGTATGGAAGCGAGGTAACAGGTATAAGGAAAGTTAAAAACGGATATGAAATCACCCTGCTCGATGCGGATAAGAAGTATTACGCTTTCACCAGCCGGATGGTTATAAATTCCGCAGGACTGACTTCCGATAAAATATCAGAAATGGTTGGTCTTACTGACGAAAATCTTAAGATACTTTTTTGTAAAGGCGAGTATTTCAGGATCAATCCTCCTAAAAACCGTCTGATACACAGGTTGATATATCCGGTTCCTGTTCATAACCTGGAAGGGATAGGTATTCATGTTACAATCGAAATGGACGGGGGAGTTAAGCTTGGCCCTGATGTAAACTACCTTGAATCAAATGTTTACGATTATAAACTAACGACTTCAAAGCAGGAAGCATTCTTCCGGTCTGCCAGGAAATTCCTTCCTTTCCTTGAATTTGAGGACTTATCTCCCGAGATGGCTGGTATCCGTCCAAAGATCCAGAAACCGGGGGAACCGGTCAGGGATTTTTATATTAAGGAAGAATCTGAAAGAGGGTATCCGGATTTCATAAATCTCATCGGGATTGAATCACCGGGATTAACTTCATCACTTTCCATTGCAAACTATGTCAGTAACCTGATAGGAATCTGATATTAATTTTATATTTTTAGTCCCTTCTTTTACTTCAAAAAAAAATTGTATGACAATTATGAAAACAAAAACCTCATTAATCACAGCGGTAATTTTAATGTCAATATCAATGATGACGACCAGTGTGCTGGCCCAGGAACGACAGCCCGGGACTGTGTTTGTGCCCGAAGTAGGCCAGGCGGGTAAGGATGTAGTATGGGTACCTACACCACAGGACCTGGTCAACAAAATGCTTGAAATAGCGGAGGTAACAGCCGATGATTATGTAATTGATCTTGGTTCTGGTGACGGAAGGACTGTAATAACCGCTACGAAATTAGGTGCCAGAGCAACAGGAATTGAATATAATCCGGACATGGTCGCGTTATCGAGAGAAAATGCCAGGAAGGAAGGAGTTGGCGAAAAGGCAGAATTCATTCAGGCTGACCTTTATGAGACAGATCTTTCAAAAGCCACAGTTATAACAATGTTTCTCCTGCCCGAAATAAATCTTAAACTTCGCCCAGGTTGCTCGAACTTAAACCCGGAACACGGATAGTGTCAAATACATTTACAATGGGTGAATGGGAAGCGGATTATGAAGCTACCACAGAAGAGAACTGGAACAGCTGGAACACAGCCTACCTATGGATTGTGCCTGCAAAAGTAGAGGGAACCTGGAAACTTGGCAAAGGGGAACTTAACCTTACACAGGAATTCCAGTTCGTACGAGGCACATATAGTAACGGCGGAAAATCCTAAACTATTACTGATGGAAGGCTCAGGGGCAGCTCAATTTCCTTCAATATAAACGGAGAAAAGTATACAGGAACAGTCAGGGATAAAATAATGGAGGGGACGGTTACAAATAATTCAGCTGGAACCAAGAGCGACTGGCTCGCTACTCAATGATCATTTTTTCGATTGTCTATTGCAGCTTGTTTTTCAGAAGTTTCTGAAGTCAGCCAACTCATCCCTGAATCTTGCTGCCTGCAATAAAATCAAGCTCGGAAGCAGCTTTTTCCATATTTTTCTTGGTCTTTTCAATAGCTTTTTCAAGAGCTTCCCTGTTCATGTATTTAACAACCGGATCTGCTGCAATATCAGGTCTGTCAGGTTCAATATATGCTTTCATCTATCCCCTTCCTGCTCAGTCCGCTCAGTATCGATCCCGTCTTTTTGATTATCTGGGCAGGTGTTATTCCCATCTCCTCATTATACTTTAGCTGTTTTTCCCTTCTCCTGTTTGTTTCATCGATTGTCTGCTGCATACTTCCTGGTAATGACATCAGCATACATTATTACCTTTCCGTTCAGGTTACGGGCAGCTCTTCCTGCAGTCTGGGTAAGTGATCGTGACGATCGTAAGAAATCCTTCCTTATCAGCATCAAGAATGGCAACAAGCGATACTTCAGGAAGGTCAAGTCCTTCCCTCAGCAGGTTCACTCCTACCAGAACATCAAAAGCTCCAGTACGCAATCCTTCCATAATCTCGATCCGCTCAAGAGTATCAATATCGGAATGAATATAACTGCATTTAATGTCATATTTTAACAGATAGGCCGTGAGTTCTTCAGCCATCCTTTTGGTAATTGTAGTAACCAGAGTTCTCTCCCCTGCTTTCGATCCTGTTCCTTATCTCAGCCATCAGATCATCAATCTGGTTGAGGCTTGGTCTTACTTCAACAGGAGGATCCAGAAGTCCGGTTGGCCTGATTACCTGGTCAACAAATACTCCCTCACTTTTCTCCAGCTCATAATCGGCCGGTGTGGCACTCACAAAAATTGTCTGGCCGGTCAGAGATTCAAATTCTTCCATTCGCATAGGCCTGTTATCGAGTGCTGCAGGAAGCCTGAAACCATATTCCACGAGAGTCTGCTTCCGTGAATGATCACCTCCGAACATTGCCCTTATCTGGGGAACGCTTACATGGCTTTCATCAATAACAGTAATGAAATTTTCAGGGAAATAATCCAGCAGGCAGAAGGGCCTTGTTCCGGGTTTCCTTCCATCAAAATACCGTGAATAATTCTCAATACCGCTGCAATAGCCAAGTTCCTTGATCATTTCCAGGTCATACAACACCCTCTGCTCCAGCCTTTTTGCCTCTTCTTTCTTGCCGATATCATTGAAATGAGTAACCTGTTTTACCAGATCATCCTGAATCTCACTTACATGCCTGATTTATCCTTTCCCTGGTTGTTACAAAAATATTTGCAGGATAAATAATGTACTCATTCAGCATCTCCAATCGGTCGACCATCCAGAGGATCAAAAGAATTTATCTCTTCAATCTGATCACCAAAAAAGATCACCCGTATTGCAATATCAGCATAAGCAGGAAAGATATCGACAGTATCTCCCCTGACCCTGAATGTTCCATGTTTGAATTCAAGCTCGTTCCGTGAATAAAGGCTGTCAACAAGCTTTCCTGAGAAACTGATTCCTGCCAATGTTCTGTCCCTGTCTTGATATGAACTGTATTTGAATGAAAATCATCCGGATTACCTATACCGTAAATGACATGAAACAGAAGAAACCACAATAACATCCTTTCTTCCCGAAAGAAGGGATGAAGTTGCACTCAGCCGAAGCTTTTCAATCTCTTCATTTATTGAAAGATCTTTTTCAATATAAGTATCTGTAACAGGAAGATATGCTTCAGGCTGATAATAATCGTAATATGAAACAAAATATTCAACCCTGTTTTCCGGGAAAAACTGTCTGAACTCACCATAAAGCTGTGCAGCCAGGGTTTTATTATGACTCAGTACCAGAACAGGCCTGCTGTACTTTTTCAATAACATTTGCAATTGTAAAAGTCTTTCCTGATCCTGTAACACCAAGAAGTGTCTGGTACGGTACACCATTATTCAGTCCCTCAACCAGCTGCCTATTGCTTCCGGCTGGTCGCCTGTAGGCTGAAAATCAGAAATAAGTTTGAATTCCATGACATTCAAAAATAACCGTTCTTTTTATAATACTGTTTTTTTTTATTTCTTTTGATGACCGGAATTCCGGCTTTCGTTTGGAATATCTTCTTAAACCTGGGTTAACAGATGCTCTTCCTTCAAAATAATATTTTACTGATTTTCAAATATTTTTTCTGCCTGTTGATTCTCTTCTGCGAAACAACATCTGCCCAACAGTTTAATATTCAGACATTTACAACGAGAGACGGTTTGTCGCATAATGATGT
>CAWHGX010000009.1:0-61591 GCA_963828775.1 uncultured Bacteroidales bacterium | reverse complement strand
TGTACCATTCAGGGACTGTGGACCACGTTATGCCTTTGTCAATAATATCTTCTCCGCCATCATTAGTTATCGTACCACCGGTTACAGCACTTATTGATGTAATTGAAGTAACCTCCGCGGTAATCAAAGTTGGAACAGTAGAGCCTTCATTAAACAATGCTGTCTCAAAAGAAATCTGGTTGCCATAGCTGGTGCCAGCGCTGTTTATTGCATAAGCACGGACATAGTATCGGGTCTTGGGTGTCAGCCCGGTTATAATACTGGAAAATGATCCAATACCTTTACCAAGGCTTTCTTTATCCGAGATGATTGTTGGATTCAAAGATGTACTCCAGCAGATACCAATCTCAATAATCTCAGCACCTCCATCATCTGTCACGGTTCCTTCTATTGATGCAGTTGTCTTTGTAACTTCTGAGACGATCGTAGTTTTCACCACAGGCGGAGTCGCCTCCTTCTTACAGGAAGGAAGATAAATTGCTGTCCCAAATAGCAGGATGACAATTACGGAGATTTTAATTATAGGCTTCATGGCAATGATTAATTAACTAATTGAAATCCATTAGCATTAACAAAAATTAAGGATAATGGTTCATTGAGAAAGTTATTTGCTCTGGTCACTAAGGGCCGTCTCAAACGAACAACATTTATCCAGAGTTAAATCATTGTCGTTTCCAAATATATTTTAAGTGTTATCAGGCCTGATTTTGAAGTGATCAAGGAAGAACGGATTTTGAAGAAAATCAAACATTTATAAAATAAATCGGAGGACTTTTTTATTTTCCGCAAGGGTATAAATAAAAATGTGGGGTTTTTGACCGAAAAAATGAGTTAGAAATATTCTGCCCCCTACAAGAGTATGATCTGACAAATAGTGATGTGGAATAGAGAAACGACATCTCCTGTTTATTTTAGGTTTGAAAACAAAAAGCTCCCGGAGCAGATCCGAGGGCTGATATTAAAAGTAAATGTTTTATTCCAGGGTGTACGGAGTACTTTATTTAAGAAGAGTATCATCATCTCCTATTTGATGTTTCATTGGATTATCACCATCATCTTTTTCCTTTATTCCCAGAAAAAATTTAAGATTGTCTAAAGCAAGTTTTCGATTTGTTCTTTTGTCCTCGGGATTCCTGGGCAGATTTCTTCTTGCCCGATAATCTCTTATTCCCATTACAATGAGCATCAAAACTACTATCCACATCCAGACAACGAATAACCATTCTCCAGAAATTTCTCCCATTATAAAAGATTTAATAACAAAGTTACACCCGCAAAAAGCCAAAGTCAATTTTATTTAAACAAAAAAGTTTCCGGAGCTCATCCGGGGGTTGGGAATAGAGTTGATCTATTAATGATTTAATCTTTTACGCATCAAGTCGAGTAGACCGGGGGAGTTTCACCCCCAGCCGCTCACAGAACCGTACTTGACAGTCTCCCGTCATACGGCTCTTCTTGACAGACTTAACTCCGTAAAGCCATATTCCCAATGAACAAAAGTGTTAGGATAGGAAGCAATGATTCGTTTCATAAGTCCATACGAATGACCATATGTTTTCAACCTGTATTTATTCCTGATCCATCGGGCAATCCGTTTATTCAATGCTCTGAATACGGGTTGCATTTCCGATAACCGGAACTTCCCGTAATAATTGATCCATCCACGGATTTTGGGAGCTAGAGCATTGGCTAAAAACTGGATATCATTATAAACCCATTTGTGTATAGCTAGACTCTTAATCACTCCAAGTATCCGCTTTTGGCTTTTCATACTTATGGATGGTCTAAATCCCCAGAACCGTCTGCTCATCTTCCCGGGAACATCTCCTTGGTTTAAAAGTAAATCCAAGAAAATCAAAGGATACAGGAACATCTTTGCGCTCCTTGTAAAACCGGGCTGTCCGATAACAGTATACTATCTTTCGTCTTTTCTTCATTTAACTCCAGACTGAATACTGTTTCAGTCGTGCCGTAATTTATCCAGAATGAACTCCGATTGCTCGATACTCCGCGTGTGGATCACAATATCATCAGCATACCTTTCAAATACCATGATTGAATGATTTTGCTGCATCCAGCTATCGAACACCTCATGCAGATAAAGATTTGCCAATAACGGACTGATTACTCCTCCCTTGCGGACGTCCCTTCTTTCCTTGTCCATTCTCGTTCCGTTCTTCTTTGGACCGGTGCTTTCAACCATCGTTCACAGTACAACAGTATGTGCTCTTTTGTCCGTAACTTGCGTAATATTCCCATCATCTGTTCATGGTTAATGTTGTCAAAGAACCCTTTGATGTCAATGTCTACAACATACCAACGTTCCCAGCAGTTGTTCGCACATTGCTCCACTGCACCGATGCTGACTTTTGCCGGGCCGATAGCCAAATGAACTTGGATGAAAAGCAGGCTCAACTATCTTTTCAAGTTCCTGCTCTGATTACATCCTGTGCTACCCTGTCTATCATTGTCGGTATACCTAAGCTGCGTTCTTTGCCATCGCCTTTGGGTATCTTCGACTTCTCGTACCGGTGGCGGAAAATAACTGCCACTGGCCAAACGATTCCATAAAGGATACAGGTACTTCCGTGGATTCTTCTCAATCATGGCAATACTGACGTTATCAATGCCAACGCCCTTACCGCCCTGTTTGATGCGTTTCCACGATGCCCATACCTGTTCTTTGCTTATGGGTTGTGTCTTTGTCTCTAACCCGAAAATCATCCTCTTTTCAAGTTGTTTTACACGTTATTGACTGTCATGTGAAGCCCTTCGCTCTGTGCGCTCACGGCGCACCTAATCCTTTATGCAGCGAACAGAAAAGCCATCTTCTTCAGACCCTTCTACTAACCAATGGCTTAAAAAAATAAAATTGTGGCCCAAATCCCTACTATAAACACCCCCGGATTGAGTTTTAGTAGACGTCCACCAGAATCCTCTTTGTCCAAGAAGTGAAAAAGATGCATCCGCGTCAATGTCTCGTACCCCACCTGGCAGACCTGTAAAGCCACTTTCATTTGTAGCACCGGTGTTAGGAGCCAGCCAATGGACAATCCCAGCTTCTTTCATTTTACCTCCTGCGCTATTTCCACCAAGGAATGTTTCTAAAGTAGTCCATTCGTCGTTTGTTGCTACGTGCCACTGAGTGGGACATAATTTACCGGTGTTCACAGCATACCAGTTATATAAAGCACCATAAGTTGTCTTATATGTTATTTCATCATTGTTAAACCAGCAATAAGCACCTGTGACTGAATTATGCCATTCTGTATTGCCAGTCACATTAAGTATAATACTTCCATCATTGTATTTGGTGGTTCTAAGGTTTTCAGCCATCCAGATCTGGGTGCCAATTTGAATTGTTTTATAGAGATTCCCATCTATGTCTGAAACTGAACCATATGTTAAATTGGGATTAAAGACAGTTGGGAGCATTTTAGTAGTGAAACTTCGTTGGGGTCCATAAGCAATTCCGACACTATTGGTTGCATAAGCTCTTACATAATAAATCATGCCACATTGTAATCCTGTCAAATTACTGGTAAAACTTCCCGTCCCAGAACCATCAATTGTTTTATCATTATAAACTGTTGGATTTACTTCTGTCGACCAGCAAACACCCCTTACTGTAACAGAACCACCCCCATCATTAGTTATTTTACCGCCTGATAAAGCAGTAGTTTCAGCAATTAACGTAATCGCATTCGTTGTTAGTGTTGCCAAAATAATAGGGTTAGTGGTAAATGTAGCCATATTCCCATAAGCAACTCCCGCATCGTTTATAGCATAAGCTCTCACATAATAAATGGTGTTTGGATTAAGTCCAATAATATTACTTATAAATGCTCCATTTCCCGTACCATCAGTTGTGTGTTCTTCAGTAACTGTTGGATTGGCATTTGTCGCCCAGCATACTCCACGACTTGTTATGATTCCACCACCATCATCAGTTATGTTACCTCCTGATATTGCTGAACTTGAGGTAATGGAAGTAACATCTGTTGTGGTAAGTGTTGCAAGTGCTATTGGACTGGTTGTGAATGTGATTTCATTACCATAACCTGCACCTGCTTTGTTATATGCGTAAGCTCTGATATAATACTTTGTATTTGGGGTCAGCCCTATAAGGTTGCTTGTAAAACTCCCAAGCTCTCTAGTATCATTTGTATGTTTGTCTTTAACAGATGGATTTGCCGAGTTACTCCAACAGATACCGGCAATAATAATTTCTTCCCCTCCATCTGAAGTAATATTCCCTCCTGATGTTACGGTTTTCTGAGTAATTTCTGATGGTTCAGCTGTTGTTAGTATTGGAGGTGTTGCTTTATCTTTCTTGCATGAATGCATTATTACTACAAAGGCAACAGAAATAAAAACAATGAAAATAATTTTCAGGATGTTTTTCATTCCCTGCTTTATAGGTTAAACCATCTCTCTGAATTATCATTATCAAAGTTACACCACCCAAAAGCCAAAGTCAATTTTATTTTTAATAAAGCCCCGGAGTGCTGATGTCCAGGATTCAACTCACTGCAAAATCAGGCCTGATAGTCGCTGAACCTCAAGTCAAATAAAATGAGCAGGAGCCAGAAACAAATTTATCTGAAAAGAAGTATGAAAGACACATGGAAAAGCCGGATACATTGATCATATCTGGTCAGTTAGATCACAATCAACATACTCAATTTAACAAAAAGTACCTAATTCCGGCAAAGAATGTTCAATTTACTCCCTGAGCGTTTTGCTGACCGGCTTCATCTGATTGAAAAATCTCATTTCAACCTGAGAGGATTTAATAAATCAAGTTTGAATACAAAGCGAATCCTGTCTTTAAGAGACCCGGTTATTGATTCAATATTGTCAGAAACAAGCAGAGGAAGGTATATCTCGAAGAAGTTCCATATCCCTGCCTTAAACCCTGCTTCAACGAAGAGTGTTGATTTCTCAGTTGTTTCACCACCATGATCGTTAAGCAATACATTAAAAAAGGGTTTAACAGGAATCCATGATATTTTTTCAGGCAGGCTGCTTGTTAAAGAGAGTGAAAAAAGCCAGCGGCTGTATCCAAGAGTATTATTGACCGGAGATACCAATCCTCCTTCAGACAGACTCATCTGTCTTGACCAGAAAGTTTTTGTAATCTCGCTGAAACGATCAGGATATAATCCCTGGTATAAATATTGTTCACTGCCACTCCTGCCGCTGGCGGAAAAACCGTAAAACGTATATGCAGAATTGTTTTTCAGCATGGTCCCCGCAAAAAATCTTATTCCAAGACCTCTGTTTTTACCGTAATAACTATATGTGTAGTTTAAATCCAGCGATGTCTTCTGAAACGACTTCCCTGATTCAGAAGAAACCGACATATTAAAGGGATTGATTATACCGGATCTTTCCAGAATATATCCGAACTGCAGATATGAACGCATCTTTGCCGGCATGAGCAGTTCAATCTGACGAAGGTCAGATGCAGCCAGATAATATCCAAAGACCTTGTGATTGACAGGATTAATCGTATTGTTGGATCTGAACCCAAGGTCTAATCCTATCTTCGCTTTATGATAGTTTTGATTGCCCGGCGCACCGAATTGTTCTCCCTCAAGTGTAAATGTTGCGATCCTGATCAGATTGTCGTAAGGAGTTATGTTGAATGAAATTTTTCCGTACCCGGTAAGTCCCTGATTACGGAATGTATAGAAAGGAATGATAGAATATTCCACCGGCTTGGGTACGAGAGTCCCGTTATTTAAGAATATACCTGCCATAAAACCATCTGCACTGTTCCAGTCAATAGCAGGAACATATATCAAAGATCTTTTCTCAATCTCCTCAATAGTATATAAGAACCGGAATTGAAAAGGATCAGATCTGCCGACAAATACCTGATGTCCGGATGTTGTTGTTAAGCCTGAATAATTCGGGCATCTTATGATCCGGATCGATTATTATTTCTGAATTATTACTCCATGGGACATTGATCCATTTCTTCCCTTCAAACCCATCTTCCCAGTATTCCGGGCAGATTGAATCTCCAATTATACCTGTTATAACCAATGGGGCTTTAAGCTCACCTTTGTTCTCAATAAGCAATTTCTGATTCTCAAAGCGGATTATTTTATAATCGAGCCGCCTGGTTGTTCCCAGAAAATCATCAAAGAACCATGCGAGATCTTTAGTGGTATGAGATTCAAAGACCGCCCTGAGATCTTCCGGCAGGGGATGCTTGTTTTTCCATCTGCTATAGTAATCATGCATAATGGAATCAAAGAGGGAATCCCCAAGATAAGCCCGCAGATAATTGAAACCCTGGGCGGCCTTATTATAGATGATACTGCCGTAATTATCATAGCTGTAATCAGTAGCTGCAAGATTTGCAGGTCGTTCCATGTTCCTGCGGGCCGGGACAAGCCATTCCAGCTCCTGAATCCTTTGTACCGGTATTTCATCAATGTGGAAAAACTTTGCCAGTTTTTTGTTTCTGAAACCAATTTCCCAAAGCTTTTTTTCGGGATATTTCTCATTTAAATATCTTGATTCATAGGCACTGGCAATACTTTCATCCATAAAAGGGAATCTTCGTTCATCAGATCCGATCGCACTGTAAAACCAGTTATGAGAAATTTCATGGGCTATCACCTGATCGAGCAGGTAAGGATCCCCTGCAAGACCGATAACTGTCAGACCGGGATATTCCATCCCTGATCCGGAATTCAGAGCACTCTGAACTGCTGTAAAGTTGTTATAGGGATAATCCCCGATCCATTTTGAAAAATACCAGATTGCATTATTTGCGTATGAAATAGCATTCTTCCAGAGATGTGCTTCCTGATCAGTGAACATCACCCATGTGGTTACTTCCCTTTTCGAATCAGGAAGCTTTACAATTCCTTTCAGAACATGGAATCGCTTATCAGCAAACCATGCGAAATCATGTATATTATTCTCCGTGTATCGTAAAGTTTTCATCTGCTTTGAGGATGGAGGGAAATCTGCATCCCTGAAGTAAATGGTTTTCATCCAGGAGGTATCTGAAGCCAGTATATCAAGGAATTTCTTTTCCTCTTCATTCTGCAGGTTACCGGTTGCACCAACAACATAATTGGCAGGCAGAGTAATACTTACATCAAAACTGCCGAATTCCGAATAGAACTCAGCCTGATCCAGATATGGCATCTGATGCCAGCCGGATCTGTCATAAACTGCTGGTTTGGGATACCATTGGGAGATTTGATATGATTCCCCTATATGACCTAACCGTGAAGTGACTCCTTTTGGGATTTTTACATGAAAAGGAGTTGTTATGCGTATTGTGTCACCAGGCTTAAGAGGCTTATTAAGAATGATCTTACAAATATCAGGAGACTCTGGCAATAAGTCCCATTGAACCTGTTTACTCTCTGCCTCAAAATCCAAAGAATCAATAAATCCTTTCAACTCCGGATCGTTGAACAATTTTCCCTTCCCCTTCATGCTGAATATTTGTCTGGCTAATGCGGTACTATTGTTTGAATATGCATTCGGCCAGAGATGAAAATATAAAAACCCGAGAGTGTCGGGAGAATTGTTAATATACTCAACTGACTCGAATCCATTCAGTTCATGGTTGGTGTCATTAAGAGTCACATGAATTTTATAATTTACCTCCTGCTGAAAATAATCCTGTGATGAAGTCTCCAGAAAAGGCCAGAATATGATCAGGATGAAAGGCAAATATTGCCTGAAAACATATTTAAAAATGAGTTTTTGCATACCTGGCCGACCTGAAATTTTTACAGTTTAATAATTGAGAATACGAAGATACGGCAAAAGCATGGATGGTCAAGGTCCGATAGATCAAATCTGTAAATGTTGTAACTTTCATAAAAAATTGTATATTTTTGTTATAAGAGCAGATTAAACCTCAACATTTAATTTTTTTGAAGACTATATATCAAAAATATGGTTTGCATACGGTGCCAGATGGCTGTTAAATCCGAGCTGGAAAAACTCGGGTTGCATCACACCAGGGTTGAATTAGGTGAGACTGAAATCATGGAGGATCTTTCAGCAGAGCAACGGGATTATCTGAGTACATCATTGAAAAAGATCGGGCTTGAATTACTGGATGATAAAAAACAACATTATGGTTGAGAGGATAAAAACCCTTATCATTGAACTGGTACACTATAATGATGAACAAATCAAAACAAACCTTTCCGATTACCTGAGCGAAAAACTCAATCACAATTACACATACCTTTCAAATCTTTTTTCCGAAGTCAAAGGGACTACCATTGAGAAGTTTTACCTGTCCAATAAAATAGAAAGGGTAAAAGAACTACTGGTATATGATGAGCTCAATCTTACCGAAATTGCCTGGAAACTTCATTACAGCAGTGTGGCCCATCTGTCAAACCAGTTTAAGAAAATGACAGGACTTACCCCATCTCACTTCAAAAATCTTAAACACAAAAAGCGCAGTGCTTTGGGGAATATGTGAATTATGTAACCTATTCCAGGAATTATGTAACGGTTCTCAGTTTAAAGGATAGCACCTTTGTATCTGAATTATTATTTGTAACTAACAAAATATATGGAATTGTTACAGGTTCTATATTCATAAAATACAAAATTTCAAATAGTTAACTAAAATTATCACATCATGGCTGTACTTAAAGTTATTGAAATCATGACATCATCGCCCAAAAGCTGGGAGGATGCAACAACAATCGCTGTCAAAACTGCGGGGGAAACTGTAAAAGGAATACGCTCAGTTTACATTCATCATCTGAGTGCGTTAGTGAAGGATAATAAAATCTCTGAATTCCGTGTCAATGCAAAGATCACTTTTGAGGTTCTGAACTGACCGGTTTTAGGTACAAACAAATAAATTATTCTATTATGGACTACTCTTTCAGCTATGTTACTGGAAGCTCAAACCATAAGCTGAATGTTTTATCTGTTCGTTGACTGCAAAACCAGGGCTAATTGATCACATTTGGCCGGTCAGATTACATTAATTATATTTACTTAGATATCAAACATTTAACTCCGGCAATGGATGGTCAATTTATTCCGGCCTAAGGTGATCAAGGTCACTGGCTTCTGCACACACTGTTAACCTTTCATCATGAAATTAATCCATTACAAACACAGTCTTCTTATTTATGTTCTGATTGTTATGCAAATGTATTTCTTAACTTCATGTAATACAAAATCATACAATTCAAAAGATCAAGCCGAGAAAATTGGTTTTCTTGGGTTTTATCTTGATATGGACTATTTAAAAGTAAAAAGTATAATGGATTCTTTGCTTAACATTAGTGAATTACATTATTTTGAAACTACAGATATACTTGGGAATAAACAAAAAAACTTATACCATGATTTTTCAGGAATAAGTCCTTCTCTTTGTGCAAAAGTTAATCTTAGAGGGACTTATATAATTGATGAAAGGTTAACTAGTATTCAATTAACTATATGCAACAGGTCAAATATAGGAGAACAAAGATTTTCATATAATTGTGACCTGAATGAACTTAAAAGATTATTTGAATTATATAGAGAAAAATATGGAACACCAACCTTACTTGGCCAGGGAGAAAAATATGATTGGTTGTCAAAAAGAATATCAAATGTTTATTTCCCGGGGCCAAAAGGAAGATGGGTGATGGATAAGATATATTTTTGGGAGAGGGGAACCTATATAATATATTTTGATTTTGGGTATCCGGAAAGTTTGACCAACTCAGATAATCCAATTACAGAATCTGATGTTCCTGAATTGCCTGATTCCACAAGTGCCCCTATAATATACTATGACTTTACACAAGACTATATAGATAAGCTACTTGAGAAAGCAAGTAATATGAAAGAAGAAGAATCCTGAAAAACTTTTATCCATATTCTATCAAAGATTATTGCCGTAACTCTCTTGCAATACATTAATTCAAAGAACGATAGGCCTATAAATCACCTATGATATGCATTGGCTTCTTAACCTGTGTTACATAACTAATTAAAAGAGTTACATAATTCACACATTCTAAATTACAGCAGTTTGGCTCATCTGTCAAACCAGTTTAAGAAAATGACAGGACTTACTCCATCTCACTTCAAAAATCTTAACTACAGAAAGGCGCATGACGTTGGGGAATATGTGAATTATGTAATTTTTATTGAAAATGGTGTAACTCTTTTACTCCAACTCAACTCTATCTTTACTTTTTAACAGATCGCCACTTTCTGGCATTTCCATAATGAGATTGGGTGCTGTTTATATGGCAGTCCGATAATAAGTAATAATATTTTTGAATCAATCTATCTAAATACATGATAAAAATTCGCTGCAAAATGGTTAATAATTCTTTGCATTTCTTTAAATGATTTTATGGCTAATTAAAAATGAATTATGAAAACAAAAGACAGAGATGAGTTAAATAAACAATGGGAAGATTATTACTATCCCAACGAGCCAAAGCTTAAAAGATCAAATTTTATACCGAATGGACAAATAGGTGAGCAACTTGTCCGGAAACAGTATGAGTTAATAAAAAATCTATTAGTAGAATGTTGATGATGAATTAGCCAGAATAAACTATTCTGGTTATCTAAGGCGAAAAATCAGATTGTGATTATACCAATCCGGCGAGCCTGTTCTAAGAGGTACCTGGAACCTGCATTACAATAGTGTGGTCCATCTGTCAGACAAGTTTAAGAAAATGACTGGACTTACCCCATCTCACTTCAAAAGTCTTAAACACAATAAGGCGCGCTGCTTTGGGGAATATGTGAATTATGTAACTTTTATTAAGAATTGTGTAACTCCTTTACCCCGTCTCAACTATATCTTTACTGATTAATTGATCACCATTTACTGGCATTGCCGTGATGGGATCTGGTGGTTATAAGGGAATCTGATAATAAATAATAATCTGCTTGAAGTTATATATCAGATACATGGTAAGCATTCGCTGCAAAAATGTGGTGAGAGAAGAGTTAAAGAAACTTGGTCTTCACTTCATTATTGTCGATATGGGGGTAGTAGATATCATGGAAAATATTACAGATGAGCAACGTGAGCAAATAAGAATTGCATTGCTCAGATCAGGGCTGGAACTTATGGACGACAAGAAAGCGTTGCTTATTGAAAAGATAAAAAATTTAATTATTGAAATGGTCCATTCTGCAGAAGAACTTCCCAGGAAAAACTTTTCTGATTATTTAAGTGAAAGGTTAAATCATGGCTATCCCTATATGGCAAGCTTATTCACAGAAATTCAGGGGACCACTATTGAGAAATTCATCATTTCTCATAAAATTGAACGGGTAAAAGAGCTTATCATTTATGATGAACTTAACCTCACAGAAATTGCCTGGAAGTTGTACTACAGCAGTGTTGCACATTTATCCAATCAATTTAAGAAAGTAACGGGTCTTACTCCTTCTCAATTTAAAGAATTAAATAACAAAAAACGAGAATTGATTGAAGATGTCAGAGATAATTGACATATGACCAGTGACAAATGAAGAAAATCTATTGATTACCAGTAAAATAAATTAGCGCCGGCAACATAAAACAAATATCATGAAAACAATTAGCAGACAGGAATCTCAATATGCCAGAAGCCTGATAGAAGCAAGTCTTGATCCACTGTTTACAATCAGTCCTGAAGGGAAAATTACTGATATAAACAATGCTTCCATAGACATAACAGAAGTAACCCGCGAGAATTTGATCGGCACGGATTTTTTTGAATATTTTACAGAACCCGAAAAAGCACGTGAAATTTACAAACAAGTTTTTGCTGAAGGTTTTGTAGCCGATTTTCCTTTAACCATACGCGACGGCAAGCTTACCGATGTGTTGTTTAATGGCTCGGTGTATAAAGATGAGCATGGAAAGGTGATTGGCGTTGTGGTTGTGGCAAGGGATATTACCGACCATAACAGAATTGAAAAAGAATTGAAGGAGGCCAGAGTGCTCGCTGAGTCGGCTACTGAAATTGCCGAAGAAGCAAAAAGCAAAGCTGAAAGCGCCACAAAAATTGCTGAAGATGCTGTGAGATCCAAGCAACAGTTTTTATCAAACATGAGCCACGAGATCCGCACACCAATGAATGCAATTATCGGGTTTACAAAAGTGTTGCTGAAATCAGAACTGGATTCAAAACAAAGAGAGTATTTAAACGCCATTAAGATGAGTGGCGATGCTTTGACAGTATTGATAAACGACATCCTCGACCTTGCAAAAGTGGATGCCGGGAAAATGATATTTGAACAAACGCCTTTCAATATGGCTGCATCAATATCTGCCATGATTCATTTGTTTGAAACAAAAATTCAGGAAAAAAATTTGCTGTTGACAAAGAAATATGACAATAAGATTCCCAAGGTATTGATTGGTGACCCTGTTCGTCTGCATCAGATTATTTTAAACCTTGTCAGCAATGCAGTAAAGTTTACAGCAAAAGGTGAAATTATAATAAGTGTCCGGTTACTGAAGGAAGATGAAGAGAAGGCAACCATTGAATTTTCAGTTACTGATACCGGAATCGGGATTCCGGAAGACAGAATGGAACATATTTTTGAGAACTTCCAGCAGGCATCCAGCAAAACTGCAAGGTTGTATGGAGGTACAGGCCTGGGACTTGCCATTTCTAAACAATTAGTAGAATCGCAGGGTGGGAGTATAACTGTAAAAAGCAAACTGGAAGAAGGCTCTACTTTTAGTTTTATTTTACCTTTTCAGAAAACAAATGCTGAGGTCGAATCAGAGACAGTGATGAAGGAATTGAATACCAAAGTTGAAAATATAAAAGTCCTGGTTGTTGAAGATATAGCGCTCAATCAATTACTGATGAAAACACTCCTGGATGACTTTGGATTTGAACGTGATATTGCTGAAAATGGGAAAATAGCTATAGAAAAACTTCAGAATAAATCGTATGATATTATTTTAATGGACTTGCATATGCCTGAAATGAACGGTTTTGAAGCGACCGAATACATCCGCAACAAAATGAATTCTCAAATTCCCATAATCGCTTTAACTGCAGATGTAACTACTGCTGATTTAAAAAAATGCACAGCAGTAGGGATGAATGATTACATCTCAAAACCTCTTGACGAAAAGTTACTTTATAATAAAATAGTTGATTTATTAAAGAAAACTATCCAGAGACAAGATACTACCCTGACTGCAGGCAGGTCAAAATATGTCGATTTAACATATTTAAACAAGCGAACAAAGAATAATCCGGAATTAATGATGGAAATGATTGCACTTTATCTGAAACAGACTCCGCCTTTGATCAACCAGATGAAACAGGGTTTGCATGATAAAGACTGGGATTCCGTTTACGCAGCAGCGCATAAATTGATCCCTTCATTTTCTATAATGGGCATAGACAAAAATTTTGAAGCCATCGCCAGAAAAATCCAGGAATATTCAAATACCCGAAAGCATCTTAATCAAGTCAATAAAATGGTTTTAGAGGTTGAAAACGTTTGTTCTAAAGCGTGTGAAGAACTGGAAGAAGAATTAAATATGATTAAAAAATCCAAATGATGATAAACGATAAAAAAATACTGCTTTTTCTGGTTGATGATGATGCTTTATTCTTAAAGTCATTGGAGATTGAATTTGCAGATAATACTGAATCGATTATAAAAACATTCCCAACCGGAGAGCTCTGTCTCGAAAATATATCGCAAAACCCTGATGTTATAATTTTGGATTACCATCTCAACAGTATTGATAAAAATGCAATTAATGGGCTGGAAACGCTCGACAGAATAAAAACAGCTAATCAAACGATACCTGTTGTAATGCTCTCCTCTCAGGATAAGATTGAGGTGGCAGTAAATTGTATGAAACACCAGGCTTTTGATTATATTGTTAAAAGTGAAACTGCTTTTATCCGGTTACAGAAAGCCATTACCACCATTTTTCATTATCAGAAATTAGAAAAGGCATTGAGCTGGTATATGGAAAAGATGTGACAACTGCATGCGCAAATGTGCTTTAAACATATTTCCATATTTCTTTTTGTTTTAGTTTCAATAAGTGATTTTGCCTCTGCACAGCAGGATAGTGTCAAAACAGACTCAACTCAGCTTTACAAGAATATTGAATCCTATTCGAAGCGAAGCAGGTTTAACGGGTTTATGTACCGGTTATTTTTAAGCCGGTTACTCCCGACTCAAAGAACAAAGAAGTAAAAAAGAAAGCATATAAAAAACTAATACAAAAACCATACAGTACCTTTGAAGGTAAAATCATCCGGAATATCGATGTTGTTACCCTCGATCCTTTTGGTTTCTCAGCCTCTGACACTACTGTTAGAAAACAGAATTTTTTATCCAAAGCAGGGAATGGGATGCATATTAAAACACAGGGTATCACGATCCGGAACCTCTTGCTTATCCATAAGAATCAACCTTTCAATTCTTTACTCGTAAAAGAATCGGAACGTTTGATCCGCAACCAGAAATATGTACATGAGGTTTCTTTTTCTGTTGTGGCGGCAGGGGCAAAATCCGATTCAGTAGATATCTTTATTCGTGAACTGGATAACTGGAGCATCATTCCGGAAGGATCTATTTCAGCTTCACGAATCAAGGGTCGGATTTGACAGATAAAAATTTTTTAGGAACCGGCCATGAATTTCAAAATGCCTTTTCAAGAAATTTTACCAGGGGTATTAATTCTTTTAATACAAACTATTCTATCCCGAACTTCCGGAATTCCTACATCAGCGCAAAGTTGCATCTGGGGATTGACGGATATGGAAATTTCAGCAGGAGCATTGATGTTGACCGTCCGTTTTTTTCTCCTTTAGCAAAGTGGGCGGCAGGAGTATCTTTTGCCTCTCAAACCAGGAAAGATTCCCTGGAAGATATAAATTCTATTTATGTTCCTGTGAATTTGAAATTCCGGACACAGGATTACTGGGCAGGCAAAGCACTGCAGCTTTTTAAAGGCAACACGGAAGATGTACTTGTAACCAATCTGATTCTGGCCGCCCGATACCTGCATATACGATATTTTGAAAAACCATCTGAACTTTTAGATCCGTTTCATAATTATTCCAGCGAAAATTTTTATTTGGCTGCAGTTGGAATTTCTACCAGGAGATATGTTCAGGATAAATATATATTTAAATTCGGTGTTATAGAAGATGTACCGGTAGGAAGCGTATATTCTCTTACAGGCGGTTACCAGGTAAAAAATAATTCAGGGAGGTTCTATTTAGGAATGCGGGTATACTTTGGCAACTATAATGAATGGGGATACCTGAGTTCCAATTTCGAATACGGTACATTTTTTAATGCATCACATACTGAACAGGGTGTTCTGACAGTAGGTGTAAATTATTTTACCGGATTATTTGAAATAGGGAAATGGAAATTCAGGCAATTTGTTAAACCGCAGTTGACTATTGGCATAAACAGGTTCTCTTCCGATAGTTTGACTCTTAATGACAGCTATGGTCTGGATGGATTTAACAGTCCTGCATTGTCGGGTACCAACCGCCTTTTATTTACACTGCAAACACAATCATACGCTCCGTGGAATATTTTCGGGTTCCGGCTCGGGCCCTATCTTACTTATTCTCTTGGTATGCTTAGCGATGCGTTAACAGGATTCAGAGACAGCAAAGTATATTCACAGATAGGGCTGGGAGTATTAATTAAAAATGAAAACCTGGTCTTTAATACATTTCAAATATCAATCTCATTTTATCCATTAATTCCGGGAAAAGGACAGAATGTTTTTAAAATGAACTCCTTTAAAACAACTGATTTTGGTTTCAGGGATTTTGAAATTGAAAAACCTGCAGGAATGATTTACCAGTAAAATGAATGTAATATACGTTCCCTTCGCCAATAAGACATTCCTTTAAGACATGTGAATTATGTAACTTTTTCAGGAAATTATGTAACAGCTCACGGATTGGAGAAACATACCTTTGTTAATGAATAATTTACTTATAAACATAAAATTGATGCCACTGAATATTATTTCCAACAAAAAACAAAAATCCAATATAGTTACAATTATGATGGATCTATTAATAATTAAAATCAATTAACATGAAAAAGATCGTTCTTTGTTTAATGGTAGTATTTTTCTCCCTGGCTTTTGTCCCGCTTCAATCAAAAGCTGCGACAACGGAGGAACCTTCCTCTTTAACTGCTCCAAAACCTGCCGAATCGACAGAAGCTAATACCTTATTGCTAAGGCTGGATGAAATTAAGGCAACGGATAAGTCAAAACTGAATTCTGAAGAAAAGAAAGATTTACGAAAAGAAGTAAAGTCAATCAAACATAATCTTAAAGATATCGGCAGCGGTGTCTATCTTTCAGGTGCTGCAATTATACTTATTGTAGTTCTGTTGATTGTTTTATTGTAAACAATAGAAAACAAAAATCATGGGAAATTTACTTTATGTCTTAGCAGTAATCCTGATTATTGCATGGGCAATCGGATTTGTAGGCTTTCATGTTGGAGGTCTCATCCACGTTCTTCTTGTTATTGCAATTATTGCAATAATATTAAGGGTTATTCAGGGGCGAAAAATCTTACCTGATTAGTTTGAATCACCAATTAAAATCATCTTTAATAACAATCATTGAGTCCATTCTGAAAAGTCATTGTTAAGTAGCAGATAAATAAATCGATGACTATTCTGAGTGGACTTATCATTTAAAAACATAATTATGAGCTCAGGAAAAGTATTATTAGGCTTACTGGCCGGCGTTGCTGCCGGTGCATTGCTGGGGATTTTATTTGCCCCGGAAAAAGGTTCTGTTACCCGTAAAAAAATGTCTAAAAAGGCAAAAGACTATGGGGAGGGATTAAAAGAAAAATTCGATGAATTCGTTGACGATATCTCCGAAAAATTTGAAGAAGTTAAGGAAGATGTTTCCGATTTTACAGAACAGAAAAAGACCAAATCAGAATCAAATAAAAAAGACGTAAAAACTGCCACAGGCTGAAGCCATGGAAGATAATACAAAGCTTATTGAATCACTGCTGGAAAGAACTGCTGAATATGGCAAGGCGAGCTTTGAATTAGTAAAGCTTAAAGCTCTTGACAAAACTTCAGACGCTGTTTCCTCATTAATACCACATTCTGTTGTAGTGGTATTAGTTGCGGTATTCATGCTTTTCCTCAATCTGGGATTAGCTTTCTGGCTTGGAGAAATTTTGGGGAGGACATTTTACGGATTTTTTGTAGTTGCTGCTTTTTATGGAATAGCAGGGTTTGTTTTACATTTCTTTATGCATAAATGGTTAAAGAAGACTGTTTCCAATTTCATCATTAAAAATGTGCTAAAATAGAATCCCATGCAAAACATTACCTCAATTGCAGAGCTTAAAAATGCAATTCAATTATTGGAAGTTGAGCAGGCTGATAAGGGACAACTTTTAAAAGAGCAATTCTTCCTTACTTACGAAAGTTTAAAGCCTGTTAATCTTCTCAGGAGCACGGTTAATGATATTGCTTCCTCACCATATCTGATCGATAACATTTTAGGTGCGGCCATAGGTTTAGTTTCCGGGTTTCTCTCAAAAAAAATATTTATAGGTGCATCTGGCAATAAAATAAGGAAGCTTATTGGTCATGTTTTGCAGTTGGGTGTTACAAACTTTGTTGCCCTGCATCCTGGCGCTATTAAGACAATAGGTTGGTCTGTCATTCAACATCTTGCCCGCAAAAAAAGAAGGAATTCCATAAAGTCGTGACAGATGAAAAATTGAAATTGCCGCTTTTCACAAAAGCATCTGTTTTTGTCATCGGCTTATGTGCCTTGCTGGCGATCATGTACATCGCCAAGAGTATTATTATCCCGGTCGTTTTCGCCATTATTTTTGCCATAGTACTCCACCCGGTTGTGAATTTTTTCGTCCGGAAAAAAATAAACAGGGTATTTGCTATTGTTATCACTTTGTTTCTTACCTTTTTAGTCATTGCCGCTTTTGGCCTTCTTTTCTTTTCTCAGGCAAGCCGGTTTAGTGAATCATGGCCGATACTGGTTGATAAATTTACTGAAATACTCAACCAAACTATCACCTGGGCTTCCGGCTATTTCGACATAAACTCGCAAAAGATCCAAGAATGGTTTACAAATGCCAAAAGTGAATTTCTGACTTCCAGCGCCACTACAATAGGAAAAACACTTGTTTCTGTCGGCAGCCTTGTAGTGGTTTTGTTTTTAATTCCCGTTTACGTCTTTATGTTGTTATTTTACCACCCCATCTTAATTGAGTTTATTCACAGACTCTTTGGCACAAGCAACCAAATTCAGGTAAACCTTATTATAACTAAGACCAAAAACGTTATTCAACGCTATCTTATAGGACTGGTTATCGAAGCTGCAATAATCGCAACACTAAATATTGTCGCTCTTTTGTTACTCGGAATTGAATACCCTGTACTGCTCGGTATTATTGGTGCATTGCTCAACGTCATTCCATATATCGGAGGAATTATCGGAGTTGCAATATTTATGGTGGTCGCATTAATTACCAAAGCTCCTGTTTATATGATTTATATTATTGTGATTTATTCAGTCATCCAGTTCATAGACAATCACTACATCGTTCCCAAAATAGTTGCCTCAAAAGTAAGAATTAATGCCCTTTTCGCTATAGTAGTTGTAATTGCAGGGAATGCTTTATGGGGAATCCCCGGAATGTTTCTTTCGATACCGCTCCTTGCCATAGTAAAACTCGTTTGCGACAATATAGAACCATTGAAACCCTGGGGATTTTTGTTGGGCGACACCATGCCTCCGCTAATAAAAATTAAACCACTTTTTAAGAAAAAATTAAATAAATCGGCATGATAGAGATTAAGAAAGAAGGTCTTTATTAATCAGATAATCTTTGTTTTTAATTTCAGGACACATGTGAATGATGTAAATTTTATCAATAATTGTGTAACGCTTTTACTGTGACCTTTTTTTATCTTTCCATCAATATTATTCATAAAAAAACACATGAAAAAAACTGGCATCGTTATTCTGATTATTGGTTTATTATTAACCATTTTTACAACCTTTAATTATTTCACCAGGGAAAAAGTAGTTGATCTGGGAAAAGTTGAAATCACTGCGAACAAAAAGCACCGAGTTGCATGGTCGCCACTGGTAGGCCTTGGTGTAATGGGGGTTGGTGGAGTTGTTTTATTGATGGCTTCAAAAAAATAAAATTTTGGGGAAAAATAACTTGAAGAGTCAGGTTATTCATCTGAAACCGGAGTATAAAAAGAGAATAATGTCAAAATTACTATTTATCGATGGTTTTGCCTTGATTAAAGTTTGGGCTACCGGATTTTTTGGATTCCACATAAGCGGATTAATCCATATACTGCCGGCAATTGCACTTTTTGCCTTATTGCTGGGCATTCTCTCCTATAAATCATTTTTGTGAAAAATAAAATACAGTTAATAAAATTCCGGTGACTGAAAAGTGTACTGGTTGTTTTCTTCTTATTACTTGCAATCCGGGCAACAGCCCCTGATATAAAAGTGGCCTTTATCTCCGTTTCAGATCCTGTAAATGCTTACGACAGACTTGTTAAAGCAGTTGTTCAGGTTGAAAGTGCGGGAGATACGCTTGCTTATAATCTCTCTGAAGAAGCAGCCGGAGCTTTTCAGATCAGGCCGATCAGGCTTCTTGATTATTACCAGAGAACCGGTAAAAACTATAAAATAGAAGATTGCTACAATTTTGAGATTTCAGAAGAAATATTCCTTTATTATGCAAGGCAAACAGGTTATCAGGATTATGAAACAATTGCCAGGAATTGGAACGGCTCGGGGAAAACCACCCAGGGCTACTGGGAAAAAGTCAAATCAAATTTGTAATTAATCTATCTTTTTTTTCAGGATTTTAGCCTGTGGATTACAAAAGCAGAAAGGATTGAAAAACTTATAAAAGATCCGTGAATCATGTGGCATTTTATCAGAGTTATGTAACTTTCGGGTATTACCAGGACTTTGAAATAAACTAATAAATCAATATTATGACAATCCAATTTAATACCGACAACAAGGTAATAATAAGCGAAAAACTTAGAACTCCGTTAATCAGCTTAATATCAGAAGAATTAAGCAGGTTTAGTCATCAGATAACACGGGTTGAAGTTCATCTTTCAGATGAGAACAGCGATAAGGAGGGATTAAACGATAAACGATGTATGATTGAAGCCCGTCTTGCAGGAATGAAGCCAATTGCTGTCACAAACCATGCAAATACACATGAACAGGCAGTAGAAGGAGCAATTGAAAAGTTAAAGACTTCTCTTGATACAATACTCAGCCGTCTGAGGAATTATTAGCAGAATAATAAATTAACCAGACTTAGAAAATCAGCATTGCTTATAAGCACAATTGTAAGTACTGATTAACTATTTTAATAAATAATGACAAAAAATGGAAAATATTAAGCAACTGGGTATTTGGATGGATCATTCAAATGCTTTCTTAATGGAATTGAAAAATGATACAATTTTGACAAATAGTGTTGTATCAGAATTATCAGACCATGAATCAGAATTCAATTTTTATAAGGGTGAAAAACTTATTCATAAAAAGCAGCGACACCTGCAATTAAGCTATTACAAAAAACTGGGTGATATTATTAAAAAATATCAGGAGGTAGTTCTATTCGGACCTACAGACGCCAAAAACGAATTAATAAACCTGTTAAAAACTGACCATCTTTTTGAAGATATAAAAATTGAGGTAATAAATTCCGATAAAATGACAGAAGACCAAATGCAAACTTTTGTCAGGGAATATTTTAAATAGTGTATTGTTCAGTATATCCCGATAAAACCAAATGTGTGAATTATGTAACTAAAACAGGGAATTGTGTAACGTTTCAGCAGATTAACAGCTTACCTTTGTCATAGTTAGTCAATAATCACACAATTCTATCAGAAATACTATAATTCACCGGAGGATTTATATACTGAAAAATATGGAAACAACTTTAGTTTTATGGAAAGCCGAGATTTTTAATGACTTTGTCAAGTCAAAGTTCAGAGAGAAAGTACCTGTACCTGAAATATCCAGGATAAATTGTGTATTAGAAAATATTCGTACTGAAGCAGGGACTGACTTCATTCAATATTTACACTTTTTACAGCTTGCGAAAGAGCCAAATTTAATGGCTCTTTCCTCTACACACCATTATTACTATGATTATAATGATCTGAAAAGTATTAAAACACTTGTAAACCTTAAGAAACTAAATAATATTAAAAGCCTTGGAAGCTTTTTGCACAATGTAGTCCGGATCCTGCCTCAGAAAGCCAATTTTATTGGCTACTTCAAAAATGATACAGGAAACAGATCCGTTTTTTCATTTTACCAGACTACAAAGTTCTTTAACGGACTGGTTAATTACCTTGATTCCAAAACTGACAGAATTTTAACAAAAAATGATGTTTCAAGACTCCTGAAAGAAAACAAGCTAAAGGTCGTTGACATTACCGACATTAATGGCATGACATATTTCTGTTCCCAGAATAATAGATAATTCGTCTCCTTCAGAATTAATTTCAAGCTACCATCACGCGGGGGATTACTGATCCAGCCCTGGAGAACCCTGCTTAAGGGCAGCCAGCAATGGCTGATCACGGTTGTATATATCTTTTCTGAAGTAAGCTAATCCATCATTACTGGCCCATGCGGTAAGGTACACAATGTGTACCTGAATCGGTTTTACCAGATTAACGGTTCGTTCCTTCCCCTCGTCGATAATATTTTTTATCTGTGCAGGAGTCCATGCCGGGCTGTCCTTCATTAGCCAGGCTGCCAGGGCCAGAGGATTGTTGACACGTATACAGCCGGAACTTAATGAGCGGTCAGTCCGCCCAAACAGGTTATGGTCAGGAGTATCATGTATGTACACACTGAATTTGTTTGGGAACATAAATTTAACTCTGCCCAGAGCATTTTCAGGCCCGGGTTCCTGGTGTATCCTGTATGGAAAACCAGCAGTTACGATATTGATCCAGTCTATTGTTGAAGGATCGACCTCTGTCCCGTCAATCCGCAGGATCTTCAGATTCTTTTCCGCCAGGTAATCCGGATTGTTTATTACAGACGGAATAATGTCAGTGTTCAAAATGGTTGGTGGTACTGTCCAGTCGGGATTCAAAACCAGGTATGTCATTATTGAACTGAATACAGGTGTTTCTCTGGAATTAAGTCCAACGATTGCTTCTGTACTGAATACCATATCGTCTTTTTCTATGACCTGGAGCTCAAAATTGGCTATATTAACTTTGATATAACGTTCACCAAGATCATCACTGAGCCACCGCCAGCGCTCAAGGTTAGCCTCTAATGTAGCTATCCTGTCTTCGACAGGAATGTTCATTGCCTCAATGGTAGCTTTTCCTACCACTCCGTCAGCAGTAAGTCCGTTTCTCAGCTGAAAGAGCATCACCTGCTCATGCAAATACTGATCAAACAGATATTTATCATCAATAGTATCTTCAATATACCACTGGGTGATGGCAAGCCTGTTTCTAAGCAAAGCAATATCCGGATCACACATACCTTTCTCAAGCTTTGGCAAAATAGTACTGAATCTCTCCCAGCCACCTTTTTCTTCTATCTGGCGATATTCTGCCAGAGCTTTTTTAAGGTTACTGTATTCCCGATGTCCGGGAGTCAGCTTTTGCAAATTTTCAATTATGCGGTTGTTTTGTAAAGTACTGTCTATAAATTTTTCCCAGTCTATCGTTAAAGCCCTCCTCGAAGCCTTCCATTGCGGATCAATTGTTTCCGCATCGGTTTTTCCCGCAGCCAGGTGCGCCGACAACAGCAAAAATGCATCGGTCAGCAGCAGCTCCAGTCTGGCAATATCTCCAACTTCAGCTTCTTCTGATAAAATTATTTTATCTGCCAGTTTTTCAATTGCCGAAAGATGGTAATCTTCCGGGTTAAGACCCTCCCGGTATACATTGTGCAGGACAAAAAGCATCTGATCGAGGTTTTCCCTGCTATTCCATATTACCGAAAGAAGTTTTTCGCTCTTTTCATACAGTTGTGTAATTATATCAGGATTGCAGATTATCGATCCATCCACCACAGGAGGTTCTTCCTGTATTATTTCATTAATAATTGTGAGTTTTTCCGGTAATTCCTCTTTATAGGCCCACTGACCGCATCCATTAAATAGTATAGTAATTGCCGCAATCAAAGCACCTGAAAATAAATATCTGATTCTGCCCATCTGCATAATTACCTTTCCCGGTTATTTAGTTTTTGTTTGTACATCAATGAAAAATGAACATTATTGTTCCTGACAAAAAACACCTTATCTGTATGTTAAAGACGGTCTTTTTCGCATGTTAAAATCAGTTGTTAAAACCGATATCCGATTGAAAGACCGTAGCCTGTGTTCTTATATGAGGCTTTACTGTCAGTAGCCCAGCTATATTCAGGATTGATCTTCAATAATCCAAGCTGGGCATTAAGCTGCAGGAAGACTCCCATCGATAATTCATATCCGAAGAAGATATTTGCACCGGCATCAAAAGGCTTGTAATAGGCATTATTCAATCAAATCAATAACATTAGTTACAGTGTTCTTATATTTGACATCCCTTTATAACTGATAGATCCAAATTCAGAGTTCTCCTTGCCGCCAATACCAAAAGCAATGTAAGGTCCAAAACCAAGGAGAATATATCCTTTCCCTAACTGTGGTCTGTACAACAGGTTTAATGGCATTTCAACGTAAGAGAGTCTTGTGGTGGTTACTAATCACCCGATGCTTTGGTTGGCGGGGAAAAGAAATCATTCTTTGCCCCCTTCACTGAGAAAAGCAGTCCGGGCTGAAAATAGAAATCAGGAGCCACCGGGATAATTACATTAACTCCGGCATGAAATCCAGTCAGGAGACCATTCTCAAGTTTATTGCCATTATTATCCTTTCCGTTAATATTCTGGAAATTTACGCCTCCCAGAATACCAAAGTCCGATCTGTGCCTGCAGAGCCAGTGTTGAAAAAATAAGGATTGCTGATAATGTAAGTATTTTCGTTTTCATTTTTGTTTCATATTAAGTTATTTCAATTTATAATTATTATTTCTATACCAGCTTCTTTTGCAGCTTCAGCCTTCATCTTTTCATTTGCAGTGATAAGAAACTCAACCCTTCGGTTTTGAGTACGACCTTCGGATCTGTCTCATTGTCATATTTTGGAACTGCCTCACCAAATCCTTTAATTGTAACACGTTTGGCAGTTATACTTTTACCTGTCAGATAACCTGACACTGCATCTGCCCTTCTTTCAGATAAGGACTGGTTATATGCTTTACTCCCTTTACTGTCGGTATGTCCCTGCACTTCAATATCCGTATCAGGATATTTGTTCAGAACTGTAACCAGTTTATCAAGGTTGGTTTTGGCATCACCCGTCAGGTTCGACTGGTCAAAACCAAACAGCACATTACTGTTGAATTCCACAACGATTCCTTCTCCTACCCGTTCAACCTTTGCATCAGGAACTGTTTTTTCTATTTCCTCAGCCTGTTTGTCCATCTGACGGCCAATTACAGCGCCTGCGGCACCTCCGACGGCAGCTCCGATAATTGCACCCAGAGCAGTATTCCCTGAAGCCCTGCCAATCACAGCACCCATTGCACCACCTGCTGCAGTTCCGACAACTGCTCCTTTCTGTGTTTTGTTCCATGAAGCGCAACCTGATAAAATCAAAGTTGCACTTAATACAATAATTAAACTCATTTTCATTTTTTTCATAATAAACGTATTATGTTATTTAAAAACTCCTTTGATAAAATTACCGGTTTTCCGCAACTCGTCCTGCAGACTGGGATTTTTAATTAAAATATTCCGAAAGGTAGGTTCATCTAAAACCTGATAAGTGTTACACAACTTCAAATAAGAGTTACATCATTCACATGTTTTAACTAAAAGCATGGAATATCAATTCAATTACTGTTGATTCATTTCCTGTTTTGTGATGACTGATCAGCCCCTGAGCTGTAAGAATAGTAATTATAGACGCTTTATGCTTGTAAATGTGTGAATTATGTAAATTTTTTCAAAAATTTTGTAACTCCTTTATTAAAGTTAACCAGGTAATTTGCATTAAGTAAATTTTGTCTGATCCTGGCAGAATGGCCGAATGTATTCTTTTACATAATGAACATGAACTTCCTGGATTATTACAAAATATTAGGAATAGATAAAACTGCAACGCCGAAGGACATTAAAAGTGCCTACCGGAAATTAGCCAGAAAGTATCACCCTGATTTAAATCCGAATGACAAGGATGCAAAAAGGAATTTTCAGCAGATCAATGAGGCAAATGAAGTATTGAGTGATCCCGAAAAACGTAAAAAATACGACCAGTACGGAAAGGATTGGCAACATGCTGAAGAATTTGAAAAAGCAAAACAGTATCAGCAACAATCATCAAATTATCAGAGACCAGGTTATTCCGGAGCACAGTCTGAAGGGGATTTTTCCGATTTCTTTGAATCTCTTTTTGGTGGATCAGCCGGGGCCCGAAGGAGCAGGCAAGTGAACTACAGAGGTCAGGACTTCAATGCGGAATTACATCTTGACCTGCTTGATGCATTTAAAACCCATAAGCAGACATTAACGGTAAACGGTAAATACATCAGGATTACTATCCCTGCCGGAATTGAAAACGGGCAAACAATTAAAATTCCCGGGCATGGGGGGCATGGGGTAAATGGCGGACCTAATGGTGATTTATATATTACATTTTCAATAGCCAATCACCCTGATATTAAACGATTAGGAAATGATTTATATATAAAAGCTGGATTTAGATTTATACAAAGCCGTGCTGGGAGGCGAAATCACAATAGATACATTAAAAGGAAAGGTAAAACTGAAAGTAAAGCCTGAAACACAAAATGGAAGCAGGATAAAATTAAAGGGGATGGGATTTCCTGTATACAAAAATGAAGGGCATTTTGGAGATTTATATGTAACCTATTTCATTAAAATTCCAACAAATTTAACGGATAAGCAAAAAGAATTATTTAGGGAATTATCAAGATCTGAATTTTAAAAAAGTGAACGATGCAAACAGAATATTTAATAGAAGTAGATAAGTTCTGTGCCAGTCACAACATTGAAATTTCATTTATCAGTTCCTTGGAGCAAAACGGATTGATAGAAATTATAACCATTCAGGAAACAGGATTTATTGATTCAGGGCAGCTTCAGCAATTAGAGAAGTACATTCGTTTTTATTACGAGTTGGATATTAACCTCGAAGGTATTGAGACAATCACACATTTACTCCGGCGAATTGACCTGATGCAGGATGAAATTATTATGCTTAAAAACAGGCTTCGGCTTTATGAAACTGAATAGTAAATAAGCCTGTTGGGGTTAAAGATGAACCATGTCCCCTATTTATTCAAACCTTGAAATCGGATCAAAAGCGTAAATTATATAACTCTTTCCCGGAATTGTGTAACGCTTCCGGAAATTAAAAGACCAACCTTTGTATTGTGAAAACATTTCAAAATTAATAATTAAAAAAATGAACTCAACAGAAGTAAAAGGAAACTGGAATGAACAGAAAGGTAAACTCAAACAGAAATTTGCAATCTTAACAGACAACGACCTTATGTATGACGAAGGCAGGAAAGAGGAGATGTTTGGAAAACTCCAGATCATTCTTGGCAAATCAAAAGAAGAATTGCATAAGATATTTTCATCACTTTAATCATTTTTTAAAATTATTAAAGGTATGAAAACAACAAAACTGATTACTCCGCTAAAAACCTTAGTTTTCTGCTTATCGCTTGTCTTTTAACAGGTTGTGTACTAAATATGGTAACTGGCCGCAAACAACTGAGTTTGGTAAAGGAATCAGATTTGAGGTTAATGGCTGTAAGCCAATACAATACATTCTTAAAGGATAATAAGGTTTTAAGTTCCGGGACCAGCAGAGATGCGGCAATGGTCGACCGAGTCGGAGGAAGAATTGCAAATGCAATTACAAAGTATTATAACACCGAGGAAAAAAAATCTGTGCTTGAAGGATATTCATGGGAATTCAATACGATTGATGACAAAAAGGTCATAAATGCATGGTGCATGCCAGGAGGAAAAGTGGTTGTATATACAGGTTTATTACCTGTAACCCAGAACGAAACAGCAATGGCAATTGTAATGGGGCATGAGATTGCTCATTCCATTGCCAAACATGGCAACGAAAGAATGAGTCAGGCATTGGTCCAGCAGATGGGAGGCATGGCACTGGAGATTGCCCTGGCTCAGAAGCCTCAGGAGACACAGGATCTGTTTATGGCGACCTATGGAATCGGAAGCCAGCTGGGAGCAATGCTACCCTGGTCGCGGCAACAGGAAACGGAAGCGGATCAGTACGGACTGATATTTTCAGCCATGGCGGGTTATGACCCGCGGGAAGCAATTCCTTTCTGGCAAAGAATGTCAGAAGCCGGAGGAGGAAGTCCACCGGAATTTCTTAGCACCCACCCTTCCGATGAAACAAGATTAAGAAAGCTGAAACAATTCATACCGGAAGCTCTGAAATATTATACTGCCCGTAATTAAGTGCAGGATTCCAGTCTCCGGGAGGAGATTGAGAATGAAGTATATAAAAACAGCTGCCCGACAGTGTTAAATCCGATAATCTTTTATTTATTTTGAAATATTTACAATAAGTTTGATATAAACATGCTTATTGGAGAACGGCAAGAGACAGATTTACCTACACATGTTTTGGCTGTAGTTAATATGTCAAGGTCTAATAGAGATCGTCAGTGTAACTCTATTATTACTCCTTTTTATGTATTTAACAGGTATTGACTATCGGTTCTTAAATATAAGGTTAAGCAGGAACAAGATGACAATTGCCCCGATAGCACCTGTAAGTATTGCTCCAATCCACCCGCCTCCAAGACTGACACCAAGTTTCCCTAAAAGCCAGTACCCAACAAAACTTCCAGCAATTCCAACTATTATATTCCCAATGATCCCAAGGCCGCTGCCTTTGTAAATAGTACTGCCCAGCCAGCCAGCTACTGCTCCAATGATAAGAATTACAACTATTTCCATTTTCTAAGGTTTAAGTGATTATTAGAATAAGAGTATTTAATATACTAATATAATATGTCCATTCAAAGTTACACCTTATCTGAGTAAGAGTCAATTTTATTTTTATCTGGGGGAAATAAGGATATATTGATTGGGTTGTTAAGGCTTTGTAACCAGTTAAGATTGATCACATTAAAAATGCTGGTTTCTTTCCGTTTAAAATTGAGGATATTGTGGAGGAATTAATTCAATATATTAATGCAGTGATACATTTATTCCACAAATGAATCAGGAGATGTCGCTTCGCATCCTGATCTTAAAAACAAATTGTAAATTAAATCCCGGGGATGCAGTTGCAAAAAAGTATTACCAGCAAATTTTAATTAATCTTAAAATGTTTTGATAATTCAAGCAACAGGATGCAATGTTCGTGAGTGTCCCTTATCTGGTTATATATTTTATCCCAATCCATATTGTTTTCAACTGCAACAGAACGTGCTTTGGCAATAATAACAAACTTGTCATCACGATCATTGTTCGTCAGATGAAGTATTGGCTTAATATGTCTTGCTTTCATAATTTCAGGATTTAATCAAAGTTACGATCTACTTCGACAAATGCCAATTTTATTTTAATCCTGCCTGCATATTTTGTATATAGAGTGTATATAAGAGCATATATTGAAAAGTAGTACCTTACTTTCACTTTCGTTTGTGATGCCTCACCTGTCCTCATAAAACAGGCTGCCCCCGGGGGCTTTCTTATTTGCTCAACAGATGAGATGCATTAGATTAAGACAATAACGGATTCAGGATTTGCGTTTGACTATCAGTATACTGTTTATGAATGTAGCAAAAACTTCCTAAATAACATTTATGATGGTAAGATCAATCAGAAGAATTCTGAAAAGGATTAGTTCAAGTATAATCAAGAAGAGGATTAAATCAGGTAAAATAGTCTACTTTGAAAGTCTTTTGGAGGAACTCGCCCTTAAATATATTCCAGACAAACTTGATCCTCTTGGGGGAAAATATTATGCTAAATACTATGATCAGGATGAGTATGAGATCAATCCTGATTCAAGTTCCGTTTTCCTGGCTGTACATGAAGGTATGCTGATGAGCAGGTACAGGTACAACAGGTTTCATTTAATTAAAAGTGACCATTGGGACAGGAAAATCAAAGCTCCTCCAAATTCAGTAAATACGCAGGAGGACCTCAATCTTCCTGCGTGAGTAACCTGCGAAGTTTCTACATGGTTTCTGCAATCAAATAAAAAATCTGTATCTTATTCAAATACAGATCTTTTCTTCTTTAATCAGTATCGGAGTGAGGGCTTGAAAGGAATGATGCTTCCGTCCTTGTACCTTTGGGATAAAGTTTGAAGGCAATGCCTCCGGCAAATTGTTTGAGATCAGAAGCAAAACCATAAAGATAAAAATGCCGGAACAGCAGTAAAGAGGCTCCTGCATCTAAATATTTTGTATCATAATCGGCAATTATTGTGAATGATCTGAAAAAGGCAGGAGAAAATGAGATCCCTCCAAAGAGACCGTAAAAATTACTATTACTTAAATTTCGAGGTGCATATCCAACCGAAACGCCGGTAAGATATCCGTCGATAGAAAAAGTTTTAGTACATGCAATGTACAAGGATCGGAAATATTGATTCCCCGAGTTGCTGGTTGTATAAACATCATTGCCCCCGATTACAACAGAGGGAAGGAATTTTCTCTCATTCAATACTCTCACCCTCAAGGCAAGTGAACGATCCTGATTTCTTAGTGATCCGTTATCAGGATCTCTAAACAAAATCATCCTGAAACTCAATTCCATAAATGGAAGAAAAGCCATGCCAACGTAATAATTGAACGTATTATAATTGAATTTTGGCTGATGGGTTACATTATCCGGAAGATAATTGGCACCGGCAGTAAAGGTCCCGTCTAAAGGCATTTCAGCCGACGGACAGTTCAACAACCCCGTGGTTCCGGCCGTTGGCTGTGCAAAAGAATAGCATCCGGTGTATAAACAGAAGAATAATTACCAGAAGCTTTTTCATTCAGAATATTCTCCAGAAGAATTCAAGACATATAAATAACAATACAACCTGAACTTTTAGCAAAGAGGGTGATAATCAGTAAATTATTGATCACTTTCAACATCCCGGGAAAGAGCCGCTGCCTCCCTTGTGCTTGATCTTATAAATCGTGTTTCCATACCACCAGTATGACCACCACATTTTCCAATTATTATTCCAGGCAATCAGAACGATGTACATGAAATTAGCACCTTCCGGAAGCTCACTCTGATCATGAAGTACTATTATGTGAATTCTTTTCAATGGCCAAATAACACATTTCTCAATATAGTTCTTGTAAGCCTGCACAGCAGAATAGAAATCCTCCGGATAGTAATTGATACCGGGCTTTTCCTTCTGAACCAGAAGGTATCTGCTCATTGAGCTTTGTTCCAGATCATCGAAATTCATATTCTTATCTCCAAATTCAGCCGGCAGATTTCCAAACCGGGTAAGAACCTCCATAAGTGCATCAGGATCATTTCGCAATAACCTGTCTGTTTCGGATGCCGAAAGCTCAATGTTCTTTTCAAGAAAAGTGTACATCTGTTCCAGCTTTGAGGCCGATATGCCTTCACCGATATTCAGATCTGCATTCTCAAAGAGTCCGGCAAGACTGGACAGACTGTTTGATGTATCAATACGTTGGTTCAGATCCATTATACCTGAAACATCAAATACATCATCAAATGTCTGAACCTCGTCCGGTTTCTGGCATGAGGCGGTGAATAAAATCCCCATAACCACCACAATAACCTGGCAAAAATGTCTGATTGGTAACTGTTTTTTCATACTTAGTAATTTTTAAGGTTAATTATCATATTCTTAAGCGATTGATCCCATGTAAATCTGTCCTCATAAATTGAATTGGATTCCGTTCTGAGAGTCTGCCCATAAAAATATTCCGTGCCGGCATTATAGGTAAATCCATACTGCGGGGGCAGTGAAATCCTGAAAAATCTACGGTCAGGTCTGCGTTTGCAATGGAAGAGGTATTGAAAAAAAGAATCCTCCGTTGTTGCCTGATTTACCAGCCTGTACATATAAACCTACAGCAGTTTCATTGAAGTGCCTCAGGCAGGTTGCAAATATGCCGTAGTCTTCATTGATATATCTTGCACCACCTGCTTTTAGTTCCAGATTAAACCGGGACCAAAACCATGAGATGGCAAGTGAGCAGGTAAATCTGTCTAACCTGGAGTGAATCCATTCCCTGTCAATAAAATGAGAACTTCCGATCAGACCATCGGTCATTTCAAGGTTACATCGACCATTAAAAACATAAAGCCGTACAGAGGCTGAGATCCCATATAAACTATTGCTGAAATTTCCGGCAGAAACAGTACTGAAAAGGTTATCTGAGAGCCTGAATTCCTGCGAGATAGTAAGAATCCCGGGGCGGATATGGTCTCCCTCATAACCAAGGTTGTTCTGGATCGGAAATATAACCTGTCCGGTAAACCTGTTGCCTTTCCAGAGTGAGAATTTCAGAGCAGGAGCAATATTAACCTGTGTTTCATAGAACTTATTAAGCAAGGTGTTTTCAAAATACAGCTGAGGATAAATCACCAGGTCAAATTTCCTGACACCCGGGTTGATTACTTCTGCCCCCCTGAGTTTTGCTGATGTGCCGCCGGTCGTGTATGCAATGGAAATCTTATCTGTAAATCTTTCTGCATCCATTATCTCTGAGGAAAAATCATTCCAGTCCGATGTACTGACATTGATCAGTTTCTGAGGAACATTATTATCCAGAAGGAGCAGGTTTATTTCAAATGCCCCGTCAAGATCAGAGGCAATAATATCAAGAGCCTGAGAAATGGCCATTACATCCCATCTGTATGTATAATTTTCTATGCTTACATAGCATGTATCTTCTGTTATGATACACCGCAGATTCTCAAATCCCGACTTATCGAGATCATCAATAATTTTATCAGCGGTCTGACTTGAAATCCGCTGAAAGATCCCCTGCAGCATTGCTAAAATCAATAAATACCTGGTAATACCTGGAAGTTTAATGAAAGCATGCTTTTCTCTGACTGCTTCAAACTGAATACTTATCACTATCAAACAGATTCCAAGCATTGGAAGGTTTAATTACAACGGGTGACTAATCCAATACAGAGCAAACATAAGCGATTGATTAGTAAATAATTAAATCAATCTACACTTAGATTTTCTCTTTACATCCCTTATGGGATTAATGCTGAAAGAATACGTTTCGTTAAGAAAAATAATTAACCTGTTCTGATTAACTTACTTACAAACAGATTATCAAATATAACAAAATAAATTAAATTCATAAACTAATTTCAGGTCAAATCCATCGTGGTAGAAAAAGAACACAAGCTCTCAGAATAATACTAAACAATAGAATTCTGTCAAACAAAATCCTGTTTGATATAGAAAATCGAAGCAGAGAACTGCTTCTGATTTATTAAGGATTCGTTATGATAAAGATAGGAAAGAGATAGACACAAGTCAAATAAAAATTATGAACCCCGGGAACTGGTTTCCGGGGGCTCGTAATCGCTTAATCTCTTTATGTTTTTTACATATTCTTTCTTTTTAAAAATCTATTGCAGATCGCTTAGCCAATTCCATTTTTTAGATCCGGCATAAGCATTACCCTGTTTCATTATGATATGAAAACGTGAAACGGGTCTTTCAGGATCCTGTTTATAACTGTTTTCCTGTACCGTTAAAATATTGTCTGTTTCATTACTTGTCACTTTTACAAAAACATGCAGGTTCTCCCAGACCAGTTTTCTGTGTTTAAACCGCAGAACATCGCACTCAGTTACTTTGATTTTTAATGAATCAACCTGCTCATAATTATTATATTTATCCTGCAGATCCGGCCACACCTTTACAGTGGGGAAAGATTTTGTTCTGACTACGATGGGAAGTTGAGCAGAAAGCTGAAAAGCTGTCATGCCTGTGATCAGACATAAACAGAAGATTGTTTTTGTTTTCATGCCTGAAATATTATAGTTATTTAAAAACATTTAAATCCATGCTTAATTTCTTCCCTGAATAACCGGCTTCCTGACTTTTTACTCATCAGGACATTCTAAATTCTACAAAGGAAAGTTAAGCCTTAATATAAAGCTCAATGTCACACTATTGTGAATTGTTTGTGAAGATTATGTCATGAAATGTTAAAAAAGTTCAGGCACGGCCTTCATTTACATAATCCGCTTCGACCTCTCTGGTTGTACCGGTATCTGACATTATATTCAACCTTATGTATAAATTTTTAGAATTTTGAAAAACAAACAGGAGAATAAGACGTTCAGAAAGAAACACCTCCTGGCAAAGGATCGGTATTTTTGAAAGAATAAACGAAGAAGCAGATTCCCGGATAAAGATGCCAGATGTAAATAATAAATAAAAAAGTAATTTTGATGCATGAGTAAAGCTGAAGATAAGTTCATAAAACATTCCGCTCCGAAACAAATCCCCAGACGATTTCAGCTATTGGGATTAGCGCTTCCACTGGTAGTCTTTCTGCTTTTGCTTGCACTGGAAAGCTGTACCGCACATTATAAATACAGAAGAAACAAGAAAATCCCCTGTCCCTGTGAGACAGAATACAGGAGGTAGGATACCTGATTTATTATTCTGACCTTCTCCTTCCTTACTTTTTTATTTTCACTTTGATCTTCGTTAGCAACTCACATGCGTTTCCATTGTTAATTGAACAATATGATTTTTGGCAAAAATCCAGTAGCTTTGCAGTTTGAAAAATCAAGGACAGTGAAGAAGCTCGATAAGTTCGTGTTAAAATCCTTTATCGGTCCTCTTATACTCACATTCTTCATCGTACTGATTATTCTGATTCTGCAGTTCCTGTGGATGTACGTGGATGAGCTTGCGGGTAAAGGTCTGGAGATTGGCATAGTAGCTGAGCTGCTGTTCCAGTTCTCCTTGTCATTTGTTCCGATGGCATTGCCTCTTGCCATTCTGCTGGCATCGCTGATGACCTTCGGGAATATGGGGGAATACAGTGAACTCACTGCCCTGAAATCCTCAGGGATACCGTTGCGAAGGATAATGAGTCCCCTTGTCATCCTGATCGCATTTATCTGTGTGATCTCTTTCTTCTTTTCAAACAATGTACTTCCTTACTCAAACCGTCAGGCCAGGACCCTGCTCTATGATATCCGGCGTAAAAGGCCTGATATAAATCTTCAGGCCGGTACTTTCAACAATGATATTGATGGCTTCAGTATAAAAATCACATCTAAAGACCCAGCCACAAACCGGCTTGACAAGATATATATTTATGATCATCGCCTTAATAAGGGGAACACCGATGTAATCTATGCTGACTCCGGTTATATGAAGGTAACTCAGGATGAAACAGCTCTGTCGATGGTGCTTTATAATGGTTATTCTTACAGTGAGATGCCTGAGCAGGATGCTGGCCGACCTGAAAAAAAATATCCCTTCAGAAGAGACATCTTCACGGAACAGACTCTTGTTGTATCCCTTTCAGGATTCGATCTTGAACGAACTGAAATAGACTTGTTTAAATCGAACTCAGCAATGAAGAACATCTCACAGCTGACACACGATATTGACTCAATGAATAAAAGATATATCAGACGGGTTGATGATCTTTTTAAAGAATATACAACTTCATTGCTGTATAACGAAAGGTATATTCCGGGAGAAAATCAATGGAGCCAGGAAGAAGCCCTTCCCCCCGGCAAACAGGCCTTTAAAGCGAAAATACTGTATGATTCACTTTCCTTACTTGAAAAAAGGACCGTAATGTCAAAGGCGATAGGAGATATTAAGAGTGCAAGCAACTTCCTGTCAGCTCAGAATGAGATCCTTCATAACGATGTTAAGTTCATCAAGCGCTTTGAAGTGAACTGGAACAAGAAATTTACCCTGGCGATTGCATGCCTGGTTTTCTTCTTCATTGGAGCTCCCCTTGGGGCAATTATAAGGAAAGGCGGATTAGGGACCCCTGCCGTAATTTCTATCCTGTTTTTTGTGATCTGGTATGTAATATCACTGTCGGGCGAGAAGCTGGTTGAAGAGAATCTGGTCAGCACTACCGCAGGGATGTGGGCATCGACATATATCCTTCTTCCAATCGGACTGTTCCTTACTTACAAAGCTTCGACCGATTCGGTAATAATGAACATTGATACTTACCTGGCGTTTTTCAAAAGGATAAAAGACTACCTGTACCGCAGGATCATTATGGGAACACGGCGCAATCCTTCATATGAGGAACAATAATTATAATATTGATATGAAAATAAAGCTTAACACGATAGAAGAGGCCATTGAAGATATCAGGGACGGGAAGATCCTGATTGTGGTGGATGATGAAGAAAGGGAAAATGAGGGTGATTTCATCTGTTCAGCTGAACTCATAACTCCGGAAATCGTGAATTTTATGGCCAAACATGGCCGGGGACTTATCTGTGCGGCACTTCCGGAAGACAGATGTGAGGAACTTGAGCTCGATTTGATGGTGGGAATAAATACCTCATTGCATGAAACCCAATTCACTGTCTCAGTCGATCTCTTAGGTCCTGAAACAACCACTGGTGTCTCAGCCAAAGACAGAGCCCTGACAATCAAGGCTCTTGTGGATCCTGCGACAAAGCCCTCGGATCTGGGCAGACCGGGACATATATTTCCCCTGAAGGCTAAAATGAAAGGAGTACTGAGAAGGGCCGGTCACACTGAAGCTGTAGTTGACCTGACACGGATGGCAGGATTACAGCCAGGCGGCGCCCTTGTTGAGATCATGAATGATGACGGATCGATGGCCCGGCTTCCCGATCTTGAAAAGCTGAGACAGAAATTTGAAATTAAAATAATCGCGATCAGGGATCTGATAAAGTATACTCTTGAAAGAGATACGATCATTGAAAAGGGAGAACAGGTAAAACTGCCTACAGAACACGGTGAATTTGAATTCGTACCCTTCCGCCAGATAAACAACGGGCTTGAACATGCTGCACTGGTTAAGGGCAAATGGACGAAGGATGAACCGGTACTGGTCAGGCTCCATTCATCCTGCTTCACAGGTGATATCTTCGGCTCTTTAAGGTGTGATTGCGGTAACCAGCTTCACAAAGCAATGCAGATGGTAGAAGCCGAAGGGAAAGGAGTGGTTATTTATCTCAGCCAGGAAGGAAGAGGAATCGGGCTTTTTAACAAAATAAAAGCATACAAGCTTCAGGATGGAGGCATGGATACTGTTCAGGCCAACCTGAAGCTTGGTTTTGGAGAGGATGAAAGGGATTACGGTGTCGGAGCCAGCATTATGAGGGAGCTTGGGCTTGGAAAGGTCAGACTTATTTCGAATAATCCTGTTAAAAGGGCCGGACTTGAAGGATATGGAATTAAGATCGTTGAGACTGTTCCGCTCGAGATACCTGCCAACCAGTATAACGAATTCTATCTTAAGACCAAGGCAAACAAAATGGGACATAATCTTACCTGCTACAAACACGTTGTGAAGGATTGATTTTTTTTTGTAGATTTGTGTATAAAAGGACCTGATCCCATCTATGAAAAGTCTCAGGGTTGTATTTATGGGGACGCCTGAATTTGCTGTTGCGCCTCTTGGCTCGCTTTTAATGAACGGGTATAATGTCGTAGCAGTAGTTACGTCTCCTGACAAGCCTGCCGGAAGGGGCAGGATCTTTACAAAATCAGCTGTGAAGCTTTTTTCAGAATCAAATTATCTCCCCCTTCTTCAACCTGATAATTTAAAGAATCCTGTTTTTATCGAACGCCTGAGAAGACTCAATGCAGATGTCTTCGTCGTTGTTGCTTTCAGAATGCTCCCGGAGGAAGTTTGGAAAATACCTCCAAAAGGCACAATAAACCTCCATGCTTCGCTCTTACCCCAGTATCGTGGTGCCGCACCCATAAACCATGTTATCATTAACGGCGAAACAACAACCGGCGTTACTACCTTTCTGATTGATAATAAAATAGATAACGGGAATATTCTTCTCAGGCAGGAAGTGACGGTATTCCCTTTTGAAAATGCAGGTGACCTGCATGACAAACTTATGAAACACGGGGCCAGGCTGGTAATCAAGACTCTTGAAGCTATTGCAGGAAGCTGGATAAAACCTCAGCCTCAGTCACAATTTATGATCCCGGGTGAAATTCTCAAGCCGGCACCCAAAATTTCTTCTGACTATTGCATCATTGACTGGAACCTTGAACCTGTAAAGATCCACAACTTCATCAGGGGACTTGCCCCGGATCCATGTGCCAGATCTGTTTTTAAAAATGAAAAGAAGAGCATTTCGTTCAAAATTTATGAAAGTCAGCCTGAAACGGAAAAACACCTGCTTCAGCCGGGAAAAATTGTATCTGACGGGAAGAATTTTATCAAGATTACATGTGTCGGAGGATTCATTAGAATTTTAAACCTGCAGATTGAAGGTAAAAAAAGGCTGAATACTGAAGAATTCCTGAGAGGCTTCCTGATTGATGAATTCGTTGTACCGGTTAATTGACAGGTTTTATCACCTGTAACCATATTTTCTGCCCTGCCGTTGGCTCGCTGCCTGCTGTCATCCTGTTCATCTCAAGGAGACTTTTTAGTTTAATACCGTACTTCTGGGATATCATATACATGGTCTCCCCTTCTGCCGGAATATGAAACTCAATTCCGGTTTCAGCCCTCTCCCTTTTAGGCTCGATGTACAACATCTGTCCGGGTACCGGTGTGAAATTTTCGTCAAGTTCATTATATCTGGCGAGTTCCCATTTTAAAAGTTCAAAATCGTTCTCGAGTTTTTCCTTCGTATCTCCGTCCTTCACGATGATATACTGTATCCTGTTATTCTCCTGTATTCTCGGTGCCCTGGCCAATACGTCACCAAAAGTTATTGCTCCTGCCTTAGTATTCACAGGCTCAGCATTGCTGGTTTTTGGCGGCTCACTATTGCTGGTTTTTGGAGGTTCAGTATTATTGATTTTTGTTGGTGATGGAGCTTCTTTTACCTGAATTTTCTCCTGAGGTTTATTTCCGGATGCTAATAAATCCCTGTCCAGGTCATAAAGTCCGTTCTCCTCAATTTTCCGGATCAGCAGATTTGCATAATCAGGATTGGTTGCATATCCTGCTCTTTTTAAGCCGCGTGCCCATGCTTTATAATCTAAAGGATCGATGTCGAAAAGAAAACTGTAACGCGATCCTGTCTTAAGAAAATCTGAATGGTCATAGAATGAATCCTCCGGCCTCCTGTATTTCCTGAAACATTCGTTCCTCCTGTCATCATGCTGCCGTATAGTTTGTCCGGTCCAGCCGTTATGACATTTTATGCCAAAATGGTTATTCCCCAACCTGGCAAGTGAGCTCCGGCCGTAATCTGATTCAAGCATCCCCTGGGCAAGCGTTATGCTTGCCGGCACTCCCGTCCTTCTCATTTCGCTGACGGCCAGATCGCGGTAGTTCTGTACATAGTCTGCAGCAGTACCAGTAACAGTTGACGATGTGACCAGCGGTCTCGATGTCCTGCATGAAATGAGCCCGGCCAAAAGGAGGATGCTGAGAAAAAGATTCGCTTTTCTTATCACTCTTTAAGTATTTACGGCAAAAATAGGAAAAAGAAAATTAAGTGCCTAAAGTGAAACTTAAGTGCCTGGAGTGTCTAAAACTGTTGTTACCTCTGAGTACTCCACACTTTAGCTCACTCCAAACTCATTTAAATTGTTAAATTTGTAATCCATAATGAATCAGAGCTTATGTTTAAGGAAAAGAATATCTCATTTACATATAAGGAATATGAAAGTCCTGAAGAGATGGGCACCGAAGATCAGGAGCTTATTTTAATTGCTAAAGAGGCAGCTAAACTTGCTTATGCTCCCTATTCCAGGTTCAGGGTGGGTGCTGCCATAAGACTGGAATCGGGAAGGATCGTTCATGGATCAAATGTTGAAAACGCTGCTTTCCCGTCAGGCATATGCGCTGAAAGGACCGCTGTGGCAGGAGCTGTCTCCAATTATCCTGATGATAAACCTGTTGCCATGGCAATCGCGGCAATGACCGATGAAGGACTGACAGCAGAATGCATTTCACCTTGCGGTAATTGCCGCCAGGTAATCGCAGAAGAAGAGATGAGGACGGGGAAACAAATCAGGATCATACTTTGCGGGAGGAACAAGATCCAGGTTGTGAACAGCATCAGTCTCCTTCTCCCGCTGGGATTTAACCTGAATAATCTCAGGGTAAATCTTCCCTGATGATCAGCTGAAATCCGGCTCCATGAATGTTTTTTATATTTAATTTCGGATCTTCCGACAAGAATTTCCGGAGCTTGGTTATGTAAACATCCATACTCCTGGCTGTAAAATAATCATCCGCTCCCCATATTTTTTTCAATGCCATCTCCCGGCTGATCAATTCATTCGGATTGACAGCCAGAAGCTCGAGCAACTGAGCCTCCTTGGGTGACAGCTTCTTTTCATCGTCACCGCTGGTGAGCGTTCTGAGCTTGGCATTGAACACGAATTTACCAATTTCAAAAATATCTTTTGAGCCGGTTTGAAAATCACGTCTGGAAAGGATAGCGCGTATCTTTGCCAGAAGAATTTCAGTATCAAATGGTTTTGTCACGTAGTCATCGCCACCTGAACCGTATCCTTTCAGAACATCATCCTTGAGTTTTTTTGCTGTAAGAAAAACAATCGGGACCATATTGTTAATCTTCCGTATTTCACCAGCGATCGTAAATCCATCGACATGAGGAAGCATGACGTCAAGGATGCAGATGTCAAAAGCACCCTTCCTGAAATGTTCAACTGCATATTTTCCATCGTCGACCCAGTCAACCTGAAAATCGTTTAACTCAAGGTATGATTTCAACACTGAGCCAAAACTCAGATCATCCTCAACCAGAAAGATTTTTGCGGATTTCATATTTATTTTCAGTTATCCCAGTTAAATGGAAGAAAGATGTCGAACCTGCTACCTTTGCCCGGTTCACTTGTCACAGTCACATTCCCCTTATGGGCATCAATTATAGCTCTCACGTAATTGAGTCCGAGGCCGAATCCCTTCACATCATGAATATTGCCGGAACTTTGCCTGTAAAACCTTTCAAATATCTTACTCTGAACACTTTTGCTCATTCCTATCCCTTTGTCCTCAACAGACAGGATGATTCCCTTGTCGTTGTTCTTCGTTTCCACTGTTATTTCGGGAGAATCCGGAGAGTATTTTAATGCGTTGTCAAGCAAATTGTTAACAAGATTTGTCAGGTGTTCATTGTCGCCAAGGATTACGGGTGCTCCGGCTTTGAGATTAAGGGTAATCTTACCATTCTTCTGATGCACCTGGATTTCAATAGCCTCAGCTGCTCTTTCAATTACCGAATGCAGTGAGACATTTTCAAACTTAAAAGCGATCTCTTTCTTATCAAGCGATGCGATCTGAAGAATCGTCTCCACCTTTTTGTTCATCCTGCTGTTTTCTTTTTTTATCATACCGATGAAGTGCTTTATGCTTGATTCATCCTTAATCACTTTGGGATTGGTTATTGTATCAGCTGCGAGGGAGATTGTTGCAATAGGAGTCTTGAATTCGTGGGTCATATTATTCAGAAAATCCGACTTCATCTCTGAAATCTTCTTCTGCCTGATGATAAAGAAAAGACTTAAGGCAAAAGTTGCCAGAATTATAAGGGAAAAGAGCAAAGATCCTCCAAGAAGCCAGGCCATCGAACCAAGAACATAGTTGGTACGCTCGGGAAAGATCACTGAAACCAGCAGGTTCTGCCTGATAATGTTGTCGGGAAACAGCTGAACCATGTAATTGCTTTTAAGGAAATCGTTTTTCCCCGATTTCTTAAACAAACCATCCTGAACTTTCCCGTCTTTAATTATGGCGAATTCGAACGGCGTCCTGATCTCTGAAAACTGGAATGATCTGCTGAGGGCAAAATTAACCTCATCGTTGCTGATCTCCATGGTCTTCTCCCACTGATAAACTTCGGCAATCATCTGATCGCTCATATTCTGGAACTGGTTCGCTCTTTTTCTTACCCAGTCGACAAATTCCCTGCTTTTAACACGCAAAGAACCCTGATCAGCATTTGATCCCTGATTACCTCCCTGGATGTTTAATTCACCTTTCTGCCCTGGAACTGTGATTACTGCCGTACCGGAATCGGAATAGAAAGTAGTATCGGTTTTTGTAATTACCGGTTCGTTCAGCCTGATATTCCCGCTTGAATCCACGGTACCAGTAACAGTCTGGCTTGTAACACTATAATTAAAATTCTTACCGTCGTTCGAAGAGTAGCTCCCGATTCTTAAATAGCTGGATACATCATTTGACGGTGAATTGATCATCATCGGAGCCTCAAAGAAAAAACTCATCTCCCGGTTTGATTCAATGGCATTTGCAGCATTCGCAAGGCTGGCAAAAACTGCTGCATTAAAATTATCATTCCGGATATCCAGGGCATTCCTTATCCATACAATCTGTACCCAGATAATGCCGGCGAGTGACAGTACCATCATAAAAATAAGGCCGATGAACTTTCTTTTGCTCATGGTACAAATTTAAGTTTTTAACCCGTTCAACAATCATCATTTAACTTTTCCTTAACTCTTATTAACCTGATTTTAACTCTGTTTGAATATAGATAAGGTACATTTGCAATATATCTTATAAAAAGCAGCCATGAAAAGAATCAGGACAATTCTTTCAGTTTTATTTATCAGCCTTCTTACTCTTTCATCAGCCTCAGGCCAGGAGAAAAAAGATCAGGAAAAGGTAAAAATAATTATTGCTGATAAATCCGGAACAAAGGTCGTAATGGACACTGCGTTCACCTGGACATCAAAAACCGACTCCATCATTTCAAAAGGCGGTAATGTGATATATATCGGAAAGCCTGACAAGGATGATCCCGATAGTCCGGGAAAACAATTCAAAGTCATTGCTCATGTAAATACGGATGGAGAGAAATCGGATCATCAGTATATATATATTGATGATGGGAAAGTGATCCGGAGTGAAGGGGACAATTCTTTCCACATTACAGTAAGCGATGATGAATTTGACAATGACACTGAAAGAACCAGGTTCGTGATTGCGAAGAATGGTATAACTGTTTCAGTTGAGGGAACTGATGAGGCCAGGGTAAAAGAGCTGGCAGAAGAGATTGAGAAGAAGCTTAATATCAATAATGAAGATCCTGATAAGGAGCCGGCTGTAAAAAAGGTGGAAAAAGAAATAGTTAAAAAGAAATAGCTTTTTGTTTATGCTTTCATGACAACCGAAAAATGAGTCCGGACCTTCCGGCTCATTTTTTTTTAAACTTCAGCATTCCTGAAAAGCTTCCAGACATCGCCCTGAGGGAAATGTGCCGTTATTGACACCTTCTCCTTTTTAACGGGATGAATAAACTCAAGTTTCCGGGCAAAAAGGCAAATGCTTCCATCCTCATTCGATCGCGGATATCCGTATTTCAGATCGCCTTTGACAGGACAACCGATTTTTGCAAGCTGAGCCCTTATCTGGTGATGACGTCCGGTATGGAGCTCTATCTCAAGCAGGAAATAACGGTCTGAACCTCCTGCCAGCCTGTATGACAGAGATGCTTTCTTAGATCCTTTTACCTCATTATCATACACATATGTTTTATTCTGTTTCTCATTCTTTTTAAGGAAATGAGTCAGAACACCTTCTTCTTCAGGAGGCCTCTCCTTAACAACAGCCAGATAGATTTTTTTGACCTCGCGGGTCCTGAAGACCTCGTTCATACGTTCCAGGGCTTTTGATGTTCTCGCAAACAGCATCACTCCGCCAACAGGCCGGTCAAGCCTGTGGACAACACCGAGGAAGACATCCCCGGGTTTGTTGTATTTTACAGCCAGGTATTTTTTTGTTTCAGAATCAAGAGCGGCATCACCTGTTTTATCGCTTTGTGAAAGATCGGAGGGTTTCTTATAAACTGCAATAAGGTGATTATCCTCGTACAATATTTCAACCATTGCAGATTTGATTAATACTGTTCCTTGTCGTTCGGGAAAGCATTGGTCCTTACATCACTGATATAAGTCTGGACAGCACCTTTAATTTCGGCATAAAGGTTATGGTACCGTCTGAGAAACCGTGGCGAAAATTCCTGTGTTATCCCCAGCATGTCGTGGAGAACAAGTACCTGTCCGTCAGTTTTGCCGCCGGCACCGATACCTATAACAGGTATCTTCAATGTTGTGGTCACTTCTTCAGCAAGTTTGGCAGGAATCTTCTCAAGGACTACCGCAAAACAACCTGTCTTTTCCAGAAGCCGGGCATCTTCCATAAGCCGGCGGGCTTCTTCCTCCTCCCTCGCCCTGACCACATATGTTCCAAACTTATGTATCGACTGAGGTGTGAGGCCGAGATGTCCCATCACAGGTATACCTGCTGACAGAATTCTTTCAATCGATTCGGCAATCTGCTGTCCTCCTTCAAGCTTTACTGCAGCAGCTCCGGTTTCTTTCATGATCCTTATTGCTGACACCAGGGCTTCCTTGGAGTTCCCCTGGTATGTTCCGAAGGGAAGATCCACAACAACCAGCGCTCTCTTCACTCCCCTTACAACTGAGGCAGCATGATAGATCATATTGTCGAGGGTGATTGGAAGTGTAGTATCATAACCCGCCATTACATTTGAAGCAGAATCTCCAACAAGGATCACATCAATTTCTGCCTCATCGATTATCCGTGCAATAGAATAATCATATGCCGTCAACATGGCGATTTTCTCTCCTTTAAGCTTCATCTCATTCAATACATGAGTAGTAACTTTCCGTACAGTTTTATAAAGAGACATAACTATTTAAGTTTAATCCAGATGACAAAGCTACAAATTTGTAACGGAGAATATTTCTTCTCTGAGACTTCTTTTTATCCTGACACTTTTCAGAAGTCTTTCATGTCGTTTTGTCACATTGATCCGTCAGTAAAAAATAAGTAATGCCATATTTGCATAAAACCGCCACGTTAGGTCAATGGCATAATCATTGCAGATTATTCTGACATAAATTGAAATATCATAAAAATCATATCATGGGAAAAATAATAGGAATCGACCTGGGAACCACAAACTCATGTGTTGCCGTAATGGAAGGGAATGAGCCTGTAGTTATACCTAACAGTGAAGGTAAGAGAACCACTCCTTCGATAGTCGCATTTGTGGAAAATGGTGAACGCAAAGTAGGAGATCCGGCCAAACGTCAGGCTGTTACCAATGCGAAGAAAACAGTCTACTCAATCAAACGGTTTATGGGGGAGACTTTTGATAAGGTAAATACTGAGATCAAGCGTGTAACATTCACAGTAGTCAGGGGTGACAATAATACCCCGAGGGTAAAAATCGACAACAGGATGTATTCCCCGCAGGAGATTTCTGCCATGATACTTCAGAAGATGAAGAAGACAGCAGAGGATTACCTCGGGCAGGAAGTGACGGACGCAGTCATCACGGTGCCTGCTTATTTCAGCGACTCTCAGCGTCAGGCTACAAAAGAAGCCGGAGAAATTGCAGGTCTTAACGTCAAGAGAATTATAAATGAACCTACAGCCGCTTCACTTGCTTACGGTCTCGATAAGAAATCACAGGATCTTAAGATAGCAGTGTTTGACCTCGGGGGAGGAACATTTGATATTTCCATTCTTGAACTGGGAGACGGGGTTTTTGAAGTTAAATCAACGAATGGTGATACCCACCTTGGCGGTGACGACTTTGACCATATGGTAATCGACTGGCTTGCAGGAGAATTCCTGAAAGATGAGGGAGTGGACCTGAGAAAAGACCCGATGGCGCTTCAGCGGCTGAAAGAAGCTGCTGAAAAGGCAAAGATTGAGCTTTCAAGTACTACCTCAACTGAAATAAACCTGCCATATATTATGCCGGTCGACGGAATTCCAAAGCACCTTGTCAAAACACTTACCCGTGCACAATTTGAAAAATTATGTGATGCGCTTTTCCAGTCCTGCATTGAACCATGCAGAAAAGCTCTGAGCGATTCAGGACTGAAAGCATCTGAAATAGATGAAGTACTGCTGGTTGGAGGATCAACACGAATTCCGGCAATCCAGCAGCTTGTTGAGAAATTCTTTGGCAAAATCCCCTCAAAAGGGGTCAATCCTGATGAGGTGGTTGCAGTCGGTGCAGCAATCCAGGGAGGAGTCCTGACAGGAGAAGTCAAGGATGTCCTTCTTCTTGATGTTACACCATTGTCGCTTGGTATTGAAACTATGGGTGGTGTCATGACCAGACTTATTGAATCAAACACCACAATCCCTACCAAAAAGACAGAAGTGTTCACAACCGCCGCTGACAGCCAGCCATCTGTGGAGATACATGTCCTCCAGGGCGAAAGGCCAATGGCTGTCGGAAACAAAACTATCGGCCGTTTCCATCTTGATGGTATTCCGCCAGCCCCGAGAGGAATCCCACAGATTGAAGTAACTTTCGATATAGATGCAAACGGGATCCTTCATGTTACAGCGAAAGACAGGGGGACCGGCAAGGAACAGAGGATCAGGATCGAAGCATCTTCAGGCCTCAGTGATGACGAAATCAGGAGGATGAGAGACGAAGCCAAAGCGAATGCTGAAGCTGATAACAAGGCCAGAGAAAAAGTAGAAAAGATAAACAGCGCCGACAGCATGATCTTCTCGACTGAAAAACAGCTGAGGGAATTCGGCGATAAAGTGCCAGCCGATAAAAAAGCTGCCATCGAAAGTGCGCTTGCGAAGCTCAAAGAGGCTCACAAAGCACAGGATGTTCCTGCAATCGATAAAGCCCTTGCTGAACTGAATGCCGTCTGGCAGGCTGCCTCGGAAGAGATGTACAAAACAGGTCAGAACACAGGCCAGACAACATCACAACCTGGCCCTGAACAGCCGGGAAGCGGAAAATCCCAGCAGGGAAGCGATGAAGTCACTGATGTCGATTTCGAAGAAGTAAAATAATTGGATGCGTTACAGGATAATTTCAGGAGGCTGATTAAATTTCAGCCTCTTTTTTCTTTTTTGTACTTTTATGAAGAATTTCAGCTGACATTGTATGAACATAAGAATTATATCTGCCTCTGTCTTAATTTTACTTTGTATCCATGTTATGTCGCAGTCAGGACAAGACATTAACCAGACTGATAAAGAAGGCAGGAAACAGGGACACTGGATAAAGAAATACCCGAACGGCAATACAATGTACGATGGATTCTTCTCGAATAATAAACCTGGAGGTGAGTTCAGAAGGTATTATGAAGATAATACTTTGAAATCACTGCTCGTATTTAACAAAACCGGTTCCGAAGCAGAGGCTACCCTTTATTATTCAAACGGATTGATTGCTTCAACAGGTAAATATGTCAATCAGCTTAAAGAAGGGAAATGGCATTTTTTTTCATCTTCAACAAAAGGATTGCTTATCAGCGAAGAGGAGTACGCCGGTGACAAAAGGAACGGACTCTCTGTCAGGTACTATCCCGACAGTACGGTTGCCGAAAGAACTTATTATAAAAATGATATCCGGCATGGTGAATATCTGAAATACTATCCTGACGGAACTGTAACTCTTAAAACCACTTACGAGAACGGAAAACTGAATGGAAAGTTTGAAGCTTTTTTCGAAAATGGTAATCCCGAATTTCTGGGACGGTACAAAGACGATCTGAGGGAAGGTGTATGGATCATTTATAGGAAAGACGGCAGTCAGAAATTCAGGACAGAATATATCTCAGGCATCCCAGACAACAAGGAAATTGACATTTACCAGTCTGAATATATCGATTCTCTTGAAAGAAACAAAATCATAATTCCGGATCCGGAAAAAACTGGGGAAATATGGTAACACGATCTGTTTATCCCTTCTGTCTGAAAAATGTGATTATCCCTCTTATATTTTTTCTGATCCTTCCCGGATATTACCTGTCGGGACAGGAAAAGAATTACAATGTTTTTTACAGGGTATATTTCAGGGACAAAGGAGAAAACAGGATCAATGATTTCTCATTATCTGACCTTCTTACGTCAAGAGCTGTGGAAAGAAGAATAAAAGCAGGCATTACAGTTCCTGACATCAGGGATATTCCTGTTTATTCAGGATATGTGGAACAAATATCATCGTCAGGATTCAAATTGCATTGCACATCCAGATGGATGAATACTGCGCTCTTTAAAACAGAGGCTCCGGCTGATATCAGCGCTTTGCTGAACCTGCCATTTGTCAGTGATGTAAAAATCATTAAAAACACCAGTGCGAAAAACTCTGATTCTGACAAACTTTACTTCGGGACGGTTCAGACAGATCAGCCGCCCTATGATCAGCCAATTAATATGTTGAATGGCACGGTTGTGCACAATTCCGGATATAACGGCAAAGGGATACTGATTGCTGTTCTTGACGGAGGCTTTGCCAATGCTGATAACATATCATCCCTGGAAACTCTTAGAAACCGTGATGGTATCAAAGGCACATATGATTTCGTTAATAAAAATGAATTTGTATATGGTTTTCATAGTCATGGCACTGCGGTACTCTCGATACTTGGAGGTTCTGTTCCCGGATCAATAGAAGGGACTGCTCAGGGAGCCGATTACATACTTTTAAGAACTGAAGATACAGGATCTGAATTCCCGGTGGAGGAAGATTACTGGGCAGCCGGTGCTGAATTTGCCGATAGTCTGGGTGCTGATATAATATCTTCATCACTTGGTTATTTCACTTTTGATGATCCCGGTCTTGATTATAAATTTTCAGATATGGACGGGAACAGCACTTTTGTGACCCGTGCAGCTGATATTGCAGCTTCAAAAGGTATCCTGGTAGTTAACAGCGCAGGTAATGAACGGAACAAAACATGGTTACGCATAATTGCTCCTTCAGACGGAGACAGCGTTGTGGCTGTAGGAGCTGTTGACGGGAACAGAGTCATTTCTTCCTTTTCCTCAGCCGGACCCTCATTTGACCGGCAGGTAAAACCTGATGTGGCATCACAGGGAGTAAGTGTTCCTGTACAGGTACAGGAATCCATCGTTGAAAGGTCGGGCGGTACATCTTTTTCCTGTCCCCTGATAAGCGGTATGTGTGCCTGTATCATGCAGGCTGTACCCGGTGCAACTAATGCAGACATAATTGCTTCACTCCATTCTGCATCCGACAGGTATTTTTCTCCTGATTCATTGTATGGTTATGGAATTCCTGATTTTGCTGAGGTCATTGAATCAATTACAGGAGAAATATCTGATAAAGCCTGAAAACGGATCAGCAGTAAGTCCAAATCCATTTAACAATGAGCTTAAAATAACATTCAGGGAAAATCCCGAACGGTTGAGAATCGAGATCTTTGATATCAGAGGCAGGCTGATAATGAAAAAGAATTACGCCGACTATATCAGCCGGTCTTTAATACTGGATGACTTCCGGAATTTTGAAAGAGGCATTTATTTTGTCAGGCTTGGTACTCCCGGAGGTACCTTCACACATAAGGTAATAAAGGTCAACAGGTAGTCATGAACGAGAAACTCACACTAACTGAATTACAGCTGATCATTAAAGACTCTCTTTATATGGCATTACCCGATATGTACTGGGTGATTGCCGAGATCTCTGAGATCAGAGAGAACTACAACGGACACTGTTACCTGGAACTTGTTGAGAAGCATCCCGATGAAATCAGTATAAGATCCCGTGTAAAAGCTGTTATATGGAGCAGCCGGTACAGGTTCATTAAATCATTTTTTGAAAATTCAACACGGGAGTCTCTCAGAGAAGGCCTTAAGATCCTTGTAAGGGCAAAAATTGACTATCACGAGATATATGGATTAAGTCTTGTAATAAACGATATTGATCCGGCATTTACTATAGGGGAAATGGCTCTGAAACGTCAGATGATCCTGAAAAAGCTTGAGGAAGAAGGTGTGCTTACCATGAACAAGGAGCTGGATTTTCCTTTGGTTCCTCAGAGAATCGCAATAATTTCATCCGGTAATGCTGCCGGATATACCGATTTTATGAAACATCTTACAGGGAACAGCTTCGGATATGTTTTCTATACCGCCCTGTTTGAAACCCCGATGCAGGGTAATGAAACAGAAGCAGGTGTAATCAGAGCTCTTGAAAAAATAGCAGATCATCCTGAGAAATTCGATCTGGCAGTAATAATCAGGGGAGGAGGATCGCAAACCGATCTTAGCTGGTTCGACAATTATAATATCGCATTTTATATAACTCAGTTCCCCTTACCGGTAATTACAGGAATTGGACATGAAAAGGATCTTTCAGTCGCAGATATTGTTGCATACAGGTCACTGAAGACTCCGACTGCTGTGGCTGACTTTCTTATTGAATGTATGAATAATGCGGAGATCAGCCTGATTGAAATGAGTAAAAAGATTATCGAGAAATCCCGGTTTATTCTCGAAGAGAGCAAAATACATATCGATTCATCCCGGTTGAAATTAATACCGGTTGCGAGGATGATGATCTCGGAATTTAAAGAGGAACTTTCGGGCATTTTAATCGATATGATCAATACCGGTAAAGAATACATTATGAGAGCAGGACTTTTACCTGTTAATCATAAGTCGAGGCTCATCTCAGGAGCAAGATCAAGTATGTCAGCCAGGGGAACATTACTTACCGGCAAAAAGCAAAGCCTTATAAATCATTCAAAGAACTGCCTTAATAACATGAATAATAAAGTAGGAAGATTTGACAGTTCATTAAAAATCCTGGATCCTGAGAATGTACTGAAGCGCGGTTACACAATTACATCCCTGAGCGGGAAAATAATTAAGAAGCGTGTGCAGCTGAAAAAAGATGATATGATAGATACACGGTTCAGTGACGGATCGGTGAGCAGTAAGGTGATATAAAGGGAGACAAGATAAAAGACAAAAGTCACAAGATAAAAGTCGAAGATGAATCGCAAGTAGCCGGAAAAGAACAGTGTGAAGTAAAAGACAATGAACTCGTGATAAAAAAGTTAATAAATTTAAAACTAAATTCAATGAGATATGGCTAAAAAGGAATTTTCATTCAATCAGGCAGTAAATGAGATTGATAAAATACTGCAGGAAATTGAAAGCGGGGAAATGGATGTTGACAGGTTATCTGTTGAGGTAAAGCGTGCTTCGGAACTAATCAGGCAGTGCCAGAAAAAGCTGAAATCGACCGAAGAGGAGATCAACACTATTTTTAAGGATCTTACATAAAAAAATCCCGCGGAATTTGTATTCCGCGGGAAATCTACTTTACTACCCTAAACCTAAATCCATGAAAAAAACTCATGTAACCTTATGGTTACTACCTTTGTTTATAGAACGGAATAAAGATAGGCAATGTTACGTTTCCCCCCTCTTTTTTTTTAACAAAGTGAAGTATTTTTATTAACACTCTACTTTTCGATACCAAGAACGTCTTTGAAAGCTTTTATAAAAGTCTCTTTTGGCAAGGCACCCATTGCCATCTGAGGCTGACCTGTTAACGGTACGAACAATACTGACGGGATGCTTCGTATCCCAAAAACTGAAGCAAGTTCCTGTTCTTCTTCGGTATTGACCTTATAAATGTCAAGTTTCCCCTCAAAATCTCTGGCCAGTTCTTCCAGTACAGGTGCAATCATTTTGCAGGGACCGCACCAGTCAGCATAAAAGTCTATTACACATGGCCTTGCACCTTCAAATTTCCATTCTTTACTGGTTTCATAGTTGAATACTTTACTAAGAAATGCCTCTTTTGTCAAATGCTCTAACATATTGTTTATTTTAACATTATAAAACAACCGAACGTATATCGTCCCAACAATCTTTATACCATTGATCCGCGATCAGTTCATTTTATCTAAAAATAGTTATTAATTGTAACTTTGTCATAATAATAAAACAAATTGTCATATCTATATATGAATATATGCCTGAATGACAAGATTTTTGAGATGCTTTCCGAAGTGGTTTCATCGGAAAATGTAAAAGCCTGGGTAATAGGAGGCTATGTCAGGGATTGTCTGCTTGAAAGAAATAATCCCGACAAAGATATTGATATTGTTGTTGTCGGAAGCGGGATCGGGATTGCCAGGAAAGCTGCAAAAAAGCTGGGTCCTGATATAAAAGTTGCTGTTTTCAGGAATTTCGGGACAGCAATGTTCAGATACAATGATTATGATATAGAATTTGTCGGGGCAAGAAAAGAATCTTACAACCGGAAATCAAGAAAACCGGTAGTCACAAAGGGGAACATTGAGGATGATCAGAAAAGAAGGGATTTCACAATTAATGCATTGGCAATCAGCATTAACAAAGAATCATTCGGTGACTTCTCAGATCCCTTCAACGGCATGGAGGATCTTAAAAACAAAATAATCAGAACTCCGTTGGATCCTGATATTACTTTCTCAGACGATCCTTTGAGGATGATGAGGGCTGTCAGATTTGCCGTACAGCTTAATTTTTCAATTGAGGAGAGAACTTTCAGCTCGATGGTCATCCAATGCCTCACGTATAAGTATAGTTTCGCAGGAGAGGATAATTGTGGAACTGAACAAGATAATTATGTGTGATCACCCCTCACGGGGTTTTATACTTCTTGAAAAATCAGGTCTTCTTAAAATTATATTTCCAGAGCTGGATAATCTGAAAGGGATTGAGAAAAAGGAGGGGAAAGCTCATAAAGACAATTTCCTTCATTCTTTAAGGGTGCTTGATAACATTTGCCGTAAAAGTGATAATATCTGGCTCAGATGGGCGGCACTTTTACATGATGTGGCAAAACCGCTGACAAGGAAATATGATTCAGACTCGGGCTGGTCATTTCATGGTCACGAATTTGCAGGGGCTAAAATGATACCTGACATTTTCAGGAGGCTGAAACTGCCATTGAATGATAAAATGAAATATGTCAGGAAACTGGTTGATCTGCATCTTCGGCCTATAGCACTTACGCAGGAGATTGTAACCGATTCAGCTGTAAGGCGGCTCCTGTTTGAGGCAGGTGATGACATCGATGATCTCATGATGCTTTGTGAGGCTGATATTACTTCAAAGAATGAAGCAACGAAAGCGCGGCACCTGGAGAACTTTAAGCTTGTACGCAACAAGCTGAAGGAGATCGAGGAGAAGGATGCGATCAGGAATTTTCAGCCGCCTGTCAACGGGGATGAGATAATCAATACCTTCAGGATCAGGCCGGGGAAGGAGGTTGGCATAATTAAGAATGCAATAAGGGAAGCCATTCTTGACGGAGTAATTCCAAATGAACACGAAGCCGCCAGGAAGCTCATGCTTAAGAAAGGGAAAGAGCTTGGACTGACACCCTTTAATAATTCAACGGGTACCCAGGTCAAGTAATACGGGCAGATGATCACTGAATCCGCCCTGGTACCGGTACCCCCTGTATGTAGAGAAAGTGGTTGCACCGGGATATTTTGCATCATTCTTAAGAAGAAAATCGGGTTTAAAAATCCTGAAATCCTCTTTTTCGGCATATAATCCCTTTGCACAATTTAAAAGCCCGTCCGAAACAATGATCTGGTCCAACATCTCCCAGGTTCCCATATAACGGTATGTACCGGAAGTTTTAGATCCGGATTTTCCGGCCAGATTGACCAGTGATGCAGCTCCGGGTCCTGACGGATTTACCAGTGATTGAATAACAGGGTCATCAGGATCACAATTAAAATCACCCATAATAATTAACTTAACTGTTCCGGAGGTAACATTGTTCAACGAATCTACCGCCATTCTGATCATCTCCGCCACTTCATTTCGCATCGGTTCACCGGCAAGCACCCCTCCCCTTCTGGATGGCCAGTGGTTGATTATCAGATGAATGGTATCTTCGAAGATTACGCATTTCGAATAAAGAACACTGCGCGAATGAAATTCATCCTTATTTACATTAAGAGGGATCCACGATTTATATTCAATGATACGCACCATATCTTTTCTGAAAATAAAACAAACATCAATCCCCCGCGGATCCGGTGATTCTTCGTGGATGATCCCGTAACTGTAATTGGACAGATAGGTTCCATTTACAAGATCATCAAGCACTTTTCTGTTCTCAATCTCACATAATCCGACAATAGCCGGAGGATTCCACTCCCCTGCGGCTATTATTGTTTTATAGACAGAATTGATCTTTTTGGCATACCTGGTCTGGTTCCATCTCCTCAATCCACGTGGTAAAAATTCATTATCATCTTTCAAGGGATCATCTGCAGTGTCAAACAGGTTTTCGACATTATAAAACATAATACTGACAGGCGCGGGATCCCGGTTCTTTCTGAGAAAATGCAAATGTCAGATTTAATAATACCAGCAACAGGGTGCCGGTCACTCTCAGGATAACAGTTTTAATAAGCATTAATCCATCGATATCTTCGGGCGTTGGGTCCGAATTTCAGAGCGAGCGAAAATTCATGAGTCCCCAGGCTTTGTTTCCTGATATCAGTTAAAGTAAAGTCGAATGCGTAACAAAAATAAAATCTGTCGTATTTCAAACCAAGCAAAAGGATGATAGCATCATTTGTCCTCCATGATATCCCGGCCCAATAGTCGTTCTTATAATATATTCTTGATGTAAGGTCAAGCTGAAGGGCTTTTAAAAGCATATCAGACGACTTGATAAATGCTGATGGCTCAAGCATCCAGTTACTCGACAGAGGCACTTTGAATCCTCCTGTAAGAAAATAGTGACCCAGCTCTGAACTGCTTCTGTCACTGCTATTTGAAAATATCACAGAACCTCTCAGCAGGTTGGTCATTGCAAAACCAACATAATATACAGGGGTGGCATAGCTTACTCCGAAGTTGAAATCAGGAATGAATACTGATCTGTCATAACTGTTCAGATAGGGATCGTTCTGATCATAGATCAATCCTTCAGTATTAATTGCGTACTGGTATGCAGTGAGAGCAAGCCCGAAGGCAATATTGTCAGCATATTCGTCATCCTTGTCTCCCAGTGTGATATTATATGCATAGGCTGCCTGAATGCCTGTCCTGCGCATAATACCGTTATTATCATTAAAGACGTAACCTCCTACCCCAACCTGTCCGCCTTTGGTCGGACGTATAAGTCTCCTCTTAACAGCTGTCGATTTTGAGATATAGCTGTTCTTCAGAATCCGGGTCTGAAAACTCAAAGCATAGGTGCTGGGAGCCTGATTCATTCCTGTCCATTGTTCCCTTACTGTCAGATTAACGGATGTATAGCCATCACGGCCTGCAAATGACGGATTGACTAAAAAGCCGTTCATGATATACTGGCTGTACATCGGCACTTGCTGTGCTCCCGAAATCCCAAATATAAAGAAGAGGACTATAGCGGAAACTATACTTCTGAATCGGATCATATCTTTAAACTTCAACATATTGAACATATCATCTAATAACACTTATCACGCCTGATCTTGGTTCAGAGCCATCGTTAAGGTAAAGGATATAATGGTACGAATCGGTTGGAGCCGGCTTACCTTCTAACGTTCCATCCCATGGATTGTCTGACAGATTCTTTGTACTGAAAACCATTTTGCCCCATCTGTTATACACATGAACCTCGGCGTTTGGATAGAGGTCGATGTTCTTAATCCTCCAGTCATCGTTAAATCCGTCATTGTTCGGGGTAATAACCTGAGGAATCACCAGACAGTTAAAGGACCAGATAAAATCCACATCAACACTGGTTGATGCCGCACAACTATTCTGATCTGTTACAATAACACTGTAGTGACCTGACTTTAGTTTTGTGCGGTTTTGGATAGTAATTCCGTCCGACCAGAGAACACCATAGGGACCGGTACCACCTGTGATTGCCAGGGTTATTGTTCCATCATCCATATCAGGACATGAGGATGGTGTGGTTGATGAATCAATATTTAAAGCCTGAGGTTCTGTTATATTAACCGAACCCTGCTTTATGCAGCCATGGCTGTCAGTGATAATAATATTATAGGTTCCGGCTGACAGATCTGTAGCGGTCTCTTTTGTTTGCTCAGGGGTTGTGTCCCATAAATACGTATAGGGAGCAAGTCCTCCTGAAACGACTGCTGTCGCGCTGCCAGTTTCTCCTCCCGGGCATAGGATGTTGATCTGAGAAATGGCAATAACCATATCTGCTGACGGCTGAGAAATGGTAACGTTATTTGAAGCAGTGCATCCGTTTGCATCTGATACGGTTACCGTGTATGTACCCGCTGCCAGACCGGTTGCTGATGAAGTGACCTGCACAGGTATAGTATTCCATATATAACTGTATGGTTCAATACCTCCGGCTGCAATTGCAGTTACACTTCCGGTACTGCCACCGTAACAGCTGATATCCTCGCCTGAAACAGCTATGGTCAATGTCTCTGCTTCGGTGATCGTGATTAAAATATCAAAAAGATCCAGTACTGCGTCCCTGACTGTTATTGTATAAGTACCTGCGCTTAATGAGCTGAATGTTCCCGCTGCCTGAAATGAACCTCCGTTCAGCGAGTAAACATATGGCAAAGTGCCTCCCCATCCTTCCACTGTAACGCTTCCGTTGTTACCCCCCTGACATGAAACATTGGTCTGTGAAAAAATATGTGCAGTTAATGGGATCCATGGCTGGGTTATAGTTACTGACAGATCAAAAGTACATAAGTTGGCATCCCTGACTTTAACATTATATGTTCCTGCATAAAGAGAACTGAATGTGCCGGAGGCCTGGAAAGCACCTGCATTCAGGCTGTACTCAAGGGGAGGTGTTCCTCCGGATCCTGAAACCGTGATACTTCCGTCGTTACCGCCATAAACTGAGACATCCGATTGGCTTGTTATGCTGGCTGTCAATGGTGCTGAAGGCTGGCTTACCGTGGCATTGATGACAACATGTACATCCATTCGAGTCTGTGACTGTTACTGAATAATTACCGGAAGTCAGATTGTTTATATCTTCCGTAACTGCTCCGTTATTCCAGATGAATGTGTATGGAGATGTTCCACCGGTGACAGTAAGGTCGCACACACCTGAATTATTTCCAAAACAGCTGATATTTGTTACTATGATACTTCCGGCTAACGGCACAGAGGGCTCTGTGATCACAGCCTGCAAAGCAAATGTACACAGATTGGCATCCCGGATAGTTATATTATAGGTACCTGCGGTCAGCGATCCAAAAATACCAGAGGATTGGTAGGTACCGGCACCCAGCTGATATTCATATGGAGCAATTCCGCCGGTGCCACTGACGGTAACTGTCCCATTATTACCTCCGGAGCAGGAGACATTTATCTGAGATACTATTGAACCTCCGACCGCTGCAGAAGGTTCTGTCACTGATCCTGCCACAGAGGCATTGCATCCGTTGGCGTCAGTTATTGTCACTGAGTATAAACCGGCCGGTACATTCAGAATGTCTTCTGTCGAAGCGCCGTTATTCCAGACGAATGTATATGGTGAGGTGCCTCCGATGATAGTCAGATTAACTGCACCGGTTGTTCCTCCAAAACAAAGGACATTTGTAATGGCAACTGTTCCGGAAAGAGCAGTGGCTGGCTGGGTAACTACTGCTTCAATTGTTATTGTGCACCCGTTGGAATCGGTAATAACTGCACTATAGGTACCAGCAACTATATTTATCAGGTCTTCCGTTGTTGACCCATTATTCCACAGGAAAGTGTAAGGAGCAGTACCGCCTGTGACGGAGAGGTCTATCCTGCCGGTCGATTCGCCAAAACAGATGACGTTGGTTACTGCTGACATGCCGTTGAGAGGTGCCTCAGGCTGGGTTATAGTAAACGGGACACTCCCTGTGCATCCGTGACTATCATGTATTGTAACAACATAAGAACCTGCTGATAATCCGCTAAATACATTTGAACTCTGTAATGCTCCCCCGTTCAGCCGGTACTGATAAGGTGCCACACCACCGGCAGCATTAATAGTTGCGGAGCCGTTTGTTCCTCCGGAACAGATTATATTAACCAGCGCAGACACTGTTCCTGATACGGGTTGAGGCTGATCAATTACAAATGGCAGGTCAAATGTGCACAATAGAGCATCCCTGATGATAACAGAATGATTTCCAAGGGAAATACCAGTGAAGTTACCACCTGCCTGAAAGGGACCTCCGTCAAGGGAATAAGCATATGGGGCCATTCCTGTACCGGGATCAGCTGTTACCGATACGGAACCGTCAGAGCCCCCGTTACATGTAATATCAGTAAGTGATGTAATAGTACCTGAAAGATTGAAAATTGAAACATTCAGGAGGATTGAACCGGTACATGATGAATTACTACCGGCAGAAACTGAAATGTTCCCGGTGGGTCCGGTGCCCCACCGGACTGTAACAAAATTATCCGATTCCTTTCCTCCGGCTATTATTACACCTCCTGTCACTATCCAGCCCTGATATGGATATACGCCTGTAAGTGAATATGTAGTGACAGAATTCGAACAAACATTTGTAGCGGGATTATTAAATGAGGGGAGTCGGGACCGGTGTTATGGTTATTGTATCAATGACTGTTGATTCGCATTGTCGGCCGGGAAAAAGTATATTGGGCTCATGAATTGTTGTGACAATTATTCCCTGCACCACGCCGGGATTCCACATGACATTTATCCTGCTTGTGTCAGTATCGCTATTTAATATTGTTCCGTTTGTTACTGACCAGGTGTAAGCCGCATCAGGTTTATAATTAACAGAATATGTTTTTATTTCACCTTCACATGCCTCGGAATGTCTGAAAGTCTGATTATTAGATATTGCGCTTGTCTTGTTTATAGTAATCTCTGAAGAATCAGTACAACCGTTCCCGTCAGTAACAACCAGCCGGATATCATAATATCCGTTTGCCATGGTATTGTTAAAGAAGGGAGTCTCAAGTGTGGTAGAATTGTAGAACTGGAGGGACGGAGGAAATGGTATGATCACCATGAATGGTTTTGAAGCAGCATCAAGTCCCCTCCAGAAATAAGAATAATTTCCATCACCTCCTTCCGTATCAGCATCAAACAGTGCCAGTGTCGGGGAAAGGTCGCAGCTGCTGAGCGACATACCTGCGATATTAAGTGTAGTAGATACATTTATTGTCACATTGCGCGAAGAGGAATTCCCATGAGAATCGAGTGCGGTCAGAGTTACAGTTTTCTGACCCAGATCACTGCATGTGAAAACAGACTGAGAGACTGATAATGTAACAGTTCCGCAATTATCAGATGTGCCATTGTCGATATCCCCCGGAAGCAGTGTTGCCGTGCCCGATGATCCGAGTATACAGATTAAATGGTTTAACATTTATTACTGGTGAAACTGTATCAAGTACAGTAATCTGAGATGTGCAGGAGGAAGAATTTCCTGCATCATCGGTACCGGTCAGTACCACCACAACCGGAGCACCAATGTCGGAACAATCAAAATCAGTTTTGCTCAGATAGAAAAAGAGTCCTGCTGTACAATTATCTGATGAACCATTATTTATTTCTGCAGAGGTAATAGATCCATTGCCCGAAGCATCAAGATAAACCGTGAAGTTCCTGCACATCAATACCGGAGGTGTCCTGTCCTCAACAGTAACCGTGGCACTGCAGGATGAGCTTAATCCTTCGTTATCGGTAACTGTCAGATTAACTGAATTGTTACCGATCTGCGAACAGTTGAATGTATTTGGAGATACCACCATGGTAGTAATTGTACCATCCGGATCATATGAACCTCCGTTCACATCCTGACCGGTTATCGTAACCGTACCGCCGGTTCCAAGCTGAACCGAAATATTTTTACATACTGCAACAGGAGGAAGGACAGGGCTACCTGTAGTTTTTGCAGCTTTGGAATTATTGACAGTGGCCAGTAATAACAGCAGAATAAACAAAATCGGAGTTTTCAGCACATTCTGTACCAGAGTAAAGGTCACAGGAAGTCTGTTAAAACATATCACCGGTTTCATAAAGGTCATCTTCAAGGTTAATTCAACAAATATAACACACAGTATATCAGACAATTTGAGCTATACTGGTTAAGAAAAATCCATCTTTCACCAAAGATTTACCGTCTCAATAACATTATAAACGTGAATTTATTGGTTTTTAATACAGTCAGCATGAATCATTTTTCCGGGTTTTCAACATATTAGCATTAATTATAAAGAACATGCTGACCGTTCAGTTGAATAAGGTGGCTGAGGAAAACTGTTTTGAAAATAATCTGCTGGTATTTAACAGGCATTTTTCTTTGCAGAGAATAAAATCCCGATTATCTTTGCACCCGTTTCAGGGCGATTAGCTCAGTTGGTTCAGAGCATCTGCCTTACAAGCAGAGGGTCGGCGGTTCGACTCCGTCATCGCCCACAAAGTGATCAGCGAAGCTACTCCGTCATCGCCCACAAAGACTGGATAAGGAGTTAAAGAAATTTGACTCCTTTTGTTTCTCATGCTGGGTGAAACATAGGTGAAACAAATATACCATATCCAAAGAAGGCAGATAATTTAAATCATCCCAAAAAATTCTGATTGTACAGGTCTCGAAAAGGAGTCTTCTCCGCTTACATCTGCTATTGCAAAGTTAATTATTCTTTGGACTAGCAACAGCCTTTTTTGCTGCTTCAAGATGAGGACAGATTACATATATAGAGTTAACATAAACTATTTATACGGCAGGTTCATTTTCCGGCAAAGATTCTGAAAACGAGGTTCATCGCGAATAAAGTCGTATATAGGGTATAATATAAAAGGAGTATTGGGACTAGGCACCTCGTAAGCACGCTCTAACAAGTCTATCGTTCGCTCTTTGTTCCCTGCACAGGCATAAATACAAGCCATTTCCCAAGGATCAATATAGTAAGTTTTTGATTGCGCTACAAGGGTATCAGCTTCGAGGTTTAGTGCACCAGTATAACCTGCTTTAGCATAACCCTGATCAAAAACGTGCACAAAATCTTTAAAGGCGTTATTAAAATATAACTTCCATGCTTTCAACTCTTCCTCGTACCTTCCACTCTGGTGTAAAGCCTCAGGAAGATTACCTAAGGCTATCCCCATACCTGGATCCATTTTTAAGACCTCCTGAAATGTCGTAATGGCGTTGTCATATCTTCGAGCAAATAACAAAGTTAAGCCATAAAGAGCTTTGTTCGTGGGATTAAGTGGATCGAGCTTAAGAGCTAATTCATTAAGTTTTATCGCTTCTTTCATCTGTCCCTTTATGATCAATAAACATGAATAACCAGCGAGCGCATCAGCATAGTTGGGATTAAGTACTATCGCTTTTTTGAAAGATGCCTCTGCACCTTTCCAGTCCCACTCTATATAAGTTTTAATGATTGCTAAGGAAAAATAAACTTCCGCGCGAGTGCTGTCCAATTCAAGGGCTTTCGTAAGAGCTTCCATTGCTTTGGGATTTGCCTCCTCAGGAGATGCAAAAGAATAATTCCCGCGCTGTATCCATACGTGAGAAATACCGGCATATGCTAGCGCAAATTTTGGATCTTTTTCTTTTGCCTGTTCAAAATACTGTAAAGCAACCTCTGAGTCATGTCGAGTGAATTTTCGAAAGTAACTCATACCTTGAAGATAAGCATCGTAAGCTTCCAGACTTCCCGTTGGTATTTTCTGTATAAGCTGTTTTTCCTGAGGAGTTATTATTGCTTTTAATTCTGACGCTATTGCTTCTGAAATCTGGCTTTGTAATTTAAAGATATTAACCGCCACTCCTTCATACGGAGAAGACCAGATATGCTTATCATTGACTGCATCAATCAACTGGACAGTTAAACGAATATCATTCCCGTATTTCTGTCCACTTCCTTCAAGTATATAATTCACATTCAGCTGCTTTGCTATTTCTTGGATAGGCTTGGTAGTATTTCTGAATTGCTCAACCGATGTACGAGATATTACTGTAAGATCAGCAATTTTACACAGGTTGTCAAGAATAGCTTCCATAGTTCCTTCAATGAAATACTTGTTTGTGGAATCAGGACTATCATTTCTGAATGGTAAAACGGCAATAGAATTTTCAAGTTCTTTTGCTTGTTTACCACCGCCAATGACATGGGAAAAGTACAAAACTGCAAACACAGACGTAATAATTCCTATTAATCCTCCGAGTATGCCTGCCAGCCTTTTTCTTGAGAAAGTTATATCCTTCTTTACATCTCCGGTGCTTTTTATTTCCTGCCTAATCGCTTCAGATGGTTTTGCTTTAAGACCTGTTCCCGTCTCTTTATATTTCAGATACCACTTAATGATTATGTCAAGGTTATTAAGAACTGGTTTTACCTGTTCAGTATCAAAGTCTTTAGGATGGGTACCAAAGGTTGATAAATCATTCAGCCCGTTCATTGAGGCGATAATGTGTGCAGGTACTTTTCCCTCCTTATGCAGCTTATCAATGATACCCTTTAGTGGTTCGGTCTTTCGTGGTCTTTTAAGTTCACATTC
>CAWHGX010000008.1:0-62388 GCA_963828775.1 uncultured Bacteroidales bacterium | reverse complement strand
TCATTGCAGATTTGAAAAATGATCTTTTGTTCTATTTCAAACCAGTATTTTTTATATGGAAGTAATCATATGAAACCTCGAACGGTGTTTCAGGCTGAGCAGGTTGTTGCTGCTGCATCCCGGGGAAATTGCCCATCCTTGCCGGTGTCACACCATCACAGGCTATTATTCCGGCTTTTACATCCTTTAACATAATATCTGCGGTACCGACTGATTTAAAATTCTTACCATCAGATGAGCAGGAGGCTGTAAAAATGGCACCTTTTTTATCGAGCTTCAGTACCAGTGTGTTGTTGTCCTTAATTATGTCTGCCATACTTAGTGTGGCAGCAGATCTCTGGTAACCATCCTTCTCGATAACAAGTTCGACCGAACCTGGCTGAATACCTGCACTGCCTGGCCCTCCGAATCCACCGAAACCACCCATTCCTCTTCTTCCTCCGCCGGCCCTGTAAACAAGCTTTACAAAATTATCATCATCCTGGTATGCCAGAATTCCGGCGTTCTGTGAGAATCCCGATGGTTTCCTGGAGCATACTATCTTAGACTCAATCGTCCAGTCGGTATTTGCACTCTGAAGAAGAATATTCTCTGCATTATTATTTGTCGAAACAATGTCACCCTTGTCACTGGTAATGACAAGAGACCCGGCCTTTTTGGACAGGCTCCAGTGTGCTGTATTCTCCCTCACCCAGCTCCATTGTTTGCCCAGTGTTCCGCTGTTGAATTCGTCGCTGACAGAACTGGTCCCGAAGTGAATGTTATAGAAATTCTTTTCCAGGGTGATATTGTCTGTCAGTGTGACTACGGCCGTTCCGGGAATACCACCTGCCTGGGCAACATCCACTGAAACATCACTTCCTGCAGCAGCAGCGTCGACAGCTGGAATACCCGAACCAGTCTTCAGGAGATAACTGTACGACTTTACGGCAGGACTGAAACCTGTAACATTCTTTCCGTTAACTGTTATTGAAGCCGGTCTTAGATCGGGCATTACCTTCAGGGGATAGCTGTCCGAAACTGTTTTTCCATTAACCGTAACATACGCAAATATCGATGCTGTCCCTACTCCCTTTGCCGTTACCAGTCCATTTTCGTCCACACTGGCTACTGACGGATTGTTGCTTCTGTAGGATACTTTAGCATCCTTTATATTGAAGAAGCTGTCGTCCGACATGGCTGCAGTTACACTTGTCTGTGCTGTGCTGCCTGGCTTTAAAACTACCTTGCCACACTCAGCAACAACGGTTTTCAGCACAGAATTATAAGTCCCGCTCATCGTAGCCTGGACAGTGCCTTTGATATCTTTCGATGAAGCACCTATCTCAAACACATACCTGCCCTGATCGAAAGTGATCCTGTCCTTTGCTGCATCCCAGAACCACAGATCTGCACAATCTATGTCGATAAATACTCTCTTTGTTTGTCCTGCTACTATGGTTACCCTCTGGAATCCCTTCAGCCTCTTTATCGGCCTCTGGAGTGAAGCAGGGCTGTCAGGAGTCTTAACATAAACCTGGACAACTTCATCACCGTCAACGCTTCCTGTATTCTTTACATCAACGCTGACCGTGATCCTGTCATTTGGAGTGATGGCATTCCGGCTGATGGCAAAATTGCTGTACCCGAATGTTGTATATGAGAGCCCGTATCCGAATTCATACGAAACGTCCTTGCTGAAATACCAGTATGTCCTGCCATTCTTCCCGTTACCGCCTCTTAAATTATAGTCGGTTATCGCCGGAAGATCATTAAGCGATTTGTACCATGTGGCATTCAGCTTGCCTCCGGGATTCACATCGCCGAAAAGTATTCTGGCCATAGCTGTACCTTGTGCCTGACCATTGAAGCCAGTCCATATTATACCTGTCACATTAGGATTATCCTTGAACTGATCGACTTCCACCATTCCAAGTGACTGCATCACAATAATTGTATTGGGATTGACAGCTGCAACTGATTTGATAAGCTCATACTGATTACCCGGAAGCTGTATATTGAATCTGTCAGATTCTTCTCTGGCAGTCCTTTCATCGGTCCCGACAAAAACAACTGCAACATCCGAGGAAGAAGCCAGGGCCAAAGTCTCTTTGTCGATGGCAGCTGCTTCCGGTGCGCGATAAACAAATACTACGGTCTGTGGTCCTGTTACACCAAGAGTATTTAATTTAGCCGGAACAGTTCTTGGTCTTCCAAAACCACCAAATCCTCCCGTGCCCTGCTGAGTGCCTGTAACTTTGGCAGTGGCAATCAGATTCCCTGTTGCAGAGCCCAGTCTTGCTTCAATTATTCCTCCATCAGGACCAGAAACATTCAGGCTGAATCTTATTGAATCAACATTTGTAATATCGATATTATTATAAGAAGACCAGGTGCCGTCATTTATTCCTCTCATAGTGACACTCTGTCCTTGCCTGGCTCCAATAACAATACCCTGTGCGGCAGCATCAAATTTGGATGCATCATAATCTTTTACGGTACCATCTTTCTTTACAGTTGAGAATCTGATCAGAGTGAAGAACTCGCTATGTTTTTGAAGTATTTCCACCTGAACTATATGCAACTTCCGCTTTGATTTTATTTTGTTCAATATAATTCCTGATACCTGCCAGAGGAGTGATCCTGTTTGATGCCTCGGGCATTCCTGAATATGGCCCGAGTTCCACCCTGTCTGCCTGTGGACCGATCACGGCAATTTTCTTTACTGCATCCGCCTTGATCGGGAGAGCCTTTCTGCCGGTTTTGGCAACCACATTGTTCTTCAACAGAACCGGTGTCTTCGTGGCTACTTCAACTGCAAGGTCATTGTGTGCAGGATCGTTGATTATATTCGGCCGGATGCCTGCATAGGGAACTTTACTTTTGGGATCAAACTCACCTATTCTCATTCTTACCGTGAACATGTTGGTAAGGGCCAGATCCATATCAGACTCGTTTATCAGACCCAGTTTTATTGCTTCCAGAGCGCTTGTCTGGTAAACGCTTCCGCAATCGGAGTCAACCCCTGATTTCAGTCCAAGGGCTGTTGCTTCAGCACCTGTTTTAACATAAAGATGACCTGTCTGGATATCCTGGATGGCTCCGCAGTCTCCTGTTATATAACCATCCAGTCCGTATGTTTTCCTGGCAATGGTATCGACAAGATATTTATTGGCCGACATTGGTACGCCGTTCACTTCATTGTAGCAGGTCATTATTGACGGAAGCTTATCCTTTTCTATAAGCATTTTGTAAGGAAACAGATAAAATTCCCTCATATCCCTGTCATCCATATCGGAGCTTCCTGTATGACGGTTAAACTCTGAGTTGTTTGCAAAGTAATGTTTCCCGCACGGGACAGCTTTAAGGTAAACCGGATCGTTCCCCATCAGGCCTTGTATGAAACCTCTGCCTATCTGTGAGACAAGGAAAGGATCCTCTCCGAATGATTCTCCTGTTCTGCCCCATCTTGGATCCCTGACTGGTTCAATAACGGGCGACCAGTAGGTAAGAGTGTAAATGACATCGTAATTAAAGCCTCTGGCTTCGTCGGCAATGACAGAAGTCTCACGCTTCATCAATTCCGGATCCCATGCAGATCCCAGGGCAACGCTGTTTGGAAAAGATGTTGCCGTCCTTCCTGCGATAAAAGTCCTGCCCATCACGCCGTGAAGTGCTTCACCCCACACATCATAGGGATTAATCCCAAGCCGCGGAACAGCAGGCATGGTGTTGCCGAGCAGACTCTGCTTCTCCTCAGGGGTCATCCTTGAAACAAGATCTGCCGCTCTCTCTTCGAAAGAATAAGCTGTGTTAAGGTAAATAGGCTTTTTTGAACTCTCACTGCCAGGCATAAAAGCCATAATCATAAGGCAGGAAAGAATTAAAGAACATGTTCTGATAATATTTACTTTCATTCTTGAAAAATTATGAGGTTAAACAATTGATTTTATAGTGGAGGTATTGAAATATCGGAATGAACCTGTTCAAATGCAGATTTTTTCGGCCTGAAGTAAAAGAGGGTGCCATCAGGAGACACCCTCTTAATATTAAAACATATTTACTGAAATATCAATAACCAAAGTTTTGCTTGAGCTTTTCATTCCTGTCAATAACAGCCTCAGGAATAGGATTGAAGTACATTTTTTGTGTGAATACATGCGGATGATTCAGTGAAACCGGTTCATAAATCCACACACCGCTGTTATTATCAGGCACCGAATTGTAAATCTTCATGCCATGCAGATCAAGGTTCATTTCAGTACATTGCATCTTTCCAGCGCCACAGGTCATATAGTCTGTGACCTTCATAAACAAGCTCAAGCCTTCGTTCGCGCTTTATTGCAGCACGCATCTGTACCTGGGTTAAGCCTGGTGTCAGTTCCGGAAGATCAGTTCCCGGCCTGGTCCTGATAGCATTGACCGCTTCATAAACTGAGGCGTCGGGTCCGACAGCTTCGTTCTGGGCTTCAGCGTAATTCAGCAGGACTTCAGCATAACGATAATACACATAGTTCCTCCCGTCGAGGTTACCACCTCTGGCATGAGCATTATCAAGCCTCTTTTTGAAATAATAGGCTGTATTTCCAACGTCATCTGAGCCAAAGTCGATCTGGTTCTTTGACGGATGGACCTTATCGATACGGGTATAGATAATATCGGTTGCTGTCATCCAGTCCTGCTTGTATTCAGCTCCGTCATAAACGATAAAATCGTAGAACCGCTTTTCGCGTCCAACATAAGGATTCTGAGGATTATAACCAGATGTAGGATCACTGATATCTTTCCCGTTAGCCATCTGGTAGACATCGACAAGTTCCTGGGTCGGGCAGTAATTACCCCACGTGTAATAGGTTCCAAATATCCATACAGGTCCTCCATATGTATCAAAGTTCTGTGCCATTGTTGTGCCAGCATGCTGTCTGTCCCAGATGACTTCAGAATTGTATTCATTGGCTTCATGCCAGAATCTCGACATAGGTGAGAATAACTTGTACGTACCGGTCCCTTTATGTCCGTAGGTGTCAATGAATTGTTTATTGGTTGCTGCAGCGTCTGCCCATCTGGTTGGATTGGGAGTTGCAAAACTCTGGAGATTATCAGCGGAGCGTGGAACTGCCGGGTCGGCTGAATTATAAGCCGGGCTTGCTGCAAACAGCTGGAGCCATCCTTTAAGTGCCAGTGCTGCTCCCAGAGTTGCTCTGCCTGCATCTGCATTTCCGGTATTGTATTTGATCTCAGGTAATTATTACTGACTATTGAGGTCAGTTCACTGACAATGTAATTAAAGGTTTCTTCGAAAGTGCTCCTTGGCAGGTACATCTCCTCGTCAGACATTGTTTTTCTATCCTGGGGTGCTGTAACAATTACCATACCTCCCACCCGCATAAACAACTCGCTGTAGAAATATGCCCTCAGGAACCTGGCTTCATCGAGGCGTTTATTATACCATGCCTCAGAGAAGTTTGCCTTATTCTCGGTAATCTTCGCAATGAATGTATTGATTTTCCTGATTTTTGTGTAAGTACCAGGCCAGTTTGCACACCAGGCAGGACCTGATGACTGACCCCATACACTGTAATTATTTGAGGTAGCGACGACAGTACCTTTTTTCCAGTTGTATGATGTATAATACCATCCCGCATCATTATCAGAAGTAAAATTGTCCAGGTTATCTGGTTGATTACCTTTGGTAACCAGTTCACTGTAACAATCATTCAGGTAGATATCAGCATTGCCTTCAGCAGCCCACATTGTAGCATCAGTCAGGTTTGCCTTGCTGATAGTCTCAAGGAAATCTTCCTGGTCACAGGATGCAATACTGAAGAGTATTAATCCCATGAATGCTAAGTTTCTGATTATTTTAAACTTTATCATATTGTTTAATTTTTATAAATGAGACAGTTAGAAGGTTATATTAGCACCAAAAGTATATGATTTCATATTAGGATAGGCAGTACTCACGTAACTGAATAGCCCATTTCCGGATCCATAAACTTAAGGTTACTAAAGGTGATCAGGTTCTGTCCTGCAACATATAGCCTGATATTCTTAATCCTTATAGCCTGTGTTATGCTTGATGGAATTGAGTAGCCAAAGGAGGCGTTTTTCAACCTGAGGTAGGATGTATTCCTTATCCAGAAATCAGATCCCGAGGTGTTATTCACTGTAGGACTCGATGTGGCTCTGGTATATTTTGAATCCTGATTATCGGGTGTCCAGCGGTTGTTATAATACTCATAATCAAGGTTGCTGTTGTTATTGAAGAATGGATAAGTCTGGAAGTTATAGATATTCATCGATGACATTCCAGCGCCCTGGAAGAAGAGATTAAGATCAAATCCTTTCCATGCAGCTGAAGTTGTAAGGCCAAAAGTCATTAAAGGATATCTGTCAGAGTATCCGATATAGGTTTCGTCATTGCCATCAATTTTACCATCGGGTATCATATCTCCATTGGGGCCGCTGAGATCAGCATATTTTATATCTCCGGGACGCAGTGTTCCGAACTGAGTAACGTTATAGCCGTCGGTACTGTTGATTATGCCGTCACCGTTTGTATCATCAGAAGTTGAGAACAGCCCAAGTGATTTATAGCCGAATTGAGCAAGATAAGGTCTGCCGGTTCTTTTACGGTTAGGATTATTAAATGTTGCGGCAGTCTCGTAAACTTCCACCATTTTGTTTCTGGCTATACTGAGGTTCCCGCTGATATTTAATGTCAGTCCATTCCGGAAATCATGCCTTGATCCAACAGTCAGCTCAATACCGGAGTTATTCATTTTTCCGGAATTTTCCTGCGAAAGGGTCAGTCCGTATTCATAAGGAACAGTTATATTGGGATTCAGCAGCATACCGCTTCTTTTTTCAGAGAACCAGTCAGCTTCAATTGTCAGCAGCTGATTCCATAAAGATGCTTCGAAGCCGACATCAGTCTTTTTGGATACCTCCCACGTAATGTTGGGGTTGTTTTCCTGGGTCACGTAAGCTTCCTGTACCATAGTACCTGTTCCGTAAGCATAGCCATTACCGGCTAAAGTATAGCCGCTCAGATACTGGTATGCGGAACCGGCAAGATTTCCGGCTTTTCCCCATGAGCCCCTGAGTTTCAGGTTATCAAGCCATGTAAGGCCTTGCATGAAATTTTCTTCAGAGATCCTCCATCCTGCAGAGAAAGCAGGGAAATATGCCCATCTTTTTCCCGGTGCAAAATAATAGTGCCCGTCATAGCGGCCCGATGCTTCCAGCATATACCTGTTATTATAAACGTATCCCACTCTGTAGACATACCCGATCTGTGCACCAACCGATGATGAACCGCCATTATCATAATCGTTTTTGCTTGAACTCCCAAGGCTCATTTCGTCAATGCCTATAGCAAAATTATTTCTGCGGGCAAAGATATAGTCAAAATTATTGTTCCGCCATTCTGCAACCGCCAGACCTGTAACTTCACTTTTGCCAAAGGTCCTCTGGTAATTTAAATAACCCTGGTAAGTATAATTCCGTCTTCTCTCATTCTGCTGCGTCAGGTAGGTATAAGCAGGAGCCCCACCCTCCTGTGTTGAGATCTGGCGTGCCCAGGTGTAAGGGGTAACGTTCAGGTCTATGGCATAATAATAAAAAGGTGTGTGCCATCCTTTCTGAAAGTCCTCTCTGCTATCATAGCTGAAAGATCCTTTTACGCTTAAACCTTTGATAAAAGGCAATTGCTGTTCAATTGAAATTGTGTTTAATAATGTATTCTTGTCGAGGTGATCATAACCATCTCCCTTAAGAACTGCAACCGGTGAATTACCTGCAAACTGTCCCCAGAGGCCGTTGGAATAATAAATTGCCTCTGTAGGTAAAAACTTGTATCCGCTCCTGAAAAGCTGGCCTAGCTGAAGATGCTACATCAAGATCATTGGTGCGTTCTATAGCCCCGAGGACAGAGAGCGTTACCGTAGTTGTGTTTGTAACCTTTGATTCCAGGTTAATATTAAAGTTAAACCTGTTGTAATTAACTTTTTCAAACAGACCATCCTGTTTGTAAAATCCTACACCTGCAAAATATCTCATCTTTTCAGAACCGCCGCTCAGCTGCAGATCATGTTTCTGAATTGGTATAAACATATTTACAAGATCCTTGGTATTACTGTCCGGGTACCGGTCAGGGTCCTCCTCGTGCAACGAGGCATAATTATTAATGACATCCTCTGCAAAAGGCAGAACGGCTGTCGGGTTTTCCTGACGGACAGCTTCATTACGCAATTTCATGTAATCGACAGCATTAAGCAGGTCAGGATAATAAGTAGGTGTCTGCCATCCGTAGTAAGTATTGAACGACAGGGTCGGAAGACCAACATTCTCCTTTTTTTGTTGTGATCAGGATTACACCGTTGGCACCAGCCAGTCCATAAGGTGCTGTTGCAGATGCATCTTTCAGAATGGAAACTGACTCGATGATTGACGGATCGACCTGATTAATGTTGTTTCTTATGATACCGTCTACAACAACCAACGGAGTAGCTGTTCCGGTGGTTGCAACTCCCCTGATATAAATGTCAGAATTATCTTCACCCGGCTGGCCTCCGTTTGCCCTTGTGATCACACCGGCCAGCTTGCCAGATATTGAATTACTGAGGTTGGAAACCGGAGCTTTGGCGACTTCATCGCCTTTAACAACACTTACCGCTCCGGTAATTGTTGTCCTTCTCTGTGTACCGTAGCCGGTAACAACAACTTCCTGAAGCATCTCTTCTGTCGGAACCAACGAAATATTGATAGTTGCTCTTCCGGCAGCCGGAATTCTTTGGGTTACATATCCCACGAATGAAACTACCAGAACAGCGTTCAGGTCCGGAACATCAACAGAGAATTTCCCTTCTGTATCGGAAATAGCTCCCGTCATTGTTCCTTCAATCTGAATAGTAGCTCCAGCCAGTGGATCGCCAAGCTCGTTCAAAACAGTTCCGGAAATTTTCAACTGTTGTGTAACTGCAGTGGCATCATTCTGGACATAAATGGCACCGGGAATAGTCTGATTTGAAGCATTGTCCGATGAGATATCCTGTGACCAGGCTTCACTCTGGAACAAACCCTGAAATGCCAATAAAAATAGAATAAAAAAGAATTTTACAATTCTCAAGAAATCCCGCGGGCAAAAATTAAAATTTGTCCGTAAAAAGAAGTAGTTATTTTTCATGTTTAAGATTTAAGTTAAAAATTAAACCCACAAAAATGCTGACGTTAGTGTAATGGTTGTTTTAAATGCTGAAAAGGAATAGTAGAAAAAGAGCCTTTCAGGCAAGGTAGGAATAGATCATAGGCATAGATTTTAAGGTTAGTGCTTTAGGTTAAAAACTATCCAATATACGCAATTTTACCTTATAAATCCAAAAGTTTTTAGAAATTTCATGTGATTATTTAAGGAGAATAGTAGTTAATGAAAGAATTTTAGAAGTTAATGACAGATTATTGCAATCTCTCAAACGATATCCTTAAAGGCGAAATTGATAAAGATAAATTAATCGTGCCAGAGGCTGAAATTTTATTGCTTCCCGGCCTAAATAATCCTGCCCTGATTTCATATCCTGATGTATCGGGAATAATATGCAGATTATCAACCGGGAGCGGTTCATCGACACATAAAAGAGGCTTATCAGTTGTTCTAGCCTCTGACTATCTCCTCTTTTTCCTTATCCCAATACATTGTACGTCCTTCCAGATATGCCCTGGTTCCCATATGGGCTGTCATTGCTTCCTGGAAAGCCTGATCGATATTGCACGTAGGTACTTGTCCCTGACGGATGCACTCGAGCCACTCCCTCATGTGCAGGTGGGTTGTGTCATACCTTTTGCCGTCAACATAGGTGTAAAGCAGACCACGTTGTGCAAAATAAAGTTCTGTGGCCGAAGTAACTGCATCGACTTTGCTTTGCCCGGGTACATATGTAAAGAAAGGGGTATCAGTCGGGATAATACCCTGCTTGATTTTTTCGGCATAACGTTCTGAGTCCCTGTCAGCTGTAATGCTCAGCATATTTGAGACCTCCATCGAAGCATCGTGTCCCATGAAGACTTTGCCTCTGTTCCGGGAGCTGGCCAGAGTGGCGCTGTAAAGCATGGCCAGATCCCTGTCCGGCCATTCGAAGGTAGTCTGTAAAACGTCGGGGACTGTACGCCCGTCTTTAAAGAAATAAACTCCACCTGACGAAGTAGCTGAGTCAGGTATGCCGAGGTGCATAATCTGGTTTACAGCATCATATTCATGTGTGAGAAGGTCGCCTGATAGCCCTGTACTGTAGTCCCACCAGCAACGCCAGCGGAAGAACCGTTCAAGACTGAATTTATTACGTTCTTCCGGTCCTATGTAACGGTCAAGACCAAAAGATTTCATATAATCATTATACTCTGCAATGCGGGCAGGATCGCCTTCAAATTGTTTCCAGTCGATAGTCTGGGGGCTGGATCCATCGATTATAGTATATACCCATGCCCCGTTGGGGGTATTACGGTTTGTACACACTTGTATCAGATTAACATGGCCGAGTAAATCATTCTTGATGATCTCCTCAGCTTTCTGGTAACAGGCCGTCTGACGGCCCTGGTGGCCTAACTGAAATATAATACCGGTCTCCCTGACTGCCTGACGGACCAGATAAGTTTCAGGTACTGTCCATGTTACAGGCTTTTCACAATAAACATGCTTACCTGCCTTTGCAGCAGCGACTGTCATTGTTCCGTGCCAGTGGTCAGGGGCTGCGATTACCACAGCATCTATATCACCGGCTGAAAGAAGTTCCTGGTAGGTACGGTAACGTTTAGGCGCAGTGCCAAATTTTCCATTTGTTCCTTCCCTGTTGATATTTGAAGCGGTCAATTGAGCCGATTCACCATAATTATCAAAAATATCGCATACACCGTTTATTACCACATTCAGATCGTCCTGTTCCCTGAATACATCATAACGGGTATCATCGGGATTTGACTTTTCAGCTTCAATAAGTGTATCAATATATGAAGGTTCGGCAAAACCCAGTGCCCTCATTAACTGCTTGCCCCTGATACCGAAACCGATCAAACCAAGACGGATTTGTTTCCCCTTGGCAAGTGGCTGCAGGAAAACAGCATTTTTGTTGCTCAGCGGGAACACATCTGAAATGTCACGGTCAATAAGAGCAGTTTTTCTTGTTTTGACAAGACCATAAGCCATAGCACCGAGCAACGGAACTGTGGCCAGAGTCTTTATAACATCACGGCGGCCGACTGCTGTTGATTTTCTTTCTTTAGTCTGATCTGAAGTCTTATTTATTTCTTTCTTTTCCATACCATCAAAATATGAATTTATGAAAACTTACAGGTAACACTCTGTCTAAAAAACGATCAATACCAATCACCCTGGCAGTTGGGAAAACGAATAGAACACCTAATGCTGCCAGCTCGATGATGTTCTTATCGATCAGAAAATATGAGCCTTCAAAGGGCATCATATACTCTGCACCGATAAGGGCAGGATGTGAAAACGTATAAAGCAGCAATAACAATATTCCTCCGATACATGACAGGCGGGCAAAACATCCCAGGATCAGACCTAAGCCAATAAGCACAAGTCCCCATTCATTAAGAAAATCGACATACTTCATTAAACCGGCATTGGCTGCCATATTATTGAACATTGAACGAAACATGCCCTGGGAGTCCATCAGGTAAGCAGTAGAAGTCCAGTTCGGATTCAGTACCTTTACCATACCCTCATAAAGAAAATGCCATCCGACAAAGATGCGCAATACAACCAACCATGATAGTTGGGCTTTCGATAACTTATTTTCCATATTTAGTCTGATTGTTATTTTTTAATTGTTGCAGTTGAAATATATTTTTTTGCCCAGTTGACAAAGTGACTGATATTTGGTGTATCCGTATGACCTCCGTCGTGTTGACGCCAGGCCAGTTCGCCATCGAGCATATCCACGTTAACAGCCGGCATCTTCTCTTTCATATAATCATTGGACACACCAAGATCCTTCACACCAAGAAGTTTGAAGACAGGTCCTGCAGCTATTGCCGCCATATAACTTCCCTGTTGGTCAAGCCAGTTTGCATCGCCCTTTTCGGGAATGCCATAGCTGATAAAGGTCAGCCGGGGAGCGCACATAGCGATCAGCTGATGCGAATCTACCGGAAGGTGACTGGCATTCATACTTCCGAATGATGCCTCTGCAGCACCGTATTTTAAATAATTTCCTGCCATCCAGTGGTACTCCCCTGAACCGGTGAGATTTTCGACAGCCTCACCAAACACCCTGCGGTGCAAGGTTGCTCCGCCTTTGCCTGACGATCCGACCAGCACCATTGCAAAGCGTCGCTCAAAGGCCATAGTGACCAATGCTGCCTTACCGTAGCGGGAAACCCCTTCAATGCCCACATTCTTCGAATCAACTGCGGGATCCGTTTCAAGATAGTCCAGTCCACGCGCTGCACCCCATGCCCAGGCGCGAAGCGAGCCCCAGTCATCCGGCTTTCGGGGCTGGCCTTTATTGACCAGCCCGATAATTCCACGGGTCAGACCGGCTCCGTTATCCGCCTGGATACTGGAAGGATCAATCGTTGCGTACCCCCAACCTGCTGCAAGCAGTTGTTGATTCGCGGGAACTTCCGTACTCTGTCCGCCACCACCAAATGGAAACATCGGTGTTGCGCGGACCATGGGATTATAAGCAGGATACTTATCTAGTATCGCTTTAATTTCCGGATCACGCGCCAGAAGTTCGCGAAGAGCGGTATTCAGTCTGGCCAGGTCATCCGGGTTAGGCTGAACCGGTGCAGGGAGCGCTGAAAATCCGAACATCATCAATACAGGAACGGGACCTTCTGCATTGGCCGGTATAACAACGGTCATTTTAATGTTGACGTCGATCAGTGGGTACTCCGAATTATCAACATGTCCGACAAGCTGCTTTGCAATTACAGGAGTCCTGCCCACGAACTCTCTTTCTTCTATTTCAACCTTCCATGTTACTGGTGGTATTTTTTTTGGCATGCGTCCGTAAACCTCACGTTCCATATCTTCTACGATTTCCGGACGCCGCTGATTCCACCATTGTTCAGGAGTGGTGACCTTCCTCCCGTTCTTCAGGGTTAGAACATCAGGAAGTTCCGGGTACGGGTTCGCTTTTGAAACGTCGTAATTGGCATGATTGGGAGCGGATTCATTCCCGCTTGGTCCTGGTCTTAAGCTTTTTATGCCAAGCTGATCCATCATGTTCTGATGGTCCTGTTGTGTTGAAAACGTTACCGGTTCCGGAAACTTTCCCGCAGCTATCTGAGCGCCTGCATAGACCGAAATCATGAAGAATAACGAAACCAGATAAGTACGCATTGGATTTATTTTTGGGGGATGAAGTTACTTATTCTGTTTCATACAAAGAACAGGGAATCTCATTTTTATTTACTATTTCTGCTTATTTGTTTTCAAAAGCCAGCGCCCCGTTATTGATCCATAAAGTAATTCTGCCCATACGGTCATAAGGTGGGAAAGTGTGCATGCCGCAGGTTATGACATCCGTAAGACCATCATTATTGAAATCACCGGGTTCGCAACAGAGTAAATGACTCGGATTATTGGTTATCTCATGCCTTATGAATTGTTTATTATCGATGTTCTCCAGCCATATCATGCTTTGCGATTCCGGTTTATCCCATAAATTCCATGTGGCAACTGCAAAAAAATCAATATCATCATCATTATCAATATCAGCTGGCTTCATATACGTTGCGCCTGTAAAATAACACAACCTCCGGAATTCAAAAACCATGGCTCCCTTATTTTCAAGAACATTCACACCATGCCAGGGACGACCTTGCGGTGGAATATAATCAAAGGCATCCCCGTTAGTATAGAGTATATCTTCATCACCATCTTTATCATAATCACATATTGACAGCATACTCGAACCAAAATCCTGATTGCTCGAATCCAAAAAGGAGTTTGGCCCGGAAATTTCGATTGTTCATCATTAATAAACAGTAAATTTCTTCCCATTCCTGACTTACCAGTGCAATGATATCCAGATCCCTGTCTTTATCTATATCAAGGATCTCCACATTTATTGGTCCGGAAAGATTTTGCAGGATATGACTCCGAAACTTCCAGTTCCCAAGGTTTTCGATCCAGCGTATTTCACCGTCATCATAGCCGAACTGGGCAACTGCAAGATCCATATCTCCGTCATTATCCAGATCTCCACGCCCTGACATCCGAGACACGTGCAATCTTTTCAGCAATAACGTGTTTGGTGAATTCATAAAGTCCATTATTCTCCAGAATCACAACCGATCCTATTTTGTCATTATTTGGGAATAGCATGCCCAGATACACCAACCATAAGGTCCTTATCACCATCAAAATCAAAATCGATTGCCTGAACATGCGAAGGTGCTATTAATATCACCTGCAAGTATCTTTTCCGTGTAAGTTCCTGCAGGATACTGACGGATCCAGGAAACAAAATTTTGTTTTGCATCGCAGACCAGAATGTCCGTCAGGCTGTCGTCATCGAGATCTATGGGCTGAATATGTGAAATAAGCGGAGGCTCGGTGAAACCCTGACCAATTTGTGAAGGATCCAGAAAATCTACCTTTTCACCGGTTGAGCTGGTCGAAGTCAGACCGGAATCATCTTTACCGTGCCCTAACCTGTTAGTTAAACGGTATACTATTTCTCTCCGGCTTAAGCCGCTCCGCTTTGCCTGGTAGTTCAGGAATAACAGCGGAATTCCAATAATTATAATAAGTATGATAGTCAGAAGAATGTAGTTCCTGGTTCTTTTATTTCGCCTTGAAAATTCCCGCCTTTTTTCTGTCATTTATTTCTTTGTTTCTCTTCTGCCTTTACTATTATTTAATTCCCTAAAAATAATTAAAACTGGTTCAGGAGAAATAGTTACTCATTAAATATTCGCTATTATTGCAGTGGAACTTAACAAAATATGTCATTAATGCGTATTTTGTCAATGCTAAATACTGATCCAGTTTATTCCTGTGAATAAATTCCATATATCAAGTACTTACCTCCTGGTTATACTTTTATTCGGTTTGATACCTGCCATAGCATGCCAGTTTTTTACGAAGGAACCCGGCAACAGGTATATCCATATGCGGAACTTTCGTTATGGCAAGGATCCATCTGTTATCAGATGCAACAGGGGCGATACTCTGAATATTACCTTTTCCACTGAAGATACGGGACATTCTTTTTACCTCGAGGAATTTGATATTGATGCTAAGATAAGTCCGGCCCGTGATATGGTTGAGGTCTTCCGGACAAGTGATCCCACACTGGATCCTTATCTGACACGGGAACTGGTATTTGTTGCAAAACATCCCGGAATATTGAATTACCTGATTTCAAAAAGCAACTTCAGGTGCCATGTATGGTGCGGACCTATGCATGCTTTTGAATCAGGCAAGCTGGTGATAATGCCAAACACTCTTTTAATATTCAGTCTTGGTTGCATCGCTGGCATATTCTTTCTATGGATTAAAGGCATTTTCAATAATAAAGCCCGGGGAAGGCATAATGATTCAGGTTACAATGATATCCTTAAAAGAGAAGGTATAACAAAAAAACTGTTAACATCCAGATGGCTGCAGATCATATTTACAATTGTTGCCATGATATTGATATACATCGTGATCCTGACATCCCTGCTGGGAACCAAGATGTCGGGGCGTAACCTTGGTGTCCTTCTGATGTGGGCAGTCTGGCTTTTCCTGCTTGTCGCGATCCTGACTCCTTTGTTAGGCAGAATCTGGTGTACAATATGCCCTCTTCCATTTTTTGGTGATCTGATCCAGCGGAGATCATTCTTTAATCCATCAGCTGGCAAAACTAATGGATATAATAACCACTTTCATGGTTTCTTTCTTAAATGGCCTGCCAGATTACAAAACAACTGGATTAAACTGATTATCTTCCTGTTACTTGCCACATTTTCAACAACCATGGTCGCCAATCCCAGGGTTTCGGCTTTTGCAGTAATCATGTTAATTCTGGTACCGACGATCATGGCAGTTTTCTGGGAATTAAGAGCGTTCTGCCAGTATGTCTGCCCGGTAAGTGTTTTCGTAGGACCATTTTCCAGGATGAGTATGCTGGCCTTGCGCAACAGGTCACAACAGGTTTGTGACAACTGCACAGCCAACTATTGTAAACAAGGTAACATAAAAGGCTGGGCATGCCCGTACAGCCTTAATGCCGGTGAAATAAAGGAAAATACAGATTGCGGAATGTGTTTTGAATGTTTAAGAAGTTGTACCTATAATAATACCACTCTGTACAGAAGACCGTTTGCTTCAGAACTTGGAAACCGTAATTATGGTGATGCCTGGGGGACGATAGTCGTTTTTACACTTGCGATAGTCTATTGTATATTGTATGAGGGTCACTGGCCGGTAATCCGTGATTTTGTTAATATTCTTGATAAAAAGAACTGGGATCTGTTCGGCATTTATACATTGGTTATCTGGACGTTATCACTGGTTATAGTTCCCGGTATATTTTATTTGCTGTCATTTTTGGCTGTCAGATTATCAGGAATCAGGATTAGTGTAAGGGAAGTGTTCCTTGCCTCATCCGGAAGTCTTCTCCCATTAGGTCTTATGCTGTGGATTGCATTTGTTATCCCGATGTTGTTTGTTAACATAACATTTATCATACAGTCGATTTCAGATCCTTTCGGATGGGGGTGGGATTTCCTTGGCACTGCAAATATCCCGTGGCACCAATTTGTCCCCAGGCTGGTTCCATGGCTCCAGGCATTATTGGTGCTTTCCGGACTAATCCTGAGTCTGAGAAATCTGAATAATACATGGCAAAATGGGAAACTTGCTTCAAAGCAGCTGTTCTCTTTCACATTGCCAATTGCAATTTTTATAGGTGTAACCTCCGTTTTTATGATCTTTTTTTTCACCAATTAACAATATTGCGATAGCAAAATATTATTTTCAGGTCCCATATTCTCACGTATATTAAGAAAAATAAGAAAATATTGTTCTTTTCTGCAGCAGTGATCTTTTTCCTGATCCTGCTGGATCTTGTTCTTGCATTTCCATATAGAAACAGGATTCCTGATCTGCCAGATACAAAGAACATCACAGATGTGTTAAAGGATCAGATAAAACCAGCTTCACGAAAGGCTCATTATATTCCTTCAGCCCACAATCTTGGAATACTTGGAATGATTTACCATTCAAGTGCTTATTATGATAAAGCTGCTGAATGTTATAGCCTCGCTTCCAAAAAGAACAGTTCAAAATGGATCTGGAGTTACTACCTTGGGTACCTGAATAAAGAAATGGGAGAATCAGAAAAAGCAATCACAAATTTCAGCACCGTTGTACAAAAGAATCCGGGTGCATATCACGCCTGGTATTATCTCGGTGAAATATATCATGATCTGGGACAAGACCTCAAAGCCGAAGATGCTCTTAACAGGATCCGTTCCCTGAAAGAGAACAAGGTTCCGGCAAACCCGATATTCAGGATTGATCACTTCCCCCTGCGTACCTATGGCTCGTATCTTCTGGCAAAATTACATTCATCAACCGGCCATAATGAAAACTCTGAAGATATACTTAAAGAGTTAATAAACTATTCGCCCAACTTCGGGCCAGCTTATCGCCTGCTCGGTAGTATTTATCAGACAAGGGGTGATTCAGTTGCGGCAAAAGAATATATACATCAGGCAAATGATAATATATATTCCACAACTCCTGCAGATACTCTGTTTGATATGATTGCGCTCAGATCAAGGTCTGAGATGTTTATCCTTAAACAAATTGATGAGGCTGATTATTCCTATTATTATGATTGGGCACTGACACTTACAGACCATGCACTTAACTATCTGCCTGATAATAAATACCTGATATCTAAAACTATAAAGCTTTTACTCAAAACAGGTGCGGGCTCCTCCGCCATCACATTTCTGAACAGGCACCTGGACAGCTTTAAAGACGATTTTGCCGAACTTAAGCAAGTTGCTGATCTGCTGTACGAAAATAAATTTTATTCACAATCAGGAACATATTACAGCCGTGCTTTGGAGTTACAGCCTGAAAACACAGAAATACAAGCGAATCTGATATTCGGACTGCTGAATGAAGGTAAAGAACAGCAGGCTTTATCCTTACTGGACGGATACCTTAATAATTATGGGAATAATCCACTGGTTCTTACTAATGCTGTTTATATAATGCTTTTATTGAAAAAAGAAGACAAAGCCGAATACTTCCTTGAAAAATTAAGAAAACTCTCACCAACTGACACAAAAACATTTCTGCTATCCGGTTATATAGCCCAACAAAAAGGTGAATTAAATGAAGCCCGGGAATTGTTTGAAAAATCCTTTAATAATCCTGAAAAAGAATTATTAGCCGCACAATCTTTGGGAGATATCCTTATAAGGCAAAAAAAGTGGAAAAAGTCAATTGATCATTTTAAAATGGCGCTGGAATATTTTCCAAACGAGCCAAATATTATCGAAAAACTTGGATCTCTGCTTATTATGTGTCCTGACAGCACCTTGAGAGATTACCAGGAGGGAGCGGAATACCTCGAAAGGCTGGTAATTCACAGAACCTGTCCGCCTGAAACAAAGATATATGCAGGAAGAAGCCTGACACATGCCTACTACTATCTTGGGGATAAAACCAAGGCAGCTTTTTATGCAGGTTATACTATAAACCTTGTGCAGAACTATAATTTCCCCGTGGAGATCATTAACGAGTTACAGGATCTGCTAAGATAACTGAACAAACAAAAGGACTAATTTTTCCCTATTTCTTCCTCACCTTTACTCCTGCCCGGTCTTCATAATACTGGATTATACCACCAGCTGATATCCCGCTTTAAGCAGATTCATTGCCATGGGCCTGCCCATTATGCCCAATCCTATAAATCCTATGATGTCCATTTTACGCTCTTTTTGAAATTGTTATTAATTGAATATCAGCATGGTGATCCAAACTGCTATTCCAGCACTTACTCCCAGTACCAGAGTACCGGTACTTTGAAGCTTGTAACCTGTCTTAACATCCATTCCTGACATTTGGGTGATGACCCAGAAGAAACTGTCGTTGGCATGGGAAACGACCATAGCCCCGGAACCTATTGCCAGCACGATCAACGCTTTTGCCACTTCCGAACTGAAACCCAATGATGACAGTAACGGGAGCGATTATGGATGCGGTTGTTATAATTGCGACAGTGGATGATCCCTGTGCTGTCTTTATGGTAGCTGCAATAATGAACGGCAGCCATATACCCAGATTTGCATTTGAAAGAGCACTTCCAATGGTATCTGCCAGTGATGAATTCTGCAACACCTTTCCAAAAGCTCCGCCGGCTCCTGTTATAAGGATAATTGTCGCAGCATTTAGCAGACCTTCTCCAACCCATCCTTCAACCGAGAGAATACCCTCCTTCCTTTTCTTTGGAAGGAGAAATGCCAGCAATACGCCGATAAGCAGTGCAATTGTCGGTTCACCGATAAAACCGAAAAACAGCTTAATTACTCCTTCTCCGAGAGGTTTTGTCGGGAAATCCGAAACAGATTTCAATACGATCAGTAAAATGGGTATGAAAATAGGACCCAGTGCCTTAAGGGCAGATGGTGCTTCTTTCATCTTTGATGTTATCTCTTCCTCAGTCACATCCGGATTGGGATCTATGGGTACCCTGGCTGCAACTTTTATGCTGAAAATGTAGCCTGGCAACAATGCGAGAAAACTTACAAGCAATCCAAAAAGAATGACCAGTCCAAGGTTTGCTCCCAGGATACCTGCAGCGGCTATGGGCCCGGGAGTCGGAGGAACCAGGCAATGTGTTGATGTAAGTCCCAGGCTTAATGCAATCGCGGAAGCTGCCAGGGTGATTTTCGCCGACTTTGAAAGGGCCTTATTCAGGGGTGAAAGTATGACAAAGCCTGAATCAGCAAATACCGGTATGGAGACAAGCCAGCCAATAAGAGCCATTACCAGCGGGACGCGTTTTCTGCCGATTATTTTCAATATGCTGGCTGCAAGCGTATATGCTCCACCCGAATGCTCAAGAAAAGTCCCGATGATAGTCCCGGCAACGATCACGATACCTATATAACCTATTGTGCTCCCGAATCCGGTATTAATCGAAGCAACGATCTGCGGCAATGGCATACCTGTAAAGAGGCCAAATGCAATTGCGGCGAACAATAAAGCAAGAAACGGATGCAGTTTGATCTTTGTCGACGAAAATACGATAAACAGAATACAGATCAGAAGAACAATTATTAACAGCATCTGGGCAGCTCTTTACGAATGCATTTCTCCTTAATTGTCATTTTTTTTTAAATAAAGATAAAAATAAAACAAAACTTATAAGTGGATTTTACATTAAACTCTTAATACTATCGGGGTAAGATTTGGAGTGCAAGGCATGTGGCGGGTAATTCAGTTATGAGATACAGCCAGGCTGACAGGAAAGTGAGGGTGATGAATATTTCTCTTTTGATAGTTAATATCTTTTGATAATATTTCTTATTTAATATTAATTTGTATTTGATACTTATTCTTTTTTGATTATTTTTATCATTTGAGAATTAGTATCATCTGATAATTACTCTCAACTAATAACAACCACCTATGGTAAATAAAACAGCAGTAAAAATACTGGTCGGAAAAAATCTTAAAGTAACACCTCAGAGAATTGCAGTCCTTGATGTTTTACTCAATATGGACAACCATCCCTCAGCCGAAAATATCGCTGAATACATGAGGCTAAGTTTTCCTCATGTCCCCATCGGAACCGTCTATAAAATCCTTGAGGTTTTTGTTGAGAAAGGAATAATAACCAGGGTTAAAACTGATGACGATACTTTCAGATATGATGCCATCCAGGAAAAACATCATCATCTGTATTCCTATCAGTCCGAACAAATTGTGGATTATTACGACGATGAGCTCAACAAGATCCTGGAGGACCATTTCAGGAAAAAACAAATCCCTGACTTTAAAATTGAAGACATTAAACTCCAGATTATCGGCAGATTTACAAATATTCCAAAATAAACCAAATTACAATTATGAAAAGTAAAAAACTTACAACAGCTTCCGGCAAACCGTACTTTGAAAACGAAGACAGCATGACCGTTGGTCCCAGAGGACCGGTCCTGTTACAGGACTTCTACCTGCATGAAAAACTTGCACACTTCAACCGGGAAAGGATTCCTGAACGTGTGGTTCACGCAAAAGGTACCGGTGCATATGGCAAATTTACCGTGACCGGTGATATTACCAAATACACAAAAGCAAAACTCTTTTCCAAAGTTGGGAACAAATGCCGCGTACTGGTACGTTTTTCAACAGTGGGAGGTGAAAAGGGAAGCGCTGACACCGAACGGGATCCAAGGGGATTTGCAGTAAAATTCTACACTGAAGAGGGCAACTGGGACCTGGTTGGAAACAACACACCCGTATTTTTCATAAAGGATGCCAAAAAGTTCCCTGACTTTATACATACTCAAAAACGTGACCCTAAGACAAATCTAAAGAGCCCGACAATGATGTGGGACTTCTGGAGCCTTAATCCTGAAAGCCTCCACCAGGTAATGATACTATTCAGCGACAGGGGAACTCCCGATGGTTACCGTTTTATGCATGGCTTTGGAAGCCATACCTTTTCAATGATTAACAAGAAAAATGAGAGGGTATGGGTGAAATTCCATTTTGTATCACAACAGGGGAGTAAGACACTTACAGGTCCTCAGGCAGAAGAGATCAAAGGCAAAGACCCTGACTATTCACAGAGAGATCTCGTTGAAGCCATAAGTAAAAAGGATTTCCCGAAGTGGACCCTGAAAATCCAGGTAATGACTGAGGAGCAGGCTAAAAAGTTCAGATGGAATCCCTTTGATGTTACCAAAGTATGGCCTCATAAGGAATATCCGCTTATTGAGGCAGGTGTTATGGAACTGAATGAGATCCCCGAAAATTATTTTGCTGATGTTGAACAGGCGGCATTTGCTCCTTCCCATACAATTGATGGAATTGGGCTTTCGCCTGATAAAATGTTACAGGGACGCCTCCTTGCTTACCCCGATGCCCACAGGTACAGACTTGGAGCAAACTATGAACAATTGCCGGTAAACAGACCAATAGTCCCTGTCCATCATCACCAGAGAGACGGTTTCATGAACGTTGACGGCAATAGCGGATCAGCACCTAATTATTATCCAAACAGCTTCGATGGAATTGTTGCAGACAGCAGCTATAAGGAACCGGCAATGAAGCTCGACTCAAACATAGCCGATACATACAGCCGGAATGAAAATGATGACGACTACTATACCCAGCCCGGATTACTGTTCAGAAAAGTAATGAATGCCAGGGAAAAACAAAATACAATCAGTAATTTTGTAGGTGCATTAAAAGGAGTCACTGGTCCAAAAAGAAAAGAGATCATTCTTCGTCAGCTAAATCATTTCTACAAAGCTGATAAAGAACTTGCCCTGAGTATTGCCAAAGGACTGGGGATTAAGTATAAATAAGGCGAAATGAGACATGAGACATGAGACATGAGACATGAGACATGAGAAATGAGACATGAGAAATGAGACTTGAGAAATGAGAAAGGGAAGTAAGAAATTTAATAAGGAAAAAGTAAAAAAACTTAATTTTGTAATTTAAATTATTATGGGACAAAAAGGAAGAGAAATAGTTAAAATGAATGTTGATGAATTAATCAACTTACTGAACAAAGCGTTATCAGATGAATGGCTTGCATACTATCAGTACTGGGTTGGGGCAAAAGTTGTCAAAGGGCCTATGAAAGACGCTGTTATAGCTGAACTGACTATCCATGCAACAGAAGAATTAAGCCATGCAGAATTAATTGCAACCAGGATAATTCAGCTTGGAGGAACACCCGTATTATCTCCTTCTGAATGGCTGAAAATAACCAATTGCGGATATGATGCTCCTGCTGATCACTATGTGGAAGTAGTACTGGATCAGAACATCAAAGGAGAACAATGTGCAATCCGGGTATACAACAGTCTTCTGGATATAACCCGTGTGGCAGATCCTGTGACATATAATATTATTCTTACCATCCTTTCACAGGAAGTGGAGCACGAGGAAGATCTGTCAGCGCTCAAGGAAGACCTTGAACTTATGCTGATGAAATCAAAGTAACCTTAAATCAGGTATATCCTTTTCTCTGTGAAAACATGTGACTTCCCGGTGTTCTGATAACTATCGGAACACGAGGAGTTAAAGAGTAACACAGAGTCTTAAAGATTTAATATTTAACCAAAATGATGGAAATTACCTTTGATGGAGGAAAAGTAATCACTGCACATTCACATGGCCATTCAATCCGGACAGATCAGCCTCCTGACAGTGGCGGAGAGAATACTGCACCTTCCCCGTTTGAGTTATTCCTGGCATCTATCGGGACGTGTGCAGGTATTTATGTAAAATCATTCTGTGATAATCGCCAGATCCCTGCTGAAAATATCAGGATCATCCAGACTACTGAATACAATAAGGAAACAGGCCTGCCGTCAGCAGTTAAGATTGATATCAAGCTTCCTCCCGATTTTCCTGAGAAATATAAGGCTTCAGTTTTGCACGTTGCAGGATTGTGCAAAGTCAAGAAATCTATTGCCAATCCTCCTGTATTTGAGATAATTACATCCCAAATGTAAAAAAATCTGCGTCAACCCGGCAATAAGCTGACTTATGACACCTTTATTAAATATACATATTTATTAACTGTTCGAGCAACTCCTGTTTTCCGCTTCTGACAGGTGGTTCACCACTCTTTGATGCCATTTCCCTCAGGTTCTCAAGTGTCAGCTTGCCTTTCTCATAATCTTTCCCTGCTCCTTTATCGAACGACTCATATCTCTTTTTCTTCATATTAAGGTAATCGCTCTCTTTCAGGACTTTATCAGCAATAAGCAGTGCCCGGGCAAATGTATCCATACCGCTTACATGGGCAATAAACAGGTCCTCATTATCAGTCGAGTTTCTCCTTATATGGGCATCAAAATTGATACCTCCGGTTTTAAATCCGCCTGCCTGGAGTATTACCATCATGGCTTCGGTTATCTCATAAACATTTGTAGGAAACTCGTCTGTATCCCAGCCATTCTGGTAGTCTCCCTTATTAGCATCAATACTGCCAAGCAGTCCGGCATCGGATGCTACCTGCAGATCGTGTGCGAAAGTATGACCGGCAAGAGTGGCATGATTAACCTCAATATTGAGTTTGAAGTCTTTTTCGAGACCGTATTTACTAAGAAATCCTATAACAGTTGCAGCATCATAATCATACTGATGTTTTGAAGGTTCCATTGGTTTCGGTTCTATAAGGAAAGTGCCTTTAAAACCTTTTCTTCTTCCGTAATCACGTGCAAGAGTCAGCATCATTCCCATGTGTTCACCCTCTCTCTTCATATCTGTGTTATGGAGGCTCATATAGCCTTCACGGCCACCCCAGAAAACATAATTTTCCCCGCCCAGGGCAATTGTGGCATCAATCGCATTCTTAAGCTGGACAGCAGCATTTGTAACAACAGCAAAGTCAGGATTAGTTGCTGCACCGTTCATATATCTGGGATTTGAAAACAGATTTGCTGTCCCCCAAAGGAGTTTTACCCCGGTTTGTTCCTGCATTTTTTTCATAACAGGAACAAATTTTTCGAGACGTTTTTCAATATCAAATACAGATCCCTCGCCTCCCACAACATCAACATCGTGAAAACAGTAATATGGAGCGCCGATCTTGGTGATAAACTCAAATGCGGCATCAAGCCTTTGCTTTATCTTATCATCGGCTGGCAGATCTTTCCATGGATAAGCATGTGTTGCGTTGCCAAACTGATCGGTGCCGTCTCCACAGAATGAATGCCAGTATGCAATGGCGAAACGAAGATGATCTTTCATCTTTTTGCCTGAAACAATCTGTTCAGGATTATACCACCTGAATTTCAGGGGATCTTTTGATTTTTTACCCTCGTATTCAATTTTTCCGATTCCGGGATAAAACTCTTTCTTGCCTTTGTAAATCATATAATTTAGTTTTAGTGACATTTTTTGAACCTACCAATATATAAAATTTCCTTTACTTTTTGATCGTGAAAAGTCCCGATTGTGTACCTTCGTTGTAAAAGAATAAACACACAAAAGATCATAAAGTAATTTCAGTTTTCATACAGATTTCAGATATTTCTTCCAGGTGGAATAAGCAGCTTCATAAGCATCGGTTTTTCCAGGGTCAGGATTTGTTACGCCCACTTCCGTAAATCCGGCAAATGCTTCTTTCTCCGATTTATAATAACCGCAACCTATTCCTGCGCCCCGTGCCGCACCAATGGACCCGTCCGTATTATAAAGATGGATTTCCACCCCTGTTATGCATGACAAAGCTTCCCTGAAAACCGGGCTCAGAAACATATTTGTCTTTCCTGCCCTGATCAGATGAGGGACGATTCCTGTTTCCTTCATTATGTCGAGCCCGTACCTGAATGAAAAAGCTATCCCCTCCTGCGCGGCTTTGAAGAGATGGGCATATGTATGACGGTTAAAGTCCAGACCAAGTATCCGGCAACCGGCATCTTTGTTTAAAAGCATTCTTTCAGCTCCATTTCCAAAGGGGAGTATAACCAGTCCGTCTGATCCTGGCGACACTCTACCTGCCACATCATTCATCTCATTGTATGTCAAATTATTACCTGAGTTCTTCCTCAACCATGAATTCAGGATCCCGGTTCCGTTAATGCACAATAACACTCCCAGCCTTTGATTTTCCCTTGTATGATTTACATGCAAAAATGTATTAACTCTTGACCGGGGATCATATTTCTTCTTATCAGTCACACCATAAATGACACCTGAAGTACCTGCTGTTGCAGCAACTTCGCCCGGTTCAAGAACGTTCAGTGAGAGAGCATTATTTGGCTGGTCTCCGGCCCTGTATGAAACTATAATATTCTCATTTAATCCGAGTTCGGATGCGGCATTTCTGGTCAGCTTACCCTGGTGGGAGAAAGAAATTACAGGTTCCGGCAGGATCTCAGATTTAAATCCGAAAAAATCCATCAGCTCATTCGAAACCCTGTTATCCCTGAAATCCCAGAAGATACCCTCCGAAAGGCCTGTATATGAAGTTATTATCTCACCAGTTAACCTCATGGCAACATAGTCGCCCGGAAGCATGATCTTATGGATGCGGCGATAAATCTCAGGCTCATGTTCTTTTACCCAGGCGAGTTTGGATGCTGTAAAATTACCCGGGGAATTGAGGAGATGAGAAAGACAAAAATCTTTACCAAGCCCGTTCAATGCTGTGTCGCCATATTTCACCGCCCTGCTGTCGCACCATATTATTGACGGACGCAATACTTTTTTGTCCTGGTCAATAACAACGAGTCCGTGCATCTGATAAGAGATTCCGAGTGCGCAAATATCTTTTTTCCTGTTGCCAAGCACAGCAGTACATCCTGCAACTGCAAATTTCAGGTTTGACCACCATTCTTCGGGGTCCTGCTCAGCCCAGCCAGGTTGCCGGGCAATGATTTTCATTTCTTCCTTCGGATAGAATTCAGACGCCAGGCATTTGCCTGTTTCACCGTCAATTACTGAAGCCTTTACTGAGGAGCTTCCCAAATCGATTCCAAGTAGTAACATAATATTTACGAAGTTTATTTACTCCTCTGTGTTTCTCAGTGTCTTCCTCTGTGGAACTCTGTGTAACCAAAAAATAAAAACTTACACAGAGGACACCGAGAAGCACCGAGAGTCACAGAGAAATATAAAATTAATTCAAAATTATCTTATTCCGGGGATATCGGTATATTTATGTGTAATGTAATAGTTCAGATCATGTTCCGGCTTTTCCAGGTTTTCAGGGAAAGGTCTTTTTGAAAATGTCTGGAAATAAAGCAGGCAGCCGTCTCTCCATATCTTTGCATCTCTCTCCTGCTTTAGAAGCAGGTTCTCGACCTTTTCAAATCTTTCTGTATCTACAAAATTCTTCATCTTTCCCCATTCAGACCGCAGCCATCTTACCGAGTCCACTCCTTCATGATATTTAATGCAGATCTCCTCCCAGAGTGTTTTTCCGGAATTCATCCGGTAATCCCATGGTACGTGATGAAACCAGAGAAGCAGATTCTCAGGACATGTGCGCAGATCATTGAATAAGTCTCTGACTTCAGGGAAATACTGACTTACCGCATTGCTCCCGGCGGAGGTCCTGTTACTGCCAATCCCTGATGAATCTGCCCTGTGATAATAAACTGAGGTCCAGTCCATGCGTCCTCTGCTGACCCAGGGTCCGGGACCATAATGATGACCTGAGTACATAATATGGTGCAGTCCCAGTGGAGTCATGTACATAACTGCGATCTCCCTGGAGTCAAGCATCATTCTCCTGATCCTGGTCACAAATTCCGGTTCATTCGAGAAGGTCATCCTGATCCATTCACCTGCAATTTCAGAAGATGAAAGATACGGATCCCAGGCAAGCCTTCCGAAAGCATACCAGTTCGCCTGTCCGAAAGGGTGTCCTGTCCAGTTGGTATCATTCCCGACATTTGAAACACCGGCCATTGCCGTCAGTGACTGATGTCCGATTGTTCCGTCAATTACTCCGGCAACAGTCGATCCCTTGCCTCTTGCCCATGTTTCTGACCGCAGGCATTCTTCAAAAAGAGGTGCAAGAAATACAAGATGGACGGAAGAGCCGAGATACTCCTGTGTAATCTGGAATTCAGGCATCAGGTTTGTTGAAGGCATTGATCCAAAGAGCGGATGAAAAGGTTCACGTGGCTGAAAATCAACCGGACCATTCTTGACCTGGATAATTACATTTTTTCTGAATTTCCCGTCAAGCGGAGCAAATTCATTATATGCCTGTTTTGCCCTGTCGTCCGGAACGTTATTGTCATAAACAAATGCCCGCCACATTACTATCCCTCCATGAGGAGCAACAGCATCTGCAAGCATATTAGCACCATCCGCATGGGAACGTCCATAATTCTGCGGTCCCGGCTGGCCTTCCGAATTAGCCTTTACAAGAAAACCGCCAAAATCGGGAATATAGCTGTATATTTCATCAGCTTTCTTTCGCCACCATTCAATCACTTCGGGATCGAGAGGATCGGCTGTTTTCAGCTTACCTGTTTCAACGGGAGCGCTGAAACGTGCCGTCAGGTATACCTTTATGCCATATTTCCTGAAAATATCTGCCAGTGCCGCAATTTTCTCCAGATATTCCCTGGTCAGTACCAGGGCATTTGCATTTACATTTGTCAGGACTGTCCCGTTAATGCCGATTGAGGCATTCGCCCTTGCATAATCGTTGTACCTCGGCGATACAGTATCCGGAAGCGATTTCCATTCCCACAGCGACAATCCTGCATAACCCCTTTCAACAGACCGGTTGAGATTATCCCAGTGATTCAGGATTCTTACTTTAATCTTTGGAGTACTTTTTACAGAGAGATTACTGATTTTCTGATTGGTCTGAAGCAATCTGAGAAAGTGGAAAGCACCGTACAGGACACCTGCATCTTTGTTAGCGACAATGGCAATTATTCTTTTCTTTTTGAACAGAGTATTGATTATGAGGTATCCTTCATCTCCCAGTGTGACTAATTCTTCATTTATTCTTAAGGAGGCAATGACAGCTGAACTTTCAGGTGTTCCGGCAACTACTATCCCATGATTTCTTACTGATTTCACTTCCGGGATATTTTTGCCTAGAAGTCCGTTTAATCCTGTCTGAAGCTCATTTGCCGAAGATTTAAGCACAGGTGAATTGCCTTCAACCATCCAGCCTGTGATTGATTTATTGTAAGAAGCCAGGAGGGCATTATCAGTGATCTTTTCGTACCTCAGCCATAGCCGGTAACCGTCCTCAGCTTTCAAATCCTCACCCTGAACTGCAATAACCAGCAGAAAAAGAATAAGGTATATGTGTTTGATTACTTTTCTCATCCGCAATTGATTTACTTTTTTCTTAAGGACGATTGCCTGACAACAAGGGAATGTTTCAGAATAATAGTATTCACACTTATTGATTGTGAATTATTCAGTTTATCAATAAGTGAGGTTGCAGCAATTTCCCCAATCTCCCTGGCCGGATAATCGATGGTCGTAAGATTTGGACGGATCACCTGGCTGACAGGTTCATTATTAAAGCCGACTACTGCAATATCATCAGGAATTATTATTCCTGCTTCCTGCATTTCAAGCATTGTAGCGACAGCAGATGTATCATTTGCAGCAAAAATTCCATCAGGCTGAAGATTCATTTTAAAGACCTTTTTCATAATGTCCCTTCCCGATTGTCCGGTAAGGTCGCTTACAAAAACCAGTTTCTGGTTAAACTCGATCCCATTATCGAGCAGAGCCTGCTTATATCCCCTGAAACGCTCAGAGTAAACATTCCGGAGCATATTCCCTCCAAGATGCACTATCCTTTTACATCCCTGCTCAATAAGATGCGAGGTTGCTTCATATCCGGCCTTGTAATTGTCAATTATCACGCTTATACAACCGTGACAATCGGCAACACGGTCAAAAAATACGACCGGGATATCTTTTTCTAAAAGCCTGTTAAAATGATCCAGATTCTTTGTATCAAAGGCCAGCGAAATCAGTATCCCGTCAACGCGACTGTCAAAAAGAGTTGAGATACACGATATTTCCTGTTTTCCTGATTCCTGCGATTGACTGATAATCAATCCATAACCATGCTTATTGGTTATTTTTTCGATACCCGAAATAACAGTTGCCATAAAATAACTGTTCAGTTTTGGCACCACAACCCCTAATGTTTCGGTACGTCTCTTCCGCAGGCTGCTGGCAAACTTGTTCTGCTGATATCCCATTTCCTTTGCCATAGCCCGGATCTTCCTTTTAGTCTCCTTTTGAACATGAGGATGATCCTTTAATCCTCTGCTTACGGTTGAGGGTGAAATATTGAGAGCTTCTGCCACATCGTAAATAGTGACATCTTTGGTGGTTTTCATCTAAAGGGTGATAAACAAACAAATTTAGCATTAAATGTATCATTATGAAATAACTTTCAATAAAATACGCAATCGGTTGCACATTTTTTAAAACTCTTTTGATTTGTTGAAATTGTTGAGTATTTTTATATGAAATATTCCACTGCCTGTTCAGATTTCATATGGAATACCCCCACAGAGCTATCCGGGTCAGGTGGGAAAAATTAAAGGCAGATTTACAGAATAAATTCTGAATTTAATTAAATAAAGCAAAAGATGAAGAAATATTTAAGTAGTTTAACGATGTGTTCGGCTGCAGTCGTTTTAAACCTGTTAGGATTAAATACCTATGCCCAGAAGGTTGCCTCACTGGAGGTAAATCTGATGAAACCAGCCTACGGATTGAATTTGCCGGTAAGCATTAATCTTGATGATGTAACTTATCTTTCTGACACACTGTTAGTTCTTTATGAAATTAAAGATAAAGGCAAAACAGCTGTTCCATTCCAGATTGAACCGGGGAATCCCCGCAGGCTGACATGGATGGTGACAACAGGTACAGGCCAGGGGGAGAAACACACATATGAGCTCGTTGAGGGCAGCCCAAAACTATCGGAGGCAATAAAAGCATCTGTCAATGACGGGGCATTGGTTATTCATGCCGGAGCCAGGAATCTGCTCCAGTATTATTTTAAGACAGTCTATCCGCCGAAAGGTGTTGACACTTCTTATAAAAGAAGCGGATTCATCCATCCGTTATGGTCCCCTCATGGCCAGGTTCTGACCCGCATTCAGCCGCCTGATCATTATCATCATTACGGCATCTGGAATCCCTGGACCCATGTAGAGTATGAGGGAGATACTGTCGATTTCTGGAATATCAATTCCAAACAGGGTACTGTTCGTTTTGCGAAATTTATCTCTGTTGCAAACGGTCCTCTCTTCTCCGAATTCGATGCGCTGCATGAACATGTGGTTTTTAAGAAAGCTGGAAAGGAAAAGGTCGCCATGAATGAACTTCAGAATGTAAGGGTTTATGCACCAGGAGCGAATCAGGAATTCTTCATAGTGGACTTTAATATCAGGATGAATTGTGCTGATGAGAGTCCGGTCAAACTTCTTGAATACCGGTATGCAGGTCTGGGATGGAGGACCACCGAAAAATGGAATAATAAGAACAGCATGGTTCTGACCTCAGAAGGTAAAACGAGGAAGGATGCTGACGGAAGCAAGGCTCGCTGGTGTATTGTCCAGGGAGAAATTGACAATGATTATGCCGGTGTGGTAATGATGTCATTTCCTACCAATTATAATTTTCCGGAGCCATTACGAATATGGCCTGAGAATCAGTACAATCGCGGAGATATGTTTGCCAATTTCTGTCCCACAAAAGATATGGACTGGCTTTTATATCCGCGGAAAAATTATGCTCTGAAATACAGATTACTGGTTTTCAATGGTCGTTTTGATAAAGAAAAGGCTGAAAGTGCCTGGTACTATTTTGCATACCCTCCTCAGGTTACAATACTGAAGGAGAAATAAGTAATAATGGCAGATCTTAGAAAAAAGTATCGCAATCGGTTGCAAAATTCAATTAATTTTATAAATTTGACTTTGACTAACCTGTTTCTCCGAATTCTTTTATAATATTTTATCAACCCTTTAATCTTTAATCTTTTTTAACCCTTTAATTTAACTCTATGAAAAAAATTCTGCTAATGCTAATTGTGCTTACCGGATTCTCCACAATTCTTATGGCACAAAAAGTCGTTACTGGCAAAGTAACTGACGATGCTCAAAATCCGTTGGCAGGGGTTTCAGTCATGGTGAGAGGGACTACCATCGGAACACTTACAGATGCTGATGGTCAGTTCAGACTGCAGATCCCGGTCGATGTACGCATTCTCTCCTTTTCATTCATTGGAATGAAATCTCAGGAAGTCGAGATTGGCACACAGACTACCTTCAACGTGGTTATGCAGGTTGATGTCGGTATGCTTGAAGAAGTAATTGTGATTGGCTATGGTACTGTCAAGAAAAAAGACCTTACCGGAGCTGTTGCACGTCTGGATGCTGAAGAACTGCAGACAGAAGCCAGATCTAATATGACGTCAATGCTTAGAGGATCTCTTCCGGGTGTTGTTGTTTCAATGAGTACATCGCGCAAAAGGTCTGAGCAATGCAAATGAAATGATTATCAGGGGAGACAGATCCCTCAGGGCTTCTGATACCGATCAGGCAAGCGCTAATGCTCCTCTTATTGTTGTTGACGGAATAATCTATTATGGTGACCTTGCGGATATTAATCCGGTCGATATTGAAACCTTTGATATTCTTAAGGATGCTTCATCTGCAGCAATTTATGGAGCCCGTGCAACAAACGGGGTCATCCTTATTACAACAAAAAAGGGTTTGAAAGGGAAACCTGTAATAAATATCAGTACAAGCACAGGTATCGCATTTAAATCGCACAAGAGTTTTGATCTGATGAATGGCGAACAGCACATTGCCCGCAGGATTGCCGGCTTTGAAGCAAATGAACGCCGCCAGACAACTGTTGGCGCAGGATATTACGATAGCTATGAAAATCTGCCGGCCGGAGTTACTCTCGATCAGTGGAAAGCCTATGACGGCTCAACCGCAGCAACCGATCTCGATTATATCTGGCTGAACAGAATCGGGTTTGCTCCCATTGAGATCAATAATTACAAAGCAGGCATAACAACCGATTTTGGTCAATATACCTGGCAGACCGGTCTTACCCAGGATTATACACTGAGTCTGTCAGGCAGTTCCGATGCAACGTCATATTACTGGTCGTTGGGATATACCGATAATGAAGGAATATACTATAATGAAGAATTCAATACCATCCGTTCACGTCTCAATCTGGAGGCAAGTGTTACGAACTTCCTTAAAGTAGGATTAAATACACAGATGGCTTTCCGCGATGAGAGTCCGATATCCCCTGGAGTCAATTTCTACAATACTCCTTATTCATCTATGTTCGAAGAGGATGGAAAGACTCTGGTAATAACACCATCGGGATATATAAATGCACCGAACTTCTGGCTCGATATGAAATATCGTGACCGTGTAAGGAAATACAATTCTCTGGTTGGTAAAATATATGGTATAATAACCTTACCATTTGGCTTATCGTTCACCTCTGAATTCATGCCCGGTTTTGACTGGAACAGGGAGTTTAACAGTTATAATTCAGGACATCTTCTCTGGGCTCTCCAGGGAGGCAGGGCTTCACGATCACATACTGAAATATTCCAGTGGCAGATTAACAATATGCTTAAATGGAACAAGACCTTCGGGGATCATGCGTTTGATGCTACACTTGTCCAAAATGCTGAAAAATACCAGTACTGGAACGACTATGTTGAGAGACAAAATTTTCAACCAAGCGATGTCCTCGGGTATCACAGGATGCAGGCTGCCACTGTCGATGTCAATATAAACAGCGATGATCAGTACAGTACAGGAGATGCCCTGCTTGCCCGTCTGAATTATACATTTAAATCAAGGTATAACCTTACCAGTTCTTTCCGCCGCGACGGCTATTCAGCTTTTGGCCAGGCAAATCCAAGAGCTAACTTCTGGTCTGTAGCCGGTGCATGGACAATCAGCGAAGAAAATTTCTTCAAAGTCAGCTGGCTGGATATTTTAAAAATCAGGCTTTCCTATGGTGTGAACGGGAACCGCGGCGTCGGCATATACGATGCACTTGCTAATTTGAACACCGGGAAATTCCTACTGATAAATGGCACCACCACATCATATGTATCCCAGCTTTATACAAGCAGGATGGCAAATCCTGGCCTTAAATGGGAACGTACTACCGCATACAACGGAGGTCTGGATTTCTCAGTCTTTAAAGGCAGACTGAGAGGTAGTATTGAAGGTTATTTCTCGGTAACAAAAGATCTGCTGATTCCAAGACAGCTGCCAAACATAACAGGCTATTCAAGTGTGATGTCAAATATGGGACAGGTCAACAACACGGGTTTTGAAGTTACTCTTAACTCTGTCAACCTCAGCTCACAGAATTTCACCTGGACCAGTGAACTTGGCTTGTCACATAACAGAAGCAAGATTATTCACCTCTACGGGAATTATACAACAGATCCTGTGACGGGAGAACAGAAAGAAGTGGATGATATCACGAATGAATGGTTTATTGGTCACGCCATTGATGAGATATGGGATTACAGGACACTTGGGATATGGCAGGTAGCTGAAAGTGATCAGGCTACGGCTTTTTCCCGTTCAGTTGGCGATTATAAGCTGGAAGATCTGAATGGTGACGGCAAGTATACCAACGATGACAAGCAATTTCTGGGCTACGGCAGGGCAAAAGCGAGAGTGTTCTTTAGAAATAATTTCGCCGTATAAGAATTGGGAGCTGTCAGTTAAAATGTATTCTTATCTGGGTATGCTTTAGCCAGGACAATTACCTTAGAAACAATGAGGCATTTTATGACAGGGGAACTTATTACAATGTTCCTTACTGGACTCCTGAAAATCCAGGTGACAAATGGGCAAGGGTCGACAGCTATGAAACAAATTTCAATGTATGGGAAAAAGCCTCTTTTGTCAGACTTGACAATATTTCATTGTCGTACAATTTACCACAGAGTCTGCTTTCCAGAATTAAGGTTGCGAATGCCAGATTATCGGTTGTTGCTGATAATCCTTACGTCTGGGCTCAATGGAGCTGGATGGATCCGGAAAATAGTGGTAATACCTACACTCCTTCTTACCTCTCATTTAAACTGAACATAACTCTTTAATTTAACAGGATATGAAAAAGTTAAGTATAATAACTCTGACAATACTGATAATGGTTTTTCTGGGCATCAGATGCTCTGAGGATTTTCTTACCCCGAAGCCATTATCATTTTATGCCCCTGAAAATACTTTTGTCGATGCCAACGGATTCAATTCAGCACTTATTGCCTGTCTCCGTAATGCACGGCATGAGTATTATGTGGATACTCCCCCTTTCGTTTCAGAAATGATATTCTCAGATGTGGCTGTCGAAGGGACCACCGACAAAACAGGAATTCATATGGATATGCCGGCAGTCATCCTGCCCGATGCCAATATGGATTTCGGTGATGTCACCAAGCTGGGAAGGTACTGGACAGAAGCATACAGCAGGATCAAGTATGCAAATGTCGTTATATCAAGGATTGATAATGCTGACTGGACAGGCAAAGAAGCCCAGCGTAACAATATCCTGGGAAAGGCATATTTTCACAGGGCAAACGTCTATTACAGGCTGACTCATCAGTATGGCGATGTTCCTTTCATCCTTGAAGAGATTACCGGACCCAGACTTGATTTTTATTCATGTACCCGTGAAAGTATACTCCAGAAATGTAAAAAGGACCTGGAGTTTGCAGCTCAATGGGTAGATACTAATGCTCCAATTGGTGATATAAACAAAGCTGCTGTAAATCATCTGCTTACAAAAGTAAATCTTTCTCTTCTTGAATTCGACGACGCTATTGCCTCAGCGAATGCTGTAATCAACGATGGTATTCATGCATTAATGACAACAAGGTTTGGATCCGCCAAGAACGATCCCGCTCACGATATCATCTGGGATCTTCACCAGGAAGAGAATAAAGCTCTTGTTGAGAATACTGAAAGAATATGGCTCTTTGTTTGCAGTGAAACAATGACCGAAGATGGTGCCAGCGAAAAGCTGACTATTATGCGCCAGACTGTTCCATACTGGGGTGGAGCCAATAAGAACAAAACCCCATCAGGTCAGACCGGCACTACAGACCAGCCTCTGGGACAAAAGGTTGGAGGATATGCGGTTGAAATTGACCAGGTTGCCAAATACGGAAGGGGCATTGGACGTGTACGCCCCACACCATGGTATCAGCATAGCCTCTGGGATGATCCCAACGACATGCGCCACAAATATCCAAACTGGATGACAATGGAGAACCTTGTCTATAACAATCCTGTCCTGAAAGCAACCGGTGACATATATTATAATGCACCCGTCCGGTTCCGTGATGCAGGCGGCGGTCTCTTATGCACAGATACAATCAGATCGTGGTTCGACTGGCCTCATTATAAGTTATTTATCATTGACCCGACAGACAATACACCCGATGGAGGTTATGGCGACTGGTATGCCTTCAGGCTTGCTGAGACATATTTACTGAGAGCCGAAGCATATTTATGGAAAGATGATCGCGACATCGGCTGCTGCTGACATTAATGCAGTCAGGACAAGAGCCGGTGCTGCAGCTTATCCGGTTGGAAGTGTAAATATGGACAATACTGCTTGATGAACGTGCCCGTGAGCTATATTATGAAGAGCCCAGGAAGACAGAACTTACCCGTATTGCTTACATCTATGCAAAAACCGGTAAAACATGCTACAACGGGAAAACATACACAGTGGCATAATTTCGGAACAGATAATTTCTGGTACGACAGGTGCATTGAGAAAAATGTATTCTACAGGGATAATGTTCAGGCTCCGTTCTATAAATACAGAATTGCACCTTACATAGTTCTCTGGCCTGTTCCCTCATCTGCTATCAATGCTAACAGCCTTGGTCATCTTAATCAAAACTACGGCTACCCCGGATTTGATACAAATGTTACACCATTGAAATGGGTAGATGGAGAAGGGGAAGGTTCAATAGTGGAACAATAACCTGCATAGAATGAATGTTGGAAGAGAAAGCTGCTTATATTAAGAAGCAGCTTCTCTTTTTAATTACGATATTTGTATTACTAAGTCTCAACTCAAATAACACAGGAAAATAAAGTAACATATAATATGAAAAGAAGAAAATTTATTTCTAATTCAGTAACGTTGGCTGCAGGGACAATTATCTTACCGACAATTGTACCTTCATCCGTTATGGGCAAAAATCCTCCCAGCGACAAGATCAACATCGGATGGATCGGTTGTGGCAGGCAGGGAAGGGGTGATATCTCTGAAACAATGAGATTTGATACAGCCATGATAGTAGCTGTCTCTGATGTGGATTCAAACAGGATGACACTTGGCAAACAGTTTGTTGAAGGTTATTACACAAAAAAAACCGGAAACAGCAATTATGCCAGTGTAAAGACCTTTGGAGACTATAAAGAGCTGCTTCTCGATAAAACCATAGATGCTGTTATGATTACAACGCCTGATCACTGGCATTCACAACCTGCAATAGAGGCCGCACTGGCAGGCAAGGATATATATCTTGAGAAACCAACTTCACTTACCATTACAGAAGGAAGATTACTCAGCGATGTTGTAAAACGTAAAAAGGTTATCCTTCAGGTTGGAACCCAGCAGCGTTCAAGTACACAGTGGAGATATGCTGCCGAATTAGTCAGAAATGGCAGAATAGGGAAGCTGCATACTGTTAAAATCGGACTACCGGGAGATCCCGCCGGTCCTGAAGCACCGGAAATGCCTGTACCGAAAAACCTGAACTACGATATGTGGCTGGGATCTACACCGGAGGTCTATTATACGGAAATACGTGTTCATCCGCAAAAGGGTTTCGATCGTCCGGGATGGCTCAGATGCGAACAATTCGGTGCAGGTATGATAACCGGATGGGGACAGCACCATTTTGATTCTGCGGCCTGGGGTATGGATACTGAATTAACCGGACCAGTCTCAATAAATGCCGTTGCACAATTCCCGAAATCAGGTCTCTGGGATGTCCATGGAGACTTCATGTCAATAGCTGAATATAAAAACGGAATTACACAGCTCACAAGTGGAACCTATCCCAATGGAGTAAGGTATGAAGGAACTGAAGGTTGGATTTTTGTTACACGTGGTGGCTATACAGCAACATCAAGCGATCCGGTTGTTCAAAGCAAAAATACCAGGGCGCTTGATGCAAGTGATCCGAAGATTCTGACTTCAGTAATCGGCCCAAATGAAATACATTTATATGTGAGTGATTCCCAACAGGGTAACTGGCTCGATTGCATCAAATCGCGCAAAGAGCCGATCTCACCTGTCGAAATAGGTCATCGCGCATGCACTGTATGCCTGGTAACCCATATTGCAATGAAGCTGGGAAGAAAGCTGAACTGGGATCCGGACAAGGAGAAATTCATTGGCGATGAAGAAGCAAACAGTTTGCTTTCGCGGCCGCAAAGGGCTCCTTATGGTACAAATATTATAAAGCTGTAATTAGTCATATTATGAAAAAGCTTTTATTAGGCTCCATTATCGTTTTAATGGGTGTTATTATTCCTTTATCTGCAACGGGAGCTAAAATCACTGCTGTCAAAGTCGGATCAAAGATCAATGTAACAATTGACGGGAAGTTCTTTACAAGCTACATCTTTTCAGAGGATGAAAAATATCCGTTCTTCTACCCGGTAAATGGCCCGTTATCAGGAGGATCAGTTACTTCGATGAGAAATGCAGTCTATCCGCATCATACATCTCTCTTTTTCGGATGCGATCTGGTAAACGGAGGTAACTACTGGCAGGAAGGACTGGAACGCGGCAGGATCATATCGGTCAATGCTCAGATTGAAAAAGAAGGGAGGTGACACTGTTGTCATCACTGATGAATGCATCTGGAGCCGACCGGGAGCTCTGTCACCGGTGATGGATACCCGAAAATACACCATCACTTCTCCCTCCCCAGCAGTAACTCAGATCGATGTGGAAATCACGATGGAAATGCTGATGGATGTCCATATAAGGAAAACAAATCATTCGCTCTTCAGTGCAAGAATGGCCGCCGACCTGGCAGTTACAAACGGAGGGACAATGATAAACGCTGAAGGAGCCAGGAGCGAAAAGGAGACGTTTGGGAAAGGATCGGCATGGATTGATTTTTATGGAAAAAGAGGGACCTCAATTGAAGGGCTGGTTATAATGCAGCATCCTTCTAATCCATGGTATCCTTCTCCATGGTTTACACGTGATTACGGTTTTATATCGCCTACGCCGATGTACTGGCCGGAAAACGGAGAAGAGACTTTTATGAAAAAGGGAACGAAACTTACATTAAGATATCGTGTTCTTGTTCATGCAGGAAGCCATCTTGACGCTAAAATTGCAGAAGAGTTCGAAAAATATAAGTCAGGAAAGTAATTACATTGTAATTACGTAGGAATTCACTGAGGCGGCTGAAGTAATCCGTTACAATCATTTATTGCTCTTTGTCTTCCTGTATATACAGTCTTTCATTTCACACAAACCGCATGTATATTGATTGTATCTTACATGTTCCCCTATTCCGATGAATCCGCTTACTGATTTTTCAGGATCCATCAAGGCAGATGTGTTTAGCTGTATTCCGCAATAGTTATCAGGCATGAGCTGAAATAATTTATGCTGTTCAGCCACATCCCAGCCGCAGTATCCCGGGCTGTAACGGTTAGTTATTTTCTTACCTTCGGATGCCATGGCTTCCCGGAGGTTGTCCTGCATAAGGTCAGCTGCTGCTTCTGCGATCTCACTGCCGATAACATCATAAATATAACCTGTCAGCAGATCTCCATTTTTCATTGCCCTCCTGCTGCGGATCCCTGTCTCCTCTCCTGCCGTGCACAGGAATACAGCTATTGAATCAGATTTTTTAATCTGTCCGTAGACTATTTTCCTTAAATTGAAAACCAGATTATTTATCTCAACCGATTTCTCGGTCTCATCGAATTTTGCGACCGGGAAAACAGTCATATTCTGCCCTGATCCTGAAATCCGTCTCAGCTTCTTTTAACACTTTTTGTACCAGTTCGGATATTGTTTCATGCGACTCACCTTCCTTGTATCCCATAACCTTCTCAATCTGAGTAATATTGAGTTTCAGATCAGAAAAATTGAATTGGAAAGTCGATTTTAACATATGTCAAACTGATAAATCTATTATTCTGCCACTTCATTTTCGCCCCTAAATCCCCTGAAGGGGACTTTTTTAGCCCCCCTTCAGGGGGGTGTGGGGGGCCATAGCCCTGATTCGGTGACGATCCTTTCCACAACTGATTCCCATCCCAGTGTCATCAGGTGTATTCCATTCACACCTCTCTTTTTCCTGATAGAATCGATCAGCTCCAGTGCAATCCGGATCCCTTCTTCAGGAGCTTTTTCACCTGCTTTTTCAATCCGTCTGAGAATATATTCAGGGATGACTATACCCGGTACCTTCTCATGAAGATAGAGGGCGGCTTTGTAGCTTTTAAGCGGCACAAGCCCCACCAGTATATACACCTTTTCAAGAACATTTCTTTTATCGAGGTGTTCAAGCCATTGATCAAGCCTTTCGGGTTCAAAGATCAGGTTAGTCTGAAAAAACTGGGCACCGGCGTTAACCTTTTTTTGATCTTTTATTGCCTGCAATTCAGGATCGGATGCAAATGGGGAAGTAGCTGCGCCAAGAAAGAATGCAGGAGGATTTTTCATCTTTCTTCCATCGAGATAGATACCATCGTCCCTCATTCTCCTCAGAATCCACAACATCTGAACCGAGTCGACGTCGACATAATTCAAATCACTTGTGGGTGATGGTCCCACTTTGGGATTATCGCCTGTGACGCAAAGAATATTCCTGATCCCGAGCTGACCTGCACCAATTACGCTCGATTGAAGTCCGGTTCTTGTGGTATCGCGGGCAGCAATCTGGTAAACAGGCTCAGCCTGCAGATCTGATGCAACTTTGCAGCAGGCCACAGCCGACATCTTTGGTATTGCCGATGAAGCATCGGTAAAATTGACAGCTGTTACAAATGGTTTGACCATCTCGATATTCCTGATCAGCTTACCGGAGTCAGCACTCAGGGGAGGTGTAACTTCGGTTGCTATAACAAATTCACCATTCCTAAGCCTGCTTTCCAAATTTGAAGCCGGTTCACTGTATCCGGGGCGATGGTAATCAGAATCTCCCTGCCACCAGTCTGGCTGCCTCACAGTCTTAAAAACAGAATCCCATATCATGTCTTTTTTCACCATATCTTTTGAGAACAGCGAACTGAAGAACCTGCCTGTCCCAACTTTTCTTACCTGTTTTACAACGTCCCCCCAGGTTTCTGTGCCGACTTTGCTCCAGTCAAGTGGAGGAAGGACCTCAAGGAGTTTTTCGGTTCTCCCGGTTTTCTGTGCGCGTTTATATATTGAATACCAGACACATTTTCTCGTTTCATCCACGTAGCAATTCTTTTCGGGAGTCACACCGCCGCATGGACCATTACGCATACCTTTTGGGCATTCCATCGGACAGATAAAGGCTGTTTCCTGCAAAAGGCAATTGCCACACATCCGGCATCCAAAAAGCGGACCTTTTATCAGGAGCTCAACAGTGGCCCTGAGACGCCTGCCTGATTTTTCCTTTTTGAAAGGATAAAAAGCAGGCTGCCATCTGCGGGCAGGTTTAAAACCGGACATTTGTTTGCAGTGATTTAAATATCAAGGTAAGGTATTTTATTGAGTGCGACTCTGAAAGTATTCCACGAATCTTACGGCAAAATCGTCCCTGCCCAGAATAAGGTCAGCGGCACGAACAGCAGATGTAATTTTTTCAGGATTCGCTATTGGACATGTCAGACCGCAATAGACAGATAAAGCCATGAAAGATGAGTTAAGTGATTCCCTGTCGGGTAATCCAAACGAAATATTGCTTGCACCCTGAGTAATATTATGACCCAGTTTCTGGTGCACCAGCCTGATGGTTTCCAGTGTAATCAGGCAGGCATCAGGTTCAGCGCTTACAGCCATTGCCAGAGGATCAACCACAATATCTTCGGCTTTAATACCTGCTTTAATTGCTCTTTCAATTATTCTTTCAGCAATTGCCACTCTTTTTTCAGGATCGTTGGTAATACCATCATCATCCATACAAAGTGCTATAATGGCGGCACCGTATTCTCTGGCAACAGGAAGAAGAGCCTGCAGCGAAGCCTCTTTTCCGTTTACCGAATTTATAAGACATTTCCCCGCCGATACCTTAAGGGCAGCTTCAATAGCCAGGGGATTTGGCGAATCGAGACATAATGGAATGTCAAATTTATCCTGAATAGCAATGACTGCTTCCGGAAGAAGCTTAATATCGTCAACACCAGGAAAACCTACATTGACATCAAGAACATCGGCACCTGCTTTAATCTGGCTTGCTGCCAGTTCAAGAACGTAATCAAAATTATTCTCCTGCAGTGTCGTGACAAGCTTTTTCCTCCTTGTAGGGTTGATCGATTCCCCGATAATGATTACAGGACCTTCAGTATTAATAATAACTTCCCTGGTCTTACCTGAAAGAATTGTTTTCATATCTGTTAAACTGCCAACTGTTTAAGGTAGTTAACGGCACCCTGGGGATCGGGTGAGTAGAAATCAGCTCCGATCTTATAACAGTATTCCTGTGTAACAGGAGCCCCTCCCACAAGAATTTTGAGCATCTGAGTGTTTTTCTTTTATGGCTGTAACCGTTTTTTTCATGTTTTCCATTGTGGTGGTAAGCAGTGCAGATAATCCGACTATGGCTCCCGGATTCTCGTCTATTGCTTTCAGGAACTTTTCTGTACTTACATCAACACCAAGGTCTATCACTTCCCAGCCGCCACCCTCTATCATCATTGACACCAGATTCTTTCCTATATCATGCAGGTCGCCTGATACAGTCCCGATAATGAATTTACCCTTTCGCTTTGTCTCACCCGACTGGAAATAAGGCTTGAGATGTTTCATAGCACCATTCATAGCTCTGGCCGCCATAAGCATCTGGGGAACATAGATCTCTTTCCTGCTGAACCTGTCACCTACAACTGCCATTGCAGGGATAAGTGCATTTTCAAGTATTTCTTCCGGTCTGATCCCCTGGTCCAGTGCCTGCTTTGCAAGTTCATCGGCGCCAGCCTGTCCTCTCATATCCGGAGGGTAAGGAGAAGCCATGTCTATTTTACCTGTTTCCACACAACGGGCAATTTTATTGAGAATATCATTCATGGATTGATTGTCTTAAAGAAATAAAACTATTCTTAATTCCTAAGATAAACAAAGTTTTGCAACTATCAAATGCCAAACTTAGCGAATTTATTTTGGTAATGCAACCGATTGCAGAAAAAATTGAGATACAATATGATACCAGGATTAAAATTACTATCTTTAATTGACTTATTTTGTTGAACAAAATCTCACTCACTTATGAAATACTTGCAGGTTTTTATTTGTTGTTTTCTAATAAATTCAGCCATGGCACAGGAAGGATCTATCGGAATTTTTCAAAACAAGACTGATATCGGCAATCCGAAGAATGCAGGTTCTGCTGTTTATAACAGTACTGATCAATCTTACACGTTAAGGGGATCAGGTTACAACATCTGGTTTGCGAGAGACGAACTCCATTATTTGTATACTAAAATAAAGGGTGATTTTATCCTTACTGCAAACTTCAGGTTTGAAGGAAAGGGTACTGAAGCCCACAGAAAGACAGGATGGATGCTCAGAGAGTCCACGGAAGAAAATTCCCTGCATATCTCGGCAACCCTCCACGGGGACGGACTTACTGTGATGCAATGGAGGGATTTCAAAGGAGCTGAGATGAAAGATCCTGAAGATGAAATATTTGCAAAAGGATCAGGCTATGAGATTATCCAGATCGAACGCTCAGGCAGGATTATTTTCATGAGAGCAGCCATGGTTGGCAAACCTCTTGAAACTATCGGATCGTATGAGATGGTAAACCTGCCCGACGAAATACTTGCCGGATTATTTATATGCTCCCATAATCCTGAAATTACTGAAGAAGCAAAGGTCTGGAATGTCAGGATAGACAAGCCTGTGCCTGATAATTACAATTCAGGCAAAGAAGGTGCCCCTGGGTGTCGTCTGGAAACAATGAATGTATTCGACGGAAAGAGAATGGTCATTTATGAAAAACAGGGGCGGTTTGAGGCACCTAACTGGATGCCGGACGGCAAACAGCTGCTTTTCAATATGGATGGATTGTTATATAAGATCCCCGTTTCAGGGGGAGATCTGATACAGCTCAATACAGGTTTCGCCACCAGGAATAATAACGATCACGGAATCTCATTCAATGGCAAGCGACTGGCAATCAGCTGTCAAAAGGAAGGGGCCTCAGGCGGTGGATCCGCAGTATATGTTTTACCGCTTAAAGGTGGCACACCAAAACTTATCACCGAAGAAACACCTTCATATTTTCATGGATGGGCTCCGAATAACAAAGAGGTAATATATGTCGCTCAACGGGGAGGGAAGAAGGTTTATAATATCTACCGCAATTCAATCAAGGGAGGTAAGGAGGTAGCCCTGACTGATATCGGGGAGGGAGAGCATGTTGATGGATGTGAATATTCACCTGATGGCAAATATATCTATTACAATGGAAGTCATACCGGAAATATGCAGCTGTGGCGAATTAAATCCGACGGTTCAGGAAGGGAACAGCTTACCTTCGACGAGTACAAAAACTGGTTCCCTCATATTTCGCCCGACGGAAAATGGATAGCATTTATTTCATTCCCGCCCGATATTGAAAAGAACAGTCATCCTTCATATAAAAGAGTGATGTTAAGGTTAATGCCGGCCAATGGCGGTGAACCAAAAGTCATAGCATATCTGTACGGGGGACAGGGAACCATTAATGTGCCATCATGGTCACCCGACAGCAGGCAGATAGCGTTTGTCAGCAACTCTGGCAAAGAATGATACTCTTATGAAGAAAAATGAATTCTGGACCATACCGAATGTGATCACCTCCTACCGGCTGATCATGTTCCCGGTAATATTGTATTTTACCCTTTCAGGGAAAGAGAAACTGTTTTCTATTTTTCTCGTGATTAATCTCGTAACCGATTTTCTTGACGGCTTCATTGCACGAAAATTTCATATGGAGACCGAAATAGGGGCAAAACTTGATTCATTAGCAGACGATTTCACTTATGTTCTTGCTTTTATTGGCCTGTTCGTTTTTAAGATAGATGACCTGAGACCACACCTTGTCAGTTTTATAATTTTCATAAGCATGCTGGTCCTTACTATTATTGTTTCACTGATTAAATTCAGGAAGTTCCCGAGCTTTCATCGTTACATAACCAAGATCAGCGGATATATTCAGACATTCTTTTTTATTTGTCTGTTTGCATTTGGCTTCTATCGCACCGTTCTATTACCTGATGATAGTATGGGGAATTCTGGGTGCTATTGAGCACATTGCCATACAAATGGTAATACCTGATATGCGATCTAATGTAAAAGGACTCTACTGGGTGCTTAAAGAGATAAAAAGAAATGAAAAAGAAACAATCAAAATGATTTTTCACTCCGCCTTTGAATATATATATCTCTGGCTGCCTCTTGTCGGTTTCATCGTTGGATTGATAGGCACTCTGATCGGCGGGGGCGGAGGCGGCTTTTTCTTTATCCCTATACTTACTATACTTTTTGGAGTACCAGCTCAGGTAGCCGTTGCAACTTCACTGGCGGCAACGCTCCCGATCTGTATCGTAGGATCAATAGTACATTACCGTAATAGAAACATAGATGTCCGTATCGGATCGGTAATGGCAGCTACCGGTATACTGGGCGCCATTGGAGGAGCCAGTTTTACAAGCCTTATTACCCACAAACAACTGATAATCTGCTATGGCTCTTATGTTATTTTGCTTGCCCTGGTTATGCTCAGAAGTATCTGGAAGAAGAAAAGGGATGAGGCTTACGGGATCGGGAAAACTGAAGAGTCAAAATTTAAGAAAGCAGCTAAAGGCACTTGTTTCGGCTTTCTGGCAGGGGTAATTACTGCCACCTTTGGAACCACCGGCGCAACACCCGCCCAGGCAGGATTGTTTGCGATGCGGCAGCCTGTTAAGGTGGTAATAGGGACATCCCTGATGGTTGTCATGGTTAATACCGCCTCTGCTCTAGGTGCACACTTTCTGGTCGGGAAAATAGACCTTACTCTCGTTTATTTCCTTACTGCCGGGACAATAATCGGATCCCTGGTCGGACCTAAATTGCTGAAGGGAATAAAATTGGAACACCTCGACGTCCCTATTCGCCTGTGGTATGCCTTAGGCATGATACTCTTTGGGATTATTATGATTATCAGCGCGTTTGATGTAATATCTTACTGAGGAAAATAATGAAAACGGTCTGGGGCGTTTATATTGTTATTCTCATTTACTACCTGCTGGGAACAATCGGCATATATTTCATCAACCGGAAGAAAGAATCACAGGTTAAACGTAAAGCCTGGATAAAACTGCTATTTGCTTTCATTTTCACGAACACCGTTTTTTTCAGTATTATTTTCAGCACCGTTTTTTTTAGTATCCTTGCGGTTCTGGTCATAGTCGCGGGTTTTTTTGAGTTATTTAAACTCTACCGTGAATCAGGATATAATCATTATAAGTTCTTCCTGTCTGCATTACTTATTATGGCAGTTTCTTCGGTGGGATTTTATTTTTTCAGCAGGATGGATAAAGGGTTGATCCTCTTTTCGTTCCTTATCCTCTCCATCTTTGACGGATACGGGCAGATAACGGGCCAGCTTTTTGGCAGGACAAAGCTTTTTCCGAAAGTAAGCCCGAACAAGACTGTAGAAGGACTCATGGGCGGATCCATTATAGCTGTTCTGAGTGCCCTGGTTTTCAGGAATGTCATGCAGGTAACCCCACTGAATGCCATCTTGATGGCTATTGTAGTTGTTATTTTTGCATTTGCCGGTGATGCCGCAAAATCGATCTACAAAAGGAAGTATAATGCAAAGGACTTCAGCAATCTCATCCCCGGGCACGGAGGTATTCTTGACCGGTTTGACAGTTTCATTGCCGCAGGGGCTGGAGTCGCCATGCTCGGAATGTTTATGAACTTATAGGGGTATTTTCTGAACAATTACAATCAAATGATCTTCCTGCCTCTGGTTCCATGAGAACATGATTTATGTTTCCTTCCTGATGTTGAAAAAATGATGGTCCCCCTCAGGGTTGTAAATAAGATTCAGTCCATCGTGTATAACACTCAGTTCAAAATGTTGTGCGTAGAATATCTCCCCGTCTGCGTGAAATGGAACCTTCACCGGGAATTCCAGGGATAATTTTGGAGTCTGGTAATATTGGACCTTTTTATCCTTCAGATGTTTTCCTTTCGGAACCGAGAGCAATATTTTGAGTCGGTGAGGCAGGGATAATTTCATTATCGAACATATGTCCAAAAGTCCGTCATTTGCAATAGCCTCAGGTGTAAGTAAAAAGGATTTGGCATAGGTTCTGGCGCCGTTGGAGACCGTATTTATGAAACAGTCTGTTTCAGTCTTTTTCCCGTCAGAGATGACAATCATTCTTTTCTCTTTAAAGAAGAGAATTGTTTTCAGGACAAGCCATAAATAATTTTGCTTCTCTCCGGCTTCACGTGATTCGTTAAATTTTTGTGCAACCTGTACTGCAAGGCCAAATTGGACTCCTGTAAAAAAGAAGATCTCTTCATTACAAAGTCCGACATCCATTGAAATTACATTCGCCTTAAAGAAACTCTCCCAGTCTTTTTCATGAAACCGGTCAGGAAATCCTGCTATTTCGTTAGTTCCATTCGCTGTTCCACCTGATATCTGACCAGTAATGACATCTTTATTAAAAACCAGAGGAGTGGCAACTTCGTTAAATGTGCCATCGCCCCCCACGGCAATAATATACTTATATCCGTTTTGGGCATATTTTTTTGACAATTCAGATGCATGACCTCTTCTTTCTGTATAAACCACTTCTGCATCCAGATCATATTTATTAATCATCTCTTTGATCTTGTCAGCCTGGCTGAGACCAAATCCGTTACCGGCAACAGGATTGATAATGAAGACCCATTTTTGTTTCTGATCCATATCTGCTAACTTTTAATTGATGAAAAAACTAAATATCCCGTAATTAAAGACAGATGAAATGAATCCGGAGAAGACTATGGAGTGTTTATCATAGTATTGATTGTATTCCTGTTATCTTTGCCAATCAATAATTTCCTGAAATGTACGATTTTTTCTGAAACCCAAATAATATGACAGAAAAACAGGAACGTCAGGGTAAGGTTTGCAGAAAAGGAGTGGACAATTTCTAACTGGAATCAGGGGAAAAATTAAATCAAATAATTTAAATTTGATGAAGTCAACTAAATTTTCAGAATTAACCTAATTAAATAAATATGAACAGGTCAATTATTCTTATAGCCCTGCTGATACTTTCTGTATCATGCAAAAACATGGACAATAATAAAATCAGATATCCTGAAACAAAAAAGATCGCTTTTGCGGATACAATATTCGGGACTGTAGTCGCTGATCCTTACCGGTGGCTGGAAGACGACATGTCGGAAGAAACAGCTGAATGGGTTAAGGAACAGAATGCCGTTACTTTCGGATATCTTGAAAAAATACCTTACAGAACAGAGATCAATGAACGCCTTAAGAGAATGTGGAATTATGAAAAGTATGGCTTGCCTCACAGGGAAGGCGATTTTATCTATTTCTCAAAAAATGACGGATTGCAAAATCAGTTCGTTATTTACCGTCAGAAGGAAGGAGGAGATCCTGAAGTCTTCCTTGATCCGAATAAATTCTCGGCTGATGGCACAACATCCCTTGGTGAAATGGGATTCTCCAAAGACGGCAGCAAACTGGCATATTCAATTTCCGAAGGCGGATCGGACTGGCGGAAAATCATTGTTATGGATGCTGTTACAAAAGAGTTGATCGGTGATACTCTTGTTGATATCAAATTCAGTGATATAGCCTGGCAGGGAAATGAAGGATTTTTTTATTCAAGCTATGACAGACCAAAAGGAAGTGAACTTTCAGCAATGACTGATCACCATAAGCTCTTTTATCACAAGCTTGGTACAAAACAAGCTGAGGACAAAGTAGTTTTCGGAGAGGATGTGAAAAGAAGATATGTAGGAGGCTATGTTACTGAAGATGGCAGATATCTGATAGTTACTGCATCTGTTTCAACGACTGGCAATGAATTGTATATAAAGGATCTTAGCAGAAAATCGGATGATTTCAAAGCTGTTGTCACAAACTTTGATAACGATCATTATGTTGTTGATAACGTCGGATCCAAATTGTTCATCTATACAAACCTGAATGCACCTAATGGCAGAGTGGTAACAGCTGATGCTGAAAAGCCGGAGGTTGAGAACTGGATCGATTTCATCCCGGAGACAGAGAATGTCCTTTCAGTTTCAACATGTTCCGGTTACTTTTTCGCAAACTATCTGAAAGATGCAATTTCATATGTTATTCAGTATGATGGGAGTGGTAAGGTTGTCCGTGAGATAAAACTGCCGGGGATCGGTTCAGCTTCAGGTTTCGGTGGCAAAAAAGATGATAAGGAAATTTATTACTCCTTTACAAACTATACGATACCTTCAACAATTTACAGTATCGATCCTGAGGGAGGGGAAACAGTTATTTACAAAAAACCCCAGGTTTCTTTCAATAGTGATGAATATGCATCGGAGCAGATCTTTTATACTTCCAGCGATGGTACACGGATACCGATGATAATCACTTATAAGAAAAATACGGTTCTGAATGGTAAAAATCCCACAATCCTTTATGGATATGGAGGATTTAGTGCAAGTATGACACCAGCTTTCGGAGTTGCAAATGCTGTCTGGCTTGACCTGGGAGGAATATATGCAGTACCCAATATAAGAGGCGGTGGCGAATATGGAGAAAAGTGGCATCTTGCCGGTACTAAGATGAACAAGCAGAACGTATTTGACGATTTTATTGCAGCTGCCGGATACCTGATCGATAATAAATATACATCCCCCGATTTTATGGCAGTCAGGGGAGGCTCGAACGGAGGATTGCTGGTTGGTGCAGTAATGACTCAGCGACCCGAGCTGTTTAAAGTTGCTCTTCCCGGTGTGGGGGTGCTCGATATGCTCAGATATCACAAATTTACAGCCGGGGCAGGATGGGCATATGATTACGGGACAGCAGATGACAGCCCCGGGATGTTCAGCTATCTAATGAAATACTCACCGGTTCATAATGTCAGGGAAGGTATCAAATACCCGGCGACACTGGTAACTACAGGCGACCACGACGACAGGGTTGTTCCGGCCCACTCATTTAAATTTGCCTCCCAGCTTCAGGCAAAGCAGACAGGCTCGAATCCGGTGCTTATCAGGATAGAAACAAAAGCAGGACATGGTGCTGGTACACCTGTAAGCAAATCAATTGAGCAATATGCTGATATTTACAGCTTTACTCTATGGAATATGGGAATAAAGGAACTAAAATGAATCTTTAGGAAGGAAATAACCAGCAACCAGGAACCAGCAACCAGCAACTTAAATTAACTGATCCGCTAATTGATTTTAAAATCCTTCACAACTATTTCACCGTAAGCGACTTTTAGAAAGGGTTTTCCACCTTCCAGACCTACATTGCCGAATCCGGTTTCAGTTGAAATAAAGCTCGTAAAATCATCTTTTTCTGAATCAATATACATTGTCTGGGTCAATGCATCATATCTGATTCCGGTGAGTCCCTGAAGGAGCGCATAGCTCGATAATGCACGGGCATACCAGTGGCCGCATTCATATTCGTCGAACGGATTTCTTACCCTGCCGTCATACCTGTCGCGGGCAGCCCTGACAATATCGAGACCTTTATCAACCTCTCCCATCATCATCAGATGGGAGGCTGCCTGGTATTCGATCCCTGTCCAGACCTCATTGCTGTAAACGAATGGCAATGAAAGCATTCCTCCTTTCGGCCATGTGCATAAAAGCAGACCTCCGTCATTCCCGAGAGCATACGATGGCCGCTGGGGATTTGAGTGGTCAGACAGGCTCTTTTTAAAATTGTATTTGTAAACCGATTTCAGATGGCTGGTCACTTTTACCGGGTCCAGAATATCTTTCAATCCGCAAACCTCGCCAATCCAGGCACCCAGAACACCGTCGGAGAGGCATCCTGTTCCATACTGGTATTTGGGGCCCTCTTTCTGAAGCAGCGCTTTGGCTTCTTCCGAATAATCTGAACTCCATGAACCTTCTGAAGCCTTTACCGGATCAGGTGAATTGAGTCCCTGCCATTTTATCTTTTGAATAAAATACTCCCCGTCATAGAGATCGGTCTCAACTGCCCTCCTCCCTTTTTCATAAAGAGTTTCATACTTTGTTACATCCTCCCCAAGGAATTTTCCCATCTCCGAGATTGCCTTTAATGCTCCCAGGTAAAAACTGGTACACATGCCATCCGGTCCCCAGAATTCAATATCGTATGTATTGTGATGAGGCTCCTCAAGAGTACCCGTGCTGCGCGGATCCCACGTAGTGATGCAATAATTCATGCTTTCGGCCACATACGGATAGATCTTCTTCAGCCAATCACTGTTCCCGCATATATGCCAGTCGCGGTACACTTTCATTATTCCACCGGGCTGACCATCGGATGCCGCATAAAAGGTGGTTGCGACCGGACGTATAGGAAGAGCAGATCTGAAAGTCTGATGCCCTTCCTTATCCTGGCTTGGTCCGAATTCTGTTTCCCGCAAAGTGCGCTCCAGCCCCGGGAACAAATGAGGAAGAGCCTGGGCATAATTCCACACATGTGTGCAGGAACCGGCACAGCATCCTGAATTATCGGAGCATCCTTCCCAGTTCCACAGTTTGCCGTCGGGCTGGCGTAAGACCGTTGGTGATTTAAGTATTGTTAAATTGGCTGCAACCGCTTCAGTAACCTCCGGAGGAAGGGTATTTGAATAGAATGATTCCGTGAATAATGATGACTTTCTATTCAGGTCTTCATAATTGGTTTTCCAGTAATTCACCACATCTTCAATTCCTTTGAATTTCCCGGAATACCATGGTCTGTAGAACGGATCATTGCATGAGCAGTTTGGATCATCGCATTCTTCTTCCGCTTCTTCAGAATCTTTTCCATATTTAATATCCGAATCAGGCACATACCATGCCATCATTAAGCGGATCACCCTGGTCTCTCCCGGACCAAGTGTAAACGGCACATACAGTGAAGCTCCCGGTGCAGGCTGATCTGAAGGCGGGGTATTTCTTGTTCCGGTTTTAAGGATCGTGTTCCAGGTGATGGTCAGCGGATCCCACCAACCACCTCTGAACCAGCAGTGATCAACAATTGTTCCGGGTTCATTGGTAAAAATCGCAAAATCACCTGCGGTTTCCGGCTTATCTTTTACTCCTGTTTCGGACAAAATAAATCCGTTTGAAACAGGTTTGATAACAGCTTTCCCATTTTGCCTGGCCATAAAATTCACCGAATTGTATGAAAAGACTGCTTCAATCTTTTTCAAACCTGTGTTTTTGAAAGAGTATTCAAGTCCTCCGACCGGAAGGCTTGAATTGTCCGCGTCGGATGGGATGAACGGACTCCAGCCGGTAAGCTTGATCTCGAGAGGAACATCACTATCCTTCAGGTTAATAATTGCATACGGGAACCGGGCAAGAAAATCTGCATCCTCAAAGCGGGGCAATCCGTAAGTGGTTCCCGGGGAACCGTTACCTGTGTTCGGATTCCCGAACTTTTTCCACTCCGGGACCTCTCCTTCAATCACCAGTGAACCATTTTCGACTCCCCTGACTGAAATTGCGGCAAACATACAAGGTTCGTTAAAAACCTCCGGCCTGTTACGGACCGACATATGAGATATTGCTCCTGTTCCTTCGATACAGAACATCCCGGCGCCGATACCTCCTACAGGGAAAGCAATCCTGTCGAGGTTTTTTCCGGTATATGAACCATTGTAATCATGGCCGGATCCTACAACTGGCTTTTCCTGTGAACAGGAGATTACAAGATAGAATGGAAATAGCAACTATCAAATAATGTAATGGGAAAATTCTGCTCATAGCAATTATTTTTTATTTGTTGCTGTATGGGTGTTGCATGTTGTCGTAGTAGGGGCGTTGCATGCAACGCCCCTACTATCAGGATTCCAGAATTAGTTTCAACCTGTCGCAAAGGTCCTTCAGGCCTTCGGGTGTATCGCCGCCGGGCATTTCAATATTAGCCCATCCCTGATACCCTGTCTCATCAAGAGCTTTCATTACTGCGCTCCAGTTTATATCACCTTCTCTCAGCTTCACATTGAAACCTGCTGATCTGCCCTGTGAGTCGGCTATCTTACGGCTGTATTCCTTGATATGGATCTTCGCTATCCGTTTTCCCAGGATTTTTATCCACTGTTCAGGCCAGCCATAGGCAAGAATATTACCGATATCAAAATAAGCCCCGACCGCAGGACTTTTGAACTGATCAATATACCGGGCAGCTTCCATCGGGCTGAGCAGAAAATTATTCCACACGTTTTCGATCGCAATTTTCACATTCAGTTTCTCAGCAAGAGGGATGGCTTTCTTTATCTCTTCTGAAGAGCGGTTCCAGCATTCATCATAACTGATGGTTTCGGTTACCCGTCCGGGAACAAGTAAAACGGTATCGGCTCCAAAGGTTTTTGCATCTTCAATGGCAACCTTCAGAGCAGCAATTCCGTCTTCCCGTACTTTAGGATCGGGGCTCGATAAAAGCAGCTTCCAATGCTGGGAATCACACACACTTGGAATGCCAAGGCCGGTTGCATCACGGGCTTTCAGCACCTCATTCCTGTCAAGATGGCTGTCAACTTCAATTCCGTCAAATCCGGCCAGCTTTGCTGCCTGGAATTTTTCCGGTATGGTTTTTCCTACTCTTACACCACCCCACATGATACCCTTTTTCAAATTCATTTGAGAAGGTACCCTGACATTCGAAAAACCCTGTAAAGAGGACTGTCGAAAGGAAGGCTGATAGCCATAGCTGTTGTCCTGGTAAATTGCCGTCTGTTCATATTATGTTATTTTAGGTTCTGCTCCGATAACAGGAGGTGTTTCAGGGATACCCGGGACCGGGCCGAATTCATAGGTTTTTGGACCAAGTGACAGATCGGAATTCATTATCTCATCCCACGTGACGTCCTTTCCTGTATAAGCCGACATGCGGCCCATTATAGTTATCAGGGTTGAATTTATCTGTGCTTCGGCATCACTGACAGTACTACCGGTTCGAATTCCGGTGATCAGATTGATATGTTCCTGAACATAAGGATCTGTGACTTTCCATGTTTCATCAGTGGAACCTTCCTCGGGGTAAGGATATTTCCATATCTCCTCTCCTTTCAGGTTATAGAGTGTACCTTTGGCATTTGCGAATCCATTTGTCCCGACAATAAACTGCTCGGTAAGATTACTGCAGCCTGTAATCTGCCTGGCTGCACAATGTGTATGCATGCCATTATCGTAGATATATTCGACGCTGAAAAAATCATACTGATCACCGGTTACTCTCCTCTGACGGCCGCCCCAGCCCATTGCTTTGACAGGGATCTTTCCAAGATACCAGTTCATCACATCAATTTCATGAATGAACTGTTCCACAATATGGTCGCCCGACAGCCAGCAGAAATTGGCCCAGTTACGGAGCATATATTCCATATCGCTCCATCCGGGTTGTCTTTTTATAACCCAGAGAGAACCTCCGTTCCTTGTAATGTGGGCACTGACTATTTCACCTATCTCACCATTGGCCACCCTGCGCCATGTCTCCATAAAATCTTTCTGAACCCTCCGGATTGTACCGCTTATGATGTTAAGATCCTTTTCCTGGGCTCTTTTAGCTGCTACCATCACTCTCCTTGCCCCGACAGGATCGACAGCAATTGGCTTCTCCATGAAAATATGCTTTCCGGCATTTACTGCAGCCTCAACGTGAGCCGGACGGAAGACAGGTGGGGTACAAAGTAATACCACATCTACTCCTGAGTCGATCACCTTCTCATAGCTGTCAAATCCGATAAAGCAGTTTTCATCAGGAATCTCAATGTCACGCTCTTTCTTCAGCTGCTGACGACATTGATCAAGCTTATCCTGAAAGACATCCCCAAGAGCGGTTATCTGGAGATCAGGGCCAGCATCCAGAAAATTGACGGCGGCTCCTGTACCTCTCCCGCCACAACCAATTAGTCCGGCCTTAAGCGGCTTACCGCCAGGTGCCCTGGTTAAAAGAACCGGAAGCTCAAGTTTTTTCTTTACCGGTTCCCTGCTGCATGAGGAGATCAGGTTTGTTGCCCCGATTGTCCCCAGAGCTGCCAGTGTTGTTTTTGAGATGAAACTGCGACGGTCAATGCCGTCCCCTTCTTTTATTACTTCTTTATTCATATTTTCCATAAAATGATTTTTTATCAATAAACTTCAAGCTCCTGCCATGATGGTAATTTCGGATATTTTGAATGCGGATCAGTCTGGTACCAGTAGCAGACCGATGCGATATCAGATTTCTGGGCAAGATATCTTCCGCCCTGCCGCCAGCCGAGGTCCTGGATTGTAATTTTAAGATCTTTCTCAAACCTGACCGGATCCATAATATGCCACCGGTACAGTCCAAACCTCTGCATTACATTATAGTGTCCGTCACCTTTTATTACCTGGTGCAATCCTGAATAAGGAGTGCAGAACTCGGTATAATTCACTTCTTCCACGCCTGCAGCATTCTTCTTGCGGGTGTCAAAATCATAGGAACCGCATATATAATCCTCGGTCCCTGTTCCGCAGATTGTAGGAAATTTTGTATCCCCGTCAATAAAGAACTTAATTTCACCTTCGCCCCACCATCCGTTGTTATTTACACCCCAGGCAAGATAAACACCGACATAATGTCCCCTGCCTTTTATACCGTCCACAATTGTGTAATCAGAAGTCACATTGGTATTAAGCCGGCGGTACTGTGCATGAAAATAGGCTGCATCATCAGGTACATCAGTCAGAGTATAGTCTATCTGGTAATATAAGGTCATAGGATCCTGGTCTCCAACATTTTCCATTGTGATCCTGCATTTTTTCCTGAAGGGCATCACCCAGTAACAGTTGAAAGCACTTCCGGGGTTCACACAGATAGCCGCTGACACAAGAGGTGCATACTGGCCCCAGCCCATTCCAAAAAAGTCACCGACCGGGCATTCAACTGAAGGTTCGGTTTCATCATCCCAGTATATTCTGAATATTGAATAGCGCCATTTACCGGCAGGTGTCATCCAGATATGCTGGATAGCTCCCGGACCATCAATCACTGCCATTGTAAATGTCTCTCCAGGCTTTATCCGAACATATGGATTCACCTTCCAGCCCTGCCCAAGGTCGCGGGCAGCATTAGCGGCATTGGCAACATTCGGTTTGTCCTTGTCTTCAAGACGCGCCATGCCGGCTTTGCCTTTTTCGCCCGTAAAATTCTCAGGACTTATTGACCGTGTTTTTGCATCTGAAAGCCGGTACAAATTCCCCATATTCAAATCGAGACCGTTAAAACGGGTCTGGGAAAATACCAGAAATGGCATAAATAAAAACATTAATGAGAGTACAAGATTCTTTTTCATACTATCCGGTTTAAAGGTTATGTGCCACAGAAAAATTTTGATTTTTTATTACATAGATTTGCTTAAAATTAAACAAATATCTGCATTCAGTGGATAAAAAATCCGGATATCTTATAATGAATTTTAAGATATCCGGATTTGGAATAAATATTAAAATCGCCTGAACTGAAGCGTACAGGTTCGAAAACAAGATTAAAATAATGCTGTACTAGAAAATATACCTTATCGACAAAGCACCGCCGTCGCCCCAGAATCCGCTGTAACCTGTGAGATTGAAGGCTGGTTTCCAGTCGAGGCTTATGTTTATAGGCACTGCCTCAAAGTTATACTCGATGCCCAGAATACCGTCTATTCCAATGACAGTATAATTCACTCCTTCATCTCCCCAACGGCCATATGTATTATCCCCATTCCAGAATCCAATATGGCCGCCTCCTCCGAAATACCAGTTCAGCCTCTCGACATCGAAAGCCTGGTTATGGACCTCATACAAACCGGTGATCTCAAATCCGCGCCATCTTGTTGAAAGTAATCCTTCAAGGGCAGATCTCTGTCCGATGAAATGCTTGACAGTCAGACCATTTGAGAAACCTAATCTGAGGCCAACACCGGTATTATAGTCCTGGGCAGGTGCAAAGGCATAAATGAATATCACGAAAGTTAATGTCAGAATGATTTTTTTCATATCATTTGTCTTTTGTTGTACAGGCAAATTTAATAAAAACCTGTCAAAAAAAAAGAGAAGGATAATTACGTACCCTTCTCTTTGACTAAACCACGGATTTGGAATCCGGCAATGATTAACAAACTTAGACCAACCTTTCCTGATCTAATTAACAAAAAACATATACTTGTATACAAAACCGTTTTCACGTAACCACCAGCGCAATGCCTTGGCGATCTTCCTTCTTTTAAGTAAGACTGTTCCCAATTCCTCTGATGATATCTGGTAAATTGTTTTCATTGTTGCCTGTGTATCTGTTGACCTCAACCGTTTGATGTAAAAGTATAATGCGGATCAATGCCTGTCAATACACTAAAGTCCAACCAGCCGGGAAATACGATAGAAATGTCTAAGTCCTGTCAATGAAAAAATCATGATTAAATACAGGTCCGTATACCTGATAAACAGATTGAGTGCATTCGTCAAAATTGAGTCGGAATTTATAAGGTAACATGTGCAAACCAGGTTCCGGACACATGACAACAAGAACATATTTCCTGATTATTAACACTTTAGAACGTTATGATGATTCAATAATACAGAAAAATGGATTTTGACAAACGCTTTGAATAAAATGACCGGATCATTAAATAAATGATGATTTAGTAGCAAAGTAGTCATAAATAATTCTGTAAATAGTATCTTTCAAGCGGGAAATAACAATAACAGACAGTAAAAAGAAAATCCAATTTGAATTATGCCACTTAATATTTCAGATAATCTGCCGGCAGTAAAAATTCTCGAAAACGAGAATATATTCGTGATGAAAGAGACAAGGGCCGTTCATCAGGATATAAGACCTCTGCAAATACTGATCTTTAATCTGATGCCTGTAAAGATCATCACTGAAACACAGATTCTGAGGCTGCTTTCAAACACTCCCCTGCAGGTTGAAATCACCCTGATATATACCAGGATGCACCTGTCAAAAAACACCCCTAAAGAGCATCTGGATTCATTCTACAAGACCTTTGATGATATATCAGCTCATAAATATGATGGATTGATCATTACCGGTGCTCCTATTGAACATCTTGAATTTGAAGAAGTTGATTACTGGGATGAGATGGTGAGAATTATGAACTGGGCTGATCTTCATGTAACATCAACAATGTTCATCTGCTGGGCTTCACAAGCCGGATTATATCACCATTACGGAATTCCCAAATACATGATGAAGGAAAAGATGTTCGGTGTTTTCAGGCATAAGATCTATAACAGGACCAATCTTTTAACCAGAGGTTTTGATGATGAGTTTCTTGCACCGCACTCAAGATACACAGAAGTCAGGAAGGAGGATATTGGAAAGGTAAAGGATCTTGAAATCCTTGCCGACTCTGAGGAAGCAGGTATTTACCTGGTTGCTTCGAGGGACTTGAAAAGGATCTTCATCACAGGACATTCAGAATATGATCCCCTTACCCTGAAATCGGAATATGACCGTGACGTAGCTAAGGGTTTGGATATTAAAATACCGGTGAATTATTTCAGGAATGACGATCCGGCACAGACACCTCTGGTAAAGTGGAGAAGTCATGCAAGTCTCCTGTTTTCTAACTGGCTGAACTATTGCGTTTACCAGGTTACTCCATATATTCTGGAAAACGGAGATAAATAGATAATTTATATTTGTCATTATTCTCTGTATTAATGCAATATCCTGCATTGATCTACCGTTTTTACTGTAACTTAAATGAATCCTGAAAATGAAAAACAGAAAATTCAACCATTCAAAGAACACCAAGTTTGTCAGGATTGATAATTCGACATGGATTGAGGCGGATGTGTGGATTCCTGATGAAGTGGCCAGGATGCAATTCCTTCAGAAAATACAGCTTACAAAGCCGAGCCCATATTCAGGCCAGCTAAAGAGTGACAGTTTTATCAGGTCAGCCTGATGGAATAAACAATACGTAAGGATAACTTTGTCCTTCAACAGTTTCTTCACTTTTTTTATAAAAGACCCTCAGGATATTGATCCTGAGGGTTTTTATTTTATGTTGTGGTGCCACCGAAAGTAAAGTATAAATCAGATGTTTCCTGTCAGCTTACCTGAATTTAATTTCTTAACTTTCATTGTGTAATTCAAACGTCTGTTTATAAATGGAATTGAGCGGTCACGACAACAAAATAATCATTGGACTGAAGGCTGGCGACGAAGGTACATATAAACAGTTGTTTAATGAGTATTATCTCTTACTATCAGCATTTGCTAAAAAGTATGTAGAAGACCTTGAAGTAGCTAAAGAAATCGTACAGGATCTTTTTGTGCACCTGTTCGAAATCCGGAACTCGCTGATCATTACTACTTCTCTAAAATCCTATCTGTTCCGGTCGGTCAGAAACAGATGCCTGAATCATCTAATGCAAATTCAGGGACAGGAAAGAAATCTTGAGAATCTTAATCTGCAAGAAGCCTCCGTATCAGATTCAGAAGATAAGATAATGGAGTCTGAACTCGAGTACCGGATTTATAAAATTGTATCACAATTACCTGAACAATGCCGGAAGATTTTCTTGATGAGCAGAGTTGAAGGAAAGAAGAACAGGGAAATAGCACAGACTCTTAATCTTTCAATACGGACAGTAGAAACACAAATATCGAAAGCATTAAAAATACTCAGGAATTGTCTTCAGGACTATTTTAAGTCATAGAAAAACAGCTCATTAAATATATTATAAGGAAAAATTTTAAAGAACATTCAGTGTTAGGATACGTGTGTTTCTAAATACAACTGTCTTAATAGAAGAAACTATGAAAAAGAATTCAGCACATATAACCGATGAAGGCAGGATTGTCAGATTCCTCTCAGGCGATTTCACGGCAAGGGAAAAGGAAGAATTCGACATTTGGTTGAATGAAGGTCCCAGGAACAGGAAAACAGTTGAAGAATTAAAGAAGATCTGGGATCATTCTGAAAACATAAAGAGTTTTCAAGCCGTTGATAAAATTGAGGACTGGCAGACAATCAGGAAACGGATAAATTTCGAGGACAGAAAATCCAGTGCTCCGGTTTTCCTGAAAGAGAATATGATCCGTTTCCTGAGAGCAGCAGCAGTTTTAATTATTCTTCTGGGAATCGGATTTCTGGCAAGACAATTTATTTTCAGACCACCGGAAATGATCCTTGTGAGTACCGGTGATTCTAAAAAAGAGATAATACTCCCCGATGGTTCCAGCGTTTTTCTTAACAAATTTTCCGAATTTAAATATCCCGGAAGATTCCAAAGGAACCACAGACAGGTAGATTTAAAAGGAGAAGGATATTTCGATATTACTCAGGATCCGGATAAATTATTCCGGATTAATATCAATTCACATGCCATAGTTGAAGTTCTTGGCACTTCTTTTAATTTAAAATCTGACAGGACTGATGGTTCCGTGGATATACATGTAATAAACGGCAAAGTTTCATTTTTTACGCCTGATACTAAGACTAACAAGACTATTTTAACAAAAGGTGAACAGGCTTTTTTACGAAATGGGGCTATCTCTGTAACTGAGTCATTGGATGCAAATTTTCTGAGCTGGAAAACGGGAATCCTGAATTTCACTGATGAAAGAATAGAGAATGTTCTTGCAGAACTGACGAAGTTCTATAATAAAGAGTTTAAACTGAAGAATACAGGTGAAGATGATTTCCGTCTTACGTCCCGCTTTGACAACCAGGTACTGGAAAGTGTACTTGAAGAGATAAAACTGGTCTTGAAGCTCGATTATACTTTGAATGCGGATACAATAACCTTTTACTCCCGTTAGAAAACGATAATGAAAAGATCCGGACCAGCATATTTTTACGATTCACATACTAAATCCCTTATTAACAGGATTTTACTGATAATCATTTTTTTAGGATTTCCCCGGATCTCTTTTTCGCAATCCCCGATATTGAGCAGAGTAATGCAATTCCCTGAGGAAACACTCACGGTAAGGCAATTCCTGAATAAAATGAGCAATGAAGGGGAATTTACTTTCAGCTTCGGGCAGGATGTACCATTGAACAAACAGGTCCATATTGAAGCTGTCAGCCAGAGCATTAAAGAGCATCTGGACTATATTTTTTCAGGTGATTCACTTCAATATATCGAGAAAGGAAATAAAATACTCATCTTTCCTCTGACTCCACAACCAGAAAAGGTTTTACTTAAACAAACCATTAAAGGGAGAATACTCGACCTGGACTCCAAAACTCCCCTGCCGGGAGTAAATATAGTTCTCAGTTCAACAAGTCCTCTGACAGGGATTGTAAGCGATGAGAACGGAGATTTCAGATTTGAAAATGTACCGGTAGGAAGGCATGATCTGAAATTCTCATCTGTCGGATATGAGCCCAAAATCGTTTCAAATATACTGGTTACTTCGGGGAAAGAGTACATTGTATCCGTGGAAATGGAAGAATCAGTTGTTAACTTGTCAGAAGTAACAATTAATGCCAGAGACAATAAGTCAGAAACGATCAATGATATTGTGGTTGTCAGCGGCCGGAGTTTCTCGGCGAACGAAATAGAAGTTTATCCCGGATCCATGTCGGATATTTCCCGTGCAATAATCTCATACCCGGGCGTTGTATCAACCAATGACGGGAAAAACCATATAGCTATAAGGGGGAACAGTCCAAAAGGTTTGCAATGGAGACTGGAAGGAATTGAGATACCAAATCTGAATCACTTTTCTGATATTGGAGCGTCCGGAGGCGGTGTGAGTATTATAAGCAATAATATGATTGCCGGATCAGACTTTTTATCCGGTGCATTCCCTGCTGAATACGGAAACGCCCTCTCCGGTGTTTTTGATATCCGCCTCAGGACAGGTAATAATGAAAGACATGAACAAACCATCCAGGCAGGTTTGATCGGGACCGAGTTGATGATAGAAGGACCATTGAAAAAATCCTCGAATACAACCTATATTGCTCAATACAGGTACAGCACCCTCAGGATAGCTCAACACATGGGGATACAGTTAATGAGTGTTCCTGATTTTCAGGATATTTCATTTAAGATATATCATCCCACCAGGAAGGCAGGTGTTTTTTCAATATTCGGGATTGGAGGATTAAGTCATGAAGAAGGAGAAATCGGTTATGTTAATAATTCCAATATGTCCTGCGTCGGGATTTCCAACAATCTTACGATCAGTCCTTCAACTTTTATTAAAAGTATTGTTGCTTTGTCAGGCTGGAAGTATACGTGGGATCAGGTGTCAAATATAGGAACTGTGACAT
>CAWHGX010000007.1:0-67844 GCA_963828775.1 uncultured Bacteroidales bacterium | reverse complement strand
AATCAACCTACAAAATGTAATTACCAGGTCGAAGAACTATATTTTCGATTAAAAGTGGTATCATAGAAACTTAAAAGATTGGAGAATCCCAGGAAATTTCTGAACTTAAATTATTACTTTCGCAACATATTATACTAAGCTTTTGATATGTTTTTGTACCTTATTTGTACCTGATAAAGCATTGTCGTGAAGTAAATTATTTAATATCAAATACATATTAAAGTAAGTTATATTTGAATGAAAAAAATTGCTGTTTTCCCAGGCTCTTTTGACCCGTTTACAATCGGTCATGAAGGAATTGTCAGGAGAGCCCTCAGCCTGTTCGATGAGATCATCATTGCAGTAGGAGCCAATGCACTGAAGAAAAGTTACTACCCTCTGGATGTCAGGAAAGTAATGATAACCACTGTTTTTAAGGATGAACCCAGGGTAAAGGTTGACCATTATGAAGGACTCACTGTAGACTATTGCCTCGCAAAAGGTGCCCGTTACCTGCTGAGAGGACTGAGAACTGCGGCTGACTTTGAATTTGAAAGAGCAATAGCACAGGTTAACAGAGCTCTTGCAACGGAAGTGGAATCAGTGTTCCTTCTGACAATACCCGAACATACACCCATTAATTCAACGATTGTACGCGATATCATACGAAGCGGCGGCGATGCCTCAAGATTTGTTCCATCAGCAATAAACCTGAAAGATTACAAGGGAGAAGATCTTTAAAAGTCTATGTTGCTGGTTGCTGGGTACTTGTTGCTGGTTGGTTCTGCCAATTAATAAGCAACCAGCACCTAGCAACCAGCACACCAGCACCCAGCAACAGTAACAGCATTGGTCAGGTTCTCAGGACCGAGGTATTTATAAGATCCATCAGCGACAACCAGGCTGCGCCCTTTATCTTGTTTAGCTCATCGGGTGAGAGCCATTCTACTTTTGTTATACCCTCATTGATCTGAGGTTCAGTTACCATCTCACCGTCATATTCCATCAGAAACCAGCTGGTTTTCTTAAGGTATGAAATACCTTCCCAGCTGTATGTATGGTAACTTGGCTGAAGTGCTTTTACAATTGAATGACCCGTGATCCCGCACTCTTCATTCACTTCCCGCAATGCACATGCTTCAGGCTCCTCACCAGGCTCAACATGGCCCTTGGGAAGATCGAGCTTCCCTTTCTTTTCTATGAAGAGATATTTCCCTTCAGTATGCCTTACCAGACCGCCGGCCGCACCCACTTCAGTAAAATATATTCTGAATATCTTCCAGATATGCCTGATATTCGTCCCGTAAATATTGACAGACTGGATCGAACTATCAGCCTGGAAATCAGATATTAATTTATAAAGTTCACTGGTTGCGTAAAACTTATGGAATAACCCGTATTTTTGTATCCGGTCAGGCTCCGGACTGATCATTATGAATCTGTTTTCAAAATGAACTTTATACATTTTTACATGGAGAATTGTGCCCAAAAGACCGCTGAATATCTTTTACAAATTAAAGCAATTAAATTACAACCATCAAATCCTTTTACATGGGCTTCGGGATGGAAATCCCCTATTTATTGTGATAACCGCAAAACACTTTCGTTTCCGCTGGTCAGATCCTATATACGTGATTCATTTGCTGAAATGGTGACAAAGTATTATCGTGGTACTGAACTGATTGCCGGTGTCGCTACAGGAGCCATTGCGCATGGAGTGCTGGTGGCAGAAAAGCTTGGATTGCCATTTATTTATGTAAGATCGGAGGCAAAGGAACACGGCCTTGGAAACCAGATTGAGGGTTATTTTGAGCCGGGCCAGAAAGTTGTTGTAATTGAGGATCTTATTTCAACAGGAGGCAGCAGCCTTGGCGCTGTAAAAGCACTGAGGGATGCAGGCTGTGATCTTCTTGGCATGGCTGCTATCTTTACATATGAATTCAAAAAGGCAGCCGATGGTTTTACTGCCGCGAAATGTGAACTCCATACACTCAGCAACTACAGCACACTTATCATGTCAGCCGTTGAATCGGGGTATATTAATAAACAGGATGTCGAAACTCTGAACCAATGGAGAACGGATCCCGGAAACTGGGGAGTAAACCGCTAAAGCTATGTCAGATATATCAACATTTGAAAGCAGGACAGGGAAACTGACCTGCACACCATCAGAAATATTTGATTTTGTAACCGATATCAGGAATTTCAGTCAATTTATCCCCGATGGTGCCTCGATAGATAAATTAAATATTGAGAGAGAATCGTGCAGTTTTAATATATCACCTCTGGGTAATGTCAATATAAATCTTACTGAAAAAGATCCTCATAATAAGGTGATCTATAATGGGAATGTTCTGCAGTCCAATGATTTTTCACTGATATTGAAGATTAAAGAGAACATTGCGGGCAAGGCAGAAGTGCATCTAAGACTGGAGGCCCATTTGAATCCTCTGTTGAAAATGATGGCCGCAAAACCAATTGGAGATTTCCTCGAGAAGATGGTTGATGAAATGGAGAAGTTCACGGGCTGGCGGAATGCTAAATAGAAGAAATTGCAGGTTGCGGGTTGCATGTTGCAGGTTGTAAAAACCCAGCATCAAGCACCCAGCACCCAGCACCTTTTCTTAAATTGTAAAATCAACTTCCCTGAATGAGAATTCCCTTACTTTCCCGGCCTTTTCCTCAATTCGAAGGCATCCCGATTCAGTTACGGACACTATCCTTCCTTCGAAGATCCCGCTTTCAGATTTAAAACCGTGCCATTCATTTAACCGGTAAAGAGATGAAACATATTCATTTCTGATCTCAGTATGCTTTTCCGAAATAACCTGCTTGTATCGTTTGTCAAGGCAGCCGGCAAGTTGCTTCAGGCAAAGATCAGGATTAAAATCTTTTCCTGTAAGCATCTTCAATGAAACGGGATTAGGTATGGAGCCGGGGAAACTGACCTGGTTAATGTTCAGTCCGATTCCGGCTACAGAGCTGGTGATGGAATTTCCAGTTAATGAGTTCTCGATGAGAATGCCTGCTATTTTGTCATCCCCGGCGTAAATATCATTGGGCCATTTGATTTTACAGTAAGGTATAAAGGTTTTCAGAAAATCGCAGATGCCCAGGGATACGAACATCGAAATAATGAACTGATCTTTCGGGCTCACCATTTCAGGGAACAAAACTATGCTGAATAAAAGATTCTTGCCATCTTCACTTACCCATCTGTTGCCCTTTTGACCCCTTCCGGCTGACTGGAAATTTGTATATATGATTGTGCCCTCCGGTACGGATTCAGATTGCATTAAGGCGGAGGCACAGGTATTGGTTGATTCAATATTTTTACAAAAAATGAGCTTTGTACCGATTATCATCAATGCAGGGATTTACTTAAAACATGTCATAAATGTCATTATTTCAGCGGAAAGACGTAATGGCACTGAAATTGTAAAAAGAGACTGACAGTGACAAAAATACAGATAAAAGTTTGTACTTTTGCATCTTGATATTTAAAGGAGATTTTTTTGATGAAGAAAAGACAGGACGAAACTGAATTGCTCCTGGGAAGTGTAGTGAAGGGATTATTTGAAAAGAAGGGGAAGGACGTTCTTAAAATTGATCTGAGAAAGCTCGAAAACAGGATAACAGATTATTTTATCATCTGCCATGGATCTTCAGTTAACCAGATTGATTCTCTTTGCGACTCAGTAGAGGATACTGTAAGAAAGGAGACAGGTGAAAAGCCATCACATATTGAGGGGCTCGACAACTGTTTCTGGGTTCTGCTCGATTACGGGAATGTCGTTGTACATATCTTTCTTGAAGAGTACAGGCAGTTTTACAGCCTTGAATCGCTTTGGGCTGATGCACCGATGGAATCGATGAGAGATAACCTTAATTAAGTCAAATTTTATGGCCGAAGACGATTATAAAAAAAAGGGGACTCTGAAATCCTCTGATAAAAACATAAAGCCGAAATTCAATTCAAACTGGATTTTTGCCATTCTGGCATTCTCTTTTATTGCCATTAACTTGATTTATGGCGGCAAGTCGATCCCTAAGGCGCAAACGCGCGATCTGAAGAAGATGATCGTCGACCGGGATATTGAAAGAATTATTGTCATCAACAAAGAGACAGCTGAGATTTTCCTGAAAAAAGAGGCTTTGGAATCGGGAAGATACCCGGACCTTCCGAAAAACAGCGGCGGAAGAATAGGATTTGGAGCATTAAAACCAAATTATACATATAACATTGGCGATAACACCACATTTGAACCCTTTATCCTTGAAGAGCAGAAAAATGCAGGATATGCAGAAAATGATATAATCTATCCTGAATCTGAAACCCGTCATAACTACATAGGAGAGATACTGGGATGGACATTGCCGTTCATCGGACTGATTGTCCTCTGGATGTTCCTTATGCGCCGTATGTCGGGAGGAGGAGCCGGAGGTGCAGGTGGTATCTTCAGTGTGGGGAAATCAAAAGCCCAGATCTTCGACAAGGATACCAATGTGAAGTTAAACTTCAGTGATGTTGCCGGACTTGAGGAAGCAAAGACTGAAGTAATGGAAATTGTTGATTTTCTCAAGAATCCTAAAAAATATACCCAGCTTGGAGGCAAGATACCAAAGGGGGCGCTGTTGATCGGACCTCCGGGTACAGGGAAAACGCTCCTTGCCAAAGCAGTGGCCGGTGAAGCCAATGTGCCGTTCTTTTCGATCTCAGGTTCCGATTTTGTTGAGATGTTCGTTGGCGTGGGAGCCTCGAGGGTACGGGATCTCTTCAAGCAGGCGAAGGAAAAGGCTCCCTGTATTGTCTTTATTGATGAGATAGATGCTGTTGGCCGGGCAAGGGGGAGAAACGTAAATTTCGGATCAAATGATGAAAGGGAGAACACCCTTAATCAGCTTCTTACGGAGATGGATGGTTTTGGAACGAACATGGGGGTGATTATCCTTGCCGCCACAAACAGGGCCGATATCCTCGACAGGGCATTGCTCAGGGCCGGAAGATTTGACCGCCAGATCCATGTTGAATTGCCTGACCTTAATGAAAGGGAAGCGATTTTCAAAGTACATCTGCGGCCGATAAAGCTCGAGAAAGGTTTTGATATTGCATTTCTTGCGAAACAGACCCCTGGTTTTTCAGGTGCGGATATAGCAAATGTATGTAATGAATCAGCGCTGATCGCGGCCCGGAAAAATAAAACTGTCGTTGAAAAGCAGGATTTTCTTGATGCCATCGACAGGATTGTAGGTGGTCTTGAACGGAAAAACAAGATCATCTCTATGGTAGAGAAAAAAACCATAGCCTATCACGAAGCCGGTCATGCAACCGTAAGCTGGCTTCTTGAACACGCAAGTCCCCTGCTTAAGGTCACAATAATACCCCGCGGAAGAGCACTGGGTGCCGCCTGGTATTTGCCCGAAGAAAGACAAATTACCACACGCGAACAACTTCTTGACGAAATAGCTTATGCTCTGGGAGGAAGGGCTTCTGAACAGATCGTTTTTGGCAAGATATCAACCGGTGCACTCAGCGATCTCGAGAAAATTACCAAACAGGCGTATGCCATGGTTTCATTCTTCGGAATGAGCGATAAAGTCGGAAATATCAGTTTCTATGATTCCTCAGGCCAGTCCGACTTTGGATTCACAAAACCATACAGCGAAAAAACAGCTGAACTGATTGACCAGGAAGTTAAACAAATTATTGAGGAGTCATACCTGCGTGCCCAGGAAGTCCTGCGGAACAATATTAAAGGGACTGACAGAACTGGCAGAATTACTGCTTGAGAAGGAAGTTATCTTCAGTGAAGATCTCGAAAGGATCTTTGGTAAAAGAAAGGCAGACATATTAAAGGAAGAAAAAGAATCTGCAGAAAAACAAAAATCCCTTGAATCACCAGTCAGGGAGGAAGTTGTGCCGGAAGGATCCGGAATTAAGAAAAAACCGGGATCGGCAAAGGCATCCGGGAAAGAGAAAGAGGCTTCAGATAAAGCTTCCGGAAAAAATAAGGGAGAAAAGTCTAAAAGCAAAAAATAGCAGATTTGGGCAATTTCTACAGGCGGACACTTACAGCTGTATGGATAGTGATTTTTATCCTGGGAGGTTTCTGGCTTCATCCGGTCTCGTTTTTCATAACAGGTCTTATACTGCTTGCAGGTGCCCAGTATGAATACTACATGATGATAAGAAATACGGGCATCCGTGCACAGATGGTAAGTGGTATTATTACCGGCGCAGCCCTTTATGTTATCTCAACTCTTGTGGCGTCAGGATTGATAACCGTGGATTATTACCTGGCATTATTCCCGCTGGTAACAATAATAATGATAGCAGAACTTTACAGGAAGCAGGATAAGCCTTTTGACTCACTGGCACATACATTCTTTGCTGTTATCTACATTGCAGTTCCTTTCTCATTGTTTCCCTTTTCAGCATTCTCGAGGACAGGTCTCGAATCAATCCTGCCTCATGATAATATAATCTTCTCACCGGGAATTGTTGTCGGATTTCTCCTTCTGCTCTGGGCAAACGATACAGGAGCATACCTGATCGGGATTTTAATCGGCAGGCACAGGCTCATGGAACGCATTTCACCAAAAAAATCATGGGAAGGATTTTTTGGCGGTATGGTGGTTACTATGCTGGCAGCATGGCTGCTCTCAGGCTGGCTTGGTGTTGTTGATACTGCAGGATGGATATTTATATCAGTATTAATCTCTGTTGCAGGTACATATGGAGATCTTGCTGAATCTATGCTTAAAAGAAGCATGGGAGTGAAAGACTCCGGAACAATATTACCCGGACATGGCGGATTTCTGGATCGTTTCGACAGCACTGTCATCTCATTCCCGCTTGTTTATCTTTTTATTTCGCTTTTTGGTTGATTGAGAAGTCTTAATTAGTTTTGTGCAGATTATTTCAGAATGGCTATTCACAAGGAAGGATACAAGATACTGGCCCTGGGATTTTTGATCCTGGTTATCCTCAATATTCTTGCAGGTATTATCTGGTCGGATAATACTCTGATGAGATTGATTTTCCTTATATTCTCTCTTTTGCTTTATATTTTTATTCTTTTTTTCTTCCGTCTTCCGGCAAGGAACCTTGAGCCTGATTCGGGACTGATCTATGCTCCTGCCGACGGGAAAGTGGTTGTGATTGAAGAGACTGTGGAATCAGAATATTTTAAGGATACACGTCTGCAGATTTCGATTTTTATGTCACCTTTTAATATGCACAGCAACAGGTATCCGGTATCGGGGAATATAAAATATGTAAACTATCATCCCGGTAATTATATGGTTGCATGGCATCCTAAATCTTCCGAGCTGAATGAAAGGAGTACAATTGTTATTGAAACCGGAAACGGGACAGAGATTCTTGTACGCCAGATAGCTGGTGCAATTGCGCGCAGGATAGTAACATATGCAAAAAAAGATCAGACGGTAACCCAGGGCGATGAACTTGGATTCATAAAATTCGGATCGAGAGTCGATATTTTTCTTCCGTTGGGAACCGAGATTGAGGTGCCGATCCTTCAACAGGTTAAGGCCAACAAAAGTATTATTGCCAAAATCTGAAAAATGTTTTTATGGAAAGAAATGAAGATAATATTCTGGATATTACCCCCGGTGTAAAATGGATCGGGATCCTCGATTATGATATCAGAACGTTTGATATTGTAATGACCACTGAATCAGGGACAACCTATAATTCCTTTTTCATCGATGCCACTAAAAAAGCTGTCGTTGAAGTTGCCAAAGAAAAATTCAGCGGTCTATACCTGAAGAAGCTGAAGTCAGTTACTGATCCCGGCGAAATTCAGTACATTATTCTTGATCATACCGAGCCGGATCATTCAGGGAGCCTGTCGGTCCTCCTCGATATTGCACCGTATGCAACTGTAGTGGGAAGCGGAAACGCGATCAGGTATCTCGAAGATATTATGAACAAGCCATTCAGATCATTGATCGTTAAGGATGGTGATTCGCTTGATCTCGGAAACAGGACATTAAGGTTTATTTCCGCACCAAATCTGCACTGGCCCGATTCAATTTATACTTATCTGGAAGAAGAAAGGATTTTGTTTACTTGTGACTCATTCGCTGCACATTACTGCGACCACCGTATGCTCAGTGAACTTACGCCTGAATATCTGAACACCTTTAAGTATTATTTCGATGTTATTCTGAAACCCTTCAGCAAATTCATGGTGAAGGCAATCGGGAAGATCAGACCTCTGCAGATCGATGTTATATGCCCGGGACATGGTCCGGTTCACCGTGACCATCTGTGGGATATAGTTGACCTGACTGAAAAGTACTCGAATGAGTACCTGAACCTCATTGCTGACAAACCGGTCAGGAAAGTACTTATTGCCTATGTATCGGCTTATGGTTATACAAAGCAGGCTGGAGAATACATTGCTCAGGGAATCCGCGAAGCCGGCAGTTTTGATATAGAAATGGCAGATATAGAAAATATCCCTTCAGCAGAACTTGATGCAAAACTGACGACTGCTGATGCAATTCTTGCAGGATCACCCACTATCAATCAGAATACCCTGCTTCCTGTTTACAAGCTTTTTGCGTTGATCAATCCGATGCGCGACAAAGGTAAGGCTGCCGGTGCTTTCGGATCGTATGGATGGAGCGGCGAGGCTGTGAAGATCATCCTTGATAATTTCAGAAACCTGAAATTAAAGACTTTTGAAGAAGCTGCATCCTTTAAATTTTCCCCTGGTGCATCAAAGAAGGATGCAATGATTGAATTTGGAAAAAGGTTTGCCCGGACGATACTTTAAAATTGTTCTTAAATAAAAAATCCCGGTAATTGACCGGGATTTTTTATTTATGAGATCTTAACCTGCCGTGAAATCTTATGCTTTTCTTCTTCAGCTTTGGGAAGAGTGACACTGAGGATCCCATCTTTGTAGTTAGCTTCAATCTTATCTTTATTTATATTTTCAGGGATCTGAAAACTTCTGCAGAAAGATGAATAGCTGAATTCTTTTCTCTTGTAACCGTCTTTGCTCTCTTCTGATTCATTTTTTGTTTCAGAAGAGATTGTAAGTACATCCTCGTTTATGTCAATCTTCAATTCCTTCTTGTCAATCCCGGGAACTGCAAGATCGAGTGTGAATCTTTTCTCATCTTCCCTGATATTAACGGCCGGCATTGAACTGGTCCTGGTATTTAATACAGGAAAGAAATCATCATCAAAAAAGCTGGGCATGTAAAATGGCCTGAAAGTTCTTTCTGAAATTGTTGGTAACATGGTTTTGTCCTCCATTATTTTAAGTTAAACATTTTTAAGTTTTAACCTGTTAATTTCAATTTCTGTTCCAAAACCCATAACCTGACATAATGACACATAAAATGACATTTAAACAGACAAAATGGCAGTGTAGGATTCATGGAATTTTTAGGGAATTCCATATTTTCTGATTAGGTTTGTATAGAAAAACCTCAATCACAGATGAAAGCCACCTTAAGGAACATCCTGATCTTTTTAGGAATATTGCTCTTTCTCGCGGCGCTGTGGTACTTCAGGAATATAGTTGTATATATTTTAGTTTCGGGTGTCTTTTCGATAATTGGCCGGCCGCTTGTTGACCTTTTTTGCCGGATAAGAATAAGAAAATGGTACTTTCCGCGCGCTGTCAGTGCGCTGTTGACCCTGATAATCATCTGGGGAGTGATTATCCTGTTCTTTATAATTTTTATCCCCCTTGTTTCCAAGCAGATAAATTATCTTTCATCAATTGACAGTGAAAAAATTGTCCAGATTGTTGAGGGTCCCATTAACAAAATTGAAGAATTATTCAAAACCATAAATCCGGATATCTCAAATCAGATATCAATCAAGGATTATATTGGCTCAAAGATATCAGATATCCTTAACGTTGAGTTGATTCAGAATTTTATCGGATCTATTCTCGGCATACTGGGGAACTTTGCTGTAGCAATATTTTCGATAACATTTATAACCTTCTTCTTTCTTAAGGATCAGCACCTTTTCTTTGAATCGATACTGATGTGGATACCTGATAAGTATGTGGATAATGTAACCAGGGCCCTCAATTCCGTAAAAAATCTTCTTACAAGGTACTTTATCGGGATTTTCATCCAGAGTACCTGTGTAATGATACTGATCGATATCGGGATGACTATTGTCGGAATTGATTTTCAGCAGGCACTGGTCATGGGGCTTATCATCGGAATACTGAATGTAATTCCATATGTGGGACCATGGCTTGGATTTTTTATTGTAACGATCATGGGAGTCGCCTCCCACATGACCCTCGATTTTACGGCTGTGGTGGTCCCCCTGGTGGCATATATGAGCATAGTTGTGGCAGCGACACAATTTATTGACAACCTTATATTACAGCCGGTAATTTTTTCAAACAGCGTCAGAGCACATCCTCTTGAGATTTTTGTCGTTGTGCTTGCTTCAGGTTTTGCTGCAGGTTTACCCGGAATGATACTCGGTATCCCGGCCTACACTGTACTGAGAGTTTTTGCCAGGGAGTTCTTTTACGGATTCAAGGCGGTTAAGAAAATAACCTCAAGCTTATCATATGAAGATTCGGAAGAAGGTGAGAGCGATTCTGTTAAGAAAAACAACGACAAGGAACCGGCTAAAAAGAAAAGAATACGAAAAAAAATCAAGCCTGAACAGGGTTAAGGATGAATACAATGATCTCTGCAGTAAACAGGTTGTTCCGTTTTTACCATGACGGATTCAGAACCATGTCGTGGTGGGGAAAACGTGTCTGGATAATTATCCTGGTCAAGCTGTTTGTAATTTTTATAATCCTGAAGATTTTCTTTTTCCGGGATTTCCTTCAGAAAAAATATGAAACTGATGAGCAAAAGAGCGAATATGTACTGGATCAGTTAATTTCAAAGTGATATCAATATAGTTTCAGGTTAATATCAAATTAATATTATGATTGAAAACGTCGATATAACCCTGGTGGATTGGTCGAGGGCTCAGTTTGCCCTGACGGCCATATACCACTGGCTTTTCGTGCCTCTTACACTGGGTCTCTCATTTATTATTGCCATAATGGAGACAATTTATGTCAGGACAGGCAATGAGGAATGGAAGCGTATTACCAGATTCTGGATGACACTTTTCGGGATCAATTTTGCAATTGGCATCGCGACCGGTATAATTCTCGAATTCGAATTTGGGACCAACTGGTCAAATTATTCCTGGTTTGTCGGGGATATTTTCGGAGCACCACTGGCTATCGAAGGGATCCTGGCATTTTTTCTCGAATCAACCTTCGTTGCCGTCATGTTTTTCGGGTGGAACAAAGTCAGCAGGAAATTCCACCTGGTATCATCATGGCTGGTTGCCATAGGTGCCAGTCTTTCGGCATTATGGATCCTTGTGGCCAACGCCTGGATGCAAAATCCTGTCGGTATGGTATTCAATCCCGAAACAGCAAGAAATGAAATGGTCAGTTTCTGGCAGGTGCTCTTCAATGAGGTGGCTGTCAGTAAATTCCTGCACACGATTTCATCAGGATTTCTGCTTGCCTCAATGTTTGTCCTCGGTATAAGCGCCTGGTACCTTCTCAGGAAACGTGAAGATTTCCTGGCTAAAAGAAGCATCCTTATTGCCGGTATATTCGGCCTGTTCTCTTCTCTTCTTGTCGCCTATACCGGCGATTCTTCGGCAAGGACCCTGGCAAAGGCACAGCCTGTAAAATTTGCCGCCTTTGAGGCTCTGTATGAAGGCAGGCAGAATGCGGGTCTTATAGCTGTCGGAGTTTTGAAAAAATCGGACAGGAAGCTCGGCGAAAAAGCTGTTAATGATTTTGTATTTAAAATTCAGATTCCAGGATTCCTTTCAGTTATGACAGGAGGCGACAAGGACACTTATGTCCCGGGCCTTTATGACCTGGTCAATGGCAACGCTTCACAGGGTATAATGCCGGTATCGGAAAAGATCACCAGAGGCAGGACCGCGCGAGATCTTCTTGCCGAGTACAAAGCTGCCAAGCAAAACAACGATCTTCAAAAAGCCGAAGGTATTTCCGGAATGTTCCGCGATAAGAAATTCATTGACAATTATTTCAGGTATTTTGGCTATGCATTCCTGGGAAAACCTGAAGAGGTGGTGCCGAACGTAAAAGTTGCCTTCTATACTTTTCACCTGATGGTAATGCTGGGATTTTACTTTATCCTGGTCTTTGCTCTGGCCCTGTTCTTTCTCTTCAGGGGTACCCTCATTAAAAACAGGTGGTTTCTTTGGGTTGCCCTGTGCTCAATTCTGCTTCCTTATGTTGCAGGAGAAATGGGCTGGGTGCTGGCAGAAATGGGACGTCAACCATGGATCATACAGGATCTTATGCCTGCATCCGCTGGCGTCTCACAGATCGGACCGGGATCAGTAATCACCACATTTATGCTTTTTGCAGTTCTCTTTACGCTGTTGCTGATAGCCGAAGTTTCAATTATGATCAGACAAATCAAACTTGGACCAAACCATTAGGAGGATCAAACCATGACATTAATGATTTCACATATTTTCCTGCAGCACTACTGGTGGATAATCATTTCTCTTCTGGCAAGCCTGCTTGTATTCCTGATGTTTGTCCAGGGCGGACAATCGATGATCTTTTCACTCCCAAAGAGTAATCTCCAGAAGACAATGATAGTCAATGCAATGGGAAGGAAATGGGAGTTTACTTTTACAACGCTGGTTACTTTCGGAGGTGCTTTTTTTGCTTCATTTCCCCTGTTTTATTCTGCCAGTTTCGGTGGGGCTTACTGGGTATGGATAGCAATATTGTTCAGCTTTATTATCCAGGCGATTGCTTATGAATACAGATCGAAGCCTGCAAATGTCCTCGGACAGAGAACCTTTGATATCTTTCTGTTCCTGAATGGTTCTATTGGTCCTTTCCTTATTGGCGTTGCAGTGGCCACTTTCTTTACCGGTTCACAATTCAGTCTGAACGAAATGAACCAGGTAAAATGGGCAACTCCCTGGCACGGACTTGAGGCACTGCTCAGCGGAAGAAATATTGCCCTGGGTCTGGCAGTGCTTTTCCTTGCAAGGACCAATGGCCTGCTTTACATCATCAACTCAGTTGATGATAAAGAACTCATAGATAACTCGAACAGGAAACTGGTAATGAACTCGATTGCTTTCCTGGTCTTTTTCCTGTTCTTCATTATAACACTTCTTCTGTCGCAGGGATTTGCCTTTGATAAGGTAACCGGAATAGTGAGCATGGAAAAATATAAGTACCTGCATAATCTTATTCAGATGCCTCTGGTACTGATACTTTTCCTGGCAGGTGTGACCGGAGTTCTTTCCGGAATAGGAATAACGATATTCAAAGGAAGCCGCACAGGCATCTGGTACTGCGGGACCGGTACAGTACTTGCTGTTTTTGCATTGTTCCTGACCGCAGGTTTTAACGGGACAGCTTTTTACCCGTCAGCCTATGATCTGAACAGCTCGCTGACAATCGTGAAAGCATCTTCAAGTCTGATTACACTGAAGACCATGATGTATGTATCTTTCATAGTACCGTTCGTATTCGCATATATCTGGTACGCCTGGAAATCGATAAACGACAAAAGAATAACGGCAGAAGAAATGAAATCGGAAGGGCACGTTTATTAAAGGACAAAAGACAAAATGTCCCTTGAGGACAAAGTGATGAAATAAGACAAGAATAAAAATAAATGTATGTATATAAAAGGAATTATAGACTACCTGATCTGGCCGGCATTCATCATAATATGCTGGTTCATCATTAAAGCAGGATTAACTTATTATGAAAAGAGGTTTCCTGCAAAGGATGAGGAAAATTAGCCGCCGGCCAGAGAAGGACTCTCTGGTTTACTGATGCTTACCAGACCCCTCTTTGGGACCAGGGAATATATAGTAACTGATAAGCGAAACAATTATATAGAATGGTATTATCAGCGGAGTCATGGCCAGACCGAAGAATATGAACGTTATCAATGACAACCCGATGAGGATATATCTGCCTTCATTTCCCTTAAACTTCAGATTTGTGAATTTGAGGGATAATAATGGGAGACGAGTAACCATGAGTAAGGATAAAGCTACTGTATAAAGTATCAGAGCAGCCGGCGACTCTGTAAATGATTTCAGCAAAGGCATAGAAGAATAATGTGCAGCAACTACAGCCGAAATAACAGCGATTGCATTTGCAGGTGTGGGTAGTCCATGAAAAGATGAGGTCTGATTTGTGTCGATGTTGAATTTGGCAAGCCGTAAAGCTGCACATACAGGCATTAACACCGGTACATATATCATAATATCCGACAGCCCTGCCCCTGATCCCGGAACTGATGGCGGAATATCCCCCAGTGAAGTGACAAGCATTTTGTGGATTATAAATGCAGGGGCAACTCCAAAGCTTACTACATCAGCCAGGCTGTCAAGCTCCTTCCCGATCGCGGAATATGCTTTTAATAATCTTGCCGAAAAGCCATCGAGAAAATCAAATATCATTGCCGTAAGGATTAACCATGATGCTGTTACCGTATCACCGTTTGCGGCAAAGACGAGCGCTATAAATCCTGCAGCAAGATTAAGTGACGTGATAAGATTTGGAATGTGTTTCATAATGGTGGCAATATTTTCTGTCAGCAAGGAAAGCAAAATTATGATAAATTTCAGTTGATCGGCAGAAATTATTAGATTTGCATCATTTAATAAAACTGTCTGAATGATCAATTTCAAAAGCATAAGGATTGCCGTAGATTTTGATGGTACCATTGTTGAGCATGATTATCCGGGAATCGGGAAAGAGAAGCTTTTTGCCTTTCAGACCCTGAAGGAATTTGAGAAGCTCGGTGCCAGGCTGATCCTTTGGACTTTCAGACATGGGAAGGAACTCGATGAGGCTGTGGAGTTCTGCAGGAGGAACGGGATCGAGTTTTATGCTGTAAATAAAAATTACCCTGAAGAAATGTTTGACGAAACCATCAGCAGAAAAATTGATGCTGATATTTATATTGATGACAAAAATGTAGGAGGATTTCCCGGCTGGAGTGAAGTATGGCAGATGCTGGTTCCATTTGATCTGCACCAGCAGGAAATGGAGCGGCAGATTGCTGCAGCACGGAAAAACAGTCTGAGGCGATTGTTCGGGAAGAAAGCCAAACAAAATGAAGAGTGATTATCAGAAATACATTCTGTTGTTATTTTCAATTATCCTTGTTTCATGGATCATCTCCTGTTCCAGCCGTCGCAGCAATAGCCCCGAGCCTTTGAATGAGGCATCAAAGGTAAAGCAGGCTGAATATCCGGCGATCATGATAAAAATGTTATCACCCGATGAAAATTCTGAATACAAGCTTAACGACCGGGTAAAGGTCGCGCTTATTCCCGAAGGTAAAGAAGAGTCAATTGACTCGGTAAAGGTTTTTTTCGACGGGAAAGCTGTAACTGTTTTAACTTCAGCTCCATGGGAATGTTCAGTCGGTGCCTCGTTTACATGCCTGACCGGAAGGAAATCCGTTAAAGCAGTTGCGTACAGTAAGGAGAAGACTCAATCGGTAACACGGTTTGTCATCATTTATTCAGATGTTGTTCCCCGGAAATACGGCTATAAGATTATCCATACTTATCCACACGACAGCGAAGCATTTACCCAGGGACTTTTTTATGATAACGGTTTATTATATGAGGGTACCGGTCAGGAAACGGGCTCAACACTCAGGGAAGTCGAACCTGAAACAGGCAGGGTTCTGAGACAGCACAATCTCGAACCCTCCTTGTTCGGGGAGGGGATCACATTGTACAGGGACCGTATTTACCAGGTTACCTGGACCAATAAAGTAGGCTTCGTTTATAATAAATCCGATTTCAGGGTAATAAACAGGATATATTATCAGACCGAGGGCTGGGGTCTGACGACTGTCGATGACAGGATTGCGATGAGTGATGGCAGTAACATACTCTATTTTCATGAACCTGACATGTTTGACGCGGTTTCGAGAATTGAGGTCTATGATAATGAGAAAAAGGTCGATCAGCTTAATGAACTGGAGTACATTGATGGTGAGATCTGGGCCAATATATGGCAGACTGATCTGATTGCAAGAATCGACCCGCTGACAGGGAAAGTGAATTCATATATCGATATGTCATCAATATTCCCTGAGTCCAAAAGGAGAGAGGTCAATGCTGATGTTCTGAACGGTATTGCCTGGGATGCCCGTGGCGGGCGTATTTTTATAACAGGTAAAAGGTGGCCTGAACTCTATGAAATAAAGGTTACGGAATAAGCCTGGTCCCATAAACTATATTTATTGCCGAAGGAATGATGCTGAATTCAACGGGTGTATGTCCGAGCGATTCACCGTCAGCTTCAATGTATAATAATGATCCTGTGGTCACGGTCAGGTTGTTGCTCCGGTATCCGTCAACCTTCGGATGACTGAGGATCGTCCCGTTATATAATATTTGCAGGTTCCTGATTATTTCAATCCTGCCCATTTCCCTGATAATGGTTATATCGAGTAATCCATCATCGGGAAGGGCTTCGGGTGTCTGCCTCATACCACCGCCGCAATACCTGCCATTGCCAACATTTATTGAGAATACCTTCGCCCTGCTGGTCTTTCCGTCAATTGTAATATCGGCGAATGTATTTTTGTATGAGATCAGGCTTGATAACAAATTGTAAAAATAGATAGCCTTATTGCTCATTCCCTTGTCTTTCTGCTTATTGGTCTTTCTAACGACAACAGATTCAAATCCCAGGCCTGCTATATTTATGAAATAACGGGTTGCTTTTTCATCTCCGTTGTAAAATTTTACCACCCCAATATCGTGCAGCATAAGTTTACCTTCCCTGATGACCTGCACGGCCCCTTCATAAACCAGCGGAATGCCGAACATCCGTCCCCAGTCGTTACCTGTGCCCACAGGTATCATGCTTAAAATGATATCCTTCGGTGGAAAATGCTCCTGTGTGAAGATACCGTTTACTATCTCGTGCAAAGTTCCGTCGCCGCCGACGGAAATAATCTTTTTATATCCGCCTGCAATTAACTCCCTTGCAACTTCTGTTGCATGACCTTTTTTTTCGGTAAGCTTCATGCTGAACCTGATATCATTATCCTTAAGAAGATCAGCAATCCTGTTCCAGTCCTTCTTCCCTTTTCCGTTTCCGGCGTTAGGATTAACGATTACAAACCATTCCTGGTTTCCGGCGTTCTCTTCCATTGTTTTATTATTTGAAGCAAATATGTAAATGTAAATAATATGGACAAGAAGAATAAGAAGTTAATGTAATTTTATTGTTACGGAAGTATACTGCCAGGTTTCTGAAGATGGTTTGGGAGCCAGATATGGTGTTAATAACGTGTTGAAAAGCACGAAAGAAATGTTTACAATTACATTATTACCGGTCCGGAGCTAAAATTCATAAATCGTAAATTTGAAGCTCACATAAAAAGAGGAAATTCAAACAAAAATCAGATGGGAAGGATCATTGCAATTGCGAATCAGAAGGGGGGTGTGGGAAAAACCACCACGGCTATAAATCTGTCAGCCAGCCTGGCTGCACTTGAAAAGAAGGTTATTATTATTGATGCTGACCCGCAGGCAAACTCAACATCCGGAATAGGTATTGATCCGCGTCAGATTAAATGCACTGTTTATGATTGCCTGATCGACGGTAAGGAACCTACGGAAGCACTGCATGAGACGGGTGTTGAGAATCTTTCAATAATGCCTTCCAATATTGATCTGGTAGGTGCTGAAATTGAGATGCTTGAGAGACCGGGGCGGGAAAAGATACTTAAAGGGATCCTTGGAAAGATATCTGCAGGATTTGATTATGTAATCATTGACTGTTCCCCCTCACTCGGGTTGCTCACTGTTAATGCATTGACTGCTGCAAATTCGGTGATTATCCCCGTTCAGTGCGAATATTTTGCACTTGAAGGACTCGGGAAGCTTCTTAATACTATCAAAATAATTCAGAACAACCTTAATCCGGATCTTGAAATTGAAGGATTCCTGCTTACAATGTATGATTCAAGATTAAGGTTGTCAAACCAGGTTGCTGAAGAGGTAAACAAGCACTTCCAGCAAATGGTCTTCAAAACGATAATTCAGAGGAATGTGAAGCTTTCTGAAGCTCCAAGTTTCGGACAGCCTGCAATACTTTATGATGTTGATTCACGGGGTACAGTCAATTACCTGAATCTGGCCAAAGAGCTGATTGAGAAGCATTCTCCCGGAAATTAACACGCTCTTAATGACCTTTTTACGATTACAGTAAACAGATTTGATCATGACAAAAAAGAATGCATTAGGAAGAGGGCTCGGAGCTCTGATCGATGGCGTTGAAAAAGAAATCCTGGAAAGGAAAGTCGAGCCAAATATGGACATAGCACTGGATTCCATTGACGGGAATCCATTTCAGCCCAGAACCCATTTCGATGACCAGACTCTTGAAGAACTGGCAGGCTCAATCAGAAAACTGGGAATTGTACAGCCGCTGACGGTTAGAGAGACCGGGAACGGAAGATACCAGCTTATTGCCGGGGAACGGCGTCTGAGAGCTGCCCGCCTGGCCGGACTTACTCATGTGCCTGCCTATATCAGGACAGCTGACGATCAGGCAATGCTCGAACTGGCGCTCGTTGAAAATATCCAGCGCGAAGATCTCGATGCCATGGAAGTGGCGATATGCTTTCAGAGGCTTATTGAAGAGTGCAAGCTCACACAGGAACAGCTGAGCGACAGGGTCGGGAAACAGCGTTCCACTATTGCCAACTACCTCCGCCTTCTCCGCCTTCCCGCAGAGATCCAGCTGGGCATACGGAATAAGCATGTAATGATGGGACATGCACGCACCCTTGTCAATATCGAAAATCCAAAGACGCAGATGGATGTATATTACCGTATTATTGACGGTGATCTTTCGGTAAGGCAGGTTGAGGAGCTGGTAAGAATGCTCCAGACCGAAAAGATCAAAGACCCGGCGAAGAACGAAAGGAAAAAGAAACTGAATGAGGACTTTTTACAGCTTTCAGAACACCTTAACCGCATTTTCTCGACCAAAGTCAATTTCAGGATTAATGAGCTGGGGAAAGGGAAAATCGTTATCCCGTTTGAAAATCCCGAAGAGATGGAACGCATTTTGGGCCTCTTTGACCGTCTTAACTACTGAAAATAATTATATTTGTCGCGCCGGCATGCTCTGATATCTGCTAAAACCCGGTTTTGTCTGAGTTTGAGAACACTCCAGGAAATAATAATTATTCTCATCACGTTATTTTTTTGTCTGTCGCACGAATTAATTGCACAGGACACTATTGCTGTTTCAAAACCGGAGAGGCGTACATTCATTGCAGAGCCAATGAAAGCGACAATGCTGGCAGTAGCGTTTCCAGGCCTGGGTCAGGTATACAACAGAAAATTCTGGAAAATCCCCTTTGTCTATGCAGGCTTCGGAGCTCTTGTTTATAGTGTAGGGTTTAATACATCAAAATATAATGAAATGATGAAGGCTTATCAGGACTTCACAGATCTGATCCCGGAAACCGACAGTTACATTCCACTGGTAAAATGGACTGAGCCTTCAAACTATGACCCGGTTCTTTACCCCGACACCTATGACCCTTCAAATAAATCGTGGGTGGAAGAAAACCTCCTGAAAGCTGTTGATTATTATAAAAAATACCGCGATCTGTCGTATATTGGAATAGCTGCCTGGTACCTCATAACTGTACTTGACGCAAATGTCGACGCCAGCCTTTCAAATTTCGATGTCAGCAAAAACCTTGATCTTGAAGTGACTCCGTTGCAGCTGCCTGTCCCGGGAGTGATGGGAGCAGGTTTGAATATAAGTCTTGTTTACACTTTTTAAATGAACATTAATAATGAAACTTAAGACCCTTCTGATACCGCTTTTTCTTACAGTTCTGTTTGCGAATGTATCGGCCGTTAATGATACAATAATCCTTAACTCTGAAATTTACACTGAAAAGATCTCAGCTGATCTCGACAGCCTTGTCGGCAGCTGGTATGTAAGGATGGCAATCAAAGATCACCCTGAAGATTTTATGAATGATTCCACAGGCACGGAATTCCCCGATACAATTTATAAGCAAAGGCTCATTAAGATAAATTCTATTATCAAGCTTCCCTATAACAGTATCATAAGAAATCATATTCATGTATATACAATTAGGCAGAGAAAGTACTTCAGCGCGGTACTCGGACTGAGGAATTATTATTTCCCTATGATAGAGGATATTTTTGACTCTTACGGTCTGCCTGCCGAACTTAAATACATGGCCATAATCGAATCGGCCCTCAATAACAATGCAGTTTCACGGGCCGGTGCAACAGGCATGTGGCAGTTCATGTACAGTACCGGCCGTATGTACGGTCTTACTATTAATTCACTCATCGACGAAAGGAGAGATCCTGTAAAAGCAACGCATGCTGCAGCAAAATATATAAAGGACCTTTATGAAATCTATAAAGACTGGATACTCGTTATTGCTGCCTATAACTGCGGCCCTGGCAATGTGAATAAAGCGATCCGCCGGTCGGGAAACAGGAAAGATTACTGGCAAATATATTACAGGCTTCCCAGAGAAACGAGAGGCTATATTCCGCAGTATGTTGCAGCCGCTTATGCTGTCAACTATTTTGGGGAACATAACATCAGGCCTCTTCCCCTGAATATTCCGGTTTCGACCGACACTATTATGGTCAACAAGGACATTCATCTTAACCAGATATCAGAAGTCATGGGAATTCCTCTTGGGGAATTACGGGCGCTCAATCCACAATACCGTTCAGGCCTTGTTCCGGGTTCGGCAAAACCTCTTTCCCTCACTTTGCCGTTGAGCCATCTGGGCGATTTCATTGATCTGAACGACACTATCAGGAACTATAAACCCGACCTGTACCTCACAAGGATCAACGTGACAGCCGATCCTTCCCGTTCAACCTATGTTCCTGTTGATGTTAAGGGAAAAACAAAGCTGATTTACACTGTTAAGGACGGGGATAACCTTGGTTTTATTTCGGAATGGTACAGGGTAGGACTTTCCGACCTGAGGTACTGGAACAATATTTACAGGAATACTATCCGGATCGGCCAGAAGCTGGCTATTTATGTTGATCCCTCAAAATCAGACTACTATTCAAAAGTCAACGCTATGACTTTTGCAGAAAAGCAACAAATGACAGGTAAAACAACACCTTCCAACCCGGTTATTGCAGCCCTGCAATCCGGGCCGGATGGGGATTATATAACATATACTGTCCGGTATGGCGACACAATATGGGATATTGTAAAAATGTTTGAAAATGTAAGCACTACCGATGTCCTTACGTTAAACAACATAACCGATCCGGGTAAAATTAAGGTTGGACAAATACTAAAAATTAAGAAGAAGAGCTGAGCTCTTTCCCAACATGCGCCCTTTCAGGTCATTTTTATTATTACTGATTATCCTGATTTGTTTTGCAGGTCTTTCTTATATTTTGCCCTGGGATCTCAAGTTACCTTCTGTTGAGAGCCTTTTCCCCGAAAAACTGACAGGGACTTCATCTGGAAATGATACCGCAAAGAGCATTCAGGAAGAAATAAGTGCTGCTGATACTCTGTTGACCGCACCACCACGGGTTACCCAAACTGACACTGCCACTACTCCGGCCGGATCGCGTGTATCAGATCCGATGGAAATCTTCCTTGATTCGCTGGAATACTCCGAAGGGCAGATAAGGATCCTTTATTATGGCGATTCCCAGATTGAATATGACCGGGTCACCTCTTATCTCAGGCGGTCAATGCGCAAAGATCATGGAGGCACCGGACCTGGCTTATTTCTTCCCGTGATGCCTGTAACATATACCAAGTCATTTAATGTCAGGACTTCCCCGAACTGGAGAAGATACAATTATCTTTCGTTTAAGAACGGGGGAATAAATCATAACAATCTGGGTCCGTTCATGGCATTCTGCAGGTATTTGCCTGACGGTCAGATATCTTCAGGCAATGTAAAATCGTGGATCAGGATAAGTCCCTCCGTGTACTCCGACAGCACTGAATCAACATATGAATTTCTGAGGATTTTTTACAGGAATACTCTTGATTTTGTTTTAATAAATGTCAGAGCCGGGGATAATCCTGTAATCACCGACACACTTAAGATCAGCAGTGAGATCACCGAGTTTGCCTGCCCTGTTTTCAGCTCAGATAACATCCTGATCGATTTCTCAGGCAGGACCAGTCCGGATATTTACGGAATAAGCATCGAAAGCAGGACAGGAGTCATAGTTGATAATATTCCCCAGAGAGGCAGCGGCGGACTGGAATTTACCATGGTTGATCAGAAAAACCTCAGGGATTCTTACAGGCTGCTTTCTCCCGACCTTATCATGCTGCAATACGGCCTTAATCTGGCAACGACAATAAGGAATGATTATTCATATTTTGAAAAAGGGCTCTTACGTCAGCTGAAATTGCTTAAAGAGATCTCACCGGGAACCGGAATTGTGGTTATCGGTCTTACTGACATGGCCTATCAGGAAGGCGAGATCATAAGATCATACCCGAATATTCCCAAAATTATTGATGCCCAGAAAAGAGCCTCGGCAGAATCAGGAGCGGTATTCTGGGATGCACGCGAGGCAATGGGCGGCAGATCCTCCATCATAAAATGGTTCGGCATGAATCCTCCGCTGGCAAAAAAGGATTATGTCCATCTGACCGATGAAGGAGCAGACACTCTTGCCAGGATGATGATCTCCGACCTTTTCACTTTAAAAGCACCTGATTCACTGATAGTCGTAATCCCTCCGGCTGTAATGATCGATACGGCTTACGCAAGGCAGGCTGATCAGTTTCCTGCCCTGCAGGCGGAAGAAGAAAAAAATGGATTCCTGAAAACTCTGGGTTCGCTTATTTTCTCCTATGATCCCGATAAACCTTTCATCTTTTCAGCTCCGGCATTCTGGATATTCTTCCTTTTCGTACTGGCCGGATTCAGTATTGTCTATAAGAAATTATACCTGAGGAATATATATCTTTTTCTTATCAGCCTCTTTTTTTATTACAAAACCGGCGGATTATTTCTTTTCCTTCTGATCTTAGTAACTCTGATCGATTTCTCGTGCGGACTGATGATCTATAAATCAGAAACAAGAATCAGGAGAAAAGCCTTTATACTGATAAGTATTATTTCAAATATCGGGATACTTGCATATTTTAAATATACAGGATTCTTCATTCAAACCATAAACGACATCTTTGGAACTGATTTTATTGTAAGGGATTTTCTTGCAGCTTTTTCAAACAGATTTCTCGGGACCAGCTTTGATATAAGCAATATAGTTCTGCCGGTAGGGATCTCCTTCTTCACTTTTCAGTCGTTAAGCTATACATTCGATATGTACAGGCGGAAACTTGAACCGGTCAGAAATATTCTTGACTTCGGATTTTATGTTTCATTTTTTCCCCAGCTGGTCGCCGGACCTATTGTCAGAGCTTCAGAGTTTATTCCCCAGATATACAAAAACTATTCCCTTTCGCAAAGGGAGTTCAGTCATGCTATATTTTTGATCTTAAAGGGATTAATAAAGAAGATCATAATTTCGGATTTTATTGCGGTTAATTTCGTCGACAGGATCTTTGACCTGCCCGCTGCCTTTTCGGGATTCGAAAATCTTATGGCTGTTTATGGTTACGGATTGCAGATCTACTGTGATTTCTCAGGTTATACCGATATTGCGATCGGCCTTGGATTAATACTTGGATTCAGGCTGCCGTTCAATTTCAATTCTCCATACAAAGCTTCAAGTGTTGCTGATTTCTGGAAAAGATGGCATATATCGCTTTCACGATGGCTTAAAGACTACCTGTATATACCGCTGGGGGGAAACAGAAATGGTAAATTCCGTACCATCATTAACCTGATGATCACAATGCTTATCGGCGGACTTTGGCACGGAGCCGATCTAAGGTTTATAATATGGGGTGGTCTGCATGGGATCGGACTGGCTGTAAATAAATTAAGGATTTTTCTTTTTGGGGAGAAAACTAACAGGCGATGGTTTGTCAGGGCAATTTCAGTATTTTTTACATTCCAGTTTGTCAGTTTCTGCTGGATATTTTTCAGGGCTCAGAATATGCATGATGTGGGTCTTATATTACGACAGATATTTCAGGATTTTTTGCCTGCATCGTTCGACCGTCTGCTCCCGGTGTATGGAGGGGCGTTCACACTGATGGCTGCAGGTTACATAATACATTTTCTTCCTGAAAAATTAAAAGAGTCGTACCGCGGACTATTTATTAAAATCCCGCTTGCAGTTCAGATGGTTATAGTTTTGATGACAGGATTCCTGCTGTTTCAGATGAGAACCACCGAAATCATGCCGTTTATTTATTTCAGGTTTTGATGATGGTAGAGACAGATCTCAGATCTGTCTCTACCTACATATTCAGATTCTTTACAGATAAACCTCCCATTCTTCGATTCGCGCACAAACGGTGCAATTGCCCTTTGATATATTCCCTGAACATATGCGATCGCCATTCCGTAATTTGTGACCGGGATGCCGGCTTTGATTGCAGGATGAAGCCGGTTGTGTAACTGCCTGCGGGTTATCATGCATCCTCCGCACTGAATAACAAGAGCATAATCAGTGATGGGGCGGGGGAGGACATCAAGTCCCGCGACTACATCATATTCGATCTTCTTTCCTGTGAAGTTTGTGATCCACCTGGGGATCTTTGTCCTGCCGATATCATCGCATGCCACATGGTGAGTGCACGATTCAAGCAGCAGCACCCTGTCACCGTCGCGGAGTTCAGATATTTTCGGAGTGCCTTTCAGGTAACTGTCGAAATCTCCCTTGAATCTTGCAAGCATAATGCTGAAGCTTGTAAGAGGAATATCTGGCGGAATTGAAGCATCGGCTTTGATGAAAACCTGGGAGTCGGTTATGGCAAGTGCCGGTTTTATTCCGGTTTTCTTAAGGAAGGCGTCAACCTCACGTTCTTTCAATACGATGGCAACTGCATCATTATCAAGTATATCTCTTATGGCCTGCACCTGCGGAAGGATAAGGCGTCCGGCAGGAGCCTCAACATCGATCGGGGTTATCAGAATAACGACATCTCCATGACTGATAAGGTCACCAAGCAGTGTGGGAGTTTTGTATGAATGTTCGGGAATAGTCTCCTTAATAAGTTTGATCAGTTCCTCATAGTTGCGTTTGTCAACTGCAGAAAACTCAAAAAGATCCGTGCCTGTATTATATTTAATCTGTTCCCTGAAAACTGCAAAAGGTTCCTGAATGTCCGATTTGTTATGGATTATGATGAAAGGAAGATCCTGGCTGCGGAATTTCGCGATAAGACCATCTTCATATTCTCCCCACGAGTTTTCAGTTATTACAAGCAGTGCAAGATCGATTATATCGAGTGTCCGTAAAGTACGTTCAACTCTCTTCTCACCCAGATCACCAGAATCGTCTATACCTGCTGTATCTACAAGTACTACGGGTCCGAAGCCGGTTATCTCGAATGATTTCTTTACCGGGTCTGTTGTGGTGCCTGCCTGTTCTGATACAATAGCAATATCCTGTCCGGCAAGGCAGTTAATAAGGCTGCTCTTGCCGCTGTTGCGGCGTCCGTAGATTCCGATATGTGGTTTTGCATCTCTGCCTTTTGACATAGCTGTAAAAATTTATCGCAAAGGTAGCAATTTTCCTCTGAGGTTTCCTCAGATTACAGATTTCGGATTGTATGGGAATGGATTCATGGTGCCAACGGGGAGTGGGCAGAAAAGAAAGATCGAAAGGGAGAAGGGGAGAATGCGAGCAACGGAGTAGAAAGGGAGAAGGTGAGATGTAGGGAGGGGGAGCTAACGGCGGCCTGTTTGTGGTCGTTTGATAACTATTTAAGATCTTCCAGTGAAAATCCTAACTTAAGAAGATTACCCGGCTGAAGGATCTCTTTAAGTTTTTCTTCATCAATTATTTTAAGGATACTGTTTGCTTCAAAAATATCATATTTCTTATCCTTCATAAGCCTGGCCAGCTCAGCAGCTTTATGATATCCAACATGGGGTACAAGCGCTGTTGTAACAGAAGCACTATGGATAAGTGAATAATAACCCGGACTCTCATTTACAGTAAGTCCGCTGATAAGATTATTTTCTGCCGTTTTGCATGAAGAGATTAAAAGATTTATACTTTCCAGAACAGCGTACCCGATTACCGGCAGATAAGCATTAAGCTCAAGACATCCCTGGCCGCAGAGTGAGCTTATCAGTGTATCATTGGAATAAACTTTATGAGATGCAGAAATCACAAATTCGGGTATCACCGGATTTATCTTCCCTGGCATTATGGAACTGCCTACCTGCTTTTCGGGAATTAAAATACTCTTGTCACCGACCACATCCGAAGCAAGAAGCCGCAGATCCGAAACCATTTTTTCAAGATTAACAGCAAGTGCTTTAAGAATCGCATGAACCTCAACCCATTTATCAAGGTTTGAAGTGGCATCCGAAAGGTTTTCACTATGTGAAACCGGAAGCCCGGTAAGGCTGCGTAATTCAGGAACAACCTGCATTATAAAAAATCTTGGAACAGCCAGTCCGGTACCAATCGCCCCTCCCCCGAGATTCACTGGTTTTAACCGTTCAATGCATTTCGATACTCTCCACCAGTCGCGTGAGAGAGCTTCATTATATGAACTGAAAAGCAGACTGAATGATGAGGGGACTGCCTCCTGCATCTGTGTAAATCCCGGACGTAATTTGTCATCAGTATCCCTTTCGAGTTTTTCGATTTTCAGTCTGAGGCTGTTTACATGACCCTCGAGGGATTGCAATAAAAACATTGCCGCAACTGTGAGTGCGGTTGGGATCACATCATTTGTCGACTGGTAGATATTTGCGTGCTCAGTCGGATCAATATAAGTGTATTCACCACACTTATTCCCGGTTTTCAGAAGTGCAGAGTTGGCAATGATCTCATTGATATTCATGTTGATGCTCGTACCGGCACCGCCCTGTATTGCAGGTACGATGAAATGCTCAAAATACTTACCTTCAGAGATTTCCCTGGCAGATTCAGTCATGGCATCAAGGATGTCGTCACTTATGATTTTAACAGCGAGATTCTTCCCATATTTCTCAGTTGCCGTATCGCGAAATCTCCGGTAGGTATTATAGCATGCCAGTTTTGTTAAGCCGACAGCCTTGTACCATTCTTCAGGAAAAGGGGTATTCCCGGGGAAGTTTTCTTTTGCCCTGAATGCATGTATCCCGTAAAGAGCATCCGACGGGATCTCTTTCTGGCCTAAGGTGTCATTCTCAATCCTGAACATAATTCTAATTGCCCCCTAACCCCCTAAAGGGTGGCTTTAACTAACATAATTATTTAGCCCCCCTTCAGGGGGGATGGAGGGCCGAGTTTATAACATAGTGGAACCGGAGACTGGACGTGCATAAGCGACAACGTCTGCTCCGGTGATCTCATCTTTGCAGAGAATAATAAGCCTTTCCAGAACATTCCTGAACTCACGGATATTTCCGGTCCATTCAATCTTCTGAAGCTCCTTTATAGCATCCTTTTTTATTATCTTTTTGCTCATCCCGTATTCGCCGCAGATCACTGAGTTAAAATGCTCGGCAAGAAGCGGAATATCTTCCTCCCTCTCATTGAGTGTCGGAACATGAATAAGGATCACACTGAGCCTGTGGTAAAGATCTTCCCTGAAAGTATTATTATCGATCTCCTTTTTGATGTTTTTGTTTGTAGCTGCAATAACCCTTACGTTAACGTGGATATCCTTGTCAGATCCCACCCGGCATATCTTGTTTTCCTGAAGTGCTCGCAGCACTTTTGACTGTGCTGAAAGGCTCATATCTCCTATCTCATCGAGAAACAGGGTGCCGCCATTTGCCTGTTCAAACTTCCCTATGCGCTGTTTTATTGCTGATGTGAAGGATCCTTTTTCGTGACCAAAAAGTTCGCTTTCAATAAGTTCTGAAGGAATTGCAGCACAGTTCACTTCAACGAACGGAGCTTTGACCCGGGGGCTTTTTTCGTGGATCTGGTGGGCTACCAGTTCTTTGCCAGTCCCGTTTGCACCGGTGATCAGGACACGTGCTTCAGTAGGAGCGACCCTGTCGATCATTTCCCTGACCTTTCTTATGGCCTCCGATTCACCAACCATCTCGTACATCTTGCTGACCTTGTTCTTCAGTACCTGGGTCTGGGTTATCAGTGTGGATTTATCGGTTGCGTTCCGGATAGTTATCAGTAGCCGGTTAAGGTCGAGAGGCTTCTCCAGAAAATCATACGCTCCTTTCTTTATTGCTTCAACAGCCGTGTCGATATTCCCATGTCCGGAGATCATTATCACGGGAACGCCTGAAGATGTCTCATCGATTTTCTGAAGCACCTCTATGCCATCCATCTTTGCCATTTTAATATCGCAAAGGACGATATCGTAAGCGTTGGTGTTAAACATCCCGAGACCCGAAGGTCCGTCTTCTGCCAGATCCACCTCATGCTTTTCATATTCCAGTACTTCCTTAAGGGTGTTCCGGATTGCCCTTTCGTCGTCGATAACTAATATTTTTGACATTTTATTTTATTCTTGTTAACCATAGAGTTACACTGTCCCGATAGCTTCCTCTCGATATTAATGGGAGTTATGGCATCAGGATCACCGAGTTACGCGGAGTAATATTGAGCATACATTTTTATTCTTCCTCATACCTCATACCTCATGCCTGTACGCCTTTTGCTCACATCGCCTATCCGGTATACCTCAGCCATTTCCACATCTCTTTCCAGGAGGTTTTCTTGCCGTACATCAGGATGCCGGTACGATAAACCTTAGCTGCCATCCAGACAAATGCAATGAATGTTATCACCATAAGGACCATTGATACGGCAAGCTGCCAGTAGGGGACCCCGAATGGCAGGCGCGCAACCATCACTATCGGCGAGGTGAAAGGTATTATCGAACACCATAAGGAGAGAGAGCTTTCGGGATTCTGCATCGTTCCCATAGCCACCATTAGTGCCAGGATTATTGGTATTGTCACCGGCAACATGAATTGCTGGGTCTCAGTCTCATTATCCACAGCCGATCCGATTGCGGCAAATATCGAGGCATAAAGGAGATAACCAGTAACAAAATAAAATATGAAACATATTATTATCAAACCCCATGGCTGATTCATTGCGCTGTCGAATAGTTTTGAGAATTCGGCTAAATCGGTGTTCATTTCAGGGACCTGTAGTCTCCATTGCTGCCTGCTGTTCCGGTGTCATAAGGCTTTTTGTGACATTCTGTGAAACCTCTGTCAGGTTATCGGTTTTCAGGACGGTGGCCTTTATCACACCAACAATTGCAATTGTAAGGAAAATCCAGATAAGGAATTGTGTAAGACCAACAAGGGCGATCCCGATTATCTTACCCATCATCAGCTGGACAGGTTTTACTGATGACACGATCACCTCCACAACCCTGCTTGTTTTTTCTTCAATAACACCTCTCATAACCTGAGATCCAAACATAAAGACAAGCATATACATAAGGAAGCCGCCAATATAAGCAAGAGCCATTGCAATACCGGTACTTGTTTCCTTCACTTCCCCCGCTTCACCGATCTTTTTTGTCTGTATCGAAACCTTTGTTTCAACATTCTTCATTATCTCATCCAGATTCTCGATATTGTAGGCCATAAGCTTCTCTCTTTCGATCTCTCTTTCCATTGCAGTTTCAATATGCTGGAGGAGTGCTATCGGCGGCTGTTTTTTCGAGATCAGCTGAACTGCATTTGGTGTATTGATGACTTCGGGGGATATATACAGAATTCCGTAATAGCCTGCCTGCTCAAATGATTGTTTAAGGTCATCAAGCTTAATGTTTTCAAGGTAGGTAAACTCCAGAGTCTTGGTATTTTTAATAACTCCCCTGAAGAGATCAGAACCATCCTCAATAACAGCAATCTTTTTAAAGTCCTGATCCTGGTTCACCATAATAAGAGTAGGGACAATGATTATTGCTGCCATCAGTAAAGGAGCCAGGATGGTCATTATAATAAATGATTTCTTTCTGACCCGGGTTAAGTATTCCCTTTTTATTATAATTGATACTTTATTCATAATGTGAAATTTACATCGTTAATTCCGGATTGATTGATTAATTCCTGGCTTCGACCACTCTTATAAAGATCTCATTCATTGATGGAAGTGCCGGGTTGAATGAGACAACCTTACCTGATTCTATGGCTGTTTTAAGAATTTCATTGGTATCTGTTACACCGGATGTCTTAAGTCTTATGGTGCTTTTGCCATCTTCAGTCAGTTTGTTCAGTATATTGTAGTGATCGTTTCCTTCCAGCAACACATCTCCCTCAAAAACAATATCATATTCATTGGCTGCCCATTTTTTGCGGATATCATTTACGTTTCCCTCAAGGATGGTTTTGGCTTTATCGATAAGCGTGATATTGTCACAAAGCTCCTCAACGGATTCCATATTATGAGTTGAAAATATTATCGTAGCACCTCTTTCCCTCAGAAAGAGTATTTCATTTTTAATGACATTTGTATTTACCGGATCAAAACCGGTAAAGGGTTCATCGAAAATAATGAGCTTTGGTTCGTGAAGGACTGTAGTGACAAACTGGACTTTTTGCTGCATCCCCTTTGATAACTCCTCCACTTTCTTTCCCCACCAGTCAACAATATCAAGTTTCCTGAACCAGTATTTAAGTCTTTTCATTGCTTCGGCTTTTGTCAGTCCTTTAAGCTGGGCAAAATACAAAGCCTGTTCCCCGACTTTCATTTTTTTGTACAATCCTCTTTCTTCGGGAAGGTAACCAATTGCCAGCACATCATCCGGCATCAGTTTTCTGCCATTCAGGAACAATTCTCCGGAGTCGGGGCCGGTGATCTGGTTGATTATCCTGATAAGGGTAGTTTTCCCGGCTCCATTCGGTCCGAGCAATCCGAAAATGCATTGTTCAGGTACAGAGATGCTTACCTTGTCGAGCGCAACAGTGCTTCCGAATTGTTTGGTAATATTGGTTGCTTCAAATAGGGCCATATCATTTAAAGTATTAATTATAGGAGGTGTAAATATATAAAACTCTGTGGATCTCTGTGTCTTTTCCCCTCCGAATCCGCCCGGTGGCGGAGAAGGAGGACCCTGTAGATCTCTGATTATAATCGGCCTCATCCCCCGACCCCTTCTCCCAGGGGAGAAGGGGGGCAATATCTTGACTATTAACGATATAAACCCCTCCCTCATCGGGGAGGGGTTTGGGGAGAGGCTTTAAAATAAAATAAGAAAATAATTGCTTATAGATGGCTACTGAAAATACCCTCTCATACGTTCAAAGAAGCCCTTATCGTCTTTATCGGGTTTTGGGGTAAAAGAGTCGCTGTCCTTTAGCTTTTCGATTGTTTTCATCTCTTCCCTTGAAAGAGTTTTCGGGATCCAGACATTCACGTTTACAAGCAGATCACCCCTGCCATAGCCATTAACTTCGGGCAAGCCCTTTCCCCTCAGGCGTAATATCTTACCCGGCTGCGTACCTGGTTCAATCTTTATTTTTACATTATTATCAACAGTAGGCACTTCAACATGGGTTCCGAGTATTGAATCGGGAATGCTGATAAACAGGTTATAAATCAAATCGTTGCCTTCCCTGATCAGTTCAGGATGATCCTCCTCATCAATAACGACCAGCAGGTCGCCGTTAATTCCGCCGCGTCTTGGTGCATTACCTTTTCCTTCCACATTCATCTGCATCCCCTTGGCCACTCCGGCAGGGATATTTATCTTTATAATATCTTCTTTCTGAATTATGCCTTCACCGTAACAGGCAGTGCATTTCTTAGTAATTGTCTTCCCTTCTCCATTGCATGAAGGGCAAACAGCGGTTGTCTGCATCTGGCCGAGCAATGTGTTGGTGACACGGGTCACATGGCCTGATCCGCGGCAGGTGGTGCATGTGGTCATGCTGTTCTGATCGGCAGCTCCTGTCCCGCCGCACGAACTGCATGTAACGTATTTATTGACCTTTATTTTTTTCTCTGTGCCGGCCGATACTTCCTGAAGAGTTAGTTTCACTTTTACCCTGAGGTTGCTTCCTTTATTTATCCTCCGTCCGCTGCTCCGTCTTGAACCGCCAAATCCCCCAAATCCACCGAAAGCATCGCCGAAAATATCCCCGAATGATGAAAAGATATCCTCCATTGTCATGCCAGCCCCGCCAAATCCGTTTCCAGCACCTCCTAAGCCTTCATGACCAAAACGGTCATACCTGGCACGTTTTTCATCGTTGCTTAATACCTCATATGCGGCTGCAGCCTCCTTAAAGTTCTCTTCAGCCTTCTTGTCGCCAGGGTTCTTGTCGGGATGATACTTCAATGCCTGCTTCCTGTAAGCTTTCTTTATCTCCTCTTTCGTAGCCCCCTTCGACACACCAAGCACCTCATAAAAATCTCTTTTTTGCATCCCTTTATCTTTTACTTATCCGGAATGAGAACTCCTGACGTATTGTGCTATTCACCTATTACTACTTTTGAATGTCTTAAAACTTTATCCTGCAGATAATAGCCTTTTAAGATGACCTCTATTATCTTCCCTTTTTTATCTTCCTCAGCAACCTGGATTTTGGCAACTGCATCATGGAGATCCACATTAAAACCGGTGTTTAGCGATTCAATCTCCTTCACTCCGTGCTGTTTAAGAAAATCCGATAATTTGGCATAGATAAGATCTATCCCCTCTTTTATTCCCTTGCATTCGGTAGCTGGTTCAATATGCTTAAGCGCTCTTTCGAAATCATCCATGAAAGGCAGGATATCCTACAAGCAATTCCTCTCCTGCATATTTCGAGATTTCCATTTTCTCTTTAAGTGTCCGTTTCCGGTAATTGTCAAATTCAGCAGACAGCCTTAAATATCTGTCCTGCATCTCTGCCAGTTTTTCTATCAACAGCTTTTCTTCAGAAGTTTTTTTGTCAGATTCGGTTTTTTCACCTGTTTCAGATTCCGGAGGATTCTCTTTTAATGCTTCCTCCTCAGGAAACTCTTCCTTACTTTCAATCTCAGCTGCTGTTTTAGTTGCATTATCTTTATATTCAGTTGTTTCTGTATTGGTCTTTTCTTTATTGTCCACTGTCTCCGTAGTCTTTTTCTTTACCATTACTCAGATTTTTTCTGTTTATTATGTTTAGATGAGCAAAATATCTGCCAATAACAGATATTTGACAAATTGACAGGGAGGCAAGCCTTCATACCCTTTTTATGTCTGCCCCCAAAGCATTGAGGCGTATATCGATGTTCTGGTAGCCCCTGTCGATCTGTTCAATATTATGGATTATGCTTTTACCTTCGGCTGACAATGCGGCTATAAGCAAAGCCACTCCGGCCCTTATATCTGGCGAAGACATAGTGGTCCCTCTTAGTTTTATCATTTTGTCAAGGCCTATCACGGTAGCCCTGTGGGGGTCGCATAGAATTATCTGGGCTCCCATATCAATCAGCTTATCGACAAAAAACAGACGGCTCTCGAACATCTTCTGATGGATCAGTACGGCTCCTTTAGCCTGTGTCGCTGTGACCAGGAACACGCTCAGCAGATCGGGCGTGAGCCCCGGCCATATAGCGTCAGCTATCGTCATAATGGAACCATCAATGAATGTTTCAATTTCGTAGTGTTCCTGGCCGGGGATAAAAATATCATCAGCTCTTCTTTCGAACCTGATCCCTAACCTGCGGAACGAATCCGGAATAATGCCGAGGTTCTCATACGAGACATTTTTTATTGTCATTTCCGATCCGGTCATTGCCGCAAGTCCGATAAATGAGCCTATCTCGATCATATCGGGCAGTATTGTATGGTCACATCCCCCAAGTTTTTTTACTCCGTCAATATACAGGAGGTTAGAGCCTATCCCTTCAATTTTTGCTCCCATAGAGACCAGCATCCTGCACAACTGCTGAATATAAGGTTCACATGCAGCATTATAAATAGTCGTTCTTCCTCTGGCCAGGACAGAAGCCATAATAATATTCGCAGTTCCGGTGACAGATGCTTCATCAAGATGTATATAAGCTCCTGATAATGAAGGGGCATCAACCTTAAAGAAAGGATCTGTTGTATCGAATTCGAACCTGGCTCCAAGTTTTTGAAAACCGGTAAAATGAGTATCGACCCTCCGGCGGCCTATTTTGTCTCCCCCTGGTTTAGGGATGAATGCGGTTCCAAACCGGGCAAGCAGAGGTCCCACAATCATAATGGATCCCCTCAGGCTGGCGCTTAGTGTCCTGAACTGGGCGGTCTGGAGGTAGTTGAGGTCAATGTTTACAGCTTCGAAACTAAATACCGATTCAGACTCTTTTGAGGTTTTTACCCCCAGGGAGGCAATCAGTTCAATGAGTTTATTGACATCACTGATATCCGGAATGTTCCTGATCGTAACTTTTTGAGGAGTGAGCAGGGTTGCGCAGATTACCTGCAGGGCTTCATTTTTTGCTCCCTGGGGTGTGATTTCCCCTTTAAGTGATTTACCTCCCTGAACAATAAAACTACCCATTAATGACGGTTATGTCCTTTTTTCCTGATGAATTGTTTATTCTGCTGTTTTCCGTGAGGTTTGCCCTGCATCGGCTTCTTCCTGACAGGGGGCATCAGTTCCCTGACCTCCAGGATTTTTATACCATCCGTCATTTTCAGCTTGCCGCCTGATAATAATTTCATATCACCGATTATCACTTCATCACTTACCTGTCCGCGGTTCCAGGTGATGTATGATTTTTTCATCTGGTTGACTATCAGATTTGTGAGATACTCTTTTTCTTCACCATCCTCCATTGCCGAAGCAGCGTCGATCATGAGTTCTATTATCCTGCCATAATGAAGATACCTTATATCTCCCTGCTTGTAAGGCACCAGGTTGGGCTTTTCGATGAACTTGTCAGGTTCCGGAGGAAGGAAAGGAGAATCTATATCGAGGTCAAAATCTGCAATGATGGCAAGATGATCCCACAGCTTATGCTTGAAATCTCCTATATCACGTATCTGGGGATTGAGATTCCCCATGATCTGTATTATAGTTTTAGCAGCACGGTTTCTTTCTTCCCTGTCTTTGATGGTTTTAAGGTGGTCAACCATCTTCTGGACATTCCTTCCATATTCAGGCAACGCCATTCTCTTCCGCTGGGTGTTATAATCGTAATTCATCAGCTGATAACTGTTTTCTGCAAAGCTAATAATTAAAAGCTAAATAAACCAAGATGCAGGTTGCAAGTTGCAGGTTAAGATGTTTCAAGCGAAACAATTGCTGATCCGGAGGTCAGACCGCTTTTCTGACAGGTTATTGAATAATGGATTTATAGTCCGAGAAACTGGATAGCAATCCCTGAGAAAAAGATCATTGCACCGGCAATAAGATTACTGTACTTTTCAACAGGTTTAAGGTTTATCTTGCTCAAACCCAGCTTGAAAGCCAATACTATTGACATCATTGTTGCTATTGTGACCACTGAGAAGAGAAGTGAAACCAGTACTGCACCCGGAATATTGTTTTCAGCAGCAGGATACATAAGGACCGGGATCAGAGGTTCGCACGGACCAAAAACAAATATCAGGAACAATATCCATGGAGTTGTTTTAGCTGCATCAGCCTGATGAATATGCGTATGTTCCAGATGATGGTCATGATCATGAGTGTGAACTCCGTTATTAACATGAAAATGCGAATGTGTATGCCTTCTTTTCCTGTAGAGATTCCTGACGCTTATTATCATATAGACAAGACCGAATGCAATGAACAGCCAGGCGGCGATATTTCCCCTGAATGATTCAACATTAATGAGCTTGCTGACAGATATTCCCACACCAATTCCGATCAGGCCAAGGATCACAGAGCTTAATACATGTCCGAGTCCGCACAGGAAGGTGATCAGCATGGTTTTCCTTGTAGTCCATTTCTTTGCTTCGCTAAGTACAATGAAAGGGAGGTAATGATCAGGACCCAGCAGGGTATGGATAAAACCAAGGGAAATGGCCGTAACAGATAATAATGTTATTGAGCTATCCATAAGTCTGGGTCTGAGGACTGATTAATGTTCTTTTTACTTTTGCAATAATAGTGATATTTTCAGTATAGCCAGTCATTACCTGAAAAAATCAGCTCACCAATATTAATATTCTGATTATAAAGGAGGTTTCTGGAATTTCCAATGAAGAGCTTCATTTTCTGGTAATCGGCCGGTTTACCAAAGAATTCAGGATTGTTTTCAAACCTGGAACAGGGCAGGATAAAAAATCTCTTCCTGTAATTTTCAATCGGTGTATAAACCCATGTAAGATAGTAGCCGGCATCAGACACGTAGAGCGAATCAGCTTCTTTCGCCAGTTCAATCCTTACCATGGCACCGCCATCTCTTCGTATGCTTCTCTGATTCGAAACAAAATTGCCAAGGGAGTAAATAACAATCCTGTCTTTCATGACGGTGTCGCTTTTTGCCCACACCATTTTCTGAAGTACATGCGGATGAGAGCCTATTATAAGGTCAACTCCCCGGCTGAAAAAGTAGTCAGCCAGGTCAGTCTGGGTTTTAGAGGGCATCGTGTCATACTCTGTACCCCAGTGAAGGAACAGTATAATTGCATCAGGATTTTTGCTTTTAGCTTTTTCAATGTCTGCAGTGATCATATTCTTATCGAGCATATTGACAATTACCGGGGGGGGAACGTTAATCCCGTTGGTGCCGTATGTATAATTCAATAACGCAAGAGAAAATCCGTTCTTTTTAATGATCATCGGATAGAGTGAATCTCTTGCTGTCTGGTCGGTGAATGTCCCGGTATGCGGAATCCCAATGCTGTCGAGCCTGTAAATAGTGCCAAGAATACCCTTTATACCACGATCGGCGGCATGATTATTGGCGGTGACGAAAACATCTATCCCTGCATTTTTGCATGCGACAGCCAGGGAAGCAGGCGAACTGAATGCCGGATAGCCCTTATATGGGGGACCTGCCAGTGTCACCTCGAAATTGGCGATTGCGATATCTGCTTCAGATATTTCATCCCTGATACAGGAAAATACTGTATCATAGTCATAGATATGAGTTTCCCTGTTCTCAGCCGACCAGATCTGTTCGTCATGACCCATTACATCACCTAAAAAAAGAAGGGAAATCTTACCTGGTGAAGGAGCTGGATTCTGCGGCAAGAGAAGGAGCGGGGTGGCTGTTAAGAAGACCAGGATGATTAATTTTCTGAGCATAAAATATTTCCATTAAAAGAATCCGTAAAATTAATAATTATTAAATTAGCCCGCTTAAACTTTCGGGACCATATCACAGGTTCACAAAACCGATGAAGAAATCGCGGGATTATCCGGATATCAAAAAACTCTCTGTTTTAGGTGTAATAGTTACAATGGGGATTGTGTTTGGCGATCTCGGGACCAGTCCACTTTACACTATGCGGGCTATTCTGATCGGAGGAGGGCATAATTACAATGAGCTCCTGGTATATGGGTCATTATCATGTATTTTCTGGACTCTTACCTTATCGACTACCATAAAGTATGTTACAATAGTACTCAGGGCAGACAATAAAGGGGAAGGTGGCATCTTTGCCCTTTTTGCCCTGATGAAAAAGAAAACTACCTGGGCTGCAGTGCTTACTATGATAGGAGGTGGGGCATTGCTTGCCGATGGAGTCATAACACCTTCAATAACAGTAACTTCAGCAATCGAGGGACTTAAAATGGTCAATCCGGAGATTTCGATAGTTCCGGTAGTGCTGATAGTAATTGCGGCGCTCTTCTTTATCCAGCAATTCGGAACCAACTTAATCGGACGTTCTTTTGGCCCTATTATGCTTATATGGTTCACCATGCTTGGAGCTCTGGGTATTTCGAAGGTAATTTTGCACCCTTTCATCCTGAAGGCATTTAATCCGGCTTATGCTTTCAGGTTTCTTTCAGAATACCCGGGTGGATTTATTCTCCTGGGTGCAATATTCCTTTGTACCACCGGAGCTGAAGCACTTTATGCTGATCTTGGACATTGCGGGAGGTCAAACATAAGAGTATCATGGATTTATGTGAAGTTATGCCTCATACTGAACTATTTCGGGCAAGGAGCCTGGCTGATCTTAAATTATACTCCCGGTTCTGATATTAATCCCTTCTTTGAAATAATGCCCGGGTGGCTGATTATTCCAGGGATTTTATTAGCAACCACGGCTGCAATAATAGCGAGTCAGGCGATTATCAGCGGTTCATTTACCCTGGTCAGTGAAGCAATCTCACTGAACTTCTGGCCAAGAATCAAAGTGTTGCATCCGACATTGGTGCAGGGGCAGGTCTATTTACCTATTGTGAACTGGTTCCTGTGGATTGCCTGTACAATTGTAGTATTCTCATTCCGGAAATCTGATAATATGAGTGCCGCATATGGTCTTGCAATTACGATTACGGAGATCATGACAACATTCTTATTATCATATTATTTATTTCTCAAAGGGATAAATCACAGATTGATCCTCCTCCTGCTGATGATTTACCTTACAATTGAAGGAAGCTTTCTTATTGCCAACCTTCACAAGTTTGCAAACGGAGGATGGTTCACGCTCCTGCTTGCATCAATCTATTTTCTGACAATGCTCGGATGGTACTTTGGGAGAAAAATCAAAAACAGATATATCACCTTTGCCAACCTGAACAAGTATACCGATCTTTTCAGAGATCTGTCTCAGGATGAATCGGTAGCTAAAACTGCTTCTAACCTGGTCTATATAATCAGGGCCAACAGGAAGGATCAGGTCGAATCAAAGGTTATCTATTCCATTTTCGGTAAACAACCCAAAAGGGCTGACACTTACTGGTTAATTCATGTCGACAGGGTTAATGATCCTCAGCAGTTTGAATACGTTGTAACCCAAATCATCCCGGGTATTCTGATCAGACTTGATTTTCATATAGGTTTCAAGGTCGAGCCAAAAATTAATCTCTACTTCAGGGAAGTGATCGAGGACCTTGTTGACACTGGTGAGATAAAACTCGAGAGTGGTTACGAATCGCTCAGAAAGTATAATGTCCCGGGTGATTTCAAATTTATCCTTATTGAAAGAATCATGCTGAGGGATAATAAACTGACGAACTGGGAAAACTTCATTCTTATACTGCACAATATTGCCAATAAATTAAGCATCTCCGATATAAAAGCTCTTCAGCTTGATTCAACAAATACAATAGTTGAGCAGGTGCCTATCATAATAGATCAACCTGAACATCTGAGAATAAAAAGGATTGAAACCAGGTAAACAGGAGAGTAATTCAGTCTGAACGCTTTCTTCTGAGGATATTGACCGCACAAAGGAATCCGCTGATTATTGCTCCTGAAAAACCACCTCCAAGGTTTCCCCAGGCAGATGCAAGATGCAGGTTATCAAATATACCGGAGAGATTAATGGCAGGCTTCCCGGGGATCTGGGCAAATCCATAAACTGCTCCTCCCGGATTTAAGGTATAACGTTTTATCGTTGCCGGCGTTCCGACTTCATAATATTCAATTTCGGAGGCTATGCCGGGAAAAATATTTTCAAGCCTTTGGATAAAAATCTTTGCAGTCTCTTCTTTCTTTTTTTCATATTCTTCCCGGGTTAACAATTCCCAGTCGTTCAGATAATCTATACAACAGATGGCTCCGACACTCTTTCCTTCGGGGGCAAGACCTGAATCAATCTGACCATAGTCCACAAAAGTAAAACTCCTGTGGCGGAAATCTGCCTTATTGTTATTAAGAATGTCAGCCTGAGTTTTTACCGAACTGTCGAAGACGAAGGTTGAATAGTGCCGGTTACCGATAGTTTTAAGAGGATTCCTGAAACCGAAGTATATTGTAAGCAATGATGCCCCCGGTTTCTGATTTCTGATTTCATCCTTTATCTTACTTCCGGATTCCTTACCCATTAATTCTGCAACATTCAGTATGGCTGTATTAGCGATAATCTCATCTGCATAAGCAGTAATCATCTCAGATACAGATCCTGTTCTCCTTTTATATATCACTCCTTTCAGGTGGGTTCCTTCAGTTACTATTCCGGCAGCAAGATGGTTAAGTTCAACTTTCCCGTCATGGTTCCTTATATAATCTGCCAGATGATCCGAAAGTCTTTGTGACCCTCCCTTAATATAACTGGCACCTCCCTTGCAATAGCTCCCCTGAGCAACTGAATAATAAGTAATTGATATGGAATAAGGATCATCATGAAAATATCCGAGATTACCCAGCAATACAAGCTTAAGATCTTCATTATGGATTATTGAATCAAGAAATTCTCCCACGCTTTTTTTCTCAGAGATCCCGTCTTGAGAAGATCTTCTTTTGGGATTAAGTATCTGGTCATAAAAAGCTTTTATGCCATCAATATCTGCAGGAAATTCTTTTCCGAGAACCTCAATAGCCATTGCAGGATCATGAGGTACAGTGATGTTAAGGTGGTCACTTACAAAATGATAGAATTCCGGGACCTTTATAAATTCAATATTCCCGAAAACATCAAGCTCATTGAAAATTCTTGATTTCAGATCGCCCGGGGAAGGTCCGTCCATTTCGTGCAAACCCACCTCAAGGGTAAAATCGCCTCTGGTAAAAGTTGTCGCGCAGCCGCCTGGTTTATTATGCTGCTCTATGACCAGGACTTTTTTACCTTCCCTGGCAAGTTTTGCACCGGCTGTCAGTCCTCCCAGTCCTGCTCCGATTATAATAATATCATATTTCATTTAACTGATCACTTATTTTCAGGTATCGGGTATCTCTTAAACTCCTTTGTTCTGTCAAACAGGTATCTGTAGGTTATATAGTTTTTGACAGGAACACATCCGACAGAGATAAATATTTTTCGCATCTTAGGATTAAAATCAGCTACCCAGGAGAATTCAATTTCGTGATAATGGGGTTTCTTTTCAAGTACTTTGCTGATTTTAAGTATGAAAGCTGATTCGATTCCCAACCCCTGATATTTCGGTATAACTCCCATTAAAAGACCTTTAGCCCTTGTCATGGTCTTTCGTTTTTTCAGGTACAGGAACTTCAGCATACTGAACAAATTCAATTTTCCGTCAAGATGTTTAAGTATCTGGTTGAGATCAGGGAACATAAGATAGATTGCTATTGGTTTTCCTTCAAAATAAGCTAGCCAGATAAATTCTTCATCAACTATTGGTTTTGCCTTCCTGAGCACGCCTCTTATGTATTCAGGTTCAAGAGGTTCAAAATGAATTTTAAATGAAGCCCAGGCCTCGTTGAAAACCCTCACGAAGTCCTGAGTTAATTTTTCCTGGTCCTTCCATTTGAAGTGGTGAAATTCATAGCCAGGCTTTGATGATACCCATTCCGCTATTTTCAGGAATCTCTCAGGCAGTGGTTTAGTAATATCGAGGTGAAAGCCTTCCATTTTATAATATGTCTTAAAACCATAAGACTCAAAGAGATCCTGGTAATAAGGATGGTTATATGGTACATCAAAGGATGGATGGGTAAACCCATTCACAAGCAGGCCCCAGTATTTATCTGTCTCTCCGAAATTTATGGGTCCGTCCATCACCTCCATACCTTTTGACTTCAACCACTCCCTTGCAGTATCAAAAAGCATAAACGCCGAAGGTTTGTCGTTGATGCATTCGAAAAAACCCATACCGCCTGTCGGCTGTTCATAGGAGTTACAAAGATTTGTATCGATAAAGGCTGCGATCCTGCCTGTCAGATTGTTTTTGCTGTCAACCAGGATCCATCTTTCTGCTTCACCATGCCTGTAATAGGGATTTTTTGCCGGATCAAAGATTGCTTCAATGTCATTGTCCAGAGGACACACCCATGTTTTATCATCTTTGTAGATTATTTTGGCGGTCCGGAGAAAATCTTCTTTTGTCCTCCTGTCAGAAACTCCTATGATTCTCATAATCAGGTTGGGTGAAGCGATAGCTTTACAGGTTATTTCATATATATCTGATCTAAAATTTTCCTGTACTTGTCTGAAACAAACTGACGCCGTAGTTTTAAGGTAGGAGAAAGTTCTCCTGTTGCGGGGCTCCATTCATCAGGGACCAGTCTGAAACGGTTGATCCTTTCAGGAGGGCTGAGCCGTCTGTTGATCGTTTCAATTTCCCTGCTGAAAACCGAGTTTATTCCGGGTAACTGGATCATCTCGGCAGGATCGGAGAACGAAATATTATTTAACAGCTTCCATTCATCAAAGTATTTGAAATTAGGAGAAATAAGGGCGCTGGCAAATTTTTCATGTTCACCCACAACCATAATCTGGTCAATAAGAACTGATTCTTTAAAAATATTTTCAATGATCTGAGGTGCAATAAATTTCCCGTTGGATAATTTGAATATCTCCTTTTTTCTGTCAGTTACCCAAAGAAAATTGTTCTCATCGAGATTCCCTATATCCCCTGTATGGAACCATCCATCTATATCAATAGCCGATCTGGTAAGTACGGGATCGTTAAAATATCCTGTCATTACATTTGGGCCTTTGCACAGGATCTCACCATCCTCTGCTATCTTAACTTCAACACCCTCAATAACGGTCCCGACAGATCCAAGTTTTACTCCTCCTCTGAACGTCCGGTTTATCGTAATAATAGGTGATGTCTCTGTGAGACCGTACATATTTATTATTTTGATACCTGCTGCCCAGAATATCCTTTCAAGCCGCGGCTGAAGACTTGCACCTCCGCATCCCACAATTCTGACATTTCCTCCGAGTGCCGTTCTCCATTTGCTGAAGATGAGCTTATCAGCAATTTTGAGTTTCTTTTCATAGAACCAGCCATTTTCACCGAAAGGTTTATATTTCAGTCCGAGGTCCACTGCCCAAAAGAACAGTAATTTTTTTATCCCCGAAAGCTTCTTCCCTTTTGAAATAATGACATCGTAGAATTTCTCCAGAACGCGCGGCACGGCATCAAATCCGTCAGGTTTGATTTCTGCCATATTTGCGGCGATGGTTCCCATATTCTCAGCGTAATAAATACTGGTACCACTGTACTGTGTCTGGTAGTTTCCAAGTCGCCCGCCGACATGGCATAAAGGTAAAATACTTAAATATTTATCTGTCGGTTTTAAATTGAAAACCCTGGCTGCCGAAATAAAATTACTCACAAGGTTTTTGTGAGACAGCATTACACCTTTAGACTTGCCTGTGGTCCCTGAAGTATAAATCAGTGCGGCAAAGTCTTCCGGTCTGATCTGATTCTTTATAGTCCCGACATTCTCCTTTGTCTTTTCTGAACACGATTTTCCTTTTTCAACAATCTCAAGCCAGTTCCTGGCTCCATCTACCTCATCGAAAGTGTAAACTTGTATGGGAAACCCTGCATTGTTAAAGACCGGACTCACACATTTAAATAATTTTTTATCAGATATGATTATCATTCTGGCACCAGAATTTTTGATTATATATTCATATTCTGTTGCATTAAGTGATGTAAAGACAGGAACATGCACTATCCCGATCATTGACATTCCGGCATCGATGAAATTCCATTCAGGCCTGTTATTGGCTACAGTTACTATTTTATCACCCTTTCTGAAACCGAGTTCATAAAGTCCGTAGCAGAAATTATGGGCAAATTCGATATATTCCTGGGAACTGTATTTTATCCATTGCCCATTTTGCTTAAAGCATAAAGCATCATCTTTGGGGAAGTTCTCCCTGTATCTCTCCAGGACATCAAAAATTCTGGTCACATTCATAAAAGTATCCGGGATTAAGTAGTGTGGATATATAATTCTTCTGCAAATTAAGTGAATTTTACAATTTGAAATTACAATTATGATATTTTGAATTGCACAGGAATTGGAGAATGTTTATTTTGTTCCTGCAATCTCATACCAGTATTTTTCAGATGAATGCAATGCCAGTTGTGATCGGTTCTATTGTACTGTTTGCAATTGCATACCGGTTATATTTCAGTTTCGTGGCAGCAAAAGTTGCTGTCAGGAACGACCTTGTTCAGACACCAGCCTACAGATTGTATGACGGACAGAACTATTATCCCATGAACAAGTGGGTATTATTCGGACATCATTTTGCTGCCATTGCAGGTGCAGGTCCGCTTGTTGGTCCGGTTCTTGCAGCTCAATTCGGTTTCATGCCAGGTTTTCTGTGGATGCTGATCGGGGCGGTAATGGCAGGTGCTGTTCATGACTTTGTAATTCTGACTGCTTCAGTACAGCATGATGGCAAATCACTTGCTGCAATCGCAAAAGCTGAGATAAACAGGATAAGCGGTGCAACAACATCATTTGCAATAATCCTGATCATTGTTGTTGCCCTCGCAGGACTGGGACTGGTTGTTGTGAATGCGCTTGCCGAGAGCTCATGGGGAACATTTACCATTGCCTCAACAATTCCCATAGCAATTATTATGGGAATGTGGATGTTCAGGATAAGGAAAGGAAAAACACTTGAGGCAACAATCTTTGGAGTTGTGATGCTTATTACAGTGGTTATTGCAGGACGCTATATTCCGGATTCACGGTTTGCTGACTGGTTTTTATTTGATCATAAGACTCTCACAATACTGATAGCTGTCTACGGATTCCTGGCATCAGTTCTGCCTGTATGGCTGCTTCTCTCGCCGCGGGACTATCTGAGCTCAATAATGAAAATATCTGTAATCGCACTGCTGGCAGTCGGATTGATAATTGTTGCTCCCGAAATAAAGATGCCTGCATTTACCGATTTTAATAAAGGCGGTGGACCGATCATCCCGGGAAGATTATTCCCCTACCTGTTTATAACAATAGCCTGTGGTGCTATTTCAGGATTTCATTCGCTTGTAAGCTCCGGAACGACACCTAAGATGATAATGAAAGAATCAGACATAAAGCCAATTGCAGCCGGTGCGATGCTTGTCGAAGGTGCAGTAAGCATAATGGCACTTATTGCCGCGACCAGTCTGCTGCCTCTCGATTATTTCCAGATAAATGTTCCGGTTGAAAAGCTTCAGGCAGTTCTTCCGGGGCTCCATGAAATGGGTTTCACGGAATCGAACCTGGAACAGCTTTCGGCTAGTGTGGGAGAAAAGATTGCCGGCCGGACCGGTGGAGCTGTATCGCTTGGAGTAGGGATGGCATACATATTTTCCTCAATTCCCGGAATGAACCATCTGATGTCGTACTGGTATCATTTTGCAATAATGTTCGAAGCATTATTCATACTGACAACTATCGACGCCGGAACCAGGATCGGTCGATTTGTGCTGCAGGAAACCTTTGGCAAAGTATATAAACCGTTCCTGAAAACAAACTGGCTTCCGGGTAACCTTATCACCAGCGGAATAATCGTAATTGCATGGGGATATTTCATTTACACAGGTACCGTCGCTACAATCTGGCCAATGTTCGGCACTGCAAATCAACTTCTTGCAACCATTGCGCTGGCAATCGGAACATCCTTCATTATTAACAGGGGAAGAGTGAAATATGCCTGGGTCACTATCCTGCCCATGATATTTGTAGGAGTGACGACACTTACAGCTGCTTTTCTTAATATTAAAAATATCTATCTCCCTCAGGCACATGTAAAGGAGACTTTGGTTCCCGGTGTAATAAATCTTGCGCTTACGGTTGCAATTATTATTTGTGTTTTTATCATTCTCTTTAACGCAATACCCGGGTGGATCAGGGCGATTTCGGGCAAGAGTGTACCGATTAATGCCTGATTGTGTTAATTTAGTCGAATTATTTTGTAACAGATTCAGAGATATTATAGAGAAAATAAATACAGAAGCGGAGCCGTTATCGGTAAACGTTTTTATAATTGATTTTAAAACCAGGTAATGGAATTATTTCATACACTGCTTGATTGGTATATGGCCAATCTTAACTATTTCACTGTTGCCCTTCTGATGCTTATTGAAAGCACCTTCCTCCCTTTGCCTTCCGAAGTCGTCATCCCGTTTGCCTCCTACAAGGCTGCACAGGGTGAATTGAATATCTTCCTGGTAGTACTTTTTGGGACTGTCGGAGCATTATGCGGCTCTCTTATCAATTATACGCTTGCATACTATCTTGGAAGACCTATCGTATATAAATTTGCAGCATCAAAGGCCGGAAGGCTTTTCCTTCTGTCAAAAGAGAAAGTAGAACATGCTGAGAACTATTTTATCAGGAACGGCAAAACCTCCACATTTATAGGACGTCTTGTCCCGGGGATAAGGCATCTCATTTCCATTCCTGCAGGTCTGGCAAAAATGAATTTACGGGATTTTATGCTTTACACCTTTGTCGGCGCCGGAATCTGGAATATTATCCTTGCGATAATTGGCTATTATATTTACGATCTGCGAGATAAGATTTTCCCATATTTGGATGATGTTCTTTATATCCTTGGGGCAGGATTTGTTATTTATCTGATTATTAAAGGGATAATACGGAAGAAGAAAGATAAAAGACAAAAGACAAAAGACAAAAGACAAGTAAAAGATCCTAAGGGTAGAAAGATAAAAGTAAAACCACCTACGGCACAGAACGCACGACGCAGTGAAAATATCAGGAAGATCCCCTTCTGGGAAGGGTGGGGGTGGGTAAACAGACTATTCCTATTTCAGCCAGCCTGCCAGTATTGCAGACTGCTCAGGCGTCGGATTTGGCAAAGGTTTGATTTCAAAGCTCCTTATTGTCTTCTTGCCAAGCGTAACCTCAACATTATTAGTAATATCCCGGTGCGAGACAGTAAGCATTATCTTATCTCCCGGATTTCCATTTTTCAGTATGTTGTTCAGCAATTCAGATGAAGCTTTTTCTCCGTTTATTTCCTTTATTAAATCCTGCGGACTCAATCCTGCGTTATATGCCGGTGAGTTCCATTCGGACCTGGTAATTATCAGATTTTCTCCATCTTCACGTGTCCCGATACCAAGCCAGGCTCCAGGCATCTCATCAGGATTGGTATTTATTCCTAATCCGGCATACCCGAGATATTTTGCATAGTCAATATCCCGGACTGTAGGAATATAAACGTCAAATATTTCTGCCAGGGACGATCCGGCAACTTTTTCGCATACCTCCCTGAATTCCTTATCGGTAAATCCTCGCCCTTTCCCTTTGTAATAGACCTGGTAAAGTGTCCGCATAACATCATCCAGCGATTTGTTATTTCCTGATTCATACCTGATCTTCAGGTCGAGGAGCATTCCAATGGCACAACCTTTATCATAATATGATATGGTAGTATTTGATGCATTTTCAGACCTGTTGAAAAACAGCATCCAGGAATCAAAACTCGACTGGGCGACCGACTGAAAAAGATGTCCCGGGATATTCTCGTAATTGGAAATACTTGTCTTCAATTCCCGGAATACCTCTTCCCTGTCATAGAATCCGGCACGGTTTAGGATCAGGTTTTCATAGTAGGATGTAACTCCTTCCGAGAACCAGAGCATTGTAGTATAATTTTCCACATCATAGTCAAATGGGCCAAGCTCAATTGGCCTTATTGTCTTTACATTATATAGATGGAAGAACTCATGTGCAATAAAACTCAGCCAACCGTCCGATATTTCTGTGGAATTAAAATCCATGCGATTTGTAAATACTGCCATTGAATTAGTGTGTTCCAGTCCTCCCATACCCCTGTTCATCATAATAAAGGTATAATGTTTATAGGGAACCTCACCAATCAGGGAAGTTGCGGTTTCGACGATTTTTTTAAGATCTTCAGTCAGTTTTGAACGGTCGATCCTGCCGAGATTTTCAGCGGCGATAGTATAGGGGATTCCCCCTGTTTCAAAAGTCAGTATCTCCTGTGTGCCGGTAAGTATAGGGCAGTCATAGAGTATATCAAAATCGGCGGCATAAAACATATTCTGCCTTCCGGGAACCGGATCGAGGCCAGTGGATATTTTGGTGAATTTTTCATAAGGGATTATCGTGACTGTCACCGGTGAGTCTTTATGTCCTGCAGGATGCATGAAGATGCCTGTCGGAGAAATAAATCCCCTTCCATCATCCAGGAAGGAATCAGCGACAGAAGTCCTGAAGGCAAACACATCATAACTTACCTGGATAGTGCTGATCCTGTCTGTATCTATCGACCACCTGTTTTTTTCAGTTTTCTTCCAGGGGATCTCCTTCCCTGAACCGCTGACAACTTTAAAATTAATGACATATTTTGCATAATCCATAATCATGTAATATCCCGGGGTCCAGACCGGCAGCTTCAATTCAACGGATTTTTCCATAATGCCGGAATAGGTAAACGAAACGTGAAAATAGTGCTGGTTTGGATTTTCCATAGAGACGGTATACTCGATCCTGGTACCCGTAACTTTTTGTGCATCACCTTCACTGGATGAAAGCAGGAAGGCTGTTAAGATGGAAGTCAGTATTAAATATTCTTTCGAAGGCGGGAATGATAAATTGGATTTCATTGGATTTATGCTGATTACTAATTCCTAAAAATAATAACAAAATTGACAATAATCAATCCTCCAGGTGCCCGAACTTCCCGTTATAATAATCATCATAGGCCTCCTTTATTTCCTCTTCGGTATTCATAACAAACGGGCCATAAGAAGCAATTGGTTCATCTATCGTTTCCCCGCTTAATACAAGAACAACACTTTCTTTCACGGCTTCGACTTTAAAATCCTCTCCATCGTGTTTGAAAAGAACAAAATGATCTGCAGGTGCAATTTTTGAGTCATTTATTCTTACTTCACCTTCAATTATAAGAATTCCGGTATTGTAATCCTTATTAAAGCTGAAATCGGCAACTGTTCCCTTTTGCAGTCTTGCATTGAACATATTTGCAGGGGAAAAAGTATTTGCGGGACCTTTTTCCCCCTTATATTCCCCGGCAACAAGTTCCACAAAGCTTTTCCCATCATCGAGCAATACTCTTGTCATATCCTTATTTTCAATTGCCTGGTATTTTGGAGTGGTCATTTTATGCTTTTTCGGAAGATTAACCCACAACTGCACCATCTGGAACACTCCTCCTTTTTTGCTGAACTCTTTTTCGTGATATTCCTTATGAAGTATTCCTGAGCCCGCTGTCATCCACTGAACATCCCCCTCCCCAATTACACCGCTGTTACCTGCGCTGTCGTGATGCGCAACTTTGCCATGATAGGCGATTGTAACTGTTTCAAAACCGCGGTGAGGATGAACTCCCACACCCCTTGGTCTTTCAGACGGCGATATTATCCATTTGGAATTATAATCCAACAGGAAAAAGGGACTCATTCCTTTCTCGCCTATAAGATTGTATGAAGGGAAGAAATTATGCACCTTAAATCCGTCGCCTACCATATGTGTCCCCGGAGGGGCAAGAATTGCTTCAATTTGCTTTGTATTATTCATCATTGTCTGTTTTAATACATCAACAATTGTAATAATAAAAGGTTAAGGAATAAATATATAAAAGGAGACTTAAAAACCAACTTTCGGAACGTATTACTTAAGTGAGATAGCTATAATGTTCACCGGACCAAGAAGACCTGAAGCCAGAAGTGGTGAATCAGCCCTGTAAAATGCCTGGGTTGTATAGGTATACTTTGTTTTGATACCGGGCTGCTGATCACCTATCAGACGATTTACCCACAGATTGGTCACTCTTATCTCAAGCCTGTTTGATCCTTGTTTCAAAGCACCGGTGATCTCAATTCTGAATGGATTTTTCCAGACAATTCCAAGTGATTCTCCATTAATTACGACCTCTGCAAGATTCCTGACTTCACCCAGATCGATCCAGAGCTGGCCATCTGTATTAAGCCAGTTTTCAGGTACATCAATGTTCCTGGAGTAAGTACCTGTTCCCGAAAAATACTTAACTCCCTGATCATTACTGTTATTCCACTGTAAAAGAGTATCGGCCACGATCCTGGAGGGAGCTCCCCTGCCTGGCTGGAATGATACCTCCCATGGACCATTTATTGAAGTTATCAACTCTTCATATGGTTGTGGAACAGTGCGTGATTCAGCAGTGGTTTTTTTTCTGAAAACAACAAATACTGCATCATTGGATACCAGATGCAAAGGGACCCTGGTCCTTCCGTCTGAAATTTCGTAAGAGGCTTGTTCGATCATGCCGGTCTCGGGATGCCAGATTTCGGCTTCTCTCCCATGTACCCTGAATATCGCATCACAGTTTTCTTCGCGATTATTCCTGTTATTTATCCAGTATATATCTGTTCCCGCCATATTTCGATGAACGAACATCAGATTCGTTTTATCATCCTGTTTCGTGTATTCAAAGTCAGGTAATACTTCAATCTCCTTCAGTACCTCCTCAACTGTTTTCCCGGAATATATTTTCCCCTTGCCTGTTCCATTTTCCGATGTCCAAAGCTCATTTACAATACTTTGTAATTCGGCCTGATCGTCGCACAGACTTGGCGAACCGACAGGTTTCGGGCCAAGCACGACAGCTCCGCTCTCAACCAGATCCCGGATCTTCTTCAGAACGGGGAGAGTCATATGCCGGCTGTTAGGATCCAGAACCAGAAGACGATAGTTCATTCCGCTCTCAGTGACTATTTGTCCCTTTTTCACTGCAAGCAGGTTCAGAAGGGCATCTGAGTTTACAAAATCATAATTATATCCTTCCGGAATATCAGGAAGTGTGTTCCCGAAAAGCGCAGTAATGTTGTTGTCTTCGCCATAATAATAAAGTATATCAGCAACAAATTTTCCCTGCTGAAGCATGAAAGAATTGCGGGCAAGGTATGTTGTCCATGGTTTTGCCTGTTCAGCCCAGGTTTCATGCCGTGTAAACCATTGGCCAAAAGGTCCGAGTCCAAGACCCGGGATTTTGTCTGAAACCGGCTGATGAACGGATGTATGTATTACAAACCTGTTCAATCCCATGGCAAGCTCCATATCAGCAGTTGGTTTCAGCCTTTCGGGGGCGTAAGCCCAGGTATTGCCGATAGCCGTCATTGATTCGGCAGCAACAAGGTTCTGTCCGTACAGATGTGCAACAGACGCCGATTCACGTACATCAGCCTTATATCCTGTTGACACCTCCTGCCTTTCTTCTCCGGCAAAACCTCTCGGCACCCAGGTTGCACTCATTGGTATATCTGCCTTACGTTTCACTTCCATCCCGTCTCCGATAAAAGCCCGTCCTCCTTCGTGCGATTCTGTATAACGCCCCATTCCCCGATCGTGCAATATATCGGTTAACTGATCATAATGATTCTTTGCCACAAGCTCCCCGAGGGTTTTCCTGAAGTCCCACAGGAAACGGTCGGAAGCCTCGGCACTTTCCACAATATGACCGGTCAGAACAGGCATCCAGGTGAGCATATCATATCCGCGATTTTTCCTGAACTCTGTCATCATGCTGTCGGTCCAGTTCTGAACGCCTGCTTCCCAGCTGTCAGTAATAACATACTGGAGTCCCCTTTTCCCCATTAGTCCGCCTGTGGCATCTTTATACTGATCGAGATAATTATCAAAATAAGCCTTCACATGACCTGCATTAAGCTTATCAACTTCAAGCCCTGTGGCTTCAGGTGAGGCAGGTGAATTCTGATGACCTGTGAGGGAATAGCCAAACCTGAGGATTTTCCATCGGCCCGCAGGAGGAGTCCATTCAATCGTGCCATCCGGATCCATTTTTGCTGTCAGATCAACGACATTGTCTTTATTTATTGCATCTCCGGCCGCGATCGGTGATGTTGCCAGGTTATACAGTCCGGCAGCAGCTGTAAAGCCAGCCTTATCTTCAAAACGGTTCACGCGGGCAACCGGGTGAAGAACAAGTTCAGCAATATTTATTCCCGGATCCGGGGCTGATTGTCCGGCTGTATTTCTGCCAAACAATGTAGCAAGAGCTGGATCCATCGGCGGGGACGGAGGTACCAAAAATGTGATTCTGAAATATTTAGCTGTCACCGGTGGAAAAGTGTAGGTATTCTGTGAAGTTCCTCCTGTCGGGATCTCAAATACTGACCGGAATTGCCTGCCGTCGTCAGATATCTCAAGCGACCTGGAAACCTGCGGGCCACCGAATATTCCGGGAAATCTCAGACCTGATTCTCTCTTTACAATTGAGATAGATTGGATCGCCTGGGGTTCTGCAAATTCAAACTGGATCCAGGCTTTCTCATTATTTTTGCCGGCTGGCAGGAAAACTGAATTTGTAAGATCCCCGTCAACAAGGGAAGAAAGCTCAAATTTACCGGCGCTTGATGTAACTTTAGGGTTCAGTGCTGATACTGACAGATCTTTATCAGGCAAACGAAAAGCAACCACTGCTGCATCGGCATAAAACTCCGGAATAGTTGAATTTGTTGATTCACCGCTTGAAAAACCACCTAATTCTCCAATATTCTGAAATATCCCTGTTTTAGATGGTGGTTTGGGAAGTAATCCATTGAATGTCTTTCCTTCTTCAATCAATGTCTCACTCCACACAAGCTTCTTCATTGCCTGGGCGGGAGTCACCCAGGGACCTCCGCTCTCGCTCCAGCCGGGTGACCCGGCAATTGCCATTTCAAGGCCCAATGAATCAGCCAGCTTTGTGGTAAACAGGAATGCATCCTTCCACTCAGGGGTCATATATATCAACCGTTTTTCAACGATCTGTGGTGAAGTCAGGCCCGCATCAAAATTCTGAAATCCGCCGATACCGATCCTTTTCATCCATTCCAGATCAGCCCTGATGCCTGTCTTTGCTATATTGCCATTCATCCAGTGCCACCAGACCCGGGGTTTTGCGCTCTCGGGAGGGTTCAGAAATCCGGATTCAAGATCTGTCCCTGATTTTCCTGACGGGCCGGAACAATTAATTAACATCATGCATAATATGGCACATGGCAGAAAGATCATTCCTGCTTTGCCATTCCGGATGGAGTTGATAATGTTTGTCATGGTTAGAGATATTTAAGATTGTCTAATTTGATTTAACAGGTAAGCTATAAACCAGTTCTTTTACATACCGGGCCCAATCCTGATGTGTCATCTCATTCGTAAATGTCTTGTATGGAATAACCTGGCCAACAGTGAGCGTTATGGTTGAATTTCGTTGTTTAGCCATTTCGCGGGGGAGCAGTATTGTCTCGATATACATCTTTATACCAAGGAATTTTCGAAGGTCTGCGACATTATAAAAAAGATTTGAATTTCTTCCGCTGATATGAACCGGGATGACATCTCTTTTGTACCGGACCGCTTTAGTGATAAACGTCTTTTGCCATAACGGATCAGAAATTGTTCCATTTTTCCTCCTCGAAACTTCACCTGAAGGGAAGATCATTACCTGAGTATCAGATTCAAAAAGAAGATTCAGCTTTTCAGTTGTCTCCCTTGTGTTTTTCCCGAATACATTGATGCCGAGTATAACAGGATGAAGGTTGGGGATATAATTAAAAAGCTCATTTGACGGAGAGATCACGTCGGGATAAAACCTGTATATCATGCTCAGGAAGGCCAGGGAATCAAGTGCTCCAACTGAATGATTTGCTACAAAAATATACCTGCCTGATGCAGGTATATTCTCACTTTTTCTAATATCAATTTTTACATTCCAGTCTTCAAGGACGTCATTAATGAAAGGAACTCCTGATTTTTCATGACACTTATATATAGTGGCATTCATTTCATCCTGATGGATGAGTCTCTCAATCGCATTAATTAAAAAACCCGGAAGAGATTTAAGAAATCCGGATTTACTATTTCTGATAACTTTCCGGATGTCAATTACTTTAGCGACCTCTTCCATATCAAACCTCAGCAAATGCAACTATATAGTTGTGCCCATATTTCTTAGCGCATTTCGGACAGGTTGTGTAATAGAAATAGATTTTTTTTGCTTTTTTCTCAATTAAGTTGAGGTACTTGTAGAATTCCTTAAGATATCTTGGAACCTGGTTATAAGGTCCGTCAAATACCTTACTTACAAAAGTTCCGTTAAGCTTCACATTTTCAGCACCGGGAACCTCCCTGGTAACATTCATATAGAGCTCACTTTTCCATGGTGACGGATCATAAGCCATAAGGAGAAAATCCTTTATTTCGGGCTCTGCACCTGCATCCTTGGCCTTTTTCCACATCCTGCCGATGATCTTACCCATCATTGAAGGCAGCGGCATATGAAGAAACTGAGGAATATAATCCCTTATAAATGGCTTATCGGTCCATTCATGTGTCTTGTAATCCCATGGCTCGGGATCAAATTTCGGACAGCATTCTTGTTCATTTGATTTTTCTTCCATATCTGCCAGGTTTAGAATTTTTATGTAAGTTAAACAAAATCCTTTTTTGATCTTCTGGTTATCTGTAATTTAATTCGGGGAAATGACTACAGGAAGACAGGTATAAGGAATAAAAGCGACACTACTCCGACCCATGTAATTATCATACCGGCGTTGATCTTATAATTTTCGACCTTTATGATATTTTCCATCGGAACTGACAGCCGGTCGTTTTCAATTTTTACTGATGACAGCGGTGCCGCATATATATGCACCTGACGGCTCTTTCTGATTTCTTCAGGATTAAAAACTATTCCTGCAAACTGATTGCCGGCAGAAGGTACGGGTTTTACGATCCAGGTACTGTCTTCTGAGTGAAAATAATAGAGATTCTTCCAGCCGGGAATCCCGGATATCTGTCCCGGAGGTACATCTTTTACGCTTACACAACATGAAAGCGTGATACATATAATGCAAAATATGAATGAAACTGATTCCCGGAGTAAAAGGTTTGTCATCTTATTGTTCGCGTTTTAAAAGCCCCTCCCACCTGGGGGAGGGGTTTGGGGAGAGGTTTTTAAAGTCATTCAACTATTTCAGCATCATCAAATTTCTGCGATTGAACTGTTACCCGCCGGTGCTGGACTTTATGAACTCCTTTGCTCCCGAAGAATCCCCAGCCGCCACTTCCAAGCAGGAATCCAAGGGCGTACAATCCGCCGTTATTATTCGGAGCATACATGGTGATCTCCTTGTTGAAAAGCATCCCGATAAAGTCGAAAGGAGCAATAAATCCGTGCCACAGACCTCCGAAGAATCCGTACCTGTGTCCTGTAAGGCATTGATCAACAACCTCATTTTTAGCACATCCTGAAATCAGAATAATAATAATGAGAAGTGAAAAAATGACCAGGAAATTTCTTTGTTGTATGAAGCAATTTCATTTTATGGATTTTAAAATTGGTTTAATATCAGAAAAGGATACCATTGACAGGCTGACCTGAATATTTCTTTTCATGATCTATCAGCCATCTTTTCCTTTCGAGTCCTCCGCCATAACCAATAAGGTTCCCGTCGGATCCGATTACCCTGTGGCAAGGTATTACTATGGCAATACGGTTCGATCCGTTTGCATTCGCCACAGCCCTTACTGCGGAGGGATTATTGATTAATTTAGCCTGTTCGAGGTAAGAGATTGTTGTTCCATACGGGATTTTCCTCAGAACACCCCAGGCTGCCTGCTGAAAATCGGTTCCGGGGGTGACAACGGGAAGAGAAAACTCTTTCCTTTTTCCTTTGAAATATTCTTTCAGCTGTTTTTTCAAAGCTCTCAGATGCTTGTTTCCCCCTGGTATAACTGTTTCATTGAATGTCCAGGCAAGATTTTTAAATTCAGAATCCAGGGTTCTTCTGTCGCTGAATTCAAGAAGGCAAATACCATCCCTTGTAGCAGCGGCTGCCATTTCTCCGAGAGGAGTTTCTATTATTGTGGTTTTGATCATTTAACTCACCTCTAACCCTGCAGTCTGGCCCTGTGAAATATTGCCTATGCCAGGGCTATGCGCTATTTCACGGGGCTGGCTCACTCAATCCCTTTCTTACTTCTTTACCGCAAACCTCTCCGATGCAGATTTTATATATTTTTTATTTCTGAACCTTAATGCTGACCAGTCCTCATTGATTGATACTATACGGATCCCGAAAAAACCGAGATCGTTTAACGTTTTCCAGCCGTGATCCCTGTCAAGATCTGACGAATACTTTATAGATGTTGTTTTTTAGGATAGCAGAACCATAAAACACCGTCAACAGCAAGATTATGAAGAGCTACCGGGACAATTTCCTTAACATCTGCTGCCTTCCTGACAAACAGGATCATAAAATCGTATGGATACCTGGGATCTATTTCTGTATCGATCTGGATATCTTTAATTTCCCTGATGGGAGCCAGGTTGAAATTCTTTTCAGCATTGATTATTGCTATACGCTTTTGTCCTTTATAATTCAGCTTTTCAAGAAGAGGTTTCATATATAATCTGCGATTATACCGGCAATTTAATAAAAATATGAATTGACTGGTCAGGTATTTAATTTTTCAACCTAAATCGGTCATTTTCTTAATAAAGATAGTAAATTTGCATTATCGAAAATGGGGTGCCTTAATACTACGGGCTGAGATCATACCCTTACACCTGATCCGGGTAATGCCGGCGGAGGGAAAAGAGCACCCTGCAACATATATTGAAATTGTTATAGCGATGAAGAATTTGTTCTATACTGTTCTGGATTTTTATTTTAATCCTTCTTGCTGGTCACGGAGTGCTCTGAATGGCCAAACCCTGAGAGGAAAGTGACTGAAATTAACGGTGATCCTCTGGCAGGGGCAGGCGTTACAATAGCAGGTACATACATTGGGGTTCAGACCGGAGCAGACGGGAATTACAGTTTCACCGGACTGAAGGCAGGGAATTATATTGTCAGGTTTTCATTCATCGGCTATGAAACACAGGTCCGGAACCTGATCCTGGAAGGAGACACCACCCTTGATGTGGAGCTTAAGCCGGTAGCCGTGATAACTGACGATGTGATCATCAGTGCAACAAGGGCCGGGGAACAGGCTCCGCTTGCTTATACAAATGTGACCAGTGATGTTCTTGAAGAACTTAATACAGGACAGGATCTGCCTTACCTGCTGAGCCTTACACCATCATTTGTTGAAACATCCGAAGCAGGAAACGGTATCGGCTATACCAAGCATGAGGATCCGCGGAACTGATGCCAGCAGGATCAATGTCACTATCGATGGAATGCCTCTTAATGATCCGGAATCACAGCAGGTTTTCTGGGTTGATCTTCCTGATCTGGCTTCTTCTGTCGACAATATCCAGATTCAGCGTGGAGTGGGCACATCATCAAACGGGGCCGGAGCATTCGGAGCTTCCATCAATATTCAGACCCGTGGAATTGAAAATGAGCCATTTGCCGAAATAAATACTTCGGCCGGTTCATTCGGCACATTTAAGAACAATATTACTGCAGGGACCGGACTGCTTAAAGAGCGGTTCGCATTCCAGATGCGGTATTCTGACCTGAGAAGCAAAGGATTCATTGAACGTACAGGATCGGATCATAATTCGGCTTTTATGAGCGCCCTCTACAGAACAGGCAAATCGCTGTTAAAGGCGAACATAATCCTGGGGAAGGAACATACCGGTATTGGATGGTGGGGAGTTCCGAAAGAGATGATGAATATTGACAGGAGATATAATCCTGCGGGGGAATACACTGATGAAAACGGTGTAACTCAATACTATGATAACGAAAGTGATAATTATACTCAGAATCATTACCAGCTTATTTACAGCCTGAAATTACCGGGAAGTTTTTCTTTGCATTCGGCTCTGCATTATACAAAAGGGAAAGGTTATTACGAGGAATACAAGGAAGATCGTTCTTTTGCAGATTATGGATTACAACCAGTATCAATTGGCGATACAACTATTCAGCGAAACTGACCTGATACGGCAGGAAATGGATGTCGAACGATTTCTACGGATTGATCTATTCACTGAATTACAGAAACAGCACGATCGAAGCAACAATGGGAGGAGGAATGAACTTCTATGCCGGTGATCACTTCGGACGCATAATCTGGATGAAATATCCGGGAACTGCGGAGCGGGATCATCAGTGGTACTTTAACAGCGGAGAAAAGGGAGAAGCTAACATCTATGGTAAGATCAGCTGGTCAGCATCTCAGAAAATCTCTCTATTTGGGGACCTTCAATTCAGACATATCAGGTACGCTCTTGAAGGCACAGATGATGATCTGAAGAATATCGGACAGGTTCACAGGTTCAATTTCTTCAATCCAAAAGCAGGGCTGTTTCTTTCGGTAGCATCAAACCAGGCGGCCTATCTGTCATTTTCAGTTGCGAACAGGGAACCAACCCGAACCGATTTCAAGGAAGCATCGGGCGACAGTGAAGCAACACCTGAGGCAGAAAGGTTGTTTGATACCGAGGCTGGATACAAACTGAGCCTGGCGAAAAGCAGCTTTGCACTAAATCTTTATGCGATGATCTATAGAGACCAGCTTGTCCCGACCGGCGAGCTCAGCAATGTCGGATATTCAATAATGACAAATGTTGAAAAAAGTTACCGGACAGGAGCTGAAATAATTGTGGGATTTAAGCCGGCAGATTTTATTACATTGGACTTCAGCTTAACACTCTCTAAAAATAAGATCATTGATTTTACCGAACATTATATTGATTATAATACATCCGACTGGTCGTCGGAATATAAAAGCAGAAACCTCGGCATGGTAGATATTGCATATTCACCATCGGTGATCGGAAGCAGTGATCTTTCTGTAAAACCAATTCCTGAAATTGAGCTTCATTTTATAAGCAAGTATGTAGGCAAACAATATTTTGATAACACTATGAACGGTGAAAGGATGCTCGATCCTTACCTGGTCAATAATATCATGATCGATTTTGAAACGGAAACCAAGCATATACGAGGTGTTGATCTGCAGCTCCAGGTAAATAACATTTTCAATGCAAAATATGAAAGCAATGCTTATGGTGGCAACTGGTTTGAAGACGGCGTCGAAAAAAGCTGGTCGTACTTCTTTCCGCAGGCAGGAACAAATTTCATGCTTAAGCTTGGACTCAGGTTTTGACCGAAAATGGGCGATATGACACTATCTGATTGGTTATCAAGTAACTGGATTGAAGTTTTTGGTGCAATAACAGGGATCATCTATGTTTTCCTTGAGATCAGACAGAATATCTGGTTATGGCCGGTTGGTATACTCACCTCCGCTGTTTACATAATTGTTTTCTTCACCAGCAAGTTCTATGCGGATATGAGCCTTCAGGGATATTACCTGGTGATAAGCTTTTTGGGATGGTACTGGTGGATGAAGGGCGGAGGGCAAGGAGCACAGGGCAGGCAGGGCAGGAGAGAGACGAAGACTGAGCGAAGAGACGAAGGGACTGAGAGAGGAAGAGACGAAGAGACTGAGAGAGGAAGGGAGACGAAGAGACTGAGAGACTGGTAGTAACCAGGTTAAAACTGAAAACCGGAGTAATCCTGGCAATTATATTTGTAATTCTCTACTTTTTATTGTGGTTTATTTTGTCAGGGCTGACCGATTCGCCGGTTCCGGAATGGGATTCATTCATTACATCTTTATCGATTGTTGCCACATGGATGCTTGCACGGAAGATCTATGAACACTGGTATTTATGGATTGCAGTAAACTCGGTCTCATCGGTAATATTCCTGACAAGGGGACTCTATCCAACAGTAATATTGTATCTGGTTTATCTGGTAATGTCCTTTGCGGGACTGAGAAAATGGAAGAGTTCCTTATAAAGTGTCGCATGTACACTTAATCCGTCCAATTATCTTCTGGTTAAGATTCATTTCAGTTAGCCGTCTGATTCGTTCGCCGAGGCATTTATCACATTTTGAAAATAATTTCAGATCCCATACATCAGCAAAGACACGTCCTGCCTGCAGTTCGATTCCGTATTCCAGAACTTTTTCCAGGGAGTGTATATCTGGCAGCGTAAACAGTCCCTTTTCCTGCAACTGATCCATTGCCCCGTTGCCAGCCCTTACGGGAATTAAAACACAACATTCCACTCCTCCGCTGAAAGCAAAATCGATTGAGCGTTCTGCCCAGAAAACTCCTTCGGATTCCGAAAGGAACGGAGGACGAAGAAGAATAAATGCCCTTGTGAATATATCATGCTCCAAAAGGAAATTTACCGATTCCGCAAAACCTTCGAGGGTCATGTGCTTATTGAGCTTCATCAGTATTCCCGGGTTGACTGTTTCAAGCCCCAGGGCAATCTGCAGGTCAGGTTTGATCATGTCCCTGAAACCAAGGCATTTTTCATTTATGAACCCGGGATGGCTTTCAACAATGAGTGTCTCGAAATCGTTTATCAGGGAGGCAATTCTCGGGTAGTCTTTCTCGGGGATCGCATTTTTGTCAAAAAAGCTTCCGCTGTTGTAAAGCTTGAGATGTTTTGTATTTGGAAGATCATTCAACGCCCGCTCAATCTGGTCCGGGATAGCTCCAGGCTTTGCCACCATATTTGTTGTGTTTTTCCATAGATCACACATCAGGCAATGAAAAGGGCATTCCCTGTTTGTCAGAAAAACAGTCGCAACTTCTTCAATTGTTCCTGAAGTGGTCCGTTCTTTTTCCACAAGCCATGCGTAAGGTTTCCGGGGATCGACACTATTTTTTTCCCCGCGGCAGGATACTATCCACTTATCTGTTATCTCAGGATCAGTGAGATTATTCATAGCTTGCAAGAAACTCCTTCCGGTAAGCTGTTTCCCGTTCCGGGAAGTGCTTTCTGAAAGCAGTGGCAGATACTGCACCATGCTGAAAACGCCTTTTCGGGAAAATAGGCATTGTCATCCCCGTAACTGCTTTAATTCCATCGGAAACGATTCGTCCTTTAAGGTCATAAAGCTTATTATGATCCCAGCCGGTAATATCGATGAATGGAATACCTTCTGAAACCTCAATGACATTTGGCAATGTATAGGGACTGAAGGTTTCAAAACCAAGACTCTCGCCTGTAGCATAAGTCCGCATAAATCCCCTGCTCAATCCTCCTGAGTAGGTCAGTGAGTGTTTGATTGAATCAACACCCCATCCTTCATGATAAAGCATCAGATTGTTTAGAACACTGCGGATTGTCAGTTCAGGATTTTCTTCAATGGGATAGTCTTTCAGATTTTCATTTCCGCCATCACCATCGATTATATATTTCCAGCCGGGATAGCGTGACCTGATCCCCTGTAAAAGTGCTAAATTCATTGTGGCAGACTGAATATCGAGTGGTTTGTAGTCCTCGACTATTCTGACGGTTTTCTTCCAGTCGAGAGCCGAATAATCTGCTTCGATAATTTCCAGGAAAAATCCAAGATCAAGAGAATCAAGGAACTTTTTTGCCTGGACCAGATCGTCGCCGCCTCCGTCAATAATTAATGTGAATGCCTTAAGTCTCGACGGGTTCTGTCCCAGCTCCATGAGTGCATGGTATACCAGCAGGAAGAGAGCACCACTGTCAATTCCGGCAGAAAAAGTGACTCCCACAGGTCCGGCGCTGGCGCGAAATTTCAGCCATTTCTTAATTTCATCGTATAAAGCCTTGATATACAGTTCTCCTATTTTTGCCGGATCTTCCGGTGAATATTTGTTGAGTTCTGGTTTAAAAAACCGTTCATAAACCGGATTTGGATCAGGACAGCCGAGCAGTTCAATTTTCGTCACATAGTGGGCGGGTACCATCCTGGTATATGAGGGATGGAACTGATGATCAAGCCCTTCCTTCTTAAGATAATCAAAAATGACATCAATGCGTTCGGCAATAACCAGCTCCGGTCCAGCTGATCTTTTTGCAATGAAATAGCGTACCGGGCGCCCAATCGAACGTGCCATCCTTATGGTCTTGCCGTCAACGGAGACCAGCGAAAACTGACCATCAATTTTACGGACTTTTTCAACATCTCCTGACCTGACAAGATTTACTGCTTCTTGTTGCGACATATTATAAATCACATTCTTTTCCGGATTGGTGAGATCAACCACCTTGTCAATGTATTGGTTATTCATATTCATTTTTTTAATTATTTCATTTTGTTACTATCCCTTTTCCCTGTCTTATGGTAATATACCTGTCAGCATCAATATTCTTATAAACCTCTTTTTCCCCGTCTGACCAGCGGATTTCCATTATTTCGATATTTTTCTCCCTTCCCAGCCCGATATGCATCCGGGGATCGTTATTTGAAAGGTAGCTCGTGCCCACTGATTCACAAGGACCTGCCTTTTTCCTCCTGCTGTTACGATCACTTTTGCCGCTATTGCTGAAGCAGGACCATTTTTCCTTTCAACGCAAGTCCGAGCCAGTGATTTGAATTGCCGCCATCATTCCTTAGCAGAAGCATTATGAATACCTATTCATTTTTCAAAATTCCCTTCCCCTCCATTATCGTAATATACCTATCCGCCGCTATATTTTCATATACTTCTTTTTTGCCGTCGGACCATGAGATTTCCATCACGTCGATATTTTTCTCCCTTCCCAGCCCGATATGCATCCGGGGATCGTTATTTGAAAGGTAGCTCGTTGCCCACTGATTCACAAGGACCTGCCTTTTTCCTCCTGCTGTTACGATCACTTTTGCCGCTATTGCTGAAGCAGGACCATTCTTTCCTTTCAACGCAAGTCCGAGCCAGTGATTTGAATTGCCGCCATCATTCCTTAGCAATGAGGCAGTTGCCTTCAGGTCAACATGTGAAACAATAATATCCATGTCTCCGTCATTATCAAAGTCCCACACTGCCAGGCCTCTGCCTGAACGCTTGGTTGAGAAATAAGTTCCGTAATTTTTTCCGGTATCCTTAAAATGTCCTTTGCCGTCATTCTCAAGCAGCAATGGATATTGAAGGATAAGCTCCTCGGCTGTCCCGTTTGCGGAGACTATATCGAGGTCCCCGTCGTTATCAAAATCAAGAAATGCGGCTGCCCAGGCTCCCTTTCCCGCCAGGGGACCGGAAATGCCGCTTGTCTCAGTAATATCTTCAAAGAAACCGTTGCCCTTATTGCGGTAAAGTGCTCCATATTCAAGATCAACAACAAGAATGTCAATTAATCCGTCACCATCAACATCACCGGGTGAACCATGCATGGAACCGCTTCCCTTTCCCTGGCTGTTTGCAGCCACCCCGACCTCCACGCCAACTTCATTATAAATGCCGGAGTCATTTCTGAACATGAAATTAAGCTGATGGTCATTCGCCTGAAATATATCAGGATCGCCATCGTCATCATAATCAAACACCGTCAGTCCCATACATTTTGAGTCAGGATAATACAGGTTATTTTTCTTCGTCACATCAACAAATCTCCCGTCAGGTCTTTGTTCGTAAAGCATTGATGCCTGGCCTCTATACTCAGAGGGGTGAGGCATTATATCAGGCGTTGAGGGTGTAAAGTACCCGGGATCAAAAGCCAGGAAATTTCCAACCATCGCATCAAGCCTTCCGTCGAGGTTATGATCCCAGAAAGAGACTCCGATGCTCCACTTTACGAATCCGTTAAGTTTTTCAGGTCCTCTGAGACCCGTTGAATTGGTAATATCAGTGAATGTCCCGTTTCCATTATTCCTGTAAAAAACATTCGGACCATAATTGAGCACGAAGAGATCTTCATCACCATCATTGTCATAATCGATTGCTCCCGCAGCCATGCTCCAGTTGGTATCATCCACTCCTGCTTGCTTTGAGACCTCGGTAAATGTTCCGTTGCCATTGTTTCTGTAAAGCCTGTCGGGAGTGTTGGTAAATATCTTTCCTTCCGGGTCTGAAACACCTTGAATATAGGTTCCGTTCATCATGTACAGATCCATTAGCAGGTCGTTATTATAATCAAATACAGTTATCCCCGAACCGCTGCTTTCCAATATATTCTTATATGAGTAATCGCCGAATGTGTATTTGAAATCAATACCTGCCTGATTTGTAACATCAGTAAATACAATGCTTTTGTTTTGCGCTGATGATTGAAAAGAAACGGAAAACTATAAAAGACCGCAAACAAGCCGGGTAAACGCTTATTTTAACTAAGCCAACCCTCATGGTCCTTGTAATGCCCACAGGGCTATTTTTGACGCTCGGCCCTCCCCTGGGGGAAGGTTGGGATGGGGGTTGTTATCAACAATCTGAAGCATCATTTAACCACTAAATTTGAGTTTCCCCTGACTGCATTTCTGTACTCATCCGCCGTTACAACTCTTGTATTGTATTCCCGGTTATATTTCTGCAATTCAGTATTATCGGGGTAGATATCGTTTTCCGACGGAGGATAGCTTTTCATACCATGAAAGGGTAGAGGAATTACAGTATTTCCGAAAGCTGTGTTCAGATCACCGTCTTTCACCCATCCGACACTACGGATAAGGAAATCGCGTTTCCATCCTTTGGTCAATGGGGGTAATGATGCGGCATTGAACTCAACCGTGGTTTCATCACCGGCATTTGAAATAATATATTTATTATCCGATTCAGACAATAAAGGAAGGACATCACCAAAGCGGGTATAACTGCCTGTCAGATCTCTCCATTTCTGACCCTTTTCAACATCAGCATAATCAAACCAGTGAGGACCATAGCGGCCTCCTTTTCTGTAAAGTCTTGAGAAACCCCTGTAGTGAAGGTCGGCACTGACAGGATGCATGACAGTTTGTACAACATCAGCATCAGGCAGGTTTTCAGAGAAAAATATCTGGTCCCAGTATATCTCCATATTTGTCCTGATCCTTATCCGGTGATCTTTTGTTATGAATTTGCCGGAAAGATCTGCTATAACAGTTTTGTTCTTGCCCATCGGAAATCCCAGGTTATCGATCACTGTTTCCCATTCGCCGTATTTATTAATTACCTGGATTACCGGAGGAAGCACCTTGATATTATCCGATTGGGATATTGCTACATTAATACTTGCGTCAGTCGGAAATATCCAACCGGTCATGAAAAGAAACAAGTTATCTGCAGAGCCGGAGTCTCCGGGATCAATTATAAGATCTGTCATCTCAGTAATCCCCTGGTATTTGCCTGGTTTGAAGCCTGAAAGGTAGTTATCATCCTTTTGGGAAATAAATGAAAGCACATCGTTCCCGTGCGAATCCTGCGCTGAGGCAGGAAGGAGCTTATCTTTAACCTTTAGTATTTCTAATCCCGGGAAAGGCGGGGGCCCAAACTGTTCCGGGACGAAAATATCAAGTGAATCCGGATGATCCACCGCAACAAGCTCTAATTTATCAATATAGATGGTCTCCCAAAGCTCAGATGTTATCTGAAGAGAATAGATTCCCTTCTTTGGTTTTAGTGATTTTCCCGGAATTTTCAGGTAATCGTCCGATGCATCCGCAAAAGCATAGGAGGTGGTACCTCCCATGATCCCGGTTGGCATACCAAGCCCGCTTCTCCAGAGGATATCCTTTACAAACTCATATTCTTCGCCGTTCCAGGCATACAGAAAGGGACAGGAGCCCTTAAGGGTTTGCTCCTCAATCAGCGCCTGATCTGATCCCGGCATGAATATATTCTGAGGTACTCCGTTTGTCCATCGTATCCTTATGATATCAGCCCGGGAATGGCTTCCTATCCCGAAAAGGATGTTGGGAGCAGTCACCACCATTGTCTGGTAAAGATCCCCGGCTCTTACTTCCACTTTTGCACCGATACCGAAATGATTGTTTTTGGCGCTGCCGGCTCTCAGTCCCACCAGTTTCATAGTGATGAAATGGTTGTTATTGCCGCCATCATTGCGCAGAAGAAAGAGGCCGCCATTCAACCCTGCGATTGCAGCATCAAGGTCACCATCGTCATTATAATCAAATAATGCTATTTGTTTACCAGATTTTGTATCTGCCGGCAACAAATCGGATACATCGGTGAAGTTTCCTTTACCGTCATTATAGAAAAGGCAAATTCCATGTCCATCTTTTTCTTTTGATTCTCCCGCGACCAGAAGATCGAGAAAGCCGTCATTATTGAAATCCAGGAAAGAGGCATCACTGACTTTTACATTTTCCAGAGGCCGTAACATCTCGGTGGTTTTCTTTTCCTTTTCAAAACTGCCATCGCGAAGATTCCGGTACAATGAATGATTCTCACCGTCAGCTGATCCGATAAAGAGATCGAGGTATCCGTCGTTATTATAGTCACCGGTTGTAATTGCACCTGCTCCTTTCTGTTCAGCCAGTCCACTCTCCCCGGATATATTTTTAAATACGCCCTGCCGCTGATTTGAATAGAAGATAATGCCTGTATTCTTTGTTGCAACAATGAAGTCAATATCTTCATCGTCATCAAAATCGCCAAAAACCGCATCGGAGCTTTTCACATCACCATTCAGGGGACCAAGTTTCGCTGACTGATCCTCAAATGTGCCATCTGCATTATTCCTGAGAAAAAGGTTTGAATTTTCCAGAATTTCGAACAGATCAAGATCTCCGTCGTGGTCCATATCAAAGAATAAAGCCGTTTTCCCTCCGGTCTTACTGCCGGCCCTCGAGTCACTGGTAACATCTTCAAATGTCCCATTTCCTGTATTCCTGTATAATATATCACCACCCTCCTTCATTACAAAAAGGTCGGAGAATCCATCATTGTCATAATCAGCAAAAACAGCGGATGTCTCATTCCCTGAATGTTTCAGACCAGCCTCTATTGATACATCCGTGAATTTTCCCATTTCATTATTGAATAAATAATGTTTATAGGATGAGGCTCCGGGATCGTAGCTGCCAGCATAAAGATCAATATCTCCGTCACCGTCATAATCGCAAACGGCAACATGAGTCGAATACCTGTATTCTGAGTACTGACCCTCCGCAAACCGTGGAATTATATCCAGTCCTGCAGCAGAAGCCGCATTGGTGTATTTTATAACATCCAGCAGGGAAACGTTTTCAACTTTCTGTGCGGATGATTGCCTGTCAAAAGTGATAACGGGAAAACCTATCAGAGATCCTCCCGGGCCCTTAAGATCCATGATCCCTGACTGATAAGGTGAGGTTACCTTAAGATAATTGTGGAAAATAGTAAATTGTATAATTCCTTTTTCCTTGTCCCTGCTTCTTAATAAAGCAAGGGTCCTGTCATAATATTCAACTGCCTCTTTCGGGAATTCCGGGAACTGTCTTATTAATTATTTCCATCTGCTCCAGTGCTTTATCGAATTCCCCGTTACGGATCAGGATATCTGTCAGGTTAAGACGGGGAACAAGATTTGCGGGAGCTTTCTCAACCAGGCTGTTAATGTAATACTCGCGCTGTTTTTGCGAATCAGCATCGGGCAGGGTGGAAAATAATTCAGAAATTTCATAAAGTATCTTTATGTGGTCCGGGGCAAAAGCAAGTGCATCCTTAAGCTCATTAATTGCACGGTCCCGCTCATTATTCATCTTATATACCGTTGCCAGGATAAGCCTTATATCGGGATCTTTGGCATCGATCCCGATTGCTTTCATAAGCTGTTTCTCAGCTTCGGGATACCTGGCCATCCTTAAATAAGTCAGTCCGAGATTTGCATACCCGAGTTTCTCTTTTGGAGCAAGATCAATAAACTTCAGGAATTCCTTTTCAGCCTCCTCGAGCTTAAACTCTTCCAGATAGGCGAGTCCCAGGGTTTTGGTTGTTATAAGATCAGTCGATTTCTGACCTGTTTTCTCCCCGCCATTTCTGCAAGCTGAAAATATCAAAAGGGAGAAAGCAATCAGTAAAGAAAGATGTATATTTTTCATGCCATCAAAATTAACAAATAATAGGCACATCACTCCCGACTTGCAGGCACTCCGTTCAGTGTTCTCATTATTTTGAATTTCCCCGACCGATTCCCTTTATCGTCAAACTGTATTGGTCCGGTGACCCCATTACGCCGAATTCTTTCAAGCGATTTCTGGATCAATTCACGATTGTCACTTCCTGCATTTCTGATAGCATCAATGAGTACACTCGTACCATCAAAGGA
>CAWHGX010000006.1:0-109281 GCA_963828775.1 uncultured Bacteroidales bacterium | reverse complement strand
GGCATACCATCTGATTATAATGGTTTCCGTGGTGCAGGTTGTAAATATGACACGAATCCTGCCACCACAGGCCAGGCAACTGCAATCGATAACTGTGATAAATCGGTGGAAGTCACCTATACAGATGCGTTCCTTGTTGCCAGCGAATGTAAGAAAGTTATTGCCAGGACATGGAAGGCCGCTGACAACTGTGGCAACGTGGCAACTGGTATTCAGACCCTCACGTTTATAGATGATACCGACCCGGTCATCCTTTTCGAAAATAATAAGACAGAGTACACTATCGAAGGATGTAATATGCAGTTCAGACTACCGGTACCAATTGCAGCCGACAACTGCGATGATGACGTGATTCTCAAGGCTCATGTGGGCACTACTGAAGTTGATCTTAAAACCTACCAGTTCAAGGATGAAGGTATAACAACTGTGACCTTTACAGCAACTGATAACTGCGGCAATTCCAGTACTGCTACTGTAAATGTTGACAGAAAACCTTGCGTTGTTGCACGAAATACTACTGGTGAATTAAGAGAGCCGACCGATGTAATGCTCAAGATTTACCCGAATCCATTTGCCAGTGTTGTCAAATTTGAAGTCACAATGCTCTATGATTCACATATCAGGATTGACATCTTCACTCACGGTGGTACTTACCTTGGAATGATTCTTGACGAAAACCTCAACCAGGGAGATGTCAGGACTATTGAATTCGATGCTATCAAGTATCCACACTCAGCATTCCTGTACAGGATCACAACCAACTCTACAATGCTGAATGGTACTATTATCAGAGCTAAATAGCCTTAAATGGTAGATTTAAAGAGGGCTGTCGGAATCGGCAGCCTTCTTTCTTATGTACATAATGTAAAAAAAGCCAACCTTCCGGATGGCTTTTTAAATTATTTGGTTTGTTATTTTATTTTGTTTCAGCCTGTTCGTATGCCATCGCTGCCAGCCTCTGATACGACTTATACCTCCATTTTGCATTCTCCTCAGCAGCTTTGAAGAGCACTTCAGCTTCGGCAGGGAACGATTTGACAAGTGATGTATAGCGTACTTCCGACTTCAGGAAATCCTGGAATTTGCTCCAGTCGGGCTCCTTGGAATCGAGTGTGAACGGATTCTTTCCTTCTTTTTCGAGAAGCGGATTGTATCTGTAAAGATGCCAGTAGCCTGATTCAACAGCAAACTTCTCCTGAGCCTGTGTTTTCCCCATGCCATCCCTGAGGCCATGATTTATACATGGAGCATATGCAATTATCAGTGACGGACCCGGATATGCTTCAGCTTCCCTGATCGCTTTAAGGTACTGGGCATTGCTTGCCCCCATGGCAACCTGAGCTACATACACATAACCATAGCTCATTGCCATCTGGCCAAGGTCTTTTTTGCGGATCTTCTTCCCTGATGCTGCAAATTTAGCCACAGCGCCTGCAGGAGTCGATTTCGACGCCTGTCCGCCTGTATTTGAATATACCTCTGTATCAAGGACAAGTATATTTACATCTTCGGCCGACGCGACCACATGATCAAGTCCGCCATAACCGATGTCATAAGCCCAGCCGTCGCCGCCAAATATCCAGTGCGACTTTTTAACCAGGTACTGTTTGAGATTCATGACCTCCCTGGCAACTGCTGATTTATCTTTCTCACAAGCTTCAATAACTTTTGCGGAGGCAACCCTTGAAGGTTCCGCAAGGTCCTTATCTCTCAGCCACTCTTCAAATGCAGCTCTGGTCTCAGGATTAACTCCATCTATGAATGACTCTTTCATGAGACGTGCCAGTCGTTCTCTCATTTTGTTTGCTCCAAGAGAAAGTCCAAGTCCGAATTCAGCATTGTCTTCAAAAAGCGAATTGGCCCAGGCCGGACCATGACCATTCTTTTTGTGTGTGTAAGGTGTTGATGGGGCAGAACCGCCGTATATCGAAGAGCATCCTGTGGCATTTGAAATGATCATACGATCACCAAAAAGCTGGGTAATAGCCTTGATATAAGGAGTCTCGCCACATCCTGCGCATGCCCCGGAGAACTCAAATAACGGTTGTGAGAACTGACTGTTCTTGACATTTAGGAACTTGTCAACCACAGCATCTTTATAACCAACCTTTTCGTGCATATATGTCCAGCGGTCAGCTTCGTTCAGTTGAGTTTCAAGAGGCTTCATTATCAGAGCTTTGTTCTTGGAAGGACAAACATCAGCACAGTTGCTGCAGCCAGTACAGTCATAAACACTAACCTGCATCCTGAATTTGTACTGCTTAAGCACGCCAGGGATTCCCTGAATGACCTGGGTTCCGGCCGGTGCATTGACTGCTTCTTCTTCAGTAAGGAGGAATGGACGGATCACAGCATGAGGACAAACATATGAACACTGGTTACACTGAATGCATTCATCTGGCTGCCATTCAGGTACGTTTACTGCAATACCGCGTTTTTCATAAGCACTGGTCCCTGAAGGGAATGTTCCATCCTCCCTGCCTTTAAATGCGCTGACTGGAAGATCATCCCCTTTCATGGCATTCATAGGTTCCATGACCTCACGTACAAATTCGGGTATATCCCGTATATCTTTTGCTTTTTTAACCTCGATTTTTGCCCATTCTGCAGGTATTTCAACCTTTGTAACGTTGCTTCCTTTGTCAACAGCTGCATAGTTCATGTTAACTATATCTCTCACCTTTCCTGCCGTAGGTCTTATAAATGGCCTTTTTCATTTCGGCTTCGGCTTTTTCATAAGGAATTATATTTGCCAGCTTAAAGAATGCAGCCTGCATTATTGTGTTCGTCCGTGTTCCCAGGCCGAGTTCCTCAGCTATAATGGTAGCATTAATTATATAAAAGTTAATATTGTTTTCTGCCAGATATTTTTTCATATGATCAGGAAGACGTTTTTTCGTCTCCACTGCATCCCATATCGAGTTCAAAAGGAAGGTCCCATTCTTCTTAAGACCTTTGAGCATATCATATTTATTGAGGTATGAAGGAACATGACATGCAACAAAATCAGGTGTGTTGACAAGATAGGGTGAACGTATGGGCTTATCGCCGAAACGAAGATGCGATGTGGTAATACCTCCCGATTTTTTTGAATCATATGCAAAATATGCCTGGCAATACTTGTCGGTTGTATCACCAATGATCTTGATCGAGTTCTTATTTGCTCCTACAGTCCCGTCAGATCCCAGCCCATAAAATTTTGCAGAATGGGTACCCGGAAGAGCAACATTTATCTCCGGAAGAACAGGCAGGGAGGTAAAGGTAACATCGTCGACAATACCGACTGTGAAATGATTTTTCGGTTCCTTGAGCTTCATGTTTTCATAAACTGACAGGACCTGACCTGGCGTAGTATCTTTTGAGCTCAGTCCATAACGGCCACCGATGATCAATGGTCTTTCCTGCTGTTCATAAAACATGTCCTTTATTTCCAGGTAGAGAGGCTCTCCTGGTGCTCCCGGTTCTTTCGTCCTGTCAAGAACAGTAATTTTCTTTACTGATTTTGGGAACACATTGAAGAAGTATTTTGAAGAGAAAGGACGATAGAGATGAACAGTTATTAATCCGACTTTTTCGCCTTTTGCTCTCAGGTAGTCAATAACCTCCTTGGTAGTTTCAGTGACGGAACCCATTGCTACAATTATGTTCTCAGCATCGGGTGCGCCATAATATGTAAATGGCTTGTATTCCCTGCCTGTCAGTTTTGATATTTCTGTCATGTATGAGTTTACAATGTCCGGAACAGGCTGGTAGAACGTATTTATTGCCTCTTTGGCCTGGAAGAAGATATCAGGATTCTGGGCTGTCCCTCTTGTCACCGGATGTTCCGGATTCAGCGCGTTCTCACGGAACATGGCAAGTGCTTTCAGGTCGAGAAGTTTCTTCAGGTCTTCCATCTCCAGCACTTCAACCTTCTGTACCTCAGCGGAAGAGCGAAATCCGTCAAAAAAGTGGAGGAAAGGAATTCTGGATTTGATTGCTGAAAGATGCGCAACACCTGCAAGGTCCATAATTTCCTGGACACTGCCGCTGGCAAGCATAGCAAATCCTGTTTGCCTGGTAGCATAAATGTCACCGTGGTCGCCAAAAATTGAAAGGGCATGGGCAGCAACAGTTCTTGCACTTACATGAAATACTCCCGGAAGAAGCTCAGCAGCAATCTTGTACATATTCGGTATCATCAGGAGCAAACCCTGTGATGCAGTGAAAGTTGAACAGAGGGCTCCTGTCTGCAAAACACCATGCACAGCTCCGGCGGCTCCGCCTTCCGACTGCATCTCGACTACTTTGACCTGTTCCCCGAAGATATTCTTCAGTCCGTTGGCAGACCATTCGTCGACATACTCTGCCATTGTTGATGAAGGTGTAATAGGATATATGCACGCAACTTCGCTAAACATATATGCAACATGCGATGCAGCCTGATTGCCGTCGCAGGTTATAAATTTTTTTGTTCCCATTTTGAATAGAATAAATAGGTGATTAAAAAGAATTTTTGAAAAGAAAGTGCAAATTTACAAAATATATCTGTCCGTTATCCGCCATTCATCGAAATCAGGAACTCTTCATTCGATTTGGCCTGCATCAGTCTGTCGCGCAGGAATTCCATTGCTTCAACTGCATTCATGTCGGTGAGATAATTTCTTAGAACCCAGATTTTTTGCAGAATATTCTTGTTAAGGAGCAGATCTTCGCGGCGGGTGCTTGAGGCAGGGATATCAATTGACGGGAATATCCTTCTGTTCGAAAGTTTCCTGTCGAGCTGAAGTTCCATATTGCCGGTTCCCTTGAATTCTTCAAAAATGACATCGTCCATCTTTGAACCTGTCTCGGTAAGAGCTGTGGCGATTATGGTAAGAGAACCACCGTTCTCAATGTTACGAGCTGCCCCGAAGAACCGTTTTGGCTTATGAAGTGCATTCGAATCAACGCCTCCCGATAATACTTTCCCTGAGGCTGGGGCAGTTGTATTAAATGCCCTGGCAAGCCTGGTTATTGAGTCGAGCAGTATTACGACATCATGCCCGCACTCTACAAGACGTTTTGCCTTCTCAAGCACAATATTGGCAATCCGGCAGTGTCGTTCGGCAGGTTCATCAAATGTGGAAGCTATAACTTCGGCTTTTACATTTCTTGCCATATCGGTCACTTCTTCAGGTCTTTCATCAACCAGAAGGATCATCAGATAGACATCAGGATGATATTTGGCAATTGCATTGGCAATCTCTTGTAATAGAATAGTTTTACCTGTTTTTGGCTGGGCTACTATCAATCCCCTCTGTCCTTTCCCGATAGGTGCGAACATATCAATTACCCTCACCGAAAGGGACCCTTCGCCCGGAGAACATAAAGTAAACTTTTCGTTCGGGAAAAGCGGTGTCAGAAAATCAAATGGCACCCTGTCGCGGATGAAATCAGGACTCCTGCCGTTTATCTCATCCACCTTAATGAGTGGAAAATACTTCTCACCCTCTTTGGGAGGCCGGATTGAACCTTTAATTGTGTCGCCTGTTTTCAGACCGAATAATTTTATCTGTGATTGCGATACATAAATATCATCCGGTGAATTAAGATAATTATAGTCAGGAGATCTGAGAAAACCATATCCGTCGGGCATGATCTCCAGGACTCCGGTATTATATATTATTCCTTCAAATTCGTACGGCTTCTCTTTTTTCTCTTCTTTGACTAATTGAATTTCCGGTAGAATTTCTTTTATGGGTGTTTCAATGATATTATCTTCCGGTACAACATCCCCAACCGGTTTTGGTTCTTCATATAATGGCTCATCACCATTTAACGGAAGCCTGTTTTCGACAACAATTTCAGGCTTTCTATCTTCTTTTCTTGGATAACGGTTTTCCCTGAATCTGTGGTCCCTCTCTTTATTATCGGAGGTTCTCTGGTCTTGTCTCCACCTGGGAAGTCTGATCTCTTCCTTGACTGGTTCAGCGCTTTTAAAAAGATCTGGTTTCTCTTCTGTTTTTTCAGGGCCGGGAACCGGATCCCTCAATTCCGGGGCTGTCGTTTCCGGTTTTTTCAGGTCGTCGGGAGAGACAGAAATAACCGATTCAACGGGACGGTTAATTACAGGTTTAATGGTCCTTGGCCGCTTACCTCTCCTCTGTCCGGGATCCCGGTTCTGACTGATCGATTCAGTCAGAGGATTTGCAGTCCTGGTTTCTGCTGATATATTTTTTCTCTTCTCAGTAGCTTCAATCGCTTGCTGGTCGAGGATTTTGTAGATCAGATCCTGTTTTTTCAGAGATTCTGTTCTTTTGATTTTAAGTTCTCTCGCTATTTCCCGCAACTCGGGAAGAAGCTTATTGCTTAACTCAAGAATGTCGTACATAATAATAATTAATGAGAATAAAGAGATTTATAATTTGTTATTGGATAACCAGACTAAGAAATGAAGCTGAGCCGGTGGGAAAACCGGCACAATAATAATAAAATAAACAATAAGTTATAATTAATTATGAAAAAAAGCTTTGGGATAATCTTGAATTCAAATAATAAATTGATATTCAACAGCAGCAAATATCAACCGCAATTTAGACTAAAACTCTGAATTGGCAAAAATATTTTATGATAATATAACATTCCCGACTTTTTTTTTATTAAAATTGTACCCGAAGCCTCTATTTGCTACTCTAACCTAAGTGAACCTGTAAATGCGTCAGCTAAAGATCACTAAACAGGTTACTAACCGCGACACACCATCTCTGGACAAGTATCTTCAGGAGATTGGACGAGTGGATCTCATTTCACCGGAGGAAGAAGTGATCCTTGCCAGAAGGATCAAATCGGGCGATGCTGAAGCACTGGGAAAACTTGTGAAAGCAAATCTTCGTTTCGTTGTCTCCGTGGCAAAACAATATCAAAATCAGGGTATGGGGCTTCCCGATCTTATTAATGAGGGTAACCTGGGACTTATGAAGGCGGCCCAGCGCTTTGATGAAACCAGGGGATTTAAGTTTATTTCATATGCGGTATGGTGGATCCGCCAGGCAATCCTTCAGGCTCTGGCTGAACAGGCAAGAATTGTCAGGCTTCCTGTAAATAAGATAGGATCCATAAACAGGATAAACAGGGCTTTCGCAAGGCTTGAGCAGGAGTTTGAAAGAGAACCATCATCTCAGGAGATAGCTGAAATGCTCGAGATCATCCCGGAGGATGTAAAAGAATCACTGAAAACAAACGGCAGGACCATAAGCATGGATGCTCCAATAAGCTCAGAAGAGGAAAACACCATGTATGATGTCATGCAGAATCCCGATACACCCAGTCCCGATAAAAACCTGATCAATGAATCCCTTGCATGGGAAATTGAACGTGCACTCAGCACCCTTTCACCGCGCGAGTCGAAAGTTCTTAAGCTTTATTTTGGCCTTGGGATGAAACACCCCTTCACGCTGGAGGAGATAGGAGAGGAGCTTAACCTTACCCGTGAACGGGTCCGCCAGATCAAGGAGAAAGCCATCAAAAGGATCCAGTTCACCACCAGGTGCAAAATCCTCAAAACTTACCTGGGTTAATTATTTGTTCCTATATTTACCTAAAATATTCTGACATGAATCATCTTGTCTCTACATCGCTGTTAGCTGCTGATTTCCTTAACCTTCAAAGGGATGTTACAATGGTGAACAAAAGCCTTGCTGACTGGATTCACCTGGATATAATGGATGGTGTTTTCGTACCGAATATTTCCTTTGGATTGCCTGTTGTTGAACATATCAGGAAGATAGCTGAAAAACCTCTGGATGTACATTTAATGATAATCGATCCCGACAGGTACCTGTCGCGGTTCCATAAGGCAGGAGCAAGTATTCTGACTGTGCAATATGAAGCCTGCACCCATCTCCAGAGGACAGTAACGGAAATAAGAAGTCTCGGTATGAAAGCGGGCGTGGCTGTAAATCCGCATACTCCCGTTTCCCTGATGGTAAATACGCTGCCTTTCATTGATATGGTGCTAATAATGACTGTGAATCCCGGCTTTGGCGGACAATCATTTATAAATGAAAGTTACAATAAGATAAGGGAACTGCGCAAAATGATCGATGACGGAGATTATAATGTTCTTATTCAGGTTGATGGCGGAATTGACACAACAAATGCAGCAATGCTTGTTAATACAGGAGTAAATGTTCTTGTTGCGGGCAATTCAGTTTTCAGCTCACCAGATCCTGAAGAAACCATCAGAAAGCTCAAGAGATTAGATTAGACCGCAAAACTGCAGAAGACTGCAAGAGACTGCAAAACTGCATAACTTCAGACATTGACTCTCCCTTCGATGTACAGTATGATATCCTGAACCTGTTCCGGGCTGAACCACCTGATATCCCTGTCCCTGCTCCACCATGTCATCTGCCTCTTGGCATACCTGCGGCTGTTTCTTTTGATCAATTCAATTGCATTTTCTCTTGATATCTTCCCTTCAAAAAACTCAAAAAACTCCCTGTAACCTACACTCTTCAGAGGATTAAGATCTCTTAGCCCAAACAGTTCTCTGGCCTCATTTTCCAGGCCATTCCCAATCATCTCATCAACTCTTGAATTGATCATCCTGTAAAGCTCTTCCCTCTCTCTCTTCAGACCTATCCTGATTATTTTGAAATCCCTTTCTGCACTTTTATTTGTCAGGAATTCAGAATACCTGCGGCCGGTTGTCTCAAATATCTCCAATGCCCTGATGATCCTCTTATGATTCCGGAGGTCGACTCTGGCATAATAATCAGGATCTATCTGTTTAAGCTCTGCCCTGAGACTTTCAATCCCTTCTGCCTTGAATTTCGAATTATATTTTTCCCTTGCATAAAGATCAATATCAGGAATGTCATCAATACCGCTGCAAACCGCGTCGATATACAGACCCGAGCCTCCGGTCATTACAGCAATATTATTTTCTTTGAATAATGATGGAAGAAGCTCAAGGACAGCTCTTTCGAAGAGACTTGCACTGAAATAGTCTTTCACCGATAAAAACCTTATAAAATGATGTCTGACTCTTTTCAGCTGGATTTCAGAAGGAACTGCAGTCCCGATCTTCATTTCTGCATAGAACTGGCGGGAATCTGCAGAAATGATGTCGGCATTGAAATGGTATGCAATTTCAACAGAAAGATCACTCTTCCCGACGCCTGTCGGACCAAGTACAACTATCAGGAAATTATTCATTTATGCTGAACCGGGAAGGCTATTCATCTTCCTCGCTCAGGATTTCGGGATTGTCAAAATCAGGAAGGGATTCCTCATCTTCGCCGTTAAGGAAGAGGTCATCTACATCGGTCTCATCCTCATCCTCATCGTCATCTGAAACGACGATGTTATTGTATAATTTGCGCGAGCTGCTGCCAAATACAACCTGTTTGGGCGGGATCCCTTTTGAATTTGTGCATACAGGGTATTCGCGGTCATCAATTTCTTTAGTTTCTCCTGTATATTCAACAAAAAGGGCTCTCTCATTAAAGAAGTCGAATACATATAGCAATTTCTGGTTCTTCCTGAAGATTATTTCCTCAAGTACGGCTGTTTCCATTGTGGATGATCCTGTCCCCATATCAAAAAGAGTGAACTCTTCTTCCTTTTCCCAGTTGTCAGTGGCAAGGTAAAAAGATGCCATCTGGGACTTATCATATTCCAGTTCTTCCTGAATGATGTTATGAAAATCCATCAGGGTCTGCGAATCAAGGAACTCGAATTCCCTCACAAAGGACTCATCTTCATCCGATAATACAACGAATTTATAAACCATAGCACTATTAATTCGACGGGTGCAATATAGTATTTTTTATTTTACAATATTCCTGCTCATTTTTTTTTTAGAAGAAAACCCAAAGTGTCTGTGCCATCTGCATAATCCCACAGATGTGGCGACTGAGCCCTTCCAAACGGAATATCATTCCTGCTCACAACGCATTGTATTTTCGCCCTCATCTTTTCTATTTCCATGTAAACGTAATTTAATGAATCATAGTATTCATAATATAACACTGCAACAGGAGAAGATATTTTGGAACTTCCTTTAAAAAGCAGGTATCCGGTATCAATAAATTCTTCCTTATTTACCATGAATACTGCTTTGTTATAATCATAATTGTTACGGTATTTGTTATGATTGATTATAGCGGAGTACTTTGTCCAGTTATGTGTCATTTTTAAAATATCATAACCAATCGGGAAATAAATCTTTGATACACTCCTGCATCCCAGTCCGAAATATGAAAAAGCATCCGATCCAAGCTGCCATAGCTCTTCCGGAGTTTCGTTGCCTGTAATTATCGCAACACTGTTCCTGTTTTTCCTGAAAATATGAGGATAATTCCTGAAATAGTATTCAAAGTATCTCGAACTGTTATCACTGCCCGTAGCTATGACCGCATCAAAACCTCTAAGTAATCCATCGGTAAATGTGATCCTTTTTTTATACTCCGGGTTGACATGGCATAAAATATCGCTGATTAAAACAATGAGCTCCGGGTCTTTTGAACTGGTTTTAGCAATCAGATTGTGGCCTGAAATAAGTACCGACAAAAAATCATGGAATCCGGCAAGCGGAATATTACCAGCCATTACTACTCCTGCATTTATTGCATGATCAACTGATTCAAGAGCAGGATAGGAACTTGTCCATTTTGTGAGATTTTCCTCCGTCAGTTCATAAGCAATTGCTTTTAACGCCATTGTGACATTTTCAGGAGTGAACCATGGATTTTTATATTGCTGATTATTGATAAGTTGTCCAAATTCAGATGAATACCTTGCATGGTTTCCTTCAAGGGAATCCCTCAGGATCTTGCCAAGTTCCGAAAATGATTCTATCCTCTCCTTCAACGTCATCAATACATAATTGAACCCTGCAAATTTATTGAATTATTGGACTGTTTGATATTGCTTTAGTTTTGATTTAAGAGAATTGCTAATTCTTTATTCATGCCTCTCCCCCTGCCTACGGGAAGGGGCTGAGGCGAATTGATCAACGTATTTCCCAACGTTGCAAACTACGTTGCAGTTAGCGTTGCTGCCAACTCACGTAAAAAAAGCTGATCTTGTTTCAGGATCAGCTTTTAGAAACCGGTTAAACTTAATCAGAAATTATTTTAAAGCAAAGTTGATTGGTATCTGGTATCTGACGGCAACGGCTTTTCCGTCCTTAATACCCGGTTTTTCAAAACCTGGCACTGTGCTCACAGCCCTTACTGCTTCTTTATCCAGATCAGGGTCAACTCCTTTCACAACTTTCACCCTGTCTATACTGCCGTCATTTTCAACGACAAAGCCTACAATTACCTTACCCTGTATACCATTTGTCTTAGCAGCCTCAGGATAAATTGTATTATCTGCAATAAATTTCATAAGAGCATCATCGCCGCCTTTATAAACCGGCATCTTGTCAACCTGTTCAAAAGGACCATTGGTCGGATCTATATCTCCAACCGGAGGAGGAGGGGGAGGAGGAGGCGGTGCAACTTCAATACCTGCTTCGGCAGGTTTATCGTTCTGGCTGCAACCCGGAATTAAAAACAACAAGACTGCGATGACAGGTAAAATCATTAACAGTCCTCTGTTTACCTGTAGTCTGGAATGTTTCTTTGTCATCATGATAATTCGGTTTTGAGTTAATAATGGATCTAAAAAATTGTTTGATATTCTGAAATTACTTTAGCACACCAAATATATAACGAATAAATTAGTTATGCAACTAAATTGTTAATTAATTTAAATAAATTCTTGGATTACAGGCAGAAAGAATAATTACAGCCTTTAAATCGAATACTATTTCAATGTAAAGTTTATCGGGACCATATACCAGACAGGAACAGCTTTGCCATCCTGTCTGCCCGGCTTAAATCTCGGCATTGTTTTCACAACTCTCAATGCCTCAGCATCAAGGTCCGGATCAGCTCCTTTCAGAACAGATTCTTTTGTCACTTTGCCTTCAGGATCCACTGCGAATCTTACTATGACCTTACCCTGGATACCGTTAACTTTTGCAGATTCAGGATATTTTATGTTTTCAGCAATATATTGCAGCAATTCATTTTCACCGCCAGGGAAGACGGGCATTTCTTCAACAACAACAAATGGTTCAGTATCTTCCATTCCCGGTGAGGTTTCCTCGATTACGATATCTCTGGCAGCCGGAACCGGTGGAGGAGGCGGAGGTGGCTCGGTCATTATTCCTGCTTGGATTTCAGAAGCCTGTTTCTGTTCTGAACAGGTTGAAAATGTAAGCATCAGCAGAGCAATAACGGGCAAAATCATCAGTAGTTTAAGGTTTGCCATTGACTTTGAGCGCCGCCTTGTCATCATTATCATACGTTTCTTTATCAGCGACGGATTCGAAAAGCTATTTGAGATAGTAAAAATTTTGGACTTAAATACCTGATTCATCAGCAGTTTCTGATAATTATTCACCGATGTTCCAAGGCTTATGCATTCTTCATCAGCCTGGTATTCATGCACTGCCCGCAATGATCTGCTGAACAGATGAATTACAGGATTAAACCACTGGAATACTTTTACAAATTCAACAAATACAATGTCGAGGGAGTGATGATGGCTCAGATGATTCTGTTCATGCCTGATGATTTCATCAGCTTCCTCTGATGTGAGCCTGCTATTAATAAATACATATCCAAATGCTGAAAATCCGGCATTGTTTAAACCATGAAACCTTATTATGTGGCTGCCTCTTATTTCCTTCCGGTTTATCAGAAAAAATAATTCCAGAAAGTCAATTATCAGTTTAAATCCGAAAAAAATAAGACCGGTAAAGTAAATTATGGATAACCACTTCGATCCGAGCAGAGTTGTTGCATTTGAAAATGAAGATGAATTGTCATTCCGGGTACCGGTTACAAATATCTCGGAAAGAACCTTTCCAAAGACAGGTATATTAATCGGCTTGTTTGTCTGGATGGTGATTAACGGAAGGATCAGTGCTGAAATTACAGAAAGGAGAATAAAAATCCTGTTTCTCACATACATTGTATCACTGCTAAGAAACAGCTTGTAAACAAGATAGAACCCTGCCAGGTAAACACCAACCTTGATCATGTATATTAACAGGGCGCTCATTTTTTGCCGTTCTGTTTTTTCATCTCATCTTCCATGATCTTCATAATCTCTTCCATTTCCTTTACCGAGATGCTTTTCTCCTTTGCAAAAAAACTTACCATTTTCTCGAACGAATTTGAGAAGTAATCCTTTACAAACGTGCTGAGATGCATTTTTGAGTAATCGCTTTTTGAAACAATGGGGAAATACTCGTGAGTCCTTCCATAGGCCTTGTGATCCACGAACCCTTTGTCCTGAAGGATCCTGACAATTGTGCTTACAGTATTGTATGCGGGTTTAGGTTCATTAAAATGTTCGAGGATATCTTTGACAAATCCTTTCTTTATCTTCCAGAGTACCTGCATGACCTGTTCTTCAGCACGGGTTAATTCTCTCATATTATTATTCTTTAATCTGTTTTTTGTTAAGACGCGATTCATCTACGTCTCTACCAGCAAATATACAACGAAAAAATTAGTTATGCCACTAAATTGTTAATTATTTTTAAAAAATATGGTTAAAACTGCAACAATAGTCAAAATAACCACCCGGCCAGGATCTGGGAGGCGGATTAAACTTCACAGTTTTTTAAGCACTCTCTATAATAATCCCTGACAGAACACTCTTGATTAGAGAATTGAAAAATTAATGTACTTTTATCCTTTTTGAAAAGAATAAAATCAGACTATAAATGAGTTTTGTCAAGCGAGCAGCTATTTTCAGGGAGAATCTGAGGATCGCAATAAAAGCGATCCAATCGAACAGAGTCAGGGCGATACTCACCATTTGCATAATCGCATTTGGGATAATGGCTCTTGTAGGGATCCTTACTGCAATAGATGCCGTTAAATCGTCATTGACTTCGCAGTTTACAATGATGGGGGCAAACTCCTTTACAATCTCATCCCGCGGTATGAATATTCAGCTGGGGAACACCAGGACAAGAATCCGGAATTATTCCCGTATTTCGTACAGGGAAGCAATGGATTTTAAAGCGCTGTTTACTGAAGCGGCATGGGTTTCTGTTTCTTTCAATGCAACCTCGTTTTCAACCGTTAAGTATGGAACTGAGGAAACTAATCCAAATGTCAGTCTGATAGGGGTCGATGAGAATTACCTTTCAGTTTCGGGCTATGAAGTTGAGAACGGAAGGAATTTCAGTCCCGAGGAGGTTCAGATGAACCGGCGCCTGGTCCTGCTTGGATCGGAAATAGCGGCAAAGATCTTTCCTGGCGGAGTAGATCCGGTCGGAAAAGACGTTACAGTTGCCGGTCTTAAGCTTCAGGTTGCAGGAGTACTTAAAAGCAAAGGGGCAAGTGCTTTAACAGGAGATCAGATCTGCCTGATGCCGGTTACCGCTGCAAGACAGTATTTTTCCCGGCCGAATATGAATTTCAACATAACGATCATGCCTGTAAATCCTGTAAATCTCGATGTAATGGCCGGAGAAGCAGAGGGTGTCTTCAGAGTGGTCCGCAATCTTGATCCCCGGGATGAATCTGATTTTAATGTCGTTAAAAGCGATTCTATCCTGAATATGTTGCTTGAAAATATCCGTTATGTCACACTTGCAGCTACTCTGATAGGAATTGTAACATTATTCGGTGCTGCTGTCGGACTTATGAACATCATGCTTGTTTCAGTGACCGAAAGGACCCGCGAGATCGGAGTAAGAAAAGCAATTGGTGCCAAGCCTGTGACAATAAAATACCAGTTCCTGTTCGAATCAATATTGATCGGACAGTTAGGCGGCATATTCGGAATCATCCTCGGCATCCTCATCGGCAACGGAGTATCTTCGATGCTGAGGTCAAGTTTTGTGATTCCATGGTTCTGGGTTCTATCCGGGATCATAGTTTGTTTCATTGTCGGTGTAGTTTCGGGTTATGCGCCTGCGGTCAAAGCAGCAAACATCGATCCTATAGAAGCCTTGAGATACGAATAACAGATTCTCCTTAAAAAGCCCTCTATCAGGGGATTGTGACCGTAAACAAAATAAAAAAGGCCGTCCTCCCGGGACAGCCTCTTACTTCTATAAGGATTTTAGTCTATTTCATTACAAGAGGAATCAGGTCCACAACCCTGCAGGAATATCCCCATTCGTTATCATACCACGAAAGAACCTTGACCATCCTGCCATTTACCATGGTGCTCAGCGAATCAAATATTGATGAAGCAGTAGTATGAATGACATCAACAGAAACGATGGGATCTTCGCAATATTCAAGAATGCCTTTCATCGGACCTTCTGCAGCTTTCTTCATTGCAGCATTGATCTCTTCCTTTGTGGCTTCTTTTTTCAGAACAGCTACCAGGTCAACCAGTGAACCGGTAGGGGTTGGTACCCTTACAGAAATACCATCCAGTTTACCTTTCAGTGAAGGAATTACTTTACCTACTGCTTTGGCAGCACCTGTGGTGGTAGGTATCTGCGACAGGGCAGCTGATCTTGCACGCCTGAGGTCTTTATGAGGCAGGTCAAGGATCCTCTGGTCATTTGTATACGAGTGAATTGTGGTCATATAACCGATTTCAATGCCAAAGCTGTCGTTAAGAACCTTTGCAACAGGGGCAAGACAGTTAGTTGTACACGAAGCATTTGAAATGCATTGGTGTTCAGGTTTCAGATGATCCTCATTGACTCCGAGAACTATCATGGCATCAATTTCATCTTTAGCCGGAACTGTGAGTATCACCTTCTTTGCCCCGTTCTTTAGATGGTCGCCATATCCGCCTTTAGGACTCTCTTTTGATGTAAATACACCGGTTGATTCAATTACAACATCGGGAGTTACTTCCCACTTGATGGCAAGAGGAGTTTTTTCAGCGGATACTTTAATCGGATCACCATGGACAATAATATTTTGCTCATCATAGGTGACATCTGAATATTTCCCCTGGGTAGAATCATACTTGAGCAGGTGGGCGAGGGTTTTTGTATCGGTAAGATCATTAATACCTACAATCTCAATGTCGTTTCTTTCAAAAGCAATCTTGAATACATTACGGCCTATTCTGCCAAAGCCATTAATAGCAACTTTAATCTTTGACATAACAATATCATTAATTGGTTAATAATTTGAACGCACAAAGATATTATTTTTTTCTAAAAAAAGGGGGATGTTCAAAAATCGGCCCGAACTCTTTTTCTTCTGAAGATATAGGAAAACCTGTTTGTTTCAGGATTAAGAGGATCGATCACGACTCCAAACCTGTAACTAACGAATAATGAAATATATACGGCTTTATTGTCGCTGGTTGCCATTATTGGGATCTTTTTCGGAAAACCGCTGATATTTATTCCGGTTTCAACGGCATGTATGACTTTTTCCTCCTTGCTGTACTCAAAATTGAATCCCACTTTGCCAAATAATCCCGGCAATATCTTGGTTTCGCCAAGTCCTTTAGTAAATGAGGCCCTGCTGTAAATATCATACGGAGGATGAAGATTAACATCCAGCTTTTCTTCGACTATATCAAATTCATATGTTGAACGTGGATAAAGGATCTTATAGTAAATAGGCTTATACAGGGCAAAAACCGGTCCTGCAGAATAAAACACCCTTACGGCAACGCCCCCAAGGTCCGCTTTTTTGAATATTTCATGCTGACGACCATAACTCCCTCTCAGATAGAAGACTGTATTAAGCTTCCCATAAACAAAAGTCCCGGGTGTCTGATACAACGGATTTGATTCCCTGTATTCCCTCGGGTGTTTCAGGGTTCCTGCCTCTATTTCAAAATAACGTTTATTTAAATAATCAACTCTTTTGGCTTCACGGTAGCTTATACCATATCCATCTGAATTAAGGAGAACTGCGAAAGACCTTTCATTTCTGAAAAAAATCTTTTGCTGCTCATTAATTTCACCCTGTGCGAAAACCGGAATCACACAATAACCAATCAGGAACAATAATATAAGCAGCTTTCTCATTTACAATTTGCCAACTTATAACAAAAAAACAAAAGAATCCCGGAAATTTCAACCGTTATTTTCAGCTTGCGATGTCTCTGCTCTTGAGTATGCCGGGCATGTTTTTGCATTACATGCACTTAACAGCAATGCGGTTATAAAACAGACAACCAGGATTAAAGCAATCTTTTTCATAAAACCATGGTTTTAATTAATCACAAAAGTAAAACAATCATTTTAAAAACAATCTTTGTGCCAGAATATTATTTCACCGAAAAATTCCGGTTTTTACATTCGGCTTATATAGAGTATATACTAAACATATTTTTCGCATTTTTGTTGTATTATGTGTAACATTCATTTTGTCTGATGAAACGGGAATTAATTTCACTATTGATTATTTTTCTTATGGGTACAAATTCTTTTTCACAGGAGAAGTTGTTTTATAACGACCTTTCAAAACAGGAGTCTCATGTCATTAAAAATAAGGGAACTGAAGCACCATTCACCGGGAAATATACAGATCATTCTGACAAAGGTACTTATGTGTGCAAACAATGTGGTTCAGCCCTTTACTATTCATCTTCAAAATTCAATTCCGACTGCGGATGGCCAAGCTTCGACGATGAGATAAAGGGAGCAGTAAACAGATTCCCCGATCCTGATGGTGTCAGGACAGAGATTGAATGTGCAAATTGCGGGGCTCATCTCGGACATGTGTTCACAGGTGAGCGCCTGACAGCCAGGAATATCAGGCATTGCGTAAATTCGGTCTCACTCGATTTTGTCCCGGCTCAGCTCGAACCCGGAAGATATGGCACAGCGATTTTTGCGGGAGGTTGTTTCTGGGGAGTGGAGTATTTTCTTCAGAAAGCCCCAGGAATTATTTCTGTGAACTCCGGATTTACAGGTGGCCATGTTAAAAATCCTTCATATAAAGAAGTATGTACAGGCAGAACAGGCCATGCGGAAGCTGTTAAAATCATCTACGATCCGGGAAAAACATCCTATGAAAAACTACTTAAGCTGTTTCTTGAGATTCATGATCCTACCCAGGTTGGGGGACAGGGTCCTGATATTGGCGACCAGTACCGGTCCGAAATATTCTATCTGAATGAGGAACAGAAAAAAATTGCCGAGAAAAATATCAGCATCCTCAAAGGCAAAGGATTGAAAGTAGTGACAGCAATCACAAAAGCATCAGAGTTCTACGAGGCAGAGAATTACCATCAGGATTACTACTTTAAAAATGGCAAAGTCCCATATTGTCATGCCTACACAAAAAGGTTCTGACAGCTTATTAATAACCTATCCTTAAGTAAATGGAAAAAGCATTGTTAACCCTGGCTGAATCCGGCAGCAAATCCGGAACAATAGTCTTATATATTGCAATAGCCATCGCAATATTGTTAGCGGGTTATTTCCTCCTGAGGAAGAAGAAATAAAAGTCACAGAGGACAATAGAGAAATTTAGAGTTGATCAGTCCAGGTATCCCCGGAGTGCTCAACGCTTTTCTAATTTCAATTTTAATAATCCGCCCCTTGCCCTCCTATATGAGTGGATCTCAGGTTTTTACTTTTGTCTTTCTACCCTGACACTCCTGACGCTTCGGTCAGGATCTTCGATCCGGTCAGGATCTTCATTTCACTTCGACTTTTGTCTTTTGTCTTTTTTACACTTTCATCCACACATTTCCCTTTTTATTCGACTCGACCACAGAGTGAATGAACTTCATTCCCCTTACTCCATCATGAACTGTCGGGAATTCTCCCGGTGTGAATGCTTCGCCGCGAATTGATTTGGCAGTCCCTTTGTAGATATTTGCCAGGGCTTCATATATACCCTCAGGATGACCTGACGGCATTGTATGGCTGCTTTCAGCAAGTTTTTCATTATAGCCGTGTGCCGGTTTGAAAATCCTGGTGGGTTCAGTATCACTTAACATATAAAGATAGTTGGGATTCTCCTGAGCCCATTTCAGACTTGCTTTTGAACCGTACACCGCAACAGTAATGCAGTTCTCTTCCCCGCCGCAGACCTGGCTTGCCCTGATCACTCCTTTCAAGTTCTTTCCGAATCTCAGTAATACCGTGCCGTCGAGGTCAAGCTTGATATCATCCTTAACAGGGCTCAGATCGGCTAATACTTCCTTGACCTCCAATCCTGTCGTATATTCAATAAGGTTAAAGGCATGAACCCCGATATCACCCATGCAGCTGCTGACACCGGCATATTTTGGATCAAGTCTCCAGACCCCTGTTATCCTGCTTTCCGTTCCATGGATGATTGAATTGATCCATCCCTGATAGTATTGTGCATCAATACGCTGGATAGTTCCCAGGATCCCTTTTGAAATCAGATCTCTCATCTGGCGCACCATGGGATATCCGGTGTATGTATGTGTCAAAGCAAACGTGCGTTTCTTTTTTGCTACCAGTTTTTCAAGATCCAGCGCTTCCTGGACAGTCATGGTCATGGGTTTTTCACATACAAGGTGGAAACCGTTTTCAAGAAGGCTTTTTGCAAAAGGATAATGAAATGCATTTGGCGTGACGATTGATACAACTTCCATACGTTTGTCAGCCGGCATTTTCAGTTCAGCACTGATAAGCGCATCAACGCTGTTGTAGCAGCGGTTAAGGGCAATACCCTCCCTGACGGCGAATTCCATGCTTTTTTCATAATTAATATCAAAGACGCCGCCAACAAGTTCGAAATCATTACAAATACGTGAGGCACGACGGTGAGCATCACCTATAAATGCTCCAATGCCGCCTCCTATCATTCCCATTTTTATTTTCTTCATTATATTTAAGGATTGTATGAATTGTTATTATTACGGTCATTGCGATCCCCACCGGCCGGTGGGGAGAAGAAATCTTCATCACATTTAGTATTAATCTGTTATGATTGTCTTTTTTTCCTGAAATGAAGGAACGCAAAACAGATTATCAGGAATGCCGGTACAATAGCCACGTATCTTAATGTATGGGCACCCCCGCTTAACTGTGCAGCTGCCCATGTTGCAGCCTCCTGAGTCCCTTCCACGGCTGATTTTAATACCTCAACGACCTGTCCGGCTGGTACTGCTGCAGCAGTCTGTGCATCAAAAATTGCTCCCAGAACAGGTTGTGCAATTGCTCCTCCAAGAAATCCTATTCCACCCATTATTGCCAGTCCCAGGGCACCGCTTTCAGGTATGTTCTCAGAAACAAATCCAAGCATAGTGGGCCAGAAGAATGCAATACCCAGGGCAAAAATGCCTGCTGAAGCAAATATCTGTACTGCACCGTTCGCATATCCCATCCATATCAAACCCACAAAAGCAAGTATCGCGGATGTAAGCAGGATCAGCGTCGACTTGACATTGTGAACAAGTGTCCCTCCAAACTGCCGGGCGAGAGCCATTATTCCAGAGATCCATACAAGAAGGAGAATGGGATTATCAGAAACATTGGCCAGCAATGCGGCGATCCACTGATTTGTCCCAAGTTCGGTTGCAGCAGTAAGGATCATGCAGAATGCCATGAAAAGGAACAGTGGGCTCACGCAAGCTTTCAGCATGTCCTTATAGGAGAATCCTGCGACAACACGTTCGGTCTGGGGGAATTTCTTGTTCAGGAACATGAATCCATAGATAAATGTCGGAAGCAGCATTATTCCCATAGCATACCGCCAGTTTGAAAGGCCAATATTATTGAAGAGGTAAACGACGAGTCCGCCGATAACAATACCTGTAGGGAACCACGCGTGGAACCGGTTCAGCCGGCGGGTTTTCTCGTCGGTATACATACTGGTTATTAGCGGATTACATGCGGCTTCCACACTGCCGTTCGCGATCCCGATAAATAGAGTTGAAATAAACAGGGTCCAGAATCCTGTGGCAATGATTGTCAGAACAATTCCGACAACATGACAGAAAAATGCAATTGAGATGATCCGTCCCAATCCGATTATGTCGACCAGGGGACCACCAAAGACCATGGCCAGTGTAAAACCCCAGAAAGCAGTTCCGACAATCCATCCCACCTGGGTATGGGTAAGGTTGAATTCTTCGGCCCATGCTTCCACAAAGGAACCTCTGGTAGCAAAAGCCAATGCAGTGACAACCAATGCAACACAGCTTGCATTGAATAACTGGGTTTTCTTAATTGTATCCATAAAATTGTCAGGTTAATTACAGGGATTAGTTAAAAATATCTGGGATGATATATCATATTTTATTTATCAAAAGCTGAATCAAATGCAATATCCGACGGAGCAAAATCAACTGATTTTACATACTGGCATGCCTCCATTGCTCCATGTTCACGGTCCATGCCGCTGTCTTCCCATTCAACCGATAACGGACCCTTGTATTTTATCCGGTTAAGTGCCCTTATTATCTCTTCAAAATTTATGTTACCCCTGCCCGGACTCCTGAAATCCCAGTATCGTCCTCTTGACCCAAAATCAGTGTGACCTCCGAAAACTCCTGCTTCAGTCGGGACGTCCGACCAGCCAACATCCTTCATGTGTACGTGAAAAATCCTGTCACTGAATGTATAAATAAATTCAACGTAATCAACACCCTGGTAACCAAAATGGGAGGGATCGTAATTGAATCCGAACGAAGGATGATTTTTCATAGCGGCCAGCGCTCTTTTCGCGGAAGCTATATCAAAGGCTATTTCTGTAGGATGAACCTCGAGAGCAAAACGTATCCCGAGCTTTTTATATGCATCAAGGATCGGTTTCCACCGTTCAGCAAATTCTTTATAGCCATCATCGATCATTTTTGGAAGATTGGGCGGGAAAGAATATACAAGGTGCCATACCGGACTGCCTGTGAATCCATTAACAATGGAAACACCAAGCTTTTTGGCTGCTTCCCCGGTCTTTATCATTTCAGCGGCGGCACGTTTCCGTACACCTTCAGGATCTCCGTCACCCCACACATATCCCGGAAGAATGCCTTTATGCCTTTCATCTATGCGGTCAGCAACAGCCTGTCCGACAAGGTGATTTGAAACAGAGAAGACCTTTAATCCGTACTTGTCAAGAAGTTTTCTCTTTGCCCTGCAATAGGCTTCAGTAGCCTTGTTAACCTCAAAATGATCACCCCAGCATGCAAGCTCCAACCCGTCATATCCGAACGATTTGGCTTTTTTGCAAACAGTTTCAAAGGGTAGATCCGCCCACTGGCCTGTAAATAGTGTAACTGGTCTGCTCATATTCTTTTAGATTAAATTGAAATATTAAATTATAGTTGCTGGTTGCTGGTTGCTGGTTACTTGTTGATCTTACCCCTCACACCTCATTCCTCATTCCTCATCCCTCACACCTCATCCCTCACCCTCATCCCTCACTCCTCATACCCCGCACCGTTAAAGTATGCTAATATAAGAAAATCCTTTTCATTAGATCCATAGGTTTTGGCAGAATTTGTTTACTTTGTGTATATTCTATAATACAATTCCATGACTGATATAACCGATTTTCTTCTTAACAGGAGAACAGTAAGGAAGTACTCTTCCGAAGCCGTAGGGGATGATCTTCTGAATGTTCTGCTCAAAGCAGGCTGCCGCTCGTCAACGACCGGTAATATGCAGGTTTACAGTATCATAGTGACCAGGGATATAAACAAGAAAAGAGAACTTCTGCCTTTGCATTTTAACCAGCAAATGGTTACTGAAGCTCCGGTATTATTGACCTTTTGCGCTGATTTTAACAGGTTTAACAGGTGGTGTATTCTGCGCGGTGCACAGCCTGGCTATGATAATTTCCTTTCCTTTATGACGGCTGCCATCGATGCCCTGCTTGTTGCCCAGACCATCTGCATCGCGGCGGAAGCAAGAGGTCTCGGATCATGTTACCTTGGAACAACAACATACATGGCGCATAAGATAATTGAAGTCCTTAAACTGCCAGAAGGGGTTGTCCCCGTAACAACAATTACCCTGGGATGGCCGGCTGAACATCCCGAACAGATCGACAGACTGCCTCTTGTGGCCGTTGTCCATAAGGAGATGTATTCGGATTATACTGATTCAGATATTGAAAGATTTTATGCTGAAAAGGAGGAAAGGGACGATTCGCAGCAATTTATAAGAGAAAATAACAAAACAACCCTGGCACAGGTCTTTACTGATATCAGGTACAAGAAAGGAGACAATGTGTATTTCTCAAAGTTGCTATTGCAGGTTCTGAAGGACCAGGGTTTTATGAATAATATATAGGAATATGGTAGGGGTGTTGCATGCAACACCCTTACCATCAATATGTACCGTTAAATTCAATTCCCATTTCCCTGGCGATAGCTAACAAATCTTTTTCAATTGCCGGAACAAGTGAGATCCCCTCTTTTAAAATTCTTTCTTCCGATTCCCTTTCAGGATCACCAGGAATCAGGACACGCTCTTGCCCTTCAGATGGCTTTGCTGAACGGAATGTCTCGATCCATTCGTCCATCTTTGTTTTGAACTCTTCTTTCGGCTGAAATGCATCAATCCTCATTGCTCCGAAAAAATGACCTGTGCCCTCACCGACTCTCCTGTCAAGAACCGGAAGATAAGCGACACTGGGAGGAACAAATGGTCCGAAGTTGGCGCCGCTGAATACGGCTGAAAAAATATCAACAAGGGCTGACAGGCAGTATCCCTTATGGCTTCCGTGAAGACGATCACCTCCGAGAGTCAGCATTGATCCCCCCGATTTAAGTATTGCCGGATCATCTGATGGATTTCCATACCTGTCCTGCACAAATCCAAATGGGACTTTCTCACCCTTTTTTTCTGCAACTGCCAGCTTTCCCCGTGCAATGGGAGTGGTTGCAAAATCGGCAACCAGCGGGGGGTGTTTACCGGCTGGCATTGCAACAGCAATTGGATTTGTACCCATCATCCGGCTGACAGAAAAAGTGGGTGCTACCAGAGGATTTGCATTTGTCAGGCAGATACCTATCATTTCATGCTTAAGAGCCATCATGGAGTAATAACCTGCTATTCCGAAATGATTCGAATTTCGTGTTGCCACCCATCCTGTTCCTGCGGTTTTTGCCTTTTCGATTGCTATCTCCATTGATTTTCTGGCAGCAATCATCCCGACGGCATTATCACCATCCACAACGGCTGTGCTCGGAGACTCATGAACAATTCTTACATCGGGCCTGACATTGATCCGGCCGGCTTTCCATAACTCATAATAATCCTTTATCCTGATCATTCCATGGGATGAATGTCCGCGCAATTCAGCGGCCAGAAAAACTTCAGCAATGATTTCAGAATGCTCTTTGCTGCATCCCATCTTCAGGAAGAGATTCCTGGTAAAATTTAGCAGGTATTCGGAAGTGTACATAGATGAAGCTTTTTATTTTCTGACTCTTACAGGATAAGGAGGCCTTACCGGCTCTTCGGGAGGATTTTTTGCCAATTCCCCGAGAGCTACCTCGATCGCTTTTTCGAGCTGCGGATCCTTTCCGTTAATTATATCGGCAGGCCATTGCTCAACTTCAATATCAGGAGCAACACCTGCATTTTCGACAACGAAACCATCTTTTGTCCAGATAGCTACATTAGGAGCACTTACATAACCACCGTCAATTAATTCCGGATAACCCAGGGTCCCTACAAGGCCGCCCCATGTTCTTTTCCCGACAAGTGTACCGACCTTGAATTTTCTGAACATCCAGGGAAGCATGTCACCGCCCGATCCTGCTGTTTCATCAATGATCATGACTTTGGGCCCCTGGATTGATCCGCTGGGAGTCTTCAGATCTCCGCAGTATCTCATATTCCAGTATGACTGTAACGGTCTTTGAAGTATATCGATGTAATAATCAGCCAGCGAGCCTCCTCCATTAAATCGCTCATCAACAATAATTGCTTTCCGGTCGGCCTGAGGGAAAAAATATCTTTTAAAATATTCGTGACCCGCATTTGATGTATTTGGCACATAAACATATGCAACCTGACCGTTAGTGGCTTCAGTCACCTTTTTGAGGTTCCCTTCCACCCAGTCACGGTTCCTCAGGTTGTACTCATTTCCGATGGGAACAACCTTAATCACTCTTGAGTCATTATAGCTGGGATTTGGCCCTATCGTCAATTCAACTATTTTACCCTCAGTATTTTCAAAAAAGCTATAAATATTTTTATCAGCTGTCAGATCGTTGCCGTTCACCGCCAGTATATAATTACCGGATTCTACATTAAGTCCTGGCTCGGTTAACGGAGATTTCAGGTCAGGATTCCAGTTTAATCCGCCATAGATCTTCTTAATCTGGTATCTGTTGTTTGAAATCACATAATCAGCACCCAGCAGGCCACCTCCAACCCTCTGTGGATTATTCAGCCGTTCACCACCTCCGACACTGTGATGTCCTACTGCCAGTTCACTGCACATCCATTGAATAACTCTGTTCAGGTCACTTCTGCAGGCGAGGTCAGGCAGGAACCTGGAGTATTTGGCTTTCATTGCCATTCCAATCAGCTCCATGCATTCCCGGATCGTAGAAGTAGTCGCGGTTGATCCTCCATGCTTCATTGAATATCTGGGGCCATTCCGCCAGGGGATCAATCTTTACCGACATTGAACCTGTATTTAATATTCCTTTTCCCGGTTCAGGTTTTTTTGCGGTGGCCGTAATCCCGAATACCTGCCCCTTATAATATAGCATTTTTTTTCTGTCAAAAGACACAATATACCCGTCCAGTTCCATGATCTCACTGTCTTTCCGCTCTTTCATGTCATACTTATGAAGCATGGAAGATCCTGAGGATTCAACAGGTCTTTCAATATACAGAACCTCTCCGGTCGCTCCTGTACTGAGCGAAGAATAGTTCCCTGCCCTCAGGGGCAGATTAATAATTCTTTCCTGCAGGCCATCGGTGTCAATCTTTAACACTTTTGGCTTTTCCTGAACAGGCTGCTGGGTTTTATTGTCTTTCTTACTCTTTTCTGCCGGTTTTTCAGGTTCGGTTTTTTCCGTTTGAAGCTTTTCTTCATCACTCTCTTTTGTAAACGGCGAAATGATGTCTTTACGGAGCGTCACAAGATATATGGAATTTGTCATCCTCATATCAAGGTTCGAAAGGTCAAACCAGTTTACCACAGGTCCGGCGTCAGTAGATGCAAAGAAATAGAGGTATTCTCCGTTTGGATCAAATACCGGTTCAGAGGCATCGCTTAAACCATCTGTTAAAGGGAATGATTTCTGCTGGTCGAGCGAATATAAATAAACTGCCTTAAAATTGGTTTTTAATAGTTTCGTATAGACGATCCATTTTGAGTCAGATGACCAGTCTTCGAAACTTTTTCGGAAAGCTCCGGGAAAATAAAGTTCATCCGAATCGATCTTCTTGATTATATTAAGTTCAATATCAATAATATACAAGTTCCTGCCATTATCAGAATAACAGATTTTCTTACTGTCGGGCGACCATTTTGGGAAAGCATAAAATCCTGTTCCGGTTAATTTTATGGTTTTGGCTTCGCCCTTACCATCCTGTGATTTAAGATGGAGTTCATATTCACCAGATGCATCCGAAAAATATGCAATAGTTTTACCGTCAGGAGACCATGAAGGAAATTGTTCATGAACGCTTGCAGTAAGAGTAATATTTCTGGGATCTCCTTTTTCTTCGGGAAGAGTAATAATTTCTCCCCTGAAATCAAAAACTGCACGTGAGCCGGTCGGGGAGATATCAGCACGGCGGATGTAGTCATTTCCCTGAACGAACCTTGGCCTTAACTCCAGAAGGTCAGCTCCGATACCGACAGTTAATTTCACTGGCGAATTGGATTTGATATCAAAAGTGTGTAAATAACCCTCCTGTTCAAAAATAATCTTACCTGATCCCGCGGAAGCTCTCAGGATCGGGAAATCAGAGAAGGATGTAAGCTGTTTGATTTCTTTATCACCGGTACCATATGAAAAAAGATTGAATTCACCGTTTCTGTCGCTGAGGAAATAGACTTGTCTGATCGATCCACATAGGATTGGAATCATTGCATCCTCCTGTTGGCTGTGGTACCTTAACAACTGAATGGTCGATAAATGAGTAAATCCAGATATTTGATATTCTGCCGCCTCTGTAGTTCTTCCACTGGCCGTATGCCGGAGAAAGAGGAGTGTAAGCCATCGACCTGCCATCAGGGGAGTAAGAAGCAGTCCATCCGTTGGGAATATCAAGCTTAACAGGGTATCCTCCTTTGACGGGCACAAGAAAAAACTGCATAAACCTGTTTGAGAAGACCGAACGCTGCGATGAAAACAGAACGTTTGCCCCGTCGGGTGAGAATCCCCTGACAATATCTCCGCCCGGATGCCAGGTCAATCTCGTTGGCAGACCCCCTTCGACAGCAATAACAAATACATCGGTATTTCCGTCGTATTGTGCACTGAAAGCAATCAGTTCTCCATCGGGAGAAAAAAATGGATCTGATTCAACTCCCTCATCCACAGTCAGTCTCCTGGGCTGTGTTCCGTCGGATTTAGCTATCCATAGGTCCTCGGCGTAAATGAAAGCAATATATTTTGCACTGATTGCCGGCTGGGACATCATCCTGGTGTCATTGGTGTTAATCCCCATGACTTTTACCGGAAAGAGCAAAAGGAGACAAAAACACCGGGAAACAAAAAATCCGCAATCTTTTCATGATAACTTTTTGATTTAAAAATTAATTATTGGGAATAAAACTATTTATTGAATCTGTTTTCGTTTGATCTCTAAAGTCTCCGGATCTATTTACCCTTAAACCTTTATACCTTTTTGAAGAGATGTCCGACTGCTGCCTGCTGAGTTGGGGTCACAGCAAGATCATTTACGCACACGTGGGCAGGCAGGGTTGCACAGAAAAAAATTATTTCAGCTATATCAACAGCAGTCAAAGCTTCCACACCTCTGTATACTGCATCCGCTTTTTCCTTATCTCCCTTGAAACGTACCAGCGAAAATTCTGTTTCAGCCATGCCCGGAGCAATATTTGTAACCTTAATGTTGTGTTTAAGCAGATCTATCCTCATTGCTTTTGAGAGTGAATCAACAGCTGACTTTGAGGCACAATATACATTGCCGTTCTCATAAATATCCTTACCGGCAATTGATGAAATATTGAATATATGGCCTTCCCGCCTTTCCACCATTAAAGGTGCGACTGCCCTTGTAACATACAGAAGTCCTTTTACATTTGTATCGATCATCCTGTCCCAGTCATCAGTATCGCCATCATCAATATGCGACAGCCCTACTGCCAGTCCTGCATTGTTGATGAGTATGTCGATATTTTTCCATTCCCCGGGCAGATTCTTTATTGCAGTTTCTACTTCCCTTTTGTTCCTGACATCAAAATTCAATGTCAGTACATTTATATTATATGGTATGAGATCCTTTTCGAGTTCACTGAGACGTTCCTTTCTGCGTCCGGTTAGTATCAGATTGTATCCGTGTCTGGCAAATTTCACAGCAGTCGCCCTGCCGAATCCTGCAGTGGCACCTGTTATCATAATGGTCTTGCTCATGATTTAGTCTAATTAGGAGGTAAAAGTAAAAATAATATTTGTTTTTATCTTTGCAGGTTATTCTTAATAAATGGATGATCAGGAACGTAATATCGTAAAAGACAAAGCCGTTATCGGACCGATGTTCGATTCAATAGCCCGAAGATACGATTTCCTTAATCATCTCTTATCGTTCGGCATCGACAGGTCATGGAGGAGAAAAGCAGTGGCTAAAATATCTGAGCACATCAGGAATCCGGAAATAATTGACGTGGCAACCGGAACCGCCGACCTTGCAATCGAAGCTGCAAAAATCAATCCTGTCAGAATTACCGGGATCGATATTTCTGACAATATGCTTGAACTCGGAAGGCTGAAAATTAAAAACAAAAATCTTGAAGACGTAATTAACCTTGTAAAATGTGATTCGGAGAACATCTGTTTTGAGGAAGGTACCTTCGATGTGGCGATGGTTGCATTTGGTGTAAGGAATTTTTCAGATCCTGTCAGGGGTCTTGCTGAAATGAGAAGGGTGGTCCGGCCTGGTGGACTTATCGTCGTTCTCGAGTTTTCAAAGCCGGGCGGATTTATTTTTAAACATCTTTATAACTTTTACTTCCGTAATTTGCTGCCTTTCGCCGGCTCACTTTTTTCAAGACACAGAATCGCATATAAGTATCTGAATGAGTCGGTTATGAGGTTTGCTGACCATGAAGAATTTATTCAGATGATGAAGTCGGCAGGACTTTCACAGATAACGCAGACCAGACTGACCCGGGGAATTGCCAGTATTTATACGGGTGTTAAGAAATAGATACAATATTTGGATTTTAAACAAGTTTAATATTTAAGACAGAATTAAAGTTACTGGTTCCGGGTTACTGGTTGCTGGTTAAAAAGCAACAAGCAACCAGCAACAAGCGCCCAGCAACATAAGTTAAACAAAGTCATATCACTACACCGGAATTTTTGAGAAAAAGACTTTTATATATTGCATTAGCAGGTCTGTTCTTATTGTTTCATATTGATTCTTTCAGCCAGGAACAGAAACCGAAAAACGATTCGTGGTATGACGATAAATTACTTCACTTCGGATTTAGTCTTGGTCTGAACCTGATGGATTTCAATATTACCCCATCACAGACTTATCTTGAACAGGATGGCTATTACCCGGAAGTCAGCCTTCTTAATCCGGGCATTAATATTCAGATAGTCACTAACCTCAGGCCTGCAAAATACTTTGACCTGCGGTTTCTGCCAGGAGTATCCTTCGGCCAGAGGAATGTCCGGTACTTCGATTATGAAACCCTTGAAATAATCAATGAGAGGCAGAGGATTGAATCCTCATTTCTTGAATTTCCATTATTGCTCAAATATAAGGGTGACAGGCTAAACAATATAAGACCTTATTTAATAGGAGGTCTGAATTACAGATATGACCTGGCCGGGAAGAAGGAATATGATGATGAGAAGCCTGTTTATTTAAGGCTCAAAAGATCAGATATGTATTATGAATTTGGAGCCGGACTCGATTTTTACCTGCCATACTTCAAGCTCTCTATCGAGGTTAAGATGTCGAACGGTATGAGGGATATAATTGTACATGAACCGGCCCCCGGAGGTACGCAATATGCTAATGCAATCGAGCGACTGCAATCGCAGATATGGATAGTTGCATTTCATTTTGAGTAGAAACATTATACCCGGTTCATCCGGAACTCCGTCATGAAACAGCTAAAGTTTCATATTGATTAAAAAGAAGAGTTACCGGCAGGTGGATATCGATCAGGTTCTTCTCCTGGCAAACTCCGAGAAGATGACAGAAGCCGCCATACTTACGTTCAACGAGTCAATACCATATTCCGGACTCCCGGAGCGGGGTATCATGATCCTTTGGGTTATAAAGGGAACAAGCTCCTCAGAGATACCTTTTGATTCATTACCCAGCACGATCACTCCTTTACTGTCAAGCTTCAGATCATAGATAGGTTCACCTTTGATCATCGCTCCAAAGACCGGAAATTTGTTATCACGGGCTATTGTCATGAACTCTTTCAGGTTAAGGTAATGTACATTCACATGCAAAATTGCACCCATACCTGACTGGATAACTTTTGGATTGAACCGGTCAACACAGTCTTCAGAGCAGACAATGTTCCTAATCCCGAACCAGGCCGCCGATCTTATTATCGTACCAAGATTCCCGGGATCCTGAATAAATTCAAGAGCCACGCAAAGGTCTTTCATAATATCCTTAGGATCAGTTACTTCAGTCGGAAATGGAATTATGCCGATTGCATTATGCGGAGTCTTCAAAGTGCTGATCCTTTTAAGGTCATCGAAGGAAGCAGGCAGAATTTCGTCAACAAATGCTTTCTCTACGGGCAATAATGAAGCTATAAATTCAGGTCTGGCTGCCAGAAGCCTGAATCTTAGCCCCGAGAGGAGATATTCTTTCACGAGCTTATCACCTTCAATTATATAAAGTCGTTTTTCATCCCTCATTTTCTTATTCTGAAGGGAGAGTATCTGTTTTATCCTGTTTTTGCTGATCATTGCATAAGTATTGGAATCTTAAAGATATTAATCTGATTAATAATGATGCTGCCGGCTAAAAGTTGTTTTTTATTATTAATATATTTGCCGGGGGCTTTGATGTACAAATTTTGAAAAAAACCGGTTCAAATAAAAAAAATATTTTTCTCAGGGTATTACTTCTGTTATTTCCTCTTGTTTCGCTCATATATTCATGTAATCCGACCAAGTATATTCCTGAAGGGGAAACTCTGCTCAACAATAATTATATTGAAATCGACAGGGAGGGCATCAATAAATCCGAACTTGCTCCCTACATAAAACAAAAACCCAACAAGAAGATTTTTGGAACAAGGTTCCATCTTGGCCTGTACAACCTGTCGGATATAAACAAAGAGAAATGGCCTCATGCATGGTTACGCAATATAGGGGAGGAACCCGTTATTTATGACAGGAATGAAGCTGAAAAAAGCAGGGAACAATTAGAAGAGTTTATAGGATCCAAGGGATATTTTGACAGCAGGGTATCAGATTCTGTCAGGACACAAAAAAGGAAGTCCGATGTGTATTACACCGTGAATCTGAAAACACCCTATACAATTCGTAACCTTAATTATGAAATTGAAGATACAACTATAGAAAAGCTGTTTTACTTTGATTCAATTAATTGTCTTATTCAAAGGGGAAAGCCTTATGATGTTGATTTGTTGCAGGCTGAGCGGTCGCGTTTCGAAAGGTATATAAAAAATCATGGATTCTATGGCTTTTCTTCCGATCACATTTCTTTCAGGGTTGACAGCACTATTGGGAACCGGCAGGTAAATCTTTACTACAATATTAAAAAACTGGCTAAAGCCGACAATTATAACAGGATCTCATATGTATCTCATCCGGTATACAGGATAAAAGATATTTTTATCTATCCCGATTTTGTTCCGAAAGATGTCCTTGAGCTCGGAGAATCATATTATGAAAGCCTCGATACCGTAAATTATGAAGGGTACTATTTTGTAACGGGCCAGAAGAAATCCCAGCTGAAATATGATCTGATTGTCAGGTCTCTTTATCTGAAACCTGGATCCGTATATAATATTACAAACACTGAACAAACGCAAAGTCACCTTATAACTTTAAAGGCTTACCGGCTTGTTAACATACTTTTTGGTGAGGTTAGTGCTCCTGAAGGCGGACAGGATTCCGAGATGTTGCTTAATTGCCACATTCAGCTCACTCTCCTGAGTCAGCAGTCATTCAATGTGGAGATAGAGGGCACGAACACATACGGGGATCTTGGTGGTGCCCTGAACCTGGTCTATCAACATAAGAATCTGTTCCATGGCGCTGAACAGTTTAATATGAAGCTTAAGGGAGCTTTTGAAAGAATAACACAGAAAAATATAGATCGCAGGAATACAGTGGAGTATGGATTTGAGACCAGTTTGCGTCTTCCAAGATTTTTGTTTCCGTTTTTTAAGAAGGAAGGGATCATTAAGAATTTCAATCCGACCACGACTATACTGGCAGCCTATAATTACCAGGATATGCCTTTTTATGTAAGGACGATTGCCAATGCAACATTTGGATACAATTGGGCCGGACACAACTACCGCTCACATTTAGTGAATCCGATTCAGCTTAACGTGGTAAAACTGAGATCAATCGATACGGCTTTTCAGGCAAAGATTGATGCATCTTCATACCTTGCATACAGCTACAGGAACGTAATGATCCTGGGAGGTAATTATTCATTTATTTTCAACAACCAGAAAATTCAGAAATCCAGAGATTATTGGTTCCTCAGGGTGAATGCCGAGGCAGCGGGAAATCTGCTTTCACTTGCAAGCAGACTTGCCGGTGCGAAGAAAACGGAGGGTAGCTATAACGTGTTCAAGCAACCTTTTGCCCAGTATATCCGCACTGATCTCGATCTCAGATATAATGTGATTCTGAACGATGTAAGCTCAGTTGTGTACAGAGGTTTCGTAGGCATAGGGATTCCATACGGTAACTCCAAAGCTATTCCCTTTGAGAAACAATATTTCGGCGGAGGAGCAAACGGGATCAGGGCGTGGCAGGTACGATCCCTTGGTCCGGGCTCATATGATGTCCCCGAAGAGACTCAGTTCATAAACCAGACTGCGGATATAAAGTTAGAGGCCAATGCTGAATACCGGTTCAAATTATTCTGGATCCTCGAAGGTGCCCTGTTCCTTGATGCCGGGAATATATGGACTTTCAATGATGACCTTGCACGCCCGGGTGCAATGTTCAGGTTTGAAGATTTTATTAACGACATTGCAGTAGGAACCGGTACCGGTTTCAGATTTGATTTTAAATTTGTAACAGCCCGGATTGACCTTGGAATGAAGCTTCGTGATCCTTCAATATCAGGCAAATCGAGATGGATTTTTGCCGGCAGGGAGTATAACTTCGAAGATGATTTTACATTCGTGCTGGGAATCGGATACCCGTTCTGATGGAGAAATATAAAATTGCTTCAAATATTTTCAGGTTTATTTCGGTTTGAAGTTGAAAATGCATATATTGCATTCAGTCTCACTGCTTTTTACATTTAAATGGGTTCAGTTAAAGATTTCTTCGGAAACTGGTTTGGCTATTCCAGGAGAGAAAGACGGTCAACCTTTATTCTCCTGATTATTATCATGATAGTATTAGGCTTAAGGTATGTTATTCCTTCTCAGGATATTGCACTTGAGGAAATTCCCATTGATCTGAGGGAAAACAATTTCGAAAGCAGCATGGTAACACAAAGTAGTAATATTGCCGGGAAGCAGAGAGTAATAAAATCCTCAGTCCGCAGGGAACTCGCGATAGATATTAACAGAAGTGATTCAGTATCACTTATAGCATTGCCCGGGATCGGACCTGTTTTATCGGCGCGGATAATAAAATACAGAAACCTGATTGGGGGTTATGTGTCTGTAAATCAGCTTAAAGAAGTATATGGATTGCCGGAAGAAACATTTAACCTTATTGCGCCGGTGCTCATGACTGATTCTCTTGGCATAAGGAAGATTAAGATTAATAAGGCTGATTACAAGGAACTCATAAGGCATCCATATTTTAAAAGGGATGAGGTTGCTTCAATCCTGAAATACCGTGAACTGAAAGGGAAGATTTCAGATATCGGGGAGATGATTGAGAACAATCTTATTTCAGCCGAAACAGGCAGGAAGATCAGACCATATCTGGATTTTACGGAATAATTCCCCCTTTGAGGGAGGTAGATTAATTCCCCCTTTGAAGGGGGTTAGGGGGATGTAAAACTCAATAAAATGTCAAAAAATAAAATTTTCCCATACAATCCCAAATTAAAATCCCTGGCTCGAAAATTACGACAAAACAGCACTCTGGCCGAAATTCTGCTCTGGAAGAACCTAAAGGGATAATGCTTTAGGTTGTGAATTTCACAGACAGGTTCCAATTGATCAGTATATTGTTGATTTATATTGTCATGAATTAAGGCTAGCAATTGAGGTTGACGGATATACGCATGATTATAATCTTATAAAGGATGAAACGAGCCAAAAAAAACTTAGAATGCCTGGGGATCATGGTAGTCAGGTTTTCTGATGAGGATATTAAGAAATTCATGAATGATGTTATCAGATATTTACAGGTTATCATATTGGAGATGGAAGAATAACGGAATAATCGAAAGTTAAACTCTGAAGCCACCACATCCCCCTGCCCCTTGCCCCTTGCCCCCTACAGCTGCCTGCTGGAGACATCCCTGCTCCCGCCCCCTTCAAAGGGGGAATTAATAAAATTTAAGCAATATTTAACACTCCGTTTATTTTGAATCCCCAATAAAAAGCTGTAACTTGTGTAAATCAGATTATGATAAAATTCTGCATACATAAATATGTTAAATCCCTTAAATTTAAATTTAATGATAAAATTATTGCCTTAAATGTTTTGAAAAGTTTTTTTCTATTTCTAACTTTGCGCCTCGTTTAAAAACTGAATTTTTTATCATGATCATTGTACCATTAAAAGAAGGCGAAAATATTGAAAGAGCTTTAAAAAAGTTCAAAAGGAAATTTGAGAAGACTGGAGTAATCCGCGAGTTACGTTCACGTCAGGCTTTTGTGAAGCCTTCAGTACGCCGCAGGGAAGAAATCAAGAAGGCTAAGTATGTTCAGAAGTTACAGGAGAGTGAGGAGTAATCCTTGTTTCTGTATCTTTTTTTATAATATTAACAGATAAGGAGGTTCCTTTATGGATCATAAGGAATCATTCTTACAGTATCTGCAAATCGAAAAACGGTATTCACCGCTCACTGTAAGATCTTACTTAAACGATCTGGATCAGTTTGATAATCACTTAAAGCTTCAGGATTTGCCAGGCAAGCCCGAGACTGTTGTTTCTCATGATGTCAGGTCGTGGATCGTAGCTCTTATTGAGGATGGCTATTCTGCTGTCAGCATACACCGGAAGATCTCCTCTCTGAGGGTGTTTTACCGCTATCTGCTGAAACAGGGATTTGTCAGAAATGATCCCCTCGAAAAGGTGGTCCTTCCAAAAGTAAGAAAGAGACTGCCTGCTTTTGTCGAGGAAGATTCACTCGACAATCTTCTCGACAATTTTGATTTCGGTGATGATTTTGAAGGAGTCAGGAACAGGACGGTGATTGAAATGCTTTACCTGACAGGTATGAGAAGGGCGGAACTGACCGGACTCCATGACAATGATGTTGATATAAACGGTGCCACAGTGAAGGTAACCGGGAAGAGGAATAAGCAGAGGATTATTCCCCTGCTGAAGTCGTTTACCACAAACCTGGAGAAATATATAAAGGCCAGGAATGATGCATTCCCTGATTTCAGGGCAGAGTGGTTTTTTGTAAGCAACAAAGGGAACAAGTTGTATGACAAATATGTTTATAACATTGTAAGGAGATATCTTTCAATGGTTACAACAATAGAAAAGAAAAGTCCTCATATTCTCAGGCATACTTTTGCTACTCACATGCTGAATCATGGGGCAGATCTTAATTCCATTAAGGAATTTCTTGGTCATGCCAATCTTTCAGCTACACAGATCTATACACATAACTCATTTGAGAAGCTTAAGAAAATATATGAACAGGCTCATCCAAGAGCTTAATTATTAATTAATTAAACAGGAGGTACTACCATGAACGTTCAGATTCACTCAGTGCGGTTTGATGCCGATAAAAAGCTAATTGATTTTGTTCACCAGAAGCTTGATAAACTTACACATGTCGGAGATGGAATTGTAAATGTAGAAGTGTACCTGAGGCTTGACAAGGATCAGGAGCGTAAAAATAAAATCAGCGAAATAAAGCTGGATTTAAGAGGAGGACCTTTGTTTGCCAGGAAGCAAAGTAAGACATTTGAGGAGGCTACAGATCTGGCAATAAATGCTCTTAAGAGACAGATTACCAAGTATAACCAGAAGAAGAGAGGTGCCTAGGAACCACCGGTTCAAAAATAAATTGAATTATTTTGATAAATGAAATTTTAATTCATACATTTGCAGACCGATTTTTGAGGGTATTTGCAGCCCTGTCGGGACGTTCTTTAAATTGCCGATGTAGCTCAGTTGGTCAGAGCAGCTGATTTGTAATCTGCAGGTCGGGGGTTCGAATCCCTTCATCGGCTCTTGAAGGAGTTGTGAATGTGTATCTTAGGAGATAGACTCTGTTTCAAGGGGGAGATACCAAAGCGGCCAACTGGGGCAGACTGTAAATCTGCTGGCGAATGCCTTCGTAGGTTCGAATCCTGCTCTCCCCACTTAAACGGGGCCGGCCGTATCCACTCAGGGTCAGAGATGACGATGCGGACCTCTAAAAACGATATTAAGCGGGAGTAGCTCAGTTGGTAGAGCATTAGCCTTCCAAGCTAAGGGTCGCGGATTCGAGCTCCGTCTCCCGCTCACTTCTTGAGGCCAGAGTAGCTCAGGGGTAGAGCACTTCCTTGGTAAGGAAGGGGTCGGGGGTTCAATTCCCCCCTCCGGCTCAACGAGAGAATAATTGTAAAACTGATATATAATAAAGTTAATTTTAATAAGCTTGGAGTTATGGCAAAAGAAAAATTTGACAGGTCGAAACCGCATGTGAATATTGGTACAATTGGTCATATTGACCATGGTAAGACCACCCTGACCGCAGCGATCACAATGGTGCTTCACAAAAAAGGTCTCTCAGAGATCAGGGATTTTGATTCAATTGATAATGCTCCTGAAGAAAAAGAGAGGGGTATTACAATTAACACTGCTCACGTTGAATACCAGACAGCATCGCGTCACTATGCACACGTTGACTGCCCCGGTCATGCTGACTACATTAAGAACATGGTTACCGGTGCAGCCCAGATGGATGGTGCAATTCTTGTCGTAGCGGCAACTGACGGTCCTATGCCTCAGACACGTGAACATATCCTCCTTGCACACCAGGTGAACGTGCCCAAGGTGCTTGTATTTATGAACAAAGTCGATATGGTCGACGATGAGGAGCTTCTTGATCTGGTAGAAATGGAAGTACGCGATCTGCTGAATTTTTATAAATTTGATGGTGACAATGCTCCTGTTATCCGCGGTTCAGCTCTTGGTGCAATGCACGGAGAGGCAAAATGGGAAGAAAAAGTTTCTGAACTGATGGATGCAGTTGATGCATATATACCAATTCCCCCGCGCGATAACCAGAAACCATTCCTGATGCCGGTTGAGGACGTCTTCTCAATCACAGGTCGTGGTACAGTAGCAACAGGCCGTATCGAAACCGGCGTTGTTGTTACAGGTGATGAACTTGAGATGATAGGACTTGGTGCAGAAAAGCGTAAAACAGTATGTACCGGTGTGGAAATGTTCCGTAAAATTCTTGACAGGGGAGAAGCTGGCGACAACGTCGGACTTCTGCTCCGTGGTGTCGATAAAAAAGAGATTAAAAGAGGTATGGTCCTTGCCAAGCCAGGATCAATAACACCGCATACAAAGATCAAAGCTGAGATCTATGTTCTTAAGAAGGAAGAAGGAGGACGTCATACTCCGTTCCACAACAAATACCGCCCGCAGTTCTACGTAAGGACCCTTGATATTACAGGTGAAATAACCCTTCCTGAAGGATCTGAAATGGTGATGCCGGGCGACAATGTCACAATTACTGTTGATCTTATCTATCCGGTTGCTATTAATGTAGGCCTCCGTTTTGCTATCCGCGAAGGCGGAAGAACAGTAGGGGCAGGAGCTGTAACTGAAATTCTGGAATAATTGGTTTTGAAAAGCCGTAGCGCCGTGATGTGTCACGGCGCTGCCCGATACGGGTGTAGCTCAGTTGGTAGAGCACTGGTCTCCAAAACCAGGTGTCGGGAGTTCGAGTCTCTCCTCCCGTGCAAATAAATGTAAAACAATGAACGTAAAAGGATATTTCAAGGAATCATATACTGAGCTCATTCACAAGGTTACATGGCCGACATGGAGTGAACTGCAGAACAGCGGAGTGCTGGTTCTTGTCGCTACATTGATTATTGCACTCATAGTTGCTCTTATGGACCTGGGTTTTAGCAATATTATGGAATTCATATACAGTTTGTTATACTAAACAGGGGATCTATTCCGATGAGCGAGAATATAAAGAAGTGGTATGTACTTCGTGCTATTGGGGGGAAAGAGAAAAAGGTGAAGGAATATATTGACAATGAAGTGGCCCGACTGAAACTTGAAGAATTTATCTCCCAGGTTCTTATTCCGACTGAAAAAGTCTACCAGATACGGTCAGGGAAAAAAATAAGCAAGGAAAGAACTTTCTTCCCGGGGTATGTCCTTGTGGAAGCTGTTCTTACCGGAGAAATACCGCATCTTCTGAGAAATATTCCGAATGTTATAGGATTTCTTGGTTCCCAGGATGGTGAACCTGTACCTCTCAGAAAATCGGAAATAAACAGGATACTCGGGAAAGTAGATGAACTTAATGCCAGCGATGAGGAACTTAATGTTCCGTTCTTTGTCGGTGAATCCGTAAAAGTTATTGACGGACCATTCAACAGCTTTACTGGCATTATTGAAGAGGTAAATGATGAAAAGAAAAAACTCAAGGTGATGGTAAAGATCTTCGGCAGAAAAACCCCCCTTGAACTTAGTTTTATGCAGGTTGAAAAAGAAAATTAACAGAAGATATTGACGGTTATAATATTCATAATGCTTCCTGAATAACAGTCATACTCTCGCAATAAACAAGCAAATTATAAATTATGGCAAAAGAAATTGCTGGACTTATCAAATTGCAGATTCGTGGCGGAGGAGCTAATCCATCTCCACCTGTAGGGCCTGCTTTAGGTTCTAAAGGTGTGAATATCATGGATTTCTGTAAGCAATTTAATGCGAGGACCCAGGACAAGGCTGGAAAAGTAATACCGGTAGTTATCACAGTATATGCTGACAAATCATTCGATTTTGTAACCAAAACACCACCGGTAGCTGTTCAGCTTCTTGAGGTAGCCAAATCCAAAAAGGGTTCCAAGGAACCTAACAGGGAAAAAGTGGCAACCGTTACATGGGACCAGGTTAAATCAATTGCTAAGGAAAAAATGGAAGACTTGAACTGTTTTACACTCGAGTCAGCCGTGAAGATGGTTGCTGGTACCGCCAGAAGCATGGGAATTTCCGTAACAGGAACTCCCGGTAAATAATTAATTAGCAGAAAAAATGACTAAACTTACCAAAAACCAGAAGCTTTCCTTCGGGAAACTCGACAGGAACAAGCTTTATACGTTGACTGAAGCATCGTCGCTGGTGAAAGAAATTACCACGACAAAATTTGATGCTTCTATCGACCTGGATGTAAGGTTAGGTATCGATCCAAGAAAATCCAATCAGATGGTGCGCGGTGTTGTTTCCCTTCCTCACGGAACCGGAAAACAAACACGGGTTCTCGTTTTGTGCACTCCCGACAGGGAGACCGAAGCGAAAAGCGCCGGTGCTGATTATGTTGGTCTTGATGAATATGTGGAAAAGATCAAAGCTGGTTGGACAGATGTTGATGTGATCATAACCATGCCATCCGTAATGGGTAAAGTCGGTCAGTTAGGTCGAATACTCGGTCCCCGCGGACTGATGCCGAACCCCAAAAGTGGAACTGTAACTATGGAAATTGGTAAGGCTGTTAAAGAAGTGAAGCAGGGTAAGATTGATTTCAAAGTTGATAAAAGCGGGATCATTCATACCTCAATCGGAAAAGTCTCTTTCGAGGCACAAAAGATCGTCGAGAATGCAAGGGAGTTTATCCATATGGTAAACAAACTGAAACCGGCTGCTGCTAAAGGAACCTACATCCGTAGCCTCTTCCTTTCAAGCACAATGAGCCCTGGTATAAAGGTCGATCCTAAAGGTCTTGATGATTAATTGGTTAAGTTAAACTCGAAAAGAATTATGAGACGGGAAGAAAAGAATGCTATCATTGACAGCCTTGCTGAGAAACTAAAAGAGTACAGCCACTTCTATCTGACTGATACTGCTCAGCTGAATGCCGCTGACACAAGTGATCTGAGAAGAAAGTGTTTTGAAAATGATATTAAACTGGTCGTTGTAAAAAATACTCTGCTTAAAAGAGCACTGGAAATGTCTGAGGGTGACTTTAATGAACTTTATCCGGTTCTTAAAGGCACCACGTCCATCATGTTTACACAGACCGGAAACACTCCTGCACGGTTAATAAAGGAATTCCGGAAACGACATGATAAGCCTGTACTTAAAGGCGCTTACGTTCAGGAATCAGTTTATGTCGGCGACAATATGCTTGATGCTCTTGTCTCTGTCAAGACAAAACAGGAACTGATAGGAGATATTATTCTTATTCTCCAGTCACCTGCCAGGAACGTTATATCAGCCTTACAATCAGGTGGAAGTAAAATTCATGGTGTTCTTGAAACACTATCAAAAAAGGAAAAGTAATAAAAGTATAATCAAATTAAAATTCAATAAATATGGCAGATCTTAAGAAATTTGCAGACGAACTGGTTAACCTGACTGTTAAAGAGGTAAACGAACTGGCAAAAATACTTAAAGAAGAGTATGGCATTGAACCCGCAGCAACTGCAGTAGCTGTTGCTGGTCCCGCCGCCGGTGGCGAAGCTCCCAAAGCTGAAGAGAAAACAACATTCGATGTTATCCTGAAAGCTGCTGGTGGTCAGAAACTACAGATTGTTAAACTCGTTAAGGATATCACCGGTCTTGGACTGAAAGAAGCTAAAGCAGTTGTTGACGCAGCTCCGGGTCCTGTAAAAGAAGGTGTATCAAAAGATGAAGCAGAAGCTATTAAAAACCAATTGGTAGAAGCAGGAGCTGAAGTTGAACTTAAATAAGTTATACCTGTTTTTTGGGTTTTAGGTTTAGTTCCGCCAGGTGGCGGAACTAGGCCTTTTCGTTCTTTTAATTATAAGTTCACTTAATCTTTTATAAATGTCCTCAAAAAATACTGAAAGAATTAGTTTTGCCTCCAGGAAAAATCAGCTTGATTATCCCGATTTTCTGGAAGTTCAGTTGAAATCGTTCGGAGAGTTTTTCCAGCTTGGAACCACTCCTGAAAACAGGAAAAAAGAAGGACTCTTTAAGGTCTTTACAGAAAACTTCCCCATTACCGATACAAGAAATAATTTCGTTCTCGAATTCCTCGATTATTACATTGACCCTCCTCGGTATACCATTGATGAGTGTATAGAGCGCGGTTTGACATTCAGTGTCCCTCTTAAGGCAAAGCTTAAACTCTATTGCACCGATCCTGAACACGAGGATTTCGATACTGTTATCCAGGATGTGTATCTCGGAACAGTGCCTTATATGACTGAAAGGGGCACATTTGTCATAAACGGCGCTGAACGTGTTGTTGTCTCCCAGTTGCACAGGTCTCCGGGTGTATTCTTCGGTCAGAGCATCCATGCCAACGGAACTAAATTGTACTCCGCAAGAATAATACCCTTCAAAGGTTCGTGGATCGAATTTGCAACAGACATCAACAATGTTATGTATGCATATATCGACAGAAAGAAGAAACTTCCGGTGACCACCCTTCTCAGGGCAATAGGTTTTGAAAGCGATAAAGAGATCCTCGAAATATTCAACCTTGCCGAAGAGCATAAGGTCTCAAAAACCAATATCAAGAAACTTGTTGGCCGCAAACTTGCCGCAAGGGTTTTGAAAACATGGGTCGAGGATTTTGTTGACGAGGATACGGGAGAAGTGGTTTCAATTGAAAGGAATGAAGTAATTCTCGACAGGGAAACAGTAATCGAATCTGAACATGTCGATATGATAGTTGATTCAGGTGCAAAAGCAATACTTCTGCATAAAGAGGATTCAACTCTTTCAGATTTTGCAATTATTTATAACACCCTTCAGAAAGATCCCTGTAACTCTGAAAAAGAAGCTGTTATATATATTTACCGTCAGCTCCGCAACGCTGAACCTCCTGATGAGGCAACTGCACGCGACGTGATAGATAAACTGTTCTTTTCTGATAAGAGATATGATCTGGGTGAGGTCGGCCGTTACAGGATTAATAAAAAGCTTGGCCTTAACACCGAGATGAATGTCAAGATCCTTACCAAGGAAGACATTATTAAAATTATCGGTTATCTGATTGAGCTTATCAACTCCAAAACCGACATAGATGATATAGATCACCTGAGCAACAGGAGGGTACGTACGGTTGGAGAACAATTGTATGCCCAATTCGGCGTTGGCCTCGCACGTATGGCCCGTACAATACGTGAAAGAATGAATGTCAGGGATAACGAGGTATTTACACCGGTTGATCTCATCAATTCAAAAACACTCTCATCAGTAATAAATTCATTCTTCGGAACGAATCAGCTGTCACAATTCATGGATCAGACCAATCCGCTGGCTGAGATGACGCACAAACGGCGTATGTCAGCTCTCGGACCAGGCGGTCTGTCGCGCGAGAGAGCCGGATTCGAAGTCAGGGACGTCCATTATACCCACTATGGAAGGCTTTGTCCGATTGAAACTCCTGAAGGACCCAATATAGGTCTTATTTCATCTCTCTGCGTCTATGCTAAAATAAACGACCTCGGATTTATTGAAACACCATATCTGAAGGTTGATAATGCCAAGGTTGATTTCAGTCAGGAAGGCATAGTATGGCTTAGCGCCGAGGAAGAGGAGGAAAAAATGATTGCCCAGGCTAATGCGCCGCTGTTAAAGGATGGCCATTTTGAGAATCCAAGGGCAAAATGCAGATATGAGGCGGATTATCCTTTTGAAGAGGTCACCAAAGTCGATCTTATGGATGTTGCTCCTAACCAGATCGCTTCAATTGCTGCGTCACTGATCCCGTTCCTTGAACACGACGATGCCAACAGGGCACTGATGGGATCGAACATGATGCGTCAGGCCGTTCCGCTTATTAATCCGGAATCGCCGGTTGTGGGAACCGGTCTTGAAGGACAGGTGATCAAAGACAGCAGGATCCTCTACACTGCCGAAGGCGATGGTATAGTTGAATTCGTCGATTCAAACGAGATAGTCATACGCTATACCCGCACTGACGAGGAGAAGTTTGTAAGCTTTGATGATGATATCAAACGGTATGTACTTCCCAAGTATAAAAAGACAAATCAGAATACATGCATTAACCTTGTTCCGGTAGTGAAGAAAGGTGAAAAAGTCACTAAAGGACAGGTTCTTACTGAAGGATATGGCACAAAGAACGGAGAACTTGCCCTGGGGCGCAACCTCAAGGTTGCCTTTATGCCCTGGAAGGGATATAACTTTGAGGATGCTATCGTAATCTCCGAAAAAGTTGTTCAGGAAGATATGTTTACTTCGGTGCACATCGATGAATATCTTCTGGAGGTCCGCGATACAAAACGCGGTCTGGAAGAATTGACCTCCGATATTCCCAATGTCAGTGAAGAAGCTACCAAACACCTTGATGAAAACGGCCTTATCAGGATTGGAGCCCATATTATGCCGGGTGATATCCTGATCGGCAAAATCACGCCAAAAGGAGAATCAGACCCTTCACCGGAAGAAAAACTGCTAAGGGCAATTTTTGGTGATAAGGCAGGTGATGTTAAAGATGCTTCTCTTAAAGCAGGTCCGTCGCTCGAAGGCGTTGTTATTGATAAAAAACTGTTTACCAGGGCAATAAAAGACAGGAAGGCTAAAGCAGTTGAGAAGCCTCTTCTCGACAAGATTGAAAATGATTTCAACAGGAGCTCTGATGAACTGAAGGCACGGCTTGTTGATAAGCTCTTTATCCTGGTAAACGGAAAAACATCACAGGGAGTTAAAGACTATCTCAACGTCGACATCATTCCGAAAGGGAGCAAGTTTACGCTGAAACAGCTTCAGGAGATAGATTTTCTCAATATTAATCCCAATAAGTGGACCACCGATAAGAAGAAAAACGACAGCATCAAACAGTTGCTTCATAATTACATTATCAAGTATAAGGAGATTGATGGTGTTTTTAAACGCAAAAAATACAATATTACCATAGGTGACGAACTGCCTGCAGGTATAGTACGCCTGGCAAAAGTATACATAGCCAAGAAACGCAAGATAAAAGTAGGCGATAAGATGGCAGGCCGTCATGGTAACAAAGGTATTGTGGCAAGAATAGTCCGTCAGGAAGATATGCCATTCCTTGAAGATGGGACACCTGTAGATATTGTTCTTAATCCGCTTGGTGTGCCTTCGAGGATGAACCTTGGGCAGATCTATGAAACAGTCCTCGGATGGGCGGGAAAGAAGATTGGACTTCAGTTCTCCACGCCGATCTTTGATGGGGCCACAATAGATCAGATCACCGAATATACTGAAAAAGCCAGTCTCCCGAAATATGGCAAGACCTATCTTTACGACGGAGGCACAGGTGAAAGATTCGATCAGCCTGCTACAGTAGGGGTGATATATATGCTTAAACTTGGGCATATGGTTGATGATAAAATGCACGCCCGTTCTATCGGACCTTATTCACTGATAACACAGCAGCCGCTGGGAGGAAAAGCCCAGTTTGGCGGCCAGAGATTCGGTGAAATGGAAGTATGGGCACTCGAAGCATTCGGCGCTGCTCATATTCTCCAGGAGATACTGACTATAAAATCAGATGATGTTATCGGTCGTGCAAAAGCATACGAGTCAATTGTAAAAGGCGAACCTATGCCTCAGCCAGGAATTCCCGAGTCACTTAACGTATTGCTGCATGAGCTCAGAGGTCTGGGATTAAGTGTCATTCTTGATTAACCAGGTTCCCTCTTATTATTTTTAATTATTGAATAAAAAAAATTTCAGTATATGTCATTCAGAAGAGATAACAAAGCAAAAACAAGTTACTCAAAGATCTCAATAGGTCTGGCTTCACCTGAGGAAATACTCGATCGTTCAAGCGGTGAAGTGCTGAAACCTGAAACAATTAACTACCGGACCTATAAACCGGAACGTGACGGGCTTTTCTGTGAAAGGATTTTTGGTCCTGTCAAGGACTATGAATGCCATTGCGGAAAATATAAAAGGATCCGTTACAAAGGGATAGTGTGCGACCGGTGCGGTGTCGAAGTGACTGAAAAGAAGGTGCGCCGCGAAAGAATGGGTCATATTTCACTGGTTGTGCCTATTGCTCATATCTGGTACTTCAGATCATTGCCGAATAAGATTGGTTATCTGCTCGGACTTCCGACGAAAAAACTTGACTCTATAATCTACTATGAGAGATACGTGGTCATAAACCCGGGAGTTAAGGCAGTGGATGGAGTCAAGTACCTTGATTTCCTGACAGAAGAAGAATATCTTGAGATCACTGAATCGCTTCCGAAGGAGAACCAGTATCTGGAAGAAAATCATCCCGATAAGTTCGTTGCCGATATGGGAGCAGAAGCCCTGTATAAGCTCCTGAGCCGTATCGATCTCGACGAACTTTCATATTCACTCAGGCACAGGGCAAACTCTGAAACTTCGCAACAGCGTAAAAATGAGGCTCTTAAACGACTCCAGGTTGTTGAAGCATTCAGGGATTCAAAACATGTGAACAAACCCGAATGGATGATAATCAAGGTTGTGCCGGTCATTCCGCCTGAACTCAGGCCTCTCGTCCCTCTCGATGGCGGACGTTTTGCCACAAGCGATCTGAATGATCTGTACCGCAGGGTAATTATCAGGAACAACCGCCTGAAACGGCTGATCGAGATCAAGGCGCCCGAAGTTATTCTGAGGAATGAAAAAAGAATGTTACAGGAAGCTGTCGATTCTTTATTCGATAACTCAAGGAAAGCAAATGCTGTAAAGACAGATGCCAACCGTCCTCTTAAATCGCTGAGCGACAGTCTCAAAGGAAAACAGGGACGGTTCCGTCAGAACCTGCTCGGTAAAAGGGTCGACTATTCTGCCCGCTCAGTTATCGTAGTTGGTCCTGAGCTGGACCTTCACGAATGCGGCCTCCCGAAAGATATGGCGGCTGAACTTTACAAACCGTTCATTATCAGGAAGCTTATCGAAAGGGGAATTGTAAAGACTGTTAAATCGGCTAAGAAGATCGTTGACCGGAAAGATCCGGTCGTATGGGATATCCTCGAAAATGTTCTTAAAGGCCATCCGGTTCTTCTGAACCGTGCACCCACACTCCACAGACTGGGGATACAGGCTTTCCAGCCAAAACTTATTGAAGGAAAGGCAATACAGCTTCATCCGCTGGTTTGTACAGCTTTCAACGCTGACTTCGATGGTGACCAGATGGCTGTTCACCTCCCTCTTGGAAATGGTGCAATACTTGAAGCCCAGATGCTTATGCTGGCATCTCATAATATCCTTAATCCCGCAAACGGTGCGCCTATTACTGTTCCTTCGCAGGACATGGTTCTTGGCCTCTACTACATTACCAAGGGAAGAAAAGGTACGGCGACAGATAAAGTGAGGGGTGAAAGTCTTGTTTTCTATTCACCCGAAGAGGTAACCATAGCCTATAACGAAGGGAAAGTAGATCTTCATGCTATTATTAAAGTTAAAGTGAACGACCGGATTGACGGTGATTTTGTCAATCATCTTGTCGAAACATCAGTAGGCCGCGTCATATTTAATCAGTTTGTACCTGAAGAGGTTGGATTTATTAATGAGATCCTCACCAAGAAATCGCTCAGGGATATAATCGGCCGGGTTCTGAAACTCGCAGGAACAGCGAAAACTGCAGCTTTCCTGGATGCCATAAAGAATCTTGGGTTCTATTCAGCATTTAAGGGAGGATTGTCGTTTAACCTTGATGATGTAATCATCCCTGAGGAAAAAACAAAATTTGTCACCGAGGGTTATGAGCAGGTCGAGGAAGTGCTGAATAACTATAGCATGGGATTCATCACAAATAATGAACGCTATAATCAGATCATTGATATCTGGACGCATGTAAATGCAAGGCTGACACAGTCGCTGATGAAACAGCTGTCGAATGACAAACAGGGTTTCAACTCAGTTTATATGATGCTCGACTCGGGAGCAAGAGGATCCAAAGAACAGATCCGCCAGCTTTCGGGAATGAGGGGCCTTATGGCAAAACCTCAGAAATCTGGTTCAACAGGTTCAGAGATCATCGAAAACCCTATCCTTTCTAACTTCAAGGAAGGATTGTCGGTTCTCGAATACTTTATTTCAACACACGGTGCCCGAAAAGGTCTTGCCGATACGGCTCTTAAAACAGCCGATGCAGGATACCTGACACGCCGTCTGGTTGATGTTTCGCAGGATGTGATAATAAATGAAGAGGACTGCGGGACTTTGAGAGGATTGGTTGCCACTGCCATAAAGAAAAGCGAAGAAGTGGTGGAATCGCTGTACGAAAGAATACTTGGACGTACAACTGTTCATGACGTTTTCCATCCTCTTACCGGTGAGCAGATAGTAGAGGCCGGACAGGAATTAACTGAAGAACTTGCAAAAAAAATTGAAGATTCACCAATTGAACAGGTTGAGATCCGTTCGGTTCTTACCTGTGAATCGAAAAAAGGCGTATGCGCCAAGTGTTACGGACGTAACCTTGCCACCGGCCGGATGGTTCAGAAAGGTGAAGCAGTCGGAGTCATTGCGGCCCAGAGTATCGGTGAACCCGGAACACAACTTACCCTCCGTACATTCCACGTGGGAGGTACCGCTTCAAATATTACGACCGAATCGAGGCTGGTTGCCCGGTACAGCGGAATTGCCGAGATCGAGGAACTGAGATCAGTTCCCAAAAAAGACATCGAGAAAGGCGATATCGATATTGTTATCGGCCGCCTCGCTGAACTCAGGATAATTGATAAGAAAACCGGGATCGCTCTGACTACCCACACCATACCCTATGGTTCGAAGCTGTATGTAAAACCAGGACAGGAGGTTGAAAAAGGCAAGCTGATCTGTGAATGGGATCCATTCAACGCTGTCATCATTGCCGAACTTAACGGGAAAGTAGCTTATGATTATCTTATCGAAGGTGTTACTTTCAGGGAGGAATCAGATGAACAGACTGGCTTTAAGGAAAAGGTGATCATCGAAAGCAGGGATAAGACTAAAAACCCGGCGATAAAAATACTGGGACCTAAAGGTGAAGAGCTCAGGATATATAATCTTCCCGTCGGATCACATCTGGTGATTGACACCGATAAGATGGTTGAAGCAGGGGAAGTAATGGCAAAAATCCCAAGGGCTGTAGGTAAATCAGGTGACATAACCGGAGGACTTCCGAGAGTTACAGAGTTGTTCGAAGCACGTAATCCATCAAATCCTGCAATCGTCTCGGAGATTGATGGTGAGGTCACTTTCGGCAAAATAAAAAGAGGCAACAGGGAAATCTCAATCAAGTCGAAAACAGAAGAGATAAAAAAATACCTTGTTCCGCTTTCAAAACAGATCCTTGTACAGGAGAATGACTATGTGAAAGCAGGTGTACCTCTTTCCGACGGAGCAATTACACCGTCGGATATCCTGGCAATCAAGGGCCCTACAAAAGTCCAGGAATATATTGTAAATGAGATCCAGGAAGTATACCGCCTGCAGGGTGTGAAAATAAATGACAAGCACTTTGAGATCATTGTCCGCCAGATGATGAGAAAAGTCGAAATTGTTGACCCGGGTGACACTAAATTCCTTGAACGCCAGGTTGTTGACAAACTTGAGTTTATGGATGAAAACGACTGGATCTACGGCAAGAAGTATATTGTTGACGCCGGCGATTCCCAGACTCTTCGTCCTGGTATGATTGTCACAGCCCGCAAGCTGAGGGATGAAAATTCAGTCCTTAAACGCCGCGACCTCAAAGTCATTGAGGCAAGGGACGCTGTACCTGCTACCTCCAACCAGGTTCTGCAGGGAATCACAAGGGCTGCCCTTCAGACCAACAGCTTCTTCTCGGCAGCATCATTCCAGGAGACTACTAAAGTGCTTAACGAAGCTGCAATACTTGGTAAGGTCGACAAGCTTGAAGGTCTGAAAGAAAATGTTATTGTAGGACATCTTATACCGGCAGGAACAGGTCAGCGTCAGTACAACAGCATTATTGTTGGTTCGCTCGAAGAGTATGAAAACCTGACTGACATTCCGGTAGAAACTGAATCGGATTCCAGGAGATAAAACTTTAAAAGTGCAAGATATGTCAGATCCTAAAAATCCTAATCAGATCAATATTGAGCTGAATGAAGAAATAGCCCAGGGAATCTATTCAAACCTGGCTGTCATTACCCATTCAGCTTCAGAATTTGTGATCGACTTTGTGCGTATCATGCCCGGAATACCGAAAGCACAGGTAAAATCAAGGATAATCCTTACACCTGAGCATGCCAAACGGCTGATAACTGCTCTTCAGGATAATCTTTCCAAATATGAAACGGTTCATGGCAAGATTAAGGAGGTCAAGGGCTCAACACCTGTATTGCCTATGACATTCGGCGGTCCGACAGCACAGGCTTAAAAGGGGATTCATTTGTTGTTCTGTGAAAGAATACAGAATATCTTTTATAGGTGCAGGAAAAGTATCAGGTGCTTTGTGCCGTAGAATGTATTTGTCGGGCTGTAAAATTCAAAAGATAATCTCCAGAACTGAAAAAAACGGCCGGGCTCTTGCAAATTCATGCAATACCTCATGGTCATCAGAGTTTATTTTTACCGGGTCTGAAGATATTATAATAGTCGCTGTTCCTGATGATACACTGGGCGAGGTCCTGAAGAAAATCAGCTGTCATGAAAATACTGTGGTCGCCCATACCGCAGGGAGCCTGGGCCTCGAGGTCTTCCCGGCTAATCTGAAACGTACCGGCGTTTTTTATCCTCTGCAAACTTTCTCTGATGACAGGAACATTGATTTCACAGGTCTTCCGTTCTTTCTGGAAGGATCAGATCCTTTATCTTCCGCAATCTTAAATGAACTGGCAGAATCCATCGGAGGGAAAACATATTTTGTCGATACAGAGCATAGAAGATTGCTCCATGTTGCCGCAGTTTTTGTATGTAATTTTACAAATCACATGTTAACCGCAGGCAGGCAGATAACTGCCAGAGCAGGTTTTCCGTTCGAAGTTATGCAACCCCTGATAAATGAGACTATTCTGAAAGCGCGTGAAATTGGTCCTGAAAACTCACAAACAGGCCCGGCATACAGATTTGATAAAGGCACTGTTAAAAGACACATTGATTTATTATCTTTCTCACCTGAATTTCAGGAAGTATATAAAGAAGTTACAAAATCAATAATGAAATTCTATAAAAACCGCAGGTGATGACCAATTTTAAGGAAGATCTCGCAAAGGTTAAAGCGTTCGTTTTTGATATCGATGGTGTTTTGTCACTGCAAACCATAGCCCTTAACGCTTTTGGCGTGCCAAACCGGACAGTCAATCTCCGCGACGGTTATGCCGTTCAGCTGGCAGTTAAAAAAGGTTATTTTGTTGCTGTTATCTCGGGGAGCAACTCAAAAGAGTATATGAAAAGGCTGAAACAGCTGGGCGTTAAGGATGTTTACCTGAACAGCCGGTCGAAGCTTGAACATTTCAATACTTTTCTCAGGAAGCACGATCTTGATAAAAATGATGTTCTGTTCATGGGTGATGATATTCCGGATTATGAGGTCATGAAAGTCGCAGGAGTACCGGTATGCCCTGCAGATGCAGACAGCGAAATAAAACAGGTCGCTCTGTATGTATCAGACAAAAGGGGGGGCGAGGGATGTGTCAGGGATGTGATCGAACAGGTTTTACGTCTGCACAATAAATGGATGGATACCGAAGGATTTATCTGGTAGTATATGAAAGCTTTTCTCAGTCTCATCAGATGGCCAAACCTGCTAATTGTAGCCCTTACAATGGTCCTGATGAGATATGCTATTATTGAACCTGTTATAAGCAAAATAAATATTGAGCCGGCAACAAGTATGGGAAATCTGGTTCCATTATCCCTGAAATTTCCGTGGTACGACTTCATTATCCTTGTTATTGCCACATTGCTTATAACTGCCGGCGGATATGTCATAAACGATTACTTTGATATTAAAACAGACCTGATAAACAAAGGCGAGGTTATTGTCGGTACAAAAATCCCGAGACGCCAGGCAATGAAGTGGCACAATATATTAAATATTGCAGGAGTGGCAGCAGGATTTTATATCTCCTGGAAGGCAGGATATTTTTGGTTGGGAATCCTTTTCCTGATTGTTTCCGGATTGCTTTATTTCTATTCGGCAAGCTATAAAAGACAGTTTCTTATTGGAAATATTATAGTTGCTTTACTCACTGCAATGGTTCCCATGCTTGTGGTAATTTTCGAATGGCCGCCCCTTTACAGATATTATACGGCAAATGCTGTTACACCTCCTCAGCTTGGAATTATTTTTTATTGGGTGGGAGGATTTGCGATCTTTGCTTTTCTGATCACCCTTGTAAGGGAAATCATAAAGGATATTGAAGACTTTGAAGGAGATATAGCTTACGGGAGAAATACTGTTCCTGTGGTTACAGGAATACTGACAGCCAGAATTATCTCAATATTCCTTATCCTGGTAACTGCCGGATTGCTTTATGTGGTGTGGTATTTCTTTCTGAATGATAAAATTACTTTGATATATATTTCCCTGGCTATTGTTCTTCCATTGTTATTTGTTGTATACCAATTGATTATTGGTACTACCAAGAAACAACTCCATTATTCGAGCAGAATAATCAAACTTGTCATGATTGCTGGTGTACTGTACTCGATAGTTGTGAAAGTGATCCTGGACCAGAATCTTGTCTGATATGGGTATTGAAGATATTAACAGGTACAGGATAATTCTTGCATCACGTTCGCCAAGGAGACAGCAGCTTCTATATGAACTGGGATTAAAATTTGAGGTTGTTACCAGGAGCTGGACCGAAAAATATCCCCGTCATCTGAAGGGAGCAAAAATCGCTTTATATGTAGCCGGTGGAAAAGCAAAAGCATTTCAATCGGAAGTTAAAGATAATGAGATTGTTATAACTGCCGATACCATTGTCTGGTGTAACAATAAAGTGCTCGGTAAGCCTGTAAGTACAGCTGATGCCAGGAAAATACTCCATGAAATATCAGGGAATACACATGAGGTGATAACAGGTGTCTGTCTGCTTTCAGCGGTGAAGCAAACCTCATTCTTTTCATCAACAAAAGTGACTTTCAATGAACTTTCTGACGAAGAAATTGAATATTATATCAGTAATTTCAATCCTTATGATAAGGCCGGTGCATACGGAATCCAGGAATGGATCGGAATCGCTGCATGCAGCCGGATCGAAGGTTCATATTTCAATGTGATGGGCCTGCCTGTCGAACAGGTTTACCGTGAATTACAGAAGTTCATTAAATAAAATAAATCCATCAGAATCTCCTCCCTGGAGTTAATATCAAATGACATTAACTAATGGTGATATGATATTTACAACTATAAAAAATCCCCTTCAGAGGGAAGGGGATGAGAAGTAATCTAGTACGATTTAATCTTTTTCAGCTTATCGGCATACTTCTGATACACAGCTTCCTGCATCACTATCTGTTCCCTTACCTTTTCCTGCATCCGTTCATTCCTTGGAATTTCGTTGGTTGCCTTATCAATATCCGAGTTGGATCTGCTGATCTTGTTCTCAGATGACTCAATGGAATTAAGCGCTTTCTTCTTTCTTTTCTCAAGCTCCTTGATCTGTTCAGCTTTTTCTTTCTTGGCAGGTCCTTCCTCAAGGGTAGTCAGCTGATCATTCTGTTCGATGAGAGCGGTATTCACGGTATTTAATTCATTATTCTGAAGAGTAATATTATCTTTTTCACTTAATATAGTACTGTTATCGTTCTGAATTGATTTCTGCATGCGCGATTTTTCATTCTCAAGTGATGACAGTTCTTTCTGGAGGTCGCGAAGCTTCTTCTCCTCCAGATCTGCCTGTCCTTTTGCAACATCAATATACTGGTTCTTGGCAAATTCCTTAAGATAATCCTGTGCTTTTGAAAACTCGGGTCCTGAAGATCTTTCAATATAAACATCTTTCTTTAGTTCAAATGATGCAAAAAGCTGAAGCACTGAATCGAGCCTGGTTAACTTGCTGTACACATTTACAGGTGTGGCGCTGATGCTTTTGATTTTTGCTCCAAATATCGACATCTCGCTGTTTTCAGTAACAACTTTCGATTTTGTTCCTGTCTGCAGATCTCTTACCCAGGCTTTTAATGTTTTTTCATATTCAGCTTCAGGGATAGTCACCGAGAGTCCCGGAACAGGACTGTTGCCAATTTTAAGACTGTCTTCGAAAACATTGATGGGTTGTTGGGCTTTAGCTCCGAAAAATGGAATTAAAACCAATAAAAAAATGGTAAACATTGATTTCATAGCAATGAATTTTAAAACTAAACTTAGTTAGATTTGTCTAAATATACAAATAATTAAATAAACAGAAAAACTTAAATACAAGATATTGAATATCAAAAACAATACCAATCTTATTTAATTGTTTATCAGCAGGTTAGGTTCTATGTGCTGCCTGACCGTACTGTAACTGTCACTCCGCTTGTCCTGACCCTTATTTAAATTCTTTTTATATATCATGGATACAATTTAGCAATGATTTTAAAAAGAAACAAATTTTATTAACTTTCAGGTGAAAAAAGACAGGTATGGTGAGAATCATTGCGGATGATAAAATTCCATTCTTAAAAGGAGTTCTCGAGCCTTTTGCAGAAGTTACATATTTGCCTGGAAATCAGATAAACAGGACCAATATTATGGGATCAGATGCGCTACTTGTAAGGACCAGGACAAGGTGTAACTCTGAACTGCTTGCCGGAACTCCGGTGAAGTATATCGGTACTGCCACAATCGGTTTCGATCATATTGATACAGCATTTTGTGAAGAAAATAATATAAAATGGATCAGCGCCCCTGGCTGTAATTCATCCTCAGTACAGCAATATATTGCAGCTGCTCTGTTAAGGATTTCGGCCGAATCACGATTAAGTTTGAAAGGCAGGACTATTGGTATCGTTGGCGTTGGAAATGTAGGTTCAAAGGTTCAGAGTCTTGCAAATGTTCTGGGGATGAACGTATTGCTGAATGACCCGCCAAGGGAGAGGAGGGAAGGAAAGAATAATTTTGTTGGCCTTGACCAGCTTTTGATTGAATCGGATATCATAACACTGCATGTTCCGCTTAATATGGATGGAGAGGACAGAACATTCCATATGTTCAATAATGAAGTTTTTTCTAAGGTAAAAAGAAGGTGCTGGCTGATAAATACATCAAGGGGAGAGGTTGTGGAGACCGAAGCTTTAAAAAATGCACTCACCGGAGAAAGGATTGCAGGTGCGGTGATAGATGTCTGGGAGAGAGAACCCGAGATTGATATACCGCTCATGCACATGGCGTTCCTGGCAACCCCGCATATCGCTGGATATTCTGCTGACGGAAAAGCCAACGGGACCGCAATGATTGTGAAGAATTTATGTGAATCATTTAACATTCCTCTTACCAGCTGGTATCCTTCTGAGGTTCCTGGTACCCAGGACCCTGTACTTGAAATTGACTGCGCCGGAAAAACCAGCGAGGAAATAGTAAGAAAAGCAGTTAATCACACATATAATATTGTTGAGGATGACGTCAGACTGAGGTTCGATCCGTCGCGTTTCGAAAAAGAAAGAGAGAATTATCCTGTCCGGCGCGAATTCTCTTACTATAGCATCAATCTGAAGGACGGAAATGAGGAGGCTGAAAAGCTGCTCAGAGATCTGGGATTCAAGGTAATCAGTTAAAAAACCGGGAAGATCAATCAACGTATTAAAAAACGTATTAAAAAACGTTTTTTAATACGTTTTTTAATACGTTGGTAAAACTGTCAGGCATTCACAGGTTCCAAAGCAGCTGCATATTCCTTTACCTGGAATACAAAGGCCTGCAAACGTGTATCGAGTGAAACGGAATCCTGACCATCGTATGCGATATTTATGAACGGTATATTATTATGATCCTTGCGGAATGAATCGCTTACCGAGGCTACAAGAGTACCCGGCATGCAGGTAAACGGAAGGATTGCGGCGAGGCCTGAAACACCCCTTTTTGTCAGGGCAACTGACGTACCCATGGCAATAGGAGGATCACCGTCATAAAACTCATTGACATATGTGTTGCACAGCTTCAGCATGTCATGAAGTGAAACATCCTTTTCGTGGTCAGTAAATTCCTTAATCCCTCTCAGCAATGAATTTGCTATCACATCCTGGCCAAGTCCCTGGATTTTTGACTTTATTATACCTTTGGTGTCATTTTTCCACCTGCTGTCGCGTGTAAAACGATATGTGGAATAATAGATCCATTCCGAGAATGGCCCTATAACTACTTCTACTCCAAGATCTTCAAGACGGTTGGCAATATTCCCGTTACATCCTGCATTATCGCGCATAAAAATCTCACCGATAATGGCCACAACCGGCTTCCTTTCGCTCTTATCGACTTTTATCGCCAAAAAGTCGGCAGCTATTCCGGCCAGGACTTTACGGAGTCCCCGTGAACCCTTTTCGATACATCTTTCAAGGCGATGGATGGCATCGTGGTAGAGCCGGTCCGATTCACCCTTATTGATCTCGTAAGGTCTTGTTTCCCTGTGTATTTTCCTTATATAATCAGCAACTATGAATCCCTTCCAGGCATTTATCCTGAACTTCTGGCCATGATCCCCGGCAATATCTTCATAGGATGTGTCATTTGAAGGTGTTATCAGCTCTGCCTTTTCAAAACCCAACCGGTCGAACAGGATCCTGTGGAACTGGTTGTATTGGCCGAACCGGCAAGGGCCGTTATGATCAGGCATGAAGAAGCTCATTTTTGATGGGTCCGCTCCCGGCTCCTGAAGTTTTTTTATAAAGCTGCCGGTAGTACAGATCATCGGAAAACACTCTTTTGATGACGTATACTTCCTTCCAATTGCCAGATCCTCTGCATCCTGCATCGGAAGCACCTCCGATGGAACCCCAATGCTGCGTGCAGCAGCTGCGATCATATAGGCTCCGTCGTTCATGTACGGGAAGTATAATACTCTTTCCTTTGGCGGAGATGAAGGACTTGGCCTTGGCCTGTAGATTTTTACATCTTTCTTCTCATTCTGCTCCGATCCTCTCAAACTGTCGAGGAATGCTTCGATACGAGTAACCATCCCGGCATCGGCTGAATGTTCATCCACCTCAAGGTGAAGGAATGGCTTGCCTTTCAGCTCTTCGGTCACGTAATGCCAGATGAAAGAATCGGGTCCGCAACGGAAATTGCTCAGGTATACGGCATACAATCCGTCTGTCTTTGCAACATGCTGGGCAGCGGCAATGATCTTCTGCCCGTTTGGCCAGTACATATTCCTGTAATTTACAAATATGTTGTATGGTGTCAGATCGAGCATATCAATAGGGATCGGCATAACGTTCTGGGCAATAAGTTTCTCAATCAATCCCAGATTAAGGTGCGAATCGGCACTGTTATACGGTTTCCCAAGCAGAATGACCGGCCTGCAATTTCCCGGAATATTTTTAAGTACCTCTCTGCCATAATCAACAAGACTCTTCTCAAACGAAACCTGAATTTCGTCAGCTTTATAAACAGCCTTTCTTATTTCTTCTTTCCCAATCCCGAATTTATCATTAAAATAGGCAGTCATCTCTCTCACGAGGGCCCGTTCAAAAAATCTGAAGTGAAGTGTGGGGATCAGCAGTTTTGATTCATCGATTTTACCTTTAAGGGCTGCTTTTACCATGAATGGATAGGTCTGAACCCACGGACAGTTACAGTTGAATGTCTTGTTGCCTTCACGGAATTTCGCGTTTACAATAAACGGCAGAAAGATGTAATCAACTCCTTTCTCGATCAGATCAATTACATGTCCGTGCATAAGTTCCACAGGAAGACATGTTTCGGTGGTGATGGTTTCGATAGACCTGGTAACAAGCTCTTTATCCGATTCTTTTGAAATGACCACTGTAAATCCGAGCTCCTCAAAAAAAGTGCGCCAGAAAGGGAACTGCTCGTAAAAGACCATCAGTGCTCTTGGAATACCGATAGTTGTGGTTTTTCCAGCCTCCTTTTCCTTGTATCCATCCATCAGCATTTCCAGTCTTTTGGTAAAGAGATTCGGGATATTATTGGCTGCTTTTTTCCGGCCGTCAGTCTCGTACCGTTCACAGCGTCCGCCATAGAACAAGGATTTCTTTTCTCCTGCTATTTTAACTTTTCTTATCTCACAATGGTTGGTACAGCTCTGGCAGACAAACCTGCTCATCACATAGGTGGCATTCCTTATATCAAAACCTTTAAATGTAGTCTTCTGTCCCTTGCTCATGGATCTTTGGGCAAGAATTGCTGCACCTATTGCGCCTGTTACATCAAAATGTGGCGGGATGATGATTTTTTTACCCAGGACCTGCTCAAATGCAGCAACCACAGCTTTATTGTTTGTGACGCCTCCCTGGAAAAAGATCTTGTTGCCTATCCTGCGGTCGGCAACAACTTTCTGGAGATAATTATATACAATAGAATAAGCCAGTCCTCCTACAAGATTCTCATTACGTGCACCTTTCTGCATGAATGAGTTCAGGTCTGACTCCATAAAGACTGTGCACCTGTCACCCAGCTTAACCGGGCATTCGGAGTTCAGGGCCATACATCCGAACTCTTCCACAATATTGATATTAAGCTTTTCGGCCTGCTCCTCAAGGAAAGATCCGGTTCCTGCGGCGCATACCTTGTTCATCTCAAAGTCGACCACAACACCGTTTTCAATACTGATATACTTTGAATCCTGGCCACCGATCTCAAAAATTGTATCGACGGTGGGATCGTAATCGATTGCTGCTGTTGCCTGAGCAGTTATCTCATTCTGAATAGTATCGGCACCGATAAAATCGCCGGTCAGGTAACGGCCTGAACCTGTTGTACCTGCACCAATCACCTCAACATCGTCCCCGACTTCATCATAAATTTCAGTTATTCCTTTCTGGATAGCTTCAAGAGGCTTCCCGGCTGTAGGCAGGTATCTTCTGGCTATAACTTTGTGGTCAGGATCAATCAGTACAACATTAGTACTGAGTGATCCAACATCCACACCCAGAAAAACCTTGCGCTTTTCTTTTCCGTTTTTCTGAAAATGAACAATTTTATCGTAAACTGCCTCTGATGCCTTCAGTTGAGGAAGGCTGTTAAATGAAGTCGAATCTTCTGCCAGGTACTCTTCGAGGTTGTGCATCCCTTTAAAATGATTCATCCCGAGTTTGTTGGAATGCGCATACATTACGGCGCCGATGGCTCCCATCGAGGCATGATGCTCAGGGACAATCAGCTCGTCTTCGTTCAGCGACAGAACTTCCCTGAAAGCTCTTATCATACCGATGTTGGCTGCAACGCCTCCTGAGAAGATAACCGGTTTTTTGATCTCTTTACTTCTTGCCACGTTGCTCCGGAAGTTACGGGCAAGTGCAAAACATAACCCTGCAACAATATCATGCAACGGAGTTGCAATCTGCTGATGGTGAATCATGTCGCTCTTGGCGAAAACACTGCATCTTCCGGCAATTCTGGGCGGATCCACAGATTTCAGGGACATCTCTCCAAACTCCTTTTCGATAGGAACGCCTATTCTTCTGGCCTGCTGATCGAGAAATGATCCTGTTCCGGCGGCACAGATACTGTTCATCTCAAAATCCACCAGCCGCGAATGCCCGTTCGACGGATCTTTTTCAAGTACAATAAGTTTCGAGTCTTCTCCTCCTATTTCAATAACCGTCTGAGCATCAGGATATATTCTTCCTGATGATGTTGCCTGAGCTATGATCTCATTTACAAAAATTCCCCCAATGAGTTCGGAGGCAATTTTACCACCTGTTCCCGTAATGGCAATTCCTGAAATATTATCAGAAGAATGGTTTTTTAAAATGGAAGTCAGCCTCCCTTTCAGAACGTTGAATGGTTTCCCGTGGACGTAATCATAATAATCCTCCAGAATGTTATAATTTTCATCTAAAAGAACTGTATTAAGTGATACGGACCCGATATCCAGCCCCAGGTAAAACTTCTGATCATCTGAATTCACCTGTTTAGTGCTATTCGCCATACATTGTTGAGTTTAGTTAAACCTTCTTCACTTCTGCCACCGGGCGGCAAAAATATATATTTTTTTCCTAGTTACCAATTTTTGAATTTGGATAATGATATATATCACTTCAGATCCAATCCTCTGTCAGTACCTCTCCTGTGAGACTGATTATCATCTGTTTTACAGGTACTTTCCTGGATGCCCGGGATAACGCGTTCTTTGTCATCTGCAGCAATCCGCCACAGCAAGGCACTTCCATCATCATGACAGTTATAGTATTCACCTTTGCCATGTCAATCATGGCAGTAAGCTTCCCGACATATATATCAGTTCCATGGTCAAGCTTGGGACAAGCAATTGCCAGCGATTTGCCTTTAAGGTATCCGGCATGGAAATTACCCATGGCGAAAGCAACACAGTCAGCTGCAAGAAGAAGATCGGTTCCACGTAAATACGGGGCGTTCGGATTAAGAAGATGCATCTGAACAGGCCATTGTCTCAACTCCGATGGCTGATCAGGTAAGTCAGCATGGTTGTCATTCTGCTGTCTTTCGATCACAACAGCCTTTGATCCGGGACAACCGCCGCTAACCATCTGTTCCATTACTTTTACCTCGCTGTATGGCTCGGCTTCCCTCGATTCAATGGTTATTGCACCCTCGGGACAATGTCCTATACATGCACCCAGACCGTCGCACATCAGCTCACTTACAAGTCTGACCTTTCCGTCAATAACCTGTAACGCTCCTTCATGGCAGTTCGGAACGCATTGTCCGCATCCGTTACACAAATCCTCATCAATTTTCAGAATATCCCTTTTCATATCTTCTTTTTTATTTGTTTTATGATACAAAAATGAAGAAAGTTGAATTAAAAATTGTTACATTTATTACAATTACCTGGTCATTTCTGTTCAGGCAGTGTTATGCTGACGCAAGTCCCTTCTCCCTCTGTGCTTTCAACCGAAATTGTACCATTATTGATTTTGACAAGTTCATAGCAGAGTTTGAGGCCAAATCCTGTGCCTTTCTCATTCTCAGTACCGGGCGAACTCTCAATTTCAGAGGAGGTGAAGAGATATTTCTGCTTTGTAGCCGGGATCCCGATCCCGTTATCACATATCTTAAGGACGATCCCTTCACCGGTGAGGCTCTTATCTTTCAGAAGAATGCTTATCCTGCCGCCCCGGTCGCTGTATTTCATTGCATTCGATAAAAGGTTCCTTATAACTATGTCCATCAGGTCTTTGTCAATATATGCTTTTGACTTCCCGATCTGGGTGAAATTCACGGAAATCTCCTTCTTATCAGCTGTCTCTTTAAAGATGCTCATATTTGTAAGGATAATATCTGCAAGATCGCGTTGTTCGGGCGAGAATTTGATCTTTTCTTCCTGGCCCCTTCCCCAGACCAGCATATTCTCGAGCAGGTTGATTACCTGCTGTGCATATTGGATGCTGGCATCGGCAAAGGAATCATATTTTTCCTTGTACTCATCTTCTTTAAGCAGGTTGAGCATATACAGGATGTTTACGACAGGACTCCTGAGGTCGTGGGCGATAACTGAGAAGATCTTGTTTTTAAGCTTTATGGTCTCGGACAGCTGCTTGTTCTGATACGCGATTTTAATGTTTTGATTTTCAATTTCTTCCTTACGTGTGTTTATTTCCTGTGTCCTTTCGGATACAATGATTCCAAGATTCCTGTTCAGGTATTCAAGCTCTTTCTGAAGCTTTTCCTTTTCCGAATAGGCTTTTACCCATTTATATAAAAGGAGCACAGCCTGAATAAAAACAAAAAGAACCAGTATATATGCCAGAATATAACCGGATGCGACCGTTGACCTGCCAAGTGAACTTCTGACATCATGAATTGACGCATAGGATAATAATGCAAACGCAGTGAAGTAAACATAATCGATTTTATTCTTTCTGACAATTCCCTGAATGCTTCGCGTCAGGGCGTATCCAATAAGAAGTATCAGCAAAGGATAAATAACAAAGGTCATATAGCTGAAGATCCTGACAGGAAGAAATAATGTCAGTATCGACGCTGCAGCGAAAATGACTGTTATGATCCATGCAATTACCCTGAAGCGTTTCGAGGGATACAAAACCACGGCAAACCAGAACCATCCTGTCAGTAAAAGGTACAGTCCAAGGTATTCCCATCTTATTATCCATTCCCAACGGACTTGCATAAAATTGAGAATCAGGAAATTCGATGTAAAAAGTGGTCTCAGGGCAAGTCCTATTGTGGCAAGACTAAAAAATCCCATCAGCCTGTCCCTTGTATAGATAAGGAAAAAGAAGAGGAAAAGCAGAGAAAATCCGAAAAGGAAGCTTATTGTTGCCCAGTCTCTCGCCCATGCAGAAGTATATCCTTTCTGAACTTCAGAAAATGTGCCGATCTTCATCGGCAGCCAGAATCCGCCTCTGCGATGATGAAAATTTGATACATTGATTATAATTTCAATAGAATCTGATGCAGGATTGAATCTGAAGAAATTCCTTTCATATCCGGGATTGGTCTCGGCTTCTGCTTTCCCCGGAGTTCCGTTTCCTCCCATGTATTTACCGTCAACAAAGATATCATACGAAGAATCGAAAACAGGCATATCAAAACCCATTGAATTCCTGAAACCGGGCGGCAAAAGTACAATTAACCTGTATGTTGCAAACCCCATCGGTGAGGTCTTTACCGAATCCTTCGGATAATCTGTCCAGTAGGAGGGAACCCGGCCATAGAAATCAGGTTTGATCTTTTCATTGCCTGTAAAATCCTGAGGACCAAGCATCTTGCCCCAGTAAAATTCCCAATTTCCCTGAAGCCTGACAATGAAACTGTTACCTGCGGTTTCCCTGAGATCGATGACACCATTAACTGCAAGAGGTTGCCTTACATTGGCCAGGCCGTCTGAAGAATGAAAAAGAATGAAAAAAAATAACAGTTTACAGATCTTCATTTTAGTCCTCTGTTCTCAAGCAAAGCCTCGATACCTGGTTCCTTTCCCCTGAAGGCGATATACATTTCGAGCGGATCTCTTGTTCCGCCTCTTGAAAGAATCTCCTTCTCGAATTTTGAAGCAACTTCCCTGTTGAATATATCGCCTGTTTCCCTGAATGCCCGGAATGCGTCAGCATCAAGAACCTCGCACCATATATAACTATAATATCCGGCAGAATATCCGCCTCCCCAGATATGGTTGAAATATGTTGACCTGTACCGCGGCTTTATCTCAGGTATCAGTCCGTATTTCTCCATGGCTTTGTTCTCGAATTCCCTGATATCCAGATCAGCCGGTTCTGTAAGAGCATGATATTCCATATCCAGCAGTGAGGCAGCAAGGTATTCCACTGTAATGAATCCCATGTTGAATTTACTTGCCTTGTCAAGCTTATCAACAATTTCCTGCGGAATTATCTCGCCTGTCTGATAGTGTTTTGCATAAACCTTAAGTACTTCCGGTTCAAGGACCCAGTGTTCCATTATCTGGGATGGCAATTCCACGAAATCGCGCGGTACCGAACTTCCCGGATAGGTAATATTGGAAAGCAGGTTATTCAGGGCGTGTCCGAATTCGTGGAACAGTGTTTCTGCTTCAAGAGCGGTGAGGAGAGATGGTTTATCATCTGAGGGCAATGTTGAATTTGTAACCATGGTCACTATCGGGTAGATCATCTTTCCCTTTATATCGCGCCTCTGACTCCTGAAGGTACCACACCAGGCACCGCCTCGCTTTGAAGGTCTCGGGTAATTGTCGATCATAAGTATCCCAACATGTTTTCCATCGCGTGTCACTTCAAAAGTGTTGACATCGGGATGATATTTAGGTATGTCATTTTTTTTGGTAAAAGTGAGCCCATATAATCTGTTAGCCACATAGAACATACCTTCCATTACGTTGTCGATCTTGAAGTATGGACGTGTGATCTCATCATCAAGATCATATTTCGCCTTCTTGATTTTTTCGGTGTAATACCACCAATCCCAGGGTTCAAGCTTAAACTTACCACCCTCCTGGTTTATTAGTTCCTGTTGAGCAGCAGCTTCTGCCTGTGCGACCGGCAATGCCGCAGCCCATACCTGTCCGAGGAATTCAAAAACTTTTTCGGTTGTCTTGGCCATATTCCTTTCAAGTGCGTAGTCGGCAAAACTTTCATAACCAAGGAGTTTTGACCTTTCAATCCTCAGTCTTGCAATTCTGGCAATAGTTGACTTGTTGTCATATTGATTGTCATTGTCGCCTTTCATGAAATATCCTGTAAAGAGTTTTTCCCTAAGGTCACGGCGATCGGAATATTGCAGGAATGGAGTCATGCTGGGCACCTGAAGTGTGAATACCCACTGGCCTCCTGTTTTCAATGATTTTGCCATTGCAGCTGCCTGTGCAATAACACCTTCCGGTAATCCGGAAAGATCTTCCTTGTTATCGAGAACAAGCTTGAATCCATTCGTTTCGGCAAGCAGGTTTTGTCCGAACTGGACCTGGAGCATGGAAAGCTCCTCATTTATTTTACGAAGTTTTTCCTTGTCACCCGGCGAGAGTGCTGCACCGCTTCTTACAAAGTCCTTGTAAGTATCCTCAAGCAATTTCTTCTCTTCATCGGTCAGCTTAAATTTATCCCGGTTATCGTAAACTGATTTCACCCTTTGGAAGAGAGTGTCATTCAGGTTAATATCGTCCCTGTGCTTGGAGGCGAGAGGCGCTATCTCTCTGTTGATAGCCTGGAGAGAATCGTTGGTGTTTGCCGAATTAAGCGCCCCAAATACCCTTCCCACTTTATTGAGAAGCTCACCGCTGTAGGCAAGCATTTTAATGGTGTTCTTAAAATCCGGCTCTTTGGGATTGTTTATTATTGCTTTTATTTCAGCTTTCTGTTCTTCAAAAGCTTTAAAATATGCAGGTATGAAGTGAGAAGCTTTTATCAGATCAAACGGAGGCACTCCGAAAGGAGTATCAAATTCAACAAGCAAAGGGTTATCAGTTTTTTCTTTCTGTTTGCATGAAGAGAATATCACAGCAGCAACAACCATAAGTAAAACAAGTTTTTTCATAATTGGGATGAGATTTATTATTTCCTTGACCAGTCAGGTACAAAGATTAAAATTTCCGGACTATTTCACTACTTAAACTCATTTTTTCTTGATTTTCTTTCCCTTTTGTTGTCAGGTTATGATCATAAATTCACCTTTGCTGATGGTTGTGTCGTACTGGTAAAAAAAGAAAAGGAAAGATAGTTGGGAGTTATCTTTCCTTCATTAACCTAAACCTGATCGTAGAATTTGGCCGGACGGCCTTTGAAGAAATCTTTAATATTTTATAGTTATTCCTTTCATGGAAAAAACCAACCCGTAAAAAAAGAACTGTCCAAAAAAATATTTTAATCCCTGTTTCATTCGTTATTCAATATATAGACGCCTGTAACTTCATTTTGTTGCAGGGTATTTTGTTAATCTTTTGTTAATTTTTCAACAGATTTTCGTTAAAATGTTAATTTCCAGCCAAAAAAATTCCTAACTTTCGGCCAGTTAATTACTTATGATTTCTAAGCTCAGACATAGTTTCATGATGCAGCGTCTCGGACGCAGGCTCTATCATTGTCTGATGTTCTACAGCAGATAATACTCCGGCCATTCCTGCAACATTATGCAGAACGGTAAAATCCCCTTTTCCGGATTTTAATTTCAACTTAAGCTCTCATTGTCTATGCAAGGATTGATTTTCAGCATTAAACGATATTCAATACATGATGGTCCGGGGATCAGAGTGACATTCTTTATGAAGGGATGTCCCCTGTCGTGCTGGTGGTGCCATAATCCGGAGGGAATTTCAATGGAGAGGGAAACGATTGTCCAGACAAGGAGAGTGGAAGAGAAAGAATTCTCATGTAATGAAGAAGTCGGTAAAGACTGCTCCATTGGTAATATTATTGATATACTTGATAAAGACAGGATATTCCTTCAGCAGTCACATGGTGGTGTGACTTTCTCAGGAGGAGAACCAATGATGCAGTTTGAATTCCTGCTTGAAGCATTAAAAGCTTGCAAGGCAAATGGATATCATACAGCTGTTGATACCTCGGGTTATTCAACTCCTGAAAATTATAAAGCTGTCATGCCGTTTACTGATCTTTTCCTTTTCGACATAAAGCATCTTGATAATTTAAAGCATCTCGAATATACAGGAGTTGAAAACACAGGTATACTGGATAATCTGAAGATGATTCTTAAAAGCGGAAAGGATGTAATGATCAGGATACCTGTAATACCGGGTAAGAATGATGACGCTGACAATCTCAGCAGTACCAGGGAGTTGCTCAGCGGTTTGAAATGTGAAAACCTGAAAAAGATATGCCTGCTTCCTTTCCACAAAATAGGGAAATCGAAGTACAGGAAATTTGGTATTTCCTACAGGATGAATGATACAGAACAGCCGTCACCTGAGAGGATGAGGGAATTGAAGGAGTTTTTTTCCGAGACAGGGATAAAAGTTAAAATTGGAGGATAACCTCACGGCCTCTCCCCAACCCCTCCCCCGGAGTGGGAGGGGCTTAAAGACCAATTACTTAAGTCCCCCTCTCACCTCGGGAGAGGGGGATTTAGGGGGTGAAGTCAGGAAACATAATATGTAAAATAGCTTTACCTTATATTAAATGTTAATAATAACAAAATGATAATATCCGAAAGAGTTAAAAAACTGAGGGAGCAGAGCCTGAGTGCCGTAGAAAAGATCACAGCCGAACGTGCCATACTGATCACGCGTTTTTATAAAAGCGATGAAGCACTCGAAATTTCAGCTCCGGTGAAGCGGGCTAAAGCATTTGAATATCTTCTGAAGAACAAGGCGATATGCATAAATGAAGGTGAACTCATAGTCGGCGAACGGGGTCCGGCTCCGAAGGAGACACCGACATATCCTGAAATAAGTCTTCATTCCCTTCAGGACCTCGAAATACTTAATTCCAGGGAGAAAGTCTCCTTCAAAGTCGATGATGAAGTCAGGACGATCTATAAAGAAGAGATCATTCCATACTGGAAGGGTAAAAGCAACCGCGACAGGATAATGAATCTCATGACACCCGAATGGCTGAATGCGTATAATGCCGGTGTTTTTACGGAGTTTCAGGAACAGCGTGCTCCCGGTCATACTGTCCTGGGCTATAAAATGTTCAGGACCGGATTTCTTCAGTTAAAGGAAGAAATAAAGGAAAGCCTTTCGAAGCTTGATTATTATAATGATAAAGAGGCATTTGAGAAGGCTGAAGAACTGAAGGCAATGGATTTGGCGTGTGACGCTATAATTATGTACGCAGAAAGGCATGCGGTTATGCTGGAGGACCTTGCATCCGCGGAAAAAGATAATAAAAGGAAGGATGAACTCCTGAAAATGGCCGCAATATGCAGGAAAGTCCCGGCCAATGCACCTGAAACTGTGCATGAGATGCTCCAGCATTACTGGTTCATTCACATCGGAGTGATCACGGAACTCAATCCCTGGGATTCATTCAATCCGGGAAGGCTCGACCAGCATCTTTATCCGGTATATAAAAAAGAAATGGAAGCAGGATCGCTTTCCACGGATGAATTGCATGATCTTCTCGGCTGTTTCTGGGTTAAGTTCAATAACCATCCATCACCTCCGAAAATGGGAGTAACTGCAAGTGAAAGCAGCACCTATACTGATTTTTGTCTGATCAACCTTGGCGGAGTTAAAGCTGATGGGACAGATGCTGTAAATGAGATGTCGTATATTCTCCTGGATGTTATTAAAGAGATGAGAATACTTCAGCCCAGTTCAATGGTTCAGATAAGCAAAAAGAGTCCTGACAGATTCATTCACAAAGCCCTTGATATTATAAAAACCGGATTTGGCCAGCCCTCCTGTTTTAATACTGAGGCAATTATCCAGGAATTGCTTCGTCAGGGAAAGAATATAGAAGATGCCCGCAATGGAGGAGCATCAGGATGCGTTGAGACAGGAGCATTCGGTACTGAGGCTTATTGGCTGACAGGTTACTTTAACCTTACAAAGATACTTGAGCTGACACTCAATAACGGATACGACAGGCGTACCGGTAAACAAATCGGCCTGAAGACAGGCCTGGCCTCTGACTTTAAATCATTTGATGATTTGATCGAGGCTTTCAGGATGCAGGTGAAGTACTTTGCCGATATCAAGATAAGGGGGAACAATGTCATTGAACAGATCTTTGCCAGATGGCTGCCTGTCCCTTTCCTCTCACTTCTGGTTGAAGATTGCATTTTGAACGGGAAGGATTACAACTGCGGAGGTGCCAGATATAATACTGCTTATATTCAGGGGGTGGGACTTGGGAGTATAACAGACATATTGACTTCGGTCAGGTACAACATTTATGACAGGAAAAACTATACCTGGGCAGAGCTTAATCAGGCGATTGAAGCCGATTTTAACGGGTATGAAAAATTGAGGTACGATCTGATCTATAGTACACCGAAATACGGCAACGACGATGATTACGCTGATCAACAGGCTGTTACGGTTTTTGAGATTTATTATGATGCTGTGAACGCGAGGCCTTCCACAAGAGGAGGGGTACACAGGATCAATATGCTTCCGACAACTTCGCATGTTTATTTCGGAAGTGTAACAGGAGCTACTGCTGACGGACGAAAAGCTTTTACTCCGCTTTCGGAGGGTATCTCACCAAGCCAGGGAGTCGACAGCCAGGGACCTACATCTGTCATTAAATCCGCATCAAAGATTGATCATCTGAGAACTGGCGGAACTTTGCTGAATCAGAAGTTTTCACCGCAATTCTTTGAGGATGAGGATAGTTACAACTGCCTGACCGCCCTCATCCGCAGTTATTTCAGCCTCGATGGGCATCATATTCAGTTCAATGTTATCAATGCCGAAACGTTGCGTGATGCACAAAAGCATCCCGAGTTATACAGGGATCTTATTGTAAGGGTAGCGGGCTACAGTGATTACTTCAATGATCTGGGGGAAGATCTGCAGAATGAGATAATTCTGAGGACGGAGCATGGGGATGTTTGACCTCATCCCCCAACCCCTTCTCCTTCGGCAGCCGTTCGGCAAAGCAAGGCAGGGAGAAAGGAGTAAGACATTGATTATCAAGGCTAGACCCCTCTCCCTTGGGAGAGGGGCTGGGGTGAGGTGATTTATTTCTTCTTATCCTTTATCTCATTGAACACTGAAGTGGCTGTTGCTACAATTCCTGCAACATCTGTAAGATTTGCCGGAAGCACAATAGTATTATTCAGTTTTGCGAGATTTGCAAATCCAATCAGGTACTGTTCTGCAATTCTAAGGTTAACAGCATTCAGACCATTTTCTTCAGATATTGCCAATGCAATGGCTTTCAGACCATTGGCTGTAGCTTTTGCTAACTGTTCGATCTCTGAAGCACGTCCGGCAGCTTCGTTGATCCGCTTCTGCATTTCACCCTCTGATTTTTTAATCAGCTCCTGTTTGTCCCCTTCTGCATTATTTATCTTAGCCTGTTTGGTCCCTTCCGATTCAGCAATAACAGCTCTTTTCTCCCTCTCTGCCCTCATCTGTTTTTCCATAGCATCTTTAATGCTCTGAGGTGGAGAAATATTTTTAACCTCATAACGTGTAACCTTTACTCCCCATGGTTCACTTGCCTTATCAACTGCATCGACAATTGTGACATTTATTGTTTCCCTTTCTTCAAAGGTCCTGTCAAGTTCCAGCTTCCCGATTACGCTTCTCATAGTGGTCTGCGCAATCTGAATAGAGGCAAATCTGTAATTATCAATTCCATACGAAGCTTTTTGGGGATCCAGCACCTGGAGATAGAGGATACCATCGACCTCAACGGCAATATTATCACGGGTTATGCAAACCTGAGGTGCCACGTCAATAGCCTGTTCTTTAAGAGTATGCCTGTACCTTATCTTATCGATGAACGGGATAAGGATCTGGAATCCGGCTGTGAATGTTGCCCTGTATTTTCCCAGCCTTTCGACAATTATTGCCGTTCTCTGGGGAACAACTTTCACCATCGATGATATCAGGATGAAAGTAAGTAGAACTACTCCAATCAGAATGAATGTAGTACTGGAATTAGAAGCTGCCAATGTAATTATTCCTGTCATTTTAATTATTTTTTTGGTTCAACAATCAGTTTAAAGTTATCCTTGTTTTTAATAATAACTCTTTGTCCTTCAGTGATTTCAGATTCAGATTCCGCTTTCCACTGAGTTCCCTTGAATTCAACTTTCCCGTTATTACCCGGACTGAAATCAGTGAGAGCAATTGCTTCTTTGCCGGAAAACTCATCCTCCACCGCTTTTGATAATTCTTCTTTACTGTAGAAAAATCGTTTCTGAATCATTTTCCTCAGCAGGAACAGCGACAGAATTGAGGTAGCACCAAATACAATAGCCTGCAAATTAATTCCGGGGTTGGCTATCAGGCAGAGCAGGGCTGTTACCCATGCCCCGACCCCGAAGAAAAAGATCACGAATCCGGGCAGAACCAGTTCGAGCAGGAACAGGACAAGCCCGATTATAAACCAGACAAGTTCCGGTCTTGAAAAAATCGATGTACTCATAATTATAAATTTAAAATATAGGCGGGATGTTTGTTTTGAATAGAGTAAAGATATAATAAAAACATCAGAAAACTCTAAAAGTATAGTAGTTTCGAATTCATATGATGAATTTTCAGCCGGTGACAATAAAATATTTTCAGAATTCAGTTTTTTTTTGTATCTTATTTCGCTCATATGAAGGTCATATCCGTGAGATTTTTTACTGACTTTTACAGTAACATACTGAAGCATGAAATAATCTCATATATAAGTATTTATGAAAGCCGGTGTATCAAACAAATTGAGAAAGGAGACAGATTAAATGGAAAAATTCTTTGATTATTTTGATGAAAGGTACAGGGAATCAGTGCTAAATAGTCCGGCCTCCGAAGATGGACCTGTAATTACAATTTCACGTCTTACGGGATGTGATGCCAGGGAAGTTGCTTCAAATATTGTCGAAAAGCTCAATTCACAGTTTGGGGTCACAAAATGGAGATGGGTTGATAAGGATATAATTTATTCTATCGCCAAGGAACTTAATATCGACACTCAACGGATTGAGAATTACTACGAAGGGATAAAGCTGTCAAACCTTTCGGAGATGATAATGGCATTTTCCGGTGGATTTGTAAGTGATCTCAGAGTGAAGAAAGCGATAAAGGATGTCGTATTATCAATATGTAAAGAGGGTTATGTTGTTCTTGTCGGGAGAGGAGGCGTTTCAATTGCCCGTGATATTAAGGATGCCCTTCACATCAAGCTTGTCGCTCCATTTTACTGGAGGACTGAGAATGTCATGAGGAAGAAAAATATGGACCTTCCAACCGCTGAAAAGTATGTCATTGAAACTGATGAAAAGCGAAACGATCTTATTCAGACCTTTCTTGATAAGAAAACAAAAAATACTGATGCTCTGTTTGACGTGACAATTAACAGGATCTCATTCAGTATCCCTGAAACTGCGGAACTTGTCGTCTCGATGTATGAGAAGAAAGTAATTAAGCAGATGTCGGAAAGGAAGAAGATTAAATCGGTTTTCTAAAATTCACTCAGCTCTCCGACTTTCTTAATATGGACACTTAACCTTTTATCAAGGCTCTTCCTGTATGCTTCCCAGTCACTTATTGGCTGACGGGCAACGCCTGAATCCATAGCTGCTTTTGCAACACACGATGCAACACAGGAAATAAGGCGCGGATCAAGCGGTTTTGGTATAATATAGTCCTTCCCGAAAACCAGTTTATCAACATTATAGGCTTTGAGGACCGAATCCGGTACAGATTCCTTGGCCAGAGCAGCGAGCGCTTTTGATGCAGCCAGCTTCATCTCCTCATTTATTGTCGACGCCCTGACATCGAGAGCCCCCCTGAAAATGAAAGGAAATCCCAAAACATTGTTTATCTGATTTGGATAATCAGACCTTCCGGTTGCAAAAATAAGGTCGCTCCTTGTTGCCATGGCGTCTTCATATGAAATCTCAGGGTTTGGATTTGCCATAGCAAAGACGATGGGATTATCAGCCATCGAGGCAAGCATCTCCTTCGACATTATATTGGCAGTTGAAAGACCGAGGAAAATATCAGCACCTTCAACTGCTTCAGCCAGGGTATCAATATCTCTGTCGGTAATAAACTCCTGCTTGTATTTATTGAGGTCCTTTCTTTTCCTGTTGATAACTCCCTTGGTGTCGACCATCACTATATTTTCTTTTCTGACCCCGAGTGATAAATAAAGTCTCGAACAAGAGATTGCGGCAGCTCCGGCCCCGCATACAACCAATTTTATTTTATCGATCTTCTTCCCCGTTATTTCAAGTGAATTTATAAGTCCGGCTCCGGAAATTATTGCAGTTCCATGCTGATCATCATGAAATACGGGTATGTCCAGCATGCTCTTCAGTCTTGTCTCAACCTCAAAACATTCAGGGGCTTTAATATCCTCCAGATTAATTCCTCCGAAAGTCGGAGCGATCTTTGCACAAATCTCGATCAGCTTTTCAGGATCTTTCTCATCAACCTCAATATCAAAAACATCAACATCAGCAAAAACCTTAAAAAGCAAGCCTTTGCCTTCCATTACGGGTTTCCCGGCCATCGCGCCGATATCTCCCAGCCCCAGCACAGCCGTTCCGTTTGAGATAACTGCCACAAGATTGCCCTTGGCAGTAAAATTATATACATCATCGGGTGTCTTTTCAATTTCCAGGCATGGGTAAGCTACCCCGGGTGTATATGCAAGACTTAGATCGAATTGTGTGCAGTATGGTTTTGTAGGTATGACCTCAATTTTACCATGTCGGCCTCTGCTGTGGTAGAGAAGCGCATCTTCCTTAGTAACTTTAGGCATTGGATTGTGGTTTTAATGAACCTAAAGTACAACTAATAAACCGAAACAAACATGAGAAAGATCAATTTAATTTAACAGGACAATATCATTTTTAAGGGTATCATTTTGCATTCCCGACAAAATTCAATACTTTCAGCATCTGTTTTTAATTTACTTTTAGCTGATCTATTACTGCCTCTTATTATATGAAACAGAATTTGGCAATAGGTGTTGATATTGGCGGCAGCCATATCAGTTGTGCAGCGGTTGACCTCAAATCATTCAGGGTGCTGCACGAAACACGCATTGAAAAAGCGGTCGACAATAAAGCTGAAGCAAGTCAGATAATCGGAGTATGGGTGCAGGCTCTTTCAGAAGTCATAGAGAAAATACCTGAGAACTCATTGAAAGGCATTGGATTCGGAATGCCCGGTCCTTTTGACTATGTGAAAGGAATAAGCTATATCAGGGGAGTAGCAAAATATGAGAAGTTATATGGCTGCAATGTTAAGAACGCTATATCCGATAACCTGAATTTCCATGATAATTTCCCGGTCAGGTTTATGAATGATGTTTCAACTTTTGCTGTCGGAGAAGCTCTTGTAGGGAAGGCAGCAAAGGCTGAAAGGTCGATGTCAGTAACCCTTGGCACAGGTTTCGGTTCAGCATTTATAGCCAACCGGATACCGATAGTTGACGGATCCGAAGTCCCTAAACTGGGTTGTGTGTATCACCTCCCTTACGGAGATAATATTGCTGATGACTATTTCTCGACAAGATGGTTTATCGGCAGATATAAAAAATTGACCGGCAGAGAGCTGAAAGGTGTTAAGGAATTTGCTGAACTTGCCGGGACCGATAAAGTCGTCATGGATCTGTTCGCAGAGTTCGGAACTAACCTGGGTATTTTTCTTGCACCCTGGCTTAAGCGCTTCAGAGCCGAAATTGTGGTCGTAGGAGGAAATATATCTCACGCATACAATCTTTTTGGAGATATTTTTGAGAACAGCCTTAAGAAAGAAGGTTGCAACTGCAAGGTCGCTCTTTCCGAACTGAAAGAAGATGCCGCCTTCATTGGTGCAGCATATCTCCTTGATGAGAAATTCTGGAAAGATATACAGCATGCACTTCCGCTGATGTAATAATACTAAATTAACCTTTCGCCCGACGCCTGACGCCTGTTGCCTTAATAAAACGGCATCAGGCGACAGGCGACAGGCACAGGAAGAAGAAATTAAACCTTCAAAATACTTAATTATGGCCACAGAAAAAATAAACATTTCGAAAATATCACCTGTGCTTATGGCATTCTTTGTCATGAGCTTTGTCGATCTCGTTGGGATCGGAGTTGATCGTGTTAGCAAGGATATGAGCCTGAGTGCGACTGTTGCTCAGCTGATACCTTCAGCGGCGTTTCTCTGGTTTCTTATCCTCTCGGTTCCTGTTGGAGTACTCCAGTCACGGCTTGGCAAAAAGAATATGCTGAACATTGGAATGGGTGTGACCGCACTCGGATTGCTGGTCCCGTTCTTCTTTTATACTTTCCCGATGGTACTTGCCGGATTTGCACTTCTGGGTATCGGAAACACCATTGTACAGGTCTCGGCCAATCCTCTGATGGTGGATGTTGTTCCAGGAAACAGAACGTCGAGTTTCCTCAGCTTCTCCCAGTTTGTGAAAGCTATAGGTTCTATATTGGGAGCGCCGCTGGCAGCATTTTTTGCACTTCAATTTGGTGATCAGAACTGGAAATTGTTATTCCTGGTTTTCGGAATAGTCTCAATAGTGGCTGTTTTATGGCTTGGTTCCACAAAAATTGAGGAAACAAGGATAGAAGGCTACAAAGCAACATTTTCCTCTTCTTTTAAACTGCTCGGCAATAAATTTGTCCTCCTGATGGTAATTTCAATTTTCCTTGTTGTTGGAGTCGATGTTGGATTTAACTCGAACTCAGGGCAATTCCTAATCAAACAATTCGGTATCGATCAGACCAATGCTGAATTGGGTCGCAGTGTCTATTTTTTCGGACGTATGCTTGGAACCTTCGCAGGGGCAATCTTGCTGACAAAGATTTCATCCCGCAAGTTCTTTATGTGGAGTTCTGTCCTGGGAATTGTATGTCTGGTTGCGATTCTTCTTGTGAGATCAAACATCATGGCATGGGGACTGGTATTTCTTATCGGACTTGCAGTTGCCAATATCTGGCCGCTGGTATTTTCACTGGCAATTGAGAAATATCCCACACAGAGCAACGAAATTTCAGGTCTTATTATGATGGCTATTTCCGGTGGAGCTGTGATACCTCTCCTGGTCGGATGGGTAAGTGATATTAGCAGCATTACGTTGGGAATGACCATACTGATAGCCTGTATGATATACCTCTGGGCAGTGTCAGTTTACTGCCTGAAAAAATAAATCCTTCTTTAGGGAATATTGGTTTTCTCCTGTATTAAAGGCAAGACGGAGGAAAACTATTTTTGATTTCATACTACCTACCCCGGGATGGCTGGAATTAATCAGGTCGAATTTGATCAGATTTTCATGGATTGGTACAATCCGTTAAGGAATTTTATTTATTATAAAAGCGGTGATATACAGGTTACTGAAGATATAGTACAGGATACATTTTTAAAAATTTGGGAGAAAAAAGAGACTATCAGGAAAGAGACTGTCAAATCGCTTTTATATAAAATCTCCAACAATCTATTCATCAACCGGATAGAGCATGAAAAAGTGTCGTTCAGATTCATTACTGAATATGATGATAATACTTATTTCGAAGCTCCCGATTTTGAGCTTGAAATGAAAGAATTTGACAGGAGGCTTCAGGATTCTCTTGCTGATCTTGATGAAAGAAACAGGACTGTATTCTTAATGAACAGGATAGATGACCTTACTTATTCCCAGATCGCTGAAAATCTGGGACTCTCTGTAAAAGCAGTTGAAAAACGGATGAGTAAAGCAATTGCTTTCTTAAAGGATAGACTGGATGTCAGAATATGAATATTTGAATTATTATGGGCAAGCTGAATAACACATCTTCGGACAGGATGGAATTCGACAGCAGTAAAGTTGAGAGGATGATTATGGACCGGGTTTCCGGCTTTAAAGTTCCCGTCAGCAGGTCAGCAGAAGAAGCACTGACCCTGTTGAAATCGAAGATTGCAGTGAGGGAAAAAATCTCTGCTGCGCCAGGGAATAGCAAAATCAGACTGATTTACCGGATTTCTTCAATTGCAGCCCTATTATTGCTTTTTTTCTGCGTCTGGCAGATTTTGGTAAAGCCCGGCGAAGAAAAGCTTATCGCAGAAAGAGGTTCTCAAAAAGAAATCACAATGCCCGACGGATCAAGAGTCAGGTTGAATGCCGATAGTAAAATCACCTGGTCAGGTAAACAGTTCAACAACGACCGTCATGTCAGCCTGACAGGAGAAGCATTCTTTGAGGTGTCAGAAGGGAAGCCTTTTACAATTTCAACAAAAAATGGGAATATAAAGGTCCCAGGTACTTCATTCAACGTTTACGCCAGAGATAATTCATTTAAAGTCAGCTGTTTCACGGGTCAGATTATTGTGTCGGCCGGGGATAAGTCGGTCATTATATCACAGGGAGAAAGTGCAGAACTTTCAGCTGATAGCCTGAAAAATTTCTCTGATAATTACCTGAGCAGGACAAATAGTTGGATTGTTGGGGAATTTTTTTACGAAAACACTTGTCTTATAAATGTATTTGAAGAGATCGAACGTCAATTTAACGTTAAATATGATGCTGATGGTCTTGAAAATGAGTTTTTCACAGGGAGCTTTACTAATAAAGACCTGAAATCAGCATTAGATATTGTATGTATACCAATGGGTCTGAACTATGAGATTGGTAAGAACAGGCATATTCTTATTACAAAAATTAAACAATAGTACATTTATATGTATATTCTTATTCTCATTCCTGCTTAAGTCAAGTCTCGACGCCCAGGTTTACAGAAATACCTTTCAGGATACTCCGCTCTCAGAAGCTCTTATCCTGGTTTCAAAGCAATATGATTTTAAGGTAGCGTTCGATGCAGGTAAGCTCGGATACTGCATCATCGACAGGGAGGTCACAGGAAATACCATCGATGAATTGCTTACGGAGATGCTTCTGAATTCAGGATTTGAATACAAATACAGGTACAACAGGTATCTTATTATCAGTAAAAACCGCAGCGAAATAAATCTCCTTGAGGAAGGACAGATCATCGGGTCAATCTCCGACAGGGAAACAGGAGAATCCCTGCCATATGCAACTATTTTCCTGCACGGACAGAACACTAGTGCTTCAGCAGCCGAGAATGGATCTTTCTGCATAAATGACGTTTATTCAAATCCTGTACACCTGATGGTCAGCTATATTGGATATTATCCGGCTGATACTGTAATAACCTGGAGTGAACCATTGATAAATCTGGATCTCAGACTTGTCAGGAAAGAGCATATCCTTGATACAATAGTGGTCAGAGGTGAAAAAACGGAGATGATTGACCTTAGGAATGATGTTGACTTTGCAATAACCATCGATCCTGCACGATTAACAGACCTCCCTGTTCTTTCTGAAACGGATATTTTCAGGATGCTGCAGCTACTCCCGGGTATAAGTTATTATGAAAATTCATCAGGGATGAGCATACGAGGCGGATCGAGCGATCAGAACCTGGTACTTTTTGACGGGCAGCCCCTTTATAATCTGAGTCATTATTACGGAGTTGTATCAGCATTAAATCCGAATGTTATTAAGGATCTCCAGATATATAAAGGAGGATATGATTCAAGATTCGGTGAGAGGGTATCAGGGATAGTAGATATTACCGGAAAAACAGGAAACCAGGTAAGACCAAAAATATACGGTGATGTTAACCTGCTCAGCGCCAATATTACTGCAGAACTTCCAATAACCAAAAAAGTCACACTCCTGGGGGCAGCACGCAGATCTTATTCTGATATTTATTCCACCGCTTTTTCCAAAGGGCTTTTCGAACGAAATCTGGACTGGTTCGGGCATGATTCAACGAGTATAGTAAATCAGACCAGGCCGACATTTTATTTCTATGACTATAATGCCAAGCTAACCTTCAGGCCAAGTAATATTGAGAGCTTTTCACTAAGCTTTTATGGAGGCAAGGACCATTATGATAATACATATTCCGGCACCTCCGGAATGCTGAAAGTAGATGGGACAGATGTTAATACCTGGAGTAATTACGGGATAAGCACAAGCTGGCACAGACAATGGAATGAATCATTTTTTTCAAATTTCCAGATTGGAAAATCAGGGTATGCAAACAGATCAACAAACCTTACAATAATTGACCGTACGCAATCACCGGCTGACAGTATTCAGTCACTTCCGGATTCATTAAATAATTTTAACACCTTTAGCCAGAATGAATTGAGCGATATCTATCTGTCGGTGAGAAATGCTTTTAAGATATCGAACAACAGCCTGGTGAATTTTGGATTTCTGACAAGAAGAAACACTATTTACAATCATAAGGATGCTGAAAAGGTTTATGTATATGACAATACCTTTCAGAAAAGATGGACCACATCGGCATACTTGCAGAATAAGATTAATGTAAATGAAAAACTTACTCTTAAACCAGGTTTTAGACTGACATATTATGACGGGACTGGTAAAATTTACTTTGAACCCAGATTTTCTGCCAGTTATCAATTCTCAGACGATATCTCAATACGTATAGCAACTGGAAGATACTACCAGTTTATTAACCAGGTTCCGGCCAGGCAGGAAACCGGGTATAATAAAAACTTCTGGGTAATGACCGACGATAATTTGCATCCCGCCGTTTCCTCTGATCATTTTATTTTTGGCCTGACCCTTAAACGCGGGAGATTCCTTTTTGATGCTGAAACATACATTAAATCATACTCCGGTTTGCAGGAGTATATCTATATCTCTCAATTTCTGAAAAACTCTGAGTTTCCTGTTAATTTCCCAAAAAAAATGAAACCACCAGAATCCGACCCTGTCAGTCCAAGTTATTTCCTGACAGGAACAGGTAAATCGTATGGACTGGACCTCCTGCTCAGGTACAAAAGCAAAAACTACACTGGCTGGATTTCTTATGCCTTTGGAAGGAGCCTTCAGAAATATCATCGTATTAATTATGGTGAAGATATTCCGGCCCCAGCTGATCTGCCTCATCAGCTGAGCTGGACAAACATGATTTCAGCCGGGAAATGGAATTTCGGGACAATTACACTTCTTTCGTCAGGCAGATCTTATGTGGATTTCACCAGATCCAATACAAACCTGCCCATTATTCGAATATATAAAAGACTCCCACATTATTTCAGGAGTGATTTTTCAATTAACTACAGTTTTCCTGTACGTAAAGCCCGGTTTAAAGCCGGAGCAACTTTCATCAATATCTTTAATACACAGAATTATTTTGATATTAACACCCGCAGATTTGATTTTGAAAACACGTCATTTTCAGAAACTACTCTCATTCAATCCCAATCATTTTCAATTAATCTTTTTGTGCATTTTGTGTTCTGAGAAGGATTACGCACAACCCTTTAGCTGTTAAAATAATGTTTTTTGGTAGGGGAAAAAATGTTTTCACTGTATCTGTGATGATATGTGAATTAAGTAAAACTCAATAATGACGAATATGAGAAGAAGGATAAATACATTTAACTATGAAGACAGACAAACTTATTTTATTTCTGCTTTCGGTAATTTTTATGCATATACTAAGCTCCGAAAAAAAATTTTGTTTTGGTCAAAAAGAAAAAACAATTCAAGGCAGGATAATTGACCCAAAAAATAATCAGCCTATTCCAGCAGTAAGTGTTGCCGTCCTATCAACCGGAAAGGGGACAGTATCAAACAATAATGGTTACTTTATATTACAGGTCCCATCGGATACACTAACACTTATGATTTCTTCTGTTGGATATAAAAAAAAGATATTAAAATTAGATTCTAAATCGGAGATCTCCAATATTGATGTTCAACTGGAAGAAGATGTAATAAACCTTGATGAGGTTACTGTGGTCTGCGAAAAGGAGCGCATTGCGCGTGTTTCTGAAAACATTAGTAGTGTAAAAATGTCGCCTAAACTAGTGGCTAAGTTGCCAAACATGGGAGAGGTTGATGTTATTCGGTCCTTTCAGTTATTACCCGGAGTAAGCGCTTCGAACGAAACTTCAGCCGGACTCTATGTGAGAGGTGGAACGCCTGATCAGAATCTAATTCTTTTCGATGGTATGACCATCTATCATGTGGACCATTTTTATGGATTTTTCAGTGCTTTCAATGCCAATACAATTGATGATATTGAGCTTATTAAAGGTGGTTTTCCTGCTAAATACGGTGGGAGAATAGCGAGTGTTATGGAAATTACCGGACGAGATGCCGATTTGAATAAGGTTAAGGTTACTGGAAATATGAGTTTGTTGAGCGTGAATGGTGCTATCGAAGTACCGATTATTAAACAACGACTTTCTCTGCAGGTTGCAGCCAGAAGATCCTATACCGATATTATCCGTACAGGATTATATAATAAAATATTTGATTTATATTCCGATGATGAACAGACTGGGCCATCAGCCGGAGGATCCGGGAGAATGGGCGGTATGAGAGGTTTTGAGGTGGAAGAACAGCAACCCCGGTTTTATTTTTACGACTTTAACTCCAAATTAAATTATATTGTTAGCAATAAACATACTCTGTCATTAAGTTTCTACAATGGCAAAGATAACCTGGATAACTCCCGGGATTTATCATCAAATTTTAGTTTTGGAGGTACCTCATCGACAAATTCCAGCTCTACAACCGATATTGCCGGGTGGGGAAATACAGGTGTTAGTGCAAAGTGGAAGGCAGATTGGGGGCCAAAGTTCAGCAGTACATTGTTTTATTCAAATTCTAAATATTTCAGCAACCGTGATCGGAACAGTAGTATGTCTAATTCCTCCGAAGGAACAAATCGGGAAACAGGCACTCTCGAGGAAAATATTGTTAAGGACCAGAGTATACGTCTTCGAAATCAATGGTTTGTTAATAAAAACAATACAATTGAGTTTGGTATTGAAAATACTGCGAATGATATTACTTATTCATTGACTTTCAACGATACGCTCAATATGGTTGACCGAAACGATAAAGGAACCCAAACCGCTGTTTATATGCTGGATAAAATCAGTCTTTATGACAACAAACTGGAAATGAATCTAGGGTTAAGAACTACCTACCAGAATATTACCGATGTGTTTTATTACGAACCCAGGATAGCAATATCCTATCAACTTGTAAAAGGTTTAAAACTAAAATCAGCCTGGGGTAATTATTATCAGCTTTGTTCGAGGGTTATTCGTGAAGATGTATTGGAAGGCAGTAAAGATTTTTGGCTTTTAGCGGATGGTTCCACCATTCCGGTTAGTTCATCCATGCACTACATTCTTGGAATGAGCTATGAGATAGGTAATTTCCTTTTAGATGTGGAAGCTTATTATAAAACTTTGGACGGATTGGTTGAATATTCGCTGCGAACAACAAATAGCTTTAGAATAACAAGCACACAGGAGGAATATTTTTATAAAGGAGACGGATACGCAAAAGGTATCGAGTTTTTAGTTCAGAAGAAATATGGACTGAATACCGGATGGATAGCTTATACCCTTAGTGAAGTCAAACATACATTCCCCGATCTGAATTATGGTAACTCCTATTATGCCTCTCATGACCAACCGCATGAATTAAAAACCATTTATACGAGGAAAATAAAAAACTTTGATCTTTCGGCAACCTTTATTTATGCTACAGGAAAACCTTATACTGCGCCTGAAAGTGAATATCAACTAACATTACTAGATGGTTCAACATACAACTATATCCACGTAAGCGATAAAAATTCGTTACGTTTACCCGACTATCACCGGCTCGATTTGTCTTTATCCTATACCTGGCAAGGTATTAAAGCCGATAAGTCTATTTCTCTATCGGTATTTAATGTATATAATCATACAAATATCTGGTATAAGGAATATACTATAAGCGAAGATCAGGTTACCGTTACTTATGTGAACTATCTGGGCTTTACTCCAAATGTAAGTTTTTCAATACGCTTAAAATAAAGAATTATGAGAACAGCATTATTATTAACAATATGTTGGATTATTATTTTCCTTATGACAGGTTGTGAAGAGGATGAAAGCAACAGTGTTCAGGAATTGACCGTGTTGGAGGGATATTTGTTTCAGGGCGAACCAGTTGACTCCATACATCTTACAAAAACTGTATCGTTTGAAAGTGGTGATACCATCTATCCGCCTGTAACCGATGCTCAGGTTGAAATTATCTGGAACGATATTCATTATGAACTTGATCACATTGGAAACGGATATTATAGTTATTATGGCGATGCCTTATCTGTTGTTGAAGGTCAAACTTATACAATATCGATTTTTACTGATGGTGTTGAATTATCATCTACTACAAAAGTACCCTCAGTGCCAACCGGGGTTGAGCTTTCAGATTCAGTAATCTATGTCGATACGACCTTTACTTTTGGTTTTCCGGGTGAACAGGATACGGAGAATCCTGGAATTAAAGTGAGTTGGGATGATCCTGAAAGTAGTTATTTCTATGTTTTATTTGAAAATACCGATACAAGTGCTGCTGATATAGTATATGATACCGGGGACTTGCCTGACGGATTTGAACCTCCATCAGGTGGTTTCGGCAGATTTAGTTTCAGGTCAGAACCTTTTCAGAGAAATGATTATACGATAAATTCAAGGTCACTTGAAAAATATGGCAGGCACAGGATAAAAATTTACCGGGTTAACCAGGAATACGCTGATTTATATGAGAATCGTAACCAGGATTCGAGAAGCTTATCTGAACCTATTACTAATATAGAAAACGGGTTGGGAATCTTTACTGCTTTTAGCTATGCGGAGGCTTACTTCTATGTTGATAATGAAAATAAATCACAATAAATGGAATTAATTAGTAAAATTCTGTTTTGCGTTAGGGGAATACCTGTCTTCCCTGTATCTATGATGATATATGAAGTAAGTAAAACTTAATAATATCAAATATGAAAAGAAGGGTAATTATCGTATCTATTGTCGTTTTGACAATTGGATTTATATCATGCCAGAAAAATGATTCAAATGACGCAGAATCGCTGGTCACAACCTTATCGACATCTGTCGCAGAAATTATCGGAGCCCAGATCAGTTCAATCACAGGTGCTAATGAGCAGAGTGTTTCCGTTGAAAAATTCGATGGCCACAGTCCGGCATATGCAATCGGTAATTATAATATCGGGAATCACGGAATTCCAGTGTACGGGGTTGCGGGAATCGGACATATGAAATTCGGAATTCCTCATATCGATAGTTGCGCCACGGTTACGGTGAGCAGTGATACATATCCGAAGGAAATCATCATCGAATACTCAGGAGATTGTGCTAACCATAGAAAACACACAATAAAAGGTAAAATCACCATAAACATTTCTGATACTCTGACAAAAAAAGGTGCCGTTGAGACGATTGTCTACCAGGATTTTTATATCGACAGCATGAAAGTTGAGCTGAATGCCACCTTGAAAAACCTGGGTAAAAATGCTTCAGGAAACTGGGTAATTGAAAAAGTTTATAAACAGACAATTTCAAAGAATGACGATGTATGTGTCAGAGAAAATAATGAAAGTGCTGAATGGATGGCCGGTTTTGAAACTACAAGTAAATCTGATAATATTTACTTTCTCTCAGGTAGCGGTAAAGTTGTGCTAAATGATACTACTTATACTAAAACTATAACAACCCCATTGCTTTTCGACGGAAGTTGTGATTATATAATGAGCGGTGAGGTCGAACTGACCAAGAACAACAGCTCTGCAATAATAGATTATGGCGATGGTACATGTGATAACCAGGCTACTGTAACAATAGATGGAACTACTGAAGATATAAGCTTACATTCACATAGGTTCAGAGAAGGTGGAAAATTTGGGAAGCATTGCAAATGCTTTGGTGGAGAGGGGTAGGAGAAGATCTGCATTGGAGGCTGATGCTGATTAGGTGACGCCCGGGTTAATAGCCCGGGCGTTTTTTTTATTTCTGCAGCCGTATCAAAAAAAGTTTCATCAAAATAGGGATAATTCTGTTGGATTTTCATTGTAAAACATGCAAATTGCAACAAAAAGGTATCAGGCATCAGGTTACCGGCAAAAGGCTTTTTCTGCCTGTCGCTCATCGCCCATCGCCTTATGCCTCCATCCTGATTTAACATTATAACAGATATCTTTAAAAGCATAATAAGATGAAACAAAATCGACTGGGCAGACGTGACTTCCTCAGGAAGAGTACAGCTGCCGTGCTTGCTTTTACTGTTGTCCCAAGACATGTGCTTGGAGGACAGGGATATACAGCTCCAAGCAACCAGCTTACAAAAGGTATAATAGGCGTTGGAGGAATGGGCCGTGGACATTTTGAATATGAGGGCACCCGTCTTCTCGCTGTCTGTGATGTAGACAAGAATCACCTCGATGAAGCAATAGCACTGGCAGGCGGCAAAATTACCGGTTATAATGATTTTCGTGAGCTGATAGCCCGACCCGATATTGACATAGTACATATTGCCACCCCTCCCCACTGGCATGGCATTATATCGGAGATGGCAGCAGAAGCTGGTAAAGACATATGGTGCGAAAAGCCAATGACCAGAACTATCGGAGAGGGTATTAAAGTTGTTGAGGCAGTTCAGAATAACGGGCGTATGTTCCGGCTTAATACCTGGTTCAGATTCAATGATCAGTTCTATGGACTGGGAACCACTGTCAAACCGGTGAAGAAGCTCGTTTCCAGTGGTGTCCTGGGATGGCCACTGAAGGTCACAGTGAGCGGGATCACAGGATTTGACTGGAAGTTCTACTGGAGTGGTCTGCATAATCTTCAGCCAATGGCTGTTCCGCCTGAGCTGGATTACGAGTTCTGGCTTGGACCTGCACCTTATAAACCATATAATCCCGAGAGGGTACACTCAAAATTCAGGGGATACTGGGATTACGACGGTGGAGGGCTGGGTGATATGGGACAGCATTATCTCGATCCGGTTCAGTATTTGCTAGGCAAGGATGATACAGGGCCGGTTTCAGTTGAAATAGATGCTCCTCAGCAGCATTATGATGCCGTTGGCTCCTGGCGAAGGATAACTTATACATATGCCGACGGATGTCAGATTATCCTCGATGGTGAAAACCGCGATAAGGATGCAGCATATATCGAAGGCCCGAACGGCAGAGTTTACAAAGGATTCAGATCTGATATAAAGGACATGATGAAGCTTATTGATTCACTTCCTGATCCGGAACCGCAGGTCACAACATTCACCGAATCAGTTCTTACCAGGAAGAAATTCGCCCTGAATGAATCAAACGGACACAGATCATGTTCAGTAGTAAATCTTGGCATAATAGCATTAAGATTAGGCAGGAACCTTAAGTATGATCCGGTAAAGCAGCAATTTATTGATGATGATGGTGCTAACAGGCTGATAAATCAGCCTATGAGGGGAGCATGGAAAATCTGATATTAGACAACCAATTTGAGAATCTGAAAAGTTAAAAATATGAAAATCCGGAGAGTTTTAATTGTCAGCATTTGTATCCTGTCTGTTGCAACAGGATCTTATGCTCAGGATAAAAGGACCATTGAGACAAAAGTTGCTGACCTGCTTGCCCAGTTTCCTTCCAACAATTCCAGGTATACTGATAAGCTCATGGGCGATATGTTCGCTCTTGGTGAAACTGGTATTAAGCTGATATGCGATCAGATAATACCTGCCGGTACAGGTGATGATACCCGCGCCCGGTTTGCAGTTGAAAGCCTTTCAAGGTTCCTGTCGCAGAAAGAAAAAGAGACTGAAAAAATATCATGGGAGAAGACTTGTATAGAATTTGCGACCAGGCAAAAGGATAACGGTGTGAAAGATTTCTTCATGAAGCAACTTCAGATAATCGGAGGTGATGCAACCGTAGAAGCAATGAAATCTTATCTGAATGACAAGGAAATGTGCTATCCGGCTTTGGCTGCAATACGAGCGTCCGGCAGCAAAAAGGCAGAGGCGGCGCTGGCAGAGTCCTTAAAAAACAAAGAACTTCCATGTAAAGCTGCTGTAATGAATACACTCGCCGGCATGAAGTCACAACTAGCTGTCAATGAATATATTCAATGGGCATCCGACATAAATGTCAATACCAGGGCGTCGGCTTTTAATGCTCTTGCCCAAAGTGGAAGCCCACTGGCATTGCCAGTGCTTTCCAAAGCAGCCAGGGATGTCTTTTACAGATGGGAAGTCAGCGGTGCAACATCTGCATTGCTGAATTATGCAAAGAATGCAGGACTGAATGGTGACCTGAAGACTATGGACAGGATCTGCAAACTGGTAATGGCGAAGTGCAAGGATAAGCTTACTGTTCAGAATAAATCAGAAGCCCTCAAAACTTATGTTGGTTTTCATGGTATTGATGCGATGAAAGAACTGACAAAAGCAGCAGCCAATTCCGACAGGAGCTACAGGAATACCGCCTTCCGTTCGTCACTTGCAATTCCGGGAAAGGAGATCGTTTCAAAATGGATTGCATATTTTCCCAAAGCAATTCCTGAAGCCCGGCCGGAGATCATAGCAATGCTCGGGGAAAGGGGTGATGAAACGGCTGTAACGCTTTTAACCTCTTCCCTGACCAACGCTGATCAGAATGTAAGATCAGAAGCTGCAGCAGCTCTGGCAAAGATCAGCGGGGCCAAAGCTGTTCCGGCATTGATTGAGTACCTGAAGAATTCAAGCGGGCAGGGTGATCAGGAAGCTGCAAAGAAAGCCCTGATGACCGTGTCGGGAAGTAATGAAATAGCTTTTCTGAAGGCTGTTCTTAAAGACGGATCAGCAGCTGCAAAGAAAAGTTCTATGGAACTTATGGCATGGAACAGAGGGAGTGAGTATTTTAGGGAAGTTTTGCCGTATACTTCATCGGAGGATGAGATTGTTAAATCGGCTGCTTATAAAGCACTTTCAAGTCTTGCAGGTCCCGGAGATCAGCCGGATCTGATTAAATTATTATCGTCTGCTGAAGACAGAAACTTTATTGAGGATGTCCAGGCGGCTCTTGCATCAGCTGCCGGAAAAATATCTGATCCGGAAAAACGGTCAGATGCGATTCTCAAAGCAATGGAGAACATTACTGCGAAAGAAAAGATCATACCGGTACTGGCAAAAACAGGAGGGAGGGAAGCCCTGACTATTGTGCTGAAAGAATTTGAGAACGGGAATCCGGAAATGAGAGATATATGTTTCAGAACTCTGACTTCATGGGAGGATTACACAGCTTCTTCAGCTCTTTATGAGATCTGTGCATCGGGCAACAAGACATTTGAAGAACCTGCCTTTAATTCATATATCAGGCAGATAAGGTCTGCTCCATTACCTGATGAACAAAAACTGCTTCTTTTCCGCAAGATCATGCCTTACGCACTCAGTCCGGAACGGAAGAATGAAGTACTTCGGGAACTGGGAAAGCTTAAAACCTACCAGTCACTTTTTTTGATTGCGAATTATCTGGATGATCCGGCCACATCAGCAGCTGCAGCTGATGCAGCAATGTTTGTAGCACTCCCCTCGGTCAGCTCAAAAACCGGGATGTATGGAAATCTTGTCCGTGATATTCTGACCAGAGCCTCATCAAAATTTTCAGGTCCGGAGAGTGAGTACAATAAAGAGCTGATAAACAAATATCTAACTGGTATGCCAGCCGATGAAGGATTCAAATCCATGTTCAACGGAAAGGATCTGACAGGCTGGCAGGGACTTGTTGAGAATCCAATTGCCCGTGCAAGAATGAGGAGTGTGGACCTCGAAAGAATGCAGGCTGAAGTAAATGTGATGTTACCTGCAAACTGGAGCGTCAGGGACAGCTGCATATGGTTTAACGGTAAAGGTGACAATCTCTGCTCGATTAGTCGAATATGGTGATTTCGAATTGCTTGTCGACTGGAAAATAACCAAAAACGGCGACAGCGGTATATATCTCAGAGGAACACCGCAGGTTCAGATCTGGGATACTTCAAGGACTGATGTCGGAGCACAGGTAGGTTCAGGCGGTCTATATAACAATCAGGTACACCCTTCAAAACCCCTTAAGGTTGCAGATAATCCTGTAGGTGAATGGAATACTTTCAGAATTTTAATGATTGGCGAAAAAGTAACAGTATGGCTGAACGGCGAACTTGTTGTGGATAATGTGACTATGGAAAATTTCTGGGATCCCAAAATACCTATCTTCCCGAAAGGTCCCGTTGAATTACAGGCACATGGCACCGATCTTGCTTTCAGGGAGATATACATCAGGGAAATAAGCGAAAAGGATTTTAATCTTACTCCTGAAGAAAAAGCCGAAGGCTTTGTTGCCCTGTTTAACGGCAGAAATCTCGATAACTGGGTTGGCAACAAAAAGTCGTATGCCGCCGAAGACGGGATGATAGTCATAAAGCCGGAAAATGGCAGTGGCGGAAATCTTTATACTGAAAAGGAATATGCTGATTTTATCTTCCGGTTTGAATTCCTTCTTACACCTGCTGCAAATAACGGCCTCGGGATCAGGACTCCCCTGGAGGGAGATGCCGCATATGTTGGAATGGAGCTTCAGATACTCGATAATACGGCAGATGTTTATGCAAACCTTCAGCCTTACCAGTATCATGGATCTGTTTATGGTGTGATCCCGGCAAGGCGTGAATATCTTAAACAGGTAGGTGAATGGAACTCTGAGGAGGTTTACGTAAAGGGAACGCAGATAAGGATCACACTAAACGGGACCGTAATTGTTGAAGGTGATATTGCAGGACCAAGGGATAACGGAACGATGGATCATAATGAACATCCGGGACTGAAAAATAAAACCGGACATATAGGATTCCTTGGGCATGGATCAGTAGTAAAGTTTAAAAACATCAGAATCAAGGATCTTACTCCAAAAGAATAATTCTATATGAAAATCAGGATTTTATCGTTCCTGGTCTTTTTTGTAGGTATTTCCTCCTGCTCACAGGTTAAGCCACCCGAACCATTCGGGCCCGTACCATCTGAACGTCAGCTTGCCTGGCACGGGATGGAGTACTATATGTTCGTTCATTTTACTGTTAACACTTTCACAGATAAGGAGTGGGGTTATGGTGATGAAAAAGAATCAGTGTTCAATCCCTCTGAACCCGATTGCCGCCAATGGGCAGAAACTGCAAAAGAGGCAGGGATGAAGGGTATAATAATCACTGCAAAACACCACGACGGATTCTGTCTCTGGCCCTCTGAATTTACTGAACATTCTGTAAAGAACTCACCATGGAAGGAAGGCAAGGGCGATATTCTGATGGATCTCAGAAAGGCATGCAATGAGTTCGGACTTAAATTGGGCGTTTATCTTTCACCGTGGGACAGGAACTCTGCAGTATACGGGACACCCGGATATCTGACATATTACAGGAACCAGCTCAGGGAACTTCTTTCAAATTACGGGGATATATTTGAGGTCTGGTTTGACGGGGCCAATGGGGGAGACGGGTATTATGGCGGAGCAAGGGAAACCCGAAGGATAGATAATAAGACCTACTATGACTGGCCAAACACTCACAAAATTGTGAGAGAGCTGCAACCTTCTGCGATAATGTTCAGCGATGCCGGACCGGATGTGAGATGGGTCGGCAATGAAAGCGGCATGGGAAGTCTTACGAACTGGTGCCTTCTGAATAAAGATGAAATGTACCCTGGCGGCAACTTCGCGAAGATACTGGGTGAAGGGCATGAAGATGGCAATTACTGGGTCCCGGCTGAGGTCGACGTGTCAATCCGGCGTGGATGGTTCTATCATGCAACACAGGATTCACTTGTACGTTCTCCACAAAACCTGATGGAACTGTATTATTCATCAGTCGGCAGGAACAGCAACCTCCTGCTGAATGTACCTCCCGACAGAAGAGGTTTACTGCATGAAAATGATGTACGATCGCTGATTGCTTTTAAAGAATTGCGCGAAAAAGAGTTTTCATCTGAACTGGCAAAAGGAAAGAAAGCTGTATCATCAAAAGACAGGGGAAAAGGTTTCAAGGCATTGAATGTGAATGATGGAAATCCTGAAACTTACTGGTCGACCCCTGATGATATCACATCAGCGAGCCTTATTATAGACCTGGGAACAGATACTGAGGTAAACAGGATCTTACTTCAGGAATATATCAGATTAGGCCAGCGGGTTCAGGAATTCAAAATCGAAGCTCTTGTTGACAGAGCATGGAAACAATTAATCGACGGGACAACAATCGGATACAAAGTGATCCGTAAATTCCCTGTAGTAAAAACCTCGCAGATAAAGGTAACTATAGTCAAATCAAAAGCATGTCCGGTAATTTCAAATATTGAACTTTATCGTTCCCCGGGAAACTGATGGATTTATACTTTATGGAACATTCTTGCTATCTTGAGAGCTCCGGTAACCCTTTTGGCCAGACTTTCCCAGTCTTTCTTCTGGATCAGATCCTTGGTGATAAGGTTCGATCCTATGCCTACGCAGGATGCGCCTGATTCAAACCATTCCCTGAGGTTATCAACAGTCGGCTCAACTCCCCCTGTGGGCATTAAGTTAGACCATGGACAAGGTCCTTTAACAGCCTTTATGAAATCAGGTCCGCCGACAGATAATCCCGGAAAGATCTTAATTGTCTCGGCTCCAAGCTCCTCTGCATAATTAACTTCCGACACCGATCCGCATCCCGGTACCCATAACACTTTTCTCCGGTTGCATACCTTTGCCATTTCAGGATTCAGTATTGGAGAAACTATAAAATTAGCTCCAAGCTGAATATACAATGATGCAGTTCCTGCATCAACAACAGAACCAACACCCATCATCAAACCAGGTATTTCTTTTTCTGCCCATTTGTTAAGGTCGCTGAAAAGTTCATGAGCATAATCACCCCGGTTAGTGAATTCAAATATCTTAACTCCACCTTTATGACATGCCCTGATCACATTCCTGCAGACCTCCGGATCCTTATGGTAAAAAATCGGGATAATGCCTGCATCACGCATACTTATTATTACATCAATTCTGGTAAATCGTGCCATAGTCTTAAATATTATCTGTACAAATTTATCCAAAAAATTATGTTCTGCAAGTTGCCCAACTGCCTTGCACGTCTTGCGGTTCTGCAGGTTGCTACTCGGCATAACTGCCCTGACGCTTGCGGTCAGGATCTCCGTTTCACTTCGACATAACTGCCCTACTCTCCTGACGCTACAGTCAGGATCTTCGATCCGGTCGGGATCTCCGTTTCACTTCGACATAACTGCATAACTTTTATCTTTAGACTTTTGTCTTTTGTCTTTAATAGTTATCTTCGCCAAACAGACGATTAAAATGGCCCTGAACTATATCTGGATCGCATTCTTCCTTATCGGATTCATAGTTGCACTCGGACAGCTGATCTTTGCAGGTAATACACAGATCTTTAACGAACTGGTGAATTCCGTATTTGCCAATGCCAAAACGGGCTTTGAAATCTCCCTGGGTCTGACAGGAGCCCTGACTCTCTGGATGGGCCTGTTAAAAGTGGGTGAGAAAGGCGGTGTTGTGAAGATGCTTGGCAGGGCAATTGGTCCTCTGTTCGAAAAGCTCTTTCCAGGTCTGCCCAAAGGACATCCTGCTTATGGCTCTATTATGCTGAATATAGCCGCAAATATGCTGAACCTCGACAATGCAGCAACCCCTGTGGGTCTGAAAGCCATGAAAGAGATGCAGGAAGCCAATCCAAATAAGGAAAGAGCTTCTGATGCCCAGATAATGTTCCTTGTGCTCAATGCTGCCGGACTGACCATTATTCCGGTAAGTGTAATAGTCTACAGGATACAGCTTGGCGCAGCGAATCCCGCTGATATTTTCATTCCCATTCTGATCTCAACATTCTGTGCTTTGATGACGGGTTTGATCAGTGTTGCTGTTATACAGAAAATAAACCTTTTCGATAAAGTGATAATGGCTTACCTGGGAGGTCTCACGGCAGTCATAGCCGGGATAATAATTTACTTCACACAGCTTCCTAAAGAGCAGATCTCCGCGGTATCAACATTTGCTGCGAATTTTATCCTGATCTCGGTGATAGTATTATTTATTGTGCTTGCCTTTATTAAAAAAGTAAATGTTTATGATGCCTTTATCGAAGGTGCCAAGGATGGATTCAACATCGCAGTTAAAATAATCCCTTTTCTGGTTGCTATTCTTGTCGCTATAGGAATTTTCAGGGCATCGGGTGCGATGGATTTTGTTATTGCCGGGATTACTCATTTTTTTGACTGGCTGGGAGTTGACACACAATTTACCGGGGCATTGCCTGTGGCATTCATGAAACCTCTGAGTGGCAGTGGGGCCCGCGGACTGATGGTTGATGCCATGACAACTTACGGTGCCGACTCATTTGTAGGCAGGCTGGCATGCACCATGCAGGGAACCACTGATACAACATTCTACATTATCGCTGTCTATTTCGGATCGGTAGGGATCAAAAATACAAGATATGCCATTGGCTGTGGTCTTCTTGCCGATCTGGCAGGATTTACCGCCGCAATCCTTGTAGCTTATCTGTTCTTTGGGTAGGACGGCATAAGGGCACAAAGGTATAATGGCATCTGGAAAGCGCCCCTCCGGAGGAGTTGGGTGCGGGTTGAAAAAAACATAAATCTAAACACTATAATATTTAACAAATGGAACTAAAATGATCATGAAAAAATTAATTTATCTTCCTGTTTTAAGTCTCTGTTTAATATCCTGCAATCCAACACCGCAACCAGATAACTTATCAGAAAATTCCTTCACACAATTTATCGATTCCACCGAGATGACAAATAATTTCTACGACAACACAGAAACCTGTAAATTAACCGTTAAAGAGTTAACAGTGGAAGGAGAGATCGCTAATCCGGGGAAAGTTGATTTTTCAACCCTTCCCAGGCATTCTGTAATTGTAAAAGAGACTCTTCTTGATTCTGCCGGGAAAGACAAATTTATCGGCGCCTACAGGTACGATGGTTATTCCCTGTTTGATATTCTCGAAAAACGGATTCCTCAGAAGGTAAATGCTGAAGAATTCAACCCGGTAATCGACATGTACGTGGAGATCGAAAATGACAGGGGAGAAAAAGCAGTATTCAGCTGGGGAGAGATCTATTATCCGAATATCCTGCACCGGATCTTAATAGCTGACGGTGTTTCAAGGATAGTCCCGTCAAAGACAAAGGATGTGTGGGATCTTCCGGTTGAGAGCAGGGTTGTGGCCGGCAATGATCTGATTACGGAAAGAAATATCTCATCTCCTGTAAAAATTACTGTAAGATCTTTCCCAAAGTCATTTAAGGTCATAAAGGGATTATCCCCGATGTTTTCAGCTCGGATATTGCTTATCGATAAGGGCAATCCCGTCAGTACCTTAGTTGATTATTCTCCTGTTGCCAAAGAAGTAACATATAATACAATATTCTATGGAAGGGGCAAAGGTATCCATAGTACAGAACCTTTTACCGGTATTATATTAAAGGATGCGATTGCCCGGGCTTTATCCTGTTTCCCGGCAAAATCTCCGGAAAGGCATCATGTGCATCTCTGCTGAGGATGGCTACAGAGCTGCTTTCTCATACTCAGAGATTTTTAACAGGAATGACCAGCAGGAATTCCTGCTGGTAAGAACCGGACCTGGTGAGGACGGAGGGCTTTACCGGATATTCCCGGCCGGTGATTTCTTTTCCGACAGGGCAATAAAATCAGTAAGTGAAATTCACCTGGAATACTAATTTATTTTTCCTGCCATGAACGCTGCAATAATTTCTCTCCTGGTGCTGATAAGCATAATCCTGATAATTATTCTTACGACCAGGCTTAAACTGCATGCCTTCATAGCGCTTTTTATTGTCTCCCTGTTGCTGGCATTTGCCACTCTCCCTCCCGAAACAATAATTAAGACGATTAAAGACGGTTTTGGCAGCACGATGGCTTCCATCGGCTTTTTGATTATTCTAGGGGCAATAATCGGCGTAACTCTCGACAAAACTGGCGGTACGTTGAGCATAGCCGGCTATATCCTTTCAAAGACAGGAGAAAAAAGAAGTCCTGCAGCTCTTGGTATTACCGGATTTATAACAGGATTACCTATCTTTTGCGATTCGGGATTCATAATTCTTAGCGGACTGGCAAAGTCCTTCAGCAGAAAATCAAGGATATCCATGCCTTTTATGGCTACTGTGCTCGCGTGTTCTCTTTACTCAGTCCATTGCCTGATCCCGCCCCATCCCGGAGCATTGGCAGCTGCAGGAATGATGAATGCAAATATCGGGTATCTTATAATGATCGGTATATTGTTTGCTGTCCCGGGGGCTTTGTCAGCATATTTCTGGAGCAGATGGTTAACAAAGAAGGATGGATATGTACATTCAATTGAAGATGAGTCAGTTGAGAGGATGTCTTCTAAAGATCTGCCCCCGGTTTTTCTTTCCTTTCTGCCAATAGTTGTTCCGCTTCTGCTCATCACGGCAAGATCCCTTACCGGTCTGGCTGACAAAAGCGGAGAAGGGATAATATCCAGAATAATCTATTTCCCGGGCGAGCCTGTGATCGCTTTATTCATAGGAGTCCTTTTTGCATTGCTGCTTATTAAAAAGAAGACGATGGAAGAAATGAATTCTGTTTTTTCCGAAGCAATTGTTAAGGCAGGACCAATATTGATTATCACAGCAGCCGGTGGAATGTTCGGGATGGTAATTAAATCGACAGGGGTAGGCGAAACTCTCGGTAACCTGCTCTCCGGAACAAGTATTGGACTTCTGGTTCCCTTCCTGATAGCTGCTGTCATGAAGACAGCCCAGGGCTCGTCGACCGTGGCAATCATCACCACTGCATCATTCGTTTCCCCTATGCTGACAATGCTTGGGCTTGACACAGAATGGGGAAAACTGCTTACAATGCTTGCAATGGGTTCAGGATCAATGATTGTGTCGCATGCTAATGATTCGTATTTTTGGGTTGTCACTAATTTCAGTGAAATTAAGGTTGATGACACATTGAAAGTTTATACCTCATCAACGTTGGTTATGGGGATAACCGTTTTTGCCTGTGTTTGGATATTCTCATTATTTGTTTTGTAAGGAATTCTCATTACCCCCTTTCTTATTTCCCCCAAGGGGGAAATGATTTGCTCCTTCCCCCTTGGGGGAAGGTTGGGAAGGGGGTTGAAATATAAAAGTACTAACTTGAATTTTATTTGAAAATGAAACTGGTTCATTTCTAATTTCAAATCTCCGCATATGAATAACAGGGAAATTGCAGAAAAGATTTTTATGGCAGGTGTAAGGAGCGTTCTACCTGAAAAGCTGATCACAGGCATAATGAAGATTGACGGATCGGTCCTTGAGATAAATGAGAATAAAATACCACTCGATAACATCAAAAATATTTATGTTATCGGAGCGGGCAAAGCCAGCGCCGCGATGGGCCATTATGTGGAAAGCATTCTCGGGGACCGGATTACCGGAGGACATATCGTAGTCAAATACGGGTACTCCTGTAAACTGAAAAAGATCAAAGTTACAGAGGCAGGTCATCCGATACCTGATTCAAACGGATTTAAAGCAACCGAAGAGATAATTAAGCTTTCATCCCAGGCATCGGAGAACGACCTTGTGATCTGCCTTATTTCAGGAGGCGGATCTGCCCTGCTTGCTGATCTGCCTGAAGGACTTTTACCTGAAGAACTCTATATAGTCAATAACCTTCTGATCAGGTGCGGCGCTTCAATAAATGAAATAAATTGTGTAAGGAAGCACCTTTCACTGGTAAAGGGAGGACAGCTTACACGAATTGTCCGGCCGGCACAGCTGGCAACTCTTATTTTATCGGATGTCACCGGCAATCCGCTTGAAGTAATTGCTTCCGGTCCCACAGTTCCCGATCCGTCAACTTTCAGCGATGCGCTTAAAGTTATTGATGATTATAATCTGACTGCTGATATCACATCAGGAGTATTGAATTATCTGAAAGACGGATCCAATGGAATTCATCCGGAAACACCAAAACCGGGTGATCCTCTGTTTTCGGGTACTCTGAGTATTCTGGCCGGGACCAATCAGATAGCTCTTAAAGCTGCAAAAGCCCAGGCAGTAAACATGGGATTCAAGACATATATAATCGACACTGAATTACATGGCGATGTGGAGAATGTCAGTGAGTCAGTAATAAGTACGGCTATCTCCTTTAAAAACAACAACGATATACAAAAACCTGTATGTCTTTTATATGGTGGAGAGACAACAGTAAGAATAAATGGCAATGGAAAGGGCGGCAGGAACCAGCATCTGGCATTGCTGGCTGCCATGAGGCTTAAAAACCTGCCGGGGTTTACACTTCTTTCAGCGGGGACGGACGGCACCGACGGACCCACAGATTACGCCGGAGCTGTTGTTGATTCTGAGACTGTCCGGAAAGCGATATCCTTAAATGAAGATCCTGAAAATTATCTGTATGAATTCAATTCATATAATTTCTTCAAGCGCTGTGGCGGACAAATAATAACAGGTCCTACATATACCAATGTTATGGATATTGTAGTTATTTTAGTCGAATGAACTGTTCGTGTTTTTATTATTTTTGTCCGACTTCATGCATTCATTTTAAGTCTTTATGATAAATCTCTCACGATGAAAGCCCTTGTTCTGGAGGAATATAATAAACTTGTCTTCAAGGATGTTCCTGATCCGGATATATTGCCCGGTGAAGTTCTGATAAGGATCAAAGCCTGCGGTATCTGCGGATCGGATGTCCACGGTCTTGACGGCAGTACAGGTAGAAGAGTGCCTCCTCTTATCATGGGGCATGAAGCATCAGGTATTATCGAAGCCATTGGTTCAGCGGTAAAGAAATGGAAGAAAGGTGACCGTGTCACCTTCGATTCGACAGTTTATCCGCTTGAGGACTGGTTTACGCTTGAGGGCAGGTATAACCTCAGCGACAACAGGGAGGTGCTGGGAGTTTCACCCGGAGACTACAGACGAAATGGCGCTTTTGCAGAGTTTATTGCGGTACCTCAGCATATCCTGTACCGGATTCCGGATTCGGTAACTTACGAACAGGCTTCAATGGTCGAAGCAGCTGCCGTTGCCCTGCATGCCGTGAATATGTCGGGAATGAAAACCGGAGATAACTGCGTTGTTACAGGAGCAGGCATGATCGGTATTTTTGTTATAAAACTGCTTGAGATTGCAGGTGCAGGGGAAGTCATTGCTATTGATAATAATGTCGCAAGGCTCATAAGCGCTCAAAAAAGCGGCGCCCGGAATACATTTGATCCGTCAGACGACAACCTTGAGGAAAAGATAAAGGCTCTTACAAAATCGCGTGGAGCAGACATCTCATTTGAAGCTGCAGGTAAAAGTGAAACAGTAAACTTATCTATTGACGTTGTCAGAAAAGGCGGAACAGTGGTTCTGATTGGGAATACTGCAAAGCTTATCGAATTTCCCCTGCAGAAAGTTGTCACCCGAGAATTAAGGATACTGGGAAGCTGTGCAATAAGGGGTGAATATGATGTCATTCTCAAATTACTGGAGAACAAAAAATTGAGTGTCGATGACCAGATATCTGCCGTAGCTCCGCTTTCCGAAGGTGCTGACTGGTTCAGAAGACTGTATAATAAAGATGGAAATCTGAACAAAGTGATCCTGGTCCCTTAATCTGATTCTGATGAAACCTGACAGGATTTTTAATATTTCAATTGCCGGATGCGGCAAAGTTGCTCATCTTCATGCGAAAGCGATTCAGAATATATCAAATGCCCGCCTTGCCGGCGTTTGGAGCAGGAGCCTTAAGAGTGCAAAAGACTTTGCATCTCTTTACAGGACAAAGCCATATTCTGAAATCGCACCGATGGTTCTTGAAAATGAAACTGATCTCGTAATTATATGCACGCCTCACCCTTTTCACCGCCAGCCTGCCATAGAGGCTGCTGAAGCCGGGGCTAATGTTTTGGTTGAAAAGCCATTAGCCTCCGATCTTCGGGATTGTGATGCAATTATCAATGCCTGCAAAGTAAGATATGCAAAGCTTGGGGTTATCAGCCAGCGCAGATGGTATTCACCTGTGAGGAGAGTAAGGGAAGCGATTGATAAAGGAAAAATCGGAAAGCCTGTACTGGCAACCATAAATATGCTCGGATGGAGAGACAAGGCATATTATGATGCAGATGCATGGCGGGGGACATGGAAAATGGAAGGGGGAGGAGTACTGGTGAATCAGTCGCCTCACCAGCTCGATCTGATGCTCTGGTTTATGGGAGATGTTGATGAAGTTTTTGGCATCTGGAAGAATTTTAACCACCCTTACATCGAAGTTGATGATACAGCTGTGGCGATAGTTAAGTTTAAAAGCGGCGCAATAGGAAATATCTTTGTCAGTAACTGCCAGAAACCTGGTATCCACGGGAAGGTTCACATCCATGGAGAAAATGGTGCTTCAGTCGGTGTCCAGACTGATGGCGGGGCTATGTTTATTGCAGGAATGACAGGTGTTGCAGAACCACCGGTAAATGATATCTGGACTGTGCCCGGAGAAGAAAAATTGCTTAGAAAATGGATAAAAGAGGATACTGAGATTTTCAACAGATACGATCCTACTGTTTATTATATGCAATGCCAGATTGAGGATTTCATAAACGCAATAAGAAATGATTCAGAACCTCTGGTAACTGGTGATGCAGGACGCAAAACTGTTGAATTATTCACAGCAATATACCGTTCAACCCGTGATAATATGCCTGTTAAATTCCCTTTAAAACCAGAACCGGGTTTTGATGGAAGGGGAGTATAAACTCAAAACTTTAAATTTCCGAATCATATCATATATGAATATTTGCCTTAACCTGAATCTATAACCAATTATCTATGTCACTCATTATTGTTGTTCTGGGTATCTGCCTGCTTCTGATTTTAATCCTTGGACTGAAATTCAATTCATTTTTGTCGTTTGTGATTGTCTCACTTGCTGTTGCCCTGGCTGAAGGGATGCCGCTTGACAAGGCAGTAGTTTCGATTGAAAATGGAATTGGCAATACAATGGCCTTTATTGTCATGATCCTTTGTTTTGGCGCGATGCTTGGTAAATTGGTTTCAGAAAGCGGTGCAGCACAGAAAATTACATCACAGCTCGTGAAATCCTTCGGAATAAAAAATATTCAATTGGCTCTGATGATGACAGGTTTTGTTGTTGGTATTTCTTTGTTTTATGATGTCGGTTTTTTCGTTATGATCCCCCTTGTTTTTACTATTGCAGCCTCAACAGGCCTTCCTTTACTGTATGTCGGGCTTCCTATGCTTGCCGCCCTTTCCGTAACACATGGTTACCTGCCTCCTCATCCGGCCCCGACAGCGATTACTGCAATGTTTAATGCCGATTTAGGGAAAACAATGGTCTATGGAATAATTGTTGCTATTCCTGCCATAATCATTTCCGGACCTATTTTGTCACGAGCCCTGAGTAAAATCGAAGCTAAACCTCTTAAGGAATTTGTAAGCCAGAAACCTTTAAAAGAAGAAGAATTGCCAGGTTTCTGGACAAGTTTTTTTTCTGCCCTTTTACCGGTAGTTCTAATTGGCATTTCGACTATTGCCGGATTCATTCTGAAAGAGGATAATGTTGTAAGAAAAATACTTGGATATGTTGGAAATCCTGTTATCGCGATGCTCCTGTCTGTCTTATTTGCAGTATTTACACTTGGACTGGCCAGGGGAAGGAAAATCCCGGAAATTATGAATACCCTGACTCATTCTGTTGTGAGTATCACAACGATAATGCTTCTTATTGCCGGAGCCGGAGCTTTAAAGCAGGTTCTTGTCGATAGCGGGGTAAGTACTTACATTGGAGAATTACTGGGCAAGTCTGATCTTTCTCCTCTTTTCCTCGGATGGCTCATCGCAACAGTTTTGCGTTTTTGTGTCGGTTCAGCCACAGTAGCAGGTATTACAACGGCCGGAATAGTCCTGCCAATGGTCACCGGCACTGCTGTTTCGCCCGAGTTAATGGTGCTGGCAATTGGTTCCGGAAGTCTGATGCTTGGACATGTTAATGATGGGGGATTCTGGCTCTTTAAAGAGTACTTCAATCTAAGTGTTAAAGACACTTTGAGAACCTGGACTATTATGGAAACATCGATAGGTGTTTCGGGATTAATAGGGGTTATGATACTGAGTCTTTTTATATAAGGCTATCCTCAGATTTTGGGAGACTGAAAAAGATTCAACCTTGTTTTGAAATTCGCTATCTTTAAAACTTTAATCGTTTTTACTATTAGAAACCAATGATAATATTATGAAGCTGAAGTTTTTAGGTGCGGCGAGGGAGGTTACAGGCAGCAAAATTCTGTTAACGGACGACTCGGGCCAGAAGATCCTTTTTGACTGCGGGATGTTCCAGGGAAAAGGTCTTGAGACAGACGAGATGAACCGGGACCTGGGATTTGACCCTTCCCTGATCAACCATATTATCCTCACCCATGCTCACATTGATCATTCAGGACTTATTCCATATGTCTATAAACTTGGATTCAGAGGTTCGATCGTATGCTCAAATGCAACCCGTGATCTCTGTTCCATCATGCTGGCCGATACGGCTTATATACAGGAACATGATACAAAGACATACAATAAAAGAAGGGCAAAGAAAGGACTTCCGCTTGTTACTCCTATTTTCACCCAGGAAGATGCAAAAGATTGTATGGCCCTTTTTATCGGTGTTCCAAATGATATGAAGTTCAGGATACATGAAAACATCAAAGTGAAGTTTACCAGTACCGGACATATGCTTGGCAGCGGTGTGGCGAATTTGCTGATAACTGAAAATGGTCGTACAACGCGTATAGCATATACTGGCGATATCGGCCGGCCAACAAGCAGGATACTTGTTCCTCCGAAACCATTCCCTCAGGCTGATTTCCTGATAACCGAATCGACATATGGCGACAGGTTACACCAGGATCAATTGTCAGCTGATGAGGAGCTGTTAAAAACAGTTATCCATACCTGCGTAAATAAAGGCGGCAAGCTGATAATACCATCTTTCAGTGTCGGACGTACACAGGAAATTGTTTATTCACTTAATAATTTCTTTAACCAGGGCAGGCTTCCAAGGATTGAGATTTTTGTTGATAGTCCTTTGGCTGTTAATGCTACAACTATTTTTCGAATGCATCCTGAATGCTTTAACAAGCAGGTTCTGCAGATAATGGAAAGTGATACTGATCCGTTTGGCTTTAACAGCCTTACTTATATTACACGGCAGGAAGATTCCAAAAAGCTTAATGATTATAATAAGCCATGTATAATAATTTCGGCATCAGGCATGATGGAAGCAGGCAGGATCAAACATCACCTGGCAAATAACATCTCAAATCCTAAAAATACAATTCTGATAGTTGGTTATTGCTCCCCGGTCACTCTTGGGGCCAGGATCGCCAGGGGCGATAAGGAAGTTTCAATTTTCGGAACAGTTTATAAGGTCAATGCTGAAGTCAAAGAAATTGATTCATTCAGCGGTCATGGCGACTACAAAGAGATGATAAGTTTCCTCAACTGCCAGAATAAAGCCGAAGTCCAAAGGACTTTCCTGGTTCACGGCGAATATGAAACTCAGGTAAATTATTCTGCAAAACTTCAGGAAGCCGGGTTCAGCAATATCCAGATCCCCTCAATGCGTCAGGAATACACCATCTAAATTCCCCGAACCTTTGCAGAGACGAGTTACGGGGGATGTAAGAAAACAGATGACTTTTGGCTCTCTGTACCCACTTCCCGCACCCAGCACCCAGCACCCAGCACCATTCCTACCTTATATACTTCTTGAGTTCTTCCCTTACTTTTTTCCAGTCGGGATAAACCTCCGATAACAGTTTGTAGTAACCGGTGCCGTGATTATGGTGTTTAAGATGGCACAACTCATGGATAATGACATATTCAGTATATATGTCATCAAGCCTTATAAGATCATAGCTTATTGCTATTTTCCCTTTTGAAGAACAGCTTCCCCATCGCTTTTTCATTGTCCTGACAACAAATCCGGTTGGGGCAAATCTGTAATTCATGTATTTTGACAGGATTTCCCTGAATCTGGCAGGGAATTTATTCTGGGCAATAAATTTAAACCAGCTCTCAAGCATGGCTTTAATAATTTTTGGATTTTTGTCTTTGGCAAATCCTGCTTCAATTGAATTATCATTTCCCAATCGTACGGAATAATTATCCGAAGGGATCAGTTTCAGCTTATGCTCCCTGCCAAATAACAATAATGTATCGCCATCAGAATATCCGTCGCTATTGTCAATTCTTTTAAGAGAATCAAACCCCTTGAGTGTTTTAATTATCCAGTCCGATTTTTCATTTACGAATCTCCTGATTGCCCCAACGGGTGTCCTGTAAGGGGCTTTAACAACAACACCATGGTCCGGACTGATATTAATGCTTATGGTCCGCCGTCGCGAAAAGACTATTTTATATTGAAAGTCAGCTGTGCTCTGCATTTCTGAAAAAGATTAATCCGGTCATTATTCAGCAATTGTTTCGTTTTGCAGGGCCGACAGGTAGTAAATAAGGCAGGCTGTTCCATCCATTGTGCACTCATTTGTTGAATAGTCGGCATAATCATCATGGTAAACCGCAAGCCTGGTCTGGAATTCAGCATATTCATCTTCCTGCGAGAGATAAATATACTTAAGGTTACTGAAGATTGTCGGGTAGACAGGTCCGTCTACAAGACCACCGGGAACCTGTTCTCCCTTAACTACAAATGAAGAATGGGTATTATCAGGATAATCTCCGCCTGCAGGAAGTCCGACGATCATGCTTGTTCCCCATGGATTGCATCCGAAAAGCCAGTCGCGGTGAGCAGCTTCCAACTCTGCGAATAATGTATCCCCGCTTATTTCAGTATACAGATGTGCCTGGGTTAAGGTTGCCGCTACCAGGTTATTCGAGCACCAGATAAAAGGTACACCGATCAGGAAAGGATTTTTTTCTCCCCTTGCCATGATACGTTGAAGACCCTCTTTCATATTTGCCAGAAATTCCTGCCTGACAGGATCCTCGTCAGCGTATGAAGCTATTCCGGGATGTCCCATGTTGATAAAAGGATACCACTGATAATGGCGGGCTGTATCTGATCCCATCCAGGGTGTTACAGGTTCCCTGCGCCCAAAATCTAACAGCATGGTTCAGATATTTCTCATCCTTTGTGATCCTGTATAATTCGATGGCGGCAAGTTCCATATCGTCTGTCCAGTTATCCTCTTCATAAAAATATGGTGCAGTGCCGGGAGCTGTCTGACAGGCTCCGGGATTCCCGAGTCCATAGCTGAATGCAGAAACAGCCTTTGCGGCAAGCAAATCAGAGAATTCAGGATCGATGGATTTATAAACCGCAGCGCCTCTGGCAAATGCAGATGCGAACTTACCTGCTGTGGAGGCTATACCTGTAGCCCTGTTCCTGTATTTGAACAATCCCTGCTGTTTGCCCGTACAACGATAAACAGGCCGTTCGCTGCCCATTCCGTAATTTGCAGTATCCATGTTTGGAAACCTGAATCCGATATGGTCACGGTCATCAGCAATCTGGTTGTACATTATTCCGGGAGCAGGATTCATCTTTAACAACCAGTCAAGTCCCCACTTACTTTCGTTCAGAATATCAGGAATATTGTCTTTTCCCTGCAATCCGTTATCAATATATTTATCTCCGAACGATGCCGGATTCTCAGAAAAAGCAAACAACATCTGGTAAGCGGCATTTGCGGATGTGGCAACATATTGAAGGTAATCGGCAGCATCGTGCCAGCCGCCTGTAACATTAATATGTGAAGAATCTGATAATCCTCCGTAGATTACATATCCGTCGTGAGTGTGGCACGAATCTTTTATATAAGGATTAAAACCGCATCTCTGCTGTCTCATATAAAACAAAAGGAAATCAGCTGTTCCGTTATAAATATCATTCGAAATCCTGAAATCAGGCGAGACAGCATTTCCTGCTTCGATCCTGTAAATTCCCTCCTCTGAGAATTCCGTAAATGGCAGCCGGTAACAACTTTCAAAAGGTGTCAGTGGTTCTGATTTTATCATCTCATTTTTCTCAAGAACTGTTTTCCCTGAAGTTACCTCAACCAGCCTGAATGAACGCAGATTTAATTTACTGTATCCCATGTAGACAGCAACTTTAATGTCTTTTTCCCTGTACCCCAGCTGGTTGATTCTGATCCATTCTTTATCCTGCTTCAGGCATGACCTTAATAGAAAAGATGATGCTATTAAAAATAGAATTAGTGCTTTTTTCATCCGGGATTGATATTATTCAGGCACGCAATTTACTAAATACTGTTGATGATTGCAGTTACATTAACGTGATCGGGAAATGATAAGGAATAAATCAATAATTTAAAAAATTACTAATGATGGAATAAACCAGGAACGTTAGCTGTCTATTAAAAAAACTGTTCAGGTAATTCAGGTTAGTTAGGTTAGTTTAGGCAAACAGGAAAAGTAAATCCTGGTCAGTTAAAATGCGGGCAGCAGATTCGTTTGCTGCCCGTTTCCATTTCCAGGCTGTCGGTTATTCTGTTTCTTTTTCACCCTTAATAGTAATGACGGTTATTTCAGGTGGCATCCATATGCGGAATGGTATTCCAAGCACACCAAGACCACGGTTTACAACCAGATACTGTTCCCCCTCTTCATAAAGCCCGTTCCATTCCGGATAAAAATGGCGGGCCGGACTCCATTTGAATCTCCTGGTAAGAATGCCCATCTGCATCCCGTGTGTGTGTCCCGATAAAGTAATATCAATGTCAGTCTTCCCGGTAACCTCCTTTCTCCACTGGTTTGGATCGTGAGCCAGTAATATTTTAAGATCATCACCGTATATATCTTTAACAGCTTTATTCAGGTCACCATGGATTATTTCAGGAAATGAGCCTTTTGTCATAACACCGATCATTGCTATTCTTGCATCTCCTATATTAACCATCGTGAATTCGTCATTCAGGACCTTATACCCGGAAGAAGCTATAAACTTGTTCATAAGAAGCATATTATTTTCCCTGTCAGCCTCTGTAAAGAATGGATGGTAAGTGCCGAAATCATGGTTTCCCATTACTGCAAAATTTCCATATTTTCCTTTTGCTTTGCTGAGAATTGTATCAAACCTGTTGAATTCACGCCAGCCTGCGTTGATGAAATCACCGGTATTTACAATAATATCCGGATCAAGTTCATTTATCTTCAGCATGACATCTTCAAGAAGATCCTGGTGATGATAAAATGAGACAAGGTGAAGATCTGAGATCTGCACTATTTTAAGTCCGTCAAGATCATGATTTAATCCTTTGATGCTCACAGTTAAATTTTCTGTCTTGAAATTGAATCTGCCCACAAGGGTTCCGCTGACAATAACCAGGAACAGCACAACAGACAGAACTAATCCTGCATTGGTCAGGTGCCTGATATGGCCGCCGGACTTCAATCGGGCAAACCAGCCTGAGAAATGAAAGATGCTGAGAATAATCCTTGGAATGACAACTGCAAAGATCATTCCTGTGATATTCAGCAGCACCCAGATATGATCAGGTTCATCAAAAATTCCTTTATACGACGAAGCTTCAAACCATAATATCCAGAGCCAGATGCTTAATACAGCATTCAGTGTCATAATAAAATAATAGCGCATCCATGATCTGTCGTAAAAATGCTGCCTGATGACGACCAGTGTCAGTATCTCAGTTATAATCAGAATGATGAAAAGCACCATTCAGTAATCTTTAATTTGTAAAAGTACTTAATAAAAATATACTGTGATAATAGCTACATTCGTAACGTTACAATTTATAAATATGACCGAGGTTAAATTTTACGATCCTTCCTATTCCCCTGATACCAGCCTCACTTATTCAGTAATTGCAGCAAAATATGGAGACAGTTGGCTGTTTGTACGCCATCAAAAGCGAGATACCTGGGAAATTCCGGGAGGACATATTGAAGTAAGATGAAACTTCCGAAGAAGCCGCAGTGAGGGAGCTGATGGAAGAAACGGGAGCTATTGATTTTAAAATCGAGTGTGTGGCAACATATTCTGTATTAAAGGATGGAGAAATTGGGTTCGGACGCCTCTATTTAGCCGAAATCTCAAGTCTGGGCCCTGTACCTGATACTTCGGAAATTGCCGAATTAAAAATGATGGATTCACTGCCTGATAATCTTACACACCCGGATATTCAGCCACATTTGTATCAGCGGATTTTACAATATCTGGAAGAGAAAGCTAATATCTGATAATGTATTTCGGATTTCGAATCGGTAATCTATGAACACCCCGCAATCCACATCGCACCTCGCACCCCGTACCGTTTCTAGATATATTCAAAGCTCACTTTCTTAAGCCACTTCTCCTCCAGCAGTCTGGCAATTCGCTTAACAACTGTTCTTCTGATCTCAAGATCGACCGGAAGATTCGGGTCCTGATGGGCAACATTGATCCTTGTTCCAATTACAAAATGGATCTCATCGCTATCCATTATCAGCTTTACAATTTTATCGGCAGGCCCTTTGCCGAGCCTCACGCTGTTATTAAATGATTTCAGGATTTCATTTACTTTCTGAAGAGTAAGAATTCCTTCAGTGACAAGATCAATTCCGTCAATAAAGCTTTCAGGCGGTAACTCGGGATCTTCAAATATTAGCTCATCAATAATGGCTTTATTCAGTTCCCTGGCAATAATATCGGCTGTAGTTCCGCCGCATAGTATAACCTTGCCTGTGTATTCTTTAACTTTGGAAGCGAGTTCTTTGTCTTTTTCTTTTTCGTAAGGCGGACCGGTACATATCAATAATTTACGGGGTTCGCGGAAATAGATGGTGGCACAGCTTATATCATCCTTTGCCTTATAGGCATCGTTTTTATGAGCCATGGTCACAATCTTGCCTGAAAGCGTCATTGCTGATATGGAAGATTCGCTGTGAACCAGAGAGGAGGCATAAGAGGCAATTTCATCCCTTCCCCAGCCAAACGGAAATGCTTCACTTCCCATCCCGCTCTGTGATGCACCGTCGGAACATAAGATGATCCTGTCTTCCTTTGCCGGGATGAAAGAACAGGTCCTGAGCACTTTCCCCTCATTCTTCCCTTTTTCGAGAGTAACCTTTTTCCAGGAAGGATCAAAATTTTCCGTGCCTCTCAGGATGATTGTTGAGGGATTATCATATTCGAGGATATTTGCGCGTCCGCTGCTTTCAATATCAATTATGGTGAATGTTGAGTAACTGATTTTTCTTTCACTGCATACAGGGAGTGTGTTCATTATGATCTCTGCAATGCGGTCAACCTCCTTATGTTCGCGTGTAAAATTCAGAGCCATCGTTGCTGTCAGGGTGGCAAGTATATTTGCCTTAACACCATGACCCATCCCGTCAGATAATACAGCGATCACCCTGTCTTCCTCCTTTATGTACCTGTAAAGAAAAACATCACCGCAAATCCTTTCACCATCATGATTTCTTTGCTGGCTGTTTACCTCAATATAAAAATCCCTGTACACTCTGAATTATTGAAGTTTATCTTTTGCGCCCCGGGATTTCTTCCTGTAGGATTCAATTATTGAATTGAGCATCTGTTCAGTTTCCGAGGCTCCCTCCCCAAGAAGAAATCCGATCTTCTGAACCATTTCAAGGTTTTTATCAATAACCTCGCTTACCCTGTTTGTCACTTCTTCACCCTGGACTTCAGGCGAATAAAGATCGCGGATAATTGCACCGCACATCTTGTTCTTCTTTATCGGGAAAATTGATACGTTCAGCATACTGTCTTCGTAATGGATATCCTTGCTCACTACAGGCTCATCCTCTTTCAGAACAAAAGTGAACATATTGTAAACACTGAAAGGTAAAAGCGTTTTCATGTCAGCTCCCACAAGTCCGGGTATAATATCCGAAATGGCTTTTGCATCTTCGCCAAGGATATTTATGAAGCTAAGATTTGAGTGAAGTATTTTCAGGTTGTTATCGACAATTACGACTCCTGTCGGGAGCTTCTCGAGCATATTGTTCATCATGTCGGAAGCGCTCTGAGCCATCTCCTTTTCTCTCATTGCCAGCTCTTCCGATTCCTTAAGAGCTCTTTTGGTCTCGGCAAGCTTACGGTTGGTCTGTCTCAGAGTTTCAATATATTCCTGCTTATTACGGAGGTTGAAGGTATGGCACATTTCGGGAATCGCCAGTCCCTTTGCAACAGTCGAGGCAAATTCATGGCATGAACGGTAGCCGCATGCTCCGCAATCCAGTTCATCATTGGGATTTTCTCTTCCAATGATTTTTAGTACTTCATTGATTGCTTCAGCGGGAGGTTCAGGGATCCTCTGGTCATCAGGCTTAAAGCTCCTCGAAAAATCGAGCTTCGACCATTTATCCATATCTTTCTGCCATTGGACCTTGTCAAGCTTACCAACTCTCTTCTCCGCATACTGCCTTACCAGAGCTCTTCTTTTAAACCTTTCATTATGACTTTCCATTCCCGGCCCGAGCAGGCAGCCATGGCAGAAAAACAAGTTAAAATGATGATGAATTGTGTCAATGTACTTTTCAAAATCATTGATCCCTTCAAAGACATCTTCCCTTCCCGCGGCAGTTATTACATTACTGGTAGCCATATCGCGCCTGATACCTGCTGCCTGTAAGATCCCGGCCGGAAGAGGGTAGAGAGCTCCCCAGTGTCCGTACGGCGGATCAAACTCAGACATTTTGACGACTCTCTCCTGGATTTCAAATTCGTTGAATAACTGCCTGAGCTCTATAAATGTCAATATACCTTCAATCAGTTTTCCTCCGCGGTACATAAGAGCTTCATCCTTGTTGTCAATGCACGGACCCATATATATGATCGCCACTTCTTCGCCATATATCTCTTTCACCACCATCGCGGTGGCGATCATCGGAGAGACCAATGGAGCCAGGTTAGGGACCAGTTCAGGATGAAATTTCTCAATCAGCTTGACTATTGCCGGGCAATTGGCAGTGATATAGTATTTTCCTTCAGCCTTGCTGAACAGTTCTGCATATTCTGAAGCAATAAGATCGACCCCGAATGAGTTTTCATGAACATAGTCAAAACCAAGGGCCCGCAACATGCTTACGAATTTCCTGTAATCGGTGATATCGTCAAATTCTGAGGCTATGCTTGGAGCAACCAGGGCTACTGTTTTCCTCTCAGACGCCAGGAGCTTTTTAACCTCATCCCTCGAATCGCGGAATTCTACAGCCTTCGGGGAACAGGCTATAAAGCAAAGGCCGCAGCCTATACACCTGTCAGGGATAATTGAAGGATGAACCTTCTGTGCCCTGACCTCAATAGCATTGACGGGACACACCCTGACACAGGAGTATGAATTCCTGCATTTCTGATCGTTTATGTAAAATACTGGTTTTATATCATTCATAATTGTTCCCAAGGTGTATCACTATTTAATATTTCCAAATTCGGTCTCAAGGATACCTTCAATTTTTGAGAGAGTTACTCCCTCAATTACTTTTTCATTTATCCTGAGATTGGGTCCGTTGCTGCAGAGGTTCATGCATCTGGCTCCACTGAAGATGATTTTGTCATCCAGGTGGTTCTTTTTGAGATATTCCCGGATATATGCAACTACATCT
>CAWHGX010000005.1:0-6675 GCA_963828775.1 uncultured Bacteroidales bacterium | reverse complement strand
ATTCCGGCAATGCAGATGCACCATATCAGTATTTCGTGTTTTAAGAATCAACAATCGAACTTAAAAATCGGATGAAATCCAGAATCTCCTGACCGGTTCTGATTTTACCTGAATTGCTTTCCCTGAAGTATTGCCTTATCTGATCCTTTTTATCATATAAAGATGTGTAAAGATTCTTTCGGCTGAATCCCCTGAATTCGACTAGTTTGTTATCGGGTAAACTTAAATAATAAACAGGATCCTCTTTGTAAATTTCTTTCAGATAATAGTTTTTATTCATCCGGACTGTTTCCTTTCCGGCAAAATAAAAGGAATGAAAAATCAACAGCGACAATTTTCCCCTTTTTATTTCCTGGACAAAGATTTCGGTGGAATCAGTAAAAATATCCCGCTTTACCCTGATCTTCCTGAAATAGATTGTTGTGTCACCCTGGAAATTAAGAAAATGAAACTGAAGAATAGCTTCTTTGTCAAGCTTAATGACCTGATTCGACTCCGTTCCGAATACTAAAAGCTCGTCCAGTAACCCGTTATATCTGATTTTTTTATTCCGTATAATCCTGCCATCTGTGAGCCATATATTGCCTGGAAGCCAGTCTTTGTTAAAAAAAGTTGCAATATCGGGTGTTGAAGCCGGTTCAAAAAGTTCACCGGAAAGAGGTGTTTCCGAATAAATCTCATTGGGATCAGGGCAGTTGCATATAATTTGACAAAAACCAGATCCTGAGGAGATCCCCAGCAGAACTAAACAAATAAGGATTGTTTTTGTCTTCATAGATTCATCTGGACTGGATGGTAATGATTGCAGATCCGCTGAGAGGATCACCTTTTGATGTAACGCCCTGTAAATTGATCCTGTATTTGCCCTTAAGGTCAGATGCAAAACATACTATTTTATACTTTTCAGAATTATCCGGGATTAATTCCGGTTCCCATAGTAATACCTGCCTGAGATCAGGACTATGTTCAGCGATCGATTCAGGACTGAAAGGTTTGGGTTTTGTATAAGCCTGACTTGATAATACCTGGTATCGAACAGCCGGAGTTTTAAACCGGATATTATTTATAGCCTTGTTGTTGCTTAAAACTGCCAGAATGCCATTAAATGACATTTCTCCGTAATACCTGATTACCGGTACTATCTCAATACTTTTAATGTCATTGGTGCCAAGTTTTATGATCTGGTTTATATCATCAACCTGAACTCCATCCAGAAAAATTGCCGGTTCATCATTTGTTACGGATTGGTATTGAAGGTTGGAAAAGCCTGAAACGTATGTGTCATTGATTTTTCTGACTTTAAATGCCGGTACAATCTCCCTTGATATTTCGACAAAATCCTGAAGTTCTGAATAATCCGACGGGAAAATTGTTGAATAGTGCTTGCTGTAAACCCCTGGAACTGTTTTTGGCGGATTAAATACCTTAAAAGTGTCTGATTCCGCTCTTTTAGTGTAATATCGTTGAACCTGAACTATTTTCCCGCTTCTGATCAGATATTCTCTTATGCCCTGCACATTATATTTATGCGATGGAATGAAAGGCTGAACCAAACCTGTTTTGTCATCAAGTCTGATGGTCGCGTCAGCTTTTTCTTTAAGCCTTATGATTATTTCTCTGCCATCATAACAAGCATCAAGATTGAAACCAAATGATCCAAGTGAATCGGTCCTGGAATATTGTAAGTTAGCGATACTGTCGGAGGTGGACAGTAAAACTGTGTAATTATTTATGGTATTTGGTGAATTGCTGTCAAAAATCCCTGTTTTTTTTGCTGTATTTGGTAAAGCTGTGACTTTGCCCTGCAGAATTGTACCGTTGAATTCGGGCATAAAAATGCACTCGCGGGATTCTGTTTCAATCCTGACAGAATTTTCCTTTTTAATGCTGAAATAATCTAATATAGATGGTTCAACCGGAATACCACGGACGATCTCACTTACAGAAACCGAAAGTCTTGAGATGGGATTACCTGAAATATCCTTTGATTCAAACCAGAATGTTATTTTCTCACGTGGTTTAAAAACCAGTTTTTCCAGATGAATGATCAGATTTTCATTATTGCGTGGAATACCTGAATATTCCTCAGCAGAAGGATCGGATTCGGCTTCGCTGACCAGTTCAGTAAACGGATTTAACTTCTCATCAAAGCGGTTTGCTATCACAATCTCTTTTTTAAAACACGTCTCCTCAGCATTTCTTATCAGGTTCGTAAAACAAACAATCTGGTAATAGCCTGAATTCAGTGTATCCGGAAGAATAATGCTTCCGTATGACCGTTGGTTATTTATCTCCAGCCTGACATGAGTTACTATTGAATTCTCCTGGTCACGCAAAAGAAGGTACGCGTATCGGCTTATCTGACCCGTATTTCCTTTTATATACAAGGCATAGTACAGGTGCTCACCGGCGATGTACATATCTCTGTCGGTGTGGAGATAGATCAATTCGGGTGTCAGAGATACATATGCCCGCTGGCCTGTTATGGAGCAGAGAGTGCTTAAGAATATAAGATTTATCAATATAAGGGATTTCATACCCTTAATTTTTAATTGATCCAGAAGGGAGGTACTTTGTTGATCCAGCAGCCATTTAACTGAGGCAGCTGAATATATGGTATCTTTTTTATTGAATACTGATTATTCCTGGGATTCCTGAATCCGATCATATATGATGTCCGGCTGACTGATGATGCTTCAAAAAAACCAAAAACTATCTTACCGGGGGTTGTTGTACAATTAATATTTCCAGGGAGCTGAACTGCTATCGGATCGAATAATTTTCCCTCTGACCTGAGTTGTTCATCCATGCTCTTGTAATATAAATATGTTTCATTATTGAGTGAGTATTGATTTAAATAAAGGATGCGATGAATTATCGTATAAGATTGCCGCTCAGGGGTTGCAACCGCCGTGTATGATAAATCCGGTTCCTGGGGTCCGCGGTCATATATTCTTCCCTCGACGTATATTTCATCATTGGTAAAATATACTGCATGCCTGTTTATGGAGGAAGTATTGAGAGAGTATTCATTACTGGCCAGATTTACGTCAGGATTTGCATTATCGGACTGCCAGCAATAAAAAGTATGCTGGGGAGGATCAAACTGTGGCGGCGGGATATTTAAGATATAGATATAAAGTTTTACCAGATTTGATGTAAACCTGAAATGGGGAAGTGTATCTGTCTGATTGCTGACGTCAACCAGGATATTTGCCCCAAGGATAATGACCAATATCTGGTTGAACCTGCTGAGAGTCTCCTGATAATCAACCTCGGCATAAACGGTATCAGGGCAGAATACGGGATTTAGCTTCTGGGGACCTGACATATAAAATTCGCCATCAGTAGTCTCAATGCAAAGAGTATAAGTTCTGCCAGGCTGGCCTGTAAATTTCAGGGAATCTGATTTATAATTTCCATTCCCCGACTCATTGAAAGGGTAGTAATTATCCAGATCATCAGTTACATAAACGCGTGCAGAATTCACTGGTTCCCTGGTTTCGTCAGAATAAAATTGTAAAGCATAGCTGAGGCTGATCCGATAGGAGCTCATCTCATTAGTTATCATCCCGTCAACAACCAGTATTTTTTTATCCGAATCGATTTTTGCAGTATATGGTTTGTAACAGGAAACCAGCAATCCGCAGCATATTATCATCAAATAAGTTACTGGTTTCATTTTAAAAGGAGAAATTATAAGTCAGGGAAGGGAATGGTCTTCCAATGATATACAACATATAGGTATCATATAGTCTGTATTGATTTGACACCATGTGTTCTTCCTTCTTATAGAAGACTGAATACGCATTTTTCCGGCCGTACAGGTTAATAATTGAGAATATCCAGCTGCCTTTCCATTTCTTCCTGATCTTTAATGATTCATCATATGAAATTGAAACGTCAAGCCTGTGATAATCAGGCAGTCTGTATTTGTTGCGATCTGAATAACAGAGCAGCTGGTAGCCCTGGTAATCAAATTTATATTCGGGAAGTGTAACAGGACGTCCTGTACTGTAGGTGAAAGTACCTCCGAAGAGCCAGCGTCTTGATATATGGTAATTTATATTAACTATCAGATTGTTTGGCCTGTCAAAGCTTGATGCGAAAATCTGGTTATTATTGATTTTTTCCACATCATAAATTCCGGTTGTTCTTTGCAGAGAACGCGAAAAAGTGTAGCTTGTCCAACCTGTAAGTCTCCCGGAGTTTTTCTTTATATACAGCTCAACTCCAAAACTATTCCCTTTAACACTTAACAGGTCTGTTTCAAGGTATGGATTAAGAAGTATTCTGGCTCCGTTTTTGTAATCAATCGCATTTTTTAAACTTTTGTAATAAAGCTCAATAGATGATTCGATTGTATTGTTCCTGAAATTCTGAAAATATCCGATCGCATAATGGTCACATCTGAGTGGTTTGAGATTCGGAGAACTGAGCTTCCATACATCCGATGGCGTCATGATTGCAGTGTTTGAAACCAGGTTAATATACTGATGGATCCTGTTATAGCTTATTTTCACGGAATTTTTGTTTGAGATGCTGTACCTCATAGCAATTCGTGGTTCTAATCCGGAATAGGAACATACAATCTCATTGTTTGCATAAATGGCAGAATCTATAATCGATTGACGGCTTTCAGGCAGATCCGCCCTGAAAGTATATACTTTGGAAGGACCAAGATAGCTGTACAGCGAATACCTTAAGCCAAAATCCACATGGAGTTCAGGGGATACAGTAAAGTTATCGGTTATATAGAATGCGTACTCTGCCGCCTTTTCCTGCGGCATTGCAAGGGATTGAATTTCAGATTCAATTCCCAGCGGATACTTTTCTCCCGGGCTGATAGTGTAAAGCACACCATTTGCGCCAAAATCAACTGCATGATTGTCAACGGGGAACCAGGAAAAATTTAATTTCATATTCTTATAAAAAACTGAGGAATTTATCCTGCAGGATTCCCATTGCCTTAATGTATCCGATTCAGACATCCGGTACTTATAATTGCTTAATCCGGCAACAAGATTGAAATAAAGAGTATTGTTAAAAGTGTGTTTCCACTTTAACGAAGCCAGTAAGTTATTGTACCTGTAACTCATATTCTTTGTAAATCCGAACTGATCGTTGCTCAGATATCCAAACAGGCTGATCTTGCTTGAAGCACTCAGGTTATATGCAAGCAAGGCATTTGCATCATAAAAATGAGCTGAGCTGTTCATTAAATCGACTTCGGGTATCTCATGAAGAAGCCAGTCTGAATAAGATCCTCTGGCACTTACCAGGAGTGACATTTTCTTCTTTAACAATGGCGTTTCCAGATATAACCTGCTGTCAATTAAGCCAATTCCTCCCTTAATGATTCTTTTGCCGGGATCATTAGCACCAAATCTAATATCCAGCAGGGAAGAGGCACGTTCACCATATTTTGCAGAAATGCCTGCTTTGATCAGGGTGACATTTGAAATACCGTCAGAATTAACCACCGAGGTAAATCCAAACAAATGTGAGGAATTGAACAAAGGTACATCTTCAAGCAGGATCAGATTCTGGTCAGCACTGCCTCCGCGAACATTAAACCCTGTGCCAAACTCTCCGATGGTTTGAACTCCCGGCATAAGAGCTATACTTTTAATGATGTCTTTTACTCCTGCTGAGACCGGAAGTTCTTTTATTGACCTGGAGTCGAGCCTCACATAACTCATCTGGGTGCCGGAAATATTTATTTCAGGCCTTTCAGCGGTAATTGTCACCTCTCCCAGTTTAATCGATTTTTCATAAAGTTTAAGATCTAAAGTTCCGGTTCCGGCTAACCTGATTTTTTGAGTGGTTTCATCATAGCCCATAAAAGAGAGCCGGATAATATGTTCTCCCACCGGTGCCTGTAAATGATAATACCCTTTACTGTCTGAATTCACCCCGAGTTTTAACTTGTCGATGAAAATCGATGCCCCCGGCAAGGGATTTCCATTCGTTCCATTCAGAATCCTCCCCTGAACAGTTGCTTTTGAATATTTCCCATACTCGGCAGGATTGCCGATAACTACTGCATCTGAGTACTTTACTTCAGGGGGAGGTTCATATTCGGGCTTAAGCGGAACGAAAACATAAAGGATAGAGTCAAAAGTAAAGATGGAAAAATCCGTTTCTGTTTTTAATCTGTTCAGTGTCTCAATAAATGATAACCTTAAAATGGCTGAATTAAATAACTGCATTTCAAACCATTCAGGTTTGTAACAGAATTGCACCTGATATTTGTTCTCCAACTGACCGGTCAGCTGGTCAAATGTCATATAAGTATTCTGTCTTTCAGTCTGTGAAAAAACTAATTGAAAAATTGAAAGTAAAAACAGTCCTGCAGGAAGTCCCTTCAGGAACAAATTTTTAAACATTTGCACCTGGATAATCTACTTCATTTTAATAATAGAAGATTGAATAGAGTATCATTTAACTCATCAATTCATTAATACCCGGCCAACTTATAGACTATTATGGCAAGCTTAACACTATAACAGGTTCCTGATTGCCGGGACAGCACAGCCCCGCCAGTCACACAGCTATTCTTCTTCGAAAAATCATTTTAAGGCAGCTGAAATGCTGTAACCTGGCAATCTGTCTTTATAATCAAATGTAAGTTATAAATATTTCTTAATCCTGGAAAGGAGATTTTTATATAGT
>CAWHGX010000004.1:0-19907 GCA_963828775.1 uncultured Bacteroidales bacterium | reverse complement strand
GTATCCATTGAACTATAGGACCAATGGGATTTCAAAAGTATAGCTTTTTTTCCTCTTTGCAAATTCTTTGAAATGTTGTGCGGTTGTGCAGTTGTGCAGTTATGCAGTTGTGCAAGATTCTTGCAGTCTTCTTTTGTAGTTTGACAGATGTGTAAGCTATGTATTGATCTGGTCTCAATAACTGCATAACCTGCATAACCGCATCACCCCACAACAGGTTTAAGTGAGCTGCCATAATCACATAACTGCATAACTCATAACTTCCCCATACCCAATTTTGATTAATTGACAATCTTTCCTAATTTCATGCTCAAATTCAACTAACCATGAACTGGATCGACTTTATCGTTATAATACTGCTGGTATTCGGGCTGGCCCGGGGGTTCATTAACGGATTCATTAAGGAACTTGCATCCCTGCTGGCACTTATTGTTGGCATCTGGGGAGCTATAAAGTTCTCCTCATTCACAGCAGAGAAGCTCTATGATTATTTTGACATGACCGGGCAATATGTCGGGATAATTGCTTTCATGATCACATTTATCATAATTGTCATAATAATTCATTTCCTGGGTTTGCTGCTGGATAAATTTGCTGACAAGGTATCACTGGGATTTTTAAATTCTGTTCTGGGACTGTTTTTTGGGGTATTAAAATCTGCCCTTGTCCTCAGTGTTATTTTTGTTGTCCTTAATGCAATCGACGCCAGGCATCATTTTCTCCCGGCAGAACAAATTGAACAGTCGAAATTCTATAATTCCATTGCAGACATTGCACCAGCCATCTTCCCGGTAATAGGGGAAGGGAGCTTCGATAAAAGTTTCGACCGGCTTAAAAAGAAATCCGATAAGGATTCCATTTAACCCTCTTTGCTATATTTGCAGTTCAGAATAAAGTAACGGTCTATGAATTTTATTGAAGAACTGAAATGGAGAGGCATGATCCACGATATCATGCCAGGCACTGAAGAATTACTTGAAAAGGAGATTACAAAAGGATATATTGGATTTGATCCTACTGCCGACTCATTGCATTTAGGACACATGGTGCAGGTTATGCTGCTTGTTCATTTCCAGAGATCAGGTCATGTTCCTATTGCCCTGGTTGGCGGTGCAACCGGTATGATAGGAGATCCGTCGGGCAGATCGGAAGAAAGAAATCTTCTCGATGAGGCAACTCTCAGGAAAAACGAGGAGGGTATAAAGAGGCAACTTTCAAAATTCCTTGATTTCTCACAGGAACGGAAAAACAGAGCCATAATGGTTAATAATTACGATTGGATGAAGAATTACTCCTTCCTCGGTTTTATCCGCGATATCGGGAAGCATATCACAGTGAATTATATGATGGCAAAAGATTCTGTCAGGAAGAGGGTGGGTGCTGATGCCAGAGAGGGGATGTCATTTACGGAATTTTCTTACCAGCTGGTCCAGGGAACTGATTTCCTCCATCTTTATAATGAGCTGGAGTGCAAACTACAAATGGGCGGATCGGACCAGTGGGGCAATATTGTTACAGGTACCGAACTTATCAGGCGCAAAACAGGAGGCGAAGCATTCGCGATAACCAGTCCGCTGATAACGAAATCGGACGGATCGAAATTTGGCAAGACGGAAGCAGGTAATGTCTGGCTTGATCCTGATAAAACCTCTCCTTACCATTTTTACCAGTTCTGGCTGAATGTTTCCGATGAAGATGCTTCGAGGTATATTAAAATATTCACGCTGCTTGACCATAGTGTTATTGAAGCACTTATTGAAAGGCATAGCAAGGCACCACACGAAAGGATATTGCAGAAGCGTCTTGCCGAAGAGATGACTGCAATGGTTCATTCACGCGAAGAATATGATTCAGCAGTTGAGGCTTCGGAGATCCTTTTCGGAAAGGGCACAACGGAATCGCTGAAAAGGATGAATGAAAATACTTTCCTTTCGGTATTTGAAGGTGTACCGGTATTTGATATCCGGAGAGAATTGCTGAGGAGAGGTGTGAATGTAACCGATCTCTGCGCTGAGCATTCAAAGGTGTTTGCATCCAAGAGTGAAATGAAACGGCTTATCCAGGGAGGCGGGTTGAGCATAAATAAGGTAAAAATCGACAACCCTGACCTGGTTATAGGAACCGATTCATTGCTGAATGACAAATATCTCCTTATTCAGAAAGGGAAAAAGAATTATTATCTGCTGAGGATCATTAAGGATCTACCTGAATAAGTCTGCAACAATAATTGAGACATCATCAAAAAGATCCGGATTATTGTCGGGGATCCCGAGCTTTTTAAGCATCTCCCGGATATTATTCTCAACAGGATCCTTATTTGTTATAAATCTGACAATCTCTCTGGTAAGAATCTCTTTACCGTCGTCACCTTTAAGATCTGAAAGTCCGTCAGTATAGCAGACTATCTTTGAGTAATTGGTAATATTCAGAAGTTGTTCCCTGACGGGAGGTATTTCATCGATCATGCCGATCCCAACGCATAATGAATGAAGATGTATGACCTCTCCTGTCACCGTGTCGAAAAGGACCGGCGGATTATGACCTGCATTAATATATTCCAGGGTACAGTTTTCATGATCGTACCGGGCAACAAAAAAGGTAATGAATTTCTCCCCTGAGGCATTGGCTGTTATGAGTGTGTTCAGCTTCCGGATAAGGAGTGGAAGTTCAATCTCATGAGTGAACAGAGCCCTGAAGCTTGCCTGGAAATTTGACATAAGGATTGCAGCTGATATACCTTTTCCTGAAACATCAGCAATACAGAATCCTGTTTTGGTATCGGATAGCTTTATGCAATCATAATAATCACCGCCCACTTCGTAATGAGGATAGTAAAAGCCATTGACTGCAAGATGATCGTTTTGAGGCATTGACCTGTTGTCAGGTATAAGTTTCTGCTGCATCCTGGCTGCGAGCTCAAGCTCTTTCCTGAGCGCCTCCTGCCGGAGACTTTCCTTAAAAAGCCTGATGTTCTCTATTGCAACCAGTATTATACTTGAAATGGTCTGTACAAAGTTGAATTGCTTAAGGACCGGGCTCATTCCTTTGCCTTCTTCTTCAATATCTCCAATCAAAACAAAAGCCAGCGGAACATAATTATTGTAAACGGGAATTACGATATCAACGCCTTCAATATCAAGACCTTCATTCCTGAATGCTGGTTCGGTGAATTTCAGAAGCTGTGATTCAACATCTATTCCTGTTTCGAGCTCTTTGGAAAAGCCCCCGTTAAGCAGGCATTCCCACTTAACAGAATGTTTGAAAATGAGTATTTTCCCTATTCCAAGATTGTTGCGGAGAATAGATTCATATTTTGATAGAAGCTCTTCAGTAGGCAGGTTGGCATTGATCGACAAAGTTATGTTGAGCAGGGCATCCAGCTTGAACCTGGAAATACGCAGCCTGTCAATTGATGTCTTTTTATCGTTCATTATTCTTATGACTTGACCCTTTCAATATAGGTCCTGTTAGCCGTATCTATTCTGATCTTATCGCCTACGTTGATGAACAGCGGAACTCTAATTGTGCTTCCGTTCTCAATTTTTGCCTGTTTCAGAGTGTTGGTGGCGGTATCTCCCCTCAGGCCCGGTTCGGTATATACAACTTCCACGACAACAAACTGGGGAAGCTCAACTGACAGTACGGTTTCAGTGTCGGCATGAACAACTACCTCAACATTCTGACCCTCTTTCAGAAATTCATAACTGCTTATCAGCTCTTCAGGAACATGGATCTGTTCAAACGTTTCAAGATGCATAAAATAATAACCCATGTCATCCTTGTAAAGGTACTGATAAGGTCGCCGTTCCACCCTTGCCACATTCACCTTTGTCCCCGATGAAAATGTATTATCAATAACCCGGCCTGTTTTTATGCTTCTTAATTTTGTTCTTACGAAAGCCGGTCCTTTACCGGGCTTAACATGCTGGAACTGAACAATTGTGTAAAGATCGTCGTTATACTCTATTACCAGTCCGTTCCTGAAGTCTGCAGTACTTGCCATATTTGAAAAAATTATACTTTATATTAATTTGCTTCTTTCTTTTTTATATCCAGCGGGTATTTCAATCCTTCATAGCTGACAATTTCCGCTATAAAGGCACCGACAAAGATTTCAAATCGTACTCTGACCGGTAAGAAATTCTTGTCAGCCGAAAACCAGAATGATACATCATCTTCTGTTTTGAACAACCTTCCCACTTCTGTCACGGGATTAAACTTCAGACATTTTATCCTTCCTACCTTTGTCTTTATTTCATAAGTTCCAATATATCTCATGATAATGGGATAAAGTTCATCGGTGAACCAGGTCTGAATATGGATCATGTCACCTTTTTTAAGAGTGTCGTAACCGGGAAGGAAATTGTTACGGAAGTAATAAAAACATGAAAGAATATCGTGGATGCCTTTTTCAGTGATGTGAACGCCGGTCAGATCACTTGTAAGGATTGCCGAGTCAGCCCTTGTATAATGGTCGAAGATCACTTCGTTATACCGTTTGTATCTGCCCTCCGAGATATTCCTGATTGAAAGGACCGGAAGCCCGGACCCTGGCTCAAAGTAGCTTTCATAAATATCATATACCCTGAAAATTGCATCAGCCATGCCAGTTGTTTTGCCAATGAAAACAGAGTGCCATACATCTTTCCCTTTAAAAGTGTCAGCTTTAAGCTCAAGCGATGCTGTACCGCCCTGGACGATGCCGTAATGTACCGCATAGTTCACCTTTTCTCCCGGAGTATATGCTGATTCCTGGCCGATAGAAAATACCGGTATCACAAGAGTTAACAATAAAGTCTTAAACAACTTCATGATGGATTTCTTTATAAACTCTTATTATAACAGACAAATTACCTGCCAAGGATGTTTTTTTTAGGACGCGAAGTTATGAAATCTTTAAGATAATATGGCTCAAAATATGCAATATCTTCAAACCGGCGTTCCCTAAGTAATTTATATGCAGGCTCGTACATATATGCGGCAGATATCCGGAAGTCATCAGCAAATTCAATATTCCGCCTTTTTAATACCTGCCTGCATTTTAACGCACCATCACCAAAAATCAGGATCCTGGTATTTTCAGGAATATCGCTGAACGACATGCCATCAATTATTTCAGCGGTAACTTCTTTTACCGATTCACCCTCTGATGTAAATATCGAATAATAGACCTCCATCCTGCGTGCATCAAGCATTGGTATCAATAGTGAGGTTTTATCGAGATAGTACCTGGCTTTCAGAGTCTCATCAATGCCATGGAACATCGAAAGAGTGGTTTCAATCCCGATCAGAGGTATTGATGCAGCATATGCCATCCCCTTGGCTGTAGAGACTCCGATACGAAGTCCGGTGTATGAACCCGGACCCTTGCTTACAGCCACAGCTTCGAGTTCACTGACCCTGAGGCCTGCATCAGAAAGGAGTTCTTCAATAAAAACAGTAAGCAGGGAAGAGTGCGATTTGTTTTCGGTGCTCTCTTTTAACGCAACAACTCCTGTGGTGTCGCAAAGAGCAACCGAACAGAGAAGAGTTGAGGTTTCAAGACAGATTATCATGTCTTATCAGGATCCCTGATTCTATTTTACTGAAAAAAGATCTTCCTTTTTGACAATCTCAACAAGAGTGCTGTCGGCCAGTTTCTTGCTGATTGCGCTGAAAGGTGCTGAAATAACCTGATCACCTTCGGAAACTCCGGACAGGATTTCTATAAAACTGTTGTCCTGAATTCCTGTTTTAACATCTTTTGCAAGAGCCCGTTCACCGTCGGTAATAAATACCAGGGTGCGAATGTCCTCATCTGATGAGGTCTGAACAATCTTAGTTGTATCCGTCCGGGTTGTTACTGATTGTATCGGGACAGTTATGATCCCCGATTTTATTTCTGTCTGTATATCCACTGTTGCTGACATTCCCGGCCTTAGAGGATGTTCAGTTCCTTTATCCACCAGATCCTTATATGATTCGGGAAGAACAAGTATTTTTACATCAAAATTGGTGACCTGGTCGGCTGACACCCCTGTGGTCTTGGCAGAATTTGCTATTTCAGTGACTATCCCGATGAATTTAAAATCTACATAAGCATCCACTTCAATGGTCGCCGTATCGCCCAGCTTCACACGGGGAATATCGTTTTCGTTGACTTCAACCTGGGCTTCCATCCTTGAAAGATCAGCTACGCGGAGCATTTCTGTTCCGGCCATCATCCCTGTCCCGGCTACCCTTTCGCCAAGTTCCACGAGCAGCATTGAAACAGTCCCGGTCATAGGTGCATATATCGATGTTTTTACCAGATTCTCATTAGCCTCTTTAAGTGAAGCCTCGGTGCTTATGACAGAGTATTTTGCTGCATCCACCTCAGCCTTAGCCACAGAATATGAAGCTTCTGCCTGCTCATATTCCGATTTGGAAATTGTCTGTTCGCTGTATAACTGTTTGGTTCTGTTATAGGATAGCTCGGCCTGGATAAACTGTGCTTCAGACTGTGCAAGACGGGCCCGTGCAGAACTGATAGCTGCCAGCGACCTGTCTTTCTGGGAAATGTATACATCAGGTTTGATCCTGAGCAGAAGCTGTCCTTTTTCGACATGGTCGCCTTCCTTAACAGTGAGCTCAACAATTTCGCCCGATACATCAGGAGTTATCTTTACCTCTTTCTCGGGCTGTATCTTCCCGTTTGCAGTTATAGTCTCAATTATTTCCCGTTTTTCTGCATTTTCAACAGCTACTTTTACTGTTACAGCTTTTCCGAACCAGCCGGCCTTTTTCCCGATGACTGCAAAAAGGATAAGCAGAATGACAACAGGGACCAGGATTTTCAGTATCTTATTGCTTTTCATAATATAGACCTTGATTTTATATTTATTTATTCAGATTAAGAGGGAGTCCTTTATAAAAATCGAGAACTTTTGTTTTAAAAATAAATTCATATTTTGCCTGTGACATGTCCGACTGGGCATTCAGAAGCTGTGTTTTTGACGCATTGTAGTCGACCGGAGTGATCATTCCCACGTTGAATTTCTGTTCAGTGTATCTGAATGATTCTTCCGATGAGCTTACCGCTTTTAAGCTCGCATTGTATTTTTTCAATGCAGCGACAGCATCGGTGTATGCCTGCTGGATGTCCTTGTAAAGCTGTTTTTTAGTCCCTTCAAGCGAATACTGGCTGTTTTCGACGGCAAGTTTTGAATTTGAAATGTTCTTGTTAACCTGCCATCCATTAAGAACAGGAATACTCAGCGAGACACCAAGTCCATAGTTTTTATTATTTTTTAACTGATCTTCAAAAGACTGAAGGCCAGGCATATCTTTTATGTACGAATACCTGGTACCGAAAGTATGGCTGAGTGATATACTGGGACTTCTCGCCCCTCTGGCAATTTTCAGATCGTACTCGCTTGCAGTAAGCTTAAGCTCTGAGCTCTTTATTTCAGGTCGTGTTTGTGCTGCAAGGTTGTAGATTTCATCAATATTGCCTGTAATAACTGAATTTTGTTCCACCTGTATTTCAGGAACTACAATTTCAAATCCGGCCGGTGATTTAATCTCCAGTAACTGGGTAAGGTTCAGGTATGATGTCTCAAGCTGGTTTTTCATTGTTATAAGGCTCAGTTCTTCCTGAGCCGCCTGGGCTTCGATCTGCAGAAGGTTGCCACGGGCGACACTTCCGGCATCCACCAGCTTTTTCGTTTTTTCAATCTGCTGAAGAGTAATATTAAGCTGATTTTCATTGGCTGTCACAAGTTCTTTATTAAGAAGTATCTGCAGGTAGGCAAGGGCAACATTTAAAGAGACATTGTCGCGTATCTTTTGCAGGTCCTGTTCTCCTGCAAGAAGCTCATATTTATTCCTTTGTATTGTATTGAGGTTTTGAAGACCGTTGAACAGGTCGGTTCTTCCTCCGAGGTAGAAATAGTCCTGAAGAACTGTCTGATTGTAAAATGTGTATGTGTTCTGGTCAAGAGCACGTCCGAATGAATAATCATGTGATGCCTGACCGCTTATTGTCGGAAGGAGATTCAGCTTTGACTGATCAAGAGAATTCTTTTGAACCTTTGTCTGGATTGTCTGCTGTTTGATCTGGATATTATGATCGATGGCATATTTGACACACTCCTCAAGCGACCATATCTGCTGCTGGGCGAACATGGATGCCTGAGATATTAAAAGGCCGGTAAAAATAAATACGAAAGACTTTTTCATCTTACTTCTTTTGTTTAAAAAGATCACCCTGAGGCATGTTTTAATGATTCCGTTTTTCAAAAAATGCTGCATCCTGTCAACTAATCCATTACAGGTCAGTTTTAAAAGAAAGTTACGAAGATAAGGAAATAGGTTTAAATGGCAAGTTGAGGCTGCTGAATTATTCAGAACACTTATTTTTTAATAAATGTTTTGGCCTCTAAGGCTAAAATAATTATCTTTCACGGCATTTAAAAACAATAAATTATGCTTCATTATAAAGAATTAGGATTGGTGAATTCGAGGGAGTTGTTTAAGGGAGCTGTGAAAGGCGGATATGCCATTCCTGCTTTCAATTTCAACAATCTTGAGCAGATGCAGGCAATTATCAGCGCCTGTGTAGAGACAAAATCTCCGGTGATCCTACAGGTATCAAAAGGTGCGCGTAAATATGCCAATCAGACTCTGCTGCAATATCTTGCAAAGGGCGCTGTTGAATATGCAAAAGAGCTTGGATACGCTATTCCCATTGTTTTGCATCTTGATCATGGCGATTCATTTGAAACATGCAAATCGTGCATTGAAACAGGATTCTCATCGGTAATGATCGACGGATCACATTTCCCTTACGAAGAAAACATACGGTTGACAAAACAGGTTGTAGAGTATGCTCATCAGTTCGATGTTACTGTTGAAGGTGAATTGGGTGTATTAGCCGGTATCGAGGATGAGGTTTCAGCAGAGCATTCATCTTACACACGACCTGAAGAAGTTGAAGACTTTGTGAAGAAGACAGGAGTTGATTCCCTGGCTATTTCGATAGGAACTTCCCATGGTGCTTTCAAATTCAAGGTAAAACCGGGTGAACTTCCTCCTCCTTTGCGTTTTGACATTCTTGAAGAATGTGAAAGAGCGTATTCCCGGTTTCCCTATTGTACTTCATGGAGCTTCGTCGGTTCCTCAGGATATCGTGGATGAGATCAACAAATATGGCGGAAAAATGGAAAACACAGCCGGTGTATCTGAGGACCAGTTGCGCAGAGCCGCAAAATCAGCAGTCTGCAAGATCAATATCGACAGTGATGGGCGTCTTGCAATGACAGCTGCTATCCGCAAAGTTTTTGTTGAAAAGCCCGGTGAATTTGATCCGCGTAATTACCTTGGTCCGGCCCGTGATAAGCTGAAAGAGCTCTATAAGCATAAGGTTGTGAATGTGCTGGGGAGTGCTGACAAGGCTTAAAGACTTCTTAGATCCCCTCCCGGCTTTGCTTCGCTGAAGCTACGCGAAAGCGAAGGAGGGGCAGGGGTGGGTTTCCATAAAAGTTGTTAATATTATAACAATCATACAGCCAGTCAATTACAGACTGGCTTTCTTTTTTCTGTTAAAAACTAATAAAAACTGAAAGTTTATCAGGTATCGCTTTTTCTAAATTAGCTGTCAAATTCATACAGGCACGATTTGAGGCGCGGATTAATTAAAGAGAAGCAGTTAAAAAGGAACAACAGGCTTTCGCTGATGTTAAACAACAGGGAAGCCCGGGCACTTGGGATCTACTGCAACCGGTACCGTGTCAGAAACAAATCGGAATTTCTCAGAGAAACGATTATGAGAGCTATTCTGAAAAGATTTGATGATGAGCATCCTACACTCTGGGAAGAACCGGATCCCACTCTTTTCAACCAGCACAAAGGTTAAGTAAAACAAGTTAATTACGGATCTGGCTTCACCTGGCTCGTCTTTGGCCCGGTTGGGATTTTCGATTTTGGATTAATAATCCACAATTCGCAGCTCTTATGAATATTCCACAGAATAAAGAGCCGGGAAATCCGTTTATAATTGATATGAAAGGCCTGGAGCGATATACAGCTGATCCAACAAAAAGAACGCCCCGCATCATTCTTGAGCAGGGCAGGATTTTTATTCTGGGACGGTCAATTCCTGAAAATACCGGTGAATTTTACCGGCCTGTTTATGACTGGATAAACCGGTATGCCCGGATAAACGGTCATCAGACAACCATTGAGCTGGGATTCGAATATATCAACACCAGCTCAACAAAATGGATCTACAATATTATCAAGGAATTGGCCGGGATGAAGAATCTGGTCAGAAATGTAAGGATAATATGGTATTATGATGTTGGTGATGAGGACATGTGTGAGCTTGGTTTTATTCTGAGGTCGCTTGTGGATTGTCCGTTTTATGTGGTTGAGTCGGAAGGCATGAACCGGATGCCTGAGGATCAGGTCATTTTTGATACAATCTAGAAGAGGCTAATCCCTTTAATCAAAATTTTCCTAATTTTGCAGCACCGGAATACGGGTTACTGACCCATGGTGTAATTGGCAACACGTCGGATTTTGGTTCCGCAGAGTCCTGGTTCGAGCCCAGGTGGGTCAACAAAAAAACCGCGAAAAGCGGTTTTTTTGTTGAGTGGCCTGCGGGGAAAGGAAACTGGGCGAGAAGTTGACGACCGAAGGAAGGAAATCCCGATAGCATGAGCGGAGTGAATGCGTATCGGGAAGCCCAGCCTGCCCCGTGAAGTGAAACGAAACGGGAGTGGGTCAACAAAAAGAGTGAGAGTGAGAGTCCCGAAAAACACAAATCTATTATTTGTGTTTTTCGAGGATCCTCGAAAATCTTAGATTTTCGGGACGGGAGCGAGCGAACTCACTCTTTTTTATCGGCTAATCCCGAGTACTCGGGACTGCCTGGTGCTTGCGTCGGCTAACGCCTACTCAGTTATACCGCCGGATTGTTGGTTTCAAACCTAAGCACCACTGCACAAAATAAAAATCAAACAGGAAGTCTTGATTATTCAATTAAACTTACGTATATTTGCAACATATTTTATACGTAAAATGGACACAAAATTAACATTAAGTATAAATAAAGAAGTTGCACGTAAGGCAAAAGTTTATGCAAAGACAAAAGGCAGGAGTCTTTCAGATCTTGTGGAAAATTATCTCAAGCTCTTGACAAGGAATGCTCCTATTGAAGAGACAGAATACTCTCCCAGGGTAAAATCTTTGCTCGGTAGTGTAACCTTACCGGCTGACTTTGATTATAAAAAGGAACTTGGTGACGCTTTAGTAAAAAAGTATCTCTAGCATGACAGATATTTTTATTGATACTGACGTTATGATCGACTTCCTGATTGATAGAAAACCTCATTCAAGGGAAGCTGCAATCATTTTTACCCTGATTGAACAAAAAAAGCTCAAAGGATACGTTTCATCCCTGACTTTTAGTAATCTTTATTATGTACTTAGAAAGATTGAGTCTCATAATAAGGTAATAGCAAAACTAGAGAGCATTTCAAGATTGCTGACAATCTTAAAAGTTGATCAACAAATCATTAAAGATTCGATCGCATCAGGATTTGCAGATTTCGAAGACAGTATTCAATATAATTGTGCTCTTGACTATAAAAAAATTGACGTTTTAATAACAAGGAATACAAAAGATTTTAAAACTGCAGAAATCCCGGTAATGACTCCTGCAGATTATTTAAAAATGGTCAGCAGCTAATACGGTCAATGAGCCGGTATCCTACCCGGATGCTTCGTCGAGTAACACGCCATTGCGGCAGGCTGGCCTCTTCACTAAAAACACCCACTGGGTGTTTTATTAACGCTCGGCCCTATTGGCGGGTTCCACGGGAGCGAGCACCTCACTCTGTTTGTTCTCACACCCGCTCACACACTCGCACTTAATTATAAATAGTTGGATTTGATTGAGATCGGAAAAGGGCAGGGAAACTGGTCGAGAAGCCTGAGAGCCGGCAACTTCTGGAAAAAGTTAAAAATCCTGAATTCGGGGAGGTATAGGAAAAGTTCCTGACAGAAATAAATAAAAATAATTATCGAGTCTTTCAATTATACTTAAAGAGTCCCCCACCGCCCTTTTTGACCTTTAAAGTCACAGAATAGAATACCGCAGATATAATAATTTAGCTTAAACTCCATATTAAGACTTCAAGTATAAAACCAGGTAAAGCAAAATAAAATTGACTTTGGCTTTTTGGTTGCGTAACTTTACTTAAATGAAGCCAATCCAGAACTGATAATATCCACTCATGAAAAAATCAGTCATCCTCTATAGTTTAAGTTTAGTCATTCTTGTAATTATTCTTCATTCCTGTAAGAAACAAGAAGTACCATCTGTAACTACTTCTGATGTTACCAATATCACAGGTATGACAGCCACTTGCGGTGGAACAATTACTGATGGAGTTTTAGTGAAGATAGTTGAACGGGGTATTTGCTGGAGCAAGGAGAATACTCTCACAATAGAAGATGACCGGACAATAGAGTTGGGCGGTTCAGCCACTTTCGTAAGCAATATGTCAAATTTAGATCCTGCTACAACTTATTATGTTCGTGCATACGCTACTAATGAAGCAGGAACTGGGTACGGTATGGCTTTGTCTTTTGCGACCTTGGGAGAAGCACCAAACGCTTCTACACTTGCTGCAGCTAATATAACTACGGCTTCTGCTACATTACATGGGGCAATTAATGCTAACTATTTATCTACAACTGTCACATTTGAATATGGAACAACTTCAAGTTACGGGCAAACAGTAACTGCCACACCAAGTCCTGTCACTGGCAATTCTAATACTGATATAACCGCAGATATAAGCGCATTAGCAGGAGGTACGACTTATCACTACAGAGTCAAGACGGTAAATTCTCTCGGTACTACCAACGGTGAGGATATGTCTTTTACCACCCTAGGACAAGCACCTACTGCTGAAACTCAATCAGCTTGCTGTTTATCATCTACTGGAGTTAAACTCAACGGTACTGTAAATGCCAATTACCTGTCAACATCAGTTACCTTTGAATATGGTGAATCAACAGCATATGGAAGTTCTGTTGCAGCATCCCCAAGTCCAGTGATTGGAAACACTAATACAAATGTGAGTGCAAATCTTTCAGTATTAATAGCAGGAACAACTTATCATTTTAGAGTTAAAGCAGTAAATTCTCTTGGGACAGCTTACGGTTATGACCTTTCATTTACGACCCTACCCTTAACTGATGTTGATGGGTATGTATATAAAACTGTAAAAATAGGTACACAGGTTTGGATGGCAGAAAACCTAAGAACAACCAAATTTAATGATGGTACAGAAATACCATTAGTTGTAGAGTCTTCATTATGGGATACCTTAATTACACCAAGCTACTGCTGGTATGAAAATGGTGCTGAACCTTATGGTACAACCTATGGTGCTTTATATAATTGGTACAGTGTGGAGACTGACAAACTATGTCCTACTGGCTGGCATGTACCTTCTGATGCAGAATGGACTACTTTTATAAATTACCTCTCTATTAATGGGTATGGTTTCGAAGGCAGTGGTGATGATATAGCTAAATCAATTTCAAACACAAATGCATGGAGAAGTTCTCCAACTCCCGGTGCACCAGGGAATGATAAATTAACTAATAATTCAAGCGGTTTCAATGGATTTCCTGCAGGTCTTCGGGGTAGGGGCGGTTTTAGCCTACGTGGGAGATTTACTTGCTGGTGGAGTTCTACAGGTGGAACATCGGCATACGCCGTCGATTTTAATGATATATATTTATCTCATATCACCCCACGACCAGGTCAAGGTTTTGATCTCTCAGGTACCGGTTATTCTGTCCGTTGTGTAAAAGAATAGTAACTTTTGATATCTTTAACTAATGAAGTCCTCAGAAATCAGCTCTGGGAGCATTTTATTCTTATAATCTGACCCTCACTTGACTTTGGTATCAGGATAGTTTAACTTTACATACATAAAGCCAAAAAGTTACCTGATGGCTCAGAAATCCAACAGTTTTGAAAGGTTCTGGCAAGAGTTAAAACGAAGGAAAGTCTTCGGAGTAGTTACCACTTATGCTGCGACCGCTTATATCATCATTGAGGTAATAAATAACCTTGCTTTCCCATTAAATCTTCCCGCCTGGTTTGCCACTTTAGTTTTGGCATTACTGGTTATCGGACTACCAATTCTCATCATTCTTGCCTGGATTTTTGATTTTACCCCCAAGGGGATTAAGAAAACTGAGTCTCTTGAAGAATCAAAGGGTAGAGAAATAGTAATAAAACCTGTTAAAAGGAGAATGAGGGCGAGCTATGTTTTTAATGGAATTCTAATAATTGCTGTAATCATTCTTGCTTATCCTAAAATCTTCAAAAGAAACACACTGGAAAAACTCCGTTCTTCTGGTGAGAGAATATCTGTTGCTGTAATGCCATTTCAGAATATGACGAATGATACCACATGGAACGTCTGGCAGAGTGGTATCCAGGATATTTTAATCACCTCTCTGTCAAATGCTGAAGAGCTAAAAGTCAGACAGGTAGAATCAATCACCGGTTTGCTGGAAAGCAAAGGTCTTATTAATTATGGTTCAATTACACCTTCAATTGCCAGCTCAATCTCACAGAAACTGGATGCAAGCGTACTGATCTATGGCAGTATAAAACAGGCAAGTACATTACGTTTATATGCACAATTAATAGATTCGGAAACAGAGGAGGTTTTTAAATCTTTTCAGATAGAAGGACAGAAAAGCGAGGAGAATATTTTTCATCTGATTGATTCACTTTCATTGATGGTAAAAAATTCTCTCATAATATCCAAATTGGAAAAGGAAGTGACTCCTGAAACACGGCATCAGGCATTAACCAATTCTCCTGAAGCATACAGATATTTTGTTTACGGGAGTAAAGCATTTATGAAGAGAGATTATCCCAGTGCAGTAAAATTATTTTCTCAGGCAATAGCTGTTGACTCGAATTTTACTTTCGCAACTTTATCTCTTTCTGTAGCAAATGGAAATCAGGGAATATATGAGGAAGCAAAAAAGTGGTGTCTCAGGGCTTACAAAAAAAGGGATCAAATGCCCTTATGGCAGAAGACCTGGATAAATTGGGTATATTCTATATTTTTTGAAACGCCACAAGAAGAAATTAAGTTCTTAAAACAACTTCAGGAAATTGATGATCAATATTCAAATCCTTATTCTAATTTAGGATATTGTTACAATGCATTGCATCAATATGATAAAGCTATTCCTGAAATGGAGGAAGTTTTAGAGATATATAATAAATGGGATTCAAAACCAAGCTGGATTTATGACTATACTTTGCTTGGATATGCATATCATAAAACTGGTCAATATAAAAAAGAGAAAAAGTTGTATAAGAAAGCGGAAAAGGATTTTCCTGATGATCCTGCTTTAATCCATAGCCAGGCTGTTTTGTCATTGACCGAAGGTGACACGATTGGAGCAAAACGATTTATTGAGAAATTCATATCACTGCTTAAAAACAATTCATCATCAGAGGCTGATCGAGCAACAGAATTGGCTACTATTTATTCTGAAGCTTGTATTCTTTATAAGGCGGAAGAATATTACAGACAGGCTCTCTTATTAGAATCAGAAAAGCCAGATAAGCTGAATACTCTTGCTTATTTCCTGATAGATAAGGATCGAAATATTAATGAAGGATTGGAGCTTGTTGACAGTGCATTAAAATCAAGTCCTGACAATTATTCTTATTTAGATTGCAAAGGCTGGGGATTATATAAGCAGGGTAAATATAAAGAAGCACTGGAACTGCTTGAAAAAAGCTGGGATTTAAAACCGATTTATGATCACGAAGTATTTCTTCATCTCGAGGCAGCAAAAAAAGCTATTGCCAATTAAAATAATAACTAACTTTGTAATAGCAGATGTAAACAGAGAGGAGTATTTTTCGAGATCTGTTGAGACTGTACCTCTGTATAGAGTTGATTATAAGCGTAGTGGGAAGCCCAGCCTGCCCCGTGAAGTGAAACGAAAACGGGCGTGGGTCAACAAAAAGAGGGAGAGTGAGAGTCCCGAAAAACACAAATCTATTATTTGTATTTTTCGAGGATCCTCGAAAATCTAAGATTTTCGGGACGGGAGCGAGCACCTCTGAGATGAGAAAATTTAGCTTATAGATTGAGTAAAAGTTGAATTTCACTCTATATCGTTGCAACCTTATATCAATAACCATCGACTTGATTGAAAACTTCTGAATATACCGGGAAATAATAAAACAACATTCTATGCAGGATTTTTTCAATATGATCCTGAGAGATTAAACCTTTGTGACGGGCTTAAAGAAGGAAATGCCGCTGAGATCAAATATCTGAAATTTTTAATATAATACTGAATATTATTGAATAGAAAAAGCCCCTGGAGCGATTTCCAGGTCTGGGATAAATGGAGAATTTTTTTACCGTTTGACCAATACCATTAATTACTTAGGATCATATTCCCAAAAATCCTTCAAAGAATTTTCAAGTACTGAACCATATCCTGTCCCTATGTATCCCTTATCTCCGATTGAAGCACCAACAGCCGAACCTCTTGCATCCCCTTCAAAGTCTGCATTTCTTGTCCATACATTAGTTGCCAGATCCCATTCCCAAATTTCCTTACTATAATTTGTGCCATCATTTCCTGTTCCTATGTATCCCTTGTTACCGATTGAAAAACCAACCGCATAACCTCTTGAAGTTCCTCCATAATCAGTTTTTCTTGTCCAGACATTAGTAGTTTGATCCCATTCCCAAAAATCCCGGTAAAATGATCCATTAAAGCCATCTGATGAGTACCCGGTTCCAATAAATCCTTTAGTACCAATAGAAAAACCAACAGCGCCTGCCCGTGCATTCCCTGCGAAGTCCGCTTTCTTTGTCCATATATCAGTTGCCTGATCCCATTCCCAAAAATCCTTGAAATAAGAAATATCTTCCCAGCCATTTGTGGAGCCAGTTCCAATATATCCTTTAGTGCCAATTGAGAAACCTGTAGCATATGCTCTTGCATCCGAAACTGGCAGGGTCGCTTTCTCTGTCCATGTATTTGTCACCGGGTCATATTCCCAAAATTCATTTGTAAAATCACTTGTGGGAGTATATCCGGTTCCTATGTAACCTTTTGTCCCTATAGTAAAGCCAACAGCTCCGCCGAATGAATTTCCCGGAAAGTCGGCTTTCTTTGTCCATATATTGGTCGTCTGATCCCATTCCCAAAAATCTCTCACTCCAAAGTTGCCGCTAGTAGCACCTAACCACCCCAACCCTAAATATACTTTCGTACCGATAGCAAAGCTTATTGCATCCTGTCTTTCTCCCCCGGGGAAATCAGATTTTTGTAACCCTGAACTTCGCGCGGAAGTCGTGAAGTCGACCTGGTCACCATAACTTGTTCCTTCACTATTAATAGCATAAGCACGAATATAGTAGGTGGTATTTGCCGTTAAGCCAGTAATAACCGAAGAAAAATATCCTGAACCACTGCCATCAACAGTTTTGCTTGAACTCGTCGTGGGATTCTGAGATGTACTCCAACAGACGCCACGGGCAGTAACTTCAGCTCCACCATCATTACTTACCACGCCACCTGATATTGCACCTGAATGAGTGACTTCCGAAGCAATTAAGGTCAAAAGAACCGGAGGAGACAGGTATTCCTTGCATGATTGTATAATGCCAAATGCACCAATCGAAAGAAAAAAAATGACTGCAGTTTTCAGAATGCTTTTCATGATTAGATTATTTAAATATTTAGAGCACAAATCCTTTCTAAATACAAACAGTCAGAATCACTTTTTGTTAAATGAACCCGAATTTCAGCAAATCATCAGGGATGTTGAAGCCAAATACCAGGCAGTCCACGCATGATGGGGCTGATAATTGACCCATCATGCGTGGACTGCCTGGGTAGCTGTGGAACCCTGGTTTAATGATCTTCACGGTGATCCCCGTTTTGATGAATTTGTTAAAAAGCTTAACCTGCCAGGGAAGTAGTAGAAAATCTGAAGAACTGGATGTTGAACTGGCAGAAATAACCTGGCAGTTTTGGTTATCGACGGAGTTTTTGTTTATTTTATGTATCTTGCTGATAGAATTGGTTGTTATCAGATTTATCATCATAAAGAATTAAGCTATGAAATCTATGCGCATTAAACTTTTTGCCATATTCCTAAGCCTGTTTCCGGCTTCAGGGATTGCTCAGGAAAGCCAGCCGGAACCGGAACGAGGAAGTGTATTACCGGGTTTTATTATTACTCTTAAGGGGGATACAGTAAAAGGGTATCTACTTAATATAAATCTCTGGCTGAATCAAAAAATGACCTTTTTCTACACAAATCCGGACGACAGGGAAGGAAGGGTCAAGTACACGCCAAAAGAGATCCAGAGCTTATCAGGTAGGTCCAAGATATTATGAAAGCTTTAAACATCCTTTTACCAATAGCATACGTTCGGAGAATTTTCTTTTACGGAAGGTGGATGGACCGATAAAATATTACGTTTGGTATTATGATGAGGATAAAAGCAAACTCATGGTGTGGGATAATATCTCGCTGGCTGATTTAGGAAAGGCATTCCTCTTTGATGAAAGCGAACTATGGAAGGATGAGTTCGGAATGAAACAAAATGAAGAGGCACTAATGCCTTTTGATTTAAAATTCCTGATCAAATTCGCAAAGAACATGGCTGAATACGTTAAGGATGATGCGGAACTGGCACAAAAGATCTCCGGTAAAACCGACGGCTATAAAAATATCAATATTGAAAAGATCATCAGGGAATATAATACCTGGTACTTAAAAAAATAGGCTTCGGACACAATGATCATTATATGACCTGACGCAAGTGTTCCTGCTATGTCAATATTGAAACATGCTCATCAACCTGTTCGAAATTAGCCATTGCCACTGCTGCTGAACTGATGTAAGAATGCTGAATGACCCACCTGACTGCTTCAGGGTAGCCTGGTTCAGTATCAGGTGAAGGAGAATATTTGCCTCCTGAACAGGTTTTCATTGCGACGACACCGATTCCTTTGTTGCCGGCCTCTGCAAGAGCTGAGATCAGTCTGTTCTGGTCCCATTCTGAAAATCTCCCGTTAACAGAATGGACAAATGAACCCTTGTGGTTAAACGGAACCATGATGACATCATAGAAAAGTTCTTTATTATTCCTTTCGTGGAGATTAATAAGATCATTATGTGTCGAGAATCCATGAGCCTTAATTACTCCTGAGCTTTCATCCCGTCAAAAAACTTCATCACTTCAGGATGGAAAAGCAGATCTTCTTCTGAAGCGTCATGATACAGCAGGATATCAATATAATCCGAATCAAGGGCCTTCAGGCTTGCCTCCACCTTTGAGTTCAGGATACTCCTTATCTCTTCAGCACCCTTTCTGCCTTTTCCTTCCGAAGGCAGTTCATTCGGATCGAGCCTGATTTTTGACTGGATCACCACATTATTCCTGATCCCTGAGAGTGCCCTGCCAATAATTTTCTCGTTATTCCCGTTTGCATACGAACGGCCGGTATCGATAAAGTTTATTCCCTTGTCAATTACATACTTTACCAGTGATTCTTCGTTTGCCCGTGAGGCCCCGAAGCAAACCGGACTTACAAGTATCCCGGTTTTTCCCACAGATCGCCTTTGTGTAACGATCTTCAAATTCAAGTTCCCTACAAGCGGCATCAACTTTACTCCGGTCAGTCCGGCAACCGCTGCTGACAGGAATTTTTTCCGGCTCATTGTGTTCTTGACGATTTTGCTCATGCGTCAAAAATAATTATTTTTAGCCTTTTCTAAAAGAAACAATGATTAACTGGTAAATAACTTTTAATATCAAATGGCAAAACCCGAACTCACTCCGGCACCTCCC
>CAWHGX010000003.1:0-11732 GCA_963828775.1 uncultured Bacteroidales bacterium | reverse complement strand
AATTATGGCAACATTAGACTGGATTATCCTGGTTCTGTTCTTTTCTTGTCTTGTTGGTATTGTTCTGTGGGTAATAAAACACAAAAAGGACGATACAAGTGATTATTTCCTTTCAGGCCGCAGTGAGACGTGGCTTGCGGTAGGAGCGGCAATATTTGCTGCAAACGTAAGGCTTAGAACATCTCGTCGGCCTTTCCAGCGCAGGGGCAGAGAGCGGAATGGCTATGGCCCACTGGGAGATGCATGGATGGGCAATCCTTATACTGGGTTGGGTATTTGTCCCTTTTTATTCAGCATAGCAGGGTCTTTACCATGCCGGAGTTCCTGAAATTGCGGTATACCAGAGATACGAGTTCCACGCTTTCAGATCTTGTACGCATTGATCAGCTATGTTCTGACAAAAGTATCTGTAACTGCTTTTACGGCGGTATTTTCCTTCAATCTGTCCTTGGTATTGATTTCTGGTACGGGGCAATCGGACTTGTGCTTCTGACTGGAATATTTACCGTTTTAGGTGGTATGAAAGGTATTATGACAATTTCGGTTATTCAGGCTCCTATTCTTATTATTGGTGCAGTCACAATCCTGGTCCTTGGCCTGATTAAAGTTGGCGGCGGAGGTATTATCGATGGCTGGCAAAAGCTTGTGGAGATAACAAGCGCAAATGGTGCAACCAACATGCATCTTTTCCATTTTGATAAAGCTGACAGGTGGTACAATGAATTTCCGGGAGCAAGCGTATTCTTTGCTGCTGCCATTATCGGCTTATGGTACTGGTGTACTGACCAGCACATTGTGCAAAGAGCGCTTGCTGCAAAGAACTAGACAGAAGCACGAAGAGGGGCAATACTGGGCGCATTTCATTAAAATTCACCAGTCTTCATTTTCCTGATTCCGGGCATGATCGCTGATGCCTTTTAAGAACTCAGGATGATCTTCCTTTCTGACAGCAATGAAGCTTCATGGCACCCTTGTAAGGCACTTTACTTCCAATCGGATTCAAAGGTGTCGTATAGTCGGATATTGTGGCTGCCCTGATGACTTCCCTGGCAGCACACTTTAACTCATCGGCAACCTTATTTACAGTGGACTTCTATCAACAGTACAATCCCAGGGCCGTGAACATGACCTTGTAATTGGAAGAATAGCTACAGTACAGTCGTATTCTGGGGATATCCATCTGGATACCTGTCATGAAGGGTCTGGGCAAAGTACTTTATGAAACCTTCAAAATGTCCAGTCGCTCCTTGCACCTGCTATTGCTGCCGTGTTTGTCCTGGGCGTATTTAACAAGAGGTTACTCCAAAAGCTGGATTGATAGGGATGGACTAAATTTGCGCCCTGATTGGTTGCCTAAGACTCGGTTTCATAGTTTTTGGTTCGGTTCACACTATGATAATGTCACGCAAAACTGGTTACTGATCCCTCACTTCGATCAGGTATATGGACTGTCTTAATCTAAACTGGCTGCAATTATGAAATGGTCTTGTTTTTCTTCGCTGTCATTTTAATGATTGTAATAAGCACATTTACATCAAAAGCAGACGAAAAGCAATAACAAGGATTGAATTATTTGTCACAAAGTCCTGAACAGCGCAAAGAAACCCGTGATAGCGGAGCACACTGGATCTGATTACTTCTCTCATAGTTGTGGCAGCTTATTGTCGCATTTTATGTTTATTTCTGGTAATAAACAACAGACTCAAAAATGATAAGATAATATGGAAAACTTAAACAGTAAAGAAGTATGGTTCGTCACAGGAAGTCAGCACCTGTACGGACCTGATACACTGCTTCAGGTTGCCGCTGATTCAAAAGCCATCACAGAAGCTCTTGACAATTCACAGAAAATACCTGTCAGGGTAATCTTCAAACCGGTGCTTACCACTCCCGATTCTATTTTTGAACTCTGCTCCGAGGCAAATAATAATAAGAATTGCATCGGGCTGATAACATGGATGCATACCTTTTCGCCTGCAAAAATGTGGATCAGGGGACTGAGTGTGCTGAACAAACCCTTCCTGCATTTTCACACCCAGCTTAACAGGGACATACCATGGGAGACAATTGATATGGATTTTATGAACCTTAACCAATCGGCACATGGTGACCGTGAATTTGGATTTATAGGCGCCAGGATGAGGCTAAACCGAAAGGTTGTTGTAGGGCACTGGGAAGATCCTGATGCTGTCAATCGTATAGCTGTATGGACGAGGGCGGCAGCAGCATTCGACGATGCAAGCAGCATGAAAATAGCCCGTTTTGGTGATAATATGCGCGATGTCGCTGTAACAGAGGGCAATAAGGTCAGCGCCCAGATGAAAATGGGATATTCCGTATATGGTTATGGGATCGGAGATCTTGTGGCTGCTGTGAATTCTGCCACTGATACCGAAGTCAATGGCCTGATTGAAGAGTACAAGGCTTCCTATAATCTGACAAGGGATGTCGAAAAATCTGAAACTCTCAGGGATGCAGCAAAGATAGAGGCAGGAATGAACAAGTTCCTGGAATCCGGAAATTTCAAAGCGTTTACAACGACCTTTGAGGATCTTCATGGTTTGAAGCAATTACCGGGTCTTGCTGTCCAGAGGCTTATGGAAAAAGGATATGGATTCGGCGCTGAAGGCGACTGGAAAACAGCTGCCCTTGTAAGATCAATGAAAGTAATGGCTTCAAGACTTCCGGGAGGGACCTCCTTCATGGAGGACTATACCTATCATCTCGATCCTGCAGGAATGAGAGTGCTGGGAGCTCATATGCTCGAGGTCTGCCCTTCAATAGCTTCTGACAAGCCTTATCTCGAGGTGCATCCGTTATCAATAGGGGGTAAGGCCGATCCGGCAAGGCTGGTATTCAAATCTGCCACAGGGAAAGCAATATGCGCTTCGCTGATCGATCTTGGCAACAGGTTCAGAATGATAGTAAATAAGGTGGAGGTTGTCGATTGTCCCGATATGCCCAACCTGCCGGTAGCCAGCGTGTTGTGGAAACCGATGCCTGATCTGAAGACAGGCGCCGCTGCCTGGATCCTGGCAGGAGGGGCTCACCATACAGGGTTCAGCACAGCCATAGATGCTGAATATATTGAGGATCTCTCGGAAATGATGGGAATTGAATATCTTCTGATTGATGAGAAATGCGATCTCACCACATTTAAAAAGGAGATAAGATGGAATGAGATCTATTTTCATCTTTCAGGAGGCATAATCTGAGCTGCTTTTGCCACTGGCAATATGATTTATCTTTTCTTAATCTGAATACGTCCTATGAAGCTTTATTCAGAACATCCAAGGCATCTTGTAGCTGTTGATTGTATAATTTTCGGGTATGATATTCTTGAGAAAGAGATAAAACTCCTGCTGATCAAAAGAAGTTTTGAACCAGCCATGGGTAAATGGTCTCTGGCAGGAGGTTTCGTAAAGGAAAAAGAAAGCCTTGATGAGGCTGCATGCCGAATACTTTACCAACTTACCGGACTCAGGGACGTCTATATGGAGCAATCATATTCTTATGGTGGGATTAAAAGAGATCCGGGAGCCAGAGTGATCTCAACCTCCTATTGTGCACTTATTAAAATTCAGGACATTGACAGGAAACTTAAGGAACTGCATGGTGCCCACTGGCAGTCTCTGAACCGTCTGCCTCACCTCATATTCGACCACAGGGTTATGGTAAACAGAGCCCTGAATGAGCTCCAGATGCAGATCAAAGTCAAACCTGTCGGATTTGAACTATTACCTGAGAAATTTACTCTTGTCCAGCTTCAGGATCTCTATGAAGCTATCTACCAACACGATATTGATAAACGAAATTTCAGGAAGAAAATATTGTCAATGAATATACTCGAAAAACTGGATGAGAAAGAAAAGGAAACTTCAAAAAAAGGAGCTTATTATTTCAAATTCAACAAGGAACAGTATGAGATCCATAAGAAACAGGGTTTCTTTTTCAGCCTGGATGTTAATAAATAAAGTGCCTGGAGTGCCTGAAGTTTGGAGTACTTAAAGTTAAAGAAGGTATGCTGGAGAAATTGAAAAAGATAGTTTTTCAGGCCAATATCGATCTGGTAAAGCATGGCCTTGTGATTCATACATGGGGTAACGCCAGCGGACGCGACAGAGAAAGCGGACTTATGGTGATTAAGCCGTCGGGTGTAAAATATTCATCAATGAAAGCCGATGATATGGTAGTGATGGATATGGAAGGAAATTCAATCGAAGGAAAATATAAACCATCAACCGACTTTCCAACGCACCTCTTCCTGTACAAATCATATTCTTCTATCGGAGGAGTTGTACATACCCATTCTGCTTACGCTACTGCATGGGCTCAGGCGGGAAAGGATATCCCTCCATTCGGAACAACACATGCGGACCACTATTACGGAGAGGTTCCCTGTACCAGAAAACTCCGTGCTGATGAGATCAAAGAAGATTATGAGCTGAATACGGGGAAGGTGATTGTTGAAAGGCTGGGTATTACTGACCCGCTGGCTGTCCCTTCAGCACTGGTAAATTGTCATGGACCATTTTGCTGGGGTCTCGATGCCGGAGAGGCAGTTTATAATGCAGTTGCTTTGGAAGAAATCGCAAGAATGGCATTCTATACCATACTCCTGCATCACAATATTCCGATCGGACAGGATCTCCTCGACAGGCACTTCATGCGCAAGCATGGGAAGGATGCATACTATGGACAGGATAAAAAAAGTAAAATTTAATTTCAAGTTATGTCAAAGAAATATGTAATCGGACTGGATTATGGAACTGATTCAGTCCGCTCGGTAATTGTCGGTACAGATAACGGTGAAACTGCCGGCACATCGGTTTTTGAATATCCAAGATGGAAGAAGGGATTATATTGTGATCCTTCAGCTAACAGGTTCCGGCAGCATCCCCTCGATTATATTGAAGGGATGGAGCACTCGGTGAAAGAAGCCCTCAAGGGCTTGTCCGGGGAAATTATAAGTAATATTGTCGGTATTACTGTCGATACAACGGGCTCAACTCCCGTTGCAGTCGATAGAGACGGGGTGCCACTTTCTATGAAACCGGGTTTTGAAGAGGATCCCGACGCGATGTTTGTTTTATGGAAGGATCATACCTCAGTCAGAGAGGCAGCAGAGATCAATGAACTTGCCAGATCGTGGGGAGGTACTGACTACACGAAATATGAGGGCGGTGTATATTCATCGGAATGGTTCTGGGCAAAGATCCTTCATGTGATGCGTGCTAATGAAAGGGTAAGAAAAAGTACTTTTTCATGGGTTGAGCATTGCGACTGGATCCCTGCATTGTTAACCGGGAACACCGATCCTCTGACGTTGAAAAGAAGTCGTTGCGCGGCAGGTCATAAAGCCATGTGGCATAACGACTTCAATGGTCTCCCTGATGAGAGTTTTCTTGTCAGACTTGATCCGATCCTTGCGGGACTGAGAGAAAGATTATTCAGCGAAACCTTCACCTGTGATGTTTGTGTGGGTGATCTTTCGGAAAAGTGGGCAGATAAACTGGGCCTTCCGGCCGGTATTAAGGTTGGTGCCGGAGCATTCGATGCTCATCTTGGAGCAGTCGGAGGCGAAATAAAGCCGTACCAGCTTATAAAAGTGATGGGTACTTCTACCTGCGATATGCTTGTTTCACCAATGGATGAAGTTGGTGATAAGCTTGTTGCAGGTATTTGCGGACAGGTTGACGGATCAATAATCCCGGGATTGCTCGGGCTTGAAGCAGGACAGTCGGCCTTTGGAGATGTTTACGCGTGGTTCGGCAGACTCCTGTTATGGCCTGTCAGCGAAATTATTTCAGGCATGACATGGCTTGATAAACAGATAAAAGCACAGGATCAGTAACGAGACCGCTGATAAGATGATAGCTGAACTGAGCAGGCAGGCCGAATCGCTTGCAGATGAGGAAACCGCTCTGGTCGCCCTCGACTGGCTCAACGGCCGTCGTACACCTTATGCCAACCAGGAGCTGAAAGGAGCAATAACAGGCTTATCTCTCGGTTCTGATGCTCCCAGGATATTTAAATCGCTGGTTGAAGCTACGGCTTTTGGTTCAAGAATGATCAATGACCGTTTTGTTTCGGAAGGCGTACGAATTGATGGTGTGATTGCAATTGGCGGGGTAGCTAAAAAGAATCCATATGTAATGCAGATTGTTGCTGATGTATTGAACATGCCGATCAAAGTTGCCAGATCCGATCAGACATGTGCGCTTGGATCCGCCATGGCAGCCTCGGTAATGGCCGGCGTCCATAAAGATTTTCCTTCAGCTCAGAAAGCAATGGGCGGCGGATTCGAAAAAGAATATAAACCCGATCCTGTAAGAGCCGGCAGATATGAGGAGCTTTACCGCAAGTATAAAAAGCTGGGATCTTTTGTTGAAAATGAACTGAAGTAAACTTTGTTTACACAGGTATCGACCCCCAACCCCTCCCCCGAGGGGAGGGGCTTAAGAGCCAGATGTATTAAGTCCCCCTCTCTCCTGGGAGAGGGGGATTTAGGGGGCGAGGCCGAAGAACTAGGAGAAAAATAGCGCTAAAACAAAATAACAGATTGATATTTAATACTATAAATTAATAATCACACATGCGAAAATACTTTTCTCATTGCTGTTTTTCTTTATCATGGCATGCTTCATTGCCTCTGCTCAAAAAGAAAATCTTGTTACCGTTAATCAGTTGGTAGTAATTGCAAATAATCCGGGCCCGGTTATCAGCAAGGATATTTACGGCCACTTTTCGGAACATCTCGGAAGATGCATTTACGAAGGCATCTGGGTCGGCTTGAATTCAAAGATCCCCAATACCTATGGCATAAGGAATGATGTATTGTTTGCTTTGCGCGAGATCAGGGTCCCAAACCTAAGGTGGCCGGGCGGATGCTTTGCTGACACCTACCACTGGAGAGATGGTATCGGACCCCAGGAAAAGAGAGCTTCAATAGTAAATACCCACTGGGGTGGGGTAACCGAAGATAATTCATTTGGGACTCACGAATTCATGAAGCTTGCGGAACTGCTCGGCTGCGATGCCTATATAAATGGTAACGTAGGTTCGGGAACTGTCAGGGAAATGGCCGAATGGGTAGAATATCTCACGTCCGACTCCGACAGTCCCATGACCAGACTCCGCAAGGAGAATGGCAGGGAACAGCCCTGGAAAGTCAAATATTGGGCAATAGGTAACGAGAACTGGGGATGCGGTGGGAATATGACTGCTGAATTTTATACTGATGTAATGCGACAGTTTTCAACGTACCTTAATAATTACGGAGGAAACCGTCTTTACAGGGTTGCCTGCGGACCTTCGGATTACAATGTTGCATGGACAGAGACCCTTATGAAGGATCCGGAATCGCGCGGAAGATTCCAGGGATTATCGATACATTATTATTCAGTTCCCGATGGTTGGAGCAGACCCAAGGGATCCGCCACCAGTTTTGATGAAAACGCCTGGTTCAAGACGATGAGGGCTAACCTTCAGATGGATGAGATAATCAGGGGACATGAGGCAATCATGAACCGTTATGATCCTCAGAAGACAAAAGGTCTTGTTGTCGATGAATGGGGTAACTGGTATGATGTTGAGCCAGGAACAAACCCCGGCTTTCTGTACCAGCAAAACACGCTGAGGGACGCTCTCACTGCAGCAATCCACCTGAATATCTTCAACCAGCATGCAGAACGGGTCAAAGTTGCTAACCTTGCTCAGATAGTTAATGTCCTGCAATCAGTAATCCTTACAAAAGATGACAAAATGGTGCTGACTCCCACATACCATGTTTTCAGGATGTTCAGGGTCCACCAGGAGGCTCAGCTGCTTAAGACCGACCTGAAGTGCGAGGATTATGTATTTGGTGACAGAAGAATTCCGGCTGTTTCGGCCTCTGCATCTGTGGATAAGGATGGTAAAGTGCATATCTCACTTGCGAACCTTAATCCAAACAAATCAATTGTGGTGACATGTCCGGTCATTGGTGAAACCTATAAAAAGATAACAGGTGAGGTTCTGACTGCCGACGCCATAAATGCACATAACACATTTGAAACTGTGGATAAAGTAAAACCAACAGCTTTCACCGGTTTCAACTATAAAGAGGGTGTAGTGACAGTATCAATGCCGGCAAAATCAGTCGTGGTTCTGGAGTTGACGAAATGATCTGTCCAGAATCCATTTAACCACGAGTTTCACTGAGTTCAACTGAGTTTCACGAAGGAAAAAACAGTGATGACCTGTAAAAACTCCGTGACACTCCGTGGTAAATAACAATATTTCAAGATAATAGCTATATATAACAATCATTATCCGGATATTGCTGATAACAACTGCTTCCCTGCTGATTGCAGGATGCAATAAAAACTCTGGTGCGGATTACCCGATTCAGCCGGTTCCGTTTACTTCTGTAAAGCTGACAGATAATTTCTGGTCTCCCAGGATAAAGAAAAACGCGACTGTCACAATTCCCATCGCATTTTCGTATTGTGAGTCTTCGGGCAGGATAAAGAACTTTGAAATTGCCGGCGGACTTGACACAGGTACTTTTAAAACTATTTATCCTTTTGATGATTCTGACGTTTTCAAAATCATCGAAGGTGCTTCTTATTCCCTTCAGACATATCCCGATCCGAAACTTGAGGCATACCTCGACACGCTAATATGGAAAATCGGTCTTGCACAGGAAGATGACGGCTACCTGTATACCAACCGGACAATTGCTGAAATGCATGGCGGAGAAGGATTGCATGAATGGGCAAGCAAAAACAGATGGGAGCTTGATTCCATTCTAAGTCATGAACTGTATAATCTGGGTCATTTGTACGAAGCCGCAGTAGCTCATTATCAGGCTACCGGCAAACGGTCACTTCTTGACATTGCAATTAAATCAGCTGACCTTGTTAACAGGGATTTTGGCCAGGACAGGGTAAAAGTATATCCGGGGCACCAGGTGATCGAAATGGGCCTCGTAAAGCTTTACAGGGCTACAGGTGAAAAAAAATACCTCGATTTGGCAAAATTTTTCCTCGATATCAGGGGACCGAAAGGCGAGGAGTATAACCAGGCTCATAAAAAAGTGACTGATCAGACAGAAGCTGTTGGCCATTCGGTACGGGCAACATACATGTATTCAGGAATGGCCGACATCGCAGCAATTGAAAAGAACGATGCTTATGTAAATGCTATTACAAAAATCTGGGAAGACATAGTATACGGCAAGATTTATTTGACAGGAGGGATCGGTGCCACCGGCGGGAATGAAGGCTTTGCTGAACCGTTTGTACTTCCGAACATGTCGGCATATTGCGAAACATGCGCATCTATCGGCAACATTTTTACCAATCACAGGCTCTTCCTTTTCCATGGCGACGGGAAATACATGGATATTCTGGAAAAAACACTCTATAATTCAATGCTTTCGGGAGTATCCCTTTCGGGAGACAGGTTTTTCTATCCGAATCCGCTTGAATCGAACGGCCAGCACGAACGCCAGGCATGGTTTGGCTGTGCCTGCTGCCCTTCAAATGTAGCACGGTTTGTACCGGCAATTCCCGGCTACATCTATGGTGTTACCAATAAGGAGCTATATGTTAACCTGTATATCTCAAATGATGCTGATGTTTTTCTGGGCAAAAGCAGTGTTAAAATATCCCAGAAAGCAAATTTCCCGTGGAACGGAAATGTTGAAATATCAGTTGACCCGACAGCTGGGAAGAATTTTACAATCAGACTTCGTATCCCTGGATGGGCAGGGAACCAGGCTATCCCCGGCGGTCTTTACAAATTCATTGACCAGAACGATGAAAACTATACCATATCTGTCAATGGAGAAAGCCTGAATCCTGAAATCGAAAACGGTTATGCAGCCATCACCAGGAAATGGCAAAAAGGTGACAGAATCACTCTTGAGCTTCCGATGCCGGTAAGAAAGGTGGTCGCTGATGAGCGGATTAAGGACGATATTGACAAAATGGCTGTCCAGAGAGGACCGGTGATTTACTGTGCAGAATGGCCCGATAATCCTGAAGGACAGATTCTGAATCTGGTTGTCGGAAGGGAGTCAGCTTTTTCAACAGAATATTTACCTGATTTACTCAACGGTACACAGGTCATCAAAACAAAAGGAAGACAAACCCGGCTCACACTCGATGGCAATATCGAGGTTTCAGAAGAGGGTGATGTTACACTGATTCCTTACGCTTTATGGAACAACCGTGGTCCGGGTCAGATGATGGTCTGGCTTCCGACAACTAAATAAGGATTATTCGACAGGGATATATGAATAGATTGTGGAATAACAAATCGATTGTTTTTGTATTCGTCCTGGTTTTTTATATCGGATGTAATGTAGAGACAGGTCTGCGACCTGTCTCTACATTACATATCAATGTTCAAACCGGTAATGATAATAATCCCGGAACTGTCAGGAAACCGATAAAGACAATTCAGGAATTGAATAGCCGCTTGAAATCCGGATCCGCTGACATTTTTTTTGCCGGAGGCCAGGTTTTCGAAGGTACACTGGTTATGGATGATATTCAGGGCACTGAATTTGTCCCTGTTATTATCGGTTCATATGGTAAAGGCAGGCCTGTTATCGATGGAGGCAACGATGAAGCGATACGTATAGAAAACTGCAAAAACATACGTGTAAACAACCTTACGCTCATGGGCAGCGGACGTAAGGATGGGAATACAACTAATGGTCTTCAGCTGCTGAACAGCACCGGATGTGTCGTTACGGATATTTATGCTGAAGGATTCCAGAAATCCGGAGTGGATCTGTATAACTGCCGGAATTCAGAGGTCAGAAATGTAATTGCCTACGGAAACGGCTTTTGCGGAATAAATGTGATGGGTTCTCATCAGGATTCCTCGGGAAACATTCTGATAAAAGACTGTAAAGCTGAAAACAACGCCGGCGATCCAACCATTCTGGACAATCACAGCGGCAACGGGATCCTCGTAGGTGTATCCGACAGCGTCATAATAGATCACTGCACAGCAACAAATAACGGATGGGATATGCCCCGGCAGGGAAACGGTCCGGTCGGAATATGGACCTGGATGAGTGATCATGTGACGATCCAGTACTGTATCAGTTATAGGAACAAAACCTCAAAAGGCGGAAAAGACGGAGGCGGTTTTGACCTTGACGGAGGTGTTACAAATTCTCTTATTCAGTATTGCCTTTCCTACGAAAACGAAGGTGCCGGTTATGGCTTATTTCAGTACCCTGGGGCATCCGGCTGGGCAAACAATGTTATTCGTTATTGTGTCAGCATTAATGATGCACATACAACCGAAGGAGCAGGAAGCTTCTTTATCTGGAACGGATCGGATGAAAGCAAACAATTGACCAATTGTTATATTTATAACAATGTGACGTACAGCACGTCAGCCCCTGCAATAAGTTTTGAGAATGCTTCAGAGCATAAGAACTTTCTTTTCTGCAACAATATCTTCATCGGAACGGGACAAATGATGTCCGGCAAGAATACCGGCAGCAAATTCACCGACAACATCTGGACAACCATCTCTGAACCTGTCCTTACAGGTCCCTTTATTACAGACATCACTGATCCGTATAAACTTAATACCCTTACCGGATTAATGCTTCAGCCCGGGTCCAAAATAAAGGATACCGGTATTCAGATCCTTTCGATGTACGGATTCGACCCTCCATTGACAGATTTTTTCGGAAATCCGGTTCCTCAGGGTCCTGCCCC
>CAWHGX010000002.1:0-17018 GCA_963828775.1 uncultured Bacteroidales bacterium | reverse complement strand
GCACAGCCGGAGACATCTATAAGCCAGATAATGAAGTCCGAACCGGTCTTCCTTTATGACGATCAGAGAATTGATGATATTGCCGAGACCATATCAAAATATAACCTCCTGGCGGTCCCGGTAGTGGATCAGAATAACCAGCTTCAGGGCATGGTGGTTGTTGATGACGTGGTTGAGGATCTGATAAATAAGAGAAGAACCAACAAGAGATAACCGGAGAAGACATGTTCAGGACGAAATTCAGCCGGACCAACTTTTTTAAAAACCTGACGATATTTTTTGCCTTGCTGGGGCCGGGCATTATTACCGGGAGTGTAGATAATGATGCCGGAGGTATAACTACCTATTCCGTTGCAGGAGCTATATACGGATATGGTATGATCTGGACTCTTATACCTTCCCTGATCGTTCTGCTTGTAATCCAGGAGATGAATGCCAGGATGGGGATAGTTACCGGCAAGGGACTTTCAGACCTGATAAGGGAAAACGCCGGAGTTAAGGTCACTTTTTTCATATTTATCGGATTGCTTCTTTCCAATATCGGGAATACTACCACCGAATTTGCAGGAGTGGCAGGAAGCATGGAGATATTCGGGATCAGCAAGTATATTTCTGTTCCTGCAGCAGCATTTTTAGTCTGGCTGCTGGTGGTGAAAGGGACTTATAAGATAGCGGAACGGATATTCCTGATTTTCAGTGCATCTCTTCTTACATATGTTATATCGGCACTTATGGCCAAACCTCAATGGAGCGAGATAGGATCAGCCATAATTAATCCCGGAATAGAATTCAATACGAAAAGTATTACGGTTGTTATGGCTCTCGTCGGAACTACAATAGCTCCCTGGATGCAATTTTACATGCAATCGTCGGTCATTGAAAAAGGGCTGAAAATGAAAAACTACAAATTTACCCTGATTGATATTGTGATAGGTTGTATAGTGACTGTTGTTGTTGCTTTTTTCATTATGGTAGCCTGCGGTTCAACACTGTATCCTAATGGTATAGAGATCACCGAAGCAAAAGATGCAGCTCTTTCGCTGGAGCCCCTGGCAGGCAGGCTTGCATCGCATGTGTTTGCATTCGGATTGTTTGTTGCATCGGTATTTTCAGCCACCATTCTTCCTCTGGCGACAGCTTTTTATGTTTGTGAAGCTTTTGGTTTTGAAACCGGAATTGATAAAAGCTGGGATGAAGCAAAAGAATTTTATATTCTGTACACAGGTATCCTGATCATATCAGCAATCATTATTCTTATCCCTGACGCTCCGCTTATAGATATTTCTATCTGGTCACAGGTGCTGAACGGATTATTGCTACCGGTCGTCCTGGTCAGCATGATACTCCTGATAAACAATAAAAAGATAATGGGCAGATATACGAACAAGCCTTTTCAGAATATAATAGGGTGGGGCGCAGTCGGAATTATTGCTGTTCTTTCGGTTTTGCTCCTTATTATGCCTGTTTTGGGAAGGTAGGTCCCCAACTGCTACTCAACCGGCCACCCACTGCCTGAAAATGATCTTGTTTCCAACAATCCCGGATCGAGAACAACATGTTTTATAAGCTTCCTGTTCCAGGTATAGGTAATATGGACCATTCCGTCATGTGATTGGATTACGGCAGGATAAGAGTATTCAGTATCTTTTATGTCATTTTCAAGAAGAACTGCAGGTTTCCAGTTAATACCATCCTCAGAAACGGCTGCATTCAGCATGTTACGCCCTGAGATGAGATGATTATAAACCAGCATGTGTCTGCCATCTTTCATGGTTAAAGCGTCAATCCCGGAGTTAGGATTCGGGATACCTGAAGGAGCAAGTTCTGTCCATGTGGCACCGGAATCCTCCGACCATGATGTCAGGATCTGGGATTGCCTGCTGCGGCATAATATCTGTAATTTCCCGGAAGGATGGACCAGTATTGAGGGTTGTATGGCTGCTTTGCTTCTTTCATTTAATGCCGTCGTCCTTTCCCAGGTTATCCCGTTATCCGGAGTCATCTCCATGTGAACTCTCCACCCTTCATCTTCAGTGCTTGAAGGGCATAGCAGAATTCCGTTTTTCAGAAGGACAGGCTTATTTTTCACAGGTCCGGTAATTCCTTTTGGAAGTTTTATCGATGCAGACCAGGAGATCCCTTTATCTTTTGATGTAATCAGTTCGCCCCACCATTCTGAAGGACTGGGTCCGACTTTGTAAAAAAGCAGGATCTCATCACCTGAATTAAAAAGTACAGGATTCCAGCATGGGTAACGCTTATTGTTTTCCCTTATCCCGTTTGCGGCTTCGGCCGGCTTTGACCATTTCCCTTCTGTAAATCTGCCAACCCATATGCCAACGTCAGGGCTCTTCTCTGCTGTGCCGCCAAACCACGCAGTGATTAATCCATCTGATATTTCAGCAATTGTAGATGCATGACAGCTCGGGAATTTAACATCCTCAGGTTGATAAATAAATTCAGATCTGATAATACATTTATCACCTTTATACGGATTTTGAGAAAGAATGGAGCTGCAAATCAGGAGTGAATCGAAAATTAGCAATAGTGTTTTCATTTTTTCTTTCTTAATAAGTTACCCAGTATAAATCCAACAAGAAAAATTATCAGAGTGCCAAATACAATTGTAAGGTTAGCGTGAAACGGGCTCCTGAACGCTAACAATCTTCCCTCGTTAAAGTAAACCGGTGAAAGACTCATCCAGCTTATCAGAATAGCACCTATTATCACGCCGATAACAGCATCGGTCTTTTTCGCTTTTTTTGAAATATATCCCAGAAGGAAAAGGCCAAGCATTCCGCCGCTGAAAATTGAAGCTAATGCCCACCAGGCATCCAGGACACTTTCAACACCTACCAGGGCAAGTGCAATTCCAATCCCCAGTATGCCCGTTATGAATGATGAAATACGAAGTACCTGCATTGAGGTTTTTTCGTCAGCTCCTTTGTTGAAGTATCTTTTATAATAATCTGACAGGAAAATGGTCGCTGAACTGTTAAGACTTGTTGAAACGGTACTCATTCCTGCAGAAAATATTGCTGCGATCAGGAGACCGGTAAGTCCGGCAGGCAAGCCTGTTGCAATGAAGAATGGGAACACCTTGTCTCCCGAACCCGGCATCCTGAGATAATCCGGTAAAAGACCGGGCTGAGCATTATAGTACGCAAACAGTGCAGTTCCTATATAGAAAAATAATAGAGAAACAGGTATATACAACAATGAGCCGAAGAGTGCGGAAGCCTTGGCCTCTTTCTCGGAGGCCGTGGTCATATAGCGTTGGATGTAGTTCTGATCAATACCATAGTTTTGAAGGTTAATAAACAAACCATAGATCAGAACCACCCAGAAAGTAGAATCTTTAAGGCTCGGACCAAAGCTTCCAGGACTGAATTTGTTGTTTGCAGCAGCAATTTCAAATAATTGACGGGGACCATCAGGCATTGAAAACGTAAGAAAAACTGCACAGACCACTGCTCCTGCAATAAGGATTATTCCCTGTATGGTATCGGTCCAGATCACGGCCTGAATGCCACCAAGCATTGAATATAAAATTACAGCAAGGCCAGTAACAATAACCACAGTTTTTATATCCCAACCGAAAAGGGCATTCACCGGAAGCGCCAGAAGTAAAAGGATTGCACCTGTACGCATCAGTTGTGTCAGGATATAGCAGAGAGATGCATATATTCTCGCCCATGCTCCAAATCGCAGTTCGAGATAATAATAAGCGGAAATATTTCCGACTTCCCTGTACAGCGGTACAAAAAATTTAACGGCAGCGAATGATGCAAAAGGTATGGAGAGACTGAAAACAAATGCATTCCAGTTTGTTGCATATGCTTTCCCTGGTAAGGCAAGAAAACTAATGCTGCTTACAAATGTCGCGAAGATCGACATCCCTACCACCCAGGCCGGAATTCTCCCTCCTCCGGTAGTAAACTGCGCGGATGTTTTGTTTCTGAAGAAGAATGTGGCACCAAAAGCGACATTCCCAAATACCAGGACAAGAAATACTATTGCATCAAGTAAAGAGAGCTTCATAAAACCAGACCTGAAAGCATTTTAGCCATTTGATAACCGGATAAATTTACAATTTTAATATTAGATTTGTATAAGCCAATTTCTGAGTTTGAAAACAGGCAGGCGCTTATGATATTTTTCTGAGAGTTTGTAATAGTAAGGGGAACACATCCGCTATATGATATAATTCTCTATAATGCAACTTGGTTATTTCGACTCATTCACTTATAATAGTCCGGCAAAGGGAGAAAAAAGCCTTTGGGATAAAATCATCCATTGCAACAGAGTATATTTTACAATCAAGTATGCCGGAGTTGTCCTGAGGACAAGGAAACAGGCTATCAGGGGAAAATATGATACTAAAGCATGGTCGGATTCATCCATATATATTTTCAGGTTTGTCGAAAGATCCGGTGGTGTCTTCCATATTTCAGGAATGGAAAATATTTCCGGCGATCCCGGTCCGGTGGTGTTCATAGGCAATCATATGAGCACACTTGAGACAATGGTACTCCCCGGACTAATTGCACCTCATCGCGAGGTTACATTTGTTGTTAAGGAGAGCCTTGTAAAACATCCGCTCTTCGGACATGTGATGAGATCGAGAGATCCTATAGTTGTGGGAAGAACAGATCCCAGAAAAGACTTTGAAGTGGTGATGACAAAAGGCATGGAACTGCTGTCAAAAGGCATATCTGTTGTTATTTTCCCGCAGAGCACCCGCAGCGTCGAATTTAAGCCTGAGGAATTTAACTCGCTGGGAGTAAAACTGGCAAAGAAAGCCGGAGTGAATGTTGTTCCCATAGCTCTTAAAACTGATTTCTGGGGAAAGGGTAAGGTCATTAAGGAACTTGGCCCGCTTGACAGCAAAAAAATAATCCATTTTAAATTCGGTGAACCTTTTCCGGTAACCGGCTCAGGTAAAGCTGAAAATCAGAGGATCATTGAGTTTATTCAGGAATCGCTGAAAGAATGGAGTTGATTCATTCATGGTATTCCAATCCGTTCAAGGTTTCGAGTATTTGCCCCCGCCTGTTGGGAATTGGGGGGGTAAAACTATGAGGAAGCTGTATACCTCTTAATGGAATTAAACCAGAAAAATATTTTTTAAGTGTAAAAGGTACATTTAATTATTTTTTATAAATTTGGTGTGAGGGTTACAAACCTTTTTTTCCTTATCCTGAACCTTTTGAAATTCAAATAATCAGATATTAATAATTAAAAACACTAATTATGGCAACATTAGACTGGATTATCCTGGTTCTGTTCTTTTCTTGTCTTGTTGGTATTGTTCTGTGGGTAATAAAACACAAAAAGGACGATACAAGTGATTATTTCCTTTCAGGCCGCAGTGAAACATGGCTTGCGGTAGGAGCGGCAATATTTGCTGCAAACATTGGTTCAGAACATCTCGTTGGCCTTTCCAGCGCAGGGGCAGAGAGCGGAATGGCAATGGCCCACTGGGAGATGCATGGATGGGCAATCCTTATATTGGGTTGGGTATTTGTCCCTTTTTATCAGCATAGCAGGGTTTTTACCATGCCGGAGTTCCTGAAATTGCGGTATACCAGAGATACGAGTTCCACGCTTTCAATTATCACATTGATCAGCTATGTTCTGACAAAAGTATCTGTTACAGCCTTTACCGGTGGTATTTTCCTTCAATCTGTCCTTGGTATTGATTTCTGGTATGGGGCAATCGGACTTGTGCTTCTGACAGGAATATTTACCGTTTTAGGTGGTATGAAAGGTATTATGACAATTTCGGTTATTCAGGCTCCTATTCTTATTATTGGTGCCGTAACAATCCTGGTCCTTGGCCTGATTAAAGTTGGCGGCGGAGGTATTATCGATGGCTGGCAAAAGCTTGTGGAAATAACTAGCGCAAATGGTGCAACCAACATGCATCTTTTCCATTTTGATAAAGCTGACAGGTGGTACAATGAATTTCCGGGAGTAAGCGTATTCTTTGCTGCTGCCATTATCGGCTTATGGTACTGGTGTACTGACCAGCATATTGTGCAAAGAGCGCTTGCTGCCAAGAATTTAACACAAGCCCGCAGAGGGACAATTTTTGCCGGATTTCTTAAAATTTTACCAGTTTTCATATTCTTAATACCAGGCATGATCGCTGCTGCCTTAAGAACTCAGGGTGTTCTTGTCTTTACTGACAACAATGAAGCTTATGGCACCCTGGTAGGCACTTTATTGCCAATGGGTGTCAAAGGTGTCGTTATTGTTGGATTTATTGCTGCCCTGATGACTTCCCTGGCAGCTCACTTTAATTCATCAGCAACTTTATTTACAATTGACTTCTATAAACAGTATCATCCCAGTGCCAGTGAACATCGCCTTGTTGTGATTGGACGTATTGCAACAATAACAGTTGTATTATTAGGTTTAGTCTGGATACCTATAATGAAAAGTATTGGCTCGGTGCTTTATGAATATCTGCAGAAAGTCCAGTCGCTTATTGCACCTGCTATTGCTGCCGTATTTGTCCTCGGTGTATTTAACAAAAGGATTACTCCAAAAGCTGGCCAGTGGGGATTATTAATAGGCGCTCTGATTGGTTTCTTAAGACTCGGTATGATGATTTTTGATCCGGGTTCACACTATGATGATGTCACAGCAAAACTGGTTACTGATCCGTCACTTCGTTCAGGTATATGGACTGTATTGAATATCAACTGGCTCCAATTCTGTATTGGCCTGTTTTTATTCACTATGTTATTAATGGTTGTTATCAGCTTCTTTACTCCGAAAGCCGACGAAAAGCAATTACAGGGATTAACTTATTTTTCACAAAGTCCTGAACAACGTAAAGAAACACGTAACAGTTGGAGCACACTTGATGTAATTGCTTCACTCATAGTATTGGCTGCTTGTATTGCATTCTATATTTATTTCTGGTAACAAACAACAGACTCAAAAAATGATAAGATAATATGGAAAATTTAAATATTAAGGAAGTCTGGTTCGTCACAGGAAGTCAGCATCTGTACGGACCTGAAACCCTGCTTCAGGTTGCCGCTGATTCAAAAGCCATCACAGAAGCTCTTGACAATTCACAGAAAATACCTGTCAGGGTAATCTTTAAACCGGTACTCACTACTCCAGATTCTATTTTTGTACTCTGCTCCGAGGCAAATAATAATAAGAATTGTATCGGGCTGATAACATGGATGCATACCTTCTCCCCTGCAAAAATGTGGATCAGGGGACTGAGTGTGCTGAACAAACCCTTCCTGCATTTTCACACCCAGCTTAACAGGGACATACCATGGGAGACAATTGATATGGATTTTATGAATCTTAACCAATCGGCACATGGTGACCGTGAATTTGGATTTATAGGGGCCAGGATGAGGTTAAACCGGAAGGTTGTTGTAGGGCACTGGGAAGATCCTGATGCTGTCAATCGTATAGCTGTATGGACAAGGGCGGCAGCAGCATTCGACGATGCAAGCAGCATGAAAATAGCCCGTTTTGGTGATAATATGCGCGATGTCGCTGTAACAGAGGGCAATAAGGTCAGCGCCCAGATGAAAATGGGATATTCCGTATATGGTTATGGGATCGGAGATCTTGTGGCTGCTGTGAATTCTGCCACTGATACCGAAGTCAATAGCCTGATTGAAGAGTACAAAGCTTCCTATAATCTGACAAGGGATGTCGAAAAATCTGAAACTCTCAGGGATGCGGCAAAGATAGAGGCAGGAATGAAAAAGTTCCTGGAATCCGGAAATTTCAAGGCATTTACAACGACCTTTGAGGATCTTCATGGTTTGAAGCAATTACCGGGTCTTGCTGTCCAGAGGCTTATGGAAAAAGGATACGGATTCGGCGCTGAAGGCGACTGGAAAACAGCTGCCCTTGTAAGATCAATGAAAGTAATGGCTTCAAGACTTCCGGGAGGGACCTCCTTTATGGAGGACTATACTTATCATCTTGATCCTGCAGGGATGAGAGTCCTGGGAGCTCATATGCTCGAGGTCTGCCCTTCAATAGCTTCTGACAAGCCTTATCTCGAGGTGCATCCGTTATCAATAGGGGGTAAGGCTGATCCGGCAAGACTGGTATTCAAATCTGCCACAGGCAAAGCTATATGCGCCTCGCTGATCGATCTTGGCAACAGGTTCAGAATGATAGTAAATAAGGTGGAGGTTGTCGATTGTCCCGATATGCCCAACCTGCCGGTAGCCAGCGTGTTGTGGAAACCAATGCCTGATCTGAAGACAGGCGCCGCTGCATGGATCCTGGCAGGAGGGGCTCATCATACAGGGTTCAGCACAGCCATAGATGCTGAATATATTGAGGATCTCTCGGAAATGATGGGAATTGAATATCTTCTGATTGATGAGAAATGCGATCTCACCACATTTAAAAAGGAAATAAAATGGAATGAGATCTATTTTCATCTTTCAGGAGGCATAATTTAAGCTGCTTTTGCCACTGGCAATATGATTTATCTTTTCTTAATCTGAATACGTCCTATGAAGCTTTATTCAGAACATCCAAGGCATCTTGTAGCTGCTGATTGTATAATTTTCGGGTATGATATTCTTGAAAAAGAAATAAAGCTCCTTTTGATCAAGAGAAGTTTTGAACCCTCCATGGGTAAATGGTCTCTGGCAGGAGGTTTTGTAAGGGAAAATGAAAGTCTTGATGAGGCTGCCAGCCGTATCCTTTACAAATTGACCGGACTCAGGGACGTCTATATGGAACAATCATATTCTTATGGTGAGATTAAAAGAGATCCGGGAGCCAGAGTGATCTCAACATCCTATTGTGCGCTCATTAAAATCAAGGACATTGACAGGAAACTTAAGGAACTGCATGGTGCCCATTGGCAGTCTCTGAACCGTCTGCCTCACCTCATATTCGACCACAGGTTTATGGTAAACAGAGCCCTGAATGAGCTCCAGATGCAGATCAAAGTCAAACCTGTCGGATTTGAACTATTACCTGAGAAATTTACTCTTGTCCAGCTTCAGGATCTCTATGAAGCTATCTACCAGCACGATATTGATAAGCGAAATTTCAGGAAGAAAATATTGTCAATGAATATCCTCGAAAAACTGGATGAGAAAGAAAAGGAGACTTCAAAAAAAGGAGCTTATTATTTCAAATTCAACAAGGAACAGTATGAGATCCATAAGAAACAGGGTTTCTTTTTCAGCCTGGAAGTTAATAAATAAAGTGCCTGGAGTGCCTGAAGTTTGGAGTACTTAAAGTTAAAGAAGGTATGCTGGAGAAATTGAAAAAGATAGTTTTTCAGGCTAATATCGATCTGGTAAAGCATGGCCTTGTGATTCACACATGGGGTAACGCCAGCGGACGCGACAGAGAAAGCGGACTTGTGGTGATTAAGCCGTCAGGTGTAAAATATTCATCAATGAAAGCCGATGATATGGTAGTGATGGATATGGAAGGAAATTCAGTTGAAGGAAAATATAAACCATCAACCGACTTTCCAACCCACCTCTTTCTTTACAAATCATATTCTTCTATCGGAGGAGTTGTACATACCCATTCTGCTTACGCTACTGCATGGGCTCAGGCGGGAAAGGATATCCCTCCGTTCGGAACAACACATGCGGACCACTATTACGGAGAGGTTCCCTGTACCAGAAAACTCCGTGCTGATGAGATCAAAGAGGATTATGAGCTGAATACAGGGAAGGTGATTGTTGAAAGGCTGGGTATTACTGACCCTCTTGCTGTCCCGTCAGCACTGGTAAATTGTCATGGACCATTTTGCTGGGGTCTCGATGCCGGAGAGGCTGTTTACAATGCAGTTGCTTTGGAGGAAATAGCGAGAATGGCATTCTATACCGTACTCCTGCATCACAGCATTCCTGTCGGGCAGGATCTTCTCGATAAGCACTTCCTGCGCAAACATGGGAAAGATGCATACTATGGACAAAATAAAAAAGGTAAAATTAAAAATTGAGTTATGTCAAAGAAATATGTAATCGGACTGGATTATGGAACAGATTCAGTCCGCTCGGTAATTGTCGGTACAGATAACGGGGAAACTGCCGGAACATCAGTTTTTGAATACCCAAGATGGAAAAAGGGTTTATATTGTGATCCTTCAGCTAACAGGTTCCGGCAACATCCCCTCGATTATATCGAAGGAATGGAGCACTCGGTGAAGGAAGCCCTCAAGGGCTTGTCCGGGGAAATTATAAGTAATATTGTCGGTATTACCGTCGATACAACGGGCTCAACTCCCGTTGCAGTCGATAAAGATGGGGTGCCGCTTTCGATGAAACCGGATTTTGAAGAGGATCCCGACGCGATGTTTGTTTTATGGAAGGATCATACCGCGGTCAGAGAGGCAGCAGAGATCAATGATCTTGCCAGATCGTGGGGAGGTACTGACTACACGAAATATGAGGGCGGTGTATATTCATCGGAATGGTTCTGGGCAAAGATCCTTCATGTGATGCGTGCTAATGAAAGGGTAAGAAAAAATGCTTTTTCATGGGTTGAACATTGCGACTGGATCCCTGCATTGTTAACCGGGAACACAGATCCTCTGACATTGAAAAGAAGCCGTTGCGCGGCAGGTCATAAAGCCATGTGGCATAACGACTTCAATGGTCTCCCTGATGAGAATTTTCTTGTCAGACTCGATCCGATCCTTGCGGGACTGAGAGAAAGATTATTCAGCGAAACCTTCACATGTGATGTATGCGTGGGTCTACTTTCAGAAGAATGGGCACGTAGGCTGGGCCTTCCGGCCGGCATTAAGATTGGTGCCGGAGCATTTGATGCACATCTAGGAGCCGTAGGGGGTGAGATAAAACCATATCAGCTTATAAAGGTAATGGGCACCTCTACGTGTGATATGCTTGTTTCACCAATGGATGAAGTTGGTGATAAGCTTGTTGCAGGTATTTGCGGGCAGGTTGACGGATCAATAATCCCGGGATTGCTCGGGCTTGAAGCAGGACAGTCGGCCTTTGGAGATGTTTACGCGTGGTTCGGCAGACTTCTGTTATGGCCTGTCAGCGAAATTATTTCAGGCATGACATGGCTTGATGAACAGGTAAAAGCAAGGATCAGTTACGAAACGGCTGATCAGATGATAGCTGAACTGAGCAGGCAGGCCGAATCGCTTGCAGATGAGGAAACCGCTCTGGTCGCCCTCGACTGGCTCAACGGACGGCGGACTCCTTATGCCAACCAGGAACTGAAAGGGGCAATTACCGGTTTATCACTCGGTTCTGATGCTCCCCGGATATTTAAATCGCTGGTTGAAGCTACAGCTTTTGGTTCAAGAATGATCAATGACCGGTTTGTTTCGGAAGGCGTACGAATTGATGGTGTGATTGCAATTGGCGGAGTAGCTAAAAAGAATCCATATGTAATGCAGATTGTTGCTGATGTATTGAACATGCCGATCAAAGTTGCCAGATCCGATCAGACATGTGCGCTTGGATCCGCCATGGCAGCCTCGGTAATGGCCGGCGTCCATAAAGATTTTCCTTCAGCCCAGAAAGCAATGGGCGGCGGATTCGAAAAAGAATATAAACCAGATCCCGTAAGAGCCGGCAAATATGAGGAACTTTACCGCAAGTATAAAAAGCTGGGATCTTTTGTTGAGAATGAACTAAAGTAGAACTTTGTTTTCCAACAGGTATCGACCTCTCCCCAACCCCTCCCCCGGAGAGGGAGGGGCTTAAAAGCCAGAGTATTAAGTCCCCCTCTCTCCTGGGAGAGGGGGATTTAGGGGGCGAGGCCGAAAGAATAGGAAAGAAAAATAGCATTAGAATAAAATAACATATTTACTATTAAATACTATAAATAATATCACCATGCGGAAATCTTTTCTCATTTTAATTTTTCTTTATCAGGCATGCTTCATTGCTTCTGCTCAAAAAGAAAATCTTGTTACTGTCAATCAGCTTGTCGTAATTGCAAACAATCCGGGCCCGGTTATTAGCAAGGATATTTACGGCCACTTTTCGGAACATCTCGGAAGATGCATTTACGAAGGCATCTGGGTCGGATTAAATTCAAAGATCCCGAATACCTACGGTATCAGGAATGATGTTCTTTTTGCTTTGCGCGAAATAAAAGTTCCTAATCTCAGGTGGCCGGGCGGTTGTTTTGCTGATACATACCACTGGAGAGATGGTATCGGACCACAGGAAAAGAGAGCTTCAATAGTCAACACGCACTGGGGAGGGGTAACCGAGGATAATTCATTTGGGACTCACGAATTCATGAAGCTTTCGGAACTGCTCGGCTGTGATGCCTATATTAATGGGAACGTAGGTTCAGGGACAGTAAGGGAAATGGCTGAATGGGTGGAGTATCTTACGTCTGACTCCGACAGTCCCATGACCAGGCTCCGCAAGGAGAATGGCAGGGAACAGCCCTGGAAAGTCAAATATTGGGCAATAGGTAACGAGAACTGGGGGTGCGGGGGCAATATGACTGCCGAATTCTATACCGATATAATGAGGCAGTTCTCAACGTACCTTAATAATTACGGAGGGAACCGGCTTTACAGGGTTGCCTGCGGACCTTCGGATTACAATGTTGCATGGACAGAGACCCTGATGAAGGATCCGGAATCGCGCGGAAGATTCCAGGGATTATCGATACATTATTATTCAGTTCCCGACGGCTGGAGCAGACCCAAGGGATCCGCCACCAGTTTTGATGAAAACGCCTGGTTCAAGACAATGAGGGCTAACCTTCAGATGGATGAGATAATCAGGGGGCATGAGGCAATTATGAACCGCTATGATCCTCAGAAGACAAAAGGACTTGTTGTCGACGAATGGGGCAATTGGTATGATGTTGAACCCGGAACAAACCCCGGCTTTCTATACCAGCAAAACACGCTGAGGGACGCTCTCACTGCAGCAATCCACCTGAATATCTTCAACCAGCATGCAGAACGGGTCAAAGTTGCAAACCTTGCTCAGATAGTTAATGTCCTGCAATCAGTAATCCTTACAAAAGATGACAAAATGGTGCTGACTCCCACATACCATGTTTTCAGGATGTTCAGGGTTCACCAGGAGGCTCAGCTGCTTAAAACCGACCTGAGGTGCGAGGATTATGCATTTGGTGACAGAAGAATTCCGGCTGTTTCAGCCTCAGCATCAGTGGATAAGGATGGTAAAGTGCATATCTCACTTGCGAACCTTAATCCAAACAAATCAATAGTGGTGACATGTCCGGTCATTGGTGAAACCTATAAAAAGATAACAGGTGAGGTTCTGACTGCCGACGCCATAAATGCACATAACACATTTGACGCTGTGGATAAAGTAAAACCAGCAGCTTTCACCGGTTTCAACTATAAAGAGGGTGTAGTGACAGTAACAATGCCGGCAAAATCGGTGGTGGTACTGGAGCTAACGAAATGACCTCTCCCCAAACCCCTCCCCCGATGAGGGAGGGGCTTAAAGGACAATAAAACCTGAAATTATATCTATGATGAAGTTTTCAAATCACTTGTTAGCAATTACAGTTATTGCTGCAATTTTAACAGGATGCAGCAAAAACTCTGGTGCGGATTACCCTATTCAGCCGGTACCGTTTACCTCAGTAAAACTTACAGATAATTTCTGGGCTCCAAGGATAAAGAAAAATGCGACTGTCACTATTCCTATCGCATTTTCATATTGTGAGTCTTCGGGCAGGGTGAAGAACTTTGAAATTGCCGGCGGTCTCGACACCGGCACTTTTAAAACTATCTATCCTTTTGATGATTCTGACGTTTTCAAAATCATTGAAGGTGCAAGCTATTCCTTGCAAACATATCCCGATCCGGAACTTGATGCATACCTCGACACGCTGATATGGAAAATCGGTCTTGCACAGGAAGATGACGGCTATCTGTATACCAACCGGACAATTGCTGAAATGCATGGCGGAAAAGGATTGCATGAATGGGCAAGCAAAAACAGATGGGAGCTTGATTCCATTCTCAGTCATGAACTTTACAATATCGGTCATCTGTATGAAGCCGCAGTTGCTCACTACCAGGCAACAGGCAAGCGGTCACTGCTGGACATTGCCATTAAATCAGCTGACCTTGTGAACAGGGATTTTGGCCAGGACAGGGTAAAAGTATATCCGGGGCACCAGGTGATCGAGATGGGACTCGTAAAGCTGTACAGGGCAACAGGAGAAAATAAATACCTCGATCTTGCAAAATTTTTCCTCGATATCCGGGGTCCGGAAGGTGATGCCTACAACCAGGCTCACAAGAGAGTGATCGACCAGACTGAAGCTGTTGGCCATTCGGTAAGGGCAACATATATGTATTCAGGAATGGCCGATATAGCCGCTATTGAAAAAAATGATGCATACCTGAATGCTATCACCAGGATATGGGAGGATATAGTATTTGGTAAGATGTACATAACCGGAGGAATCGGAGCAACAGGCGGGAATGAGGGATTTGCCGATCCGTTTGTTCTGCCTAATATGTCAGCCTATTGCGAAACATGTGCATCGATCGGGAATATTTTTACAAACCACAGGCTGTTCCTTTTGCACGGTGACGGAAAATACATCGACATTCTTGAGAAGACTTTATATAATTCAATGCTTTCGGGAGTATCGCTTTCAGCCGACAGGTTCTTTTATCCCAATCCGCTTGAATCGAATGGCCAGCATGAAAGGCAGGCCTGGTTCGGGTGCGCCTGTTGTCCGTCGAATGTGGCAAGATTTGTTCCTGCAATACCGGGCTATATTTATGGAACCGGAAAGAATGAACTGTACGTAAATCTCTATTTATCGAATGACGCGGATATCACTTTAGGTAATAGAGAAGTGAAAATATCCCAGAAAGCTGATTTCCCATGGAACGGTAAAGTGGAAATAACTGTTGATCCCGGATCCCCGGGAAGGTTTGAATTGAGGCTCCGGATTCCGGGGTGGGCCCGCAATGAAGCACTGCCAGGAGGCCTTTACAAATTCTCTGACCAGAATAATGAAGACTATACGATTTCATGTGAATGGGGAAACTCTAATCACCAAAATAGAAAAGGGCTATGCAGTAATCAGCAGGAAATGGAACAGCGGAGATAAGATCATGCTCGATATGCCAATGCCTGTACGTACACTGATCGCTGATGAGAAGATCAGGGATGACATTGGCAAAATTGCTGTACAGCGGGGACCGATGATCTTCTGTGCGGAATGGCCGGATAATAATGACGGTAAAGTGCTGAATCTTGTAATTGACAAAGGCTCAGCCTTTTCGACTGAATTTGCTCCGGATCTGCTAGAGGGTACACAAATTATCAAAACTACCGGTGCACAGACAAAGAAAACCCTTGACGGGAGAATTGAGACTCTGGAACAGGAGAGTGTCACTCTGATCCCTTATGCATTATGGAATAACCGTGGTCCGGGTCAGATGATGGTCTGGCTTCCGACAACTAAATAAGGATTATTCGACAGGGATATATGAATGGATTGTGGAATAACAAATCGATTGTTTTTGTATTCGTCCTGGTTTTTTATATCGGATGTAATGTAGAGACAGGTCTCAGACCTGTCTCTACATTACATATCAATGTTCAAACCGGTAATGATAATAATCCCGGAACTGTCAGGAAACCGATAAAGACAATTCAGGAATTGAATAGCCGCTTGAAATCCGGATCCGGTAACATTTTTTTTGCCGGAGGCCAGGTTTTCGAAGGTACCCTGGTTATGGATGATATTCAGGGCACTGAATCTGTCCCTGTTATTATCGGTTCATATGGTAAAGGCAGACCTGTTATCGATGGAGGCAACATTGAAGCGATACGTATAGAAAACTGCAAAAACATACGTGTAAACAACCTTACGCTCATGGGCAGCGGACGTAAGGGTGGGAATTTAACTAATGGTCTTCAGCTGCTGAACAGCACCAATTGTGTCGTTGAGGATATTTATGCTGAAGGATTCCAGAAATCCGGAGTGGATCTGTATAACTGCCGAAATTCAGAGGTCAGAAATGTAATTGCCTACGGGAACGGCTTTTGCGGAATAAATGTTATGGGTTCTCATCAGGATTCCTCGGGAAACATTCTGATAAAAGACTGTAAAGCCGAAAACAACGCCGGCGATCCAACCATTCTGGACAATCACAGCGGGAACGGGATCCTTGTCGGTGTTTCCGACAGTGTGATAATTGATCATTGCACAGCAACCAGTAATGGCTGGGATATGCCCCGCCAGGGGAATGGTCCTGTGGGAATATGGACGTGGATGAGTGATCATGTTATCATCCAGTATTGCATCAGCTATAAAAACAGGACTTCAAAAGGAGGGAAGGACGGCGGCGGTTTTGACCTTGATGGCGGTGTTACAAATTCTCTTATTCAGTATTGCCTTTCCTACGAAAACGAAGGTGCCGGCTACGGACTATTTCAGTATCCGGGCGCATCAGTATGGTCGAACAATATCATCCGTTATTGCGTGAGCATAAATGATGCACATACAACAGAGGGTTCAGGCAGTTTCTTCATCTGGAACGGATCGGGTGAAAGCAAACAACTGACCGATTGTTATATTTATAATAATGTGGCATACAGCGCCTCAGCGCCTGTAATCAGTTTCGAAAATGCATCAGCGCATGAGAATTTTGTTTTCAGCAACAATATATTTCTGGGATCAGGTCCGATGATAAGCGGGAAGAACAATGGCAGTAAATTTCTGGGAAATGTATGGTGGAGTGCAGGAGGTCCCATCAAATTTATGCAGTACAGTTCCCTTGCAGAATGGGCGAAGGCCACAGGGCAGGAGACCTCTGACAATAAAATAATGGGATTGGAGGCAGATCCGCTTCTTACCGGACCTTTTATTACAGAAATATCAGATCCATACCTGTTGGGAACACTAGCAGGCTTTCTATTGAAACCTGAATCACCATTAAGAAACAGGGGTATTAAAATTAAGGATGTTTCTGGTTTTGATCCTCCATCAGTTGATTTTTTTGGCAATCCTTTACCACAAGGTGCCACACC
>CAWHGX010000001.1:0-199056 GCA_963828775.1 uncultured Bacteroidales bacterium | reverse complement strand
GGAACCCGGGATACATGAACTAAACTGATCTGCGCCGATCCGCATAATCTGCGGGAAACTTCTTTGTTTCCCGCTGATCCCGCTGATTTTTGCAGATCTTTATGATTAATGGAGTATCTTAGTGTGGATTAAATCCTATATCATAACAGAAAGTATATGAAATTACGAATCTTAACCCTAACCATCCTCATTGCGATATCCGCATACTTTTTTGGCCAGGCAACAACTGCTCAATCGTCAGACAAAAATCTGGCAATTGTTGCGGCGTCTTCCACATCAGCTCGATTTGGCGCCTCCCCGAACTTTCTGAACGACGGCCTGACCCCTGCCGTCACAGCTGGAATGCGCACGGGCGGCAACCGGCCTTCCCAGCGCCTCTCAAATCAGTGGGTGCAGTATGATTGGACCAGACCGGTGACAACCAACGGGATCGCTGTTTACTGGTGGAATTTCGGAAACACTGTGAGACTTCCCCAGGCTTACAGGATCAAATACTGGGATGGGAATGATTTTATCCTGGTTAAAAATGCTTCCGGCCTTGGTGTGGAAAACAATAAATATAACAGGACAACATTTGATCCGGTTCAGACAACCAGGCTGAGACTTGAAGCCGATTCAGCCGACAGATTCCCGGGTACACTCCTTGAATGGCAGGTTTTCCAGGCAGAAAACACCCCGAATCATCCTCCGGTTGCCATATCAGGAGTCGACCGATCGGTGATCATCGGCGGAAAAACCTATTTATCAGGCAAAACAAAATCAGTCACACCTGTGACAAGAATTACCTGGAAAAAGAAATCAGGTCCGGGCAATGTCGTTTTTAATAATCCCGGGGATCTGACAACAACTGCTGAATTTTCTGCAACAGGAGAATATGTCCTCAGCTTGACTGCGGAAGAAGGAGATCTGTCATCAACATCTGAGCTTACAGTGAAAGTGACTTCACCTCCACCACCGGAACGGCTTGATGTTGTTTATACCAAAAGGTATAAAATTGACAGCCCGCTATGGAATGCTCGTGCCAAAGCAATGATAGTAAACTGGATACCATGGTGCATCGACCAGATCGAACGGACCGACCTCAAGCTCGGGGAAGGCGGACTCGACAACTTTATTGAAGCCGGCAAAGCTTTAAGGGGAGAACCTCATGGGAAACACAAAGGATATGTGTTCTCAAATGCATGGGTTCACCAGACTATCGAATCAATGAGCATCGCTCTTATGATCGATCCGCAGGGAGACAATGAAATTATTGCTGCCCAGGAGAAAATGAAGGCTACACTTGAAAAGTGGATCCCAGTCATACTTGCCGCCCAGGAACCTGACGGCTACCTTCAGACAGCATATACTCTGCGTGATACTTCCCGCTGGAAATCGAGATGGGCTCCCGAAACCAGGGGTAATCATGAAGGGTATGTCGCCGGATATTTTCTTGAGTCGGCCATTAATCACTATACCCTGACTGAAGGGAAGGACAAGAGACTCTATGATGCTGCCAAAAAACTTGCCGATTGCTGGGTTGCAAATATCGGGCCGGGCAAGAAAGAATGGTACGACGGACACCAGGAGATGGAACAGGCTCTTGTCCGTTTCGGGCGCTTTGTAAATGACATGGAAGGAAACCATCGGGGTGACAGCTATATTAGTCTGGCAAAATTCCTGCTCGACAGCCGGCGCAACGGGAGTGAATATGATCAGAGCCATGTGCCTGTACAGCAGCAATATGAGGCAGTCGGACATGCAGTGAGGGCTGTGTACAGCTATTCAGGGATGGCCGATATAGCTGCTGAGACCGGTGACATTGACTACCAGAGCGCAGTAATGTCATTGTGGGATAACATTGTGAATAAAAAGTACTACCTGACAGGGGGAATCGGAAGCGGGGAAACCTCTGAAGGATTCGGGCCCGATTATTCGCTTGGCAACAATGCTTATTGCGAATCATGCTCCACCTGCGGATTGATATTCTTTCAGTACAAAATGAACCTGGCATATCATGACGCCAAATATGCTGACCTTTATGAAGAGTCAATGTACAATGCATTGCTGGGATCGCTCGAACTCGAGGGGAAGAATTTCTATTACGACAATCCGCTGAATTCAGGCCAGTCGCGATATTCATGGCATGTTTGTCCCTGTTGTGTGGGGAATATTCCCAGAACTCTTCTTATGATCCCGACCTGGACATATGTTAAAGGCAGCGATGGCGTTTACGTCAATATGTTCATAGGCAGCACAATAAAAATCGAAAAGGTTGCAGGCACCGATGTTGAAATGATCCAGAAAACAGATTACCCGTGGAACGGTAAGGTTTCCATTACTGTCAATCCTGCGAAAACCACAAAATTTACCGTTTATGTACGGGTCCCTGATCGGGCTACCAGCAGTTTGTACGCTCCAGTTCCGGCGGTAAAGGGATTGAAAACTCTTACAGTCAACGGCAAACCTGTTTCTCAGAAAATTGATAAAGGGTATGCTGTGTTAAACCGGACGTGGAAAGCCGGAGACAAGATTGATCTTGAAGTACCAATGGAGATTCAGACGATAACTGCAGATGAGAGGATTGCTGCCGACAGAGGGAGGGTAGCCCTGAAGTACGGACCCCTGGTATATAACATTGAGAAAGCCGATCAGCCTGATATTGAAAAATATATAGGTACGGGTCCGCTTTCGCTTGAATGGAAGAAAGATCTCCTGGGGGGTGTGATGATAATTAACGGTAAGTGGTCGGATGGTTCACCATTGGTCGCAGTTCCGAACTATGCCCGGAACAACCGGAATACAGTAAAAGCAACATCGAAGCCTGAAAAAGCAAATCCCGCTGATGGTTCGAATGTCTGGATAAGAAAAGAGATGTAATTACAATGTAATTACATGTCCGAGATCATTATTAACCGTAAAAATGTAAGATGAAAAAGACTTTATTGCTAACCGGATTCTTAATAGTTGTACAGCTATCCTTCTCCCAGCAGGCATCCTTCACCCTGAATAAGCTCGAGTATTTCGAAAGAGGTGGTGTTAACGTAATGGCTTTCCATGATATTTATCCTGAGGGCCATCAGGGTGGAGTTGCAGTTATCATGCATGGCAATCGTCTGGCGACAAACGGAGATATACGTCTCGATGAAACTCCCGGTCAATGGCAGCCAATACCAAAGCAGATTGACAGGAAGGTTGATTCGGAGGGTAACACCATAACGGTCAGGCTGGCTTACCCCGATCCTGCCATAAACCGTAAGGGCTTCAATCCGGTTGAATATCCCGATCTCAATCTCACTTATACGGTAAAAATCCGACCTCAGGGTGAATCCATTGTAATCACTGTCGATCTCGACAATCCTGTTCCTAAGGAATTTATCGGGAAAGTTGGCTTTAATATGGAACTTTTTCCCGGAGTGCTTTTCGGCAAGACCTGGTTCATGGATAAGCAAACGGGAATTTTCACCAGGCAGGCTAATGGTCCTGCTTTTGCCGACAGCAAAGGTGAAATTGTAGCGGCACAGCCGATGGCATCCGGAAAAAGACTGGTTGTGGCTCCCGAAAATGATCTGCTGCGGATGTCGATTGAATCCAGGACAGGAGATCTTCAGCTTCTCGATGGGCGGTATGTTCATAACAACGGCTGGTTTGTGGTCCGTTCCCTGGTGGCCGAAGGATCGTCGCAAAATGCAATTGAGTGGATCATTACGCCGAATGCTGTACCCGGATGGAAAAGCGCCCCTGTGATTCATGTTTCCCAGATCGGCTACCATCCTGACCAGGAAAAGGTAGCATTAGTTGAAATTGATAAGAACGAAACAAAAATAGCTGACCCGGTTCTTGTCAGCGTGGGTGAAAATGGCAGGAATAACTCAATACCTGTGAGCAAAGCAGTCTTATGGGGTTCTTTCCTGAGATATAAATATCTGAAATTCGATTTTTCATCGGTTAAACAGGAGGGCCTTTATTTCATCAGGTATGGCAATGAGCAATCACAGCCTTTCAGAATTGCTTCAGATGTATATAAGCGTAATGTCTGGCAACCAACACTGGAATATTTCCTTCCGGTCCAGATGTGCCACATGAGGGTGAACGAAAAATACCGCGTATGGCATGGACTGTGCCACATGGATGATGCAAGGATGGCTCCGGTAAACCATAATCATTTTGACGGTTATATTCAGGGCAGCTCCACCCTGACAGATTTCAAATCAGGTGATCATGTGCCGGGGCTTAACACAGGGGGATGGCACGATGCAGGCGACTATGATCTGCGTGTTGAATCCCAGAGCGGTGAGGTTTACATCCTCGTAATGGCTGATGAAGCTTTTGGGATCAGGTATGATGAAACCTCTGTCGATCAGAAAACCAGGATTGTTGAAATACATCAGCCTGATGGTAAACCGGATATACTTCAGCAGATAGAGCATGGTGCTCTTTCAGTTGTAGGGGGATACAAAAATCTCGGACGTCTCTACAGGGGGATCATATGTCCCACGAAGAGGCAGTACGTCTTGCTTGGCGACGGATCGACAATGACCGACGGCCTGATCTATTACAAGGATCTGTTGGCCGGAGAACGAACAGGTACTTCTTCCTCTGTACCTGATGACCGCTGGGTGTTTACAGAAAACAATCCTTCGCGTGAGCTTTCAACAGCAGCTCATCTTGCAGCTTCCGCAAGAGCCCTGAAAGGATTCAATGACACCCTCAGTACACAATGCCTTGATGTTGCCAGGGCTATCTATTCACATGACTATCAGCTGACAGGGAGAGCAATAAACTCAAAAATCCATGCTGCTTCAGAACTTTTTATAACTACAGGTGAAGAACAGTACAGGAATTTTATCCTGCAGAATGAACCTGCAGTGATCAAAGGTATCCGGGATCTCGGATGGCTGATCGGACGTACCCTTCCAAAGATCAACAGCGCTGAATTCACGACCGCTGTAAAAAATGCAGCAAAAAGCCTGTCGGAAGATATAATGAAGCAGGCATCAGAAACGCCTTTCGGAGTACCGTACAGGCCTAATATCTGGGGAGCCGGCTGGGACATACAGTCATTTGGTGTCAGGCAGTATTTCCTGCACACAGCCTTCCCTGATATCTTCCCCTCAGCTCCGGTCTTCAACGCCCTTAATTTTATTCTGGGCGTCCACCCGGGAGAAAACACATCCTCGTTTGCTTCGGGTGTCGGAGCCAGGTCGACTACTGTTGCTTATGGTGTAAACAGAGCTGACTGGTCGTATATTCCGGGAGGTGTTTCATCAGGTACTGCACTTATCCGGCCCGATTTTCCGGAACTGCTCGACTGTCCATACCTCTGGCAGCAGCAGGAGTATGTAATGGGAGGGGGAGCGACAAATTTCATGTTCCTGGTATTGGCAGCCGATAAGCTGCTTGGTGAAAATTGAGAAACTTTTGTAGTTTTACAGCGGAAGTGGCAACCAGGGAAACATGGTGAATAATAAGATTGTAAAATATGCCGAGTATCTGTTTTCCGGAATATTTTTTGCCGGAATATTTGTTTTTTTTGCGTTCTTCTATAACAGCCATCTCCATTTTGAGGAGCAGTTTCAGCTGTTCCTGCTGACAGGTGACTTCTTTATTACAAAATTGGTGTATCCCGGAGGCTTCTCCGGATATATCGGCGGATTCCTGACCCAGTTTTATTACCTGTCACTCGCCGGACCATTGATCATTGCTGGATTACTATTTGCCCTTCAGCAGGTTATGAAACGGTTAATTCTAACTGTTAATTCCAATCCGGTCTTGTTCCCTGTCAGTTTTATACCCTCGCTGTTAGCGGGAATGATCCTTTGCAATGAGTTTTATCCGGTGTCGGCCATAACAGGTTTCCTTCTGGCAATGCTTTCAGGACTTGCCTATGTCAGCATCAGGACTGACAGAAACAAGGTTTGTAGCGGGACTTATCCTTATACCTCTGACTTACTGGCTGGCCGGAGGATCCTATATGAGTCTTCTGATTCTGATGCTGGTGCATGAACTGTTGCTTTACCTCAGATCGCGGGAAAAGACTCATTCAGGCAAAGAGGTTTATTCATATAATCTCAGGGGATGGTATTTCGTTGCATATCTTCTGATCGCTGCAGGAATTCCTCTTCTGGTGAGGCAATATCTTATTCTTCAGCCCCTTATGATGACCTTTATGAGTGAATTTTACTATAATATCCTGACCACGATCCCGGCTGCAATCCTGGTTCTGTTCACTCTTCCGCCTCTGTTGATGCTGATAGTGCATTTTGTTTCACTTAAAGAAAAAAATATTAGAGCTGCACTTTCAGTTCAGATCGCAGCATTCGCAGTTTTATGCTGGTTAGGATTTAAAAGCTTTGCAAATTTTGAAGCTGAAGAAATAATGACTTATGATTATCTGGTAAGGAACGAACGGTGGAATGATGTTCTGAAATATGCTGATAAAAATCCTCCCCGCAATTTTTTGTCGCTGGCCATGCTTAATCTCTCTCTGGCCAAAACAGAACAGCTGGGCAACAGGATGTTCAGTTATGACCAGCATGGAATAAACGGACTTTTCCTTCCCTTTAACAGGGAATATGTGACAGCCGCAATGGGCAATGAGATACTTTATCATCTTGGTCTGACCAACGCCTCACAGGAATATGCCTTTGAATGCATGGAAACCATTCCCAATATGGGGAAATCGGTAAGGACAATTAAAAGACTGGCAGAGACAAATCTTATTAACGGACAGTACAAAGTATCTGAAAAATACTTAAAGCTCCTTGAGAAAACCATTTTTTACAGGAAATGGGCGAAAACAACATTGACATATCTTAATGATGAAGAAAAGATAAATAATGATCCTGACTGGGGAGAAAAACGGAAGTTCATGGTCCGCAATGACTATTTTTTCCATGTGAAGAATATCGAAGCAGTATTGAACAGGATGGTTAAGGAGCATCCTGACAATAAAATGGCTTTTGAATACCTTATGGCTTTTTACATGATCAATAAGGACCTCAGGAATTTCATCAACTGCATTCCGATAATGGAGAAGATGCAGTACAAAACAGTTCCGGTCTCATACCAGGAAGCCATAATGTACATAATTGGGCTGAACAATGAGGATCCCATGACCAACTCCCCGGTATATGTCAGCCAGGATACGAAGCTCAGGATGAAGGCTTATGCAGATATTTATACAACATACCCCGATGCAGGTGAGAGGCTGGAAAAGAGATTTTCAGGTACCTATTGGTATTACCTGCATTTTGAAGAAGTGGAAATGAGTTCCGTGGAGGAGAAAAAAAATAATACAGGATCAACATGAGCCGGGGATTATATATAATTATTGTTATAGGAGCAGTTCTGATCTCTTCCTGCAATAAACAGGTCAGGGATTCTGAATCAGATGGATACTCAACCTCGCGATCTTTCCTGATTACCGTGATGTGGTCATCCCCTTGAATATTGCACCTTTGAATTTTAAGTCTGTCGATGATCCTGAAAAATTGGAAGTATCCATCGAAGGTGCATATGAAAGGATCACGATCAGAGGGAAAGATAAGATCATTATTCCGCCGAAGAAATGGCGGAGACTTTTAAAAGATAATTCCGGAAGCAGTCTGAGTGTGACTCTTTTTGCACGTTATGAAGGAAAATGGATCAGATACAAACCTTTCAGTATCCATATCAGGACTGAGCCTGTCGATCCATGGATAGTTTACCGCCTGATGCGCTCCGGGATATGAAACCTGGAGCGAAATGGGAATATACCAGCGCAATCTTTCTACATTTCGATCAGGAACCGATAATAAACAACCGGCTTATTGCCGGGAGCCTGCATGAATTGTCATTCATTCAGGGCAAATAATCCGGATGACATGATGTTCCATCTGAGGGGTAACGTCGGCGGCACTATTCTTGTCCAGGATGGGAATGTCTTAAAGCTTAATACAAAGGTTAAAGAAACGATCTCAAACTGTGTTTATCCATTCTGGCATCCTTCACAGGATTTCATAGCTTATTCTGTCAACACAATTCAGCAGGTTTTTCATTCCGTAAAGGAAAAAAGGATTGAAGTATTCGACTCAAAATCGGATATTGTGGTTTACGATATCAGGAATAATAACCTTATAACCAGTAAAATCATCTCATCCGAAGAAAGCTTTGAGACATTTCCGGCCTTTTCTCCCGATGGTAAGAGTCTGTTCTTTTGCAGTGCAAAAAAGGGTATTCAGCCTGATGATTACGATAAAATCAAATACAGTTTATGCAGGATCGACTTTGATGCCTCATCAGGTTCTTTCGGAGAGAGGATTGACACACTGGTAAGCTCGTTTCAGACCGGGAAAAGCGTCTCATTTCCAAGAATTTCACCCGATGGGAAAAATCTTGTATTTACCCTTTCGGACTATGGCAATTTTTCGATCTGGCACAGGGAAGCGGATCTTTACCGGCTCGATCTGGCATCAGGTAATTTCCAGTCCAATAGATAACATTAACAGTTCTGAAACGGAGAGTTATCATTCATGGTCATCAAATTCCCGCTGGATGATATTCAGCAGTCGCAGGATGGATGGATTATATACCCGCCCTTTTATCACTTATGCAAGCGAAAACGGAACCTTCAGCAAACCATTTCTGGTACCTCAGAAAGATCCTGATTATTATGAAAAATCCCTCAGATCATTTAATGTTCCCGAATTTGTAACAGGCAAAATCACGACTGATGGCCGGTCCATGCTTAAAGCTATTGGTTCTCCGGCAAAAGATGTTATTTTTGCGGTCAAAGATTGATTTTTATGTTGAAGAAATATATTGTATACCTCCCTGCGATTCCGGGGAGCATAGAAGAAGAGTGGGAACAGTGCCGGAATCAGATAGTGGAAGATCTTTCTTCAGGGATCAGGCCTCTGAAACTCAATATTTTTACCAGTTTGCCTGATTATCCATCATATGTAAAAATCAAGAAAGTGATTGGAACATCGGTGATTGATACATTTGAAGATATGTGTCCCGCATTTAATGTTTCAATCCATCCACCTGAAAAACCGGGGAAAATTGCTGTCGAAGCGTTGTATCTGAAAGGAAGCCCGGCAGGCATCACAACGAAATTTTATGATTCAGTTCCATATGTGGTGATTGAATCAGATAGTTTAAAGGAGGTCTGGGGAGCGGGACTTGGGAACGATCAGTACATGGGCGACACCAGGAAAGCGGCTGTTGCAGCTTTCGACATTGTAGCGGGGATCCTTCACAGAGAGAACCTCTCGTTTAATAATCTGGTGAGGCAATGGAATTTTATCGGGGATATACTGGGAATGAAGGAAGGATTTCAGAATTATCAGGTTTTCAATGAAGTAAGGAGTGAATATTATAAAAAATACAGATCAGTTGCAGGCTTTCCTGCAGCTACAGGCGTAGGGATGAAGTTTGGCGGCGTCTTTCTTGATTTTTGTGCATTGAAAGTCAGATGATACTGTTAAACTGAAAGCTATTAACAACCCGAATCAGGTAAACGCTTATGAATATGGACAGCAGGTTTTGAAAGGAGTTGCAACAGGCAGCAGTTCTGTCAAGCACCCGCCTCAGTTTGAGCGGGGATTGCTGATGATCAACAAAACATGCAATACCCTCTTTGTATCAGGTACTGCTTCAATTATCGGACAGGAGACCATTGGAATAGGAGATATTAATGAACAAGCCATAGTGACAATTGAAAATATAAGGAAAGTCGCGGATAATGAACGGATTAAACAGCTGACGGGAAGTCAGGATCTCAGTCCGGGAAAATTTTCCCTGCTGAGGGTTTATATTAAGAAACAGGAAGATTTCAATCCGGTAAAGAAAATCTGTTATGAGTACTTCCCTGACTCACCGGTAATATTTATTGAAGCAGATATATGCAGGGACGACCTGCTTACCGAAATCGAAGCAGAAGTTATAATTTAAAAAGTCTTGATATCTTGTAGGTAACTTTTTTCATTAATAACCGATAATCAATTAATTTTATTACAGTTTTTTTTCTTGTTCATCACGTTTCATTTCCTGTTTTCAACTTGGTCAGGTTATCAAACAATAAGCAAAGATCGATGAGAAAGCTATTCTTATTTCCTGCAGCAGCAATACTTTTTACCATGTGCTCCCAGACTGTATGGGAAAAAACGGATAACGGGGTAATCATTAAGCTCCGGTCGGGGAGCACCGATATCCCAGAGCAAATGAAGCTGGAGGTGATCAATGATGATATCATTCATATTCTGGCATCACCTGTGCAAAGATTCTCTGATGAAAAAAGCCTGTGTGTTGTTGACGGGAATTCTGCAAAACCCTCCTTTAATGTAAAGCAGGTTCAGGATACCCTTTTTGTAACGACAAACAAGATCAGGGCAAAAGTGTCGCTTATTACCGGACAGGTAATTTTCTGTGATGAAAATGACAGGGTTATTTTAAGCGAACCACCCGGGGGAGGTAAATCATTTGCTCCCATAACTGTTGAGGGAACTGAAGCTTATACCATCGGGCAGGTTTTTGAGTCGCCATCTGATGAGGCATTTTACGGACTTGGCCAGCATCAGTCGGATGAATTTAATTATAAAGGACTTAACGAAGTCCTTTACCAGTACAATACAAAGGTGTCAGTTCCATTCATAGTCTCAAACCGGAATTACGGAATTCTGTGGGACAATTATTCAATGACAAAATTCGGTGATCCGCGCGATTATTCCCAGATGGATCTCTTCAGGTTGTATGATAACAGTGGCGAAGAAGGCGGACTGACAGCAACCTACTATCTCAATTCCGATACATCCAGGATCTTCGTTCAGAGGAAAGAATCATCAATTGATTATGAAAATTTAACAACAGTCAGGAACTTCCCGGAGAAATTTCCTTTTTATGGATCAACTATAACCTGGACTGGCAGGATTGAACCAAAAGAATCAGGTGAATATCATTTTAAATTATATTATGCCGGTTATACGAAGCTATATATCGATGATGAACTTGTTGTACCGGAACGCTGGAGGACAGCCTGGAATCCTAATACATACAAATTCACCAGGAATCTTGAGAAGGGCCATAAATACTCAATAAAACTCGAATGGAAACCTGACGGCGGGATTTCTTACATCGGCCTTAAAGCTTTAAGTCCCCGTTCAGCAAGAGAACAAGGTTCACTGTCGCTTAACTCTGAAATGGGTAATCAGATTGATTACTATTTTATTCGCGGCAGCAACATCGACAAAGTCATCAGCGGTTACCGGACACTTACAGGCAAAGCCCCTGTTATGCCAAAATGGGCACTGGGATACTGGCAAAGCCGTGAGCGGTACAGATCTCAGACTGAACTCCTGAATGTGGTAAAAGAATACCGTAAAAGAAAAATTCCACTTGATAATATAGTGCTTGACTGGTCATACTGGCCGGTTGATTCATGGGGCTCGCATGAATTTGACCCGAAGTTTTTTCCCGATCCTTCGGGAATGGTGGATTCGGTCCACAGGCTTAATTCAAAAATAATGATATCAGTCTGGCCGAAATTTTACTATACTACTGATCATTATAAGGAATTTGACAGCAGGGGATGGATGTACAGGCAGGCTGTTAATGATAGTGTGAGAGACTGGATAGGAAGAGGATACATAGGATCTTTCTATGATGCGTATAGTCAGGGTGCCCGGGACCTCTTCTGGGAACAGATAAGGGAACATCTGTTCACAAAGGGATTTGATGCATGGTGGATGGATGCATCAGAACCTGATATTCTCTCCAATGCAAGCATTGAATACCGGAAACTGCTTTCCACGCCAACTGCCCTGGGACCTTCAACAAAATACTTCAATACCTATGCCCTGGTCAATGCCATGGCAATCTATAACGGCCAGAGAAGTGCAGATACCAGCAGGCGCGTCTTCCTGCTGACACGTTCTGGTTTTGCCGGCTTGCAGAAATATTCAACTGCAACGTGGAGCGGAGATATCGCGACCAGATGGGAAGACATGAAAGCACAGATACCTGCGGGACTGAACTTCGCATTGTCAGGAATACCATACTGGACCTTTGACATTGGTGGATTTTGCGTGGAAAACAGATATACACGGGCAAAAGAAGGATCCGAGGACCTTAATGAATGGAGAGAACTTAATACACGCTGGTTTCAGTTCGGATCATTCTGCCCGCTTTTCCGCAGTCACGGGCAATACCCCTACAGGGAAATTTATAATATTTCTCCTGCCGGAAGCCCGGCTTATGAGAGTATGGTCTACTATGATAAGCTGAGATATCACCTTTTACCTTATATCTATTCGCTGGCAGGATTGACATATTTCAACGACTATACGATAATGAGGGCAATGGTGATGGATTTCACCAGCGATAAGAACATCAGGAATATTGGTGACCAGTACATGTTCGGCCCTTCCCTGCTTGTTGCCCCTGTATATAATTACAAAGCCAGGTCGCGCGATGTCTATTTCCCCTCTTCATGCGGATGGTACGATTTTTACACCGGCATTTATATTCTGGGTGGACATAAGCTTCAGGTCGATGCTCCGTATGAACAGATACCTCTTTTTGTCAGGGAAGGTTCGATAATACCGTTTGGCCCCGAAATACAATACGCAGATGAAAAACCGGCTGATCCGATAACCCTGTTTGTTTATACAGGCAGGAGTTGCGCATTTACATTGTATGAGGATGAAGGCATTAATTACAACTATGAAAGGGGAGATTGCAGCACAATAAAATTCAGCTACGATGAATCAACAGGTGAACTGACATTCGGCGAACGGAACGGCGAATTCAATGGCATGCTGAATGAAAGAACCTTTAATATTGTATGGATAACCAGGAACAATCACGTTGCCTTTGATCCGGACATTGGTCCTCATGCATCGGTTAAATACGAAGGGGAAAAGATTGTAATCAAAAAATCAGTTAAATAAAGCTCAGCTTCTTATAAACATGAAAAAAATATCAATTTTTACCGCGGTTTTCTTTTCTCTTTTTATGATCAGTACATCATCAATAGCCCAGGTTGCATCAGTAAGGGACTCGCTGGGGGGAGCTCCGGTCCCTCCTGAGATTGAGGATCCTGAATGTATCGGAATAAACAAAGAACCGGCACATGCCACTTTAATGCCCTATGCAAGTCTGAAAGAGGCTCTTGCGGCAAACAGGCACGCATCAACATTCTGCAGAAGCCTTAACGGGATGTGGAAATTCAACTGGGTATCATGGCCTCAGGCCAGACCTGTCGATTTCTACAAAACAACCTATGACGTCTCAGCATGGAAGGAGATACCGGTTCCATCGAACTGGCAGCTGCTGGGGTATGGCACGCCCTATTACAGGAACCTCGGATACACTTTCAGGAGGGACTTTCCAAAAGTGATGAGCACTCCACCGAAGAATTTCACAGCCTATGAAGAAAGGAATCCGGTTGGAAGCTACAGGAGGGATTTCGATGTTCCGGCTGACTGGAAGGGCCGTCAGATATTTATTGCATTCGACGGGGTGGATGCAGGCTTTTTCCTCTGGATAAACGGCCAGAAAGCAGGCTACAGTGTTAACAGCCGCAATGTGGCTGAATTTGATATTACAAAATACGTGAAGCCGGGTAAGAATATGGTTGCAGCAGAGGTTTACAGGTATAACACCGGAAGCTATCTCGAAGATCAGGACATGTGGAGGCTCAGCGGGATTTTCCGAAATGTCACCATCTGGAGCTCTCCTCAGCAGCATATCCGTGACTTTTATGTGAAAACCGATCTGGATGACAAATTCGTAAACGCTGATGTTGAGGTTATTGCAAAGGTTAAGAACTATGGAAGCAAGCCGGCCGGGGCTTCAAAGTTGTCAGCAACTCTTTATAAAGCGGAAGCTCCCATTGCTTCTGCTAATGGTTCGGTCCCTGCCCTGAAGCCGGGGGAGGAGGTCACCGTTAAACTCTCATTCCCTGTTCAGAATCCTGATAAATGGACAGCTGAAACGCCAAAACTATATACCACTGTGCTTACTCTGAACAGCGGTAAGAAAGTGATCGAGACACTTTCTGCAAGAACCGGTTTCAGGGAGGTTGAGATTAAAGGAAGGATTTTCCTGGCAAATGGGATTCCAATTAAGCTAAAAGGAGTTAACCGTCACGAAAACTGGCCTGATGTTGGTCATGCAGTGACTGAGGCACAGATGATCCGCGATCTTGAACTTATAAAGCAGGGCAATTGCAACCATGTCCGGACATGCCATTATTCAGACGATCCCCGGTGGTATGAGCTGTGCGACGAATGGGGTATATGGCTTGTCGCCGAGGCGAATGTTGAATGCCATGGCAACTCCGGAAGATTTGATGAGGAACCAAGGATGAAGGCAGCCATCATCGACAGGAATGTTGCCAACGCTGAGAATTTTAAAAACCATCCCTCGGTAATTATATGGTCACTTGGGAATGAGAATGGAAGGGGAGGATCAAACTTCAGGGCGGCCATGGCAGCTGTAAAAGCAATTGATAATACAAGGCCTGTTCATTATGAAGGTTTTGGCATGGGAAAAAACAACCCGGCTGACCTCGACAGCCGCATGTATACAAATGTTCCGGAGGTTGAACGTATTGCCACTGATACTTCTTACAAAAAGCCTTTTTATATGTGTGAGTATGCACATGCAATGTTCAATTCAATGGGAGCTATCGGAGAGTATAATGATGTATTTGATAAATATGAGACGCTTCTTGGCGGGGCAATCTGGGAATGGCAGGATCAGGGCATCTGGAACAAGCGTGACCCAAATCATGTAATTCTTGCATACGGAGGCGGATTCGGTGAATTCCCGAATGACCGTTACTTTATTCATAAGGGGGTGATTGCTTCGGACCGTTCACTTAAACCTCATTATCCCGAAATGAAAAAAGCCTATCAGTGGATCGGAATCTCTGAAGGAAATCTTGAAGCAGGCATAATAAAGATTAAAAACAAATATCAGTTCACGAGCCTTAAGAACTTTAATGCTTCCTGGACCCTCTCAGAAAACGGAACTGTAATTGGCTCGGGTACTTATCCTTCCTTTGATGTAAAACCAGGAAAGGAGATTAGTGTTCAGGTCCCCTTTGAATCAGGTAAACCGAAAGGAGGAGCAGAATATTTTCTCCGCATCTCTTACACTCTGGCAAATGATGAGATATGGGCTAAAAAAGGATATGAAGTTGCATCACAGCAATTCCAGCTGCCTGTAAAAGCACAGGCTGTCAGACCTGTTGTTTCGGCTGCCAGACCTCTTGCAATGATCCAGAGCGAAAAAGAGATCACTCTGAAAGGAGATGGATTTACTGCTGTTTTTGATATGACAGCAGGCACTTTCTCAAGGCTCGAGCGTAATGGTTTGAACATTCTGAAGGCTGGTGGAGGACCAAGACTGCATTTATGGAGGGCTGCGCACAGGAACGATGACATGTATGCCGACAGGGGATGGAATAACAATGGCATTAAAGAACTTAAATGGACAGCACAGGGTATCTCAGCAGAACAAACCTCAGCTTCTGAAGTAAAGATATCAGTCAGGCTTCTGGGAGAAGGTAAAAACGGTTTTACTGTAAATCATGATGTGGTTTACAAACTTTCAGGGAACGGCATAATTACTTCTGAAAACAGCATTAACTCAAGCAATCCCCAGCAGGTAGCGGGAAGGATAGGTGTGAGAATGTTCCTTGATAAGCAATTTGATCAGGCAGAATATTTTGGCCGCGGACCAATGGAAAACTATGCTGACAGGAAGCGGGCATTCGATGTTGGAGTATATAAAAGCACTGTAAAGGGACTTCTTACACCATATGAGAAACCAATGGATGCAGGAAACCATGAAGATGTCCGCTGGGTGAAGATTACTAATCCGGGAGGAACCGGCCTTATGGCAAAATGTGATACTTCCCTTCTTCAGTTCACAGCCCTTCCGTACAGTGATGAGCAGATGGAAAATGTGGAGTACAAAATAGATCTTCCGCAAAGTGAAGCAACTGTATTCTGCATAAGTCATCGTACTCTTGGAGTAGGTTCAAACAGTTGCGGTCCGAGACCTTTGCCTCAATATATGATTTATACAGCGCCGACATCATTTACATATAAACTGAACCTGATGACCGAATAAGTTATTAAATAGCGACTCACTGATAATAAGATGATTGTGATAATTTAAAAAAGACTTATGTTGAATAGAAAATTTTTTCTTTCCGTTTCATTGATCCTGCTTGTCTTTGACGCCTCCTTAGCTCAGAATAGTGAAAGCTATAAGAATTTCAAAGTGGCAGTGTATGCACGTGCATATGAAGTCAGGCAAATGGATGATCTGAAGTGGCTTGAACCGATCTGGACCATGATCTCGAACCAGGTTCATGTGGATAAGATCTATCTTGAAACCCATCGTGATCTGATTGTTGTTGATGAAAAAACTATTGAAAAGGTAAAAACATTCTTTAACAGTCGTGGCATAAAGACGGCCGGAGGGATTACCCTCACGGTCAGTGAAATGAATCGTTTTGAAACATTCTGTTATTCAAATCCCGAGCACAGGAAAAAAGTAAAGGAGCTTGTCGAGCTTACTGCCCGGCATTTTGATGAGATCATACTTGATGACTTTTTCTTTACCGACTGCAAATGCGAGCTATGCATCAAGGCAAAAGGTGATCAGAGCTGGACCAGCTTCAGGCTGAAGCAAATGACTGAAGCCGCTCAGAGTCTTGTGATTGGTCCGGCCAGGGCTGTGAATCCGAAGGTGAAGGTTGTTGTCAAGTATCCAAACTGGTACGAGCATTTTCAGGGGCTTGGCTTCGACCTTGAAACTGAACCGCCCATGTTTGACGGTATATATACCGGTACTGAGACCAGGAATCCTGATGCTCCGGGTCAGCATCTTCAGCAATATCTTGGATACTTGATATTCAGATATTTCGAGAATATCAAACCTGGTGGAAACGGAGGAGGCTGGGTTGATACGGGCGGCTCGGCATATATGGACAGGTATGCCGAACAGCTTTGGCTGACGCTCTTTGCAAAAGCTCCGGAAATAACACTCTTTGATTTCAGGCAGATGCAGCGAACTATACGGCCGGCAGACCGCGCAGCATGGCAGGATCAGAAACCAAGCTTTGATTACGATGAGATGATGAAACCCTATATGCTTAAGAATGGTAAACAGGTTACTCCGACCACTATAGCCAGGGCTGCCGGATTTACTTTTGAAAAAGTTGACAGGTTCCTTGGGCAGCTTGGAAAACCGGTAGGTATTCAAAGTTACAGACCTTATCATTCAACAGGAGAGGATTTCCTGCATAACTATCTTGGTATGATCGGTATTCCTGTTGACCTGAAGCCCGAGTTTCCATCCGAGCCAAAAATGATACTGCTGACTGAATCGGCAAAATTTGATGCCGGGATAGTAAAAAAGATAAAAACGAGACTCATTGCAGGAAAGGATGTCGCGATTACGTCAGGACTTCTCAGGGCCCTGCAGGGAAAAGGGATTGAAGATATCATGGAACTTGAATTTACAGACAGGAAAGCCCTCGTATCAGAATTCTCAACCGGCTGGATAAGTACAGCCAACAAATCGTCCAGGGATATTCTGATCCCTCAGATCCAGTACCTTACAAATGATTCATGGACTGATGTCGAAGCGCTTGACGGTCCTGCCGGATGGCCGGTGCTGCATCAGGGGAGATATGGAAATGCTTCCCTGTTCGTTCTTACTATCCCGGATTCCTTCGGTGATCTTTATGCCCTGCCTGATGGTGTGCTCAACCGGATCAGGGACGTACTTTCAACCGACCTTAATTTCCGGATCGAAGGTCCTTCAAAAGTGAGCCTGTTCGTTTATGACAACAATACAATCATTGTTGAGTCTTTTTTACCTGAAGAGACAAAGATCAAAATAGTTGCAGGAGCCGGCATTACGAAGCTGTCAGATATTGAAACAGGCGAACAGACAGCAGGTTCCGGCAAGTCAGCCACTATGGTATGGGGCCGGGACAGGCAGGACAAAACCAATTTTGACGTAACAATCAAACCTCACAGTTACCGGATTTTCAGAGCAGAGTAGAGCAGAACTTTAAATAACTTGAATATGAGATCCAAAAGCATTGTACTCTTTTTTCTGATTGTTCTGACAGGTTGTCAGAAAGGCCCTTCCGATCTGAAGCTACCGTCAATATTCGGCGATAATATGCTTGTCCAGCAGAAAACTGACCTGAGGATCTGGGGTAAAGCTTCCCCGGGGCAGAAGATCGAGATCTCCGCAAGCTGGAAAGAGTACGGACAGGTCATTTCGGATGATAACGGAAAATGGTCGTTTGACATTCCGACCCCGGAAGCAGGCGGCCCCTATTCAATTACAGTCGCGGCAAAAGATACGGGTGTGACAATTAAGAATGTCCTTGTTGGAGAAGTCTGGGTCTGTTCCGGACAGTCAAATATGGAGATGCCTCTTGCAGGATGGCCTCCTAATGATACAATAATGCATTCGGCTGAATCAATTGCTTCTGCAGCTGTTCCTGAAATGCGCCTGTTCATTGTTCAGAGAAAAGTCTCCGGAGAACCTCTTGAAGACTGCACGGGAAAGTGGGAAATATGCAGCCCTTCAACTGCAGGTCAGTTCAGCGCAACGGCATATTTTTTTGGTAAAAAGCTCCATGATGAACTTGGCATTCCTGTCGGATTAATAGAGTCAGCCTGGGGAGGCACACCGGCTGAAGCCTGGATGTCGGCAAGTGTGCTTGAAAGTGCGGGAGAATTTGTTTCTGAAATTCAGGGTATAAAGGAGTCAATTCCTGTCCTTGCGGAGTACCAGTCATGGCTGAATGAACATAAAAAACTGGTTGCGGACAAGAGCGGCGAAGAACAATGGAAAGACCTCAGCTTTGATGATGAGACTATTCCATCACCTGATTATGGTGACAGCAGCTGGCCGGTAATGACACTTCCAGGACTATTTGAGATTGTGACCGGCGATTTTGATGGTGCGATATGGTTCAGAAAAAGTATTCAAATACCTGAGAAAATGACAGGTAAAGCCCTCGTCCTGTCTCTGGGACCTATTGATGATATGGACAGGACTTATTTTAACGGCAAACTCGTCGGATCGCATGAAGTTTCGGGTTTCTGGCAGGCTGAAAGGAATTATGATATTCCGGAGGATCTTGTGAAATCAGGTACAAACACCATTGCTGTCCGGGTAATTGATAATCAGGGTGGCGGAGGAATATGGGGGAACCCGGGATCAATGATACTCTCTGTAAAAGGAAGTCAATCCGGTCAGATCAGTCTGGATGGCGAGTGGAAATACCAGCCGGTTGCGGAGCTTATCGGGAATGAATTTTTCATTCTTGATCCTGCAAAGAATGAATTTTCATCTGTTAAAAGACCAAAAACGATAGGCGCTTCAACTCCTTCAGCATTATACAACGCAATGATCAATCCATTGATAAATTACCCTGTCAGGGGAGCGATCTGGTACCAGGGCGAAGCAAATGTAGGCAGGGCAGAACAGTACTCCAAAATATTCCCCTTAATGATCCAGAACTGGAGGGATGACTGGAAGATAAAGGATTTTCCATTTTACTATGTCCAGATAGCTCCCTATATTTACGGGGGTGTGGATTCAACTGAATCAGCCTTTTTGCGGGAAGCCCAGGAGAAAGCCCTGGAGCTTCCGAACACAGGGATGGTGGTCACACTTGACATTGCAACAGTTATGAATATCCATCCACCCTTTAAAAAGGAAGTTGGAGAGAGACTCGCAAATCTTGCACTTGTGAAAGATTATGGCAGGGAGGCTAAAATTAATGGCCCGGCTTACAAATCAATGACAGTTGATGGAAAGACGATTAAGGTACAGTTCGAAAATATTGAAGATAATCTGGTAGCAAAAGATGGAAAATTATCGGAGTTTGAAGTTGCAGGTAAGGATGGGAAATACTTTAAAGCAGATGCCATGGTCGTAAACAATGAGGTGTGGGCTACATCGCCCAAAGTATCTGAACCTGTATCGGTGAGGTACTGCTGGCGTAACGGATCGACAGCTTCGTTGTTTAACAGTACCGGTCTTCCGGCACAGCAATTCCGGGCAAATGAGTAAAAATAAATCTATCCTGACCGGGAAAATTAATCATACATAATAATTTAATACTGAAGTATAATGAAAAGAAATCTGCTATTATCACTGAGTCTGACCGTTACATGCATTTTCTTTACCGGTTGCGGCAAATCCCCTAAAGATCTGGTAAGACAGGAGGTCTTTGGCAACCACCAGGGTAAGGATGTTTACCTGATTACTCTAACCAATAAACAGGGTAACGTGCTGAGGCTGACAAACTATGGGGCTAAGATCAACTGGATTGAGGTGCCCGACAGAAAAGGCCGGAAAGCTAATATAACATTCGGATATGACACTTTTGAAGAAACCCTGGCAGGTGACATGTCATACGGATCTACGGTCGGGAGGTATGCCAACAGGATTGCCAACGCAAGATTTACTCTTGATAGTGTGGAATACACCCTGCCTCAGAATAACGGACCAAATACGCTTCATGGCGGTCCCGGAGGATGGCACAGCGTGGTCTGGAATACCGAAGTGCTGAAGAACAGCGAATTTCCTGCAGTGAAATTTACGTATCACAGTCCGGATATGGAGATGGGCTTCCCCGGGAATGTGGATGCTGAAGTAACATATACCTGGACTGACAATAATGAAATAATAATGGATTATAAATGCACCACCGATAAGAGGACGGTGGTCAATATAACCAACCATGCATATTTTAATCTGCACGGACCCGGTAACGGAAACATCCTTGATCACGTTCTGACACTAAGGGCATCAGCTTTTACCCCTGTTGATTCTGTAATGATCCCTACCGGTGAGATCCGTCCTGTTGCAGGCACTCCTTTTGATTTTACCTCGCCTTACGCCATTGGGGAGAGAATAGGTGAAAACTATGACCAGCTGATTCTCGGGAAAGGATATGACCATAACTTTATTCTCGATAACCAGGAAGAGGTTGATGTTACGGTTTATGAAGAAAACAGCGGTCGCTTACTTGAAGTAATAACCGATCAGCCCGGCATGCAGCTTTATGTAGGTAATTTTCTGAATGGCAGTCAGAAAGGGCACGGAGGTATAACATATGAATACAGGACAGGCTTCTGCCTTGAGTCGGGTCATTTCCCTGATAGTCCTAACCATCCGGAATTCCCGTCAACGGTCCTTAATCCGGGAGATACCCTTAAGACCAGGACAACCTACAGGTTTTCAGTTCAATAACACAAAATTTAAATTTATATATAAAAGTTATGACCTCACGACGCAAATTCTTAAAAAACAGTGCAATTGCAGCCGCAGGTTTGACAATTGCACCTGCATTTTCCGGTACAATAAAAGGAATTCCGGCCAGCGACAGGATCAATATTGGTCTGATCGGATGTAATGGTCAGGGTTTCAGTAATCTGAGCGCATTTCTAAGAAATCCTGAAGTCGAATGTCTGGCCCTGTGCGATATCGATGAATCAGTTCTCAACCGCCGCGCAGCCAATGTCGAAAAAATACGCGGGAAAAAGCCTGCAAACCTTTACAGGGACTGGCGAAAACTGATTGATAATAAAGACATTAATCTTGTCATTGTAGGTACTCCCGATCACTGGCACTGCATACAAATGGTAGCTGCGTGTGAAGCAGGAAAGGATGTCTATTGTGAAAAGCCGATTGGAAGGACAATTGAGGAATGCAACCTGATGGTTAAGGCAGCAGCAAAATATAAGAGTGTTGTCCAGGTGGGACAGTGGCAGAGAAGCGATCCGCACTGGCAGGATGCAGTTAATTTCATAAATTCCGGTAAACTCGGGAAAATAAGACTTGTAAGGGTCTTTTCGTACCAGGGCTGGTGCCCCTCAATTCCTGTACTTGCTGATGAGCCCGTCCCGGCCGGAGTTGATTATGACATGTGGCTCGGTCCGGCACCAAAACGGCCTTTCAACCGAAACCGCTTCCATTTTACATTCAGATGGTTCTGGGATTATGCAGGCGGCCTGATGACAGACTGGGGTGTCCATCTGCTCGACTATGCGCTTTTCGGAATGAATGTTACTGCTCCTAAATCAATAATGGCCATGGGGGGGAAATATGGCTATCCTGATGACGCCTGTGAAACACCCGACAGCCTGCAAACAATATATGAGTTCAACGGATTCAATGTACTTTGGGATCATGCCATAGGCATTGATGACGGAGCTTATGGCCGTAATCATGGTTTGGGATTCGTAGGTGAAAATGGCACTCTTGTTGTAGACAGGGGAGGCTGGGAAGTTATACCTGAGAAAGTAAATAATAAGATCAGGATGGAGGCTGTACCTTTAAAAAAAGGTACGGATGAAGGCATGAAAAACCATGTGAAGAACCATCTTGATTGCATTAAAAGCCGTAATCCAAATACGAATGCCAGTATTGAGATAGGTGCGCATATAGCCAAGTTTTCAGCTCTTGGAAATATTGCCTACCGTACAGGCAAGAAACTTGTATGGGACGGTACGAAATTTACAAACGATACAGATGCAAACAAATATCTGATCCCTGAATACAGGGAGCCCTGGAAATTGCCAGTTATTTAAGTAACAGTAAATATCCTTTTCATATTTTTTCTTTAGAATTTATTCAATAATCATGAAGAAATCATTTCTGCTTTCTTTCCTGATTTTACTGGTTGTGAGTCCTGTTATTGTTACAGGACAGCAGACCGGGTACACATTTCCTTTCCGGAATCCTTCCCTGAGCGAGGAACAAAGGGTCAACGACCTGATCTCGAGAATGACGCTCAAAGAAAAAGCCGATCAGCTTCTTTACACTGCACCTGCAATACCAAGACTGGGCATACCCTCATACAACTGGTGGAACGAAGCACTGCACGGTGTTGCGCGGGCGGGATATGCCACGGTGTTTCCACAGTCAATAACAATTGCAAATACATGGGATGAGGGACTGATGTTTAATGTTGCCAATGCAATCTCAGATGAAGCAAGGGCCAAGTATCATGAATTCCAGAGAAGAGGTAAAACCGGGATCTACCAGGGACTCACATTCTGGTCACCAAACATTAATATATTTCGCGATCCCAGATGGGGAAGAGGGCATGAGACATACGGTGAGGATCCTTATTTGACAGGAAGAATGGGTTACCAGTTCGTCAGAGGTTTGCAGGGTGACGATCCAAAGTACCTCAAAACTGTTGCTACTGCAAAGCATTATGCTGTACACTCCGGCCCGGAGCCATTGAGACATGAATTCAATGCCAAAGTAAGTGAGGTTGATCTTCGGGAAACATATCTTCCGGCTTTCAGAACCCTGATTATGGATGCCGGAGCATATTCGGTTATGGGAGCTTACAATATGTTTCGCGATTATCCATGTTGTGCAAATCCGGTATTGTATGGGATCCTGCGCAATGAATGGGGTTTCAGGGGATACATAGTATCTGATTGCTGGGCAATATCAGACTTCTACAGGTTTACCAAATTTGCGAAGGATGCAGCGGAAGCTGCAGCTCAGGCTGTTAAAGCCGGAACAGACCTCGAATGCGGGGTTGACTATAAAAATCTTATGACAGCTGTTGAAAGAGGAATTTTGAAAGAAGAGGATATCAATATCGCAGCAAAAAGGATCTTTACAGCACGGTTCAGACTGGGTATGTTCGATCCTGATGAGATGGTGCCATATGCTCAGATACCATTTTTTGTAAATTGTTCGGATTACAATAATTCGCTTGCCCGCCTGGCAGCAAATAAATCAATTGTTCTGCTTAAGAATTCAAATAATACACTTCCTTTTGTCAAATCGGTAAAAACAATCGCAGTTATTGGACCAAACGCCGATAACTTTGAATCGCTCATTGGCAACTATAATGGCATACCCAGAGACCCGGTGACTATACTCAGGGGCATAAAAAACAAAGTTACCCCCGATACAAAAGTTATTTATGCAGAAGGGAGCGATCTGGCAGATGGTATTCATAACCTGACAGTTATTCCCTCCCGGTATCTTCAAACTCCTGACGGAAAACAGGGAGCATCCGGAGAATATTTCAACAACAGGGAGATGAAAGGCAGAGCCTGTGTTTACCAGAACAGATGATAACATCAATTTCTACTGGGAAAACCTGACTCCCTCCGCTGATCTTCCGGATGATGATTTCGGGATAAAATGGACAACCTACCTGATTCCGCCTGAAACTGGCACCTACTATTTAGGTTCATGGGGTTCTTCAGGATATAGCATTATTGTGGATGGGAAGGAATTTATAAATTACAGTAGTGAACATCACGCTTTTCACCAGGAAAAGGCTATTGATCTCAAAGCCGGAGAAAAATACAAAATTGAGGTATTTTATAAGAATTATGCCGGTGACGCTGATATGAAGCTCCTGTGGAGCCGGCCACGGACAGGCCTGACCGAAAAAGCGGTGGCTGCTGCAAAGGAAGCCGATGTCGTGGTTCTGGTCCTTGGATTATCCCAACGTCTGGAAGGAGAGGAGATGTCTATAAAGATTGAGGGTTTCAGCGGGGGTGACCGTACAAACCTGAATCTTCCGGCAGTGCAGGAACAGCTTCTGGATGCTGTTGCGGCGACAGGAAAACCCATGATAGTGGTTCTGACAAGCGGAGGAGCCCTTTCGGTTAATAAGGCACATGAAAAAGCGGCAGCTGTGCTTCTTGCAGGCTATGGAGGCCAGCAGGGTGGAAATGCTGTTGCTGATGTGCTTTTCGGTGATTATAATCCTGCCGGAAGATTGCCCGTGACATATTATAAATCAATTGATCAGATCCCGCCATTTGAAAATTATGACATGACAGGCAAGACTTACAGGTTTTTCACTCAGGAGCCTTTGTACCCCTTCGGCTATGGTTTAAGCTATACCACCTTCAGCTACAGTAACCTTGTCATACCTGAAAAAGCAACTGCCGGGGAAAAGATATCCGTTAAAGTCAATGTTACCAACACCGGTAAAGTGGAAGGCGATGAAGTTGTTCAACTGTATCTGACTGATGAAAAAGCATCCACTGTGAGACCAATTCGTCAGCTTGAAGGATTCTCCCGGATAAGCCTTAAACCGGGTGAAAGCAAAGTGGTTGAATTCAGACTCGAACCGAGACAGTTCTCAATTATAAATAAGAAAAACAACAGGGTTATTGAACCGGGTTATTTTATTATTTCGGTGGGAGGTAAACAACCGGGATTTAAAGGATATCTCGATCCCCAATTCACCCAGGTGCTGACGGGAAGGATCAGACTTACCGGAAAAGAGGTCGCATTCGCAAACTAAAATGAGGTTGCCTGAAAAGTGCATTTATGCTACCCCTGTACAGACGCTGTGTACGGGAAGGTCATGAACTTTCACAGGATCACAGAACACTAGCCAGTGAAATCTATTTTATTTCCTGATGAATCTGTACACCTTCACTGAGTGAGGAAGCATTTCAACATACATTGATGTTTCCTTCAGAACCAGGTCTTTGTGTTCCCACACGTCTCTCACCCGATAGTTATCGAGAGTAAGCGGAGTGAATCCACGTTGTCCGCCAGGTCCTCCGGGACCCATTCCACCCGGGGCACCTGGTGCAGCTACAGGTACTCCCAATGACCCGGGGACTCCCTGTGCCCTCTGTGTTCCGGCTGCTCCCTGTGTTCCGGGCATTCCTGGCATTCCGGGTGCTCCGGCCGGGGCTCGCTGGAGGTGGGCCGCCAAAACCACGACCTCTGCTTCTTATTGACGCCAGAAGTGAAAAGTCAACAAGAACTGATTTCTTTTCATCGCTTCTATTCAAAAGGCAGACTGCCTTTTCATTGTTTGACAGGGTTTTAACCCATATCTGGTAATCTCCGTTATCCCTGTAGCATGTTGCTTGTTGCCCAAGTGAATCCTGATCAACCGCTATCATCTCTTTATTCAGAAGAATTGACTTTGTTTCGGGTGTCATGTTCTGAAGGTCATTGCCGGCCATCAGCGGGGATGCAAGCATGCACCACAGCGAAAAATGGGTCCGGTATTCTTCGGTTGTCATGCCGCCATTACCTACTTCAAGCATATCAGGATCGTTCCATTTGCCCGGACCGGCATATCTGGAAAGATCTTTTTGCCTGTTAAAGATGTCGATCATGCTGTTCCAGTTATCACTGATATCTCCGGTGGTCCTCCAGAGGTGGCCAACACTTCCTGCCCATTCCCATGGTTTGTTACTTCCCCACTCGCATATACTGAATACGATCGGTCTGCCCGCCGAGTAAAGAGCATTGCTCATGTTGGTGTACGACGATTTTGCATCCTGGGTGGTAGAACCGCACCAGTCGTATTTCAGGTAATCGACGCCATACCTGGCATAGGTCCTTGCATCCTGGTATTCATGCCCGAATCCTCCGGGACGTCTCTGGCATGTGACTGTTCCGGCACTGGAATAAATCCCGAACTTAAGACCTTTGGAGTGAACATAATCAGCCACGTATTTCATTCCATGCGGGAACCTTTCCGCATCACACACAATTTCTCCGTTCTCATCGCGTGATACCTGCCAGCAGTCGTCAATCACAATATACTCGTAGCCGGCATCCTTCATTCCGCTGCTTATCATGGCATCAGCCGTCTGCATGATAAGCGCTTCACTTACATCGCAGTGAAACTTGTTCCAGCTGTTCCAGCCCATGGGAGGCGTCTTTGCCAGCTGATCAAACTTTTGTGCTGTGGCGCCTGCAAAACAAAAAACAGCCACAAAAAACAGTAAATACTTTTTCATTGGTTTTAAGATTAATTATAAAAATGGATTATTCTGAATGACATATTTGTTAGACATCAGTCAAGTCAAATTTATTTCTTAATTCTTTCTTTTTATTACAAAAGATTTAAAATTATATTAAAATCCCGGCCGGTTGTTTTTTCAATTGTTTAATTACTTTTGTTTTATGTGATACAGCAAAAAATGCAGACAGATAACCACCTCCTGAAAAAACGCGTAAACCTTTTTGACGGAATTTCAATTGTTGCCGGAGCAATGATCGGCTCAGGGATATTTATCACCAGTGCGGATATTGCCAGGAGCGTAGGATCGCCAGGATGGTTGATGGTTGTATGGTTGATCACCGGAATTATAACGGTTATAGGAGCAATAAGCTATGGCGAACTGGCTTCGATGATGCCCCATGTCGGGGGACAATATGTCTATCTTAAGGAAGCATATCACCCGCTTATCGGCTTTCCTCTTTGGATGGACCACATTTCTTGTAATTCAATGCGGCTCTATTGCCGCAGTGGCAGTCGCATTTGCCAAATTCACCGGTGTTCTGATCCCATGGATATCGGAGAAAAATATACTGTTGCAGATTGGCATATTGAAGATCAACAGTACAATGGTCGTGGCGATAGCTATGATCGCATTTCTTACCTGGTTGAATACCAGAGGTATAGTTACAGGAAAGACAGTCGTGAATATCTTTACCTCCACGAAAGTACTGGCTCTTTTCGGATTCATTCTGATAGGCATTTTTGCCACAAAAGGCATTACTTCGTGGGAGATCAACAGGGAAGTATTCTGGGAGGCCGGGAGGATTGGAGAAGGCAACCAGCTTATACCCCTTTCGGGATTTGCACTTATTGCGGCAGTGGGCACTGCTCTTGTCGGTTCATTATTCTCATCCGACGCCTGGTATAATGTTACCTATATTTCGGGTGAAGTAATCAATCCAAAACGGACCGTCCCGTTAAGCCTTATCTTCGGGACTCTTATTGTGTCGGTAATATATCTTTTTACCAACTGGGTATATATCAGGATACTTCCTCTTTCAGGATCGCCCGACGGAACAGATGTCCTGGCCAGAGGTATACAGTTTGCAACCGACGACAGAGTGGCTACTTCGGCCATGAACGTTGTTTTCGGCGATTATGCCGCCATAATTATGGCAGTATTTGTAATGATCAGTACTTTTGGCTGTAACCACGGACTGATCCTTGCAGGCCCGAGGGTCTATTACGCAATGGCCAGGGATGGTCTCTTTTTCAGAAAGGTTGGTGAGATCAACAAAAAGGGTGTCCCGGGCTTTGCAATTGCCGTCCAGGGGATCTGGGCAATATTGCTTTGTTTGTCAGGCACCTACAGCAATCTGCTCGATTATGTTATTTTCGCTGTCCTGATATTCTTCTCCCTGACAATCCTCGCAATATTTGTACTCAGGATTAAAAGACCCGATATACCCCGTCCATATAAGGCATTTGGATACCCTGTGATACCGGCTGTCTATATTTTGACCACCTCCTTTATCATGGTCATATTGCTGATCTATAAACCAAACTACACATTCCCTGGTTTGATAATAGTCCTTTTAGGGATCCCTGTATATTACCTGTGGAAAAAATATTCGCAGAGTCAAATTGCTGCTCCTGATGACGATAACACTGATCAAAATTAAAAATACATGAGAAAACTACTTATTGCAATGGTATTGATCCTGTCAGGATGTACCATAACAAATGTCCCGGATAAAGGAAAGGATTATGGAGTTATTCAGAATCCTTCTGCTGAAATTACAGACGGATCTGCGGTTATAGGATGGACAAGTGATCCCCGTGCAAGGTTTGCGGTCCATTTTTATGATAATGTTGCCCAAAGCGGGACTAAAAGTCTTTTTATTCAGGCTGACCGGTTCACCAACGGCAGGTGGTCTTCAAAAGTACTATTGAAACCATGGTCGAAATACCGGTTTTCAGGATGGATCAAAACTGAGAACATAGTTGCAGAAAACGGAAAAGGAGCCGGTTTCAGGATGGATGGTCTTGATGCTGAGCCTTCAGGTTTTACAGGGACCAACGATTGGACACTGGTAAATTATGAATTTGAAACCGGTAATAACGACTGTGTCACAATAGCCTGTGTTCTTGGAATTGACGGTAACTCAAAAGGAAGGGTATGGTTCGACAATATGAAAATGGAACTGCTCTCTTCAGAAAAGATTACTACCGACATAAAAATTGATATTTCAAAAAGATCCGAACCTATGCCGGTATTTATTTACGGTCAGTTCATCGAACATCTGGGACGTTGTATCTATGGAGGAATCTGGGCAGAAATGCTTGAAGACCGGAAATTCTGGAATGTGCCGGGCACGAGAGAGTCAGTATGGCGAATCTCAGGTGAACGATCGCTATTCTCGATGGAAACAGGTGATCCGTTCACAGGAGCTCAAACCCCTGTTCTTGCTTCCGGAAATGACAAGAAAGCTATCCTTTACCAGGAGAACCTTGGACTTAAGGAAGAACTCAATTACAATGGACATATCGTCCTTAAGGCAACCGGTAAAATTCAGAAAGCTGTTGTAACACTGAAGTGGAATGACAAAAGTGAATCGGTTGAAATAACCGGACTTTCAAACAGATACACAACTTATCCTCTTAATTTCAGGTCAACAGTGCTGGTTCATGATGCTGTTTTGTCGGTTGAACCAGTAGGAGAAGGTAAGCTCTGGGTAGGTACGCTTTCACTGATGCCTTCTGATAATATTGAGGGATTCAGAAGCGATGTTATAGCTTTGCTCCGGGAACTGAATTCCCCTGTTTACCGCTGGCCGGGCGGAAATTTCGTCAGCGGTTACAACTGGCGCGACGGAATAGGTGACCGGGATAAGAGACCGCCAAGGAAAAATCCTGCATGGCAGGGTGTTGAGGCTAATGATGTCGGAATACATGAATTTATGAAGTTCTGTGAATTAATTAACACTGAACCATACATTGCGGTTAATGCAGGATTAGGCAATGCTGATGAGGCAATGGCCGAAGTACAGTATACCAACAGTGATGAAGATACACCTATGGGCCGGCTGCGCGCATCAAACGGCCATCCCGGACCGTGGAATGTAAAATATTGGTCAATCGGAAATGAGATGTACGGAAACTGGCAGCTTGGACACATGTCAACAGAGGAATTTGTAATGAAAAATAATGAATTTGCCGATAAAATGAGATCTGTCGATTCTTCAATCAAGCTTATTGCTGTTGGTGATCTGGGCGATTGGGATAAAATGATCCTGGCAAATTGCGCCGATAAGATGGATTATATAAGTGAACATTTTTACAAGCAGGATTACCATGGCGGAGGACTGATGACTCATGTAAAGCAGATCCCCGATGCCATACGGGAAAAGGCAGTTGCTCACAGGGAATACAGGCAGACTATACCTTCTCTTAAGGGCAAGGATATAAGGATCTGTATGGATGAATGGAACTACTGGTATGGGCCTCATATCTATGGTGAACTGGGGACAAGATACTTTTACCGGGATGCAATGGGCATTGCAGCAGGTATTAATGAATATTCAAAAAACACCGATATTATCTATATGGCGAATTATGCCCAGACTGTAAATGTGATAGGATGCATCAAGACCAATACAACCCACTCAGTATTTGACGCAACCGGCCAGGTCCTGAAGCTTTACCGTCATAAATACGGTTTTATCCCGGTTGAAATATCGGGAGATGTAAGACCTCTTGATATTGGAGCAACACTTACCTCTGGTGGCGACACTCTGACAATTTCTGTTGTTAATCCCACATGGGAGACTGTCGATTTTCCACTTTCGGTTTCAGGAGGAGATGTCAGCGGAGAGATCGGGATTTGGAATGTTACTGCTCCTGACGATATGTCAACCAATGAACCGGGACGGGAACCGGTGGTTGTTATTGCAGGTCCGGAATCTTCTGAATTCGACGACATGCTGAGTGTCGGACCCGCCAGTATTACGATCTTCAGAATTCCATTAAAGGTAATTAGCCCCCAATCCCCCTGAAGGCGGCTTTCGGTCGAGGACAGGCCTTAAGGGAGCTTTTATAGCCTGGGTAATCTTTAATTCCTCGTAGAGGGGATGGGGAGCGAAAACCTCTGTGTAATTAAGAATTTTAAAATAGTAAATGTTTCCGGAAAAGTTCATACAGAGAATAAGAACCCAGGAATATATTTATGCAGAAGAACTTCGGGAAGCTCTGCAGGAACCTTCACCAGTAAGTATCAGGATCAATCCTTTAAAATGGAACAAGAAACCTTTGGAATCCGAGCCGGTTCCCTGGTGTGCCACCGGATTCTATCTTGATAACAGACCATCCTTTACTCTTGATCCCTTATTACATTCAGGATGCTACTACCCTCAGGAGGCTTCAGGTATGTTTATTGAACAGATATTCAGACAGATTGTGCGCACAGACGGATATTTAAGGGTACTGGATCTGTGTGGAGCCCCTGGCGGAAAAAGCACACACCTTTCATATTTAATTGGATCAGAAGGGGTACTCGTTGCCAACGAGGTGATAAAGGCAAGGGCTTCTGTCCTGGCTGAAAATCTGGCAAAGTGGGGAAGCACAAATACCATTGTGACCCAGAATGATCCCTCAGCATTTTCGTCATTACCCGGCTTCTTTGATGTCATCCTTGTCGATGCACCATGTTCAGGTGAAGGGATGTTCAGGGAACGTGTCGCTGTAAATGAATGGTCAGAAGGAAATGCATTTCATTGTTCGGAACGACAAAAGAGGATCCTTCAGGATGTCTGGCCTGCCCTGAAGGGAAATGGGATACTCATTTACAGTACATGCACATTTAATCCGGAAGAGAACGAGGGAAACGTTAAATGGCTTACCTGCAAACAAATGGCAGAAGCTATTGAACTCAATATATCTGATTTTAAAGGCATTAAGGAGATTGATCATCAGGGGATCAAGGGTTATGGCTTTTACCCGGGAAGAATAAGAGGAGACGGATTTTTTATTTCCGTGATAAGGAATACCGGGAAATCAAGTGGAACGAAGACTGGAATTAAGAAGAAGCAAACCGGTGACCTGAAAAGGGCTGACCTTGAAATTACAAAAGAATGGACGACTTTTCCATCAGAGAATATTATCAGGAGCGGAGAAGAAATCCATTCTTTTGCAGGCAGGACAGAAGACTATTATTTACTTAGCGGTTGCCTGAAGATCATAGGTAAAGGAACCAGAATATGTACCGTTAAAGGAAATGATTATATTCCGGCTCATGAACTCGCTCTTTCGGATGGTATAAGAAAAGATGCTTTTCATAAAGCTGAGCTTGATCACAGCCAATCTCTGGCATACCTGCGGCGTGACAATATCGTGCCCCTGGATGTTCCAAAAGGCTGGTTCATACCGACTTATAAGGGTATTAACCTTGGCTTTTGCAATAATATAGGAAGCAGGATAAACAATTATTATCCGGTGGATTGGAGGATCAGGATGAGTATTCCGGGACTCCGGCACAAAAAACATTATTTTTTGGGATAGTTAATTCCTTTGTGATCCCTGGTGTAACCTTTATATTCTTTGTGGTAAAAAAGAGATTTAACCACGTGGTCACGAAGGAAATCACAACGGGACACCAGGTTTAAGAAAAGAGTAATAAATAAGTGAGTTGTTTTCTAAATGGAAAAGAAAAACCGTGAGTTTCAAATATTTACAAAACCTGTGGGAGCTGCTTGCAACCTCCGGTGCAAATATTGCTATTACCTTGATAAGAAAGCGTTGTATCAGGCTAAAGGATCCTTCATCATGAACGATGATATTCTTGAAAGGTATATCGTTCAGCATATTGAAGCCTCGACAGAAGAGACAATAAGTTTTTCATGGCATGGAGGGGAGCCCTTAATGGCTGGTATTGATTTCTTCAGAAAGATCGTTGACCTCCAAAAAAAACATAAACCTGGCGGGCGCACAATTATAAACGGAATTCAGACAAACGGAACGCTTATCGATAAAACCTGGGCATCTTTCCTGGCAGAAGAAAAATTTATGGTTGGAATAAGTATAGATGGTCCGGGTGATCTTCATAACCGTTTCAGGATCAAAGCCGATAACAAACCGTCGCTGCATCAGGTTCTGAGAAGCTTTGAAATTCTCCGGAGCAACAAAATCGTCTGTGAAATCCTCTGTGTCGTCAATTCATACAACGTTAAATTCCCTCTTGTTGTCTATAGTTTCTTCAAAGACCTTGGGGCAAAATATATTACTTTCCTGCCGCTTGTTGAAAGACGACCAGGTACAAAGTCAGGAGTCAGCAGGATCTCCGTACCTTCAGAAGAATTTGGGCTGTTCCTGAATTCAGTTTTCGATGAGTGGGTTGAAAGGGATATCGGTGAAATTAAGATCCAGATTTTTGAGGAAGCAGTAAGACCAGCATTTAATCAGGAGCACACGCTATGCATTTTTAAGGAGAACTGCGGTGGAGTTCCTGTGGTGGAGCATAACGGTGATTTTTACTCATGCGATCATTATGTTGACAGCGATCATCTGGTTGGCACTATTACAGAAGGCTCAGTCGCCGGATTTCTGGATAGTGAAAAACAGAAGAGTTTCGGACTCGCTAAATCCCTTACACTGCCCCGTTATTGCGTTGATTGCGAGGTGAAGCCGATGTGCAACGGTGAATGCCCGAAGAACAGGTTTATCAATGCTCCTGACGGCGAGCCAGGATTGAACTATCTGTGCAGCGGGTATAAATTATTTTTCAACCATTGCCGGCCTTTTGTGGAGGCAATAGCGACGACCTGGAAAAATCAGGAAGGTATTTAAGTACAGCCTTTTATTTTAGTTTCTCTTTAAAGAAGGCCACAGTCCGGCTCCAGGCCAGTTTTGCAGCCTGTTCATTATAGCGTTCCGGATTTGAGTCGTTATTGAAGGCATGATTGGCTCCTTCATAAATAAATATCTGATACTCTTTGTTATATTTCTTCAGTGCTTCTTCAAAAGCAGGTATTCCCGCATTTATCCCGGCATCGTTACCTGCATAATGAGCCATAACCGGAGCTTTTATTTTTTCAACGTCTTCAGCTACAGGCTGTCTGCCATAATATGGCACAGCAGCATTCAGGTCCGGTGAGTTGACCGCCACCTGGTTTGTCATGGCTCCACCCCAGCAGAATCCTGTGCATCCGACTTTACCGGTTGAGAGCGGATGTGTTTTCAGATATTTTACAGCAGCAACAAAGTTTTTTGTCGTCTGTTCACTGTTAAGTTGCTTGAACATTGCCCCGACATTGCTGATATCTTCAGGAGTTCCCCCAAGAGGTGAAAGTGCATCGGGAGCGATCGAAAGAAATCCCTCTTTTGCCATTCTCCTTGTTACATCCTGGATATGAGGTACTAATCCCCTGTTTTCATGAATAATAATCACTGCCGGGAATTTCTTTCCCTTTTTAGGCCTCGCAAGAAAAGCTCTCATTTCCCCGGTCTCAGCAGGATACTTTATAAATTCAGTTATCAGGGCTGGTTCTTTTTTAGGTTTTACGGCTGCTTTTATCTCATTATCTTCAAGGACTGGGAACAAAGCAAGCGCAGCAGCACTGCTGCCTGTTATAATGGCAAGCTTCCTGAGAAACATTCGCCGGTTCACACGGCCGTCTTTAAAATCAGTGTAAAGGTTTTTAATTTCATTATCCATAGCCGTCAGGTTTTAAAAGTTTAATAATCTATCAAGATAGAAAAAATCCGGTTGACAGCAAAAAAAATATTCCTGGACCTGACTTATGTCAAAGGTAGAAAGCGGCACTTTGGGAGAAAAAGGAAAGTTTGTTATCTTTCCCGTACAATAATAAAAACTGTCAGTATGAAGCAGGATATTGTAATTGCCCAGGAAGCCAGAATAAGGCCAATTGTTGAAATTGCACATATGCTGGGTATCCCTGAAGATGATCTGGAATTGTATGGCAAATTCAAAGCAAAAATCCCTTTGCACTTCATTGATGAGGAACGTGCCAGAAAAGCAAAATTGATCCTTGTTACGGCTATAACGCCAACTCCGGCAGGCGAGGGTAAGACTACAACTTCAATAGGATTGGCCCAGGCTTTGAACCGGATAGGCAAGAAAACAACTGTTGTACTGCGTGAACCATCGCTTGGCCCTGTTTTTGGTATTAAAGGAGGTGCTGCCGGTGGCGGATATTCACAGGTAATTCCTATGGAAGATATCAACCTGCACTTTACGGGCGATATATCAGCTGTTGAAAAGGCCCATAACCTTCTTGCAGCACTTATTGATAACAATATTCAGCTTAAAAATACTGATGGTAATCTGGGTATCGACCCCAGGACCATCGAATGGAAGAGAGTGATAGATATGAATGAAAGATCGCTGAGGGATATTGTTATCGGACTTGGTGGAACTACAGAAGGAGTTCCGCGTCAGTCGGGATTTGAAATAACTGCTGCATCGGAAGTGATGGCCACCTTGTGCATGGCAAAGGACCTGAACGATCTTAAAGAGAGGCTGGGAAATATTTTTGTCGGATATACTTATGCCGACAAGCCTGTTTTTGCACGCGAACTCAAGGCAAATGGTGCCATGGCCGCCCTTCTTAAAGATGCAATAAAACCTAACCTTGTTCAGACACTTGAAGGTACTCCGGCAATTATTCATGGAGGACCATTTGCAAATATTGCCCAGGGAACCAACTCAATAATTGCTACCAAGACAGGTCTGTCGCTCAGTGATTATGTCGTTACTGAAGCGGGTTTTGCCAGTGAACTTGGAGCTGAAAAATTCTTTGACATAAAGGCTCGTATCGGTAATCTTAACACCAATGCTGTTGTGATCGTCGCAACTGTCAGGGCTCTGAAATACCATGGAGGAGCAAAGTTGTCATCATTAAATAATGAAAATCCGGATTTTCTGATAAGGGGATTTGATAACCTTGACAAACATATTGAAAATATGAGATACTTTGGTTTCAGGCCTGTTATTGCGATTAACAGGTTTGATTCAGATACTGCCGCAGAACTTGATCTCCTTATAAAACATTGTGAATTACGCAATGTCAAAGTTGCTCTGAACGAAGCATGGGCTGAGGGAGGAGAAGGCGCTGTTGATCTTGCCTATAAGGTCCTTGAGTGAAATTTCCGAATGCACCAATTGTTATAAACCGCTGTATGACCTGGAATGGCCCTTTGAAAAGAAAATCGAGATAATCTGCTCGAAAATGTATGGTGCCGACCATGTCGAATATACAGTAAAAGCCAAAAATCAGCTTGACAGGATTGACCGGCTTGGATTTGGCAATCTGGCGGTCTGTATTGCAAAAACACAGAAATCATTGTCTGATGACCAGAACAGAAGAGGCCGGCCGCAGGGATTTACAATTAAGATAAGGGAAGTGGAGCTCTCTTCAGGTGCCGGCTTTATCGTTCCAATTGCAGGTACAATAATGAGAATGCCCGGATTACCCAACATACCCTCTGCAGAAAAAATTGATATAGATAATGACGGACGCATTTCAGGCTTATTCTGATGACAATTTGTTGGCTTGAGTCTGTTTTTTGATTAATTTTAGATTGATTTTACATAATGTAATAAACAAATGAAAAAGAACATGTTTTTTCTTGGTTTACTATTATTAGTAGTAATTACCATCGATGCTGACGGACAAAGCAGATACTTCAGACGATCAGAACCTAAATTTGGTTTTGGGGTGAAGGCAGGGGTGAATCTTTCAAGCCAGTCCACCTCTGTCAGCGGCGTAGATTATGATATTCAGAATATTGTCCGTTACAATGGAGGAGGTTATTGCAATTATTACTTTTTTAATTTTCTTGCCGTCCAGCCCGAATTGATGATATCAGGTAAAGGTGTGCACTGGAAAGATTTCTATGATGACATGAAAGATTTACTGACTTATATAGATATTCCTCTGATTATCAAATATCAGCCTGCAAGATTTGTTAATATCCAGGCCGGACCTCAGATCGGACTCAGGCTCAGGGCTATGCAAAAAGATCTGGAAACTGAGGTAAAAACAAAAATCAATGATTATTATAATTTCTTTGATCTGGGCGTAGCCTGTGGAGTTGAAGCCAACCTTCCAAATCGTATAAACCTGACAGTCAGGTATGTATTTGGTATTTCCCCGGCAACAACTGATGTGCTGTACATCGACCCCTGGTACAACAACTTTTTACAGCTTTCGCTTGGCTACAGGATAAGAGGAAGATGATTTCGATGTACCAATGAACCTGTTGCCGGGCTATTTTTTTTAGTTGCTATATTTTAATACTATACACATGAAGAAACTGCCTTTTTATTTCCTTGTGACAGCTCTTTTATTTTCAGCATGTAAAAGATACAGTAAATACGAAGACATCTCTTTTACTGAGAAAGAACCTCGTGACTGGGAAGATCCGGAAATGTTCAGTCAGAACAGAGAAGCGCCGCATGCCACAATGATAAGTTTTCCTGATGAACTGTCAGCACTCGGAGGAGATAAACTGAAGTCTCCTAACTTTCTTCTGCTTGACGGCATATGGAAATTTCATTATGTTGATTCTCCTGACAAAAGGCCTTACTGGTTCTTTAAAGATGATTATGATACACGCGACTGGGATGACATTGAAGTACCTTCAAACTGGCAGATGAAAGGTTATGATGTTCCAATCTATGTGAATATCACATATCCTTTTGAGAAAAATCCACCAAATATTCCGCATTCCTGGAATCCGGTAGGTTCATATAAGAGAACTTTTAAGGTGCCTTCCGGCTGGAAGGACAAGGAGATTTTCCTTCATTTTGGTGCCGTGAGCTCTGCTTTTTATGTATGGGTAAATGAACAACTGGTCGGATACAGCGAGGACAGCAAGGTGCCGGCAGAATTCAATATTACAGGGTATCTTAAAAAGGGAAATAATTCACTGGCAGTTGAAGTCTACAGATGGAGCGACGGCAGTTATCTCGAAGACCAGGACTTTTTCAGGCTGAGCGGAATCCAGCGGAGTGTTTTCCTTCATGCACGCCCCGGAACATTTATAAGTGATTTTTTTGCAGTGGGCGATCTGGAGAATAACTATGCCGATGGACTCTTAAAACTTGATGTATCACTGAACTCTGCTGACAACAGTGCAAATGATTTTATTATCGAAGCTTCACTGTTTGAAGATGATCAGAAGGTATATTCTGAATCAAAAGATGTTAAACTGGCTGATAATAAGGCATCTGTGAATTTCACCAAACAGCTCCCCGGTGTTAAGAAATGGACTTCTGAAACGCCGGATCTTTACTCACTAGTTCTGAGCCTGAAAGATAATTCCGGAAATATCCTTGAAAGCGTCAGCGCTAAAACAGGCTTCAGAAAGGTCGAAATTTTTAATTCACAGCTTCATGTGAACGGTGTGCCAATATATTTAAAGGGAACGAATATGCATGAACATAATGATATTACAGGTCATGTTATTGATGAAGCCACAATTCTCAAGGATATCAGAGTTATGAAGAGCAATAATATAAATGCTGTCAGGACTTCTCATTATCCCCAGCAGGAGCTATGGTATGATATGTGCGATAAATATGGACTTTTTCTTGTGGATGAAGCTGATATTGAATCGCATGGTATTGGATACGAGAAGGATGTCACTCTGGCTGACAAGAAGGAATGGGCTGCTGCACACCTCGACAGAATGCAGAGAATGGTAGAGAGGGACAAAAATCATCCTTCTGTGATCATATGGTCATTGGGTAATGAAGCCGGCGACGGGCACAATTTTCTGAATAACTATAAATGGACAAAGGCAAGGGACGTAACCCGTCCGGTGCAATATGAACGTGCCGAAAAGAGCACTAACACAACCGAAAAGCATACCGACATCATTTGTCCGATGTACGCAAGAATATGGGAAATAGAGGCTTATGCAAAGGATCCTGAAAATGACAGGCCCCTGATACTATGTGAATACGCTCATTCCATGGGAAATTCAACAGGTAACCTTCAGGATTACTGGGATATAATTGAAAAATACCCCAAACTACAGGGCGCTTTCGTCTGGGACTGGGTTGACCAGGGGATGTTGGTTACCGATGAGAATGGTGAGAAATTCTGGGCTTATGGTGGTGATTTCGGGGAAGAAGGAATACCAAGCGACGGAAATTTCTGCATTAACGGACTCACCTGGCCTGACAGGACCGGAAAACCCGGATTAAGTGAAGTTAAGAAGGTTTATCAATATGTTGGCTTTGAACCTGTTAATCTGGCAACAGGTTCTGTCAGGATCAAAAATAAATATTATTTTACAGATCTGTCAGAATTTGTTTTCGACTGGGATATAGTGTCCGATGGTATCGCCGTAAAATCAGGAAAGCTATCATTTCCCGATTTTAGTCCGGGTCAGGATACTATTGTAACCATACCGGTTTCGGGAATTGAAGCTGTTCCTGGGGCAGAGTATTTCCTCAATATAAGAGTGTCGAGAGGTGATGAATGGAATTATGTTCCTGAGGATCATGTATATGCCACTGCCCAGTTTAAGCTGCCCATTGAAGGCAAACCGGTAACTGCAAAAAGGGACGAGTTGGCAGTACTGCAGACAAATACCATAGGTAATAAACTTGAAGTAAGTGGCAGTGATATGAAAATTACTTTTGACCTTGAAAAGGGAAGAATGGAATCTTTTACCTGCAAAGGAGCCGTAATTATTAATAAAGGACCGGAACCTGATTTCTGGAGACCTCCGACCGACAACGATTATGGGTATGACATGGACAAAAAACTTGGCGTCTGGAAAAAAGCCGGTGAAAAGGCCATAGTTAAAAAAGCGAATATCAGTCAGCCGGAAATTGGTAAAGTGATCATTACATTTGAATATGACATTCCCGGGGATAACGGTGAAAAGATAGCCGGGTATGTGACTACATATACAGTTTTCAGTTCGGCGGATGTAATTATTAAGAACCAGTTCTCAAAGGTTTCAGACAGAATTCCCGAAACACCAAGAATGGGAATGCAGATGCAGCTTCCCGAAGAGTTTATGAACCTGAAATGGTATGGACGCGGACCTCATGAAAACTATTCCGACAGAAAAACATCGGCTGATGTCGGACTTTATGAAAGCAGTGTTGATGATCAGTATGTACCTTATATACGTCCTCAGGAAAACGGATATAAAACCGACACACGCTGGCTGACCCTTACTGATGAAAATGGTACAGGGCTTCTTGTAAGTGGCAATCCCCTTATCTGTTTTGCGGCCCTCAAAAATATACATGATGATTTTGAATCTCCGGGGAAATTGTCAGTATACCGCAAGGATGCAAAGAGTGCAAATACACATACGAATGATGTCAAGCCGCGTGAATTTGTTAACCTGAATGTTGATCTCGGGCAGATGGGTGTTGGCGGTGATGATTCATGGGGAGCTCAGATCCATCCCCAGTACCGTCTGCTTGAAAAGAGATATGAATATTCGTTCAGGCTGAGGCCGATAGGGAAGGAGGATGATGTACTTAAGCTAGCAAAGGAAAGATTCTAGAATAATACTCTGTGTCACTCTGTTGTTTTTTGCCCCCAACCCCCTAAAGGGGGCTTAAAAGTGGCTGATTTGACCCCCCTTCAGAGGGCGATGGGGCTAATATTTAAGTTCAATTTTCAGTACCTCTTCTCTCCGGTAAGAACATTTTTCACGTCGTATGTCAGCGGCGAAACTACATTCCTGCTTACAACAACTCTTGTAATTCCATTTGCTGCAAGTGTTATTGATTGCGGAGCCTCGGGGATACCATTCACAAGATAAAACGGCACATCCGACCTGTTGGTGACCTCAAAGTAGACACTCTTTTCATTTTCATAATATGGTTTCCCAACAGAGATACACTGGTAAAAGAAAGGTCTTGCAAATTCTTCTTTTCCTGCTATCATATCCCTGAAATAGGCGAGAGTCCTTCCTGCAAATAAAGCTTCCTTTAGCGCTTCATGGGTTCTCTCCCTCGCAAAAACCAGTGTCATTGGCCTGTTGGTATATTCGGGTTCCCTGTATGACTCGCTTATGACGCCATGATTGTCGCTGCTGGCCATTACTGCAACATTGAACTGTTTACAGAAAGTCAGTACAAGAGGATAATACTCACTGCTGTTAAAAAACTCGATGCCATGTATCCATTTTCTTTCGAAAAGTACTTTATGAAGCGGGTAAATCTTAGGAATTCCGTCAGGCTCCTGTGATTTCCAGCCCGGATGGTTCCACATGAGAAATGCACCTTGCTTTATTGCTTCAGCATAAACGTCCATTACCGAATCCAACGCAAGCCTGGTGGCATCCTGGATAAACAGTGCGTTTACATGCCCGGGAGGCATTTTACGCGTGATTTCCGTACCATGAACCAGAATAATGTTAAAATCCCTGGCGGTTGCTTCTGCTACATTCCAGGCTGCATTATGATCGACAGGAATTAAATCCTTTTTAGGGGTGTATTCGATATGGTCAGTGATGGCGATTGCATCAAGTCCGTCGCGATAAGCCTCTCCAACCCGAACCGTTGGCCAGACATTGCCGTCGGAAAAGACAGTGTGGAGATGAAAATCGCATTTCAGCGTAACATATCCCGGAAGATCCGGAAGATTAACTATTTTCCTTTGTGCAAAACCGATAAAGACTTGCTGCAACAATTAGTAAAACAATGATAATCAGTTTCTTCATATATAGTATTATATTAAGTTACTTTTATAACCTGAGTTAATCCTTAATCACAGGACAGTCTTTTCATTTCCCGCAGATTTCGCTGATTTCCGCTCTATATTCTTCCTCCATGTCTTCTCCCTCTTCTCTATCTCCCTGTCTCCCGATCTTTTCTTCTAAATTTCCTCATAAAAATAAGCCACTTTCTCATCCGCATCATCCCACGTATATATCTTTTTCCCGTTGTGAATTGAATAGAAATTCAGCATTGCGAAATCACCGGCGCACATAGTCGCATGCATGAACAGGAACAGTGAAAGGCTCCATTTCCACAACCCGGGAAGATACAGTACAAGGAACAAAATCACTACACTTGTCACGATGAATGGGACCAGAGCTACAAACCTGAACTGTTTTTCATTTGCTACATACCTGTGAGCAGTGACATAAAACATATACTGACTTAGATCCATGCCAATCCTTATGTTCCGGGCTCCTGTAAAATAGTATGGGATTATGTGTAACAGCTCATGGACAGGTATATAGACCAGTGGAATTATAATTAATCCCAGCAGGGTATGCATAAATATGTTTTTAAACGGGAAGTAACCGCTTATATTGATCCTTACAAAAAGTGCAATTCCAAGAAAAACCATGCAGGCTGACCAGAAAAAAACCATCAGACCTGTTCTCCTTCTGATAAAATCGAGAACAAATGGTACCATATCTTCGTACGGAACTTTAAGGATTTGTCTGTATTTTGACTGATCCTCAAGGTCTTCAACCTGTAATGCCATAAAAGAAGCTTTCTTCAAATTTAGCCTTTTGGGGGAGCTTTGCAAAGAAAATATTTCATAAAAACAAGATTGGTTATCAACCATTGTTTCTCAGTGATCCCAGATTACTGCTATCCGGACTCTGTGTATTTCCGTGAAATTTTTTCGTTACCCATTGAAGCATCATTCTTTGCCCCGGATATTAAAAACCAGAATATTGCCGTTCATAAGTAGATATTCACCATTTCTGACCGTTTTCTTTAAATGGTTCGTAATTTGGTAAATTTGTACAAAACTATTTATCATTGAGAATTCTCTTTTCAATATTATTTTCTTTTGGATTTTTTACAGCAGTGTCCGGTCAGACTGATACCGGTAAAAAATTGATTGATACACTTCCGGGCAACTATTACCAGCTGCATTCCATAGAGAGGGATGGCATTACGCTTCCGGAAATAAATATTAAGGAGGTAGTCATCATCGGCCGTCCGTCAACTGCCAGGAAATTCCCGTTTTACAGATATCAGCGCCTTATTTATAATCTGAAAAAGGTCTACCCGTATGCACAGGTTGTAAGGTCAAAACTGAGCGCAGTGAATCAGGAACTTGAGAGGATCCCTGACGAAAAGGGAAGAAAGAAGTTCCTCAGGCAATTCGAAAAGGATATTTTCGGCGAATATGAGGATGATGTAAGGGATATGACAATAACCCAGGGGAGACTTCTTATTAAGCTTATCGACAGGGAGACGCTTAATACCTCCTATGACCTGATCCGTCAGTACCGCGGCACATTCTCGGCTGCTTTCTGGCAGAGCATTGCCCGTATTTTCGGGACAAACCTGAAAGCTGAATATGATCCTTACGGCGAAGATGCCATAATGGAAATAATACTTAAAGAAATAGAATCAGGCAGTCTGTAATCCCTTGCAGGAAAAACATTTATGAAAAGAGTATTTATTGCATTAAAAGTATATCCCGAAGGTGACTTATTAAGGATGATCTCATCACTTAAGGCATTGCTTGGTGATGAAAATATCAAATGGGTTGACCCTGCGAATATTCATCTGACACTGGCCTTTCTTGGAGATACCGAAGAGAAGAGAATAAAAATCCTGACTGATATCCTCAGGGAAAAATGTACCGGTTTTCATGAGTTTGAATTTGTACTGGCAGGAACAGATATCTTTAAAAACTTCAGGGATCCAAGGGTAATATGGATTGGAATAAGGTATTCAGAAAAGCTTTTTATGCTTAATAACATAGTAACAGACGGCTTGAAAGAGAATGGTTTCATTGTTGAAGAAAGACAGTTCAAGCCTCATCTTACACTTGGCCGCGTTAAGTCAGTTAAGGACACCGAAAATCTTAAAATTGTTCTGGAAAGATACAGGGATACTGAATTTCAAAGAGTCCATGCAAAAGAAGTGATCCTCTTTGAAAGCATTCTGATGCCAACAGGTCCTCTCTATAAACCATTAGGAAAATATCCTTTGTAGAATCTGAGGGTAAGTCTTTTTGTTACACGGAGATCACAGAGGAGACACAGAGCTCCACGGAGTTACTGAATGTAAAATTTGTTCTAACTCTGTGTTTATTCTGTGGATTCTCTGTGTTACTCTGTGTAAGTTTCTTATTTATAATATTTTCTAAATCTGTTATCCGAGTCACAAATTTTTTACTTTTGTTGAATTAAAAACATGACCTGATTTTTTAATGACAGATTCATTTTTGGCAAAGGGGAAAAGGAAAAAGCTTGTTGAAGAGCTAAGACGCAAAGGGATAACCGACGAGGAGGTCCTGCGGGCAGTAAATGCGGTGCCAAGGCATGATTTCATGGACCCTGCCTTTCTCAACCATGCTTATACCGACAAGGCTTTCCCCATTTCGGCAGGTCAGACTATCTCGCAACCTTATACTGTTGCAGTCCAGACCCAGTTACTCCAGGTTAAAAAGAGGGACAAGGTCCTTGAGATCGGAACCGGATCGGGATATCAGTGTGCTATCCTGGCAGAAATGGGAGCAAAAGTCTATACTATAGAACGTTACAGGGAATTGTACCTGAAAGCCCAGAGAACTTTGCTGTCGCTTGGTTATACCGCTGATTTTTTCTTCGGAGATGGCTATGAAGGTAAACCACAGTATGGACCATACGACGGAATTGTGATAACTGCAGCAACACCGGAGATACCTGACAAACTTCTGAGACAGCTTAAAACAGGAGGGAGACTGGTTATTCCGCTTGGAAACAGCATTTCTCAGGTGATGACCCTGGTTATCAGGAAGGGAGAAGATGATTTTGAGTATTCCTCACACGGCAGCTTTATTTTTGTACCAATGCTGAAAGGAACTGCCAATCGATAAAAGAGAAATGGAAATTTACAGACTTGTCTTTAATCCAATTGAGGTAAATACCTATATTCTTGCCGATCAGTCAGGCGATTGTGCAATAATTGATTGCGGATGCTATGACAGGGATGAATTCAGCGAACTGACCAACCTGATCTTAGAAAAAAGGCTGAACCCGGTTTTACTGTTAAATACTCATTGCCATCTTGACCATATTTTTGGAGATGGATATATTCTTGAAAAATACAAACTTGGTGCATTCTGCCATAAAGATGATGTTGCCAACAGAAAGAATGCAGTGAACCATGCCCTCATGTTTGGATTATTCATGCAAAGGCCTCCTGATCCTGCGGCCTACATAATTGATGGTCAGAAAATAACATTTGGACAGACTGAGCTGACTGCCTTTCATGTCCCTGGCCATGCTGCAGGAAGCCTTGCATTTTATGCTGAAAAAGATAGTGTTGTTTTTACAGGCGATGCCCTTTTTGCCGGAAGTATCGGAAGAACAGACCTGCCCGGAGGTAATTTTCAAACACTTATAAACAGCATCAGGAATAAGTTGTTTACTCTTCCGGCGGAAACGGTTGTGTACCCGGGACATGGGGATGAGACTACAATCGGAAATGAGATCAGAACAAATCCATATTTTTAACAACAATTACTATTTATTAACCTTTTCATAAAGATTTATATATATGCCAACAGATTCTTTTGCCTTCCGGCACCTTGGACCCCGTGATCATGAATTACCCGGAATGCTCAAAACGATTGGAGTTGAAACACTTGACGATTTAATAAACAAAACGGTTCCTCAATCAATAAGGCTTGAGAAGCCTTTAAGGATTCCAAAAGCCATGACCGAATTTGAGTACCTTAACCATATCCGGAAATTAGGGTCAAAGAATAAGATGTTCAGGTCATTTATAGGACAGGGTTATTATGGGGTTGCTCCATTATCGGTAATAATAAGAAATGTGCTTGAGAATCCATCATGGTACACATCTTATACTCCTTATCAGGCTGAAATATCCCAGGGCAGGCTTGAAGCACTTCTGAATTTTCAGACAATGATCATCGATCTTACAGGTATGCAGATCGCAAATGCTTCCCTGCTCGACGAATCAACAGCATCAGCTGAAGCTATGATAATGATGTTCAATGCACGATCGCGGGCGGCTGTCAAAGCCGGCGCCAACAAATTCTTTGTTGATGAGGACATATTCCTTCAGACTCTTGATGTCATCACCTCACGATCAGAGCCTTTGGGTATTGAGCTGGTCAAAGGGAAATATGATGAGGCCGTTTTCAATGAATCATTTTTTGGTGCTTTTGTGCAGTATCCTGCTGCATCGGGGCAGATCAGGGACTATAAGGAATTTGTTGAAAAAGCTCACGCGGCAGGCTCGCTTGTCGGAGTTGCAGCCGATCTTATGAGTCTCACTCTCCTGACACCACCGGGAGAATGGGGTGCCGACATAGTTGTCGGATCCAACCAGAGATTCGGGCTTCCAATGAGCTTCGGTGGTCCACACGCCGGATTCTTTGCCACAAGGGATGAGCTTAAAAGAAGCATGCCCGGCCGTATTATCGGAGTATCGGTTGATGCTCAGGGAAATCATGCCCTCAGGATGGCACTGCAGACAAGGGAACAACACATTAAAAGGGAAAGAGCAACATCAAATATCTGTACTGCTCAGGCGCTTCTGGCAACAATGTCGGGAATGTATGCCCAGTATCATGGCCCGGAGGGACTTAAAAATATCGCCACTCATATACATCTGTCAGCCTGTACCATAAGCAGCTTATTGAAAAAACTGGGTTATATCCAGTCAAATTCCACCTTTTTCGACACCCTGAAGGTGGTTCCTCACGAAGGTATAAGCCAGGATGATATAAGAAAGATTGCACTGGATTCAGAAATTAATTTCTTTTACCCCGACGATTCCAGCATCAGTATATGCACTGATGAGATCACTTCATTTGATGATATTAATGCCATTGTCAGAGTGTTTGCCAAAGCAGCAGGAAAGACGGCTGAACCGGTGACTTCATTTGTTGAATCTGATTGCATTGATGAGAAGTATTTAAGAAGATCACCATTTCTTAAGGCAACGAGCTTTAACAGGTACCATAGCGAAACAGAGATGATGCGTTACATCAAGATGCTCGAAAGAAAAGATTTCTCGCTTACTCACTGCATGATATCCCTTGGATCCTGTACCATGAAACTGAATCCGGCCACATCGATGTTTGCAATGAGCTGGCCCGAATTCGGCAATATTCACCCGTTTGTCCCTGCACGACCAGGCCGGAGGTTATTATCAGCTGATGAGTGAGCTCGGAGAAATCCTGAAGGAGATAACAGGCTTTTCAGCAATCTCCTTTCAGCCAAATAGCGGAGCTGCAGGGGAATATACCGGATTGCTCGTAATAAGAGAATACTTTAAGAGCAGGGGTGAAGGACAGAGGAATGTTGCCCTTATCCCTTCCTCAGCGCATGGCACAAATCCTGCAAGCGCTGTCATGGCAGGCATGCAGGTAGTGGTGGTGGAATGCGATGAGAATGGGAATATTAGTGTTGAAGATCTTCAAAAGAAAGCAGAAGAACATAAAGCAGACCTGGCTTGTTTCATGATCACCTATCCCTCAACCCATGGAGTCTTTGAAGCTGACATAACAAGCATGATCGGCATAATCCATTCGAATGGCGGACTGGTTTATATGGATGGTGCAAATATGAATGCCCAGGTAGGATTGACAAGTCCCGGCCATATTGGAGCTGATGTATGTCACCTGAACCTTCATAAGACATTTGCAATACCGCATGGAGGAGGCGGTCCGGGAATGGGCCCGATACTCGTAAATGAAAAGCTGGCTGAGTTTTTACCTTCACACCCGGTAGTCAGGACCGGAGGAAGCCACGGTATAACTGCTGTTGCAGGTGCTCCTTTTGGCAGCGGCCATGTACTTACAATTTCACATGCATACGTAATGATGATGGGACCGGATGGCCTTACCAGGGCAACAATATATGCAATTCTGAATGCAAACTACATTTCAGCTTCATTAAAGAACTGGTATAAAACCCTTTACACAGGAACTACAGGCTTTGTTGCTCATGAGTTGATCCTGGATTGCAGGAATTTTAAGGCAGAAGCCGGTATCACTGAATCAGATATTGCAAAACGGCTTATGGATTACGGATTTCATGCCCCAACTCTCTCTTTCCCGGTACATGGTACCCTGATGGTTGAACCAACCGAATCTGAATCACTTCAGGAGCTTGATAAATTTATTGATGCATTGAGATCAATCTGGAGCGAAATAGGGGAGATCAGGGAAGGCAAGGCTGACACAAACGATAATGTTTTGCATAATGCTCCGCATACTGCAAAAGTCGTGACGGCAAATGAATGGAAACATGGCTATGACCGCCGGAAGGCAGCATTCCCTCTCAGGTGGGTTGAGGAGAACAAATTCTGGCCGTCTGTCGGGCGTATCGACGACGGCTATGGCGACCGTAACCTGGTATGCACATGCGATCCGATCGATTCGTACAGAATGGAGAATTTTAAATTTTTTTCTCTTGAAATAAATTCTCAAATTTATTGTCAGAACTTTAACAAAACAACCTGAACCTTTAATGCGAAATTCTTCCTGGAACGATCTTGTCGCTTTAACAGACGGCAATAAGCTTAGTTACCGCCCTGTTGGTTTTATTATCGATAGCCCATGGATACCTGGCTGGTACGGGATATCGGCCATAGATTATTATTCTTCGGATGAGCATTGGTTAAAATCAAACCTAAGGGTAATAAATACATTTCCGGATGTCTGGTTCATGCCCGGATTCTGGTCTGAATACGGAATGTGTACCGAGCCATCGGCGTTTGGCTCAAGAATGATATTCCTCGAAAATAACCTTCCTCATGCTGAAAGGATCCTTGCTGACATTTCAGACGCTGACAGACTGCCTCAGCCCAATGTCAGAACTGACGGTTTGCTGCCTTTTATGATCAACAGGCTGAAAAACAGTGAAACAGCAATCAGGAATGCTGATCATGAAATCAGATTCGCAGTGACCCGGGGACCGCTTAACATTGCCAGCTTTCTCATGGGGACCACAGAATTTATGCTTGCCCTTGCACTTGATCCTGACGGATCCCACAGGTTACTGAGAAAAATTACTGGATTTATTTGCGATTGGCTTGCCTGGCAGAAAGAGTGTTTTCCGTCAATTGACGGAGTATTGATTCTTGATGATATTATGGGTTTCGTTGGTGAAGCAGAATTCAGCGAGTTCGTGCTTCCCTATTTTAAGACAATATTTACAAACACAGGAGCAAAGGTCAGGTTCCTTCACAATGATGCCGAAGGATTGATTACTGCAAAGAATCTGAAGGAAATGGGAGTAAACGTTTTCAATTTCTCATTTAATCATTCAATAGGTGAGATACAGGAATTATCAGGACCTGATATTACTCTCGTGGGAAATATTCCCCCGAGGGACGTCATGGCGGCAGGTACGGCCGGTCAGGTTGATGAAGCCGTAAAGAAGGCTTTCACAGAGACCAATTATCATGACCGGATCATCTGGTCGGTCGGAGGCGGAATGCCTCCTGATGTCAAAGATGAAAATATAAATGCCTTCATTAAAGCAGTAAAAGAGATTGGTTAACTAAAGGCGCTGGTTGCTGGTTGCTTGTTCCGGGTTTTCAACCAGCAACCAGTAACCAGCAACCAGTAACCAGTAAATTAAATAAAAAGGAACTATGAAACGATATGAATAATTTTAATCTCTGCCTTGATACTTGCATCATGCGGATCGGGCGGAGGAAAGAAGCAAACAGCTGAAAAAACTCCGGAAACCATGGAAAATAATTATCAGGTGAGGCTATTAACTGTCGATCCCGGACACTTTCATGCTGCCCTGGTACAGAAAACAATGTATCCCCGGGTCTCTCCCGAAGTAAGGATCTATGCTCCGGAAGGACCCGATGTGCAACAGCATATTAACAGGATCATGTCCTATAATACCAGAGCGGTCGATCCGACATCATGGGATGAGATAGTTTACAAGGGAGATGATTTTTTTGATAAGATGCTGTCAGAAAAGGCAGGCAACGTGGTTGTTTTATCCGGGAACAACAGGAAGAAAGCTGAATATATTGCCAGATCGGTTGATGCAGGATTAAACGTCCTGGCCGATAAACCTATGATCATATCTCCTGACGATTTTCAGGAACTCGAAGAGACATTCGCTGGTGCGAAGGAAAAAGGAGTACTGTTGTATGACATCATGACTGAGAGATTTGAGACTACCACGATCCTTCAGAAGCTCTTGTCGCAGAGCGAAGAAGTATTCGGCAAACTTGAAGCAGGAACAAAGGAAGAACCTGCTGTGTCAAAAGTAAGTGTCCATCACTTCTCAAAAATAGTCTCCGGATCTCCTCTTCAACGTCCGGCATGGTTTTTTGATGTTGACCAGCAGGGTGAAGGTATAGTTGATGTAACAACCCATCTTGTTGATCTGGTCCAGTGGGAGTGTTTCCCTGAGCAGATTCTGAGCCCGTCTGATGTAACTCTGGCATCAGCCAGAAGATGGCCTACCGTTATTTCAAAAGAAGAATTCAAGGGCGTTACAGGATTCGACGACTTCCCTGAATTTCTGCAGAAGGATATCAAAGACGGTAAGCTTAATGTTTATTCGAACGGAGAGATAATTTACCGGTTAAAGGGTATCTGGGCAAAAGTATCCGTGACCTGGAATTATATGCCGCCGGCCGGAGGAGGGGATACACATTATTCAGTTATGCGCGGCTCAAAATGTGACCTCGTTATCAGACAGGGTGCTGATGAAAAATTCCTGCCAACACTTTATATTGAAAAAGTAAAAGGTATATCCCTGCCTGACTTCACTGAAAAGCTGAAAGAAGCTTTGGCCGGTTTGCCATATGATAGTCTGCAGGTAGAAGCGGTCGCGGGTAACACACTGAAAATAAACATCCCCAAAAAATACAGGGTTTCACACGAGGAACATTTCGGGCAGGTTACTGCCAGGTTCCTGGAATATTTGAATGAGGGTAAATTGCCCGATTGGGAAGTACCGGGGATGATAACAAAGTATTACACAACTACTTCTGCACTAAAGAAAGCTAAGGAAAACTAATTGCTTTTCAAAAGAGATCCTCAATAACCATCGATAAAGTTCTGCCAGTTCAATACCTGCAGCTTTTGCCTGTTTTGGGATCAGGCTCTCTTCTGTCATTCCGGGAACAGTGTTGATCTCGAGGAAATATGGTTTCCCTCCAACAATGATAAAGTCAACTCTTACAATGCCTTTACAGCCCAGGAGATCGTAGATGGTTGAGCTGAGGTCCTGAATTTCATTGGTAATTTCTTCAGGCATATCAGCCGGTGTGACTTCGTCAGATTTACCCGGGGTGTATTTTGCCTCATAATCGAAAAATTCATTTTTGCTGATAATTTCTGTAACAGGAAGGACTATGGCTTTCCCTTTCACCCTGACAACGCCGCAGGCCACCTCCCTTCCATCCATGAAAGCTTCAATCATGACTTCGTCGCTCTCCCTTAAGGCTGTCTCAATTGCGGCTGGCAGTTCATCTTCCGTTTTAACTTTTGTCACCCCAAAACTTGATCCGCTGTCGTTGGGTTTGACAAAACAAGGAAGACCCGTCTGCATGATTATTGAAGAGGGATCAGGTATGTTTGATTTCCTGATGAGTATATTTTTGGCCATTGGTATCCCATACTCTTTCAGGAATAGTTTGCATGCCTGTTTGTTGAAAGTAAGGGCGGAACAAAAAGAACTGCAGCTCGAATAAGGGATTTGCATCATATCAAAATACCCCTGAAGAAGGCCGTTTTCACCGGGTGTGCCATGGATGGCAATAAAGACAGCGTCGAACCTTATCCTGCTGTCGTCAACCTTTAATGAGAAATCGTTTTTGTCGATGCTGTGGTAACGGCCCTTCCGGTCTTCCCAGTACCAGTTTGTCCCTCTGATCATTATAATATATACCAGGTATGTCGGAGACAATAACTTCCCAACCTCAACAGCACTCTTTACAGATATCTCATACTCGGAGGAATCCCCTCCGGCAACGATGGCGATGGTTCTCATATACCAGAAATTATTCGGCAAAAATAAAGATTTTAAAAATGGATTGCCGACCGGTTAATAAAATATTCCATATTACCAGATATTATTTAACTTTGATAAAATTCTAAAAAAATCATCAAAATGAAAAAAGGTTGCATAATATGGATCATAGTAGGAGTCATCGTTGCACTGGTTGTGCTTGGTCTTGTCTCCTGGGGTACAAAAGTCTATAATCAGATGGTTACTTTGCAGGAAGGAGTCACCAGCCAGTGGGGCAATGTCGAAACACAGTACCAGCGCAGGGCTGACCTGATCCCGAACTTTGTAAACACTGTAAAGGGAGCTGCCACTTTTGAGCAGGAGACCCTGACAAAGGTTATCGAAGCAAGAGCAAAGGCCACCCAGGTAACTATCGATCCGACAAAAATGACTGCTGAGAACATGCAGCAATTCCAGGCAGCGCAGGGCGAACTAAGCTCGGCCCTGTCAAGATTAATGGTTGTGGTTGAACAGTATCCAGAACTTAAAGCCACACAGAATTACAGGGATCTTCAGGTCGAACTTGAAGGCACTGAGAATAGAATCTCTGTCGAAAGAAGAAAATTCAACGAAACTGCCCAGGCGATGAATACATATATCAAAAGATTCCCGCAAAATATTATTGCCGGAATGTTCAAGTTCACAGCCAAGCCATATTTCGAATCGATGGAAGGAGCTGAAAGAGCCCCCGAAGTGAAATTCTAATCTTTTGCAGGTCATGGAGATTAAAGCCTCAACATTCTTCACCAGGGAGCAACAAGCGCAGATACGTGATGCGATAAAGGAGGCTGAAGGTGAAACTTCCGGAGAGATCAGGATTCATATTGAAACCCGGCTTACCGGTAAAGTCCTGGACAGAGCGGCATGGATATTCAAAAAAATCGGAATGCATGCAACCGAAAAAAGGAATGGAGTATTATTCTATTTTGCCGTGCGGAACAAGGAATTTGCCATTATAGGGGACGGAGCGATAAATGAAAAGGTTCCCGGGAACTTCTGGGACAAAACCAAAAATGTCCTTCAAAAACATTTCAGAAATGGGAATTACACTGAAGGACTAATTGAAGGGATACTGATGGCGGGCAACCAGCTTAAGGAACATTTTCCCCACAAAAGGGATGATATTAATGAGCTTCCCGATGAAATATCATTTGATGATACTGAGCAACCTGCAGCATTATGAAGAACCGAATATTTCTACGGTCAGTCGCACAGCTATTTATCCTGGTTTCTGTTTCCTGCGGAATTGAAGCACAGGAGTTTCCTGAAAAACCTGAGCCTCCACGACTGGTGAATGATTTTGCAGGCATGCTGACATCCCGGGAAGTTAATGCACTTGAGCAAAAGCTTGTAGCTTATGATGACTCATCTTCAACCCAAATCGCCATCGTTACCTTATCTGATCTGCATGGATACGATATCGCGGATTATGCCCAGCGTCTTGCTGAAAAATGGGGAATCGGACAAAAGGGTCTTAATAACGGGATAATTATTCTTGTCAAACCAGAAACCCCGGAATCTTCAAGAGGTGAAGTAAATATTTCACCCGGTTACGGGCTTGAAGGTGTTATCCCGGATATTGTGTGCGGTCAGATAATTGATAATGAAATTGTTCCTGAATTCAGAGCAGGAAATTATTACCAGGGTCTTGACAAGGCAACCAGTATCCTGATGTCACTGGCAAGCGGTGAATTTCCTCCTGATCAGTATGGCAAATCTAAAGGCAGTGATCTCGGTGGTCTGGCACCTTTTATCTTTTTCATAATATTTTTAATCATTATCCTGTTTTTCCGGAGCAGTGGAGGTTCGAACCATAAACATTTAAGCAGCAAAGGATTGCCCTTATGGATGCTGCTCACCATGTTGAATTCTGGCAGTAAAAGACATAGCGGGAGCTGGGGCGGATTTTCCGGAGGAGGTGGATTCGGCGGCGGAGGCGGCGGCGGTTTCGGCGGCTTTGGAGGTGGCAGCTTTGGTGGTGGGGGTGCAAGCGGAAGCTGGTAATAAGAGCGTAGAGCAGAGCGCAGAGCAGCAGAGAGCGACAGAGCATGAACATGGAGATCAGCACTATGCGGCTACAGCTAATTCTGGAGTTGAACTGTTATTTCTTGCTGAAGTATAATTTCTCCATTTTTCAATAACCTGTTTCATATCATCGGGAAGTTCTGATTCGAATGATAATCTTTTTCCTGTAACAGGATGATCGAAAGCAAGAGACCTGGCATGAAGCGCCTGACGTGGCAGGATCTTAAAGCAGTTCTTTACGAACTGCTGGTATTTTGTGAAAGTTGTACCCTTAAGTATCTGGTCCCCTCCATATTCATCATCATTGAAAACAGGATGCCTGATGAAACTGAAATGAACCCTTATCTGGTGCGTACGGCCTGTCTCAAGCCTGCATTCAACAATTGAAACATATCCGAGATCTTCAATCAGCTTATAATGCGTTATGGCAGTTTTGCCCTGATTGCCGTCGGGGAATACCTGCATGATCTTTCTGTCGCGTATATTCCTGCCAACATTACCGGTTATTGTTCCTTCATGGGGTTCCGGTATACCCCATAACAGGGCGACATATTTCCTGTCGGTCGTTCTGTCATAAAACTGTTTCGACAGCCTGTTCAGCGACAGCTCGTTTTTTGCTATTACCAGGATACCTGAAGTATTTTTATCGAGCCGGTGAACAAGCCCGGGACGCAGTTCCCCGGTCTGAAAAAGCGGCAGATCCTTAAAATGCCACATAAGTGCATTTACCAGAGTACCGGTATAATTACCGTAAGCCGGATGAACAACCATGCCTGGCTCTTTATTTACAACCACAACATCTTCATCCTCATAAATAATGTTCAACAGAATATTTTCCGGAATGAGTTCTATTTCTCTGGGAGGTGTTGGCAGAACGACCTGAACAATGTCACCGGGCTTGACTTTGTAGTTTGGTTTTACAGTTTTGTTGTTTACCAGGATATTTCCGGCACTGGCAGCATTCTGGATACGTGTACGTGAAGTGCTTTCAAGCCTGGCGCAAAGATACTTGTCAATCCTCAGCAACGATTGTCCCGGATCGGCCGTAAACCTGTAATGCTCGTAAAGTTCCTGCTGGTCGGTAATTTCTTCTTCTGCCATATGTAATTACTTTGTAATTACAAGCCTGAAATAACCCGTACGTCTTCCGTCAGACAAGGTAATTACCGTGTAGATGCCAGCCTTCAGCCTGGAAATATCAATTCGTTCACTGTAAGGTACTTTCATAAACTCCCGCCCCTGAAGATCTATTATCGAGATGAAAGCTGAATGTGAAAGCAGGAGGTCGTCACAATCGAGGTTAATATAATCCGAAGCGGGATTTGGCCATAATCTGCAGGATTTTGTGCTGACCGGATTAACATCATCAGATGAGGTCGTTTTAAGAGGTGCACCTACAACAGGTCTTATCATGATACTGCCCTCCTTCTGTGATTCCAGCCATGACCCGTTAAGCCAGTAGAACTGCCGTCCGCGGTGAGGAGTATTGACATCAAAACCGGCATTAAGGAAGGTCTCGGACCTTTGTTTCCACCCTGCATAAAATACTCCGTCGACCATTACACCGTCGGGGAGAATATACGTGAAGAATCCATTTATTCCATCACCCGGGTCAACTATCATATTTTCAGCCGAATATATTACATTGCCGGGCAATCCGTTATTATCGTCCCAGATCATCAGATCGAAAGCTCTCTGGTTGCTGTTGAGGTAACTGTCGTTGAAGCATATGCGTATTGCCCTGATAGTATCCTGCATGTATGATTTAAACCTGTATGCTGTCATGGCATTCCTTGAACCCTGACCGTTGATCCCGTATCCCCCTTCTGATGAACCGTCGTCGTAAGCAAAATAATTGCTGAATACCTGATTGTAGATTATTGTGTCATTATCTTTTGGATCAAAATCATCTGTTTTCAGGTAGCAGGTAATCTTAAACAGGGCTGAATCAGCGTTGCCATTATCATATGTATAAATAAGGCCGGCATTATAATCTACATTTGTGAAAGGATCTATGTTGGTTGCACCGGCTGAAAATGAATGAGATAATGTTTTCGTGAACATATCCCGGATCTCAAAATTCCTTGTCACATTCCTTATTATCCTGTCATTATTACGGTAATGGATCGGAATAACTGAACCCATTTCCTGGAGGTAGACCTGCCTGAACTGTTTCCATGGCATTGATTCATGGGTCTTAAGAATTGACCTCAGAGGTGTCCGGAAAGCTACGTCAGGAAGGGAAGTATCTGCTGAGTTTCTGTTCCTGTCGAGGTACACATAATCGATATTCCAATGATCACAATTGCCTATCATTGACGGATCGTCAAAGCTCGAAAGACTTGCCCAGTTGACAAACCGGAATTTAAAACCTTTCTTTAAATACCTGGGATCTTCAATTCTTATAATTGCAGGATTAAATTTCCGGCGCAGTGTATCGACACCTTTCCACACTGAATGCCATTTATCTTCACCCGGTGCGTAAAACTGCAAAATGAGGCTGTCCTGTGATGCAGGAGCATCACCAAGCCCTCCAGGCTGGTAATAGAAACTAAGCCAGATATTTTCAGAAGCGGCAAAGCTAAGATTCAGCGGCCGGGAGGTCAGATGATCAGCTTCAAAACCATCAATACTTGCCGTTTCATAAAGTTTTCCGGAATTATCCAGAGCATCCATTGTAGCCATTCCTGATAGTGATCTGTTTATCGGAATAAGTGTTGTTGATAAATACATAATTATCGCTCCACCATTTTGAGGCAGGAGTATATGAATGTTCCGAAAAATCATCAAAAAACGGTAATTCAACTGTATCAGCGGCTGTTCCTTTATGCTGATCCGGTTTTTGTGTCTGATTCATTAAAGCGGAATTAGTCTGCAAACCGGTAATTACTTCCTGGGCATCGGAGAGTGACTGGTAACAGAGCAGAAGTACAATATATGCAGCTAACTTTTTAAACATCAGTTTAATCAGACTGTCCGGATATAATTCTGGGAATTGTGTCGGAATTTATGGTTGCTGAATCAGCCGGGAGTTTTGCAGGGTCAACTGTCAGCCACAGGTATATTGAAGATCCAAGCTGAATGGTCGCATCAATGGTGAAATCAGGATTTTGTTTATATACAAAGGCATTTGCCGAGTCTGCTCCTGAGATGACGGTGTTGTCGAAAATAAAAGTCACAAGTGTCAGCGATGCTCCCAGTATCCTGTTTTTGGCCGATTCGAGGTTCATCCCTGTCAGATCAGGAACCGAAATACGCTGGTTGCTCAGGCCTTTGCCGAGCACCAGGTCAATTACCGAACCTTTTTGCAGGGAATCACCTTCCTGGATCTCCCTTCCGTTGTGTAGCTGCTTGATGACGACATCGATCGAAATATCAGGAACATATCTGGGAGTTCCCACTTCCAGTCCTGCACTTTCGATCAGAGCGATCGCCTGGCGTTTGGGAAGGTTGACAAGATTCGGCATCGCAACCATCTCGGGATTAAAGGCATTTATTGTCAGCATTATATTTCTCCACTTCTTGACCTTGAATCCGGGTTTTGGATTTTGTTCGGCAATACAGCCCCTCGGTACCTCCGAAGTGTAAACGGAATCGATAATCTGAAATCTCACCTTGTTCTTTTTTGCGAGATGAACAGTCTGATCCATTGTTAGTCCCAGAAAATCAGGAACCGGTCTGCTTTGTCCATGCCTGGTGTAGAAATTCAGCCAGATAAGAAGCAGCATTACAAATCCAACGACAATTACTGCAGCTAATCCAAGGTTCTTTAAAAATGTTCTGCTGAAGATAAAGTTTTTGATGCTCATAGCGGCTGTCCGAACTTAAGTTATAACGCAAATGTATGGATAAAATTATAAAGCGAATCCCGTTCCACCGGGACAAATCCGGCATCCCTGATGAGCTTGCAGATTTCGTCGGTTGTCATTTCAGGATTCTTCTCACCGGCACCTGCCATAGAGTAGATCTTTGTTGTATCAGCAATGGTCCCGTCAAGGTCATCAGTTCCGAACATCAGGCTGATCTGTGCCACTTCTTTGCCTGTCATCGGCCAGTATGCTTTGATATGCGGGATATTGTCAAAAAAAATCCGGGCTACCGCATAGTTTTTCAGATCTTCAGCCATGCTTACCTCACCGAGATACGACATGGAATTGCTGGCTTTTTTGTACTTCAGTGGAATAAATGCCTTGAATCCGCCTGTCCTGTCCTGAAGGTCCCGGAGCAATGACATATGGTCGATCCTGTGGGCATAATTCTCAATATGGCCATAAAGCATTGTGGCATTTGAATGAATACCAAGCATATGTGCTGTCTCATGGATCTCCAGCCACTTTTCAGCTGACGTTTTTTCAGGACAGATCTTCTTTCTGATTTCTTCGTCGAAGATCTCAGCACCTCCCCCCGGAATGGAATCGAGCCCGTATTCCCTTAAGAGTTCCAAACCTTCAGATATGGTGACACCTGTCCTCGTTATCATGTAGTCAAGTTCAATGGCAGAAAAGGCCTTTACATGAATACCGGGCCGGTGCTTCTTAATTTTCCGGATAAGCTGTCCGCAGTAATGGATATCATAGGAGGGATGCACTCCTCCAACTATGTGAACCTCAGTAACTTCTTTGCCATCAAATTTCCTGACAATCTCAAGCATTTCTTCATGACTGTATTCCCAGCATTCAGGATCGCCTTCCGGTTTATGGTAAGAACAAAAACGGCAGTTATAAATGCATTTGTTTGTTGGTTCAATATGGAAGTTCCTGTTAAAAAAGGCATAACCGTTATTTTGCCTCTTTCTTTCAATACCCGACAGCAGGCCAAGCAGTGGCAAACCGGCTTTATTGTAAAGCATCAGCCCCTCCTCAGCGGAGATCCGGAGGCCGGCGGATATTTTGTCAGCAATTATCCGGAGATCAGGGTCGGTAATAAACCTGTTCAGGTCTGTCATAGCTGGATTAATGTCGGGTAAAACTAATGAAAAAAAAGGTGCCTTTTCGGGAGGCACCTTCATATGGGGGACAAAACCTTATAATTACTTCAATTTCAGCTCAGTAGAAACTGTAAGCTTTTTCCTTCCTTTTGCCCTGCGAGAGGCAAGAACCCTTTTTCCGTTGGAAGTGGACATTCTTTCCCTGAACCCATGCTTGTTAGCCCTTTTTCTTCTTGAAGGCTGAAATGTCCTTTTCATAATTCCTGGTATTAATTATCTGTACAATTTTGTTTTGAGACCGCAAAGATAGTTATTTTTTAAAAAAATGCAACGGTCACGAACTTTTTTCGCATATATCAAAGGGCAAGATACACTATCTTCTTAGTCTCAAAATAGGACTCCGAAAAGAACTCTTTTATATCCCGGACAATCGTTTTATTTATGAGCGGCCCAAGTTCTTCTGAAAGGTCACCTCCTTTCAGATAAATTATTCCGTTCCTTATCTTGTTTTTGCCTGCCATTTCAATATTTTTCCTGGTCATTCTGACAAAGCTCCGAAAATCAGTAACAGCCCTGCTGACCACGAAATCGTATTTTCCTTTCTCCTCCTCAACTCTTTTCCTGACTGGTGTCACATTGTTCAGACCCAATTCTGATGAAACAGATGATACAACCCTGATTTTTTTTTCGATTGAATCCAGAAGGAAGAATTCTGAATCCGGAAACATGATAGCAAGAGGTATTCCGGGAAATCCGCCCCCTGTACCGGCATCAAGTATTTTAGTTCCCTTTACAAATCTGACAAATTTAGCGATAGCCAGGGAATGAAGGACATGATGTATATAGAAATTATCAAAATCTTTTCTTGAAATTATATTGATCCTGCTGTTCCAGGTTTGATATATCTCCTTAAGCCCTGAGAACTGTTTATTCTGAGAATCTGAAAGACCGGGGAAATATTTTGGAATGATCTCAATCACTATCTGTTCCCCGTTTTTGTAAAAATATTGTACAGGAGAGATTTTGCCCGGAAAAGCTGTGCTTTGACTGTTCCGATCGGCAATTTCAGCTCTGAGGCTATCTCTTCATATGAATATTCTTTATAATATCTTAATTCAATAAGATTCCTGTAGCGGGGTTTCAGCTGGTTAACAATGTCCCTCAGGACAGCAATCTTCTGGTCATTGATGAGGGTTTCCTCAGGATCGGGAAGATCGGACTGGATATTTACTGTAAGGTTATCGAGATCATCCTGAAGCTGATCTATGGGAGTCGGCGATACATGTTTCTTCCTGATAAAATCAATGCAATTGTTGGTGGCGATCTTGAACAGCCAGGTGCTGAATGCGAAATCCGGAGTGAATGAGTCAAGATTACGGAAGGCTTTGCCAAATGCTTCAATGGTCAGATCTTCGGCGTCAGATGAATTGTTTACCATTTTCAGAAGCATGTAGTATATGGAATCCTTGTAACGGTTCAAAAGGCTGGAAAAAGCCTTTTCATTCCCGTTTTTTGCCATTTCGACAAGCAACAGGTCATTTCTGGCCTTATCCGATAAACCATTGCCTAATTCCATCTGTTTCTTCCTGCACCTTGCCGCAGGCTACCTACATATATGACAGCATTTATAAACGGAGACAGGATATCAAATATTTGGAGGAAGGGCAATAATCCCTCCTCGTTAAGTTTCTTCTGAATTAAAACCAGGACAGTTACCTGGGTGATAAGCCTGGTTGCGAAAACAGCCAGCAGAAGCGGCCACAGGTAAAGATTGGAGAGCATTACAATAAAAGTAACATAAAATAATACCCTGGATGCCGGCTCACCAATTAATGCCACTTTGTCTCCGGACTTGTAGTAATTGGCCGTTGTCAGATGCCTTTTCTTCTGCATGAAAAACTCCTTGATACCGGAAGCCGGTACAGAACGGGTGTGTGACCCTTTACTGAATTCAACGGCAATATTATTTTTTGAGGCATTTGAGTTTACGAACAGATCATCATCACCTGAAGCCAGATATGGTATGAATTCCAAATCCTTTTTTTTCAAAAAACAGTGAACGCCGGTAAGCAAGGTTCCGTCCGACTCCCATATAGGGCATTCCCTTTATGGCCATTCCCAGGTATTGCATGGCTATTACCATACTGTCGTATCTGATGTACCTGTTCAGCAATCCTTTCCTCCTGAAATACCCTCCGTACCCGAGAACAAAATCAGTTTTATCATTAAAGCGCGATACCATGCTCTCAAGCCATTTTTCGCTTTCAGGCCGGCAATCAGCATCTGTGAACAGCATTAAATCATTACTTGCTGTTTTAATGCCAATGAACTGGGCAAACTTTTTATTATGAGTAAATTTAGGATCCTTGATGATGTTGGAAACTTTCAGGTGCGGATACTTTTTGAGAAATCCGCCCAGGACATTATATGTTTCATCTTCCGAACAATCGTTGACAACTATTACTTCGATATTCCGGATAATCCTGTTCCAGGACAGAAGGAAGGAAATTCCTGAGGTTTTCCTCTTCATTCCTTGCACAGATGATTACTGAAACCGGATCCTTCATGGCTGCAAACTCGGGATGTCTGAGCAGTACAGGAGCCAGATAATAGAAAATGTAATAGAACATCTGAATTAAAAAGGAGAGTCCGAATATGATCAAAACAATGAAAAGAAAAGGATTGTCGCGGAGTATCATTTGACTTCCAGATATGGCAGCAATATTACTAAGATAATCTGAATGCGAAAAGAGTGTTCGGCCAATCATTTATATAAAAACGGTAAATGGACCAGAAAAATTATTGACATAATTTTCAACAGGCGGACTGAATGAATTACCTTTGGCATCCGGAAAACGATTGATTTTATGTTTACAGTGAAGAGCAGGGATAAGGAAACCAGGGCGAGGACAGGAATACTGGAAACCGCTCATGGTGATGTTCCCACTCCGATCTTTATGCCTGTCGGCACTGCAGGAACCGTAAAAGGCATTCTTCAGCAGGACCTGCTGGATGATATTGATGCAAAGATCATTCTTGGGAATACATATCACCTTTACCTTCGTCCGGGTACAGACATTTTAAAGGCATCCGGAGGGCTTCACAGGTTTATGAACTGGAGCAGACCAATACTGACTGACAGCGGTGGATACCAGGTTTTTTCACTTGCGGCTAACAGAAAACTAACTGAAGAGGGTGCTGTTTTTAAATCGCATATTGATGGATCCAGACACGTTTTTACTCCTGAGAACACTATTGATATACAACGGATTATCGGGGCAGATATAATGATGGCATTAGATGAATGCGCACCTTTCCCGTGCGATCACAGGTATGCCGAAAAGTCAGTCAGACTGACTCATCAGTGGCTCGACAGAGCTGTGAACAGGTATAAGAGCACTGATCCGTTATGGAATTATGAACAGCTGCTTTTCCCTATTGTCCAGGGAAGCACGTTTGATGATCTCAGAAAGATCTCTGCCGAAAAGGCAGCTTCTGCCGGCATGGCCGGAAATGCAATAGGCGGATTATCGGTAGGAGAACCGGCAGATGAAATGTACCGTATAATCGATATTGTTACAGAAATACTTCCTGATGACAAGCCGCGTTATCTGATGGGGGTTGGCACTCCTGTCAATTTGCTGGAAGCAATTGAACGGGGAATTGATATGTTTGATTGTGTAATGCCCACCAGGAACGGACGAAACGGAATGCTGTTTACCAGTGAAGGCACCATTAATATCAGGAACAGGAAATGGACAGATGACTTCGGTCCGATCGACTCTTATGGACCTTCTGTTGTAAGTACTTATTATTCAAAGGCATACCTTAGGCATCTTGTTATTTCGGGCGAGATTCTGGGCTCCCAGATAGCAAGTATTCATAACCTTTCGTTTTATATGAAACTGGTTTCTGAAGCAAGGAACAAAATTGAAGAAGGCAACTTTAAAAGATGGAAAGAACAAATGATAATAAAGCTGTCGGAACGGTTATAGGTTCGATGAAGACAAAGATTATTGACCGGTACATTATCCGGAAATTCCTGGGTACATTTTTCTTTTGCCTTCTGCTCATTCTGACCATTGCTGTAGTATTCGATTTTGCCGAGAAGATTGATAATTTCATGGAAAAGGCTGCCCCGGTAAAAGCCATCATTTTTGATTATTATTTTAATTTCATTCCATATTTTGCTACTCTCTTTTCCCCTCTCTTTGTATTTATCTCGGTCATCTTTTTTACTTCAAAAATGGCTGCCAATACCGAAATTATTGCCATCCTGAACAGCGGAATGAGCTTCAGAAGGATGATGTGGCCATATTTCATCTCTTCACTTTTCATTGCAATATTTACTTTCCTGCTTACCAACTTTGTTATTCCAAAAGCCAACCTGCACCGGATCGATTTTGAAGATAAGTATTACCGGTCTTCAGCCAGGAGGGTTCCGGTAATCCATATTCACCGGCAGGTCTATAAAAACGTGTTGATCTACATGGAGTCCTTTAATCCGATAAGCCAGACAGGAAGGAACTTTACAATTGAGAAATTTGACGAAACGGGCAAGCTGGAGTCAAAACTTACAGGTAACATTGTCAGATATGACTCTGCAACCAGCAAATGGGTTGTCGTGAATTATTATTCACGTGAAATCAAGGAAAAGGAAGACATAATAAACCATGGGGACCGAATAGATACTGCCCTTAACATAAAGCCTTCCGATTTTTCACGGGGTCCGGGATTTGTGGGAACCATGACATACAATGAATTAAATGACTATATCAAACAGCTGAGGCTTCAGGGTTCAGATGAGCTGAACTTATTCCTTATTGAAAAACACCGTCGTATTGCAAATCCTTTTGCTGTCTTTATACTTACGCTTATCGGAGTTTCCCTTTCCGCCCGGAAGGTAAGAGGAGGTATCGGAATGAATATCGGGATAGGGCTGGGGCTCAGCTTTTCGTATATTCTGTTCATGCAGTTTGCCTCTCAGTTCTCGCTCAAGGGAAACCTGGGACCTATGCTGGCTATGTGGATCCCGAATATCCTGTATGCAGTAATAGCGCTTGTTTTGTACAAACTTGCACCCAAATAAGTACGATCTTCAGCCGAAAATCTTAAATTGCAGCTTATTTTTAGTTTTTTGCATCGGATCACCTGAAATTAGAAAAACTTTATGGCAGTGAATAAAAAAATCAGGGAGCTCCAGGAGAAGCGTCAGAGAATTCTTCTCGGGGGCGGAGAACAGGCAATTGAGAAACAGAAAGCCATGGGTAAACGAACAGCCCGCGAACGGATCATGACCCTTCTCGATATGGATTCCTTTATTGAATATGACCTGTTTGTAGAGCACGACGCGCGTGACTTTGACATGGATAAGAAATCTCTTCCAAGTGATGGAGTGATAATCGGCTCAGGAACAATATACGGTGCACCTGTGGCAATTTTTGCCCAGGATTTTACGGTCGCAGGAGGATCTCTTGGCCAGATGCATTCGAGAAAGATCACCAAGATAATGGACCATGCCCTTAAAATGAGAATACCGCTTATAGGGATCAACGATTCAGGAGGAGCAAGAATTCAGGAGGGTGTTAACTCACTTGCAGGTTATGGAGAGATATTTTTCAGGAACACCATTTCGAGCGGGATAATTCCGCAGATATCAGTAATACTTGGCCCTTGCGCAGGAGGTGCAGTATATTCTCCTGCGCTTACCGATTTTGTTTTTGTGGTCGACAATATTTCGAAAATGTTCATAACAGGCCCTGAGGTTATCAGGACGGTTCTTGGTGAAGAGATATCGATGGAGGATCTGGGAGGAGCCAGGGTCCACAGTGAAATCACCGGTAATGCTCATTTTTTTGCTCTGAGCGAGGATGAGTGCTTCGAACAGATCAAGAGACTCATAACCTTCATACCATGGAACAACAGCAGGAAAGCAAAAACCTTTGAATCCGGAGAACCCAATAAGGATTATAATCCTGAAAAGATAGTTCCTGATGATCCTACGCTGCCTTATGATGTAAAAGATGTGATCAGGTCAATAGTTGATAATTCCGATTTCTTTGAGATCATGGAATTATATGCTAAAAACATAGTTATTGGTTTTGGCAGGATGGGTGGCAGAACGACAGGATTTGTTGCGAACCAGCCTTTGGAGATGGCTGGTGTCCTGGATGTTGATTCATCCGATAAAGCTGCACGATTCATCAGGTATTGCGACGCATTTAATATACCGATAATAACTCTTGTCGACCTGCCGGGCTATCTGCCTGGTGTCGACCAGGAGCATGCAGGAGTCATCCGCCACGGCGCAAAGGTGCTTTATGCATACAGCGAAGCTACTGTTCCAAAACTCACGGTAATACTCAGAAAAGCCTATGGAGGCGGATATATAGCTATGAGCTCACGCCACCTGAGAGCAGATTTTGTGTTTGCCTGGCCAACGGCTGAAATTGCAGTTATGGGTCCTGAAGGAGCTGCAAATATTATTTTCAGGAAGGAAATAATGTCATCGGATGACCCGGAAGTGATGAGGAAACAAAAAGTGGAGGAGTACAAAGCCAAGTTCGCAAATCCTTATGTCGCCGCTGCCCGGGGTTATGTCGATGCCGTTATTGAACCAAAGGAGACCCGGCGATTCCTTCTGCATGCAATTGAAGTATCGGAAAACAAGGTTGTAAAGGTGCTTGAGAAAAAACATGGACTTCCCCCGTTCTGATCAATATTCCAGGATAGCTTAAGAAACAGCAATGAAAAAGACAGAAACTCCCGGCATTCTAAACATAAATTCAAGCTTATACAAGACAAGGCTGAGCGCCAGATTTTTGAACAGGAAACCCTATAAACCTGCCGATCCTAAAATGATCAGGAGCTTTATACCCGGGACAGTTCTGGATATATTGGTGAAAAAGGGGCAGATTGTTAAGAAAGGCGATGATCTTATGATCCTTGATGCAATGAAAATGCAGAATAAACTTAAATGCAGTTCTGAAGGTACAGTTAAAAAGATCTTTGTGAATAAAGGGGATAAAGTGTCAAAAGGAACCGATCTGCTTGAGTTGGAATGAGGTTACAATTCACCCATGAAGATTATGTGTTTTTTCAGATTTTCGTGGATGTCCGGTTTTTTATCAAATATCCCGTAAACAGTCGATCCGCTGCCTGACATTGAACTGTAAAAAGCCCCTGAGTCATATAAAGTCTGCTTGATCATTGCTATCGGCGGGTGCTTCCTGAAAATGGTTTTTTCAAAATCATTAGTTACAAGCTCCTTCCATTGCGAAACCGGTTTGTTCAACAATTCTGCCAGAGGTTTAACGGGCATGGCGGGTATGCATTCATCATAAGCCTCCCTTGTACTGATCAGAATACCGGGATTTATCAGCACACCATAAAATCCGGTCAGAAAACAGTCAGCAGGTTTCAGTATTTCACCTCTTCCTGATGCAAATGATGGCTGGCAGTCGATGAAAAAAGGGCAGTCACTGCCAAGACCGGATGCAATTACCTTCAGATCATCCGTCCCCAGCGACAGTCCGAATAATCTGTTCATCGCCCTGAGCATGAATGCAGCATCGGATGAGCCCCCTCCAAGGCCGGCACCGGGGGGTATATTTTTATGAAGGTGGATTCTCACTGAAGGGATTTGAAATTCTCCCCTTAGTTTTTCGACAGCTCTGAGAACTAAGTTTTCTTCAGGTTTTCCCTCAAGGCTGTAACCGGTTAATATCAGAATATCCTTCTCTGAACCTTTGGTATTTGGAACAATCTCAAGAGCATCGCACAGATTGACCGGATAAAAGAGTGTTTCTATTTCGTGATATCCGTCAGTACGCTTTCCTGTAATCCTTAGTCCAAGGTTTATCTTCGCTTTTGGAAAAACCAGCATCTCAGGGTATTTGTTACAAAAATACCATATGGATTGGATTTTGATATCCGTGAAGCGTTATTTTGGCTTTTCAACAAGTTTTTAACAGAAAAATGTTTGTAATAATAAAAATGGTTTTGGATTATTACATATGGTTATTTTTACCTTTGACCAGGCCTGATGGTAATTAATATCCATCATGTAAATATCAATAAATCAGCATTATAAAAGCGATGGCAAAACAAAAACAGGGTGTGCGGCCAATAATCACCGCATTACCCGATTTCGGAAAGGTCCCTCCTCAGGCAATCGATATGGAAGAGGCAGTTCTTGGAGCCATAATGCTCGAAAAAGAGGCGGTAATCACAATTCTTGATATTCTTAAGCCGGAAAGCTTTTATAAAGAGGCACATCAAAAGATCTTCAAGGCAGTATCTGACCTTTCATTGAGAGAGTATCCTGTTGATCTTTATACTGTTACTGAAGAATTAAGAGCACATGATGAGCTTGAAAGTGTCGGGGGACCTGTATATCTTACCCAGCTTACTTCAAAAGTTGTCTCTGCTGCCAATGTCGATTATCATGCAAGAATAGTAGCACAGAAGTACATACAACGCGAACTGATAAGGGTCTCCACTGAAATCCAGAACAGGTCATTCGATGATTCCATTGATGTAACAGAGCTTCTCGATTTTTCAGAAAACGAGCTCTTTCAGATTGCTGAGGGAAACATCAAAAGAGAGGTTTCTCCGATTAACATGGTAATCAAGGAGGCCATACGGGAGATTGAAGAGGCAGGTAAAAGAGAAGACGCACTTGTAGGGATACCTTCAGGTTTTACAAAGCTTGACCGGCTGACTTCAGGCTGGCAGAAATCGGAACTTATTATTATTGCTGCGCGTCCCTCAATGGGCAAAACAGCATTCGCTCTTTCGATGGCACGCAATATGGCCATTGATCATGGTAAGAAAGTTGCTGTTTTCTCCTGTGAAATGTCATCTATCCAGCTGGTAAACAGATTGATAATTGCTGAAACAGATATACCGGGGGAGAAAATCAAGAACGGACGCCTGTCGGAAGAGGAGTGGAAACAGCTTGATACAAGGATAAAGAAACTTGTCCAGGCTCCGATATTCATCGACGACACACCGGCTATTTCAATATTTGAACTAAGGGCAAAATGCCGGCGCCTCATGGCTCAGCATAAGCTTGATATAGTTATAGTTGACTATCTTCAGCTGATGTCCGGTCCCGAAAATGCCGGGAGCCGCGAACAGGAGGTAAGCAATATCTCGCGATCGCTGAAGAGCATAGCGAAAGAGCTTAATGTACCGATACTGGCTCTTTCACAGCTTAACAGGTCGGTTGAGATGAGAGGCGGTTTGAAGAGACCCCTGCTTTCAGACCTCAGAGAGTCGGGTGCCATTGAGCAGGATGCCGACATGGTTGTATTTATTCATCGGCAGGATAAGTTCGGGATCCTCACATTTGAGGATGGCAGTTCGACCAAGGGAATAGCAGAAATAATCCTGGCTAAAAACCGTAACGGCCCCGTTGATGATATCCGGCTGAGGTTCCGTGAAGAGAGAGCCCAGTTCGTGGATATTGATGATTTTGACATTGAAAGCAATCCCGACATGAAAGATGGACAGGTCATTACTCTTGGTTCGAAGATGAATCACGATAACATGAGAAAGCTTGGAGGAGGTTTTGACCAGGAGACGGATGCTCTCAACGAACCGCCTTTTATGCAGGATTAGTTAAGCCGTAAGGTAAATCTTACTCCAAAATTGCTGTATTTAAGGTCATTAAATCCCACAAATATTCCTGCTTCCCCGAGCAGGAATATTTCGCTCAGGCTATAACCAATTTCGGAATAATTGCTGTGAAACCGTGATCCGAGATACGAGAAGATCAGGTTTTCACGGATAAGTGTATTGCTTAATCCGGGTAAAAGCTTCAGGAGCAGATATGGAGTTGTATATTTAATGTGAACCTCTCCGAAAAACTCAGGAGTACTTAATGAATAATATGCCGGAAGCATAAAAGCATCATCATAATCATCGATCAGCAGGGTTAAAGGCTGGGCATTAAAATGGAAGAAGTCAAAATAGGATATGTTCCGGTTGTCGGCAAATCCTCCTGTTCTGACTCTCCACCTGAATTCGCTGAATGCACCTGTCTCCCTCGTCTGTGAAGCCTCAAGCCTGAACATGTCGAAATGCCGGTATTCATCTGAAAGGGAGGTAATCTTATTTGCTCCGTGTTCCCAGGTGAACTTAAATGTCGGCCAGTCGGACCCCTGTGGAACTTTGTTCTCTCCATAGATCCTGTACCTCTGGAAAGGTGTAAATGTAACATTTGTTACAAATTCAAAGTGTTTCTGTTCAGCCACGAAATTGATGATATTTGAACCGGAAGTCAGATATTCATTTTCCGGTAAGTTGGAAGTGTATTCCCGGCTCGTATTTATAATTGAAAATGATGTATTATTCTCAAGTACTTTTCTGTTTTCAAATCCGCCATTAAATTCCAGTTTTAGTCCGTTAATAACCTCAGTTTCATATCCTGCAGTGATGTACCTGCTTTCATATAGCTTCATATAATTCTTTTCCATCAGAAGAGAAGTTATACTATTGATCAGCGGATTTATCCCTCCTCCTGTGCCGATATCCCTGCTTGTCATACCGGTGCGGATGAATACCTGCTTTGGTTTCATCCCTCCCGCTGAATAATTCGCATTAACCCTCCACATGATCTTCTCCCTGCTGAAAGCGTAACGGATATCAGGATAAATAGTCAGTGCTTTGTGATCCTCAAAACTCCTGTTAATTCTGAAATCGGTTCCGTAAACGAATCCATCTACAGTATTGAAACTCAGTTTGTCCGGATTAATCAGACCTCCGAAGGTGAAACTGAACCCTGTGGTATCTGACCAGGTATGGCCGCTCATTATATTTTTAATAGTTCTTCTGAAGGGGGTTGATTTTTTTCTCTGCACGGTCGTGACTGTATCCGCATCTGACGACTCCCTTATCCCGGTCATTTCAGCTTTAATGCTGTCGCTGATCTCCAGACTCCTGATCTCAATATCCGAAAGCGGGATCGGTCTTATTTCTGCCCAGTAAGCACTATCTTTCTTACCGGCTCCTTTCTCAATGATCTTTGTTGTATTATCTTTTATTTCAAGGTTTTTTGAAATACTGTCGGGCTGGCTTTCAGAGGATTCCTTCTCCATAAGCCTGGAAAGCCTGACCATGTCGCGGTTTGTCAGTTCTTCCTTCTGGAGGATCTTTTCAATTTCAGTCCTGGTTTTTGTTTTAGCTGTGTCAAGATAGCTGTAGCTCCCTGCAAACCCTGTGGCAATTTCCTGGGGTTTCTGAAGCTTGTCATTCTGTTTAACCTCAAGATATTTGACAGAACTTGTATATCCGGCATCTGCTTTGAAGCCAAATATCCCAAGATCTATGTCAAACTGGTGGCTTACCGGCATCCATACCTCTTCCTGAACAGGTATATATAATTCACGTACCCTGATCTTCCCTGCGAGGTTTTCATTGGTCAGGTCCAGACTGTGAAGACACCATAAATCTTCTATTATAAAAATTGTGCCTGTAAAAAGCTGCTGGCTTTTACGCTTTGGCTTTACCTCAATTTTATCTATTGTGTAATTTCCCTGCAGAGTCGCACCCAGATATCTGAAATTATAATATGAAAATGCCTGAGGTGAAAGAGGAGAGATGGCCATGTCGACAAGTACCGGCTGATAAAAGCTGGCCTGGATAAATTCCATTGGAGAGACTTCATTGCCCCCTTCCGGGAATGATGTGTTATATGAGATAACCTTCTGCATGTACCTGTCAGGCGCATTAAATTCTATTTCGTTGAATGATTCCATCAGAAATGAATCCCCTTCCTTTATGATACGTGATCTGCTTTCAGGTTTTCCTCCGGCCGATACAGTAAGGTTTTCATCGGAGGTTTCCATTCTCATAGATCTCTGTATAAGTTTGGGGATCCTGTTTATAAGCAGATTTCCTTTCAGGTAAACCTCTGCTTTATAATAATCTATAAAGTTGAGATAATAGGGGGCAAGCCCTATCGCCCTGCGCATGACAAATAAAGCAGGATCTTCACCTGAAGGAGAGATCCTTACTTCCGCTATCTCGTAAATCTGTTCAGGTAAAATAATATTCCTGGTAATAACAGTATCAGTAATGGTTAATATTTTCAAATACCGGTTCATATCCGAGACTCTGATAGTTCACCATGTATTTACCCGGAAGAAGCTTTATTTCATAGTAACCCTTTGTATTTGATGTTGTGCCCTGTTTAAGTTCCTGAATATAGACTGTGGCATATGGAACAGGCTGACCTGAGATGTCAGTTATTTTCCCATTAAGTGTTTGGGCTACACTTAATTGCGAAAGTATTGCGAAACTGATAAAAAGCATCAAAACTTGCTTCATATCAAACCGGTTTTACTTTTTAAGGAGGTATTTATTTGTTTGGGATTTGTCATTTCTTTTTACCTGCAACAACTATAACTATTTCACCTTTAGGTGGATGTTTCCTGTAATGTTCCGAGATCCCGGCCAGGTTACCTCTTATATTCTCTTCGAAGATCTTTGTCAGCTCTCTTGAAACGCACGCTTCACGGTCAGGGCCGAATACTGAAACCAGATCATCAAGAGTTTTTACCAGCCTGAAGGGTGATTCATAAAATATCATGGTCCTTTGCTCATCAGCCAATTCGGAGAGTCTTTTGTTTCTTCCTTTTTTAACCGGAAGAAATCCCTCAAAGCAAAATCTTTCGCACGGCAGGCCGGAATTCACCAGTGCAGGAATAAAAGCTGTCGGACCCGGAAGAGTTTCGACATCTATGCCTTTCCCGATACATGTTCTTACGAGCAGGAATCCCGGATCCGATATTCCGGGAGTGCCGGCATCCGAAATAAGAGCAATGTTCATTCCCGAAAGTATCTTTTCACAGATTGTTTCCACACTCTTATGCTCATTGAACATATGGTGCGATTGAACCGTTGCGGTAATATTGTAATGATTTAACAGCTTCAGGGCCTGCCGCGTATCCTCAGCCAGGACCAGATCGACATTCTCAAGCACTTCAACGGCACGGTATGTAATGTCCCTGAGGTTTCCGATCGGCGTAGGAACCAGGAAAAGTTTACTCATTTGAGGGAAACTTGCGCTTAATAAGGTCTAACAGCTGTTTTATGGCTTCATTTTCAGTATTTTCGCCTGCGTAACTCATTACTACCGCCCTGGCATCTGCGAGACTTCCCACAGTTTCGAGTTTCACGATTACCTGATTGTACAATTCCGCGTTACCATCAAATATTTCCCTGATAAACACGAACTTATCATTTACTCCGATAGCTTCGTCAAGGCTTATGAGCGGTTTTGTCTTCAGTATTTCCAGAACATCATCCTGGTGCTTGAAGCTACCCAGCTTTTCATTGAAACTTTCAGGCCTGTTAGAAAACTGGTCGGCAATAATTGCTGCTTCTCCTGATTTTTTGAGGGTTTGTTCCGGTTTTTCCTTTGCTTCAGGCGAAGCTTCAGGAATATGGGTTTCAACGACCTTTATATTGTCTTTCACGGGAACAGGAGCAACCGGCATCCAGTTTACCTGTCTCTTTTTTCTGACTGACTTCCTCCCTGGCAACAACTTTTTCTTCTCTGACAGGAGCTCCTCTAAACGGCAGATTTTTAAACAGCGAAATAACTTCCGAGGCGCTCTTGCATTTCGATTTAGCAAGTTCAACCTGAAGTTCCGGAACACCGGGGTATCTTTTCAGATCATCAATGATTTCCCTTGCCTCATTGAGATCTTTAACGATAATATCAATTGTTGCATTTAAATCCATACGATTTGGTGTATTAATAACAAACCATTTTCTTATTTTGCAAAAGTAAATATTATTATATAAGTCATAACGGAATTAAGCTACATTTAGCATTTGCTGACGGACAATAATTGAGTATGGATTTTCTTGAAAATTCCGGAAAGTTTAGCGGTAAACGCGGATCAATAGAGGTCATTACCGGATCTATGTTCTCAGGTAAGACTGAAGAACTTATCAGGAGACTGCGGCGGGCACAATTTGCCGGTCTGAAGGTCGAGATTTTCAAGCCTTCCCTCGACAAAAGGTATTCTGACGAAAGGGTCGTTTCGCACGACGACAAATCAATTGTCTCAACACCTGTCGATAATGCATCTTCAATCCTTTTGCTGGCAGGCGACGTTGACGTCGTTGGAATTGATGAAGCGCAGTTTTTTGACAATTCAGTAATTGAGGTATGTAACAGTCTGGCAGACAATGGTGTAAGAGTTGTGGTTGCCGGTCTGGATATGGATTTTATGGGTAAACCGTTCGGTCCCATACCTGCGCTTCTTTCAATTTCGGAATACATCACCAAAGTCCATGCTATCTGTATGCGATGCGGCAGCCTTGCCCAGTACTCGTTTCGCAAATCTGAAGAGGCCCAGGTCGTGCTTCTTGGTGAGAAGGACAAATATGAACCACTTTGCAGAAATTGTTACAACAAAGCCTTAAAAAAGAATTGAAGTGAATTTTACCTCTTCGGAAATTGCAGGAATTACTGCCGGCACACTCGTCGGTCCGTCTGGTCTTATTGCTTCGGAACTGGTCACCGACAGCAGGCTTGTCAGTTTTGCCGAGGATGCGGCCTTTCTTGCAATAAGAGGCAGCAATCACGACGGACATCGGTATATAGATCCTCTTTACCGCCGCGGGATAAAAATATTCATTGTTGAAAAGCTTCCCGAACGATCCGAAACGTATCAGGATGCTGCCTTTATCTTAACATCCAGTACAATAAATGCTTTACAGCTTCTGGCAGCTGCAAAAAGAGCCGCTTTTAAATCGACGGTTATTGCTGTTACCGGCAGTGCAGGTAAAACAATAGTAAAAGAATGGCTCGCTGATGTTCTTGGCAGGTGCTACCCGGTGATAAGAAGTCCTAAAAGTTACAATTCCCAGATCGGGGTCCCCCTTTCAGTATGGAAGCTGGAAGAAAAATTCAGATTCGGGATCTTTGAAGCCGGTATCTCTTCCCCGGGTGAAATGGAAAAGCTTCAGAGAATCATTGATCCTGATATTGGGATAATTACGAACATAGGGGATGCACACAGTGAAAACTTCCCGGATAACGAGGTAAAAGCAAGGGAAAAGATGAAGCTGTTTGTAAACGCTTCAACTATAATTTATTGCAGAGATCAGGCGATTATTGCCAATTTAATATCGGGTGACCAGAACCTTAAGAATAAAAACCTTGTTGACTGGTCATTTCAAAACCACGAAGCGAAGGTCTTTGTGAAAAAAAGGCAACCGGTCAAAGGACGTACCACTCTGGATATCACTTTCAATAACGTCACAAGCAACTTTGAGATCCCTTTCAGCGACCGGGCTTCAGTAGAGAATGCAGTTACTGTTGCGGCTGCGTGCCTGGCAACCGGAATGGATGCCAATATCATTAAAAGCGGCCTGTCGAACCTGGTTTCAGTCGCCATGAGGATGGAGATGAAATCAGGGATAAACAACTGTCAGCTGATTGAGGATTATTATAACTCCGATCCGGGCTCATTGGGAATGGCACTGGAATATCTCAGATCCCAGGCCAACAGGAAGACCACTCTCATCCTTTCCGATTTTGTTCAGAGCGGACGGGAGGAAAAGGAGCTTTATGGCGAGGTTGCAGATCTTGTCAGGAAGACCGGAATAGATAAATTCATTGGAATCGGCAAGGTGCTGATGAAGAACAGTTCCTTGTTTGACGATGAAGCCAGATTCTATTATTCGACGGAAGATTTCATAAGCAATTTTAATAGCCGGGAATTCTGGAATGAGGTGATCCTGTTAAAGGGTGCCAGGATATTCGAGCTGGAAAGGATCGGGAAGCTTCTTGAACAACAGGTTCATATTACAGTGCTTGAAATAAACCTCGATGCTATCTCACATAACCTCAATGAGTTCAGAAAACATCTTAATCCAGGCACGAGGATTATGGCAATGGTCAAAGCTTTTGCATATGGGGCCGGCCCTGCCGAGATTGCAGGATTGCTTGAATACCATGGCATCAGCTACCTGGGGGTAGCTTATACTGATGAAGGAATTGAACTCAGGAAAGCAGGAGTAAACCTGCCTGTCGTGATAATGAATCCTGATATTTCATCGGCTGATGCGGTCATTCAGAATAATCTCGAACCCGAGATCTACAGTTTTTCATCTCTTGAAAGGTTTGCCGAAGCAGCTTTAAAACATGGACTTTATAATTACCCGATACACCTGAAAATTGATACAGGAATGCACCGTCTGGGATTTTTACCGGATGAGACTGAAAAAGCAGCCTTAAGGATAAAAGAACTGCCATGCCTGAAGATTATGTCTGTCTTTTCGCACCTTGCCGCAAGCGAAGATCCCGAATTTGACAAATTTACACACCTTCAGGTTGAAAGGTTTTCCCTGTCGGCAGAGAAAATAAGATCAACCGTAGGATATTCATTTCTGAGGCATATTCTGAATACATCCGGAATAGTCAGATTCCCGCAATATCAATTCGATATGGTACGACCCGGTATAGGGATCTATGGTGCAGGCAGGTTTAAGGGAATATCGCTGAAGCCGGTCAGCCGGTTTAAAACCCGGATTTCGCAGGTTAAGAAGATCCCTGCAGGCGACCCGGTCGGCTACGGATGTGCTGATATGTCAAACATTGACAGGATAATTGCAATACTGCCTGTTGGATATGCTGACGGGCTGAACAGAAAGCTTGGAAACAGAAAGGGGAGCCTGTTTATTAAAGGAAGAAATGCACCTATTATAGGAAACATCTGCATGGATATGTGCATGGCAGATATAACCGGAATGAATGCGGGAGAAGGGGATGAGGCAGAAATATTCGGTCAGAATATCTCGATCAATGACCTTGCCATGCAATGTGAGACTATCCCCTATGAAATACTGACATCAATTCCGGGAAGGGTAAAAAGAATATTCTTCAGGGAATAGATCAGGTCACTGACCTGATTCGCTTATAACCTCCAGTTTTGTTGGGTCAAGGATCATGATTTTCCTTCCTTCGATCCCGAGAATCTTCTCCTTAACCATGCCGGATAAAGTGCGGATCGCATTGGAAGTTGTCATATTTGAAAAGTGGGCAAGATCATCTCTCGAAAGCATGATCCTCAGAGTCTTGCCGTCTGCCTCCACTCCGTATGTATCACGAAGCTGTAGAAGTGATTCAGAGATACGTCCCCTGACATGTTTTTGAGTCAATGAAATTAATCTGTTATTTGAATAGACAAGATCGTCAGTAACAACTTTCAGGAATTTTACTGCCAGTCCTGCATTTTGCTTAAGGATTCCTGAAAGAGCGTGTCTCTCAAAAATAACGATGGCCGATTCTTCGACAGCAACAACAGAGAAAGGATATATGGTCTCTGAAAACAGCGACCTGTATCCTATGAAACTCTGAGGCCGCAGCATTTTTATTATTTGTTCCCTGCTTCCTGCTCCAATTTTAAATATTTTCGCTTTCCCCGATACAAGGCATATCAGACCCTTCGGTTTACTGCCTTCGCTTAATATGGTATCCCTTTTACTGAAATTAACGACCAAATGATGCTGATCAAGTATTTCTTTGTCCGCCTGGCTTAATCCCCTGAAGATCGAGGAAGCACCTTCGATGCATAATTCTATATAAGGATTCTTATATTGCATGACAAAAAAATTAAAAGGTAAATTTTCAATATTTTGCGACAACAGGCATTTTCCTGCCATCGCCGAATGATTTTGAAGATACCCGTAATACTGGAGGAGCCTGGTATCTTTTGTATTCATTGTAATTTATAAGTCTGAGTACTCTTTCAACGACAGATCTGTCGAATCCTTCAAGCTCAATCTCACTGGCCGGCCGTTGCATCTCGATATACTGGTACAGTATTGAATCGAGTATCCTGTATTCCGGAAGTGAATCAGTGTCAAGCTGACCGGGTTTTAATTCAGCAGAAGGTGGTTTCCGGATTATGCTTTCAGGAATTATTTCGTGGTCCCTGTTGATATATCGGGCGAGCTTGTATACATCTGTTTTGTAAACATCTCCCAGAACTGATAAGCCTCCGGCCATATCGCCGTAAAGAGTGCCGTAACCTACAGCAGCCTCACTCTTGTTTGAAGTATTTAAGAGGATATATCCGAATTTATTTGAGAAAGCCATTAGCAGGATTGCTCTGATCCTTGCCTGGACGTTCTCTTCAGTGACATCGGTTTTTCTTCCTTTAAAGAATGGAGAGAGCAGCTCTTCAAATGCAGTAAAGGGTTTCTCAATGTTAATTATTTCATACTCCACTGAAATATTTCCGGCCAGCCAAACAGAATCAGAAACGGAATGTTCAGATGAATACCTTGAAGGCATCAGCAGAGCTTTTACATTTTCATTTCCGAGTGCCATCTCTGCCAGGCATATACAAACGGCTGAGTCTATCCCTCCTGATAATCCGATGATGCTTTTTTTGAATCCGGTTTTTCTGAAATAATCGCGTATTCCGGTGATAAGGGCTTTATAAATAAGTGATACAGGTTCAGTTACAGGGCTCTTATAACTGGTAATCCCCGACGTCACTTCATCAAGAGAGAATGTCTCCAAAGCCTCTTCAAAGTACCCGAGCTGGCGGAAGATCTTCCCCTGGCTGTTAATTATTAAAGATGCACCGTCAAAAATCAGCTCAGTATTGGCGCCGGTCTGATTGGCCATGATCACCGGAATTCTGTATTTAACTGCCTTTGATATGAATATGTTTTTTTTGGCCTCAACTTTATTATAAGAAAATGGAGAAGCTGACAAATTCACTATCAGATCGGGATTATGACCAGAGAGCTCCTCCATGGGGGAGAGTGTGTACAATCTTGATTTTTCAAATTTATTGTCGAAAGGCTGCTCATCCCACAGATCTTCGCAGATTGTCAGCGCAATTTTTAATCCTTTAAATGTAAAGACTGAAAAATTCTTCCCGGGTTCGAAATACCGGTATTCATCAAAGATGTCATAAGTCGGAAGCAGAGCCTTATTGACTGTAAATAGAATTTTTCCCTCCGAAATTACCAGGGCAGAGTTATAGAGCTTTTTACCTTCCTGTCCCCTGTTGAAGGTCGGGGAGCCGACAATTGCTGTGATCCCTTTACAGTAATCTGCAATCTCTTCAACAGTGCGGCTGCACTTTTCAATGAAATCAACCCGGTCGAGCAGATCCAGCGGGGGATAACCCGTAATACAGAGTTCTGAAAAAATTATCAGGTCGGATCCTTCAGTTTTTGCCCTGTCAATCGCTTTACAGATCAGTTCTTTGTTGCCTGCGAAGTTCCCGATCTGGTAGTTTAGCTGTGCAAGAGAAATTTTCATGATCTTCCGGTCAGAAATTAATACCGAAAATAAATTTCAGTAATTTTTGAGATGTCCTGTCTTTTGGCTGGTTGTCAAGGTCTTTGGTAGTGTCAAATATGTTGCTTTCGAAGCCCAGCCCAAGGATCAATGAAGTGTTTCCGTCAATTGAGTAATCAACACCTCCGTTAAAATGATACGCGAAGTTAAACCTTCTTATCTCAGACATCGCACTCTCGCCTTTTATATTAATTGAAGGGATGTCTGCTCTTCCGTTGATTACAACCTTGGGATCCAGTCCAAACTCAGCGAAATATGAAAGATACCCTGCCTCAGACGTTTTAATCTTAATCCCGACAGGTATTGAAATATATTGGATCCTGTATATAACCGGATCGCCGGCAGCTACAATTGAGGTAAAATCAGGAAACCTGAAGTGGGTGGGACTACTGCTTTTAAGTCTTGCGCTTGAGTTGATAAAAGCAAGACCTGTACTAAAGTGCCAGTTATCAGTAAGATATCTCTCCGCAGAAATGCTGAGAATGAATCCCCCCCGTGCTCCCTGATTTTTGACTTCATCAATATCGGTCCTGAACCAGGATATTACAGGAGCAGCATACACTCCGTACCGGTAATCCTGGGCAACCAGAAGTTTTGCCGGGAACAGTGCGATTACAGATAATAAGACTATCTTTCTTAGGCCGGGTAATTTATTGATCGGAAACATAATGATTAAATCTAAATTTAAACTGCCTGTTTAGTATTCCGGAATTTCAATAATCCAAAATTAACAAATAAAAAGAGATGAAACAGATTCATTCAAATTGTTGAAATTAATTCAAAAGTATCTATTTTAGCCACATAAACCGGGCCGTATGAAAATCAAATATAAAGCCTTATTGTTCATTTTGCTGATCATGGCATGTTCTGTATCCTGTAAAAAGAATCATTATAAGGTCAAAACCTCATCCATTAAGGTTGATATTGAAATTAAACGGCTGGAGAAAGATCTTTTCAGCATGGATCCCGAAGAGATTGCCGGAAAGCTGCCTGAATTAAAGAATAAATATGATGGTTTCCTGCAGCTGTTCAGCTATGTAATTAACACCGGCGATATAAACGATTCCTCATTTGGGGATTTTCTTGCAAGGTTTTGCACAGATAAGCAGAATAACGATGTTTACAGCATGACCAGTGAGCTCTATCCCGGGCTTTCGGAAGTTGAAAGAGATCTTGAAGAAGCCTTCAGTCATTATCTGTATTATTTTCCTGACAAAACGGTACCACTGGTCTATTCATGTATCACAGGGTTTAATAACAGCATAATTACAGGTGATTCAGCGCTTGGAATTGGCCTGGACAGGTATCTTGGAGCAGATTGTGAATATTATCCCAGACTGGGGATTTACAACTATATTGCAGCAAGGATGACACCTCTTTATATTGTCCCCGATTGCATGTACGGATGGGGTGCTTCGGAATGGGATTTCACTTCAATGAATTACCCTGCAGATAATGTCCTTACCGAAATGATCCATGAGGGTAAACTCAGGTACTTTACCAGGTGTATGCTCCCTGAATTGCCTGACGAGATAATTTTTGGCTTTACTTCAAACCAGATGAATTTCTGCAGGAATAACGAAGGCCTGATGTGGCAATACCTGGTTGAGAATGATCTTGTTTTTAAGACTGATCAGTTTATTATCCGTAAACTTATGGGAGAAGCTCCGTTTACCAGTTATTTTGCAAATGAATCGCCGGGCAGGGCAGCCGGCTGGCTCGGTTTCAGGATAGTTGAATCGTATATGACCAGAAACAGGGATATAAGCCTTGGGTTGCTTATGAATGAAGTCGATATTCAGGAAATCCTTGAAAAGGCGAAATATAATCCTGAATAAAAAAGGGGCTGTTTCAGCCCCTCTGTTTCTCGAAGTCTTAATACTATTCAGCGGGGTGAATTGCCTCCACCGGACAAACATCAGCACAAGCACCGCAATCAGTACATATGTCCGGATCAATTTTATAGATATCACCTTCTGATATTGCTTCAACAGGACATTCATCAATGCATGTTCCGCAAGCAGTACAATCTTCATTAATTTTGTAAGCCATTTTTATTCTATTTTTGGTTAATTATTTTATCAATTCCGCAAACATATTCTAAATTTTTCAAATGGAAAAGGATCTTTGCAGTTATTGTAATATTTCTTTATAAATCCAATTCTGAAATACAAACATGATGCCAAACCCGGTCAGGAATCAGCAATGCAGGATAATTACCTTTATCCCTGATATTTAAGGTGTGAATGATTAAATGCTAAAAATCGAGGCTGAAGGAAAGGTAAAAGATCCTGGGTAAGATATACCTGTCTTCAATACCCCAGGCCCAGTCGGCTCTTACGAAATAGCCCATCAGTTGGGCACGCAGTCCCGCTCCGAATCCTGCCACAATAGGTTTCCTGTTCGAATCAATAACAACGGTGACCGGTCCATTCTTATAAGTTTCAGTGTCGTAGGCATTCTCATTCGACCATGGGCTGGAGCCTTCCCATGCCGTCCCTATATCTCCGAAACCTACAATCTGAAGACTGTTGAGGAAGTTGGATCTTAAAGGATGTCCGGCAAAATACCTGATAAAAGGCCATCTTATTTCACTATTTATCAAGGCAAAATTGTTGCCGTTCCTGACGTTCTGGGTGAATCCCCTCATGTTTGTTGCTAAAGCCTGGAAACCATAATTTTGGGTTTGACTGACGGGGATAGAGGCGTCAAACATTTCATATTTATTAAAGAGATAACCCATCCAGTTATCCACCCCGCCCAGATAATAAACAAGCTTGGTCGGACCGAAAGAAGTACTTGCTGCAAAACGGTTAGCCCATATGAGCTCCCTGTGTATGCGTATATACTTTCTGAAATCACCGCCAATAACGAACATATCTGATTTTTTACTGGTAATCTGCCGGTAGTATTCCCCGAAAATTTTAAACCTTGTACCAAAATATATGTTCACATTCCGCTTGCGGGTGTTGTCATATATAACCTCACCTTTCAGTCCTCCCCAGTGTTGGGTAAAGGTTTCAGAATTCAGAGAAGTTAAATCCTCCGAAAGGGTTACATGTCGGTCATATCTGTACGAAAGAGTGCCCTTCAGCGCCAGAACCGGTGTAATAGGTTTTGCGTATGAGACATATACATTGTGAGTGTGGGTTTTGAACAGGAACTCGCCGTCTGTGCTGAAATAAGCCTGCCTGTGAAAAATAAACTGCTTGTCGAACTTACCTTTCAGACTCTCAAAACTCAGAAGATACTCATTACTGTCGAAATTACCTGAAAACCTGAAACCGGCAGTCAATCTGTAATCTTCGAAGAGATCGAGTATCCCGAACCTGGTCAGCATATTTATGCCCGGATTGAAGTAGGAAGCACCTCCGTTAAAGACCTGGTAAGAATTGTTCAGGAAAGTAAAATCTATCTGATTAACTATATAATTATTATAAAATGATGTTTCATAGATCCTGATCAGAGGAATGTCAATCTTTCCGGTATCAAGGTCAATATCCATGTACTCTCTGCGCCATTGCAGATCATAATAGTTCTGCTTCTCTTTCTCGAATATGTAATGATTGATGTTTATAGGCTCATTCTTTGCATAATATTCGTAAATAGGTTTCGTAAGTGTATCTCTGCGTTTTTTATCTTCAGCAATAAGCCATTGTCTTATTTCCTCAACGCTGTCTGCTTTGTGAAACAGCTCATCCTGTTCTTTACGGAATTTGGTTTTGGTTATTTCAACTTCCGGAATTGTGCCTGAAACCCCGGAGGTACCTCTTCTGACTCTGTATCGTCTGTCCTTAAAAATTACTTCACCATAGTCATCTGAGCTGTTAAGAATCGACTGGTGCAGGATATTCCTGTCATAATTGGTCACAGGCGCTGATTTTATAAAATAGCGGTAATGTGTTGCAGTGTCGATATAACTGATTGCACTGTCAAATACAGCAGAATACCTGTTTAGAACACCGTTATTGTCTCCGATGTACGAAATAGCGTTCCCGGTTGTTCCGGTTGCCTGGTATCTGCTGACATACTGATCTTCAGAGAGCCTGACCAGCAAATTATTTTTCTTGCCGATGTTATATGTGAACAGGTCAAAGGTGGATGACAGCTTTTCAAACGGATCACCGGTATTGGACAGTGTATCAGACAGACGGTTTGAAGAAAAGAGTATTTCCCCGCCTGAACCTTGAAGAAATGACGGATTCAGGTCATCAGCAACATCACGTGTTATCTGTTCATTGGTTCCCGATGCAACAGTGTGGATATAGATATCAGTTACACCATCCTTGACAGCGGATAATATTATCCTTGATCCTTCCGGGGCATATGAGAAATCAAGTATTTTATCGAAATACAGAAAGTTCCTCTTCTCAGTTTTTTTCTCATCTGTCCTGTAGAAATAAATTACCATCCCGGCCTTCTCCTCATTTATAAATGTCAGAATCCTGCTGCTTGGGTGCCATGCTATAACAGGATAAGTATTATCGGTCTTATGTTCATACTTTGGTTCAGCACGGAATATAGCCCTGACCTTGCCGGTCGTCTGGTCGTAAAGCCAGATACGTTTTTTGCCCCAGTCGTTTGTGACAAATGCCAGGAACTTTTTGTCGGGACTAATTTTTACCTGCTGATAGATCTGCTCATTCCGTGATTTTCTGATAACGTTGTCACTTACATCCGGAAGATTGCGGTCGGCAGAATATTCTTCATTATAATATTCTTTCCACTCCTTCAGAAGGTCTTTCAGTTTTATCCCGAGTACATACAGGAAGCCGTCATCTATATTTTTATATACTTTGGTAAGGTAAATAATGTTGGGAATGAGATTATCGCCATATTTCCTTGCGATAAATCTCCAGAATGACTGACCGGCGTAAATTGCATCATCAAATTCCAGGTGATTGATATTCTTATATTTTCCCGACTTTATGCCATCCTTTACCCTGTTCTCGACATCGAAGTCCCATCCGAATGAGACATAGTTAATTAGCCCTTTGAAATACCAGTCAGGCATATATATAACCGATGAACTGGAGATCCGGTCCTTGAAGTCTGCATTATAAAGCATCTCCTTGATTATCACTTCGGTTATCGATGCAGCGATTTGTTTCTGATATGAAACATGATCACCCTCGAAATAAAGCATTACCTTATTATTGATAATCCTGCTGAATCCCCCTGTATTGTAAGTATCTTCATCAAAAGTGACAAGGCCGATATTTGATTGCCTGTATTCGTTATTTTTATTATAAATTACAAAGATCATCCGTTTTTCAAGGGTATAGTCAAAATAATCCTCAATCTCATCCAGCTTCTTCATTGCATAATCTGCAGTGAACTGGGCAAGGTCCCTTCCGTATTCATTGAAATAGCAGTCAAAATCATCAAATCTGTAGTACGACCAGTAATAATCGTAGTACTGAACCCTGTTCTTGCCGAACGACATCTGATGGCCATTATAAAACTGACCCTCGGCATTCAGCAATATCATGCTGAAGGCCAGGGCAGTCAGAAGTCTGTAAGTATTTCTCATCATCAACACAGTTACTTTACAGGACGGATTTATTATCCTCAAATTCTGTTCCAAATGATTCCGGTCAGATCGCAAAACTAAAGATATTCTTTAACAAAATATAAATTAGAAGATTAAACTTTATTAATTTTGTGGCAAGGACTGATACCATTTGTTTTGGTCTGAAATTTGTTTTGTAGATTTTATCAGTATTTCAAATAAACTTATTGTTTAAACGTTTTATTTTGTATTAATTAAAAACAGGTCAGCAAAGAGATCTGTTCAACTTTTAATAAAATTCAAATGATATGAAAAGGATATTATTGATCTTATCGTTTGCAGCCTGTGGAGTTGCAATCCTGGCTCAGCCGGTAATGAAAGTTTCAGCAGGGGAGCATGATTTCGGAAAATTCAGGGAAGAAGCCGGTAAGCAGACATATGATTTTGTTGTAATGAATACAGGGAATCAACCCCTCGTAATTCAGAATATTGTTGCTTCGTGCGGCTGTACAACACCCGAATGGACAAAGAATCCAATCGCTCCAAAAGGTACAGGTAAGATTACCGCAATTTATGATCCTGCAAACAGGCCAGGTCCCTTCAACAAAACACTTTCAGTATATACAAACTCAAAACCTGAAATTACGGTGCTGGTCATTAAAGGTGAAGTTCTTCCCCACGAGAAAACCGTTGAAGAACTTTTTATTTTTCCTGTTGGCCCCGTCCGCTTCGAGAGCAATCATCTTGCATTTACCAACGTTAAAAAGAATGAAAAGAAAATAAGGACAATGCAGGTAATCAACACCTCCTCAGAACCGGCAAAAATAGAGTTTGATAATATTCCGCAGCATCTTGCACTAAAAGCTAATCCGCTGACATTGAAACCTGGTCAGAAAGGACTCATCGAAGGAACATATGATGCCACCAAAAACCAGGCATGGGGATATACTACCGATATGGTCAAGATTAAAATCAATGGTGAATTGAATCAGAATGTTTATTACGCAGTGAGTGCTAACCTGGTTGAAGATTTCTCAGGACTTTCAAAAGATGACCTGGCTAACGCACCGCTTTTCAATATTGAGTCAAAAACTGTTGAATTAGGGAAAATACCAGGATCAACCCCTAAAGATGTTGAGTTCAAGTTTACGAATGGCGGGAAAAGTGATCTCATTATCAGGTATATCAAGGCATCCTGCGGATGTACGGCAGTACAGCAGGGGATCCAGGGGCAGGGAATCAAGCCCGGAGAATCGAGTTCCATTAAAGCAGTTTTTAACTCCGGCAGTTATAAGGGAAAAGTAACAAAAGCCATTTACGTCTACTCCAACGATCCTAAAAATTCCGAAGTTGTCCTGATGCTTAATGCTGATGTAGATCAGGAACTTGCAAAGAAATAGAAAAAGGGAAATCAAATATGACCTTCAATAAAGGGTGTCAGAGGATAATCTGATACCCTTTTGTTATTTTTGCATCAGGATAAACTAATTGATGGAAGAAAAAGACGGATATAGTACCTCACCGAAATTTCAGGATGGCGTTTCCCGGACTCCAAATATCAATCCTGATGTTCTGTCAGCAGCAGGAAAGAAAAAAAGAAAGAGATATTCCGTTAATGAATATGTCGAAGAGATATTGTCCGGAAACAGGACTATCCTCAGCCAGGCCATTACCCTGGTTGAAAGTGCCTTGCCGGAGCATTATAAAACGGCGCAGGCAATCATAGAAAAGTGTCTTCCCTATAGCGGCCGGTCAGTAAGGATAGGAATAACAGGTATCCCCGGAGCCGGGAAGAGCACATTTATTGAATCTTTCGGATTGTATGTGTCAGGCATTGGGAAAAAAACTGCAGTACTCGCCATTGATCCAAGCAGTAAGAGTACAAAAGGAAGCATTCTTGGCGACAAGACACGGATGGAAAAGCTGAGTATCCATCCGAATGCATTCATCAGACCATCTCCTTCAGCAGGAACACTGGGAGGCGTTGCCAGAAAGACAAGAGAATCAATAATACTTTGTGAAGCCGCAGGATTTGATACCATCCTGGTCGAGACTGTCGGAGTAGGTCAGTCTGAAACAACAGTCCGTTCGATGGTTGATTTCTTCCTGTTGCTGATGCTTGCCGGAGCAGGCGATGAGATTCAGGGGATCAAGAGAGGCATCATTGAAATGGCCGATTCGATCGCGATCACAAAAGCTGACGGTCCAAACAAACTAATGGCAGAAAATGCACGAGTAATGTTCCAGAATGCTCTGAATCTTTTCCCGCGGACACAGTCGGGATGGAAACCTCTCGTGCTTACATGTTCGGTGCATGATAATACCGGTATCAGGGAAATCTGGAATATTATTGAGGATTATGTGAATTATACCGGAAAAACAGGGTATTTTGAGGAAATGAGAAAGCAACAGGAAGTAATACGTATGCATGATACCATCACTGATTTCCTGAGCACATCATTTTATAATAATGATGAAGTTAAGACGCTTCTGCCTGACCTTGAAAGGGAGCTTTATAAAGGGAGGATCACTTCCTATAAGGCTGCCCTCGATCTGCTTAATAAATATTTCAGGAAGTAAACGGAATTAACAATAATTCATATCTTTGCGCGAGTTTATCAGGATTATTAAACCAATATTATAAATCGATCAACATGAAAAAATCGCTCTATTTGTGTGTTATTACCATTCTAATGGCTGCATGCTCCTCTGAACCGAATTATGTTATTAACGGAAGAATTGAAGGTGCCGACAGCGTAACGTTTCTGCTTCAGAAAAGAGAAGCAGGAAAAATGGTTAATCTCGATTCGGCTGTTGCCTACAAGGGATCTTTTAAAATGAAGGGGCGGGCAGTTAAATACCCCGAAATGGTTCTGCTTTCTGCCAGGGATTCGAGAATGAGAACATCATTTTACCTTGAAAACTCTGAGATAACCATTACAGGAACACTCGATTCACTTTTCGCCGCAAAAATCACCGGCTCAAAAACACAGGATGAATACAAGGGATTCATTGATTCAAACAGTTTACTCAGTGAGAAATACAATAAGATTTACGAAGAATATCAGGTGGCTGAACAGGGTGGAGACACAGCCAGGGTTGCACAGCTTGAAAAAGACGCTGCAGCTGTTGAGAATGAAATGAAGACAATGCAGAAAGATTTTGTAAAGAACAATCCGTCTTCTTTTGTTGCTCCTTCAATCCTGGCACAGCTCAGTTATGAGATGGAAGGATCTGAGATTGAAACTTATATAAATGCAATGGACACGGCAGTTGCCAACACTGAAATAATTAAAGACCTGAAGAAGAGAGTCGTCCTGATGAAAGCAGTTGCCGTTGGACAGAAAGCCCCTGACTTTACCATGAATGACCCGGAAGGCAATCCGGTTTCCCTGTATTCAAAGATCGGCTCAAAACTATTGCTTGTCGACTTCTGGGCAGCATGGTGTGGGCCTTGCCGCAGGGAAAATCCCAATGTTGTCAAAGTTTATAATGCATTTAATAAGAAAGGATTTGACGTATTCGGAGTTTCACTTGATCAGAAAAAGGAAGACTGGTTGAAGGCAATAGCCGATGATAAGCTTACCTGGACACATGTTTCCGATCTTCAGTACTGGAATAATGCTGCTGCCAGAATGTATGCCGTCAATTCAATTCCGGCGAATTTCCTTCTTGATGAAAATGGTGTAATAATAGGAAGAAATCTGAGGGAAGATGCACTTTATGATAAGGTAAAAGAAGTTCTGGGGGAATAGACCTCTCCCCAACCCCTCCCCCAGGAGGGAGGGGCCTTTGGCTTGTATATCAATGATTTAACCCCTTCTCCCTTGGGAGAAGGGGAAGGGGATGAGGTTTATTCTTCTGTTTTGAACTCCTCACCCGGTTTTATTTCTTCAAGGATAAATCCGGTTCCCCTGACTGTCCGGATATCGATATTTTTGTCATCTGAGATATACTTTCTCAGCCTGGAGATAAATACATCCATGCTCCGGCCGAGGAAATAGTCATCCTCACCCCATATCTCGGTCAGAATATCTTCCCTTGCAAGGATCTTATTCTTATTAACGATAAAATATCTCAGCAGTTGTGCTTCCTTCAGGGTAAGCTTCTCCTTGGTATTACCGCATATAAGCTCAAGAGTATTGAACTTCAGAACAGTGTTTGAAATTCTGAACTCGTCGTTGGCGGAGGAATAAGCTCTTTTGAGAATATTGTTTATTCTAAGTATAAGTACTTCAGGATCGAAAGGTTTGGTAATGTAATCATCAGCTCCGATCTTTAATCCTCTGACGATATCTTCTTTAAGGCTTTTTGCAGTAAGGAAAATAATCGGGATATCAGGACGTGCCTGTTTGATCTTTTCGCCAAGGGTGAATCCGTCCATTTCAGGCATCATTACATCGAGAACGCATAGATCGGGCTTAGCCTGACTGAAAAGATCCCAGGCTTCTTTTCCGTCACGGGCCAATGTTACTTCGAATCCGCTTATAGAAATATACTGTGATAAGATATTCCCGAAATCCCTGTCATCTTCTGCCAACAAAACTTTCATAACCTGAAAAATTATATTAATAGGGTAATGTTACTGTAAATATACTACCTTTTCCCGGTTTACTGCTAACTGTAACATCACCTCCGTGAGCTTCAGCGATTTTTTTCACATAATACAGACCAAGCCCGAGACCTTTGTACTTATGTATATTACCTGTAGAAGCCCGGTAAAATTTATCAAAAACATGCTTCTGGTCATTTTTGCTTATGCCAATCCCGTTGTCGGCCACTTTTATGCAGACATTTTTATCTACTGTAAAACCTTCAATATCAATGACCGGATCTTTATCGGAATACTTTACGGCATTTGAGAGAAGATTGTTTATCAGGGTCGTGAAGTAAATCGTATCAAGATCCACACTTACACCTTTAAAGTCGTATTTCTGGGTCAGTGAAGCACAATTTCCGCATCCTGATTTAAAGCTTTCGACAATATCATTCATTACCTCCTCAATCTTTACTTTTTTCTTATCAAGTTGAAATTGAGTCCTTTCCCACATGCTTATTTCGAGTATCATATTTATCAGCTGGTTCAGGTGGACACTCTGTTTCCCGATAAGTTTTGCTGTTTCAAGTATCTTTGATTCATTGGTCCTTATAAGAGGGAGCTCAAGGGTTTTACCTGCAACAGTGATCGTTGATAACGGAGTCTTGAGTTCATGGGTCATATTGTTGATGAAGTCAGTCTTCAGGTTTGATAATCGTTTCTCCTCCATCAGGTTTTTGTAAGTGATCAGGAAAAGAGTGACGACCAGCAGAATGCTGAAAATACTCAACGCCAGGGAGGCGGCGGTCTCTCTCAGTATAACTTTCTGCTTATCCGAGAAATCGATAATGTAATCAAAATCCATCCTGTAGAAAGTTATCTTCCGACCTGTCCCCCTTGACAAGGATTTCTGAATTGCGCCTGAGCTGTGTCATCGTTGACTGAGGAGGTCTGGATCGACGCAGAGTGTCATTTCGCTGCGGCGGACGACGGTTGGCAAACTCCTCGCTTATATAAACCGGGATTCTCTGGTCATTATTAATAAGTTCAAAACGGTTGATTATAATTTTACTGTTGAAGTTTTTATCAATACCACGTCTTTCAAAATCTCTTGAAAGATACTGTGAGAGATCCTGCTGAGTATTTAGTACGTAAGTTACATATTCAAAGACTTCTTTCTTTTTTTTTGCCAGAATCGAGTCATCCTTTATTTCGGCAATCTCTTTAATAGCCTGTTCAGACTTTATGCTGATCAATAAACGTGCAGTATCAAAGCCATCGGTCGACAATTGCCGGTCCATCCTTACAAGAGCATCCTGTGAAAATAACCTGTACCTGAGATTAAACATTTCATCTTTCTGCTTCCAGACACCTCTTATTATAATAACCTGAGCGGTTATGAGGATTATTATCGATAATATTCCAAGGAGAAGGATAGTATTTCTTTTTTTCATAATTTCAACTTTGTCATTTCAAAAGTATTTAAATTATCAATATGTCAGATTTAGCCGTCAAACATTAACCCAGCATTAACCCTGCATTAACAATAAAACAGAAAACCGGGCATTATCTTTGACATAAGAATTTATAAAACAGGGTAGTCATGAAAAAGATCAGGTTTATATTAGTAGCAGTACTTCTCATTTCAGTCGGTGCTTTATCCCAGCCCGCAGGCGCTCAGGAGAAGACCAGGAAGGAGAAAGAGAAGGAATTACAGATGCAGGAAGAGATAGATGCACAGCTGAAAGCCATAACCGAGCAGAAAAAAGCTCAGGAGGAGGTCGAAAAAGCTATGCAGGAAAGTAAAAAGTCAGTCGATGAAGCAATGAAAGAGTACCAGGAACAGATTCAGGAATCAGACAAATACAGGGATATGGTACGGGTCTTCAGAGGTACCGGCGACAGGTCGTATTTCAATGGAGAACCATTTCTTTTTACGCCGGGATTAGAAAGATTGGACTGGTTTTCGCATAGCGGTGATAATGAAAGAACTATATGGGATTTCACAAAATCCATAAAAGAGAATTCATTTTCGAATGAATATACATTCGATGTTGAACCAACCGCCAAAACTGCAGTGATGACGGTTAACGGCGATTGCAAGGCCGGGGAGATCAGGATAAAAATAATTATGCCCAGCGGTAAAACCTATTCCGACATTGTTATTGATGAATCCGGCAATCTCAACTGGAGAAAATCATTTGCGGTATCTGAAGATGAAAACAAAGATAAAATAGGGAAGTGGAAGTTTAAGGTTGATGCTAATAAAGCAACAGGAATTTTCAAGATTTCTCTTCAGACTTACTAGTTTTTTTCATTCCTTTTACACAAGAGGCTGGAAGGGGGATACCAGCCTCTTTTTTTATTCCGATTCTGCAGATGCGCGGCCTCCTTTGACACTCTCCACCCTCACTGTGAATTTGCTTCCGTCTCTTACAATCCACTTCAGATCGACATGCTGATATCCTTCAATATTTGAGACCTCCATTCTCCGGGGATTTTTCTTTTGTTCCCGGTTTACTCCCATGTCTTTATCAAGAACGACCATCCCTGCAATCACTTTACCTCCATCGAGATAGATATAATCAGGAGGATCAATTCTGTATTTTAAGTTATTACCCGAATGGGTTGGGAGCATCTGTTTGTTTTCAACAGTGGCAGTTACTTCTTTTAGTCCTCCGCCAATGGTCTTTACTCTGACATCCTTTACTTCGAGCTTTGGAGTAACCCATGCGTTATAAATGCAAAAAGCAGCGTTACGGTGTGAATCAGATTCCAGCAGAAATCCCGGATGCAGTCTTCCGAAGTTCCTGCTGAATCCTCCAATCTCCACCTCGCCATAAACCGGATGATCAGCCTTTTGCCAGGGAATAAAGGAATCCTCAAAGAGAAGAAGCCTGTCAAATTCATACTGATCGGTATTGGTAGTATCATAAAACATTAAATAACTATTCCATAACTCGTTGGAATAGGCAAAACATCCCATTGCACCATACCACCAGTCGAGTTCTCCGCCATATACGGTATACATATCTTTCCAGATTGTAATAAATTTATAGCCCGGAATTATCTCTTCTCCTTTCTTACCGATCGCATTAATGACTGCATCATCAGTCCTGGTGTAAACTTCGGCTCCTCCACCCTGTATTGATGGTCCCTTTAAAATCAGTCCGCCTGAGTTGTGAAATGACTGAGAACCGGTAATATTCCTGTGTTTCAGTATAAAATCGAGGACAGCCTGATTTTCGGGCATAGTAAAAGGATATTTATCAGCGCCACTCTGAACATAATTTGGTTCCCAGTTAAATCCCCAGTCACGGTTCCCGTCATATCCACCCGGCCCGTCTTCGTTTACCAGGCCATCACCGTCATTATCAACTCCTTCCATCCCGAGCATTTCATATTCTCCTTTTTCCCCGGGTTCGATACGGATCATCCTGCGCGGATCTTTAGGATCAGTGATATATTGACCATAAGGATTTTTTCTTCTTACCTGGCTTATATTATTGTCGCCATTCATATCATCGTTCCCATCTTCGTCAGAAAGTCCGTCACGGTCATTATCACGTGGAACCAGACCTGATCTGGGGATATCCACCGACTGAAATAAAATGTTCCCGTCCATCAGGATTAATAGTCGGGGCTATATAAAAAGTTTTGTCGGTAAGAAGATTTTTTATGAAAGTATTCTCATCATACATTTCGCACAGATACCATGCAGTATAAAGTGCCATTTCCGTTCCCTGGATCTCCTGTTGAATGAATATTCCCGTCAATCCAGAAACCCGGTTTAAAATCAGGATTCTTTGCCTTTTTGTCTGTAATCGTCAGAACATATATCTCACGTCCCTGGTACGATTTCCCCATAGATTCCATTGTAACAAGGTCGGGATACTCCTTTGCCAGCTTTTTACACAATTCAGTTATCCCTTCATAAGTGTAATATTTATTCCAGGAAGCCTGAACCTTTGGATCAGCAGGAGATCCGGCCGCCTTGAAAAACAATTCGGCATTCTGGGATAAAAGAGGCAGGGAGAGCGTGAAAAGAAGCAGGGAGAATATAAAATTGTTAACTCTTTTCATAATGATATTGATTTGATATTATTTTGACATTATGTTGATATAATTTTGATATCACTTTGATATAATTTTGATATCATTTTGATATCATTTTGATATCATTATTGATATCACTTCAGTTCTACTGACGAAGTTGCCCGGACTACATTTACCGAGCCTGCATTTATTTCAACCCGGCCTTTCCCTGAAATGAGCCAGCTGAATTCAGCTGATTCATCTCCCTGAAGCCTCTGGATCCTTTGTACTTTTGACCCGCTCAGGATAGTCTGTCCATTTGACGGCTCAAGAATCAGTCTCATTACCCTGGTCCATAAATTCGGTTCCCCTGCCTCGGTGTTTGTAGCAAAAACGCCTTTGTTATGAATCTTCAGGGATAATCTGAAAATATTTTCACCGGCGTTTTCAATCCTGACATCAAGAAATTCAAGTTCCGGATGCATGGCCGCAATTGCCGTGATGAATTTATAATGCGAAGACACAAGGTCAGCGAGGGTGTCAGATGGCGGATTAATAAGTGCAAAGGGCTTAATCCCGCCGACTTCGGTTTTCTTACCCGGAAAGTCAGGATGTGCAATTTCGGTCCATGGAACAAAAATATCCTGCAGTTTATTTTTTTCAGCAAACTTCAGGAATACAGCTTCGGGATTTTTCCCTTTTTCAACCGTTAACCACCAGCCGGGTGTACTGAAGCTGTATCTTCCATAATGAAAATAAGCCCATTCCATAAAATTACCGGGTTCATTTATCGCTGAAGGAGTCCCTTTCAGCCCTGTGATCTCGTGATATTTGTCTGAAACCAGCTTATTTATCAGTTCGTCGGTTTTAAGTATTGAAGTAATTCTGCCCCTTTGCCTGCGCATCATGCCTTGCTCCGGAGCCTGTTCGGGCGATGGATTTTGCGTTGCGGAAGGGCGTTCCGATGCTTTCATTGGCTGACCGAGGTTATCCTGAGGACCAAAAGTAAAAACTGCATAGATATTGAACCTGTCATACAGGAAATCGACAACAGCTCTTGTCTCCGGTTCTGATACCGGGTAGAGTCCGGCTGTTAGCGCCGAACTCTTCATAATTATAGGTAAGGTTTTTGTTAAAGTTGACACCGCCCGCACCATCTTCATTAAAACGTCCATCCTTGTCATTGTCGGTTCCCTCGCTGTAAACCAGGTAATTGCCTGTCTGCCCTTTGGAAATATCAGCCTGGACCATTATTCTTTTGTCCTCATCACTTTCGATCCAGGTGCCTGAGGGGTCCTGAATGCGAATAAGGGTAATCAAACCATCCCTGTTAAGGTCTTCGCATGGATCTTCGTCAAAGACAAAATCCCTGTCATCGTCGGTAGTTCTGGAATTAATGCTTCTTTCATATTTAAGTTCCGAGAAATACTGTGCCGAAGCATCAGGACTAACATCAGGAAAGATATAAAATGTGATCTTGTCGAGCAGCTCTTTTATCTCAGGCTCTACGGAGCTTTTAAGGAGCTTTTCAGCAAATCCCACTAGCGAGCTCGCTGCCGATAAGATATTTTCCGTCAACTCCTCCGACAATTGCTATTCCGGGCTTACTGTCCCTGTTGCCGGTGCCAATTGTCATCAGCCATATGTCATTTCCTCCGGGTGTCTTTAAAAGTGACCTGACTGAACATAATCCGGGGTACTGAGTACCCAGTGCCCTTATCGTGCCGGACTTCTGCACGTGATTAAGGTACTGGCACCTGACCGGAACCATCGGGCCAAGTAAAATGGCAATTAATGCCGGGATAAGGATTAGATAATTTTTTTTCATTCTGATTGTTCGGTTTTAATATCAGACAGATTTACACTTGTTCCTTTCAAAAGTACTTATATTAATTTATTTTCAATACACAAACCTTTTCATCTGTTATATGTTATTATTTTTGTATTCTTGCTGAAAATGACCTCTGATGAAAAGAATCTCCTTCCTGATAGTGTTAACTGTACTGATGATTTCCTGCGGGAGGAGAAATGAACCGGAAAGCAAGATTATTTCGGTAAGCATAGCTCCTTTTAAATACTTTGTGGACGGGATTTCAGGGGGAAATTTTAAAGTAAATATCATGGTGCCGTCCGGGGCAAACCCTCATATTTATGAACCTTTCCCTGACCAGATCAACAAATTGCGTCAGTCGGTAGCGTATATAAGCAATGGATATCTTGGATTTGAGATGACCTGGCTTGACCGTTTTTATGAAATGAACAGTCAGATGAAAAAACTCTCGCTTGGCGATAATATTGAAACGATTAAGCCTGAGCATCACCACGACGGTGACCTGTATGAGAATGCCGATCCTCATTATTGGGTCTCTCCTTTATGTGCCCTGAAAATGGCTGAATCTGTCGGGGAGTTTTTAGCGGAACTTGATCCGCAGAACAGGAAGCTGTATGAAGAAAACTATGAAATTCTGACTGAAAAAATAATGCAGGTCGATTCCATGGCAAAAGAGCTCTCCTCGCCAGGTTGGAATAGAGCCTTTATGATATATCATCCGAACCTGGGATACCTCGCAAGGGATTACGGGCTTGAGGAGATTTCTGTGGAAAATGAAGGGAAAGAGCCTTCTCCCGGAAGGCTGAAGGACCTTATCGATCGTGCAAAACAGGATAAATTGAAGGTGATCCTGATCCAGAGGGAGTATGATACAAAAAATGCAAGAGCGATCGCAGATGAAACAGGTGCCAGGGTGGTCGTAATTGATCCGTTGTCGGAAGACTGGTATGCTGCGACGACCGGGATGATCAGGGTTTTGAAGGATAGTTTTGAAGGGAACGTAAACTAAATGGAATATGTCAGTCTGTCTGCTTGAAATGAAGTCTCTGTCGGTTTCCTATGGGAACAATATTGCGCTTCAGGATGCTGAGCTGAAAGTATTTGATAACGATTTCATCGGAGTGATTGGTCCTAACGGAGGAGGGAAGACAACTCTTCTTAAAGTTATTCTCGGACTTGTGAAGCCTGTCAAAGGCAAAATAGTGTTTGATCAGGAACTCCAGCGAAGCAATAAGATCGGTTATCTGCCCCAGATATCGACAGGCGATAATAGTTTTCCAGTAACGGTAAAGGATGTGATACTTTCAGGTCTGATGATACGTAAAGGCCTGATAACAATGATGTCGATACAGGACAGGAAGAAAGCCGGTCAGGTTATTGAAGAATTGGGACTTGCTGAGCTTGCAAACTCTTCACTGAGCGAACTCTCCGGCGGCCAGCTTCAGAGGATATTTCTCGGCAGGGCCGTAATCGGCGATCCCAGGCTTCTGCTTCTGGATGAACCCGGTAATTTTGTTGATACCAACTTTGAGAATGATTTTTACGAGAAACTCAGGATACTTAACAGACGGATGGCAATCATGATGGTTTCGCATGACGTCGGAACTATTTCTGCTCATATCAAGTCATTTGCCTGTGTAAACCGGCATCTGCATTATCATCCATCATCGGAGATCACGAATGAACAGCTTCTGGCATACGGTTGTCCGATTCAGCTTATCACTCATGGTGAAGTTCCTCATACTGTTCTTAAAAAACACTGATCTGTGGAGGGCGGCATATTTCAATATGAATTTATAGTCAAAGGACTTCTGGGAGCCATCTTTGCAAGTATAACTGCCGGCCTGGCAGGTACATACATAGTATCAAGAAGAATGGTTTTTCTCAGCGGCGGTATAACGCATGCATCCTTTGGAGGAATAGGGATTGGTTATTTTACGGGGATCAATCCGGTAGTCTGTGCGGCAGTTTTCAGCATACTTTCAGCTCTCGGGATTGAATACCTGTCGGTGAAGCAAAAAATAAGGGAAGATTCAGCTATCGGCATTCTCTGGGCATTTGGAATGGCAATAGGAATTATTTTTATTTACCTGACACCCGGATATACGCCGAACCTGATGAGTTACCTGTTCGGGAGTATTCTTACGGTTACCTATGGGGATATAATTGCCCTTGGAATTATGTCGGTACTGCTGATACTTTATTTCAGCATTTTTTACAGGACCATTCTGTATATTTCATACGATGAGCAATTTGCCAGGACCTACTCTGCATATGTCAACGTTTTCAAGTACATTACGACTGCACTCATTGCATTAACCATTGTTCTGAACATCAGAATGGCAGGAGTTGTGCTGGTAATCTCGCTCCTGACTATTCCGCCGAATATTGCAATGATCTTCACAAGAGTTTATTTTAATATAGTTATATGGTCAGTTGCAGCAGGATTCATTGGTACAACAGCAGGTTATGCCATATCATATTTTGCAGGGATACCAGTGGGTGCAACAATTATATTTACTCTTGTGATAATCTGGATAATTGCAAAAGCGGTAAAAGAAGTTATCAATGTAACAAGGGTAAGGAACAAATGATTTTCATTGGTTCTATAATAAAATGTAAATAATATGGATTACGACCTTTTAATTATCGGAAGCGGCCCAGGCGGTTATGTGGCAGCTATCAGGGCATCACAGCTGAAAATGAAAGTTGCTGTTGTCGAAAAAGCCGAAATCGGGGGTATCTGTCTGAACTGGGGATGCATCCCTACAAAGTCGCTCCTGAAAAGCTCACAGGTACTGGATTATTTGAATCATGCTTCAGATTATGGCATCAGGATTGAAGGAGAAGTAAAACCCGATTTTAAGGCAATAATAGCGCGCAGCAGAAGCATTGCTGATGGAATGAGCAGGGGAGTCCAGTTCCTCTTCCGGAAAAACAACATTGAACTGATCAAAGGATTCGGAACGCTGGCTAAGAATAATACTGTTGAAGTAAAAGATACTGAAGGGAATGTAAAGAACTACACTGCGACCAGTATCATTCTGGCAACCGGGGCAAGATCCAAAGTACTTCCGAATCTGATACAGGACGGGATTAAGATCATAGGTTACAGGGAGGCTATGAACCTTGATAAGCAACCTGAATCAATGGTGGTTGTCGGTTCAGGAGCGATCGGGAGCGAATTTGCTTGTTTTTACCAGTCGCTGGGTACAAATGTCACCCTGGTTGAATTTCTTCCCAGGATAGTCCCGAATGAAGATGAAGAAGTCTCAAAACAGCTTGAAAGGTCTTTTAAAAAGATGAAGATGAGAGTGCTGACTGACTCAACTGTCGAATCAGCCGACACTTCAGGTGAAAAATGCAAGGTTAAAATCAAGACTCCGAAAGGTTTACGAAGAAGCAGAGGCTGACATTGTTTTTTCAGCAGTTGGTGTTTCAGCAAATATCGAAGGCATTGGGCTTGAGACTGCAGGAGTTGAGACAGAAAAGGGCAAAATCGTTGTGGATGACTATTACCGGACCAACATACCAGGTGTTTTTGCAATTGGCGATATTGTTCATGGTCCGGCACTGGCCCATGTAGCTTCAGCTGAAGGCATAATCTGTGTTGAAAAGATTGCCGGGCTTGACCCGGATCCCCTTGATTACAAGAATATTCCTTTGTGTACATATACCAATCCCGAAATTGCGTCATGCGGGCTTACAGAAGCTGCTGCCAGGGAAGCCGGTTATGATATCAGGGTTGGCAAATTCCCGTTTACTGCTTCGGGCAAAGCCAGTGCATCCGGTTCAAAAGATGGTTTTGTAAAGCTGATCTTTGATTCAGCTTACGGCGAACTGCTGGGAGCGCATATGATAGGGGCAAATGTTACCGAGCTGATTTCGGAAATTATAGTCGCAAGGAAGCTTGAAACAACAGCTCACGAAATTATAAAAGCTGTACATCCGCATCCTACAATGTCGGAAGCAATAATGGAAGCCGCAGCTGCCGCGTATGGTGAAGTAATACATATTTGAAAGGCGACAGGCGTCAGGCGTCAGGTCATTGACTTGACTGTTGCCTGTTGCCCGTCGCCTGTTGCCTGTTTATTATCCGTTAGACGCAACCTTTTTTAAAAAATTTGCATCAATATTTTAAGAATTGCTGTAATTCAGACAATTTTTATTTATTTTTATATTCTCAAAAGGTAATATACCTTGCCTGATATAAGAAATATAATTAAAGGTTGTCTGGCAGGCAACAGAAGGGATCAGGAACTTCTGTACAGGAGGCATGCGGCAAAACTATATGCTGTATGTCTTCAGTATTCAGGTAATGATGATGAGGCAAGGGATATTCTCCAGGAAGGATATATCAAGATATTTGAAAATCTCATCCATTACAAGAATGAAGGTTCTTTTGAAGGATGGATGCGGAGGATAATTGTCAATACTGCACTTGAGAAATACCGGAGCAGGCATAATCTTTACAGGGTTGATGACATTGATCTGATACAGGAGCCTGATGCTGCTCCTGAAACGGAGGATTATGCAGGGCTCGAAGCAGTTGACCTGCTTGATATTATCAGGGAGCTGCCACCAAAGTACAGGATGGTATTCAATCTTTTTGCAATCGAAGGTTATTCGCACAAAGAGATCAGCCAGATGGTCAAGATTTCGGAAGGCACTTCAAAATCAAACTTATCCAGGGCAAGAATCATCCTGCAGAAGAAAGTAAAACTGTATACCGGATTAAAAAAGGATGTGGTCAGTGGATAACAAAGAAGCAAATATTGATCTTCTTTTCAGGAACGGACTCAAAGATTTTGAAGTCCTTCCACCGGTTGGGGTATGGGGCAACATTTTTCCTGTCATAAGGAAAAAACAAAAACCTGTCATATTACTTAGAAGTGCCGCACTTATTGCTGTTTTGTTATCTATAAGTTTCCTGGCTTATCGCTGGAGCAAAGAATTATCATCATCACTACAGAATCCTATGCTCGCTGTGAGCGAAGAGTCAATACAGGTTCCGGATAATACTCTGATCGCAGAAAATCAAGGCAGGAAGCCCCTTTCAGACAATATGCCCGGGACAACAGACAGGAAAAACCAACCTTCGGACCAGTCAGGAATTGTTGAATCATCTGATGATGAATATCTTTCATCACATGATCCAGGATCATTGACCGATGAGGTCTATTCTGACCGACAGCGACAAACTGGAGATCCCTGCCATCAATACAGACCGTTCCGCGCTTCAACTATAATGCCGGTAATTTCAATACAGACTTTGAAGGCCTGAATAAGCCTGATTACGAGGAACAGAAAGAAAAGATAAACAGATGGTCCGTTACGGCAATGGCATCTCCTACATATTACCTCAGTATGGAGATGAACAACAATGAGCTTTCAAACCAGATCTCCTCTTCCGAACAATCCAGGATCTCTTATTCAGGAGGTGTCTCTTTCGCGTACAAGATCAGCAAAAAACTAAGTATTCAGTCAGGTCTCTATTACTCTTCGATCGGAAATGAAGTGGGGGGAATAAACTCCTTTGCGGGATTCCGCGAGTATGACTATACCAAAGGAGACCATAATTTTGAGGTACTGACATCGAGCGGAAGGATATATACTGAAAATGCTGATATATTTCTTCTCGATAACTCCGGTGACCGTGTTCTGACCAGGTACACCAATGATGTATTTGATCCCACCAAGGCTAACCTTTCATATATCAATAACTCGCTTTTCCAGAATTTCAGCTATATTGAAATGCCGGTTATCCTGAGATATAAGCTTATTGATAAGAGCATTGACTTTAACCTGATAGGTGGATTGTCGTATAACCTTCTGGTTAATAATTCAGTGCATACAGTCATTGACGGAAGTAAATATGCTATCGGGAAAACTGCAGGATTAAATCCGTTCATGGTAAGCAGCTCCATGGGGATGGGAATTGAATACAGCCTTTCCGAAAAATTCTCTTTGAATCTTGAACCAACATTCAGATATTATCTCAATCCATTTGGTGAGATCCCGGGATTAAGGATCCATCCTTATTCATTTGGTGTGTTCTCCGGATTATCATATAAGTTCTGATCAGGTTACCATTTCTGTTATCCTCTTTTCCTTTCAATCATTTCTTTTTTCATTTTAGAATAAGGTTGGCTTATTTATAAGATGTAAAAACATTACCTTTGCATTTTATTTAAAAAACCAGAAAAACAAGATGTCCAGATCAAACATGAGATCCCTGACGGCTGGATTTACCGTGATCATCATTGTAGCATCAATATTGGTGATCAATGGTGGCTTTAAGAATTTCCGCAGTAACAGCAAAACCGAACCGGACCGGGATACAATTTATTTTAACAGGCCGCACAAACTGCCTGAAAATGTTAGTTTTGCTGGTGAGAAAATGCCTCTGGATAACTTTGATACACGTGAAAGCCTTGATCGTGAAATTCTGACAAGTGCTTACAGGCACTCTTCCACAATCATGATAATAAAAAGGGCTAACCGTTATTTGCCAATTATTGAAGAGATCCTCAAAAAGAATAATATTCCTGACGACTTTAAATACCTCGTTGCAGCTGAGAGCGAGTTCAGCAATATGGTATCGCCAGCAGGTGCTACAGGTTTCTGGCAGATCATGGCAGAGACCGGCAGGGAATATGGAATGGAGATCAACCCTGTTGTGGATGAGCGCTACCATATTGAGAAATCGACACAATTTGCATGCGATTATTTTCGAAAATCGTATGAAAAATACGGCAACTGGACACTGGCAGCAGCATCATATAACGGTGGCCGGGCTGCACTTGATGAACAGATCAGGATTCAAAAGGAGAATAATTATTATGATCTTCTTCTGGCAGAGGAAACAGCACGGTATATCTTCAGGGCAGTAGCTTATAAGCTGGTAATCACTGATCCGGAGAATTTTGGCTTTACCCTTGACATAAGTGATCTTTATCCTGAACTTGATTTCTATGAAGTAAAAGTGGATACTGCAGTCTCTGATTTCTCTGTGTTCGCGAAGAAGTTCGGGACAAATTATAAAATGCTGAAATTTCTGAATCCCTGGCTTAGGAAGCCTTATCTGACCCCAAAACCAAATAAAGAATATCTTATTAAGATACCTGCCGAAGGTATGCGTTCCCTTGAAAAAACTGATACTGATAACTGATTGAGCGAAGGGTAAGGATTGAGATGAAAGATGAAATTAAGGTTCTTGGAGCCAGAGTACATAATCTGCAGAATATTGATGTTACAATTCCACGTAACAAACTGGTTGTTATCACCGGGTTGAGCGGCAGCGGTAAATCATCTCTTGCCTTTGATACCATATATGCTGAGGGACAAAGACGTTATATGGAGACTCTCTCCGCCTATGCACGTCAGTTTCTTGGAGGAATGGAACGTCCGGATGTGGATAAAATTTCGGGGCTGAGCCCGGTCATTTCAATAGAGCAGAAGTCTACAAACAAAAATCCCCGGTCAACAGTAGGTACAATAACCGAAATATATGACTTTCTAAGACTTTTGTTTGCACGTGCAGGGGAGGCGTACTCCTGGGCTTCAGGAGAAAAGATGGTCAAGTATACTGATGATCAGATTCTGGAACTTGTCAAGACGCGTTTTGCCGATAAAAAGGTATACTTTCTGGCTCCGGTAGTCAAAGGCAGAAAAGGGCATTATAAGGAGCTGTTTGAACAACTTCGCCGGAAAGGTTTCCTCCATGTGCGGATCAATGGTGAAATAAGGGAGATTGTTCACGGACTTAAACTTGACCGTTATAAAACACACAATATTGAACTTGTAGTTGATAAGTTCAGGGTGGGGGAGATTACCGATAAAAGACTTCGCGATTCAGTGTTTATTGCACTTGACCAGGGCGACGGGGTTATGATGATTCTCGATACTGAAAGCACGGAGCCCAGATATTTCAGCCGTCATCTTATGTGCCCTGTTACCGGTATTTCCTATAACGAACCGGCTCCTCATACCTTTTCATTCAATTCGCCACAGGGTGCCTGTCCTCATTGCAACGGGCTGGGTGAGATATCAAGCATTGATATTAAAAAACTGATTCCCGATCCTCTTCTCAGCATAAGGAAAGGAGGGATTGAACCACTCGGAAAATATAAGAATGTCTGGATCTTCTGGCAGATCGAAGCCATTGCTGAAAAGAACGGATTTACACTCGACACTCCAATAATGGATATACCTGAAGAGGCTCTTAATAAGGTGCTCTATGGTTCCGATGAAGTGCTTAAGCTGTCGAATACTCCTCTTGGAATGACTTCCAATTATTTTCTGACATTTGAGGGGGTAGTTAATTTTGTTGGAAATATTGAGGTTATCAACGGCAAGAAAAACGGAACGAGAATAAGGGATCAGTATGTCCAGTATGATGTTTGTCCGGAATGTAACGGGACGAGGCTTAAGAAAGAAGCTCTCTTTTTCAGGATTGCTGATAAAAATATCGGAGAGCTTGCTTCGATGGATATAAAAGATCTGTCGTCATTCCTTGGCAATATTGAGGAAAAGCTGACAATAAAACAAAAGCTGATTGCCGCAGAAATTCTCAAGGAGTTAAGGGCACGACTCGGTTTTTTGCTTGATGTAGGTCTTGAGTATCTTTCGTTAAACAGGGGTGCCAGAACCCTTTCGGGCGGTGAAAGCCAGAGGATAAGACTGGCCACACAGATAGGATCGAGGCTTGTTAATGTGCTATATATTCTTGATGAACCCAGCATCGGGTTGCACCAGAGAGATAACAGGCGGCTCATTGCCTCTTTGAAACAGCTCAGGGACTCAGGAAACTCAGTTATTGTGGTTGAACACGACAGGGAGATGATACTGTCGTCGGACCATATAATAGATATGGGACCCGGAGCCGGCCGCCATGGGGGCCGCATTGTGGCATGGGGATCTCCCGATGAGATAAAGTCATTTAAAACACTTACTTCAGGATACCTGAACCATGATAAGAAATTTAATATCCCCGAAACGAGGAGACCCGGGAACGGTAAATTCCTTACGATGACAGGTGCTTCGGGTCATAACCTTAACAATGTCGATGTGGTTTTTCCCCTGGGTACATTCATATGCGTTACAGGAGTCTCCGGGAGCGGGAAATCCTCTTTAATAAATCAAACACTTCATCCTGCCCTCGCAAAGAGATTTCATAATTCAGGTAAAACGCCTCTTCCGTACAAGGATATTTCCGGACTTGAAAACCTTGACAAGGTCATTGAAGTCAGTCAGTCTCCGATAGGCAAGACGCCACGGTCAAATCCTGCGACCTATACAGGTGTTTTTACAGACATCAGGAAGCTGTTTGAGCAGACTACTGAAGCAAAAATCAGGGGATTCACCGCCGGGAGGTTTTCCTTTAATGTAAAAGGAGGAAGATGTGAAGGTTGTGAAGGAGCCGGAGTGAAAACCATTGAAATGAACTTTTTGCCGGATGTATATGTCCATTGCACTGAGTGCAATGGCAGGCGCTATAACCGGGAGACACTTGAAGTGAAGTACAAGGGACAGTCAATCAGTGATGTACTTGAAATGACAGTTAATGTGGCAGTTGATTTCTTCGCCAATGTTCCTTCAATTTATCATAAGATTAAAACCCTGCAGGATGTAGGTTTGGGATATATAAGACTCGGACAGCAGTCAACAACACTTTCCGGTGGTGAGGCACAGCGTATTAAACTTGCCACGGAACTTGCCAGACGTGATACCGGTAAAACTCTTTACATCCTCGATGAGCCTACAACAGGACTGCATTTTGAAGATGTAAGGGTTCTTCTTGAAGTGCTTGATAAGCTTGTCGACAGGGGAAACACTGTTATTGTCATCGAACATAATATGGATGTAATAAAAATGGCAGATTATATTATTGATCTGGGGAAGGAGGGAGGTAAGGAGGGCGGTGATATCATCTTTTCCGGAACCCCTGAAAAACTGGCGAGATGCAGAGAAAGCTATACGGGATTATTCCTTGAACCTGAGCTTAAAGCATAGAATTTACTTATATTTGAAAATAAATATTAATGTGATGAAGACGGAGAAGCCGGATGATCTTATCAAGGATGCTTTTGAACAAAAAACATGGCAGGAGATACATATAACCGATTCGTGGAGAGTGTTCAAAATCATTTCCGAACTGGTTGAAGGATTTGAAAAGCTTGCCCGTATCGGCCCATGCGTCTCTATTTTCGGCTCCGCAAGAACACATTACAATGATAAATACTACCGGATGGCTGAGGATATAGCTTTTAAGCTTACACAGAACGGGTACGGAGTGATAACGGGTGGCGGACCCGGGATAATGGAAGCAGCGAACAAAGGGGCAAAACGGGGCAACGGTAAATCGGTCGGTATTAATATTGACCTTCCTTTTGAACAACGTCCGAATACTTATATTGATTCTGACAAGCTTATTACCTTCGATCATTTTTTTGTAAGAAAGGTAATGTTTATGAAATATGCCCAGGGCTTTATAGTGCTGCCCGGAGGTTTTGGAACTTTCGATGAACTCTTTGAAGCTATTACTCTGATCCAGACAAGGAAAATCGGAAAATTCCCCATTATCCTGGTGGGAATAAAATACTGGAGCGGATTGCTTAAGTGGATCAATGAGGTGATGCTCTGCGAAGAGCAGAATATTTCACCGGATGATCTTAACATCTTCACCGTTGTTGACACCTCAGCAGAAGCTGTAGATAGTATTGTTGAGTTCTACTCAAGATATCTCCTGAGCCCCAACTTTTAGTTAGTGGCTACCTCTTTCTCAGACGGTCGAGTTCCCTTTCGGTATCTTTTCGTTTGAGCGTTTCACGCTTGTCATATTCTTTTTTACCCTTTGAAACAGCAATTTCGGCTTTAGCCAGGCCTCTTTCATTTATGAATACCCGTATAACAATGACAGTCAGCCCTGACTCTTTAACCTTTCTTTCTATCTTCCTCAGCTCGCGGGCTTTCAGCAACAGTTTCCGCTCCCTTAAAGGGTCATGATTGTTCAGGTTTCCCCACCAGTATTCTGAAATATGCATACCCTTGATAAACAACTCTCCGTCTCTGAAAAGGCAAAATGAATCGGTAAGCGTTGCCTTACCGGCCCGGATAGATTTTATCTCTGTTCCGGTGAGCTTTATACCAGCAGTATATTTCTCAAGGAACTCATAATCATGCGAGGCCTTTTTATTTCTTATTATAATGTCTGAGGCAGCCCTCATCTTAGTGTCTTAAGCAAAAAATGCAAAGTAAAATTTGTCAAGTATCAATGTCAGAAGCCAGTCTGAAGCAAAGAACAAAGCGATGAAGGTCAGTGTTGCTGCTATCATGAGGAGCAGTTTATTTTTTTCAGATGGATTTAACATCTTTTCAATGCCTGTCCAGAAAATATAAAGACCAAAGAGGGCAAGCACATTAATGAAAATAAAAGATTCAAATATCCGGCTAACAATCTGACAAATAAGAAAAGGGACAGAGGAATACGCGATTATTTTAAACGACATCCCGAAATCCATGCCAGGGTTGAATAAATTGGCGATTTCTTTTAAAATGAACGCTGTGCCGCAGATCACAAGGCAGATCAATATGAAATACTTCACACCTGTCAATACAGAAAATCCTTTTGACAGCTCGGTATTGGCAAACAAATATGATCCGAGAAATGCAGAAAAAGCCGTAATGATTATCAGAGGAAGGAGAAGATTCCTGTTTATGTATTTAACAGGCTTGTTCTCATTAATAACAGCCTCCCATTCTTTCATGGGATTTAAAATTATGTTCTTCACACTGTGAACGAGAAACCTAAAATTCATTATTGACCAGATTTAGTGCCGCAAAATTAAATAAATTTATGGTAATTTGGTTTTCCCGCTCGTATCATTCAGGAGATTGATGTGAAGAAGTATTTAAATTATGATCTGCTCGTGGTTACAGGCCCGACAGCTTCGGGCAAGACTTCCCTGGCTGCCGCTCTGGCTCTGAAGCTGGAGGGGGAAATCATAAGTGCCGATTCCCGTCAGGTTTACCGGAAAATGAACCTGGGAACCGGGAAAGACTACAGCGATTACCTGGTCGGCGGGAAACAGATCCCTTATCATTTGATTGATATTGCAGATCCCGGATACAAGTATAATGTTTTTGAGTTTCAGCGCGACTTCGAAAAGGTTTTGTATGATTTGAGATCACGGAACATATTCCCGATCGTTTGTGGCGGTTCAGGCATGTATATCGATTCGGTGGTATCGGGATACAAAATGTCAGAAGTCCCTCCTGATCCGGCTTACAGAGCCTTTCTTGAGGATAAATCCCTGGCAGAACTGACAGAGATCCTGTCGGCATATAAGAAGTTGCATAACAAGACTGACGTTGACACAAAGAAAAGAGCAATACGTGCTATTGAGATTGAACGCTACAGAACTGCCGTAAAGGAAGGATATACAAAATTCCCGGAAATAAAATCCCTTATTACAGGGGTGTTATACAGCCGCGAGAAGAGGAGGGAACGGATCACTGAAAGATTAAAGCAACGACTTAATGAGGGTATGGTGGATGAGGTAAAGGCATTATTGAACCAGGGATTCGATCCTGAGACATTAATATATTATGGCCTTGAATACAAGTATATTACGCTTTATATTACCGGAGAGCTTTCATATTCTGAAATGTACAGGATGCTCGAAACAGCAATTCATCGGTTTGCAAAACGGCAGATGACATGGTTCCGGGGCATGGAACGAAAGGGCATAAAGATACACTGGATAGACGGTGAATTGCCGCTGGACGAGAAAGTGGAGCAGAATGAGTATTGACCTCTCCCCATCCCCTCCCCCAGGAGGGAGGGGCTTAATGTTATATTGACTCCCCCTCTCCTGGGAGAAGGGGTGGGATGAGGTATTACTTTAAATACGTATCCAGCCACTCGAAAAACTCCCTCTGCCAGATCAGAGCATTCTGTGGTTTCAGAACGAAATGAGTTTCATCTTCAAAGAAAAGCATTCTGCTTGGAATGTTGAGAATCTGAGCCGCCTGGAAAGCTTCCATGCTCTGGGTATAAGGTATCCTGAAGTCGTTTGCTCCAACAATAATAAGAATTGGTGTATCCCAGTTCTCGACCAGCAGATGTGGTGAATAGCTGTAGCTTTTGGGATTATTCCAGTAGGGTCCTTCAATATCTTTGTTCGGGAACCATAGCTCTTCGGTTGAACCATACCAGCTGGTAAAATTGAACATACCGCAATGTGAAATAAATGCCTTGAATCGTCCGCCATGGATCCCTGCAAGGTAATATACCGAGTAACCTCCGTAGCTGGCACCCACTGCCCCAAGCCTGCCTGCATCAACGTACGGTTCCCGGGCCATTGAGTCGGTGGCATCAAGATAGTCGCGCATATTGGCGCCGCCGTAATCGCCCGAGATCTGTTCCTTCCATGCCTGCCCGAAACCAGCAACACCACGCCGGTTCGGGGCAAAAACAATATATCCTTTGGCTGCCATCATCTGTAAGTTCCAGCGGTACGACCAGAACTGATCGAGTGTGGACTGGGGCCCTCCGTTGCAGAAAAGAAGAGCGGGATACTTTTTCTGAGGATCAAAATCGGGAGGAAAAACAATCCACATCTGCAGATCCTTGTTGTCCCGGGTCCTGATGTACTTCTCCTCAACCTTTCCCATTCTGATCGATTCATAAATAGTCTTGTTGATAAAGGTGATCTGCCGGATCTCTCCGGTCTTTGTATCCACATTTGAGATCTCGGGAGCCATTGACATGGAGGTAATTCCTGAAACAAGTACTCCTGACTGGAGACTGACCGGCCCCATATTGTGGACTCCTTCAGTTACTTTATCAATATTTTTGACAGTAACATTAGTCCTGAATATCTGGGTAGTGCCCAGATAGGAACAGGTGAAATAAATATTCTGATCATCGGCCCAGGCCAGATCAGCAACATCAAATTGCCAACCTTTCGATAACCAGGTACGGGTTTTATCCTTTGTATTATAAATAAAGAGACGGTCGAGATCAGCTTCATAGCCGTTTCGCTCCATACTCTGGAAAGCTATTTTTGAACCGTCGGGCGAGAAAACAGGATATCTGTCGTAACCGTTATTGCCATCAGAAATGTTCAGCTCTCTGCCTGATGCAAGTTCATAAAGAAAGATATCAGAATTGGTGCTTCTTGCATCTTCAATTCCACTTAACCTCTTGGATGTATAAGCAATAAATTTTCCATCAGGACTCCACGAGATTTCACGTTCATCATAATTTGTAGCAGTAGGTGCTTCAAATTTCTGATCCAACATTATATCTTTTTCATCCGATACTGATGATCCGTTGAATGAGGCAATAAAGATATGGCTGTATGAATAATCGCTCCATGAATTCCAATGCCTGTACATCAGGTCATTAATAATTCTGACTTTTGCCCTGGGCAGATTGTGTTTTTCGTTTGCGGTCTGATCAAGTTTGACCCTTTTTGTAAAATAGATTTTATTTCCCCCCGGAGAGATACTGAATATTTCAAATCCCGAAATGCCGGTTACTTTTTTCTGTTCTGATCCGTCAGGATTCATCGTCATAAGATCTCCTCCACTGATGAAGGCTATCTTTTTACCGTTATCAAACCATTGGGGTGAACTACCTCCGGTATGAGTAAGCTGAACAGGATCGCCTCCGTCACGGGAAACTTTAAAAATATTTGTTTTCCTTGCTTCGGTCAGCAGGTCATACTGAGTTACAGTATATAAAACCGATGATCCGTCGGGTGAAAGGGCAATTGACCCGAGGCGTCCGAATTTCCACATTATTTCCGGAGTCATAACTCCGCCGCTTTTTTCTGCTTCCGTAAGCTGATTGTTAAATTCAGGCTCCGTTTCAGTAACCGCAGGTGTTGTTTTTTGCTTGCAGGAAACAGCAATAAGGATAACTATCATCCACAGATAAAGAGACCTTTTCATATCAGATATTTATGTAAAAACAGATTATTATTTCTTAAGCGCTTCTGAGACTTTTGCTTTCAGTTCATCGTATAATTCGGGATTGTCTTTTATTATTTGCTTGACAGCGTCACGCCCCTGTCCGAGCTTTGTGTCTCCATAACTGAACCATGAGCCGCTTTTCTTTATGATGTCAAAATCTACGCCGAGGTCAACAATCTCACCAAGCTGGGATATTCCCTCTCCATAAAGGATATCAAAATCAGCTTTTTTAAATGGGGGTGCAAGCTTATTCTTTACAATTTTCACGCGGGTACGGTTTCCAATAATCTCTTCACCTTCTTTAAGCTGACTTGTCCTGCGGATATCAACCCTGACTGAAGCATAGAATTTCAATGCATTACCTCCGGTAGTTGTTTCGGGATTACCGAACATTACACCGATCTTATCCCTGAGCTGGTTAATAAATACACACGAAGTATTTGTTTTACTGATATTTGCAGTAAGTTTCCTGAGAGCCTGCGACATTAGCCTTGCCTGCAGACCCATTTTTGAATCTCCCATTTCTCCTTCGATTTCAGCTTTTGGTGTAAGTGCGGCCACCGAATCTATAACAACGATATCAAGAGCGCCTGATCTGATAAGATTATCAGTTATTTCAAGAGCCTGTTCACCATTGTCAGGTTGCGAGATCAGAAGATTTTCGACGTCAACTCCCAGTTTTTCAGCATAATTCCTGTCAAATGTGTGTTCTGCATCAATAATAGCTGCAATGCCACCATTCTTCTGAGCTTCTGCAATTGCATGAATTGCCAGTGTCGTTTTGCCGGATGCTTCGGGACCGTAGATCTCGATAACACGTCCTCTTGGAAATCCTCCGATCCCAAGGGCGGCATCAAGGCCGATCGAACCTGATGAAATAACCTGGATATTTTCGATGGCATGATCACCCAGCTTCATAATGGTGCCCTTGCCAAAGTCCTTCTCAATTTTACCAAGGGTTACTTCAAGCGCTTTCAGCTTTTCCTTGTTAATTTCTTTTCTTTCGTTACTCATATTATTGGTTTTTTATTGGTACATTTTAAATATCTGTTCTGAGTGATTTTTAGTGTCGACTTTTGAAATAATCTTTTCTATTATGCCCTTTTCGTCAATAATAAATGTTGTCCTTACAATTCCAAGAAAACTCCTGCCATACAATTTCTTTTCACGGTATACTCCGTAATCATTAAGTATTTTCTTTGATGTGTCGGCAATAAGAGGAAAAGGGAGTGAGTATTTTGAGGCAAATCCCTGATGCGATTTTTCACTATCCATGCTAACACCTATCACTGCAAATCCATTTTTTAACAATACATCATAGTTGTCGCGGAGATTGCATGCCTCAGCCGTACATCCCGGCGTATTGTCTTTAGGATAAAAATATAGAACTACTTTTTTCCCCTTAAAATCGCTTAGTTTTATCTGTTCTTCCATTTTGATCAAAACCTTCGAATAATGGGGCTCTCATCCCCTCTTTTATTTGTGTCATTTGGCATAAATTTTGAAATTAAGGGTAAATTTACGAAGTTTGAGCCGTTTTCTGATTAATCGGGAATAATTATTATTAACACAAATCAGCTTTTAACACAGAGAAATCGCGGAGGCTAAAAGATTGTTAATGAGTAAATTAAGTTTCTTAAGGTCATTGACTATTCCTGAAATGTGCTTGGTACAGTCTTCTTTACTTCTTTCACGGCTCAAGAAATAGTCAGTTTCGCCAATCAGTACTGTCAATTGTAATATTGGGAATTGCCGACTTATGCTTAAATGAACATTTTTTTCAATTTCTTTTTAATACTTTATTTCAAATGCCCGTAATTTGACGGGCATTTTTTTAAATCATCACTCAAAGTAACACAACTAAGAATAGGTCAAACTTGGGTATTAATTCAGAAGAAATAATAAAAAGAGAAATAAATAGTTTCATTATAACTGTAAAACTTAAAATTGAAACAAATGAAAAAGTCACACTTTCTGATATTCCCATTAACTCTGCTGGTAATTTTAGATTCCTGTGCTCCTGTTCATAGATGCGGGGAATTAAGACCAGTAAAAGTGCCAATAACCTGGAGCAAAAATCTGAAAACTGTCGTTCGGGAAAGAGATTTTTTATGTATCAGTCTGGCTGATAAAGAAAAAGAAAACACCGGATTGAAAAATAATATTTCTGACCTGACAAATGCTAACAAAGACCTTACTGATAAGTATAACAATTTGACAATTAGCAATAAAGAGTTACAAGATAAGTACAAGAATTTAATAGATGAGAACTTATCTCAAACCGACCAATTCAACAAAGCCTTAAGTGCAAAATCGGATGAGTTAAATAATAAAGAAAAATTACTTTCAGAAAGAGAGAAGGCACTTGAAGAAATGCAACTGATTATTCAGAGGCAAGATTCTATCACGAAACGCCTGAATAGCATTTTACGTAATGCTTTGCTGGGATTTAATTCCGATGAGTTATCTGTGGAAATTAAAAATGGTAAGGTATATGTTTCTATGTCCGATAAACTTCTTTTTAAATCAGGAAGTTCTGCAGTTGAAGAAAAAGGGAAAGAAGCACTAAAACTGTTAGCCGAAGTCCTGAATAAAAATACTGATATAGATATACTTGTGGAAGGACATACTGATAATGTCCCGATAAAAACTGCCGTATATAAAGACAATTGGGATTTAAGTGTGGCGAGAGCGACCTCAATTGTTCGGATACTATCCCTCGATTACAAAATTGCCTCTACTCGTATGACAGCATCTGGTAAGGGAGAATTTTTTCCTAAAGCAGATAATGAAACAACCGAAGGAAGAGCCAAGAACCGAAGGACTGAAATAATCCTTTCACCGAAACTTGAAGAGATAATGCAATTAATAAAAGAATGAGGATATGTTGTTGAATTATTAATGATGGTTTATAGTAACAAAGGTTATTTTACTTTAATAAATTCGTCACAAACCAACTGTTTCCATGATTATGAACCATGAAAACAGTAAGAATTATTGGGGGTAAAGTTGAATTATGTGATGACAATGGTTCGCTGATTAAAACCATCGGTAATGATGACATCACAAGTGCTTGTACCGTTATAGAGTCCAGAGCTTGCTTTGGGATTCATCCCTTTTGATTATGTACATTTCTGACATACAACATTTCCTTGACGAACAAGGAAACATTCCCAAACCGATCCCACGAGAAGCCGGAGGACGTGCGAATTTATCAAACATCAAAATCCCTATCTTAATTTTAAAAATAAAATGTGGTTATATTTGCAGAAATGAAGAATACAAATTGTATACTAACTGTATATTAAGTTATTGAAGACGAATATAAAATATTGAAAATCAAATAATAAAACGTGTTTGAAAATAAATTTACGAAGTTTGAACCGTTTTCTGATTAATTGGGAATAATTATTATTAACACAAATCAACCCTCAACCCGGAGAAGTTATAAATAATAATAAATTGATAGTAAGGTAATTATAGAAACCACACTGGAATGAAATTAAAAAGCAGGAATATTTATATCTGGTTATACATTGTACTTATAGTAAATCTTTTCTGCCTGAATATATATTCATCGAATGCCCAGCAAAAACCTTCACGTCAGGCAGCGATTGATGCATATTCAAAAGGCGAATATGAAAAAGCTTTCAGGGAATTCAACCATCTTCTTGAAAGCTACTCCAAAGATCCTCTGTACAAATATTATTTGGGTGTATGCCTTGTAAAAATGGACAGTTATCCTGAAAATGCTTCAGCTTATCTCCGGGATGCTTTAAATGGATCTCTGGATATTAAAAATATCCCCGATGACGCCTGGTTCTACCTGGGCAGATCCCAGCAAATGGCAGGAAAATACCCCGATGCAATTAAATCGTATAATAATTATGAGGTGAAAGTGGGGAAGAAAAAAGCCAGGGAATCAGATATATCACGGTATATCCAGGAATGCAATGAAGGACGGGGACGGATTAAAGATTCAGAGTTCCGGGAGATTGATTTCATAAGTGAGAAAAACACTGACACCCGTGATGCCATGCAAAAAGTTGACGTCGCAGAAGCCGTCATGCAGTCACCTGTAAAACCGGTTCCCAGGAAGGTGGATCTACCGCAGGAATATGATAAAGTTCTGTCGCAGGCAATGGATTACCAGGTAAAGGCTGATTCATTAAATGCACTGGTCTCAGAATATAAAAAAGAACTTGGAAGGCTACCTGCTTCACAACAGCAGGCAGCAAGATCGAGGATTTCCGAAATGGAATCTCTTGCTCTTGAATATCAAAAGCTCGCTGACGAAAAATTTGGTAATACTGCCTCCAGGCCTGCTGCCCGGGCAGACGTTATTGTCCCGGCTTCGGTACCGGATCCAACAAAGAGCGGGGAGGTTTATTCATTATTCAGTGTGGAACCAAATCCGGTAATGGTCAGGGATCAGGAAATTTCAATGGATCCGGAATTGCCTTCCGGATTAATCTATCGAATTCAGGTAGGAGTATTCAGCAAGCCACTCGAAACCTCTTTTTTTAAAGGTATATCTCCGGTGGCGGGATTCAGGATAACCGGAACTGAGGCCACGAGATACTTTGCAGGGATGTTCAGAAGAATGGAAGATGCAGGCAGGTCGCTTGCCACTGTGAAACAGCTGGGATTCAGGGATGCGTTTATTACAGCTGTCCTTGATGGTAAAACCGTTTCAATTGACAGAGCTTTACTTCTGGAAAATGATTGGGGCCAGAAGCCGTTAACTAAAATTGTTTCCATACAGAAAACAGGAGAAGCTGCTGCTTCAACACTGATTTTCAGGGTTGAGATTTCGAGATCGGTCAAACCAGTCGGTTATGAAGTTGAAGAGACATACAGGAAATTGGCAGGAAACCGGGGATATGATAAGATATCAACAGGAGATGGTACAATTGTTTATCTTATAGGGAAATTCATTACCTTTGAAAGTGCTTCAGACTATGCCGGCCTTTTGAACAGAAATGGTTACCGTGATGCTAAGGTCGTTGCATATGCGGGAAACAAAGAGATCCCGGTTGAAACAGCGAAGCAATTATTTGATAAACAGTAATGAAGGAGAAAACATTACATAGGGATAATAAGCAGGACAGCAGAGGGGAAAAGTATTCACTGATCCTGTACAATGATGAAATAAATACATTCGATCATGTTATTAAGTCGCTGGTTGAAGTATGCGGACATGATTCTGTTCAGGCTGAGCAATGTGCACTGATAGTTCATCTTAAAGGACGTTGCGAAATAAAATCAGGCATAATAGAGGTACTGCAGGTTATGAGCAGGTCGCTTAATGCAAAAGGCCTGAATTCGAAAGTAGAAAGTTCATGAAACTCTGTGGCCGGAAGTGAGAAGATTCAGGGATTATTCTCTTTTTTAAAAATTCCGAAGAGAGTTCTGTCGACCAGACCCAGCAATAATATTCCAACGATCGCATATGCAATCCAACCCGGCAGGTTCAAATCCTGTAAAAGAGTATTATTGATCCGGGGCAGGCTGAACTCGAGACTCTGAAAAAATTTCCACAGTGTTGCACCAACAGAATCAGTTTCGTTAGCAGGGATTATAATCGCAGCTATTATAAGCCCTGCAGTAATAATAGCAGAAATTAAAGGTATCCTGTATTTTAAGAAAATCCCTTTATTAACTCTCGCTGATTGCGCGTCGATCCGAATCCTGGCAAGGGTTCTTGAAGTAAATCCTTCAGGTGCTTTCTCAATCCTTTCAGGATTAATAAATCTTTTCAGCAGATCTTCATCATTTTGATCCTGATTATTCATGGCAAAATATATTTTTCGTTTCAACTTTTCTTATAATCTCAGCCATTTTCTGTCTGGCTCTGAAAAGTCTCACTTTTATGTTCGACTTATTGATCCCTGTTATTTTTGATATCTCTTCAGTATTAAGATCATTGTAGTAATAAAGTGTTATAAGTCCTCTTTCTTCTTCAGAGATCTTCTGGAGAGCAAAATTAACGAGAGAGTTCCTGTAATCATCTGCCGCTTCGTCTTCGGTTTTATTAAAACCAAGAAAATCAACGGCGTCAGCGGGAAATTCTTCGATGGACAGCAATCCTTTTTTCCGGCTTCTTACCAGCGAGATAGCAGTGTTATATACTATACGGTACAACCATGTGGCAAAACTGCTTTTCATTTTGAAATATTTCAGCGATCTGTAAGCTTTTAAAAAAGCATCCTGTGCAATTTCTTCGGCCTCTTCACGATTCCCGCATATCCTGAAGGCAAGGTTAAAGGCTTTATCTTTATGTCGGTCAACAAGATATGAAAAGGTATTAACCTTGCCTTCAAGCACCTGACTGATGTAGTATATGTCTCCTTTAGGATCCATTCCGGCTGTTTGACGCTCAAAGTTATGAATTGGTTACCGTAATAAGGAAAATAATTTGTTGAAAAGAGATTCAATGGTACTTGTTGCTTGTTGCTTGTTGCCGGGTGGTTCAAATACCTTGTCTCCAAGTACCCAGCACCCAGCACCCAGTACCCAGTACCTAAGAAATAACCAGATGAAATCACAAAAAAACGTTCTGATTATGTAACCTGATGATATCTTCCTGTGTCTAAAGAATAAAATTCATTTAAAACCAAACTAAAAAGTCATGGAAACATTAATTGCTTTTATTGCATTATTTGCCACTGTTTTTGGAATAATGTATGTTCATTACACAACCCGCAACAAGGAACGCCTGGCGCTTATTGAAAAAGGTGCAGATGCCAGTCTTTTTAATACCGGGAAGGAAGGGAAAGGCGCTTTTGGCTGGGGTAAATTCTCACTTAAAATCGGTATGCTCTTAACCGGCATTGGACTTGGTATTATTGCCGGCGCGATATTGGAATCTGCAGCTGCTTTCCCTTCGGAGGAAGCCGGATACTTCTCAATGATCTTCATTTTCGGTGGTCTTGCCCTTGTTTTGTTCTACCTGATTGACAGGAAGATCAAATAGATGGGATAGTACGGGGCGTTGCATGCAACGCCCCTACGATCATTTTATATAGAATTCAATCATTTTTTTTATTGCCTCCGGCACACCGAACAATAACCTTTCGGGCTGTTGCTTTTCATCCTGCAATCCAATTCAGGCCTGAAAATTCCTTTTGCTGAATAGCCTCCGCCCTCAAACAATCCTGTTACATTACTGTATTTTTCTTCTGCAGGTGTAGGCACTTTAGTCTCCCTGGAAATCATCTTTTTCCATTTTGACTCAAAGTCTACCATTGTTGTGATGTTTGGCTCCCATGGTTCGACATTCAAAGGGTAAAACTCTTCATATGCTACTTCAGAGGAATAATATTCATCTGCAAGACCTGCAAATCCATGCCCGAATTCATGAATGAAAACCACAGGTGAAAGCGGGTGGCCTGCAGTGGTACCGCTGTAATAATTATATACCCCGCCTCCACCATATTTATTGCTGTTTATCAGTACAATGATATTATCATGCGGAGCAGCAGCTGCATAATCATTCACAGATTTTATGTCCTGGGTTGTCAGGTACCTGTCAGTTCCGAAAGTGAAAAAAGTTGAATTCAATACCGTGTTATTATAGATTTTTTCTCCCGGAATATCTGTTCCGGAATCTGAAGATACCGCTTCAACAGCCCAGATATTTATTTTATCCCTGTAATCGCTGAACGGTGATTCTGCAAACAGAATATCTGCCATTTTTTTCACATCTTCCCTGAATTTATTCATTTCATCAGCCGTATAACCTTCGGCAACAAACGCGAGATCGACACATTCGCGGGGATTGCCCGGACCGTAAATTTTTGTAACTGCAGTATTTACAGTTTTTTCTTTTATGATGTAGTAATCGGAAGGATCAATCATTGTTTCGTACAATTTAATGAAGTTGCCATTGCGCTCCCTGATGTTCAGGACAAAACGGACTTTGTTTTTCGGGAAAGGTATGGTTGCCACTTCATAGAAACTCCGTTCCATGGTTTTTGCCTCAGCGGTGGTCTGCCATTCCTGAAAAAGTGTACAAAAACCGCGTGAGTAAATCAGCAAGTTTTCCGCGGCATCAAAAACTTCATATTTAAAATTCCCGTAATTAAAAGGATCGATGAGATTCTCATGCGATCCGGCAAACCATGGTTCTTCCTTCATCCCGACAGGATAAACGACAGTTTTGTTACTGTTTCCTGCAAGCATAAAATCGAACCGCAGTACTTTGTCGGTGAAATACTTTTCAAAGCTGGTCTGTCCTGATGATGCCAATGTACACAAACTCAATGCAAAAAACATCAAAGTCCTCATAATTGTCATGGTTACATAAACTTCCATAAAGCTAAGAATATTCATCGATAAGGATGAAGAATTTATATATTTTTGCACGGGATTATAATTATATCAGGAACAAACTGAGGACTTAAATGTTTTATATCAAATATTGAATACTATGGCTGACCTGAACACACGAATAAGCGATTTTGTCTGGGCAAACCTGAAAGAAAAACATGTAAACGGCAAAACAGATCCTTTCTGGGAATCACTCCGGGAAACCGGAACTGAACTCTGGCTGGATACGGGTGATATGGAGGAAGCCGAAGCAAACTGGTCAGCTGAGATGAGTGCACTCACAACTAATAACACATTGATTAATAGTGAGATACAAAAAGGGATTCTATGATATTTTAATCTTCGAAGCCAAGCATCTGCTGAATGGCCTTCCGCTCGAAGATAAAGTCAAGGAGATTGCTTTCATACTTAATGCCAGGCACGGATTAAGACTTGCATCAAAATTCAGAGGTTATGTCAGTGTGGAGCTTCATACTGATACAGCACATGATATAAAAGCTATTGAGTACTACGGCAAGAGGTACCATGAAATATGTCCGGACCAGTTCATTGTAAAGGTCCCGTTTACGGCTGAAGGTTTAATTGGGGCAAGGCACCTGAGGGATGAAGGCGTAAGGATAAACATGACTCTTGAATTCAGTGCCAGACAGAATGTTGTTGTGACCAGGACAGCCCGTCCCGATTATCTCAATGTTTTCCTTGGAAGGATAGGTGCCTTTATGATGGATAATAAGCTTGGAGATGGATCAGGTGCCGGTGAAAGGGCAGTAATCTCATCACAGAACTGGGTTACGGCATTGTCGGCTCAGAATCCATGGCAGACAAAATTAATTGCTGCCAGCCTTCGAAATTACAACCAGCTTGAATTGCTTGCCGGGACAGATGTGTTTACAATGCCTCCCAAGGTAGCTGCGGCAGGGCGGAAGTCATTAAGTGGCAAATTCACATCCCGCACTCACGAGAACTATGATGTCAGCCTTTATTCGTCAGCCAGGGATGCTCATATCGGTAAATTCTGGGAGGTTGATGATAGAGTGCTCAGATTCTCCCAAAGGCTGAACACAAAACTGCCTTCCTCAGGTGCTGAACTTGTGCATATTGCACAGGAGGAAGGTTGTTATGATATGTTTCCATCGCTGACAAAAGAAGAAAAAGCCATGATGGCAAAAGATGGCAAAATACCAGTTTTCTCGAATTGGCAGCAAAAGATCAAAGATGGAAAGATTGGTCCTGATACATTGTTAACACTGGCCGGACTGGCTTCATTTACGGCTGACCAGACATCGCTCGATCAGAGAATATTGAATATTATCGGGTGATCACAGTGACCGCTGTCTGGCGATCTCATATAAAATAATCCCGGCTGCAACAGATACATTCAGGGAACTTATATTTCCGGTAACAGGGATTTTAACCAGGTGATCTGACATGGATAATGAGTTCACGGCTTATTCCTTTGTCTTCCGCTCCCATTATAAGAACAGCCGGACCAATTAATTTCAGCTTTGAAATATCAGTACCTGATTTTTCTGTGGCTGAAATAACTTTAAGGCCCGATTCCTTAAGGTATTCTATTGACCTGACCAGGCTTTTTTCCCTGCATACCGGAAATGTATGCAAAGCTCCTGCAGATGTCTTAATGGCATCAGCTGTGATCCTGGCCGATCCCTTTTCAGAAATTATGACAGCGTGTGCTCCCAGGCAGCCGGCACTCCTGACGATCGCTCCAAAATTCCTTACATCTGAAACACCATCAAGAGCGATAATCAGCGGATCTTCTCCTTTTTCGAAAATCATCGGTAAAAGATTCTCTATGGACTGAAATTCGATAAGCGACAGCCATGCTAATACCCCCTGGTGATTTTTTCTGGTAACAAGTTCAATTCTTTCAAGCGGGACTATCTGATAAACAATATTATGTTTCCGGACTTCAATCATCAATTCACGATATAAAGCACCCTGCAAACCTTGTCTTACCAGAAGGCGATCGATTTGTTTTCCTGCCTTTACAGCCTCAATTACTGCACGGAGCCCAAAGATACAATCAGATTCTTTCATGCATAATGATTATAAATCTTCAGGATTATCAAGACGGTAGACCATGCCTTTTCTCCAGCTGGCAACCGCCTTGTCCCAATAAGATACAAGTGTTTCACTCCTGCTGAGATAGTAGTCATTTTCAGAATACTTGCTCTGCCTTACCCTGAAATTGAAATACAGGTAATCTTCTTTAAGATGAAATCCTCCTCCCCACGAAGATTTCAGAACCGGTTTCCGGTATCCCCAGTTTTCTCCGTCTGAACTCTTATATACCTTGTCGGGCGGACCGTAAATAGTATAGATCATCCCTCTTTCGGTCCTCCATCCTTCCTTAATCGATGTGAAATAATAGTTTGAGTACAGGATCCTTGTATAATAAATACGGATAAGCTCTCTTGATTTATCTATATTTCCGCCGCATTTGATCCAGAATTCATCGAGCGACACCTTTGGCTTTGCAGAAGATCGCAACTCATTCATCTCTTCTTCAGATGCAAGATATGCAAGAGGTTCTATCATCACCTCCGGACTGGTCATATAGGGGAAGTTCTCACCAAAGTTGAAAAAGGTGTAACCTTCATCTGAATTTCTATCAACAGAGCATAAGTAAACACCCTCCTCCGGAAACATAATCGACATAGTATCAGAATATTGCATGGCAATAACAGTATCAGCCGGATAATCAATGGTCTTTTCAGGCAAAAGCAATGCCGGAGGATAAGGTATTTCCTTTAAAGGTTTATAATATGAGATAAACAGACTGTCAATAGATTTTACCGGATAAATAAGATTGACGTATTCATTAACCCGGACGACAGGATTGAAAAGTTCATTCTTGCTGAAATGTCCCCGGGCAATGAAATTATACCGGTTTTCATAGGAAAGAGTATTAAAAGGTACAAATGACTGTATCACTTCCGTCCTGATCTTGTCGAGCAGTTTGACTTCGGCAATGTAAACTGAACCATGCTCAACTTTCAGGGGTAGTTTGTAAACGTATTCCTGGCGTAATTCCTCTTTTACAATATCTGCATCCATATAGGCAGTGTCTGACAGAATTCTCCCGCTGGTAATATTGTAGAGTTTTACGGTAATCAGGATCTGGGCAATTGGAATTCCCCGTGGATTTGCTTCTGAGAAAAACAGATCTGAAGCAAAGAATTTAATTGAGAGCACCGATGATGCATCAGTTTCGTTAAAAACGCTGAAACGCAGGTTTTATTGAGCTTTTGGTCGGATTATACAAATAAGAAAGATCTTTTGTATCAATAGCTGCTTTTTGCGTTGTCCTGCACGATACAACCAGCAGCATGCCGATCAATCCGGTGCACAGAATGATATTGAAATTCCTGAATGAACATTTCCGGTTCATATTCTGATTTTATTAATTCATTAAGTATGTTTGTTTCTCCAGTTGATCCTTATCCTGCAAAGCTCAGTATCGTCACCTGTCCGTATAATTGAATGATTAAATACATTGCTGTTGTCCTTTTCACTGGAAATTATGATAGCAATGCTATCATTAAAACGTGATTCGGCAAGATAATTTATTTCAGCAGATAAAGGAACATTATTAATTATGAAATCCAGGTCATAACTGTCAGTGATCCATTTAAGATATCTGGCATTGTTGGTATGAAGGTTGATATCGAGATCGCTTATTCTGACGCTGAACGGCTGAGTGCTTTGTCCATTTGAATCAGCTGGTCCGAGCTTATCGGCATTCCGGGGGAGGGCTTTTCCGGCATTCAATACTGAATTGTATTTACTTAAATTATTGTCCGGCCTTTGTATCCGTTTTGTATCACGATCAATTATCAGCCATGACGAAGTTGCCTTTGCAACAGGTCTTGCCGTCCGGATACCGGATTTCAAAGTCCCTTAGTGCAAAAAGCCTGTCGGTACCTCTCGGCCATGTTTTGACACAAATGGTTTCTCCCCAGCCCGGCCATATGCTTATCTCAGCATAGATCCTTGACAGAACCCAGAAATTATTGCGTTTTAGCAATTCATCTCTGCCATAGCCAAGATTTACCGCATGATCCGAAGCAATGTCCTGTAAATAGTCAAACAGGGAATGAAGGCTTAGTTTACCGTCAGGCCCGGTTTCATAAACATGAACCGCATAGTCTTTTTCAAGATTGGGGAAGTCCATTTTCAGCCATTGTTCTTTAAAAATTCATCTATCTCATTTGAGTAAACAGTCCAGTTGTTCATTTCCTCGTTCAGCCTTCTCCGCAGATCTTCATATTTCAAAAAAATGCCGGAACTGTCTGAGGATGTGGCTGCCTTCATCAGTTCCTTATCAAGAGCCGACAATTCACTTTCCATCCTCTCTATTTCCCTTTCGGAATCCTCAAGCCTTCGCCGGAGTTTTCGCAGATTCCTTTCATAGTCCTTCTTCTCAAGATATTTCTGCTTGTTGGATCCATTTACATCCTTTTTAATCTCTGCGGACGTTTTTTCCTTTTTCTCAAGCTCTCTGAGGCTTACGATCTTTTTCTTCCGGAGGAAATCATAAATACCTCCGATGTTTTCTTTTATCCTGTTATGCCTGAACTCAAATACTTTTGAAATAAGCCCGTCGAGAAAATCCCTGTCGTGAGAAACCACAATTAACGTGCCATCATATTTAATCAGTGCCTGCTTCAGGATATCTTTCGAACGCATATCCAGGTGGTTGGTGGGTTCATCAAGAACAAGGAGGTTAAATGGCTCAAGGAGCAATCTGACAAGCGCAAGCCGTGACCTTTCTCCTCCTGAAAGAACTTTTACTTTTTTATCGACATCCTCACCCCTGAAAAGAAATGCACCGAGCATATCACGGATCTTTGTCCTGATTTCACCTTTTGCAGCATAATCAATTGTCTGGAGTACCGTTAAATTCTCATCCAGCAGTTCATCCTGATTCTGGGCAAAATAGCCTGTTTTAACATTATGTCCTGTTTTCAGGGAGCCTTCATGATCCAGATCACCGATAATGATCCTTGAGAGAGTTGTTTTTCCTTCACCATTCCGGCCCACAAATGCAACCTTTTCTCCTCTGGTGATAGTGATGTTGATTTTGTTGAGTACATTCAGCGATCCATAGCTTTTTGAAAGGTTTTCGGCCTCAACAACCACAGTCCCTGAACGCGGAGCAGGAGGGAATCTAAGGTTTATTACACCGGTATCTTCCTCATCAACCTCGATCCTTTCGATCTTGTCAAGTTGTTTTATTTTCGACTGAACCTGTACAGCTTTTGTAGCTTTATAGCGGAATCTTTCGATGAATTTCTCGGTATCCTCTATCATCTTCTGCTGGTTTCTGTAGGCAGCAATCTGCTGGGTCCTGCGTTCTTCCCTTAAAACAACATATTTTGACCATGGGACCTTGTAATCATAGATCCTGCCAAGTGAAATTTCAATTGTCCTTTTCGTAACATTATCAAGAAGTGCGCGGTCATGCGAAACCATCATTACAGCTCCGGGGTATCCTGAAAGAAAAGATTCAAGCCATTGGATCGATTCAATGTCAAGGTGGTTGGTAGGCTCATCAAGAAGAAACAGTGAGGGTTTTTTAAGGATCAATTTTGCCAGCTCAATCCGCATTCGCCAGCCTCCGCTTAATTCACTTGTAGGCCTGTCAAAATCCTTCCTTTCAAAACCAAGTCCGAGAAGAGTCTGTTCAGTTTCAGCCAGATAACTGGACCCTCCAAGAATCCTGTAGCTTTCCTCTGTTTCCGTAAGACGGTTGCATAATTTCAAATATTCAGCCGAATTAAAATCATCCCTGTTAGCTATCTCATGGCTGCATCTTTCAATTTCTTCCGACAGACTTGCCAGTCCTGCAAATGCTGTAAGTGCTTCATTCAGGACGGTAGTTGAATCGTTTACGGTCATCTGTTGTGGAAGATAACCGATAGTAATCTCTTTCGACATATCAATCAGGCCTTTTGTGGGGCTTTGAATTCCGGAGATTACCTTGAGCAGTGTAGATTTCCCTGCCCCGTTTTTCCCGGTAAGGCCTATCCTGTCCTGATCATTTATCAGAAACGAAATGTTATTTAATAGATCGAAACTGCCAAATGAAACTGAAATATCCTGAACTGAAACCATATAAAAAATATTAAGCGCAAATATAGGAAAAGTACAGGAGCCTGTGAAGAGGAGATTATGCCGAGAAAAGCTATCTTTGTCCTGACACCCTTTCATGGTGCAAGAAATAAGAAATAATTCAGGCAGATAATGAAAATATTCAATCGCTGTTTCACTGCAATCCTGTTTTTATCCGTATTTATAGCAATTGTCTCTTCCTGTAAGAAAGATGAGAGTCCGGATTACCAATATTTCGTCTCATCGGAATTTAAGACTACATACAATACTGATTACATAAATAACCTTCTTAATCTAGCATCATCAATATACCCTGAGCTGAATGATCTTAAGCCTTTCGTATCACACGCAGTGGATATTTATAAGGTGATTTATCAAACTGAGGTGGATGACGAAACCATAAATGCATCAGGATTGATTTGTATCCCATCCGGCAACGGAGAATATCCTGTGCTCTGTTTTCAGAATGGTACAAATACGGTAAATAACCAGGCCCCGAGTGAAAATGCCCAGAATCCCGGATACCAGTTTGTCGAGGTTATTGCCTCGACAGGTTATGTGGTAATTATACCTGATTACCCCGGGTTTGGAGAATCGGCAGATATCCCTCATCCTTATCTTATAAAGGATCCGACAGTAAGATCACTAGTTGATATGCTCTTTGCAGCCAGGGAATTTGATACCGGAGAGCTTCCCGATCTGGCAGCTTAAGAACGAGTTTTATATAATAGGTTACTCGCAGGGAGGCTGGGCTACCCTTTCCCTGCATGAAGCCCTCGAACAGGATTATTCCGGTGATTTCAATCTGAAGGGAAGCGTATGCGGGGCCGGTCCATATAATCTTAACCTTCTCCTGCAGGGAATGACAAGTATAAGCACTTATCCCATGCCCGTTTATATTGGATATATAATAAATGCTTATTCTGCTTATGATCAGTTTACCAATCCTGTTTCTGATATTCTGAAAGAGCCCTATGCTTCCCGGCTGGGTAACCTGTATAATGGTATTTTAACCTCAGAACAGATAAATGATCAGCTGACGACGTCAATCCCTGACCTTTTCACTGACGATTTTCTCTCGGGATTCGGATCGGACATAAAATACGCATCTGTACGGAAATCGCTGACTGACAACAGTATAACAGCATGGAATACACAAGTTCCGCTTTTATTTGTTCATGGGGCAGGTGACACTTCTGTAAATCCAATAACAACGGAGAATATTTATAGCGCCATGATCCAGGCAGGAACTTCAACGGAGATCTGTAAGAAAGAGATAATCCCTGATCTTGATCATGGCGACGCCACAATTCCTGCAATGATAAAAGGATTGTTGTTCATAATGAATCTGCAATAGGAAGTAAGCATAATAATCCCGGCTGATTGGAAAAACAGCTTTATCATTAATTCAGGATGGGACGGAAAAATGAACTACCCCTGCTCGAAAAAGTAAGAATAACGGATATTGGTGCCGAAGGAAATGCTATTGCCAGAATTGATAATCAGGTTGTTTTTGTACCTATGCTGATACCGGGTGATATAGTTGATATCAAGATCAATAAGAAGAGGAAAAAATACATGGAAGGCACTGTGGTCCGTTTCCATGAATACTCTCCCGACAGGATAAAGCCCCGTTGCAGGCATTTCGGTGTATGCGGGGGCTGCAGGTGGCAGCATCTGCCGTATCATCTTCAGCTTTACTACAAGGAGAAGCAGGTAAAGGATAACCTGACAAGGATAGGTAAAGCCGATATCGGGGAAATAAATCCGATTATTGGCTCTCCCGAAATATTTTTGTACAGGAATAAGCTTGAGTACACCTTTTCTGAAAAACGCTGGCTTACAAGAGAAGAAATAATCTCTGACAATGATTTTATTAAAGAGGATGCACTTGGATTTCATATTCCGGGCTTATTCGACAAAGTCCTGGATATCAGGGAGTGTTACCTTCAGCCCGAACCTTCAAATGCCATCCGTGACGCTGTAAGAAGGTTTGCACACAAAAAATCTTTCCCCTTTTATAATCCCCGACAGCAAAGCGGATTTTTACGTAATCTGATCATCAGGAATACAAGTGATGGAAACGTTATGGTCATTGTTGTGTTCTTTCTTGATGAGAAAAAGAGAATATATGATCTTATGGATTTTCTTGGTTCGGAATTTCCCGCAATAAGCTCCCTGATGTATATTATAAATACTAAACGGAATGATTCCCTGGCCGATCAGGAGCCTGTACTCTATAAAGGTGAAGATCATCTTCTTGAAGAAATGGAGGGATTGAAATTCAGGATCGGGCCGAAATCATTTTACCAGACCAATACAAAACAGTCGCTCAGGCTCTATAATGCAGCAAAAGATTTTGCAGGATTGACCGGCAATGAGGTTGTGTACGATCTTTACACCGGGACGGGGACCATAGCTAATTTTATTGCTGAATCAGCCCGGACAGTCATAGGTATAGAATATATTGAAGAAGCCGTCAGGGATGCAGTTATAAATTCTGATATCAATAACATTAAGAATACAAGGTTTTTTGCAGGTGATATTAAATCAGTGCTGAATGAGCAGTTTATTGCATCCCATGGCAGGCCTGATGTTATTATCACCGATCCGCCGAGAGCCGGGATGCAAAAGGAGGTTGTAAGGTCAATCATCTCGGCAGGGCCTGAAAAGATCGTCTATATAAGCTGTAATCCGGCAACCCAGGCACGCGACATCGAAATAATGTCGGAATGTTACAGGGTAACGAAGATCCAGCCGGTCGATATGTTTCCCCAGACTCATCATGTTGAAAATGTAATTTTGATGGAGAAGATTGTTGTATAAGCTTGTTGCCCAATTTGGTAAAGCCAGAGACCTTGATCATATTGACCATTAAAAGCTGGAATTAAATACTTATTGTTTGTTATGTATGTTAATGGTAAGCTATTCTACCAAATGGGATCAAGAGGTTAGGCATTTGCAAAATACCCTTTGCAATCAATGTTTTTTCCTATTTTTGACCGGAATCACTATTCCTTTAAAAACCAATAACAAGAACCAAATGACCAATCTTAGATTCTTAAGTTTTATCCTCTTATTGTTGATAATAAATACCATGTCTGTTACTCAAGCACAAAACTGGCCGGGTTGGCGTGGCCCGGATGGAGACGGGACAAGTAGGGAAACCAATTTACCTGTCAAGTGGGATTCAATTACCAACATAATGTGGAAAATCCCGGTACCAGGTATTGGATATTCATCACCGATTGTCTGGAACGATAAGCTTTTCCTGACAGCTGCTTTCCCTGGGACTCAAGAGAAAGTCCTGCTTTGTTATAGTTCCAAAAACGGTGGTCTGCTATGGCAAAAAACTGTTCTCAAAACTAAGTTCGAAAAGAAGCATGATAACAATAGTTACGCTTCAGGTACACCGGCATCAGATGGAACCCGGGTTTTTGTCTCTTTTTTAGATGGTCAGGATGTAGTAGTAGCCGCTTACGATTTTTCAGGAAAACAGATCTGGCTGCAGCGACCCGGTACTTTTTTAAGTCCGCATGGTTACAGCTGTTCTCCTGTGCTTTATGAAGATAAAGTTATTATTAATGGTTCCAGTCAGGGTGATTCTTTTATTGCTGCTTTGAGCAAAGCTGATGGACATATAATCTGGAAAATTTCGCTCGACAAACCGGCACTAAGTTATAGCACACCAATTATCAGGAAAATGGCTGGAAAAATACAGTTGATTTTTTGCGGCAATAAAGGAATTGCCTCCTATAATCCTGCAGATGGGTCGCGTTATTGGTTTGTCAATGGTCCCTCTGAGGAGTTTTGTTCAAGCCCCGTCTACAATGAAAAATATGGATTGGTTTTTGCCAGCAGTTCCTGGCCATTGTGCAATCTGGTAGCCATAAAACCGGATGGACAAGGCGATGTTACTAAAAGCCACGTGGTCTGGCAATCAAGAAAAGGGGCTTTTTATGTTCCATCCCCTGTTTATACTGATGATTATCTTTTTACCACAATGCCAAATGGTCAGGTTCATTGCATTGAAGCTGCAACGGGCAAAACTCTGTGGGCAGAAGATCTGGGTACACAATATCCTTCTCCTGTTATTGCTAACGGATTGATTTACATGCCTAATGATCAAGGTGTGGTAACCGTAATTAAAGCAAGTCCCAAGTTCCAATATATTTCAAAGAATTCCATCGGTGAAAGAATGAATGCATCGCCGGCTATAAGCAATGGGAAAATCTATCTGCGAGGATTTAAACACCTCTTTTGTATTAGTGTAAATAGTACAAAATAAATCTTTTGGTGTACTATTCAAATATTCTTATCTGACTTAAAATCCTGGTTATTAAGCCTTGATACTATTATAGTTGTATTAAAAGCAGTTCGTGGTGCACTCTTAGTATTCCATCTATCAGGTCTGAAAAGATTCTGGTGGATGGATTTTTATTTGACTTGTGTCATTGTCTTTCATAACTTTATCACAATGAACCGTTAGCATGGTAATCTGGTCTTCTGAAATAAAAGAACTCGAGAAACTTTATGAGTCCTTCAAAGGTATGTCACCTGCTCTGGAAAAGGAATTGGAACAGCTGATTCTAACAACAGATGCCAATGTTGTCATGCTCTATTCAAGAAGATGCCTTGAGGTCGTATTAACTGACCTGTGCGAGTGTGAGCTCAAAAGACCAAGAGGGACTGAACCTCTTAAAGGTATCATTGATAGGCTTCATAAGGAGAGAAAAGTACCGGATCACATAGCGACCTCAATGCACGGACTGAACGATCTGTCAACCTATGGAACTCATCCGAAAGACTTCGATCCTGAGCAGGTAAAGCCGGTTCTAATTAACCTTGATATAATTATCAAATGGTATTTGAAATATAAGGGAATCCGGATGGTTGTTAAGCCAGAACAGGAAATTCAAACCATAAGTGTTAAACCGGTAAAAGAAAGAAGACCTCTGTTAACAAAGAAATCTCCCATTTTAAAACCACAGATTCTTTTGACCCTTAATCCTTCTGGGTGTATTAATCTTTCTTCTGTATCGTAATTCCAGGATAAAATGGGCTGAACAAAAAGCACTGCCGGAAATTGAAAAAATGTATAATGAAGAAAATCAGATTGCAGCTTTTAATCTGATTCAAAAAGCAGAAAAATATCTTTCAAAAAATCCGGAATTCCAGGAATGGGCATCAATAATTACAAATAAGTTGACAATACTTACTGATCCTCCCGGTGCTGATGTTTTTATCAGGAATTATTCTGATACGGTCGGTTCATGGACAAAACTTGGTAAAACCCCCATTGATAGTTTAAAAATGCCCGCCAGTACATTTTATCGTGTAAGGATAGAAAAAACAGGATATGAAAATGTTCAGGGAGTCGTATTTACAGCTACAGATACTTTATTCCGGAAACTCTTCAAGCTGGAAGAAATACCTTCTGAAATGGTATATGTTGAAGGATACAAAGAAGAAGAGGCCGGCAACTTTTTAAAAGACAAAAATGGATTTTTTATTGACAGGTATGAAGTAACAAATAAGCAGTTTAAAAAATTTATTGATGATGGTGGGTATGGGAAACAGGAATATTGGAAAAATGAGTTCATAAAAGATGGAAAGGTTTTCAGCTGGGAAGAAGCGATGGCTTTATTTGTTGATAAAACAGGCAGACCGGGACCATTCACGTGGGAAGCGGGAGATTATCCGGATGGACACGATGATTACCCGGTATCGGGTATCAGCTGGTACGAAGCAGCTGCATATGCCGAATATGCAGGGAAAAGTCTTCCGACAGCAGAACATTGGGGTAGTGGAATGGGATTTTATATCCCATATATCGATGTTATCTTTGGTTCTAAAATAATCCCATTAAGCAATTTTAATGGCAATAGTTCCGAACCGGTAGGCAAATCCCAGGGGATAAGTTGTTTTGGTGCTTATGATATGGCAGGGAACGTGAAGGAGTGGTGCTGGAATGAAACACCGGCTGGTCATATCATACGTGGCGGTGCATGGAATGATCCGACATATATGTATTCCGACATGAGCCAACTCCCGTCTTTTGACCGCTCTTCTAAGAATGGATTTCGCTGTGTTCAATATATTGATAAAGAAAATATTCCTGAAAGTGCTTTTCAGTTAATAAAGAATATTGAAGGATGGTATGGTTATTCTGGAGAAAGGGATTTTTCCAAAGAAACACCCGTAGAGGACAAAATCTTCGAGATTTATAAGAACCAGTTCCTTTACGATAAGACTGACTTAAATGATAAGATTGAAAAGACAGATAGCAGTAATAAGGATTGGATAATTGAAAAAATTACTTTCAATGCTGCTTATGGAAAAGAAAGGATTATCGCTTATCTTTTTTTGCCCAGGAATGCGTCTCCTCCTTATCAGACTCTTATGTACTGGCCCGGATTAAATGCCACCTTTGAAGATTCCCTGATAAAAGGTGATTGGAAATGGAGTATAGATTTTATTTTAAAAAGCGGCCGTGCAGTAATGTATCCGGTTTATTACAGAACCTTTGAAAGAAAAGATGGACCACTTCCCACAGGAGGGCACCAATTAACAGATTGGACAATCAAAGATTGTAAAGATTTTAGCAGGTCGATTGATTACCTTGAAACCCGTTCGGATATTGACACAAGCAAACTTGGATTTTATGGAACCAGCTGGGGAGGATCAATGGGATGGATTCCGTCTATTGAAGACCGTCTTAAGGTGAATATTTTAATAGTTGGAGGATTCAATGGATTCCTTTTACCTGAAGTACATGCAATAAATTACGTTTCAAGGGTTAAAATACCAACCCTTATGTTAAATGGCAAGTATGATTATCGCTACAATATAGATATTAATGTTAAACCATTTTACAACCTACTTGGGACTCCTGAGAAAGATAAAATCCTTAAGGTATATGAAACAGATCATTATGTTCCAAGGAGTGAAATGATCAAAGAGGTATTGGCCTGGTGTGATAAGTATCTGGGTCCTGTAAAATTTAAAAATCAATAATCAATCTTTATCGCCAGAAAGCAAAAAGGTTTTTGCCAGGCAGAAGAATAAAGGGCGGAGAGAGGGGGATTGCCTTCGGCGATCCCCTGGGGGAGATCCTGCAAAGCCAAATTATTCCCATACTCGTTTCACTCGTTTGGTCTTTTTGTTTTCCGTCCTGTCCTCGCATTATGCAAGCATTGCTCAGTCCAGCCGATACAAACAAAAATCCCCCAGCTTCGCTGAGGGAATAATTTTGGCTTTGCGGAGAGAGGGGGATTCGAACCCCCGGTACAGTTACCCATACGGCAGTTTAGCAAACTGCTGGTTTAAGCCACTCACCCATCTCTCCAATAATTTAGGTAATACGGCAGTTTAGTCCCCAGTACTCGGGACTGGTTTAGCCACTCCCCATCTCTCCAATTCGGCATATTAACATGCGCGACAAAAATAGGAAAACAAGTATAAACTGCAAAATTTGGAAATACTTATTTCAATCTGATCAGCTAAGCTAATCCCACTTTCCACTAATCTCTTATGATTTGTAAAGAAGGATAAATTCATTGAAATCACAAGGAATAATCTTACATTTATACAGGAAGATGTTGATAGCAACAAATAGCTAAATCAAATGAAATTACAAAATTACGAGTTTAAAGCCAGGGCAGCCGACCTGAACAGCATGGAACAAAAACTTCTTAGAGCTCGAATCCCTTATTTAAAGGTGAAGACCATCAGATTGATACCTATTTTAATGTTCCGACACGGAAGGCTTAAACTCCGTGAAGGGATTATTGAAAATGCCCTTATATATTATGAAAGGCCCGATATTCCTGATTCAAAACAATCTGCTATTCTTTTATACAAGCACGAGCCGGACAGATCACTAAAGGATATCCTTATAAAAGTTTATGGGATCAAAGTTGTAGTCGATAAGATCGACGGAAAATCTATTTCATCGGAAATGTGAAATTTCATTTTGACATAGTCAGGGAGCTGGGAACCTATTTTGAGGTGGAAGCTATTGATGAAACCGGAAATACAGGACCGGAAGAATTAAGGAACAATGTAAATTCTATTTTGATTATTTTGGTCTTTCAAGATCCGATTACATAAAAGAATCTTACAGTGATCTGATCCTGGAGAAGCTGAAAAATGAAAACACGTAGATCCACGATATAATTTATCTTATCAAAAAGTAAACTGCAGGCACAGGGCTACAGCCGATCCGGAGAAGACATAGAGCCAGGATTTAATTAATCTGATTAAGAAGTAATGCCCATATATTTATTTATCAAAAAGTAAACTGCAGGCACAGGGCTACAGTCGATCCGGGTTATTTTAAATTATTTATCGGGACAAATTCTGAAGAAACAATGAAAACTGCATTCATTATTCAATAATTTTTCTTAAATTTATTCTCAATTTATCTCCTGAGCATATTGCTGGAGTTTTTCATTGAAGGGGAAAGAGATAACAGATGAGAAAAATTAAAATAAAATTTATTTATTCATTGCCATATTCCTAAAATTGTGTATCTTTGCACCGATTTTTTCTAAAGAAACGGTTACAACCAAATAATCGGAAATTTAACAAAACAAAGTATTTAAAAAGAAGAAAAATGAAGAACAAAGTATTAATGGGATTAGCAGCTATTGTAATGGTTGCAGTCCTTTCAAGTTGCGGAAAGAAACCACAGGCTGAGATTGATGCTGCTAATGCTGCTATCGAAGCTGCTAAAACTGCTGAAGCAGCAGTTTATGTACCTGCTGAATTTGCAGCTTTACAGGATTCACTGAATGCTGTTATGGCTGACATTACAGCTCAGGAATCAAAATTATTCAAGAAATTCGGTCCTGCTAAAACAAAGTTAGCCAGTATTTTAACTCTTGCAAATCAGGTAGCTGCAAATGCCGGTACCAAGAAAGAAGAAGTTAAAGCTGAAGTGACAACTCTGCTCACAGGCATTAAAACTGTTATTGAAGAGAACGGTAAACTTATTCCGAAACTTCCGAGAGGAAAAGAAGGAGCTGCTGTTATCGAACAGATCAAAGCTGACGTTGCTACCGTTGATGCAGCAGTTGTTGAAGCTCAGGGTCTTTTCGACAAAGGTTCATTCATGGATGCTCTGAATAAGATCAATGCTGCTAAAGAAAAAGCTGAAGGTCTTAATGCAGAAGTTAAAGAAGTTCTGACAAAAGCCAGAATTAAATTCTAATTCTGAATCGAAGCAATAAAATAAAAAATCCCCGGGTTTTCCCGGGGTTTTTTTTAAGGTTAAGGCGGATGAGAATCAAGAAATCCTGGAAGAGAATAATAATACTTGCTGTAATCCTGGCACTGGTTCCTGTGATAATCATAATGCTGATCAGGTTGGTCCCGCAACCTCCTCAGGAAAAAGTGGAGGATGCAAGGATTGCTCTTTCAGAAGCTGCATCAAACAACGCCGATACTTATTCGAAGAAGCTGTACCGCGAGGCAAAGTCATTTTACGATTCTGCCATGATCAAATGGCAGGAAGAGAATAAAAGGTTTATTTATTTCAGGAACTATGAAGAGGTTGTCCGTCTTGCGGACCTCTCTGCCAGAAAGGCCAGACAGGCAGCGAAAATATCCAGGAACAGTGAGGTGGATCTGAATATATTCCTGAAGCAAAAAATTGAAAACCTTAACAATATTGCAGGCCAGATCGATAAGATATTCACTTCTTACCCCTTGTCCGCCGAGGTTTGGAACCGGATCTCAAGAGGAAAGATGCTTCTGAAGGAATCGGAGGTTGCCTACAGGAAAGGACAATATGCCCAGGCAAAGATTAAGATCGCCGATTCTGAATTGCTTCTTACTGATTCATACGAAAAGGCAAAAACCAACCTGAAGGAGTATTTTAACTCTTATCCTGTCTGGAAAAACTGGGTGGACAGGACCATCAGGGAATCAAGACAAAACCAGAATTACTCAATCATAATTGATAAATATTCGCGAAAATGTCTGGTTTATCATGGCGGAACTAAAAAATATGAATATCATGTGGAGCTGGGTAAAAACTGGGTAGGTGACAAAAGGGTAAAAGGCGACAAAGCCACTCCTGAAGGGATGTACAAGATCGTGAAGAAATTTGGCAGTAATAAGACAAAATACCACAAGGCACTGCTGATAAACTATCCAAACGAGACTGACAGAGAAGAATTTAAGAAGGAAATTGCAAAAGGCACCCTGCCACGGTCAGCTAAAATCGGCAGCCTGATCGAAATCCACGGAGACGGCGGAAGAGGTGTTGACTGGACAGAAGGTTGTATCGCTCTTACTGATTCAGAAATGGATGTTGTTTATAAAATTGCGATGGAGGGTACTCCTGTAACAATTGTCGGCTCGATAGTAAATATTGACCAGATTCTGGATTGAAAACACAATCTATGGAAAATAATACAATAACTCCATCCGATCCAATCCCTGAGGCTTCCCATGACCAGGGTAACTCTGACAAACCGTCTGCCGGCAATCTATCCGGATTGATCTTATCATTCTTTCAGCAGGCAAAAGAGAATAAAAGGCTCATGAATTCTCTCCGGATCACACTCCGGAGTCTGATAGCAGTTCTTGTCGCATTATTTGTATTTGTTTTTGTGCTTTATTTTGTTCCGGGATTCCAGGAGCTATCCTCAGGAGGAAAAACAAGGTTGACCAGCGATCCGGAATTAAAAAATGATCAGAATTACAAAAAACAGATCTGCACTCTATCAAGAGATATTCAGCGGCTTTCGAAAAAATATTCATCATATACATCAGGACAGTCATACATTGTAATAAACACGACTGATAACAGGTTCTTTCTTTACAGGAATAAAAAGCTTATAAGGGAAGGATTTTGCAGTTCAGGAAGCTATACAATGCTTACAGACTGAGAGGTGAAAGAAAATGGATTTTCAAGACACCAAAAGGAAAATTCTGGATACAGGGAAAGAGAACTAATCCAGTCTGGAAAAAGCCTGACTGGGCATTTGTTGAAGAGGGCTTGCCTGTCCCTCCAAAGGATGATCCTTCAAGATGGGAATATGGTGTACTGGGTGATTATGCCCTGGAGTATTGGTGATGGTTATCTGATTCATGGGACTATTTATAAGCGTTTTCTGGGAATGCCTGTGACTCATGGATGTGTAAGACTTGAATGATGAAGATCTTGAAGCAATTTACAGTACTCTGAATATTGGTTCCAAAGTTTATATTTTCTGATCTGAAGTAAATATCAGACTTTATGGAAACTAATGAAAAGAAAGGCTTACACGGGAAAAAAACAGTGCCTGATCATTATCCGGGATCATTTGTTGCTGTTTTTTCTTGTTTATTACAGCATAATGTCAGCTACTGAGCTCCGGCCAAGAAGCTGGATGAAATCAGAAGCAAAGTTCGGATTGCAGCAGAATTCGAGAAAACAAGAGCTGATGAAAAATTTTATACTGATTCTGCCTATCTGAGCATTCTGTAAAGAAAAAGCTTTTCTTCAGTCAAGGATAAGTATGGCTGAAACCGATTCTGTTTATATAACCCTCAATCTTGCTGACAGTACTGCAAATCTTGAAATAAGTGGTGTCGCTGTTCATTCTGCAAAGATTGAATGATTTGAAAATAAGCAAAATACTGACGATCGGGGAATGAATTATGCTAATTTCATTCAATGCTGTCTTCCCCAATGACGATTGTAAATGATATTGCTACCATAAAAAAAGAGCCTCTAATGATAAAAATGGCTCCAAAAGATACCTCTGAATTCAAACCTGATATTATTCCTGACACTTCAGATTATGAACCTGTTAATTATATTCTTGAAATGGATAACGGAATAAGGATATTTGTCTACCAGGATACAGATACAATAACGAGCTGATAAAAACAATCTTTTCTTTTTTGATCTGAATAACAGACTAAGAATACCTGGAGCTACACTGAAAAGTATTGCCAGATTTAAAGTGCCTGAATATCATCCATTCATCAAAATACGCCTTCCAAAGGCAGATGCCAAGATCCTCTACAGGGCGGTACCAAGGCATGGTCAGATTGCTGTTTATATGTAGCATCTTTTTCCCTTAAAGCATACTTTTGAATTGAAAAAAAATGTAGGTTTGAATCCGACTCAAAACTAATTCAATCTTACATGGCACGATTTACTGGTATTATCGGAATAATTGTAATTCTGGGTCTGGCATATTTATGGTCGAATAACAGGAAAGCAATTAATTTGCGTCTTGTAATAACCGGTCTTTTGCTCCAGATTGCCCTGGCCATCTTTATTTTAAAAGTCCCGATCGGTCAGGATATTTTTGCCTTTCTCGGAAAAGCAATAAACAAGCTTCTGGATTTTTCACAGGAGGGAGGATTATTTGTTTTTGGCGACCTGACAAAAATTTCACAGATACTTCCGCCAGGTATTGTAAGCGCAGGTGTTTTTCTGTTTATACTTATCCCTACCATAATATTTGTCTGTGTCCTGGTATCAATGGCATATCATGTCGGTCTGATGCAAAGGATTGTAGCGTTCTCGCACGGTTTGTTCACTGGGCAATGAGAGTAAGCGGGAGCGAAGCCCTGTCAAATGTTGCAAGTGCGTTTGTTGGTCAGGTTGAAGCTCAGATAATGATACGGCCATATCTTTCCGGGATGACGATGTCTGAACTGCTTGCTTCGATGACAGGAAGTATGGCATGTATTGCAGGGGGCGTTATGGCAGTATATATTTCTATGGGAGTTCCGGCATCCTATCTGTCTGGCCGCAAGCCTTATGGCTGCACCCGGAGCACTCGTAATTTCTAAGATAGTGTTCCCCGAGACTCAGCAGTCTGAAACGAAAGGTGTTGTAAAGCTTGAGGTTAAAAAACAACATACCAACATCATGGATGCAATATCCCACGGTGCAACTGATGGGATGGCAATATCCATAAATGTAATTGCCATGCTGATCGGTGTGATAGCTCTTGTTGCCCTGATTGATGCTCTCCTTGGATACTTTGGTCTTTTCCTGGGCTGGACTGGTTTATCTCTCGATTTTATTGGCCTCGATGTTGATAATCTGAGGCTGAAAGATGTGTTCGGAGCATTCTTTTCATTGTTCGCAATTGTTATGGGAGTTCCGGTATCGGAATCATTCGAGGTAGGTTCATTAATGGGTACAAAGATGGTAATTAATGAATTTGTTGCTTATTCAGACCTTTCACCGATGATACAGCAGGGCGTACTTAGTGCAAAATCGATAGTTATAGCCAGCTTCGCCTTATGCGGTTTTGCAAATTTCAGCTCGATTGCAATTCAGCTCGGAGGGATCGGCGTTATGGTACCAAACCGTAAAGCAGATCTGGCGAGACTGGGATTCAAGGCAATGATCTGCGGCACCATGGCTTCATATATTTCGGCCTCTCTGGCGGGAATACTGCTGTAGCGGGGGTTGCCTTCGGCGAGCCCTTTTGGGAGATCCTACAAAGCTTGCATAAATCCTTCGGATTTTTATTTATTTTTATTTCAGTTCATTCAGAAAACAAGTTTTCTTCCAAACTTCATAAAAATAAATAATCCCACCTGGGAGTGGGATTTATGCAAGCTTTGCGGAGAGAGGGGGGTTCGAACCCCCGGTCCCGCGATTGCGGGACAACGGTTTTCGAGACCGCCGCATTCGACCACTCTGCCATCTCTCCAATATTATTTAGCCGCATTCACCATCCCGCTATGGCGGGACCATCTCTCCTTAAAAAATAAAACCCACCCCTAACCCCTCCAGGGAGGGGAACTTTTAACGCCACACCGATTCATCTTTTGCTCATAGCGGGGCCATCTCTCCAAAATTGGTCAAAAATAACAATTATTTAACTCAGTATTAAATCCGCAATCCAAAATAGCGACACCACACGCCCCGAACCTCTTACCTCGTACCACAAAAAATCAACCATATTTCTTTTAATTGAAGTTTTTATAAGCTTATTTTGCATAAGGATCAGAAAATTAATAAATAACTAAAATAATAATTGTGAAAAACCTGTTTAAAATGCTATTGATTATTGGATTGTCAACACTCATTTTTAGTTCCTGCAGGAATCAGCCTGAGGTAGATTCGACAAATCCTTTTTTCTCAGAATACAATACTCCTTTCAATGTTCCGCCATTTGAAAAAATAATGGCAAAACATTATATGCCTGCAATTGAAAAAGGAATTGCAGAGGCTCGTAAAGAGATCGAAGCCTTGATAAAAAACAAACAGGAACCGACCTTTGAAAATACAATTGAGCAACTTGATAAGAGTGGTGATCTGCTAAAGAAGGTTTCATCTGTTTTTTTAGGCCAGACTGAGGCCAACACAAATGATTCCCTGCAGAATCTCGAAGTGGAAATTTCACCTAAGCTTGCCGCCTTCAGGGATGAAATAAATCTTAATCCTGATCTCTTTAAAAAAGTAAAATATGTTTATGATAACCAGGTCCAAATTCAATCTGAATCCGGAACAGAAATTCCTTCTTGAAAACCTGTACAAGGGATTTGTCAGGAACGGAGCCAATCTCGGCAAGCAGGATCAGGACACTCTTAAAAAGATTAATCAGGAACTTTCAGTGCTTACAGTAAAGTTCAATCAGAATGTCCTGGCTGAGATCAACAATTACAGGCTATTTGTGGATAAGGACGGACTGACAGGTCTGCCTGAATCTCTCGTAACATCAGCAGCTGAGGTCGCCAAAGCTGCCGGAGAGGAAGGAAAATGGGCTTTCACCACTCAGCGGCCAAGTATTTTCCCTTTTCTTCAGAGCTCACCGGACAGAGATCTGCGGCGTCAGATCTTCAATGCTTATATAAACAGGGGTAATAATGGGAATGAATTTGACAATAACAAGATTCTTGCCGATATAGTAAAGCTTCGTGCCCAACGGGCACAGGCTTCTTGGTTACAAAACACATTCAGACTATGTTCTGGAACCAAGGATGGCCAAAAAACCTGAAAATGTATTTAACCTGCTTAACAGTCTCTGGGAAAAAGCAATGCCGGTGGCAAAGAATGAAGTGGGGGAGATGCAGAAAATAATCGACAGGGAAGGCGGAAATTTCAAACTTGAACCATCCGACTGGTGGTACTATGCCGAAAAACTAAGGAAACAGAAATATGACCTGAATGACAGTGAACTCAGACCATACTTTAAGCTTGACAATGTACGCGAAGGCGTATTTGCCTGTGCAACTAAATTATTTGGAATTACCTTTTTGCCGATTGCAGGCTGTCCTCTTCCTCATCCTGAGGCAGAAGCATTTGAGGTTAAGGATTCTACAGGTGCACACATCGGCGTTCTTTATCTGGATTTTCACCCCCGCGACAGCAAGCGGCAGGGAGCCTGGTGCATAACATACCGCAGTCATCATATACTTGACGGGAAAGCTGTTACACCTGTTGTTACAACAGTTTTCAATTTTACCCGTCCGGGCGGAGAAACACCAGCCCTTCTCAATATGGATGAAGTTTCCACGCTCTTTCACGAGTTTGGACATGCACTGGATTTCCTGTTCAGACAGAATACCTATAATCAGATCTATGAGATATGGGATTTTATTGAACTTCCTTCCCAGCTTATGGAACATTGGGCAGCAGAACCGGAAGTATTGAATATGTATGCAAAACACTATAAAACAGGCGAAACAATACCTGCCTCATTGGTAAGGAAATTGAAGAACAGCAGCTATTTCAACCAGGGTTTTGATAAATGTGGAGATTCTGGCCGCTTCATTGCTCGATATGGCATATCACACTCTTGAAGCACCGGCAATTATTGATATCCAGAGCTTTGAAAAGGATTATTTCAATAAGATCGGACTGATTCCTGAAATAATTTCACGCTACAGGAGTACCTATTTCATGCATATAATTGAGGAATACGATTCAGGCTACTACAGCTATACCTGGGCTGCCGTTCTTGATAACGATGCCTTTGAAGCCTTTAAGGAAAAAGGTATCTTCAACAGGTCTGTGGCTTCATCCTACAGAAAAAACATACTTGAGAAAAACGGTACAATGGATGCAATGCAAATGTATGTCAACTTCCGCGGACGTGAACCTCAGATTGAACCGCTCCTTAAAAACAGGGGACTGGTATCTCAATAATTAGTTGTGCAGTTGTGCAGTTGTGCAGTTTTGCAGTTGTGCAGTTTGCAGACAGTTTAGACTGCAGACCTGCATAACCGCATAACTGCATAACCGCATAACCGCATAACTTAATAAATACTTTTTCAATCTCATCAAGGGTAACACCAAAGCTCCTGACTGCAGTTTTGTTTAAGAGCTTTTTATCACCGGTAATATGGATCGTTATCTGACTATGGATTATGCTTTCACCCGGCTTTAAGGCTGCAGCAGGCGAAGATGTCTCGATCTCATAGAATGGCCCCATCTGCGATCCGTCCTCCAGCGGGCCATCATTATAGGAGTTCAAAGCATCACCCGAATATGGATCATCCTGTATCTGCCAGGCTGAATTGACATAGTCTTTTACACCTTCAGGTAATTTGCAGACCAGCAGAGTAAGTATATTATTCTCAAAATCAAAACTACCCAGAGTACCTGTTGCCCTTAATGGCGGGATCCCTATCTTTCCCCTGCTTTTCCCGTCAGCCCTGAAGTAAATATTGTTTCCTGAAATTTTCAGCCTGTCGTTTGAAATCGGGCCGAAATAATTGTCGTTCACCTTAACGCCCAATTGCTTCTCATCACCCGATTTGACAGGGATCACAACTATAACGGCGGGAGAAGGATTGAACATGCCAAGCATCCAGACCGATAAAAGACCTGACTCTTTCTCCCATGCACTCTCTCCATTATTTGTCAGTTTATTTTCAGAGCGGTAGGCAACAAAATGTGTTCCTGTCACGTCAATACCTGTCTCATTCATTATCTGGCTGGAAGTAAGCAGGGTCACCACCCTGTCAATCCCCAGTTTTATAGTAGTACCGCTGTAATTCTCAATTTCGGCATCATAGGTAAATGAGGCAGTGGAATCCGACACATTTGTTACCTTAAAAGGAATGGTGTCAAGGAAAGCAGGAGTCTGCCAGTTCTCATAAACGAATTCATCTCCCTTTTTGAAGAAGACTGAATATTGTCCTCCCTCCGGACCAAGCCATAACCTCTCTTCACCTCCGTATGGATTTATATGAGGCATAGCTTTTCCTGATGCAACAAGCTCGCGGTTTATCCATCCGAAGCTGAATCCGTGAGCTCCCTCTGATGTACTTGTCATCACTCTGCCCTGCCATGATGGAACAAGTACCAAGGCTGAATTGTTGTTCTTCAATTCAATAACACCGACATGTTTTTTCAGGAAATCAAGGTTGTACCCGTATTGTTTTGTGCTGTCAGTAATCATAGTCTTTGAGATTTGGTTATGATCCTTTCCCCTGCATGAGAAAAGGAAGGCTGAAAAGATAACTATTATGCTGATCCTGTTCATCTTATAAATTGTTTTGTCTGTTTGTTTTTAAGCATGAGGATATTTGCAAAGTTATTGATAATCGGATTATTTTTGTAAATATCAGAAATAATGATAAAAACAAGTTTATGCGGATTGACTGCTGTCGAGATAATGGATCTTGCCCGGACTGATCAATCGCATGCCAATACCATAGCTAATTGTCTTTATAAAAAGAAAATAGATGATATCCTGCTTTTTCCGGGAATATCCAAAAAGATCAGGGAGGCGTTAATTGAAAGATCCTATCCCGGGATCTTTAGACCGGTTGCATCAGAAAAATCCTATGACGGGACAATAAAATATCTGTTCAGGAATCGACTGGGTTTGGAATATGAAACGGTCTATATGCCGGATATTAAGAGACATACAGTATGCGTATCATCTCAGTCGGGCTGCAGGATGGGATGTCCTTTTTGTGTTACCGGAAAATATGGCTTCAGGGGAAATCTATCAGTTCAGGACATAATTAACCAGGTTATCAGTCTGCCAGAACCAATCAGGGTTACCCATGTAGTGTTTATGGGAATGGGAGAACCTCTTGACAATATTGATAATGTGTTAAAGGCATGCAACATCCTGACGGCTGAATGGGGCCTGGCCATTAGTCCGGGAAATATTACCGTATCAACTGTCGGTATTACTTCAGGGACAGATATATTTCTTAAACTTTCAAAGTGCAATCTTGCCCTGAGCTTGTATTCGCCTTTTCCTGAGGAGAGATACAGGGCAGTTCCTGCAGAAAAGAATTATCCGGCTCACAGGATAATTGATATTATGAAAAGCTACCCGGCCGGTAAGAAACGGCGGATGAGCATAGCTTATGTCATGATAGGAGGGATCAATGATACTGACAGGCACCTTTACGGACTAATAAACCTGCTGAAGGACTCAAGGATCAGGGTCAACCTCCTGCCTTATCATTCAATTCCGGGTGATGATAATACATCCACATCTCCGGAGAGGATGCAGTATTTTAAACATGAGCTGGTTATTTCAGGTATTTCAGCCTCAATACGGAAATCGAGAGGAGTAGATGTATCCGCTGCCTGCGGCCTTCTTGCTTCAGGATTGAAATAATGGCAGATGAGTTATAATTACGTATCAGGATTAATCATCTGGAACATGTATTCATCCAAATAGCCATCAGAGGTTTTAATCCAGTCCTTTTTTAGTCCTGACTGCACGAACCCGATTTTTTTAAACAGATCCATGCTTTCACAATTGTTCGCCAGTATATTGCAGTATATCTGATGAAGCTGCAAGGTTTTGAAGCAATAGTCGACAAGGCATTTGAGCGCCATGGAAGCATATCCCTTCCGTCTGTAATCCTGTCTTGCGATAAGTATTCCCAGTCCGGCTCTTTTATGGAACGGATCAAAATCAAAAAGATCAATTGTGCCTATCGAAACATTATCGGGGATATGGTCGATCATCAGCCTTAGCTGACCCGTTTCATAAATATCCTTGTGCGAATTCTCAAGATAGAGTTTCAGGGTATATTTTGAAAATGGTACAACAGTATTGCTTATTATCCAGTATGACGTGTCATTTTCCCATTCATACAGCAATTCAAGGTCTTCGGGCTCCATAGCCCGCAAACTGATTTCCTTATATTTCATCAAAGTTGTATTATACAGACCTATTTATTTAGCGGAACATTCATTTCCCTGATAAAGGCATCCTCATAATTTTCCTTGATACCTGCCAGAGCCTCCCTTGCCTTTGCAACAGAGTTATATTCTCCATATACATATTTATAAAAACCATCATCAGCAACAATTTCCTGTACCCCCTTGTAACCCGGGAATATCCTGTTTACATCGATAGGGCTCTTTGTTGCCTTCAGTTGTATTGTAAATACTCTCCGTGTAAGTGAAGGTTCTTCCATTTGTACCTCTGCACCAGTTACCTGTTCAGCTGGGTTGTCAAGATCGTAGAGGTTGATTATGTAAGCATCCTGGAGTCCGTTTTCCCTTAAGTAACCAAGGTAAGTTACGGCGTCGGGACGGTTGTAAAATACACCAAGTGTATACAGGTTAAGAGAATCGGTCTTTATTGTCCTTACAAACAGCATCTCATCCTTAATAAGGTTGCTGAAATACCCGGAATAGATCCTGTCCTTTGTCTGGAGGAGCACAATGCTGTATTTCATTGAACTGGGTTGTCTCAGGTATTGAGGTGTATAAGCTTCCTGCCGCAGGACAACCCCGGTTTTTGGATTGACGATCCCGAATGTAACCCTCCTGTTATATTTTCTTCCTTCAGGGTTATCGGTTCCGTCAGGATTAGTATTGACAGCGGCAAAATTCAATTCCCCGAATGCTTTCTTAACAAATTTAGTCTGGTCAATCCCGGCCGATGTGAAATAGTCTATTACAGCCTGGGCTCGCTTGTCAGCAAGTCTCCTGTTGTAATCCGTACTTCCTTTTGCATCCGTATAACCAGCAATTTCAATAGTAAGTTCGGGATAATTTATCATAACATTTTTAACCAGCTCGAGGGTTGGTACAGCTTCATTTGTCAGTTCATATTTATCAAACTCGAACAGTACATTTCTGATTGAGAGGAAATCGCCGGCTGATACCTTGTCAGGCTCAAGTGATGGATTTACAGCGAGGTAACTGCCCGTATAGTAAAGTGGCAGACTTAGATTAATTGTATCGGTATTATATCCGTCATGGCTTACGTATACCTCATATTCTCCGGGTTTGACATCAAAATTGAATGATCCGTCCTGTGCAACCGGTATATTCTGAATTATTTCCCCGGTTTTTAAATTTTTCACAGTAATGAGTGAGACATCAGGATCGACAGCCATGCCATCTTCCAGCTTAATTGATCCTGAGGCTCTGGTAATTTCATCAGCAGGATCAATAGCAACAATTGCATAGATGTTTCTTTGATTGGTTTTGTCATCAAAACGGCTGGCAACAAATCCCGGAAGATTGTTGTTCAGGATAAAATTCGTGTTTTCCTGGACAGTATTGAATGCATAGGGCATTCCCACCGGTTGGGTCCATGTTCCACCTCTGTTTATTGATCTGAATACATCATATGCTCCCATGCTTATATGTCCTATTGAGCTGAATAGCAATGCGTTATTTGCCACATCAAAATAGGGTGTGCTTTCATCATACGGAGTATTTATGACGTTCCCCAGGTTCACCGGACGTTCCCATGAACCATCGGCAAGCCTTTGCGATGACCAGATATCAAGCTCTCCTTCACCGCCAGGCCTGTTACTCGAGAAGTACATCGTCTTGCCGTCGGGTGTAACAAATCCGTGAGCCTCCCAGTATATTGAATTAACATATCTCCCAACGCTTTTGATCTTAGACCAGGTCGTGTCACTTCTTGTGCTGTAGTAAAGATTTCCGTCAGCGCCGTCGTCCATGAACATGACAAGCATCTTTCCGTCGCCTGTGATTGAGTTGGTGTAAAACCTGTCGTATCCTCCAAGCTGCTCTGTAATATTGACAGGTTTCTCCCATGTTTTGTTCTTATATGAGCAATATACCTGGGTTACTCCTTCATTTTTTACAGTAAAAACAAAAACAGAATCGTTTTTTGCCAGGACAGGATTACAGGCTCCAGGATAATCGGGCAGCCATGGCGTAAAGTATTCGGAGATTATTCTCATGGGTCTCTTTTTCATCTCCATTGCATACCGGCAGTTCCGGATCTGAAGGTTGATGAAATCTTCCTGGTAAGGGTCAGTTTCCACAAGCCTTTTTTTAACCTCATTGAAAAAGGTCATGGCTCTTTCCAGGCTGTCGTTGCGATGGAATGCGATTGCCAGATACAGGTATGTATCAAGAGGGGCTTTATCACCTGTTTGCTTATACTCTTTCTCACTTGATACGACTCCCTGTGATGCTTTCCTAAGCAGTCTCAGGGCTTCCTCTTTTCTCCCGTCGAGATTAAGATAGCAGATTCCCAGTTTGGCAGCCAGGTTATAGTTATCAGGATGATCTTTAACGAGAGGCTCATATAAGCTTGCCGCCCTAAGATAATTCTCATCATAATAAAAATAGATGTCAGCATTCTGAAAAGCTTTCTGGAAATCTTTTCGGGCAGCATCCTGAGCGCATAACGAAGCAAATCCAGTCAACAGGACTGAAAAGATGAATACTTTTTTTGTGAAGTAAATGTGTTTCATTTTTCAGAGTTATTACAAATGACAATAAATATAAAATCCAGATCCGAGGTTACCATTTCTTTATAAAGATAAACAAGAGAATGAATATGTCCGCTATTTCTTGATCAATATACTGATCTCTCTTATAAAGGCATCCTTGAACTCCATTATCTGTTTTCTCTGGATAACCGATTTGGCTTCGGCTTCCGAAGTGTACTGACCGTAGAGATAATGGTACATACCGTCAATCTCCTGTGATTCCCTTACTCCTTTCAATCCTGCAAATGTAGTCTTCATGTCTACAGGAGTGCTGGTAGCTTTTAGCTGAATCGAGTAATATTTCCGGCTCGGAACCGGTTTTTCACCTGTCATCCGGGTAACCTTCTTGATGAACAGATCATCAGGGTAACCTTTGTTAATCAGATCATCCCTGTGAGTATAAGCATCATCCTTGTTTGTGAATATTCCGGTGGTGTATCTGTAAAAAAGATCTGTCTCACTATAAAAGACCTTGATATCTGAAACATATCTGAAGTAACTGATATCTACAGGATTATAAAGCGCCATTACCTGTACCGTGTAATACAGGATTGTAGTATCCCGGAAGTCATTCTCGGTTACATCATAAACCCGCAGGTTTCTGATGAGGATACTGGAATCTATTTTATCGACGACTGGAATATCCGAGAGGTCAAGCTTTTCATAGACAGCTGGTTTTATAACAGCCGGATGTTTATCAAGAATAACATCTTCAAGGCTGATGACCCGTGCAGGACTATTCATAACAATTGAAGTATCGATACTCTGCGGATAATAGCCCTTTGGTCCTGTATAGATCAGTCTGTATCTGCCTGAAGCCACAATAAAGTTGTATTTCCCGGTGATCCTGTCAGGATAGCCTGTCTCCAGTGTGTCGCCTGATACCCGGTCGGTCAGGTAGATAGCATTGCCTTCATCATATGTGACAACAGTATCCCTGAGACTGTAATTCCCTGATAATTCGTATATCCGGTCAAGCTTTGGATTTGTCAGCGTCAGATAAAATATTTCTTTCTTCTTGTATTCAGTGGTTATTGAGTAATACCCATTCTGGTCATTGTTAAATGGCTGGAAGAACCTGTCATCATCTGTTGAATTAATCGGGAAGCCCATGCTTTCCGGAGATCCCCATACGGATCCCGATCCGCTGCTTCTGAAGATATCATAACCTCCCATCCCACTGTGTCCTTCAGAACTGAAATAGAGCAGCGAATCATTGATTGTGATGAACGGAGTATCTTCATTATAGATCGTATTTATTTTGCTTCCCAGATTAACAGGTGTACCCCAGTCACCCGAAGAATTTTTTTCTGATATGTATATATCGAGTTCTCCTATTCCGCCAGTCCTGTTGCTTGTGAAATAGAGCTTTTTGCCGTCAGCAGAGATGCATGCATGGGATTCATAAAACCTGCTGTTTATGTTCTTGTTAAGCTTTTTAATCGGTGTCCACGTACCATCAACATATTCTGAAGAATAAATGTTCCCGTCAAATTTATCGGTCTTATAAAGGAACAGCAATGTGCCATCGCTGTTCAGTGAACACGAAGAACAGTCATCCCCGGCATTCATCTGCGAGGTTATTTCAACCGGAGGCTGCCATTTCCCCCTGATCTTCCTTGAGAACATAATGGCGTTCAATATGCCTCTCCGTTCGGTATATACTATTGTGTTTCCGTCAAAGCTTACAGCAGGATTCTCATTGATCGAACCCCGGCTGAAATCCTTTCCAAGATGCTTTTTACTGATTCTGAAGGGAGTCTCCTGATTAGCCATCGCATTCTTGCAGGCTTCAATCTGCTGGTCAACGAATGCCAGGTTTTTCATTCCTCCCTTTTCCTCAGCCTCAAGTGCGAGCCTTTTGAAGGTCTGGTATGTATTCATGGCTTTTTCAAGCTCATTATTGATCATATAAGCTTTTGCCAGGTAGAAATATGCATCTAAAGGAGCTCTCTTTTCTTTGATGGAATTAATTTTTGCGTCATAGGTTGAATTCTTAACTGCGGATTCAAGATATGGTATGGCTTTATTTATTTCACCTGGGAGGTTCAGGTAGCATGTTCCGATTTTGTACATGATATTGTAATTATCAGGCTTGTCCAGAAGCAGATAAAGAGGAATGGCAAGTTCATACTCTTCAAAAAGATAGTACGATTGTGCCCCGGCAAATATCTTCTTCATCTCATTCTTCGACTGAGCGGCAGCGGTAAGAGAAAACAGAACAAGAATAATTAGCTGCAGTGAAAGGCTAAATATTTTTTCCCTGATTTTATTCATCATAACAAATATAACAATTTTGGAAAACATTCATCAGCCCGTTTCCTATTTTTCTGTGAATTAATAGAAACGGGGAGCTGAAAGGCAGGAAAATATTCTATATCTGATCGGGTGTGTAATTCTCCAGGATCTCTTTGATTTTGTTAAGGAACCTGCCTGCCAGTGCGCCGTCAATTACACGGTGATCATAGCTGAGCGACAGTATCATTATCTGTCGGATCCCGATTACGTCGCCGTCGGGAGTCTCAATCACTGCCGGCATTTTTCTGACCGCCCCTGTCCCTAGTATTGCAACCTGTGGTTGATTTATTATCGGCGTCCCTGAAAGATTATTAAAGGTACCGAAATTAGTGACCGTGAAAGTGCCACCCGTGATCTCATCAGGTTTGAGCTTGTGGCTTCTCGCTCTTTCAGCCAGGTCGTTCACTGCCCTGGCAATCCCGGTAAGGTTTTTTTCATTTGCATTTTTTATCACGGGGACAATGAGATTGCCGTCAGGAAGCGCGGCGGCCATCCCTATATTTATGTTTTTCTTTTTAATGATCGTGTTGCCTTCAACTGAAATATTGATCATCGGGAAATCATGAAGAGCCCTGGCAGCAGCATCAATAAAGATCGGAGTAAGAGTAAGCTTCTGACCTTCAGTTGCAAGGAACTTATCCTTTATGCTGTTTCTCCAGTTAACAACACGTGTAACATCTGCATCGATAAATGAAGTAACATGGGGGGATATCCTTTTCGACATAACCATATGTTCGGCGATGAGCTGCCTGACCCTGTCCATCTCTATTATTTCATCCTTACCTGAAGATTCCGGCTGAACCTCTCTCATCACTTGTTTTTCGGGCTCTGAAGCCTTTTTCTTCCTGTCATCGATCATCCTGAGGATATCATCGCGGGTAATTCTCCCATCCATCCCTGTTCCGGTGATCTTGTCCAGGTCAGAATAGCTTATCCCTTCCTGAACAGCGATATTTCTTACCAGCGGTGATAAAAACTTACCGGAAGGTGTCCGGCTTTTCATCTCCCTCGAAACCTGAAGCTCTTCCTTTTTTTCCCGCCGGTCGGCGTCAATTGTCTCACGGATCCTTTCAACTTCCTTTTCAATCTTTTCAGAAACCTCAGGCTGAATCACTGCATTGTTTTCGAGTACGGCAATAACGTCGCCTACTTTCACCACTGCGCCTTCGGAAGCTTTGATTTCCACAATAACTCCGGATGATGGGGCCGGTATTTCAGAATCAACCTTATCGGTTGCCACCTCTACCAGGGGATCGTCCTCCTTTACAGAAGAACCCTCTTTGACAAGCCATTTGTTAATGGTAGCTTCAATAACTCCTTCACCCATCGCGGGAAGTACTAATATGCATCTGTGCCATCTAATCTGTTTTTAACTTATTAACAACTTAAATTCATTTATGTTTAACAGAACCGGCTATTATTGAAACAATCAGTCACAAAGATCTGAATGTATGACTTCAGGCAATTAACTGATTACCGTTCAGGGATCTTTAATGCCCATGCCTATTGATGGTATGGATTCCGGTTATTTATCGCCCTGCCAAGCGTTATTTCGTCAGTATATTCAAGTTCGTCGCCGATAGCAACTCCCCTGGCAAGGGTTGTGAGATATACATTATACTTATTCAGCCGTCTGAAAAGATAAAAATTTGTCGTGTCACCCTCCATTGTTGTACTCAGAGCTAAAATGATCTCAGCGATACCGCCAGCCTTTACTTTCTCTTCCAGAGAATCAATCTTCAGATCAGCCGGTCCGATACCGTCGACAGGTGAAATGATCCCTCCCAGGACGTGATAGACTCCTTTGTACTGCCGTGTATTTTCAATTGCCATTACATCCTGAATGTTCTCGACCACACATATCATTGTTCTGTCTCTTTTATCATCACTGCAGATAGTGCATATTTCGCTGTCGGAAATATTATGACAGACTTTGCAGTAATGGATCTCCCTGTGGAGTCTGATAATGCTTTCACCGAACCGCTTAACCTCTTCAGAATCTCTTCTGAGAAGGTTCATGACAAGGCGGAAAGCCGTTTTCCTTCCAATGCCGGGGAGAGAAGCGAACTCATTGACAGCATTTTCAAGCAGTTTTGAGGGATACTCGGAGAAACTCATTCTGGAGGATTTTAGGCGAAATTAATCCAATATTCTTTTTGAGGACTAAACCTTCATGGAATTTTTTACCCTGCTGACTTTTTGTTATCCTTGCAGATTAATTTCCCTTCTTTTATGAAACCATTACTGATACTGGTTCTATTCCTCGCCTATACAGCTCTTTTATTTGCGGTTACATGGATAACAGCCCGAAAGGCAAATAATCAGTCATTTTACATTGGTAACAGGATATCCCCCTGGTTTGTAGTTGCTTATGGTATGATAGGGGCATCCCTTTCGGGAGTCACTTTTATGTCGGTTCCCGGCTGGGTAAAAGAGACTCAGTTCAGTTACATGGTGGTGGTGTTCGGATATCTTTTCGGGTATTTTGTAATAGCCCTTGTACTTCTCCCGCTTTACTACAAGCTAAGACTTACATCAATATACTCCTATCTTGAGAAGCGTTTTGGCTTCTGGTCATATAAAACAGGAGCCGGATTCTTTATCCTCTCAAGGATCCTTGGTGCATCCCTCCGTATGTTCCTTGTAATTAATGTTCTGCAGATTTTTGTTTTTGATGCATGGAATGTTCCTTTCTGGATTAATGTCCTTATTTTCATCTCACTGATCATCCTTTACACACTTAAGGGCGGGATCAGGACAATTGTATGGACCGATACGCTTCAGACAACTTTCATGCTTATGGCCGTGGTTCTTTCAGTGATTTATATAAGCAGGGAACTGGGAACTCCTGTGTTTAAACTTGCCGGAACAGTCCTTGACAGTTCGGTCTCAAAAATGTTCATTACTGACTGGCATAATGAGAGATTCTTTATCAAACAATTTCTCAGCGGAATGTTCATTACAATCTCAATGACCGGACTTGACCAGGAAATGATGCAGAAAAACCTCAGCTGCCGCAATATCAGGGAAGCTCAGAAGAATATGTTCACTTTTAGCGGGATTATCGTCCTGGTAAATTTCCTGTTCCTTATCCTGGGAGCGTTTCTTCTGATTTATGCACAGAGCAAAAATGTAACTGTTGCCTTGACCGATGACCTGTTCCCGACAATAGCCTTCAATTACCTTGGTCCTGTTGCAGGCATTGTTTTCCTGATGGGACTCATTTCTGCTGCCTTCCCAAGTGCCGATGGCGCCCTTACATCACTTACAACATCTGTCAGCATCGATTTCCTTGGTCTCGAAAAGAAAGAAGGAATGGCTGAAAAAGCGAAAACAAAAGCAAGATATGTCGTTCATATTTCAGTTGCCCTGATATTCTTTGTCTGCATTCTGATCTTCCGGTCTTTGAATGACAGGGCTATAATCGATAAGCTTTTCACAATTGCAGGATACACATATGGCCCCCTGCTGGGTCTGTTTTCCTTCGGGCTTTTTACAAAACGGCAGGTAAATGACAAGGTGACTCCATATATTGCAGTTCTTTCGCCGGTTACCTGTTATTTCCTGAGCATGTACTCAGTGGAGTTGTTTAATGGATACAAGTTCGGATTTGAACTGCTCCTGCTTAACGGATTCCTCACTTTCATGGGACTATGGTTCTTCAGTCATAAACCCGAAGGATTCAAAAAGATGTAAACCCGGGATTTTAAACCACGGAGTGATACTGTCGTAATTACATTGTAATTACACAATATTTAAGCCGCCGGCTCGGATCTGTGATCCGTGCCAATTATGGCCTGAGCTGCAAGTTGGTTTCAGCATTCCCGGCTTCCTCTTCAGTCTCCTCTTCAACCACCTCCGGTTTGGTTATAACAGTTTTAATTTTGTAGGGGATATTCCAGGTTATGAAGTAGCTGAAACCGGCAGTGGTCCTGTTTCCGCCATTGCCGTACCCGGGGAAGTATATAGGTCTCAGATCCTTTCCTCCTCCTCCCGAAATTAACAGCTTCAGCCTTATGGTCCACCCCATGCTGAAATTCCTGAAGAGTTCAGTTCTTACACCCGGTGCTATTTCAAGAAAATGTCCGGTCCTCGTCCCGGAAGGGATGGACGAAGTAACTGTACCCCAGTAGTTTTCATATTTAAAAAGGGGAGTCTCAGAATTAAATATGCTCAATCCGTATCGCAAACCAATACCTGCCCAGTATTTGCCCATCGACATTTCAGGTTTCAGGAGATTGAAATCAACACCTATTCTGGTAAAAACACCTTTACTCTTATAATCATAATTGTACTGCGAGTATTTATAATTCAGATACCCGGCTTCGATAACGTAAGTCCTTTTTTCATTTCCGTCGTATGAAATGTATCCTTCAAGGCTGAGGTTATTCTTATCTGTCATATAAATGCCGGGACCGGCGATATCAAAACCGGCTCTGATTTTCAGGGGAAACATAACAGTATCCTGTGCAATAAGGCTGCCTCCTGAAAACAATAACTGGAGACTAATAAAATATGCGAATATTCTCCTCATTTGCAGTGGTTATGCTGTTTGAACTTCTGTAGATATAATCGATAGCATTCATTGAATAGAAAAACGTATCGAGACTATGATAAAATGTATATCCGCACTCTTTGGAGATCAGATGGGGAAAGCTTGTGTACCTGAATTGTATGGTGTCGGTCACGCCGTTTATCCTTATCCTGAAGGTGCAGCTTCCTGCCGAGGCATCGAGGGGGAACAGGGCCGGTTGAACGCCTTTTGCTTTATCATAGATCATATTAGCAGGCTGGTTCACTCCGGTCAGGGTTATACTGTCGGGAGCAAGCTGTTTTTTTGTTGAGTTGCTGTAAAATGATGCTTTCAGGAATGAGTTTGTTTCTTCAAAGCAAGCCTCAGGTGAACAGGATATCGCAAAAGCGGTAAAGGCCGCTATCAGCAGGAGAGGTAATAAAGAAGGGAATCTCTTCATTATGCTTTGAAAGCTTCAAAAATACAAAAATAAAAGCGTCGGGAACCGGACTGAAATAAAAAAACAGATCATGGAAGAACTCCAACGTATTAAAAAACGTATTAAAAAACGTTTTTTAATACGTTGATAATTTAATAATGTTCTTATTCCGGGTTGGATTTATTGTATAAGTTTCTTTATATATTCTTCAGCTTTTTTAATGGCAGCCGGGATACCTGAAGGATTCCTGCCTCCGGCTGTTGCAAGGAAGGGTTGTCCTCCTCCTCCTCCGTTTATCTCAGCGGCGATCTCTTTTATGATTGCAGCAGCACTGATATTTTTCTCTTTTACCAGGGTGTCGCTGACCATAACGAGGAGGTGTGCTTTTTCAGCGGCTTCCGAACCCGTCACAAGCACTGTATTTTCAGATGATTTCCTTATCTGGTATGCAATAGTCTTAAGCATTTCAGCTGAAGCTGACTCTACCAGGCCTGAAAGGAATCTTATCCCATTAATAAGAACGGCTTTCCCCTCAAGTTCCGTGATGATGACAGAAACAGATTGCATCTGAAATTTTTCAATTTCCTTTTTCAGAGAAGTGTTCTCGGCCAGAAGCTTTTGTACGCTATCCCTTATATCACCTGTGCTCTTTAGAAGAGCAGTAATATCTTCAACGGATGATATTTTCTCATTGATGTATTCCTCCGCTCTTGCAGCGGTAACCGCTTCAATTCTTCTTATCCCTGCAGCGATCGCCCCTTCCGAGACGATCTTAATAATTCCGATGCTCCCGGTATTACCGACATGAGTTCCTCCGCATAATTCGACAGATTCCCCGAACCTCACAACTCTTACAGTCTCACCATATTTTTCACCGAACAACGCCATGGCACCCATCTCATGAGCCTGGGTCATCGAAATTCCTTCAGATACATTTATGCTGTTGCTTTCCCTTACCATCGTGTTCGCGACCGCTTCTACTTTCGTGCAGCTCTTCTTTGGTGAGTTTGCTGAAATGGCTGAAATCGAACCTTAATCGTTCAGGTGTCACCAGTGATCCCTTCTGTTCAACATGTTTTCCAAGTACTGATCTTAATGCAAAGTGAATCAGGTGCGTGGCAGTATGGTTATTGGCGGTCATCTGCCGCTTTTCAAGATCGACAACTGCATGAAATACTGCAAAGGGATCAATTATTTTACCCTGGCTCAGGTGTATGATCGAATTATTTTCCCTGATGGTGTCGGTCACTGCAATTTTCTCCGTGCCCGAGATCAGAAATCCGGTATCTCCGACCTGGCCTCCCGATTCAGCATAAAATGGAGTCTTATTCAATATGATCTGAAGACTCTCCTTCCCCTTGATCTTAATTATCCGGTACTTCGAAATCAGTACATCATCTTCGGTAGTGATATATCCGGTGAATTCAGTCTCCCCGGTCTCCCTTACAACCGTCCAGTCGCCGGCGTCGACGGCGGCATCTTTTCTCGATCTCTCCTTCTGGCTCTTCATTTCTTTCTCAAATCCTTCAATATCTGTAGATAATCCATTCTCTTTAAGTATCAGCTGGGTGAGGTCAATGGGAAATCCAAATGTGTCATAGAGCTCAAAAGCTGTCCTGCCTGGTAAAACCTTATTATTTTCTTTACCAAGTTCTTCAATTTTCTTATCGATCAGTTTCAATCCTTTCCCAAGAGTCTTCAGGAAAGAGGTCTCCTCTTCAAGAATTACCTTTTCAATATGATCTTTCCTGGAGCGGAGCTCAGGGTATGTATCTCCCATAACATCGGCCAGCACAGGAACAAGCCGGTGCAGGAATGGCTCCTGTGTTTCAAGGTTATTATAACCGTACCGGACAGCCCGCCGAAGGATACGCCGTATTACATAACCTGCCTTATTATTTGAGGGCAGCTGCCCGTCGGCTATTGAAAAAGCAATGGCTCTCAGGTGGTCGGAAATAACTCTTAAAGCGATGTCCCAGCTCTCCTTTACGCCATATTGCTTACCTGATATTCCGGAAATCCGGCTGATTATTGACTGAAAGATGTCAGTATCATAATTGGATTTTTTACCCTGGACCACCATGCACAAACGCTCGAATCCCATTCCCGTGTCCACATGTTTTGCCGGAAGCAGTTCCAGATTGCCGTTTGAAAGCCTGTTATACTGGATGAAAACCAGGTTCCAGATCTCAATGACCTGAGGGTGTCCCTTATTCACCAGTTTATATCCCGGTTTTTTTGCCCTTTCTGATTCATCCCTTATATCAATGTGGATTTCTGAACAGGGTCCGCATGGTCCTGTTTCACCCATTTCCCAGAAATTATCTTTCCTCGATCCTTCAAGTATCCTGCCTTCAGGATGACTGAAGCATTCTTTCCAGCAATTGAAAGCTTCATCGTCACGAGGAACATTTTCTTCACTGCTTCCTTCAAAAACAGTTGAATAGATCCGCTCTTCGGGTATGCCGAGCCTTTTAACCAGGAATTCCCATGCCCAGAATATGGCTTCCTTTTTAAAATAGTCACCAAACGACCAGTTCCCAAGCATTTCGAACATTGTGTGATGATAGGTATCATGTCCCACTTCTTCGAGGTCATTGTGCTTTCCCGAAACCCGAAGGCATTTCTGTGAATTAGCGATCCGCCTGCCTGCCGGCTGCTGGTTCCCGAGGAAGATATCCTTGAACTGGTTCATCCCTGCATTGGTGAACATAAGAGTCGGATCATTCTTTGTAACCATGGGAGCAGAAGGAACAATCAAGTGATCTTTCGAACGGAAATAATCAAAAAACAACTGCCTTAATTCGTGCGATTTCAATGTTAATAGCATATTGCTGCACAATAAGTAACTCAAATTTTAGTTTGTAAATTTAATTTAATTGTTTAGATTTGTCAATCCCGGAGAAAAAAACAGAATTCCCTGATGTTTAACAGGAAGTATTTTCTTGATCTATCTGATCTTCAGTTCAAACAGGTAAGGTTACCATGGAAGAGTAAGCTTATCCGGTTCATTATCTGGTCAATCGCCTGTATTGGTATCACCATAATCTACACAGCCCTTTTTAACAGCAGGTTCGGTTCTTCGAGGGAAAGGATGTTGGGCCAGGAAATTGAAAATCTCAAGCTTAAATACTCGATAATGGGTATGCAAACCGATAACTCGTTGAATACCCTGAATGATCTCAGGCTTTCTGATGATAATCGTTACAGGCCTGTTCTTGGAATGGATTCAATGCCCGGCTCGGTACGGAACATGGGATTCGGTGGTGTGATAAGGTATGAGGAGTTCGATGGCTATGATAATTCCGCCCTGATGGTCTCAATACGAAAAAAAGTAGACGAAATTAAGAACAGGGCAACAATCCAGTACGAATCATTTAAGACAATTGAGGAACAGAAAAACGAATGGAAGCGTGAAATGGAATATCTTCCTATGATCAGCCCTGTTAATGTTATTTTCCGGCTTGGCGACGGAATGAAATTCAGGGAAATTCACCCGGTTCTGGGCACACCTCAATGGCACCATGGTCAGGATTTCAGTACTCCCTATGGTACGGAGGTCTTCGCCACAGGGTCGGGAAAAGTGATTGAAGCCGGTTGGAACGGTGGTCTGGGCAATTGCATTGTTATTGATCATGGATACGGATACCGTTCAACTTATGGCCATCTAAGCAATATGAAGGTATCTGTCGGACTGAATGTAAAACGGGGTGACCTGATAGGTCATACCGGAAGCACGGGAACATCGACGGGCCCGCACCTTCATTACCAGATCGACCTTTATGGGCAGCATAAAAATCCTCTCAACTTCTTCAATGATGATCTGACTGAAGACGAGTATTTTGACATGATACAGACCCTCACTTCCCAGTCAAAATTCAGATAGAATCACACTGACATAACTTGATCGGATACCTGATGTAGTTTCATCAGGCTCATTTCATTTGTTTAATGAAATATTTATCTTTGCTGAATTATGGCAAAAACGAAGTACAAGTTCAATCCCGATTCACTCAGCTTTGATAAAATACGCCTTGGGGCAAGAGCAATCCTTTTAAGGTCCCTGGCGTATATAATCGGATCAGTCATAATTGCAGTTGTACTTAATTTCCTGTTCGGATTTTTTTTCGATTCTCCCAGAGAAAAAGCACTTAAACGCGAAATTGCTCAAATGTCTCTCCAGTATGATTTGGTGCACAGGGAGATGGGAAACCTTGAAAAGGTGATTGAGCATCTTCAGGAGACTGATGATAACCTCTACAGGACCATTTTCGGAGCTGAACCGATTCAGTCCACGCAACGGCAGGTAGGGATCGGCGGAGTTAACCGCTATAGTGAACTTGAAGGTTTTAATAATTCAAAACTTGTCATTGAAACCACAAAAAAGCTCGATATAATCCGGAAAAAAGTATATGTTCAGTCCAAATCGTTCGACGAGCTTATTTTACTGGCTAAAGAGAAGGAAGATATGCTGAGATCGATACCGGCAATAATCCCAATTTCGAGTAAAGATCTTACAAGGATCGCTTCAGGATACGGATTGAGGATACATCCGTATTATAAAATAAGTAAATTTCATGCCGGAATGGATTTTACAGCTCCTTTGGGAACTGAAATTTATGCTTCGGGTGACGGAACAATTGAATCTGTCCAATTCAGGCAAAAGAGGAATGGGTAACTATATTGTTGTCAACCATGGTTTTGGATACTCATCATTATATGCTCATCTTGACAGCTTTAATGTAAAAGCCGGCCAGAAGGTCCGCAGGGGAGATATAATAGGATTTGTCGGTAATACCGGGATGTCGGTAGCTCCCCACCTCCATTACGAAATCAAGCTGAATGGAGTGAATGTCGATCCGGTAAACTATTTCTTTAACGATCTTTCACCTGAAGAATATGAAACCATGATTGAGATCGCTTCAAAAACAGGTCAGTCGTTCGATTAAAACTCCCCGGGATGATATTTTCAGCCATGCAATATTTTTACCTCTGCTAACTTCACAGAAAATATAATGCCATATAAGGAAAAGAAAATAGAGAAACTCTATTATTCAATTGGGGAAGTCTCAAGAATGCTTGAAGTCCCGGTATCCACGGTAAGGTTCTGGGAAAATGAATTTGACATCCTGAAGCCCATGAAAAACAAGAAGGGTAACAGGATGTTTACAGCCACCGATGTGAAGAACCTGATGATCATTCACAGGCTTTTAAAGGAAGAAGGAATGACGATGTCAGGCGTGAAAAAGAAACTCACAGGGCCGGTGGGATGAGACTGATCATAAATTTGAGATAAACGAATCGCTTCAGAAAATCAGGAGCCTGCTCCTGGAATTACGGGATAATATTTAATATGAAATTTTCAGATCTTTGTTCTTATCTCGATTCAGCAGTTCCCTTATCTTTTCAGGAAGGATATGATAATTCCGGACTGCAGGTTGGTCAGCCTGAAAAGGAGATCAGTTCAGCCCTGGTAACACTTGATATTACAGAGTCGGTGATTGATGAGGCGATACAAAAAGGATGTGATATAATTGTTTCTCATCATCCGCTTATTTTCGGCGGCTTAAAAAGGATAACCGGAAGATCACCCACCGACAGGATCCTTGTCAGGGCAATAAAGAATGATATAGCTGTTTACTCGTCTCATACAAATCTTGATATGGTGAGTTATGGTGTGAGCAAAAAGATGGCACAAAAGCTGGGATTGCAGAATGTCAGAGTACTGCAGACTCTTAAAAACAGGCTGATCAAGCTGGTGACATTTGTCCCGGAGGATCACCTTGACAAAGTCAGGGACGCACTCTTTAATGCAGGTGCAGGTGTAATCGGCAACTATGACCGATGCGGTTTTACAGTTCCTGGTACAGGCAGTTTTAGGGCTGGTGAGGATACAAATCCTTTTGCGGGGGAGAAAGGTAAACTGCATTTTGAGAAGGAGGTAAGATTTGAAACCATTCTTTTTTCGCATCTTAAGGAAAAGGTAATAAAAGCGCTTCTTGACACCCATCCTTACGAGGAAGTTGCATATGATATATATCCGATTGAGAATGATAATATTGATTTTGGATTGGGCTGTTCCGGTTATTTCCCGGAACCGGTTGGTGAGAATGATTTTCTGGAAATGATCTCATCAGTTTTCGGTGCCTCGGGTATCCGGTATTCGCGGCTGACAGGCAAACCTGTTAAAAAGGTGGCACTTTGCGGGGGCTCGGGAGCCTCACTTTTAAATGACGCTGTCGTGTGCAGGGCAGACGCATTTGTCACAGGCGATATTAAATATCACACTTTCTATGAAGCTGAAAACAGGATCCTGCTTGTTGATTGCGGACATTATGAGACCGAAAAATTCTCAACAGAAATTTTATACGATCTAATTATCAAAAATTTCCCTAAATTTGCAGTCCGGTTTTCAGAAACAAATACCAATCCGATAAATTATCTTTAAAATGGAAAAAGTCAAAACACATGAAGCTGAGATTTCTGTTGAGGAGAGGCTTAGAGCATTATATGGTCTTGCAATTAGTTGATTCAGAAATTGATAAGATAAAAACCCTCAGGGGAGAACTGCCACTTGAAGTTCAGGACCTTGAGGATGAGATTGCAGGGCTCGAAACCAGGCTGGGTAACCTCAGGGAAGAAGTTGTGAATCTCGATAAAGCAGTTTCAAAAAAGAATAATGAAATATCTGGATGCTGAAGGGCTGATAAAAAAATACGAGGAACAGCAAAAGAATGTAAGGAATAACCGCGAATTCGATTCTCTTTCAAAAGAAATTGAATTCCAGAATCTTGAGATTGAACTTTTCAATAAGAAAATCAAGGAATTTACTGTCCAGATAGAAGAAAAGAAATCTGTAATAGCTGAGTCGGAAGCAACTCTTCATGACCGCCAGGCCGACCTTGAAAATAAAAAGGCAGAACTCGACGAGATCATTTCAGACACTCAGAAAGAAGAAGAGGGCCTGTACAAAAAGTCGGAGAAGATCCAGGCAGTTATTGAGGAACGGCTTTTGTCGGCCTATAAGAGAATACGGTCAAATGCACGGAACGGACTGGCTGTGGTCCCTGTTCAGCGTGATGCCTGCGGTGGATGCTTTAACCAGATCCCGCCTCAGAGGCAGCTTGATATCAAATCGCGCAAAAAGATAATTGTATGCGAGTACTGCGGCCGGATACTTGTTGATGATGAGATCATAAATGAGAGCCATTTATAAAATGCAGATACAATGAAACAGGAACCACCTCTGCAGGGTGGTTTTTTTATTTCTTAACTTTACATTCATCATCCATGTTTTATTGCTATGACCACCGCTGATTTTAAAAGAATGATATCTGAGGGTATACCCGATAAGTTGCCCGATCCGAAACCTTATGACCAGAACCTGAATCATGCTCCAAAAAGAAAGGACATACTCTCGACCGAAGAAAAGAAACTCGCCATAAAGAATGCCCTTAGATATTTTCCGGTTCATTTTCATGAAATTCTGGCCAATGAGTTTGCACTGGAGCTTCATGATACAGGCAGAATTTATATGTACAGGTTCCGCCCGGAATATGAGATAAAGGCAAGGCATATTGATGATTTCCCTCATCGTTCACGGCATGCTGCGGCAATTATGCTGATGATCTCCAACAATCTTGACAGGGAAGTGGCACAGCATCCTCATGAACTGATAACTTACGGAGGGAATGGGGCTGTTTTTCAAAACTGGGCACAATACCTCCTGACAATGAAATACCTTTCGGAAATGACTGATGACCAGACACTGGTTGTCTATTCCGGCCATCCGCTCGGTCTTTTCCCCTCGCATAAGGACGCACCGCGGCTGGTTGTTACCAACGGTATGGTAATTCCGAACTATTCGTCGCAGGACCACTGGGAGAAATTCAACGCGCTGGGTGTTTCTCAATATGGTCAGATGACTGCCGGATCTTATATGTATATCGGTCCTCAGGGAATTGTTCATGGTACGACGATTACGATACTTAATGCCTGCCGGAAGCTCAGGGGAAATGATACGCATAATGATCTTAAGTTGTTTGTATCGTCAGGGCTTGGAGGCATGTCGGGTGCCCAGCCCAAAGCAGCCGGGATCGCAGGGGTCATCTCAGTAATAGCGGAAGTTAATCCGAAAGCGGTCAGAACAAGGTTCACCCAGGGTTGGGTGGATGAATTGATCACGGACATGGACCAACTTATAAACCGTGTAGCTGAGGCGAAAAAAGAGAAACAGGATCATATCAATTGCGTACCAGGGAAATATAGTGGATGTATGGGAACAATTTGCCAGGAAAGACATCAGGGTTGATATAGGTTCGGATCAGACATCTCTTCATAATCCGTGGGCCGGAGGTTATTACCCGGCAGGTATCTCATTCGAAGAATCAAACCGGATGATCTCTTCTGATCCTGGAAAATTCAGGGAACTTGTCAGGGAATCTTTAAGGCGGCAGGTCAGGGCAATCAATATACATTGCGGGAGAGGAACCTATTTCTTTGATTATGGAAATGCATTTCTCCTTGAAGCTTCGAGAGCCGGAGCGGACATTCTGGATTCAGCGGGTGATTTCAGGTATCCGTCGTATGTTCAGGATATAATGGGGCCCATGTGCTTCGATTACGGTTTCGGACCTTTCAGGTGGATCTGCTGTTCAAACGATCCTGCCGACCTTGAACTGACTGACAGGATCGCTGCCGGGACCCTTGAAGAGAATCATGATAAATTCTCCTGATGAGATAAAACAACAGATGTCTGATAATATCCGCTGGATAAAAGAAGCTGGTAAAAACAGGCTGGTTGTAGGTTCTCAGGCAAGGATCCTTTATGCTGACACAGAAGGGAGAATAGCAATTGCCGCAGCATTCAATGCCGCAATTGCGAAAAGGATTATTTCAGCCCCTGTGGTGATCGGGAGGGATCATCATGATGTCTCGGGGACCGATTCACCCTTCAGGGAAACTTCAAACATCAGGGACGGCTCAAAATTTACAGCCGACATGTCAGTACAGAATGTTATCGGAGACGCATTCAGGGGAGCAACATGGATTTCATTGCATAATGGAGGTGGAGTGGGATGGGGAGAGGTGATCAACGGTGGTTTCGGAATGGTTCTTGACGGATCGGAAGAAGCGGAGACCAAGCTCCGGATGATGCTTCACTGGGATGTAAACAACGGTATTGCCAGAAGAAGCTGGGCCAGGAACAAGGAAGCGCTGTTTACCCTGGAACGTGAAATGAAAAGAACTCCGGGATTCAAAGTGACAGTACCTTATATTGCTGATGATAAAATTATTGATCAGGCAATGAACAAGGATTGAGGTGTGAGGTGTGAGGTATGAGGTGTGAAGTTCAATTTGAGTTCTTATTTTTATCAGCAGGACAACTGCCAGAGCAACAATGCCTTCTTCACGACCGGTGAAGCCCAGCTTTTCGGTGGTAGTTGCCTTTATTGAAATGTTTTCAGGAACTGTTTCAAGTATTGCTGAAATAATATTCTTCATTTCCGGTATATATGAGGCAATCCTGGGCTTTTCGAGGCAGACAGTACAGTCGATATTACTGACGCTGTAACCTTTTTCACTTATAAGATCAAATGTCCTTTTAAGAAGGATTTTGCTGTCGATATTTTTTAATTCCGGATCAGAATCAGGAAAATAAAATCCGATATCCCTTAAGCCGGAGGCTCCCAGAAGAGCATCGCACACAGCATGAAGAAGAACATCACCGTCAGAGTGTGCAACACATCCCCTTTCAGATGGAATATTGATTCCGCCCAGCCACAGGTTCAGTCCCGTTTCAAGACGGTGAAAATCGATTCCCTGGCCTATCCTGATATTCATTGTCCTGAATCGCCGTTGTTCTGCAATGCATTAATATCGAATGCAAGAGAGAAACGGAGAGTCCTGGCAAGAGGATGATTTGAGGCTGTTGGCATCAGATATGAGAAGTCTATTGTAAAACCTTTCAGCCTGAATCCTGCTCCGGCGGTAAAATATTTTCGGTTACCTTTGCTTTCGTTTTCGTGGAAATAGCCGACCCTGACTGCAAACTGGTTGTTATACCAGTATTCCAATCCGATTGAAGAGGTTATTTCATGGATCTCTTCCTTGAAACCATCAGGTGCATCATAAAATGACTGGAATATTGCCAATGGGAACTGATACATTCGGATCTTTCCCGTCTATTATTTCCATATCGGTATTATATATCGGAGGGGTTGGTACCAGCAGTTTGTTAAAATCAATTGCCAGCGAGAGTTTGTTGAAATTGTCCAGTTCAATGGTGCCTGCTGTTCCGAGCCTCATGTTCATCGGAATAAAATCAGAAGTCTGACCATCGGAGTAACTCATTTTTGATCCGATATTTGAGAAATTGAGCCCGAAGCCGAGTTGAGCATCTTTGCTGAAGAGCGTTATATCCCTCTGGTAGATATCCCGAAATATCTGCTGCAAATGAAATACCTGGCTTGGTAGCATCACCTCCGGAATAAGATCCTCCGGTAAGATTTGAATATATAAATCTGAAAGCAATTCCTCCGGAGAAATATTCAGCGAAAATTCTCGAATATCCAAGATCGAAAGCCAGCTCATTCGGTTTAAAAGTCCGTTCAAGATTACCAAAATCATCAGTGAACGGCACATCTCCAAGCGACGAATATAAAAGACTTGCACTTGCAACCTGTTTTTTGTCGAATCCTGTAATATCCTGTTAAATAGGCTATATTTATATCAGGAACAAGGTTCCGTAACCAGGGTGAATATGAAATTCCCACTCCCGCTTTCCCGTCGATAAAAGCGAATTTTGCCGGATTCCAGTGCATACTGTAAACGTCGGGTGTTGTTGCCACACCGACATCGCCCATTGCACCTGACCTTGAATCAGGCGCTATAGTCAGGAAGGGCACGACAGTCTGAATAGCATTCAACTCCTGCGAAAAGAGCCTTCCTGTGCCGGCAAAGAGCACTAATAATAAAATGATTGGTGTAATTTTTCTCTTCATGCTGATATTATCTTTTTTGGATTAGCAAATATAAAACAAATATTTCAGCGACTTATTGTGTACTTGTTAATAAATGATCATTCTCCCTGAAATAGTGGCAGTTTCCCCTTTCCCTGTCCTGATTGTCACACTATACGGATATACTCCGCGGCCTGCCCTTTTTCCGCCTGAAATATTACCATCCCACTCAACAGGAGCAAGCTGGTATCCTGTTGCCGGCAATGAGGTATTTATTATCCTTATTACTGCACCGCTCATGCTAAAAATCTTAACTGTAATATCCAAATGCTCACCGGGCCTGTTATGTTCGGCACTGATCTTTGTACCGGCAGTGAATGGATTAGGATAATTAAGAAGGTTTTTCAGGGTGAATTTCTCCCCTGAATCCACGAGAAAGATGATTGATTCTTCACTTGAATTGTTAAAATTATCCCAGGCTTTCAGAGTCAGGGAGTGAGTTCCGGGAACCAGTCCGGAAAAGTTATAAAATATTCTTCCCTTGCTGTAACTGCCAAAATCATTTTCATAATAATTATTCAGAACGATGGGATTGGCGTAGTCGTTGTCAAGCCAGCATGACAGGTCGTGTCCTATACCTGTCCCCGCCGTATTAATTCCTCCTTTATCCCCGACCAGTGCCAGAAGGATGGGATCCGGGTCAGTAATACCTCCGCTTCTGAACAGGGTGTCGTTGAGATAAAGGCTTATGACTGGTCCTTCAGTGTCAGCATTGTTTGTATTGCTGAATCCCCCCACGACTATATCTGAAAAACTGCCATTCATATCACGGCTGTCGTCAAAAGCATAGTAGCTGATTTTGCCCTTCCCGAACAGGTAGTCGATATCCCGCGGGACAATAAATGTAAATCTGAACCTGCCGTTCTCCGCTTTAGTTTTCCCGCTGAAAAGGATATTATTCTGAATTTCAAATGTCATCTTCTGACCTCCGTCGTTAGCCAGGGTTTGAACTTCCGAGGGTTTACCGAAAACCAATGGAGCGACCACGCCGTTAAAATCACCTGAATAATTGCCATGATTATCCTCAATATGGCCGGTGACAGTTATAAGTGAGAGTGCTTTCAGCGTATCGGTCAATTCACCTGAAGGTACTTCGTTAACGGAGTCTGTAACAACATTCCCATGCCACGGATAAGAAAGCCGGACAGCAGGGTCGCCCAGAAGCAGGAAATTTCTCTTATTGGTGTTGCTTCCAGACCTGTTTTTTGCGATCCTTATTATATCACCCATCCTGAGAGCATTCCCATCCATGTCCCTTTCGAATGCGACAGCAAAAATATTCCTGTTCAGTTCATAATTTGGTGCCGAATAGACAAGCCGTGTTGTTGACATAAGTGCAATTGCACCTCCATCATTATCAAGAAGTATTCTCTCACCGGATGAGTATTTCCCGGCAATATCACCGGTAATACTGTTGATGGTTATATCGTCGAACCTGCTGAATTCACACGTCGCAGTGATAAAGAGCGGCAGCTTTGTTTCGTTTTTCCACTGATTTATGTTTCCGGAAGTGACCACCCTTTCATGTCCGAGACTGGTCTCGTTGCCATGTCCAATATAATTGAAAATAAGAGTTCCGGCATTAATCCTTTCATTGATAGCCTGTGTGACATCAGGATAAAACTGACCTGTTGATGTGGAGATCTGATCGTAGGCGTCAAAATAAATCTTTTCCACATTCACCCAGGGAGCGTTTTTGTTAATCAGATCTGCAAGACCTTCAGCATCATACATATGTGTATTCCCGTCCTCGTCGTCAGAGGTGAGGCACACAATGTTTTTCCAGTCGCCCTGATTTGATTGATTGAGATACCTTTCAATCTTTGAAACGACTATGCCTGCTTCAGTTGTATCTGATACCGGGATCCTGCCGATTCCTAGATCTTCCGTGCCTGATATCTTCACCTTCACCATCTCCGAGCAGGCCATAGAAGTCATCAGATGTAAATGATGATATAACGATGTTGGAATTCAGCGACTGGTAAGTCGGAACATAATTTGGATTGCCGGGCGGGGGAGTTTTATTTTTATAGGAGCCGTCGCCGAATAAAAGCAGGTATTTTAAGGTCCTGCTGGTTCCTTTTTGAAGTAAATATTTCATCCTCAAAAAATTCCTTATAGCGACGATATCAGGAATACCTCCGGAGAACTCATTATAGATCTGTTCAGTGGTAACGACCATTGAGATGAGCCCGCTGTTTTTCCTGTGAATTTCCGCAAGCTGTTCTGAATAGGACACGAATGCCGGATGAGTAACAATTATCATATCAGCACCGGGTGAAGCAGTGAATGTCCTGATTGGGCAAAACCACCGGCCGCAGTTCAGGTGTTTTAACGTTGTTATCAATGAATGCGACAACTGTCTTCAGTGAGTCGGTTGATAATTTAAAGGTGATATTATCGCCGGTCCGGGCATACGGGATTATTCTGGCTGAATGGGGATCGCTTACATCCCAGATCACCACTCCGTCAGAAGAACTTTTTATTGTAAATTCAGTTACAGTACCGGCGCCGACTGATTTTGAATCGGTATAATGCATTGTTTGCCCGTCAAATCTGTTTAACCTTCTTGCATGTATCTTCACATAATCGATCCACCCTTTTGCCGATATCTCCCCATTATTTGTGAAGGATACTTTATACACAGGGGCTGATGATGAAGGCAGGGCTTCTCCTTCTGCCTGTGTTGCCTGAGCATAGGTTCCTGTTGTTGAAGTCAGGTTAATACCGGCAACTGTAAGAGTGCCAAGAGATGACCCATTTTCCTCCAGCCTGAATTGTGTTGCGACTGAAGCTCGTGCCAGAACTCTTATGGTATATTTTATTTTTTCTGATGTGACTATGTCCTTAAATCCGGGATCTATCTCAGTATCTTTTAAATAGTTCACCGGTTGATACCACTCTCTTCCTGAATGAATAAGGTTTTCAGATTCTGTCTCATGAATATACAATGCATCCGATACTGAGGAATTGAAATCAGGCTCTGCCTGTGGTAATGAGGCGAAGGAGATCCTTTTTCCCTGTATGGCTCCGGAAGTGATGAAATAAAAAGCCGTATCAGAGTAGTTATGTCTCAGAAAGGTGAAATCCCGGGCAGAATAATCATAAATCCACCTGTTGGTTGCTTTGCCGTAAAACAGAAGATAATCGCCTTCATTGAATATTCCATCGCTGCCTGTGTGTGTAAAAACAGCTATTTCCTTCAGGTCATCGGGCTCAGATCCGTCATTAAAATATGAAAGCTGGCCACAGTTGTTCCCAAAAATCCTGGGATTTGAAGGATTCTCAAGTCCAAGCTGTTTCAGCCTTGCAAATTCGATCCTGTAAACGCCATCTTCTGTTACAGCGATTTTGAACCACCTGCCTGATGAGAGAACTGAAGATGTGGAGTAGTCTGCTGTCTTCCCGCTGACTAACTGGCTCAGGGTGGAAAGAACAAGCATAATTACTATTATTTGCGGCTGTCTGATCATAATTCCGGGTAAAGATAGAAATGTAGTTCCGGTTTTTAATTTAATTTGTGCGATGAAATTGCTCATAAATGAAATTTAAAGGGATTCCCGGCGTTGATATTTCAGGTCAGGATATTATGAAAATCCATTCATCTCTGATTTTTTTCTTCTTTTTTATTTTTTCCGGACCGGTCTTTTGTCAGGAGACAAATTATGGACCGGGATTTCAGACCATTATTGTGAATAATCCGGCATTTGCCGGAAGTGATTTAGATGGCACGATGAGGATCTCTTACCTGAATTTCTATCCGGGGCATCATTATAATTTTCATTCTTTTTTTCTCTCATATGATTCATACTTCCCCGTTCTTCATGGGGGTGCTGGTTTTTATATTGCAAATGATTACCTGGGAGGAATAGTTAACGATATCAGAAGCGGACTGTCATATTCTTATTTTTTACAGGCAGGCAGGGAATTCTATATTAATGCGGGGCTTTCTGCCTCTTTTTTCCGTCGCGGTTTTAATTTCAGTGATGCCGTTTTTCCGGATCAGATCGACCCCCTGGGCGGGATTTCATTTCCATCTTCTGAAATCCTGGCGAATGAGAACACTGCAGTATTTGATGTCGGTACAGGTTTTATGTTCATTTACAGAAAATTCTCGGGGGGATTTGCCATTACTCATCTTACTCAGCCCGATCTTAACAGAAATGGATCGTCAGAAGAAAAGCTCGAAAGAAAATATCTGTTGAATTTCATTGCTGACCTTGATTTGATAAAGAGCCGAGCAGCTGAAAATCATGCCGCTTGCTTCCGTCGAACTTCAGGGAGAATATTTTTGTGCAGGTGCGGGGGCTGTGATCAGGAACAATTACCTGTCAGCAAGTACCCTGATGCTGGTAAATAACAATAGGAATATTGATTTCCAGGCAGGATTTTCGTTCAGGCGCGATAAACTGACCCTGTTTTATAATTACCGCTTCAATTTACGGTCGGGCAATTCATTATTGCCTTTCTCACTCATGCATCAGACAGGGCTGACCTTCAGTTTAAACACTGTTGAAAAAAGAATTAAATTCAAAACAATAAATATGCCTGTTATGTAGTTATATTTGATGTCCAAAAGTGTTTTTTTGGAAATTTTGTATATTTGAAAATTCATAAATAGCCATAAAAATTAAGGAGTTATGTACAGATTCAGAACCTTATCGGTTGTCTTTCTTGCTGCATTGATTCTCTTTTCCTGCAAGGGTGGTAAAAGAGGTGACTCAAATGTTTCAGCCACTACCGGGTGGAAATATAATGATCCTGATAATGGAGGATTTGAGGTTGCACTGGGAGCAGAGCAGAAAACAGGACCAGGCCTTGTACTTATCGAAGGAGGCCGTTTTACAATGGGCCGCGTTGAACAGGATGTAATGTTTGACTGGAACAATGAACCGAGAACTGTGACAGTGTCATCATTCTATATGGATGAAACGGAAGTAAGGAATGTTGACTACCGCGAATATCTGTTCTGGATAAAAAGGGTTTATAAGGATTATCCTGAGTATTTCAGAAGAGCATTGCCCGACACACTGGTATGGAGGAGTCCTATGGGTTTCAATGATCCGTATGTGCAGTATTATTTCCGGCACCCGTCCTATAACAACTATCCGGTAGTGGGTGTCAGCTGGGTTAAAGCGAATGATTACTGTATGTGGAGAACTGACAGGGTTAATGAACAGCTTCTTATTGATGAAGGTGAGCTGAATCCTGATCCAAACCAGCTTAATGAGAAAAACTTCAACACTGAAGCCTATCTTGCCGGGCAGTATGAAGGAGTTGTTAATCAGCTTCGCGAAAGCCTGAATCCAAATCAAACTGAAAGACGTACCAATTTTGAGGATGGGTTGCTTTTGCCGGCGTACAGGTTGCCAACGGAGGCAGAATGGGAATTTGCTGCCTATGCTCTCTACGGCAATACTTTTGAAGAACGTATTTATGAAAGAAGAATATACCCGTGGGATGGTCACAATGTAAGGAATTCGGCCAAAAGAAATCAGGGGCGAAATGATGGCAAACTTTGTCCGCGGCAGGGGTGATATGATGGGTGTGGCAGGAAGTCTGAACGACAACGGGAGCATAACCACCGATGTTAAATCTTACTGGCCTAATGATTATGGTCTTTATTGCATGGCTGGTAATGTAAATGAGTGGGTTCAGGATGTTTACCGTCCTCTTACTTCTCAGGACGTTGACGGTTTCAACCCTTTCAGGGGTAACGTATTTACAGATCTCAGAAGAGACGCTAACGGGCAAATAGTCGGTAAAGACAAGCTGGGACGTCTTGTATATTGATACTGTTCAGGACAAAGATGTGGCTAACAGGTATAATTATCAGAAAGGCGATTACAGGAACTACAGGGATGGTGATTTGCAATCATCAATTGTAGCCGGAGGAGAATGGAAAACCGAAGACAATAAGAAAGGTTCTGGCAGAATGTATGTCCAGGAAGAAAATGAATACTTTACACTTATTAATGATAATGCAAGGGTGTACAAAGGTGGTTCGTGGAGAGACAGAGCATACTGGCTTAATCCTTCGGCAAGAAGATTCCTTGATCAGGAAAGCTGTCGCGATGATATCGGATTCCGGTGTGCCATGATCAGGGTAGGAAGTCCTTCGGGATTGTAGCGGAATATAAGAATTTTGTATATATTGCCTCATTATGCATCCATAATGAGGCATTTTTTTTAAAATTATGAAAACCGAACAACTATACAGGATATTCAAAGAGGAATCAACAGGTGTGTCAACCGATTCACGGACCATCAAAAAAGGTCAGTTATTCTTTGCACTCTGGGGTCAGAATTTCAACGGTAATAAATATGCTGCTGAAGCACTTGACAAGGGAGCTTCATATTCAGTAATTGATGATCCTGTGTACGAAAATGATAAGACAATACTGGTCGACGACTGTCTCATTGAATTGATGGCTCTTGCCGCTCATCACCGTAAAATGATCAAAGCTCCGGTCCTGGCAATAACCGGGACTAATGGAAAGACAACAACAAAAGAGCTTATTGCTGCCATTATGTCAAAGAAACTCAATGTTCATTTTACAAAAGGAAATCTTAACAATGAAATAGGTTTACCATTAACTATTCTGTCAGCTCCTGAAAATACCGAAATGATGATACTCGAGATGGGAGCCAACCACCTTGGAGAAATCCGTTCTTTATGTAATGTTGCAAGACCCGATTATGGTATAATAACAAACGTTGGGACAGCTCATCTGGAGGGTTTTGGATCTTTTGAAGGAGCCTTAAAGGCTAAAACTGAATTATATGAGCATCTCAGAAAGGTAAACGGATTAGCTATTTACAATGATAAGAATCCATTCCTGACTGAAAGAATATTTAAGCTTGTAAACAGGGGAGTTCCTTATTCAAATCCCACCGGCGTTGAGCTGGCTGTCGAAGCTCTGCCTTCTGAGATGAATCTGGCTGTCAGGGTCAGATACAAGCACAAAACTTATGATATTCAAACGGGTCTTTTCGGAGCTTATAATCTCGAGAACATTATTGCTGCAATAGCTACAGGTTTATTTCTCGGTGTCGAAATGGATGAAATAGGAGAAGCAATCAGCAAATACGAGCCGGGAAATAACCGGTCTCAGATAAAAACCACACAGAACAATACTCTTGTATGTGATTCTTATAATGCAAATCCCACCAGCATGATGCTTGCCCTGAAATCATTTTTTGAACTTAAAACAACCAAACGGGTTCTGATACTGGGGGATATGCTGGAGCTGGGCGATAAGAGTGAGGAGGAACATCTGAAAGTTCTTGAGGCACTTCAGTCGCTGAAACCCGAAAAGGTGCTTCTTGCCGGAAGCACATTTAAGAAGATTTCTGAACGATATGGTTATAAATCATTTCAGGATGTGGCCAGCCTCAGGGAGTATCTGAAAGCTGAACCAATAAAGGGCAGTCTTGTACTGATAAAAGGATCAAGAGGGATGGCTCTTGAAAAGATCTATGATCTTCTGTAATGAATTAATTTACAGGAATATCAGGTTCACTTCCCAGCTTAAGGTCAATTAAAAGCACTTCAGATCTGCTGGCTGACCTTACTCTTGGTCCCCAGATGCCGAATCCTGAGGATACGATATAGTGTGTATTGCCTTTTTTCATGTAACCATAGCTCAGTTCGTAGAGCTTTCGCGTCAGATAATTTAAAGGCCACATCTGACCATTATGAGTATGACCTGAAAGTTGAAGGTCAATTCCGTTTTTTTCAGCATCCTCCAGGTTAAATGGCTGATGATCAAGAAGAATGACAGGTTTAGATGTGTCAATACCTGCAACCAGTTCACTCAGGGCTTTTCGATCTTTGCCATAAAACCTTTTTGAATCCCTGTCAAGCCTGCCGATCAGCTGTATCCCGCCCTCAATTGTAACTACCTCATCTTTTAAAATCCTTATTCCTTTACTTTCGATATAGGGTATAGTGCGCTTTGCCCCTCCAATGAATTCATGATTCCCTGTGATTGCATAAAGTCCGTCATGGCATTTCGGACAGTTGAAATACTCCAGCAGGTCATCCCGTAAAACAGGCCCGATCTCCCCGTCAACAATATCGCCGAGGAGCAATACCAGGTCCGGTTCAAGATCCTTAAGTATTTCCGACAGTTTTTTTATGCTCTTTTTCCGGATAATGCTTCCCAGGTGGATATCCGAGACAGCTGCAATCCTGAGATCCTTTAAATCGCCGGCAGATTTATTTATGGTGATGTTATAACTTTTCACATGGGGAGTCAACGCATTAAGAGATCCGCCTGCAATAAGCATGAATGAGATGAAAAGTGTAAATAAGTAAGACCATTTCCTGAAAACCATTATGTTCCCGCTGTCAAGTATTCCTGCAATACGCAGAATAAGCGATATAATATCTGAAAGGAGCAGGAACAGGAAACCATAAAGCATAAATGCCATCCAGAAACCGCCGATTATATTCAGGATATCCGAGAAAACTGAAGAATTGCCGGCTTCAATGATTTTTCCAAAAATAAATGTGGATGCCAGAGTTAAAAAGATTATCAGATACCATAATCTGTAATTCCGGAAAGGCGGTATTGAGTTATATCCCTTCACATAAATATAAATATTTGCAAGGGAATAGATTGTGAGAACAACTGCGAAGAAGACAATTACCTGGTAGTTTTTCATCCGGATCAATTTTGTATGTTCAGACTGCTAAAGGTTTTATCGCCTTTAATATAAAACCGGAAAACGATACACTTGTTCAGCAGCAGGCTACCAGGCTGACTGATCATTAAATTCCTGACAGATCTTCTTTTTACTTTTAAGGATTTTATGTTTCTGTAATAATCGATATGGGCATTCCAGACGGCTTTAGCATTTCCTGTTCTGCCGGTGAAAATGAACGTGAGTGCCGCTACTCCGTCCAAAATCTTCCTTATAAAAAGTGTCCAGTGTAATTTATTGTCTGGCAGGTTTTTATAAAGCATGTACAGGTTATTGCGGAAGTTGAGGTAAGTTTTATGCCCTGAATCGTAAGGAAGTACACCTCCCCCTATGTGATAGACCACCGAATCGGGGATAAAGGAAACGCGGAATCCGGCCAGATGAAATCTCCAGCACAAATCGATCTCCTCCATGTGTGCAAAAAAATCATCATCAAGTCCGCCGCATCTTGTCCAGGCACCTGACCTGACCATCATGCATGCTCCGCTTGACCAGAAGATATCGGTGCGGTTGTCGTACTGGCCATCGTCTTTTTCGATATGATCAAAAATACGGCCCCGGCAGAATGGATAACCGTACTTATCGACAAAACCGCCGGCAGCACCGGCATATTCAAAATAATTTCTGTTATGATAGGAGCGGATTTTTGGCTGACAGGAAGCAACATCTGGATTCTGATCCATAAAATCTACCATAGGATTAAGCCAGCCTCCGGAGACCTCAACATCTGAATTCAAAAGCACATAGTATTCTGCATTGATCTGTTTCAGCGCAAGATTATATCCTCCGGCAAAGCCATGGTTCTTTTCAAACCTGATTATCCTTACATCACTTAAATTCTCCGAAACCCAATTTACTGAACCATCTGTTGACCCATTATCTGCCAGATAAACTGCTGTATCCCTGTCAGCAGAGAGCTTTACAACTGATCCCAGGAATCTCTGCAGCAAGGCAATGCCATTCCAGTTAAGTACTACGACGGCAGTTTTAATCATTTATGGCCGGTTTTTTATATTTCCACCTGCGGTGGGTCCATATCCAGTACTCCGGCTTCTCCCTGATCAGCTCCTCAAGCCGCTTAACATGTGTTTCCGTTACTTTATATTCGGGAAGACCGGCAGTTCGTTCAAACAATAATTCAAAAGTCAGATTATAAAATCCCCGCCTGATCTTCCGGACATTAAAAAAGACTATTGACATATCATATTTCAACGCAATTTTCTCAATTCCCAGAAATACAGGAGTCTCCTGGTTCAGGAAAGGAGTGTAGTATCTTATCTCAGCTTGTGCCGGTGTCTGGTCAGCGACCAGACCATAATAGGCCCTGATATTTTTGCTCTGGTTTTCAATAATTTTCCTGACAACAAGATTCATTGGTGCCAATACCGCATGATTTTTCATCCGCAGGTTGTTAAGAAATCTGTCGAACAGTTTGTTCCGGAGAGGTTTATATATATGAATGCATCTGTATTTTGTATAAAGCGGAAGACATACTCCCAGCCATTCCCAATTGTTGTAATGACTGTGTACTACAACCAGGTTGCGGCCTGAATTCATAAAGGCGATCAAGCAACTCCGGATTGCTGACCGTGAATCGTCTTGTTAATTCCTTGTTGCTTAAGTTAGTAAGTTTAAGTGTTTCTATAAAGATATCAGCCAGGTGCCTGTAGAATTTTCTTCCGATCAGTGCAATCTCCTCCTGAGATTTTTCAGGAAATGAGTTCCTGAGATTTTCAGTAACTACTTTTTTGCGATAGCCCGGTAAGTAATAAAGAAATACGAACAGTATATCGGAAAAAATGTACAATATTTTAAGTGGCAGGAGGGTTATAATCCAGGTTATCCCATAGAAAATATAGAATCCGACAGTTCCCATCAGGTCATCTTGATTTTTTTTGCATAAAATTTTTGATTATTTCGAGTATCTCATTATAAATAAGCGCGTTGGAGGCAATTGTTTCATCACCCGACAATCCTGTCATATTGCCTGAGAAATCGCTGAATTTTCCTCCGGCTTCTCTTACAAGAAGCATCCCGGCGGCTATATCCCAGATTTTCAGATCGTACTCAAAGAAAAGGTCAAATCTGCCACAAGCTACATAAGCAAGATCGATCGAGGCAGAACCGAGTCTCCTTACACCATGGGTATGTATAACAAGATAGGTCAGGAGATCCATATAGGGAGTAAGCCTGTTGAAGAGATTATATGGAAATCCTGTGGCTACCAGCGATCCGGATAATTCCGGAGTGCCGGAAACATGAATTCTTTTGCCATTAAGCCAGGCTCCACCGTTTTTCCAGGCTGTAAAGGTCTCATTTCCACCAACCTCATGCACTACACCTGCAATAACTTCTCCGTCTTCCATAAGACCTATGCTGATAGCATAAGGACGCACACCATGCAGGAAATTTGTGGTGCCATCGAGAGGATCGATGATCCAGTTGTATTTTAATCCCTTTATTCCTGAAGTCCCCTCTTCGGCAATAAATCCTGCATCAGGTATCAGGGGGGCAAGCTTTTCAATCAATATCTTCTCCGATCCTTTGTCGACATAGGTAACAAAATTGTTCACTCCTTTCGACTCGGTGTCTTCGATGCTAAAAACATCTGATTCCCTTACAATGAATTCAGCGGCTATCCTTGCAGCGCCTTCAATTTCTGTACAAAGAGACTTAAGATCTGTCATGGTTTATTCAATTAATTCTGCAGTCATTCTGCCGGATCCGGATAGTCCTGCCAGCCTGATCTTTTTTACTTTTCCTGCCAGGCTTGCTTCCCATGGATATTCTGCCCTGATGTAATTCCCGGTGAAGCCTGTAATCATTCCATCAATCCTGGATATGCTCAAACAGTACTTCGGCTTCCCTGCCGGTATTCATTTTACAGAATTCCAGATGCTGCTCAGCCGAAAGTGACAATAATCTTTTGCTTCTTTTTTCCCTGGTGCGGAACGGGATCTTACCCGGCATTTTTTCGGCAGGAGTGCCTGGACGTTCCGAGAAATTAAAAACATGCAGATATGACAACCGCATCTCATTGAGAAAACCGCAGGTGTTTTCAAAATCATGGTCCGATTCCCCCGGGAAACCCACAATAACATCGGCACCGATACCGGCTGAAGGTATCCTTTTTCTGATCATCCTGATTCTCTCCTCAAAGAGCTGTCTGTTATATCTTCTTCTCATTAACCTGAGAACATTGTCAGATCCGCTCTGCAAAGGAATATGAAAATGAGGAAGTACTTTTTTACATTCCGCGGCAAAGCTTATCAGATCATCGGTTAGCAAATCAGGCTCAATTGATGAGATCCTGAACCGGTCGATACCATTGACTTTAACCAGTTCCCTGACCAATGATACAAAAGATTCACCTGTCGATTTACCGAAATCACCTATATTGACGCCGGTAAGAACAATTTCCTTTATCCCATTACCGGCAATCTTCTCAGCCTCACAGATAAGCGAGCTTATATCCTGATTCCTGCTGCGGCCCCTGGCAATGGGAACCGTACAGTATGAACAATGGTAATCGCAGCCATCCTGAATCTTGAGGAAGGATCGGGTTCTGTCTCCTACTGAAAAGGATGGATAGAATAAACCGGGATCAGGGAGTTCACATGAATGAATTTCTGTATTATTTCTTTTGCCGTTCTTTTCAAGATATCTTGCTGTATCAAACTTCTCATTTGTCCCAAGGACAATATCGACACCGGGAATTGACGAAATTTCCTCAGGATTCAGCTGAGCGTAGCATCCAACGACGGCTATAACAGCATCAGGTGCCCTGTTTATGAATCTCTTGATCGCCTGCCGGCATTTTCTGTCGGCAGTATCAGTAACCGAGCATGTATTAATAACGTAAATATCGGCTTTTGCCCCGGCCTGAACCCTTTCAAACTTATCTTCCGGAAAAGACCTTGAAATTGTCGATGTCTCCGCAAAATTTAGTTTACACCCAAGAGTATGAAATGCTACTTTCTTTTTATTGATTTTCATGATCTGAAAGCCTGTATGGAGCAGGAAGCCGTACTACATCATTAAATATTTATTTTCGTGCGGCCTGAGGAAGTTTTGTTATGAAAACATTTCTGAATTCTATGTCCTTCCCTTCGCTCTGAAGGCAAATATGCCCTTTGCTTTGTGAGATCCCGGTGGCTTTATTCTGAAGAATCCCGTTAACATACACTTCTATGGTATTTGACTTGCAGGTAACCTCCATCGTATTCCATTCACCGGCTGGTTTTTCAGATGAAGCGGCCATTTTTTTTACGACACGTGAATTATTCTTCTGTTCATTCATTGTTGTTCCGTTCATACAGATGAAATCTCCCGCATTGCCCGCTGCAAGCTGACATTCAAATGATCTGATCCAGATCGTATCCGGAAGCTGGGCATGGATAAATACTCCGCTGTTGGAAGCTTCACCCGGATATCGCCATTCAACATGGAGTTTATACTCTGAATATGAATCTTTGGTCCTCATGTAACCGAATGGATTCCCGGTAATGTGGATGACTCCATTTTGAACCATAAATACAGTAGCCGGATCGACAACAGGGTCCCTGAGCTGAAAAGCCCAGTTGGAAAGGTTCTTGCCATTAAAAAGCTGAACATCTGCAACTTTTTCACTTCTCCGGCTTTTCTGGCTTTTAGTGTTTTTCTGCCTCGATTGTCCGTAGATACCTGATGAGGCTCCTGTCAGGATTATTAAAACAAATATTAAGAACCTTAAGGAATTAGTTTTCATAGTTTTTTATTTGAGTTAATTATTGATAATTAGGAATAATGATACAAATTAAAGCAGTTTGCTGGCCAGTTCTGCAAGGAAACTGCGTTCGCCCTTGACAAGGTTTACATGTGCAAAAATATCCTGATCCTTCATTTTGTCCGAAAGATAGCTGAGACCGTTTGAGGCAGTATCAAGATATGGTGAATCAATTTGTTCAATATCACCGGTAAACACCATTTTCGTTCCTTCCCCTGCCCTGGTTATTATGGTCTTGATCTCATGAGGTGTAAGGTTCTGAGCTTCATCAACAATGAAAAATATGCTGGAAAGGCTCCTTCCCCTGATGTATGCCAGGGGTGTAATTACCAGCTTTTCTTCCTTCATCATATCATTGATCCTGAGGAATTCAGGGCTCTGGTGGCTGAATTTATGTTTAATTACAGTAAGGTTATCATATAATGGCTGCATGTATGGATCCATTTTTTCCTTTACGTCGCCCGGAAGAAATCCAAGATCCCTGTTTGCCAGGGGAACAATAGGCCGGGCAAGAAAGATCTGCTTATATCTTTTGTATTGCTGCAGAGCAGCAGCGAGCGCAAGCAGGGTTTTCCCCGTTCCTGCTTTTCCTGTGAGGGAAACCAGCTGTATGTCGGGATTGGAAAGAGCTTCAAGCGCAAAGGTCTGTTCTGCATTCCGGGGATCAATTCCGTATGTGGTCTGCTTGATCACCCTGTTCAGCAATTTATTTACAGGATTATAATGGGCAAGAGCACTTGCCCCGCTATTCTTCATTATGAAGAACTGGTGACCCCTGAGATCCGGTTCCAGTCTGAAATCGGCAGCACTGACACCTTCCGGAATCTCATAGAGTTTGCTGATAAGCTCATGATCCACTCCTTCCAGCACCTTGATCCCTTTGTAAAGGTCATCAATGTTTGCCACTTTATCGTTCTGGTAGTCCTGTGCAATGATCCCCAGCGATTTTGCCTTCATCCTGAGATTAATGTCTTTCGTGATAAGAACAACTGTTTTATCCTTGTTCGAATTACAGACATACTCAGCAATGGCAAGAATACGGTGATCAGCCGTCCTTTCAGGAAATGACTGGTTGACTTTTTCAGAGAAATCGCGTCCAGTTTCAATATGAAGATTCCCGAGATTTTCTCCAAGAGGGATATTTGCAGTAAGCAGCATATCTCCTGAGAGCTTATCCAGTTCACGGGTGAATTCCCTGGCATGAAAATTAATTATATCGTTACCTCTCTTGAATTTATCCAGCTCCTCAAGAACTACTATTGGTATAATAACATCATTTTCCTCGAAATTATAAATGCATTTGTAATCGTGAAGCAAAACATTAGTGTCAATAATGAAAAGTTTCTTGTTGTGTTTCTTCTTCATCGTTAAGTAATTTAAAATCAATAAATTGTATTTATTGAATATATTCCGTCAGCACCCCGCAAAATTAACTAAATTAAAATTACATTGTTGCATGTGTTGAAAGTATGTTAATTTGTAACTGGAAAGTGCCTAAAGTACTTAAAGTTAAATTACAGGTGAATAAAATGAATTACAGCCAGACACTGGAGTTCCTTTACAGTCAGCTGCCCGCTTATCACAGGATCGGGAAAGCTGCATACAAGAATGATCTCCATAACTCACTGGCGCTTGATGAATACCTTGGAAGGCCCCATTCCGGGTACAGGACTATTCATGTTGCCGGCACCAACGGGAAAGGATCTGTTTCACATATGATTGCATCGGTATTGATGGAAGCGGGCTTTAAGACCGGTCTGTATACATCGCCTCACCTGAAAGATTTCAGGGAGAGGATCAAGGTTAATGGCAAAATGATACCAAAAAGAGCTGTAACCGGTTTTGTGGAAAGGCATTCAGCGTTTCTCAGGTCTCTTGAGCCCTCATTTTTTGAAATGACCGTTGCAATGGCATTTGATTATTTTGCTGATGCCGGAGTTGACCTGGCGGTAATAGAAGCTGGATTGGGCGGGAGGCTCGACTCTACAAATATTATAAATCCGGTACTCGCAATTATTACAAATATCGGTCATGATCACATGGATCTTCTGGGAGATACCCTTGAAAAGATTGCAGGAGAAAAAGCCGGAATAATCAAACAAGGTGTGCCGGTGGTAGTCGGTGAGACGATGAAGGAAACCAAAGATGTGTTTATCAGGAAAGCGGAGGAGAAGGATTCGAAAATATTCTTCGCTGATCAGAATTATTCATGTGTGCTTGGTGATCCAGGTTATCAGACAGGCAAAAGAATCTACATATGTCAGGGATAAAATATCAGGGAGATCCATCAAAGGAGAAATCGGTCTTGAAGGAGATTACCAGGTAAAAAACATTCAGACTGTGTTCCAGGCTTTCAGGGTTTTAAGGGAAGTTATAAGCAATTGATGATAAAATTATTCAGCACGGTATCCTGAAGGTCGTAGCTAACACCGGACTTCTGGGCCGGTGGCAGATCATTGGCCAGGAAGCCCTTGATTATCTGTGATACTGGTCACAACAAGGAAGGATTGGAGTACGTTGTAAACCAATTGGCAAAGATTAAGAATAACAGGCTTCATATTGTTCTGGGTTTTGTGAGCGATAAGGACCTAAGCGCGGTACTGCCCCTTTTCCCTGAAAAAGCAACTTACTATTTCACCAAAGCTTCTGTTCCCAGGGCGCTTGATGAGAAGATACTGATGGCTGAAGCTGCTTCCCGGAACCTTAAAGGCACATGCTTTCCCGATGTTCAATCAGCAGTCAGAGCTGCCAGGGCAAATGCATCTGACAGTGATCTGATTTTCATCGGAGGAAGCACTTTTGTGGTAGCTGATGCAATATAAAATGGATACATTTAAGATCTAAAATAATCTGAATATTCTGTCACGGTTCAGACATTATTCCCGGTGAGATAGATAAAATTGCAGAACTACCATTTACTGAAAGGATTGTCCACAACCAATCTTGTCTTACGGTTTGACACAGTGTAGCCGATCTCGTAGATCATTTTCGTGATGAGTTCCATTTTTTCAAAATCGATCTTTTCCACAACATCACCTGGCTTATGGTAATCAGTATGCAATCCGGTAGTAAAGAAAAGGACAGGAATATCTTTTTTTACAAAATTATAATGGTCACTCCTTGAAAATAGCTGGAGGGGATGATTCCTTCCGCTGAGGCTGTAATCTATATCGACAGGGGATCTTTTATCAACTTCGTCAGCAATGGCAGTAAGCTCTTTGCTCTGGTTGCCGGTAATCACAAAAACTCCTGATTTGTCCGACATCGGGGTTTCATCAGTTGTATCAGCTACTCCTCTGACCCTTCCTATCATGTCGATGTTGAGATCAGTTACTGTATTACCAAGCGGGAAAAGCGGATTGCTGATATACGACTGGGAACCGAAAAGTCCGATCTCTTCGCCTGTAACCCACAGAAACAAAAGAGATCTCAGTGGTTTTTTCTCGAGGCTCTGGAAAGCCTGAGCAATTTCGAGAATAGCCGCACATCCGGAAGCATTGTCATCGGCTCCCGGATAGATCTTATCTCCGGATCTTCCAACGTGATCGGCATGACCTGAAAAGATAACTATTTCTTTCTTAAGTACAGGGTCACTGCCTTCAATCCATGCAGCAACGTTGTTGAGTATAACCTCACGGGCCATCGATACTTCAGTGATCTTTAGCTTCTTTCCCGGAATCAGAAAGGAATTCGGTTTCAGATTTGAATCGATATTCTTCTGCAACTCATCAAGTGTGTGCCCTGATCCTTTCAATAATTCATCAGCCACTGACCGGTGAACGAAAATTATTCTTGGCATAGCTGGCATATCGATCATCAGAGGTTTTGATCCCTTCAGATATTTACTTGATCTCAATTCGTTGGCAATCCCCGGATATTGCTGGTCAACAGACAGGAAACCTGACTTTGGATCAGTAACAATGAGTATTGCTTTTGCCTTTGAGAACATAAGATTCATAAGCTTTGCCTGAATGCTCATGAATGATGACCACATCGGTTCTTCGAACTGAAACCTGGTTCCATCCTCCGACAGGGGTGACCTGTTCATCAGCAGCAGGATCCTGCCTTCGGGTGTGATATTTTCCAGATCGTTGTAGCTGTATTTATCAGCTTTAATTCCATACCCTGCAAAAATCACTTCACCTTCAATGCTAAAATCAGAGGCTCCGGCAGGATACAGTTGGACCAATGGATCCTGCATCACAACAGAATCGTTGGCAGAACTGAATATTTTGATCATCGATCTTTTCTGGTCTATCAGTTTTTCCATTAAAGTGTATGGTTGCAGATAGCTGTTTCCGTTGGCTGGTCTGAGACCCAGAAGACTGGCCTGTGAAGCAAGGTAATTCACAGTAATTTCAAGTTCGGGTTCCCCGTTTGATCTTCCATTCATTGACGGTGAAGCCAGAAAGGAGACATGGGCTTTAAGGTCCCCTGAGTTAATCAAATTTACGCCCGGGTTGTTTTTTTGTGAGTATGAAATATTGGGAATTATCGTCATTGCGGAAATGACAGTAAGGCATATTATCTTTTTTCGGGACATTGTCACATTTTTTGGTTCAGGTTCTAAAAGTAAGAAAGATTTTTCTGATAATGTAAAATCCATTCGATCAGACCACGAAACTAAATGAAATTAAAACAATAGAAGACTAAAGTATTTGGATTGATTTATTTTTTAGCTTTGCAAATTAATCTGAATTTATGGAAACCAGCATAGTATTCTGGATCGTTTTCAATGTTATTATTTTAACAATGCTGGTTCTGGATCTTGGCGTTTTCAATAAGAGAGCTCATAAGATAGCTGTAAAGGAGGCTCTTATCTGGAGCGCTGTCTGGATTACACTTGCTCTGGCTTTCAACGTTTTTGTTCTCATTCAGTTTGGCAAGACAAAAGCACTTGAATTTCTAACCGGTTATGTCATTGAGTACTCATTGAGCGTCGACAATATTTTCGTTTTTATCCTGATCTTCTCATTTTTTTCAGTCAAACCGCAGTACCAACATAAGATACTGTTCTGGGGCATATTAGGAGCATTGGTAATGCGGGCGATATTTATTTTCGCAGGGATTACCCTCATAAACAGGTTCCACTGGATTGTCATTATTTTTGGTGGTTTCCTGATCTACTCAGGCATCAGGATGCTTTTTCAGAAGGAAGAAATATCAGTTGAACCTGAAAAGAACAGAATTGTCAGACTGTTCAGGAAATTTCTGCCTGTTACCGAAACACTTCATGGAGAATCTCTTTTCGTAAGGCAGAATAATAGACTATTTGCAACTCCTTTATTTCTGGTATTACTTGTCATCGAATCGTCAGACCTGATTTTCGCAGTTGACAGCATCCCGGCAATTCTTGCTATCAGCCAGGATACATTTATTGTATATACATCAAATATTTTTGCCATCCTCGGATTGCGTTCACTTTATTTTGCCGTTTCAGGAATAATGGGATTTTTCAGGTATCTGAAAGTTGGACTGGCAATTGTACTTGCTTTTGTCGGTTTTAAGATGCTTGCATCCTATATTCATTTTGAGATACCAATACTGCTGTCTCTTGCAATAATTATTTCCATCCTGGTTATCTCAATTCTTGCTTCGATCATCATCAAGAAGAAAGAATCTTTTCCTGATTTATTAAAGTGACAAAATTACTTCACTTTTAAAGTAAAGTATTAATTTTACAACTCAATTTGTGAAGGGATTAAGAATTCAATATATTTCTAAGGGCGGACAAGAATGATCTCGCACAGACAAAAGCCGGTTACCCCGTGGCCGCTGATTGTTCTCTTCGTAGTAATTTCAGCAAGCAGTATCTTGCTGGGGTTATCTTTATTACAAAAGTCAGAAAAAAAGACTCCTTAACGATAAAAGCCTTGAGCTTTCAGCAATTGCTGATCTGAAGGTAAAACAAATTGCTCAGTGGCGCAATGAACGTATCAGTGATGCAGTACTGATTGGTGAAAACACTCCCTTTTTAAAGCTTCTCTCTGAATATCTGCATGGAACAAATGATAAAATACTTCGCCCGGATATAATAGCGAATATGAAATCAATCACCAGCAGTGCTGAATACAAAAACATCCTGTTGATCGATTCAACAGGAATCATCAGGGGGTATTATCCGAATCAGGATACTCTTATTTTCGAATATATCAATCTCCTGTTTCCGGATTTAGTAAAGCTGAAATCAGGTTTTCTGACAGACCTGCATAAGGCAGGCAATATCAGTTATAGTCATCTTGAACTCATCATTCCATTGTTGAATACCTGGAGGAAAGACTCAACCGTATTCGGCTTTCTTGCCATAAGGATCGATCCTAACGAAACACTTTATCCTCTTGTCCAGATGTGGCCGGTTCCCAGCAAAACAGCTGAATCACTTCTTATAAGGCTGGAGGGAGAAGAGATCATATATCTCAATGAACTCAGGTTTAAAAAGAATTCTGAGCTGATCCTTCAAAAATCAGCTTCAGAGGAAAAGCTCCCGGCTGCCATGGCTGTTCGCGGCATTGAAGGGACTATCGATGGTGTCGATTACCGTGGTGCATCTGTTGTTGCAGCAATGAAGAAAGTGCCGGGATCCAGCTGGTACATGATTGCAAAAATCGATCACAATGAGGTGTTTTCTGTTCTGAATGAGCAGATGACGATGATAATCATCATCATAATCCTTTTTATACTCACTGTAGGATTATTGCTTGGGATCCTTGAATGGAATGAAAACGTCAGGTTTTACCGGGAAAAATATGAAGCAGAACTCGATCATCTTGCCTTAAGAAAGCATTTTGATTATATATTGAAATATGCCAATGATATAATATTCCTTACCGACAGGAATATGGTTATTATTGAGGCCAACGACAGGGCAGCTGAAGCATATCAGCGCGACAGGAAAGAACTTATCGGATTGAGCTTATCAAAGATAAGGGCTCCTGATGCATTGAAAGAGCTTGAAAATGAAAGCAGGATTCTTGACGAAAAGGGGTTTGCCACCTATGAGACTGTTCATGTCAGAAAAGATGGCACTACCATGCCAGTGGAGATTAGTGCACGAAAAGTTGAAATTGAGGGAGTTAAGTACTTTCAATCCATATGCCGCGATATAACCGAACGGAAATCTGCTGAAGAGATCCTGCGGGAAAGCGAAGAACGTTTTCGCAAGATTTTCGAGGAGAGCCCGATCAGTATTGTTATGACCGGCAAGGACCTTGGGATCATCAGGGCTAATTCAGCATTCTGTAAGATGTTGGGATATAAGGAGGATGAGTTAAAAACAATCACCTTAAGAGACTTTACACATCCGGATTATATCGCCGGGGATGATGTTTCTCTTTTAAGACTTGTGGCCGAAGAGATACCGGTTTACCATACAGAAAACAGGTATATACGTAAAGACGGTAGTGTTATATGGGGCTCGGCAACAATCAGCATAATCAGGAACAATAATGATGAGATACAGTACTTTCTGGCGATGATCGAGGATATCACTCTCCGCAAAATAGCAGAGTCTGAGCTGATCGCAGCAAAGGAAAAAGCTGAAGAGAGCGACAGGCTTAAAACGGCATTCCTTCATAATGTATCTCATGAGATCAGAACACCTATGAACGCTATCATAGGATTTTCAGCACTTCTGAATGAACCTGACACTCCCGAATCGGACCGGCATCAGTTTATCGATATAATTTTTCAAAGCGGCAGTCAGCTGCTGTCAATAATTAATGATATTGTTGATGTAGCAAATATTGAAAGCGGCCAGGTTAAGTTGAATATCAAAGAGATGAACCTTAATTCATCACTCAGGATCCTCGATGAGCAATTCAGCTATAAGGAAAAACCTGATATAATTTCCATTAATCTTGATACCGGATTACCGGATGAACAGGCCGTGATAATGACTGACAGCACCAAGCTTATCCAGATACTCTCCAACCTGATTAATAATGCTTCGAAATTTACCAGAAAGGGTCGGATAGATTTTGGATATGCCCTGAAAGATGGTAATCTGGAGTTTTTCGTAAAAGATACAGGCATTGGAATCCCTCCTGAGCATCATGAAAAAATATTTGAAAGGTTCTTTCAGGTCGACAACCTTGTTTCCAGAAAATTTGGAGGGACCGGACTTGGCTTATCAATATGCAAAGCTTATGTTGAACTTCTTGGAGGGAAAATCTGGTTAACTTCAAATCCCGGCAAGGGTACTGACTTCCGCTTTACCATACCTTATGTATTACCGGGAAAAGTGTAAGAAGAAAATTGTTTCCCTGAACTCATTCTTAAATTTAATTGAACAATATTCCGCTTCGACCAGATTCAAATGCTTTTGTGATCAGTAACGGTTAAAGACTTAACAAAACTGATCTGATCAGGTGAAAATTGCCTGATTAATCAAAATTGGACAATTAGAATTAAAAATCAGGAATTTTTATTATTTTTAAAGTTGAAATCAATGAAATGATACAGGACAGCAATATTTGATTACAATTATTCGTTCAAATTATTAAGATGAAAAAAGTTCGTGAGCTGATTATATTTCTTCTTATTTGTTTTCAATTGCTCTTTATTACCGCATGCATAAGGGAAAAGTTGCCATCTCTTTCCACCACAGCGGTAAGCAGTATTGGTCCTACAAGCGCAATAAGCGGGGGCAATGTGATTAGCGATGGCAATACTGATATTATAGTCAGGGGTGTATGCTGGGATACGAAAAAGTGGCCTTCCAATCAGGGTGACAGAACAACTGACGGGTATGGAATAGGACAATTCACAAGCAGCGTAACAGGTCTTAAACCAAATACTCTGTACTATATACGGGCTTACGCTACAAATAAAGTTGGAACTGCCTATGGCAATCAGCTTACTTTCACTTCAACCGAGTTTTCAATTCCGATTTTGACAACAAATACTGCTACCGGAATCACACAGACATCGGCAGTAACAGGTGGAAATATTACAGATAACGGCGGAGTTACCATAACAGTAAGAGGCGTCTGCTGGAGCACGCATGCAGCTCCTTCGCTTTCGGATAATACGACAAATGACGGTGCCGGCGACGGTCAATTTATAAGTAGTATTACAGGATTGACAGGCAATACCAGGTATTATGTAAGAGCCTATGCCACCAACTCTGAAGGAACGGGTTATGGGCAGGAAGTACAGTTTACTTCGAGTCCATTACTTCCGGTAGTTACCACTTCAACGCCTTCTGCAACTTCAACCACTACAGGAACAGGTGGCGGAAATGTGACAAGTGACGGGGGATCTACAGTGACTGCCAGAGGCGTTTGCTGGAGTCTGGCAGCTAACCCGACAATTACCACTGCCATAAGCCTGACAACCGACGGCACGGGAACAGGTCCGTTTAGCAGTAATCTGACAGGGTTGACTGCAAACACCACTTATCATGTAAGAGCATATGCGACAAACAGCGTGGGGACCTCATATGGAAACGACCTGACATTTACCACTGATCCCCTGACTGTTGCGGATAATGATGGAAATACCTATAATGTTGTACGGCTGGGAACACAATTATGGCTGAAGCAAAATCTGAAAGCGACGACATTCAATGATGGTTCTGCAATTGCACTGGTGTCGGGCAGCACTGCCTGGAGCAACCTGACATCCCAGGGCTATTGCTGGTACAATAATGATGTGGTGAACAAAAATATTTATGGTGCTCTTTACAACTGGTATGCTGTCAATACAGGAAAATTGTGCCCGGCCGGCTGGCATGTTGCGACCGATGCTGATTGGCTTGTACTGGTCGAACAGTTTCTTGGCGGAGCAAGCCCTGGTGGCGGAAAATTAAAGGAAACACTATTTACCCACTGGACTTCACCTAATACAGGAGCGACTGATGAATACTACTTTACTGCTCTTCCCGGCGGATGGAGGACAGATGCCGGAACATTCCAGTTTATCGGCAATTATGGATACTGGTGGACCTCGACATCATTTTCACCAAATGCCTGGTCTCGTCACATTCAGTACGACAGTGACAGGGTTTTCAGATCCAATGATAAAAATGAAAAATACGGAATGTCAGTCCGATGCATAAGGGACTGACAATTTCTTCCTTGTTTCCGGATTTTATATTCCAGCCCCTGACACACTGGCAGGATCAATTCATTTTCTTCAAGATGGTCCGGTTGGAATCCCCGATGATTTTATATTCAAAATCCCTGAAAGTCTGGTAAAATTGATTTCAGACACAATTAAAATAAAAGAATTTAGTTTAAAGGTGTATATAAAAATATTGACAAATGAAAAGAGAATATAGTATTTATACTGCATTGTTGTTAACACTGTGGATTGGATTTATCATTTCATTAACTGGCTGTAAAAAGGATCCGAAATTACCAACCCTGACAACTGAAGGCGCATCAGATGTAACTGTCAGTACAGCTAAAACGGGAGGTAATATTACTTCCAATGGTGGTGCAGAAATAATCGCCAGAGGTGTTTGCTGGGGCTTGATTTCCCAGCCATTAATTTCAGATCCGCATACATCCGATGGCAATGGAGATGGCAGTTTTACAAGCACATTAACCGGATTATTGCCCGGGACCACATATTATGTCAGAGCTTATGCTACCAACAGTGTCGGTACAAATTACGGTGACGAGGTAACATTTACTACTGAAGCCCTCTCAAAGGCAACTGTGACAACCACTGCAGTTACCGTATTTACACATAACACTGCAACTGCTGGTGGAAATGTTATATCGGACGGTAATGCCACAATAACCGATAGAGGTGTTTACTTCGGGACAACAAATAATCCTCAGACAACGGGTACCAAAATTGCAGCCGCCGCCGGTGGAACCGGGACGTTTACCTGCAGTCTGACAAACCTGGCTCCAGGGACGCTTTATTATGTCGCAGCTTACGCGACCAATAGCGAAGGAACAGCATTTGGCACCGTAGTACAGTTCACTACAGCCACAGTAGCTCCGACCGTGATAACTGCTGATGTTACCGTATATACGCAGACTACAGCGACAGCTGGCGGAAATGTCACATCAAATGGGGGAGCCGCCGTTAACGAAAGAGGTGTTTACTATGGACCAACACCTAATCCTGAAACTACAGGCACTAAATTCACTGCCAGTACTGCAGGATCCGGTGTATTTACCTGTAATCTGACAAACCTGATTCCTGCAACGCAATATTATGTAAGAGCGTATGCCATCAATAGCATAGGCACTGATTTTGGAGATCAGGTTGCATTTGTCACCAGAGCAGTAGTTAAAGCAACTCTTACAACTACTGGTCCTTCTTCCATTAACAACGTTTCGGCGGTTATCGGAGGGAATATTACTGCGGATGGAGGTGGTTCAATTCTGGAACGTGGTATCTGCTGGAGTACAACGCCGGGATCAGGAGAAACATGGACACAGGTCGCTGATGGTAATTCAGGAACAGGTAGTTACTCAGTCAGCCTGTCCGGTTTATCTGAGGCTACTCTCTATTATGTCAGGGCATATGCTGAAAATAGTGCCGGAACAGCTTTTGGAGATGCCGTTACAGTGCTTACTTATATGTCAGATCTGGATAATAATATTTACAGGACTGTTCGCATTGGCGATGTTACCCCACAGATCTGGATGGCAGAGAATCTCAAAACTACCAAATACAGGAACGGTGTTACTGGCATACCGCTTGTAACCGCACCTGGAGACTGGAGTGTTCTTGCCACACCTGCTTATTGCTGGTATGGCAATAATGAAATTGTAAACAAACCACTCTATGGTGCCTTGTATAACTGGTTTGCCGTAAATACAGGCAATCTGTGTCCGACAGGCTGGCATGTACCAACAGATGAAGAATTTAAGACACTTGAAAGGTCGCTTGGAATGACTACGGAACAGGCTAATTTATATAGTATTATACAGCGCGGAACTGATCAGGGTACAAAAATGAAGAGCACTTCCGGCTGGTACAACGATGGTAACGGAACCAATTCCAGCGGCTTTAATGGTCTGCCGGGCGGCTATCGTTACGGCGCTGATGGCGGATTCTATGATATTGGAAAGCTTTGCTACTGGTGGAGCTCAACCGAGTATGAGTATGATAATACAAAAGCTACCTATCGCAGGATAGACTATAACGTGACGGGAGTCTTAAGAGAAGGAACCTCAAAAAAAGGCGGGAAATTTATCAGATGTATTAAGAACTAACCATCTAATATTCATAAGTCTCCTTCTCTTAACAATTTTTTTCCGATTTTTTATACTGCATTTGATCATTCAGACGTTATATAAAAGTTTAAGTATATAAAAATTTAAGATTATATAAGATTTTTGTAATTCAATCATTAATAACTAATAAGAGTAACCATGAAAAAAGTTTTTAATTATCTTACTGCAGCATCGTTGTTGACCGTATTTGCATTATTCTATGGATGCAAGAAAGATCCGGATATGCCTACACTGACAACGACTGCAATAAGCGGTATTACGACCACCGCTGCAGCTTCCGGGGGAAACATTACCTCCGATGGTGGTGCAGAAGTAACGGCCAGGGGTGTCTGCTGGGGAACTGCAACAAAGCCTACTATTGCCGGCACAACAAAAACCAGTGATAGCAAAGGTATCGGCATCTTTACCAGTAGCATTACCGGCTTGACCCCAAACACTTTATACTACGTCAGGGCTTATGCTACCAACAGTGCCGGAACAAATTATGGCAACGAGGTATCATTTACTACTTTGGGGCTTGCCCAGGCAACTGTAACAACAACTGCAGTTACTGTTTTTACTCATAACACTGCAACAGCCGGAGGAAATATTTCATCGGATGGTAATGCCACCGTATCCGAAAGGGGCGTTTACTTTGGAACTGCAAATAATCCTCAGACTACAGGCACCAAAGTTGCAGCAGCTGCTGGCGGAACCGGCGCATTTACATGCGGTCTGACAAACCTGGTTCCTGGAACACTTTATTATGTTGTAGCTTTCGCAACCAATAGTCAGGGAACTGCATTTGGAAGTGTGGTACAGTTCACGACAGCCGCGGTTGCTCCGACTGTAACAACCGCTGAAGTTACTATTTTCAGCCAGACTACTGCTACAGCTGGTGGAAATGTTACATCCACAGGCGGTGCGGCAGTAGATGAGAGAGGTGTTTACTACGGAACAGCAGCTAATCCGCAAACTACAGGTACCAAAGCTGCAGCCGGTACTGCCGGATCAGGTGAATTTACAGTTAACCTTACAAACCTGACACCTGCAACGATATATTATGTCGTGGCATTCGCCAAGAACTCTGTAAATACGAGTTACGGCAGTCAGGTTTCATTCACTACCAGTCCTGTTTTGAGAGCAACTCTTACAACCACTGCTCCTGCTTCCATTACAAACGTTTCAGCTTCTATCGGCGGGAATATTACTGCAGATGGAGGTGGTGCAATTTCAGAACGTGGTATCTGCTGGAGTACAACCCCGGGAACCGGTGAAGGATGGACACAGGTTGCTGCCTCTAGTCCTGGAACAGGCTCTTACTCTGTCAGTCTGACAGGTTTATCTGAGGGTACTCTGTATTATATCAGGGCATACGCAGAAAACAGCGCCGGAACAGCTTTCGGAGATGCAGTTACCGTGTTAACTTACATGTCGGACAGACAAAATAATATTTATAAAACCGTTAAAATAGGTGATCAGATCTGGATGGCAGAGAACCTGGAAGTTACTCAATACAACGGAGGTACAGCTATTTCAAATGTTCCGGTATCAGCTGACTGGATTGCTCTGACGACACCTGCATACTGCTGGTGGAATAATGAAATTGATAATAAGGATGCATATGGAGCCTTATATAACTGGTACGCTGCAAACAGGTCTGACCTTTGTCCTACCGGATGGCATGTTCCAACAGATCCGGAATGGACAATCTTAACCGACCTGTTGGGTGGAGTAACTGTAGCAGGAGGGAAATTAAAAGAGGCTGGAACAGAACATTGGCTTACACCAAATACCGGCGCTACAAACGAAACTGGCTTTACAGCTCTTCCTACCGGCTTCCGTTACCGGCTTAATGGTAATTTCAATAACGCAGGCGAACTGGTTTACTTCTGGAGTTCTACCCAGTATGAGTACGATGCTATTAAAGGATATTATCGTGAATTATTCAATGATAATGCTACTGTCTATAGGGAAGCAGCTTACAAAACTGCTGGAAAATATGTCAGGTGCCTGAAAAATTAGGGCAGATTGGCTAAACAAATAAGAGGCTACCTCAAAAAGGTAGCCTCTTATTTTTGTCAGACATTAAGCAGGATTATTTCTCTTAAATTCTTGTTCAGACAGATTTGCAGTTGCTGAAAAATAAACTTTGCAAATTACCTCTTCAGGTGTAATGTAGCTGAATATATTCCATATTCATCATCCACCTCCTCCCCTTCAAGCACAAGCTCATCTTTGGTGAGTTTTACAATGGTCATTTCTTCACCATCCAGAATCAAAGTGTCATTATCATCAGTCAGTTCCCAGGTGCCATCTTCAGAATCATTAAGAGCGGTAAGGGTGAAAGTGCCATCGATTCTGAATTCGATCGTTGCCCCGGTCATAAGAGCATTAGTCACAGTGACAAGATTCTGGATATCAGTATTTGTTGAGGTAGAGGTTATCTTATCCCACCTCCAGATATGATCTGTAAGTAATTCTTCATCGCTTAATTTTTCACATCCGCTTAAAGCAAGGGTGAGGAACAGTACAGGGGAAAAGAACTTTGACAACTTTTTCATGACTTTCTATTATTAAGGTTATAAGGTAAAACGTGATGCGGATTAAGTTTGTTTTATCAGTGAATGAAGAAAACCTTCTCTTTATATAACCAACACTTTCTCCTTTTTCCCGTAATCCTTTCTTCCATTATGAATGCCGGATCTATGTAATTGATTGAATATGAACAATGGATAAAATTCAGGCCTCATTGTAATGAACGAAAAACTTGACTTTTGTATCTGGTTAGTCTAACTTTGCAATTACAGATCCGTAAAACCGGAATTATGGCACAAAAGATATTTAACGAGTTCTCCAAGGGCAACACTGTCGCTTTCTGGATTGCAATAAGTGTCGGGATAGCTTTGTTAATCTGCCTGATAGTCCTTTTTGTCAATTATACTGCAGCTTCATTTTAATATTGGTATTAATGAAGATCAGTGTAAATGGACTTTTCAGGCAAGTCATACTCTCTTAACATCCTTATGAAAAACAGCGTCTAAGGGAATTTTATCCGCATGGCAGTATTTTTTGTCTCTTCTGTCTTCTTCCAGACTCACTGATACTTCAATATTTTCTTTGTCATGGAGACTGTCAGTGCGATAGTTAGTTCTTTTTTATTCAGGGGAATAGTCAGAAAACTCCGATACTGTCACTAAAGAAAGATCATTGCGGCAACTGTTATCAGTATGATGCAGCCTAATGCTATATAAGAATACGGACTGGCAAAATTTAACGACCAGCCCATTGATGGATTAATCCTGCGGACTAATATTCTTGGATCATTAGGATTAAAGTAAAAAATTCCTCTCCAATTGTTTGGATTCTTGGTCATTGAATCAAGAATCGCCTGATCAAGTCTGGATTTCATCTTTGCCAGGATTTGAATATTATTACATATCAAATATAAATCAATTTAATACACTGATAAGTCGAATAATTAAGTACATTGTAAGAATAATATGTTTAAAGATGGCAGGGGAGGATATAGTTGGGATCAGACGTCAGACCGGTATATATTAATTATATCAAAACAAATCAACGGCAATTGACGCTGTGTTTATTAGTATATTTGCATTATGAAAAATGAGAAATCAACACCAGATCATGTTCCTGAAATCAAAAAGGAGGATTTAAAAGGTAAAGAAGATTCAAAAGGTGAAGAAGATTTTAAAAGTGAGAAAGATTTAAAAAGAGAAGAAGACTTAAAAGCTGCCGCTAAACGTAGAGATGAATATTCTCTTATAAGGGATTTACAGGCAAATGAGAATAACGAAGCAATTGCACGCAGACTTGAAAAAGACAAGGAAAAGCAAGATTAAACAAAGTAAGCATTTCAAAAATGCACTTCCATAAATGCAGCTTCTCAAGCTTGTATTAACAATTCCCTTTTTTGCCTGACGAGCGCTTATAATATCCTCCTGCGTAGTAACCAAAGACTAAAGTGATAGCCTGGAATCACTTTTAGTCTGCCCCTGAACTGCACATCTGTCTCTACTGATACCTGAATGGATTTTCTGTTCGTTGTTTGATGGATAACTAACGATCTTAATAACAATAGCGAATTACCAGCTCCCGGAAATCAGCTCCAGGGGGCTTTCTATTGTATGAAGTATCAATACTGAATTTGTGCTTCAGATTCGACTGTTTTTAGATTTTGATGATGATGTCCCATAAAAAATTGATAAGACTATAAATTTTATTGATAAATGATGTTGACTTTGGGATTGCGATAATATAACTTTACATAAGAAATTGAGAAATACCGTATTAGAATAAAATGGACTTCAATCTAAACAAGGTTTATCTTTGATAATAACATACCCGGGGAGATATTTTATCAAAAAAATTGTGCTATGAATCACTTAGTCAAATTACCCATAATTGTTGTGCTCCTGATTAGTTCAATCCTGTATCTTAGTTCATGCAGGAAGCCTCCGACTGTACCTGCTGTGACAACAGCTAACATCTCAGACATTACTCAAACATCGGCAACTACAGGAGGAAATGTAACTTCAGATGGAGGAGAAGAAATTATAATCGCCGGTGTTTGCTGGAGTACATCAGCTAATACATCTGTTAAAAATCAACATACCAACGACTCAAGGGTGGTTGGGAGCTTCACAAGTAAGCTGACGAATCTGGCTCCAAATACCTTGTATTACATAAGAGCCTATGCGCACAACAAAATAGGTACTGGTTACGGTAACGAAATTTCGTTTACAACAAATCCGTTAGTTGTAGCAACACTTACAACAGCACCCGTTACTTCAATTACCTCAATTTCAGCTATATCCGGAGGTAATATTAGTTCCGATGGAGGATCTGCTGTAACAGCGAGAGGTGTTTGCTGGAGTACATCAACCAATCCAACAATTGCAGATCCACATTCAATTGATGGCAAAGGAATTGGTGGTTTTGCAAGCAGTTTAACAGGATTAACAGCCAATACGATTTATTATGTAAGGGCTTATGCTACTACCAGTGCAGGTACTGGTTACGGTAACGAAGTTTCATTTACCACAAATCCGTTGGTTGGAGTAACTCTTACAACAGCAACCGTTACTTCGATAACCTCATATTCAGGAATATCCGGAGGTAATATTATTTCCGATGGGGGTACTCCCGTAACAGCGAGAGGTGTTTGCTGGAGTACATCAACCAATCCTACAATTGCAGATCCACATACAAATAATGGCACAGGAACTGGTGGTTTTGCAAGCAGTTTAACAGGATTAACAGCCAGTACGACTTATTATGTCAGGGCCTATGCTACTAACAGTGCAGGTACTGTATATGGAAATGAAGTAACCTTTGCAACAAGTCCTGCTTTTGCTAATTGCGGTATAATAACAGATATTGATGGTAATAAATATAATACTGTTACAATTGGTACTCAGTGCTGGATGCAGGAAAACCTTAAAACCACGAGGTATCGCAATGGTGATCCCATCATAACAGGACTTAGCGAAAGTGATTGGTACGGCACCACTTCCGGAGCTTATGTAATTTACAATAATGATAATATAAATAATGACACATTCGGAAAGCTTTACAACTGGTATGCTGTGGCCGACAACCGTCATTTGTGCCCCACGGGCTGGCATGAGCCAAATGATGCCGAGTGGATAATTCTTGAAACATACCTTACGAACAATGGCTATGGATTCGGTAGTAGTGGTAATGATATTGCCAAATCACTGGCAGCTACATTTAGTTGGAGTGAGAGTAGCCTGGCAGGTAGCGTGGGAAATGATCAGGCCAGCAATAACAGCAGTGGATTTACTGCACTTCCTGGCGGTTGTATTCACTACAAGGGTTTATTTGACTACATTGGTGACATTGGTTTCTGGTGGTCTTCTTCTGAGGGTGAGGCTGGTTCAGATACTGGCTGGAGCCGGTATTTACAGAATGATTCTTTCAATCTTAATAGAATTCAATACGATAAAAATAAAGGCCTTTCAATCCGATGCATTAAAGACTAATTCCGCGATTGATTATACTGACTTATTACCAGCCCCCGGAAATCGGCTCCGGGGGCTTTTTGTTATGGCTTTTTTCAGACTAAAATCACTTCTCTGCAGACAATAAATGTATCAGTAAATCGTTGATCAAAAGATAGAAGGAACTAATTCATAAAGCGTAAATAATTTATTCACTGTAGGGAATATTCTAATTTACTTTTGATTATCACAAGGGAGAACCTGCAACCGACTTAAAACTCAATCCAATGAAAAATCGCCATGTGCTTGTTGGAGTGGTTTTGCTGATAACCTTATTTGTTTTCCATTCATGCAAAAAAGAAAAAGGAGAGGTCCCAACGCTGACCACTTCTGACGTAACGAATATTACCGGAACGTCCGCAACTTGTGGCGGAACTATCACAAATGAGGGTTCCGGTACGATCGTCGAAAGGGGTGTTTGTTGGAGCAAGGGAATAACACCAACTACTGTCGACAGCAGAACCATTGAGGGTGGGGGGGCTGGTTCGTTTTTAAGCAATATGACAAACCTTGATGTTACAACAACTTACTATGTAAGAGCCTATGCCGTGAATGAGGCGGGTGTTGGTTACGGAATGGTTATGTCTTTCACCACACTGGGACAAGTCTCCATTGCTGCAACTAAAACAGCAACAGAAGTAACCTCAACAACCGCAATCCTGAATGGTGTCATTAATCCAAACAATTTATCAACTATCGTTACTTTTGAGTATGGGACAACCACAGATTACGGTCAAACAATTCCTGCCACACAAAGCCCCATAACAGGAAATTCAAGTACAAATGTTACCGCTGAGATTTCAGGACTATTACCGGGAACGAATTATTACTTCAGGATAAAGACGATAAATTCGCTCGGGACCACCTATGGAAGCGATTTTAGTTTCACCACACTGGGACAAGTCCCCACAGCCACAACCCAACCGGCAACCGGAGTAACCTCAACAACCGCAATCTTGCCTGGTATCATTAATCCAAACTACTTATCAACTATCGTTACATTTGAGTATGGGACAACGACCAACTACGGTCAAACAATAACTCCAATACAAAGTCCGGTAACAGGAAATTCAAATACAAATGTAAACGCTGAGCTTTCAGGACTATTGCCGGAAACAACCTACCACTTCAGAATACAGGCGATAAATTCTCTCGGAACCGTTTATGGAAACGATTTTAGTTTCACCACTTCGACACCAACTATTACAGATATCGATGGGAATGTCTATAATATAATCGCAATAGGAACTCAGATTTGGATGAGAGAGAACCTTAAGGTTACCAGGTATCGTAACGGAGACCTGATTGGCACAACTATTCCTGCCACTTCAGGCTTTACAGGAGAAGCCGAGTATCAATGGTCATATAAGGAAGCAATAACAGAGTTCTCAAATTCTTTGATCCCGTTGATTGACGGCGGATCAGGAAACTTGACTTTCTGATCAAATGGTTAAGGCAGGGATTATAAAACAATCTGCGAAGATTAGTTACGAAAACCAAATATCTGCCCTGGGCTATTCCATATAATAGTAATATGACTGCTTCCGTGATCTCTAATAAGTGTGATTCCATTTTTGCCGCATTCCCGGAGGTTTACGGACGACTTTATACATGGTACGCAGTTGTGGATACAAGAAATTTATGTCCTGAAGGTTGGCATATCCCAACTGATACCGAGTGGTCTACACTTGTCACCTGTCTTGGAGGAGATGCCACCGCTGGTGGTAAATTAAAGGAATCAGGATTAGTTCACTGGAACAGTCCCAATAAGGGTGCAACAAACGAAAGCGGCTTTAATGCCCTTCCTGCAGGATGGCGTGATGTCCTTACCAGTGATTCTTTTAAGGAGTTTGGATTCTCTGAATATTGGTGGTCGTCCACGGAGGTCTATCCGGCAAATGGCTCATACAGGGCTATTTATTACCAATCAGGTGTGATTTACAGAAATAACTACGATAAAAAAACCGGTTTCTCTGTACGATGTTTGAAGGATTAGAGTACTTGATTTATTCCCAGCCCCCGGAAATCAGCTCCGGGGGCTTTTTACCTGCTCTTATTAATCTGACCCCACTTGACTTTGGTATCGGGATAGTTTAACTTTACCTGTACATTAACCGGGTTTTTCCTGATGGCTCAGAAAACTCAACAGTTTTGAAAGGTTCTGGAGGGAGTTGAAAAGACGGAAAGTCTTCAGCGTGGTTACAACCTATGCTGCAACAGCTTATATCGTCATTGAAGTAACCAACAACCTTGCTGTCCCGTTACACCTTCCCGATTGGATTTCTACATTGATTTTGACAGGACTCCTTATTGGTTTACCTGTCGTGATAATTCTGTCATGGGTATTTGATTTTACACCCCAGGGGATAAAGAAAACCGAATCACTTGAAGAACTGGAAAGCAAAGAAATTGCAACAAAACCTGTAAAAAGAAAACTGAGAGCAAGTTATGTTCTGAATGCAGTTCTGATAATAACTGTAATAATTCTGGCTTATCCGAAAATATTCAAGAAAGACAGGATGGCAACCCTAAGGTCATCTGACGGAAGAATTTCTGTTGCGGTCATGCCATTTAAGAATCTGACAGCAGATACATTATTTAATATCTGGCAATTGGGTCTTCAAAACCTGCTTATTACATCACTTTCAAATTCAGAGGAATTGTCAGTCCGGCAGTATGAAACTATGGATAAGGTCCTTGGAATTGCCGATAACATAAATTATGCTTCTCTTACACCTTCTTTTGCTGCTGATGCTGCTTTAAAGGTGGATGCGTACACAGTTATAATCGGAAGTTTGTATAAGACTATCGGCAGAATCTGTGTTACTGTTAATCTAATGGAATCAAGGACCGAAGAAATATATAAATCCTATGAAATCTGCGGAAATACAGAAGATGATTTCTTCCCGATCACCGATTCATTGTCAAAGCTTATAAAGAACTATCTGGAAATAAAAAAGCTAAAACAAAATTATCCGATTTATGATCTGAAGAACGTTTATACATCTTCTGCTAAAGCATTCAAATATTATATTCAGGGCAGGATCTATCATGGTCAATCAGATTATAAATCTGCAATTGAGACCTATGTCAAATCTGTAAATTGTGATTCAGGTTTTGTCAGCCCGATGTTAATGCTATCATATGCCTGCGGGGATATTGGAAAATCGAGGGAGAGCAAAATGTGGGCATATAAAGCATACAACAGGATTGGTGATATGCCCCACGAAATACAAATGCAAATAAGGGAATTAAAAGCTGCTGTTGATAAAGATCCTGATGAACAGATCAAATCACTTAAGGAATATCTGGAATTCAATCCGTATTCACCTATCAAGTTTTATACTCTGGGCTGGGTATATTATATTACTGAACAGTGGCAGGATGCTATTAATGCATTTGAAAAAGGGAATGCTTTGATTAAGAAGTTTAACGGCAGAAAACTGTGGATCTGGCATTACCTTTATCTTGGGGAATGCATATCATAGAATCGGAGAACATAATAAAGAATTAAAAATATATAAAGAAGGACTTGATTCGTGGCCTCACGAAGAACATCAGATTTTAAGTTATCAGGCTGTTTGTGCCTTTTCTCTTGGAGATACAGTAAAAGCCAATGGGTTGCTGACAGAATTTCGTACTGCATGTAAAAAGGTAAAATTCTCCAATGCCAGGATTGAATCCGAAATAGGATTAATATACCAGAAATCATCCCTTTTGGGGGAAGCCCGGCAGCATTATCAGCTAGCTATAAAATCAGAACCATCAGATATCTATAATACATGGGCAATGTATTACCTGGCCTGGCTGCTTATTGATAATGACATAAATATCGGGGAAGGCATGAATCTGGCTGATAGTGCTCTAACAACAAATCCGCCGGATGAAGAGTTGCTTGCCAGTATATATGACACCAGAGGATGGGGCTTTTACAAATCAGGGAATTATTATCAAGCCCTGGAAGATCTTAAGAAAGGCTGGGATCTCAGACCATTTTATGGACACCAGCATTTTCTTCATCTCGAAGCA